>JADKFV010000029.1 GCA_016717325.1 Bacteroidota bacterium | reverse complement strand
ACCATCAAGTTTGTTATTTGCATAAATGATATATCGGGAATGTCGTGTGTCTTCAACATCTGATGTCATCCTCCTGTAATGCCAGTCTGAATCTTTTTGAAATGAAGGAACAATCCAAAAATCTAATTTCTCACTCTTAATTAAATCCTTGGCTGGTATCATTAAATTGTCAGAGCAAATCAAAACTGCAAAGTTGCCAATAGGGGAGTTTTCAAAACATAAACACCTTGTCCTTGACTAGTCCTGGTTTGGCAAAGAACTTCTTTCTGCTGGTAGGGTTTATTTTTTCAGTGTAGAAAACTTGATTTTTGAATATGACGGGACATTTGGAAATGGTTTTGTTTTTTATTGTCTTTATCATTGATGACTTCCTGCAATAATTATTATCTCGTTTTTGTTTGACCATTCTTTTATTGTTTTGATACACTCTTTGGGTATTGACAATTCAGGAAACACAAGGAGATTTACTTTTTCGGTTTCTGCTTTTTTCAAAACAGATTTTATTATCGTCTTGAACTTTTCAATATTATTTGGATAATACAATCCATTTTCCTTTTTCCAGTCTGATAAAGTAGTTTCTAATTGAAAGACCATTATCCTAACCCACTGCGGTCTTGCAATTCCTAAATCTTGTTTGTTTTTAATTGGTGTAATGTCAGGCATTATTCAGATAGTATTTTACTTGTTAGTGTTTTATAGTTATCGTCCTGCTTCCTCTGCCGCTTCCTCTACCCATGAAGAAAACTCATTGTGTCCATCATCCATTATCCAACAATAAGTGCTGAATTTTTCAGAAAAACGAAAGGACTTTCCAAAGTCATTGCCTCTCCAAAAACTATTCTCAAAGTAAAGTGTATTTGATTTCTTATTGTTTATTTCTGGTAGGTCAGCGTAAACAACCCACTTGCGATTTATCAATTCGTAAAAGCGAATTTTCTTTCCATATTCTGAAATTTGAAATGAAAGCCGGTCAAGTGGATTTTGTCCTCTTGCTGAAATTGCTTGGTGCTTACCTCTTATTCTGTTTATGTGAATTCCTAAAATTCCGTTTCCCCTGTCAAAACTTTTTATGATTTCATAATTCACCCAACGCCTGTTTGCAGTTTCTTCGCCAATGAGAATTGCTGTTACAGATGTTTTATTCAAACCGTTCTCAATAAGTTTCATTATTGCAGTTACTCCTTTGGTTTTTTCTTTTTCCCAAATAGAACCATCAGTAAAAGTTTCTTCACTTTTATTAATTAACCAACTGTGCCGAACAACATTTACTTTGAAGTTCTTCACATCGTCATAAGCGAAACTAAAAAATACAAACCTTGCCATTTACTCTTTCTATTTATTGTTTGATGCAGAAATTTGTTCCTTGAATTTTTCAACTACCTTCATTCTTGATTCTGAATATATGACAGTGGAACTGGAATCGTATGAATCAAAAATATCTATCATAATCAAGAATAGTTCTGTGTAAGGCGAAGTTCTTTCTTGGGAAAATTTCACTGTTAATCTCAAAACGAAAGGTCTGATTTTTTTAATAATTCTTCAACTCGTTCCAAAGTATAATTACTGCTAACCAAACGGTCTAAAACACTCGTTGCTGACTTTTGGTTGTTTGGAAAATCGGGAAAGTAATAATCAAGCAAAGCGGTAACACTATCAAAATTCAATTCCATTTTGTTAGAAACCTTATCACTAATTTCAACTTGGAGTTTGATTTCGTCTTTATAGTTTTCAATGCTGTCTTTTAATAATTGAAACTGCTTATCAGTTCCCTCCAATTGAGCACTGATAATAGCCAACTGTCTTTTCACTTCCTTTGAAATTTGATTTTCATTCTTGTAAGCAAGTTTGTGTTCTATTTCAGCCCAAGCATGCATCAAAATAGTTCTTACTTGAATTTCAATTTTCAGACCTTCTAATTTTCTATAGTTGGGTGATGCCAACCATTCGTTTTTATTTTAACGATTGAGTGCTTTGACCTGTAACCAAACTCATTTATTTCAAGGTCGTCAATTTTGTCAAATGAATCTTGTAAGTCAAATTCAGTGTCAATTATTTCTTGAATAGCTTCAATATCTTTTGGGTAAAAAACGATTATTCTAATTCCACAAAAATCTTCGTTTTGTTCAAACGGTTCTGAATACTTTTTCCTTTCAACCTTTTCAAAGAATGATTCAAATGTTTTGATTCTTCCTGAAACTCCTAAGTGTAAAATTTTATGTTCATCTAAAAAGAGTTCAATAGCTTCAATAGAATTTTCAATTACTCTCTTGAAAAGAGGTAATCTATTTTCGTATACTTGCTTTAACTCTGTAATCGTCATGATTATTTATTTGCCAGCATCGGCTGCTGCTTGTTTTATCCAATCGCCTAAATTATTGTAACCGTCATTGTCAACCCAATCATAGGTTTTGTAAGCTGAACTAAAATAAACTGGATTGCCACTTCTGTCTTTACCAATTTCGCCAAAATGATTTGACCCTTTTGCAGAAGTATTTCCGTTTCTATCTTTTATTTGGTGAATGTAGATTCCTAAAAGACCATTCCCTTTTTCATAGCTTTTAGAAAGTTCAAATTTTACATACTCACGCTGGTTTGTTTGAGAGCCAATGAGAACTACCGTTACAGAAGTTCCATCCAACTGTTTTTCAATCCATCGTTTGATTGCACCATCTCCTCTTTTTTTACTTCTTCAAAATCTGCTGCATCAACAAATCCCGCTGCTTCGCTACCAGGTTTTGTGACCCAACTGTTTCTTACAACATTTGCTCTCCACACATCGTTTTCGTAGTGGAAGCTAAAGAATGCTCTTCTTGCCATAGTGTTATTTATTTATTGTTTGAATTATTGTGATTACTCTTTTAATTATTTCCTGTGCTGGTAATTTGTCAGAAGCTAATTCTTTAATGATTGGAATTATCCAGTCCATTCCTTCATAAAATTTTTCAGGTGCTTTTAATATTTCATCAAAAATTTCTCGTGTGACATATCCTGTTGCTGCAATTGGAATAGGAATTAGTCCTTGCGAAATTGCAATTTCAAATTCTCTCTTTACTCCGTTTGCTGAAATGATATTTCCTTTTCCATCATTTTTGTTTCCGAAGATAAATACTGCAATGCCAGCCAATGAAATCATTCTTTGTCTGTATTCTTCCCAAAGGTCAGGCAATTTTTTTTCGCCTGTTTCAAATTGTGGAAACGGTCTCATGATTAGTTGGTCTTCTGAATACCTGTCGGGTCTTTCGTAAACTGCTTCTAACGCACCATTGATAACAGCACTACCAACTCCCCAACCAAAACCATTTACAATTCTAAAATCTGCCGAAACAATACCTCTACTTAATGAGTGAATAAAACTTTGTGCTTCATTTCTATTCCATGCTCCATATTCTTCTGCACTACCTGAAATGAAAACGGTTTTCTTTCTGTATCGTCTTTCTATTTCTTTTAAAATTTCTGTGATGTCTGAATACTCCTCAACTAAAATGGCTTTTATTTTATACCGCATCAAGTCGTTAATCATTAACTCTTGCTTTCTCAAATTGTATTTGAAAATTTCTTCATCGTCTTTGCCTTTGCTTTGTTTCTTGATGAAGCAATAATGTTGTCTGCTGTCCTCTCCGAATTGAATATTTAATCTGCTCAAAACATAATCAAGATTGGGGTCAGTGAAACTGAACCCAATGAAAAGAAAAGTTTTTGAAATTAGGTCTCCGCTTAAAGTAGTAACAAATGATTCATGAGTTTTGTAATAAGATTCATATTGTTCCTTTGTAATGATAGCATCAGCAGGGTGGTGAACATCTCCGTGCATTTTATAAATTACTACATCTCTTTTCGGTCTTGTGTTCGCTAACTGTTTTACTTGGTGTTTAATGTCAACTACTTTGTTTGCCGCTTTTAAAGAATCTTCAATGAGAGTATCATAGTTCGTTGTCCAAAAAGTTATTACTGGAAGTCGGGCTAAGATTTTATGGTTCTCTGTTGCTTCTGCTTCTTGTGCAAATTTTCAAGATTTTTTTATTGATTCTTGCTTTACCTCTGTTTTCATTTACATGATACTGTGCAAGCGAAATTAAATCGTGTTCCTTGTCAACGCTTAACCCTAATTCAGTCGCAATGTCTCGCAACAAATCTGCCCAGTTGACAAACCCTGCTGACTTTGACATTCCAGCACCTGCAAAAACTGCAACATTGTTCTCTGCCAAATCTTTGACAAATTCTTTAATGAATGATTCTATATCTCTGTTTGATTTCATTCTCATATTTATTTGTCAAAGGTAAATTTTTAAGCAATCATTTTCTACGAAGAACGGTGAAACAAAGCGTTGGGAAAAAACACTCTTTCATTTTTTTTTCGGGTGGGCTTTTTTGTGGGTGGCAAAAAAAAAATGAAAGTGTGTTTTGTGCGTTGGCATAGAAATTCAAATTATTTTTTTGTGCGTTGGCGGTTTTTTAATTATTTATTTTTTGCGGTTGCTTGTTCGTTCAAAGCGGTGTCGGTTGTTGTCCATGTATTAGAAAACTGTTCGTTCAAAGCACAAAAGTTTCAAGTTTGCAGGGTGCTAATAAGCTTGCAGGTAACGAAGAAGGGATTAAAGAAGTAAAAAAGAAGGGTTTAGAAGCACAACTGTTCGTTTACCTACACTGTTTGTTAGAAGCTCAACTCTTTGTTTACCTCTCAAAGCCCTTCTTTTTTTTATTTCTTTTAATCTGCATGTTATGCGCTGCCTTGCTGTTCGGTCGAAGCACAACTGTTTGAAGTTCGTACGTTGTTTGTTCATGGTAACTACTATAACTTGATAATATAAACTACTCTATAATATCTCGGAATATTAGAAGCCTCTACAATCCCAAAAGCTCTATCACCTGCCAACCAATGATTAGCATCTTGAATTGCCTCTGGCGGTCCCATAGTTATCGGATGTCCATGAGTTGAACTTCCACCTTGTTTTGTCAATTTGAGTTGGGTCGCTTGTGCCATATAAAAATCTATCAGAAAGGTCAGGGACTCTTGGATTAAGTTGATGGGTTCTATCATCGCATATTGACCAACCACCAACAGGCGGAACTATTATTGTTTGACCGTTAATTGTTCTTACATTTTGCACTGGTGGATTCCATGCCAATATTGTTCCTCTTGGAACAGCATTTGTATCAACAGCGTTGAATTTAGTAGAAAACAGTTTGCAGGAATTTGGATAGCTACTACACACCGAAGCAAAATAACTTTTAAAAGAAACAGATGTAGGGGCAGGTGTTACAATTATTTTCCCTCCTTTTAAATCATCCAAAAAATTTAGGACATCAGGAATTCCGCGAAAAACAAATGGTAGAGTTGAATTAGTTTGAGTGTTTTTTAATTCTTGACAGAACACAGTAACAAATATTGTAGCTCCCGATTGTTTTATTTGTTCAGAAATACTTGCGTCAAACTTCCCGCTTACTGACCATGCTTTAAAAGCGGCACTCAAAGTAAATTTTGAACTTTCTATTGAAGTATTTGCGAAAGCAATTACTTCAATTCTGTATCCGTAAGAGAAAGAAGTTACGTAATGGCTGCCATATTTTGCCTTGAATAATTTCCATTTTGAATTTTCATCTAAGTCGCTACGTTCTGTTACAGGAGCTGTTTTAAATGTTGCATTTATATCTATGTCGTTTGGCAATGTAGATTTGTTTTCTAAAACAAAGCGAACAGCTTGCGACATATTAAATTGTGTTCTTACATATTCAGCAGAAGTTTCAATATTATATGACAGCCCTCTAACTTTTAAGTCTGCATGGAAATATTGAGCGACTGTTCTCTCATTTACATTTTCTTCAAAGGAATATTTGAATTCGGATGAGCCTGTACCAATAGGTACTGCACTTGATGGAATTGTGCTACGCAAAGCAACTTCTGCTGGTCGTTGCGACTTAGTGAGAAATGGTGATTCGTCTGCAATGACTGGAGCCCATGGGTCAGTTAAGTCATAGCCTCTTCCCAATACAATGTTTCTTCTAATATTGTCGGGAATGTAATAAAGGTCTAAAGCATTTAGCTTTGAATAATACTCATCATCATTGCTTTGCCCTAATGAGAGAATTGCGTTCAATAAAAACGCAAATAGAAAAATAGATTTTTTCATAAATAGTGGAGTTTTATTTTATTGCTTACTCTGGTCGGTTTTCAGCTTCCCCGTCATGGTTTGTTAATGCTTGTTTCTTGCACACTGTTTGAAGTTCCGATGCTGCTAACGGGTTGCGCATAACGTCAGCCTGTGAAAAAACCATTTCCTCAACAGCTGCACGTTAACAACATGTGGTAAAAATAAAAATTACAACAACACCATTGACATACCTTAGCAAAAAATAAATATGCATCACATAGCTGAGGGCTGCCGGCATCAAATGGAAATATCAAGTTTAGATTGCAACATCGATACTGAAAATGTTGTACGCTTTATTGATGCATTTGTATGCAAGCTCGATTTACAGAAATTAAATTTTGCAGTAAGCACCATAAAAGATGAAGGCCGCCCATCGTACCACAGCAGTATATTTTTAAAAATATATTTGTATGGCTACCTCAATGGAATACGCAGCAGCCGCAAACTTGAGCGCGAGTGCACGCGCAACATCGAAATGCAATGGCTCTGTGGCAAGTTGATACCGAGCTACCATAGCATTGCCGATTTTCGTAAGGACAACCCAAAGGCATTGCGCAATACGTTCAAGTTATTTGTAAGTTTTCTTAAAGACATTGACTTAATAGGAGGAGAGCTTATTGCAATAGATGGGACCAAAATACGCGCCCACAACAGCAAGAAAAATAATTATTCGCAGAAAAAATTGAGCGCCACTTTACATTCATTGAAAATAAAATAAGTGAATATATGGCACAATTGGATAAATGCGATGCAGCCGAAGACGAGATAAAAATCACAAACATTACCAAAAAGATTGAGCAACTTGCAGCGCGAAAAATATTTTATGAAACACTGGAAACAGAATTAAAAGAAAGTGGCGACACGCAGATAAGCACCACCGATGCCGATGCACGCGCATTGCTCATACAAGGCCAGGTAGTAGAAGTAGCCTACAACACACAAGCAGCCGTTGACGATAAGCACAAACTTGTAGCTGCCACACACACCATAAACCGTAACGACAGAAACGCCCTTACCGATATTGCCACCGAAGCAAAGCAAAATATGGATGTATCAACGTATACAGCTATAGTAGATAAGGGATACCACAACGGCCGGCAAATACAGCAGGCCACCAATGCCGGCATAGTAACCATAGTAGCACCACCCGAAATAGTAAACAGCAACGAGCATGGCACCACCCCGATTACGTAGTAACTAAGTTTGTATACGATGAAAGCACCGATACATATACATGTCCACAAGGCGCAACACTAACAACCACAGGCACATGGCATCGCAAATCGCGCGAGCGCGATACTTACCAATTTAAAAAAATACCGTACACCAAAATGTAAACCTGCCCTGCAAAACACCTGTGCACAGGGCGCGCCAAAGGAGGCCGCGAAATAGAACGCAGTGAGTTTGCTGCCGAAGTTGAAGCCAACAATGCTCGCTATAACAGCCACAAGGAAACATACCGCAAGCGACAAGAAATAAACGAACACATATTTGGTACAATAAAACGAGTATGGGGATATTACTACACAAACTTGAAAGGATTAGAAAAAGTAAATGGCGAATGGAGCCTCATCATGACAGTTTACAACATCAAGCGCACAATCAACATACTAGGTATACAGCCACTGTTAGAGAAACTAAAAACTGGAATCCTGACTACACAAGGATTTCACGGCTAAAATCAAAAACGACCGCATTACATCAATTTCTACGCATTCAATTTCACGAGCATAGTGTAGCAGCGTAAAAAACAACCCCCGTTAAAAACGCCACAAATCGTATATGGTCACCGTTACGAAGCTGTTTCGGCCGCCAAAATTTTTAAAAGGTAGGTTTTTTCACATCCTGACGTTTTTGGGCTTGGCGAAGGTGGGGTTTAGAAAGTACTAAAGTTCAAATTTAGTACAAAAGCTAATAGAAAGTACAAATGTTCAGCCTAGTACTAAAGCCCCACTTTTGCCAAACCCATGTTAGCTGTCAGCCATTTTATTTTCTATTTACAAGTTTGTTCAAATCTTTCATTGTCAACCAAGGTCTTTTTTTATGTACCATTCTATGGCAATTAGCACAAAGCATTGCAATATCTTCTACTTTTGTTTTGTGTTCTTCTTTCATCTCACTAACTGCAATTGTATGGTGTCCTTCAATAAAATTCACTCCAATGCTTCCATACGTTTTTTCAAAGTCAAACCCACAAACTTGACAATACAATTTTCCGTTTTGTTTTTTAAAGTTCTCTTTCGCTAAAATAACAACTTGGGTATTTCTTTCTCTTGCTTTATGTGTCCTTTCAACAATTTTACCTTCTGGAAATTCATCCGTGAGTTCAATGTTGTTATCAAATTCTTTATCAATTTTAATTGCCAAAATTTTCTTTCTACTCCAAATGAACCTTTTTCACTTGGTTCTATTCCAATTCTATTGCAGTAGTTTAAATACTTTAAGTTTAGTTTTTCATTGGGCAATGGTTTGGCTTCAAGTATTTTAATAATTGCTTTATTTGTTTCTCTTCCGTCTTTGTCTGCCGAAGCTGAATGTTTGTCAAGTTTGTTATTTAAATATCCAATAAATCGACTTGGTGCAAAACGTAATTCTTTATCTATGGTATAAGCAACAAAACAAGTTCCACGTTTTACTAATGATTTTGCTTCACTATTTGAAAAGTCATTTCCCTCTGTCAAATAGCCCTCTAATGTGTCTATATTTTTAAGCAGTTGTATTTTATTTTCTATCAATTTCATCGTCTGTATGTTGTCTCGATATGGTTGCAGCTAACTCGTGGATTAACGAAAATTTTTTTGTACTACATCTGCATTTAAGGCTTTCAAATTTTTTCAAGTGTTTTATTATCAATAGTTTATAGAATTGTGTTAGTTTGAGAGGCAGTTGCGTATATCCACAGCGTATTATAAATTTGTAAAGTCAATTTGAGGATAAACGTGCAACAAATATATTAATAATAAGGTGCTACAACATATTTGAGAAATTATTTATTCGCATGCAATGCTCAATTAATTTTGAGAACGGCATACCATCATAAATAGTTCTTTTTTTTTGTAGGTTTGATAAAACCGGATTATCAATTTGTAAAAGAGAAGAAAGTAATGTGGCAACATGCGAAGCGTATTTTATTGCAAATGGCTAAAGCCATCTGCAAACGGAGGGCTCACCAGCCCCCGCAATAAAAAGTATTTTGAAATTTTTTTTTTTAATTTGTTGTTATTGCCTGATAGGCTTTACACGTTTATAGTTTGCAGGCGGTCGATAATTTGTTGTGCTGTTTCTAATACGCGCACACCATCGGCAAGGCTTACTACGGGTGTTGTGTTGTTGTTTATGCTGTGGGCAAACAGGGTGAGTTCGTGCTTTATGGCGTTTACTTCTTGTATGGGCGGATGTTCTACGCTTATGAGGCGGCTGCCTTTATCGTTTGGCAAGTCTATCACCATTGCGAATGGGTCGTTGAGGTCTGCGGGTGTGGGTTGTATTTTTATTATCTCACATTTTTTTTCGAGGAAGTCGACACTGATGTATGCCTCGCTTTGAAAGAAGCGCGACTTGCGCATATTTTTCATGGATATACGGCTGGCAGTGAGGTTGCACACGCAGCCATTTGCAAATTCGATACGGGCATTTGCTATGTCGGGGGTATTGCTTACAATGGCTACACCGTTGGCATATATTTTTTTTACGGGCGATTTTACGGTGTGGAGTACAATGTCGATATCGTGTATCATAAGGTCGAGTACAACTGATACATCAGTGCCACGCGGGTTGAATTGTGCCAGGCGGTGTGTTTCGATAAACATGGGATTGATGATGCTGCTTTGCACGGCCATGAATGCCTGATTGAAGCGTTCTACATGGCCCACCTGTACTTTTACATTGGCTTCGTCAATAATTTTTATGAGTTCGCGTGCTTCTTTCACTGTGGCGGTTACAGGCTTTTCGATAAAGATGTGGCGGCCCGCCATGGCAGCGCCGCAATATTTTAAAAAAAAGATAGTGGCAATTTACTCATGGCGATAAAAATAACGGATACATTCAGGCATCAGGGCATGCGTAAAAAATTGTGCGATGAGTTGCGCGCTAAAGGTATTGTGAGTACTGATGTATTGCAGGCTATAAATGCTATACCGCGGCATATGTTTATGGATAAGGCCTTTTTGGAGTTTGCCTATCAGGACAAGGCTTTTCCAATAGGTGCGGGGCAAACAATTTCGCAACCCTATACAGTGGCGTACCAAACGCAAATGCTGGAAATAAAACGTGGCGAAAAGGTGTTGGAAATTGGTACCGGTTCGGGTTTTCAAACGTGTGTGCTATGTAAGATGGGTGCACGGGTCTATTCGGTAGAGCGGCAGCGTGAGTTATACGATTATCCACCTAAACTGATAGAGGCATTGGGCTACAGCCCGAAGTTGTTTTATGGCGATGGATTTAAAGGTGAACCAATGTTTGCACCTTACGATAAAATAATAGTTACATGTGGTGCCCCCAATATTCCAAAAGCATTGATAGACCAACTGAAACCCGGAGGCCGGATGATTATTCCCGTAGGAATGGATGATCAAATAATGACTTTGGTAGTTAAAGATATGGATGGCAAAATTACTTCGAGCGAATTTGAGAAGTTTCGGTTTGTGCCGATGTTGCCGGATAAATCATAGTTTAAAGTTTAAAGTTGATAGTTTAAAGTTGAATGCGAATGCGGTTTTAGTTTTATGTTCTTAGTTTTTTAGTCCCGACACTGCGGTCGGGATGCCGACCGAAGTGTCGGCATTCTTCGTTTTTTGTTTTTGTCTAAGTACTTTGGTTGTGTTAATGGTTTTAGTTTCTTGAACTTTAAACTGAAAACTTCAAACTTTAAACTCAAAACTTCAAACTTCAAACTTTAAACTTCAAACTATAACGGAATAGTAATTGTATAGGAGTGCACGTTAAGAAATAGATTTTTATAAAGATGAAATGTTTGATAGCGCGTTTTAACGCATGGTTTTTAGTGGTGCCATTAATCGTTGTTTTATTGGGTTGGAACATTACCCAAAATAAAGCTGATGCTGTTTATTATAATGGAACTGTATATACGGTAGATAGTACCTTTTCGACATGTGAAGCTTTTGCTGTGAAAAATGGTAAAGTAGTATGGACAGGCAATAGTCGCGATGCCATAAATTTTGTATGCCCTGTAAAAGTGGACCTGCGCGGGCAGTTTGTGTATCCGGGTTTTATTGATGCTCATTGCCATTTTTATGGCTATGGTGTCGATCAAAAAAAGATAGACCTTACCGGCACCTCATCTTTTCGGGCTGTGCTCGATACACTTACACTGCATAAGACAAAATTATTTTCGGGTTGGTTGTTTGGCCGTGGTTGGGACCAAAATGACTGGGCCAATAAAACATATCCCAATAAAAGTGAGCTTGATAAATTGTTTCCCAATGTGCCTGTTTTTTTATTGCGGGTAGATGGGCATGCGGCATTGTGCAACTCGCTGGCATTGCAGCAATGTAATGTGAATGTAGAAACAAAAATTGAAGGCGGAGAGATTGAAAAAATAGGAGGCGAACTTACCGGAATATTAATTGACAATGCTGTGGACCTTGTAAAATCAAAAATTCCATTGCCCGATAAAAAAGCTGAAACACAAGCATTGCTAACAGCACAAAAAAATTGCAACGAAGTCGGCCTTACCACAGTGTGCGATGCCGGCCTGAGTAAAGAAGTTATTTTGCTTATCGATTCGTTGCAACAAAGCAACATACTTAAAATGCGCTACTACGCCATGATAGAGTATGATGCAAAGAATGCGAAATATTTTTTCGACAATGGTAAAATAAAAACAGAACGACTGAATGCATGCTCATTTAAAATGTATGCCGATGGTGCGTTGGGTTCGCGTGGTGCATGTATGCGCGATGCGTATCACGATCGTCAGGCTCATCATGGTTTTTTATTACACACCGTAGCCGAATTGCAACAAGCGGCAAATGACATTGCACAACACAATTTCCAAATGAACACGCATTGCATTGGCGATTCGGCCAATCATCTTATGCTGCAGATTTATGCCAATGCACTTAAAGGAAAAAAAGATGCTCGTTGGCGCATAGAACATGCACAGGTGCTGGCATCAGAAGATATTGGATGGTTTGCGAAGTATGGTATTATTCCATCGGTGCAACCTACACATGCCACAAGTGATATGTATTGGGCACAGGATAGAGTAGGGGCGGAACGTATGAAAGCAGCATATGCCTATAAACAATTGCTCGATGTGTGTGGTATGATTGCTGCCGGCAGCGATTTTCCGGTAGAAAGTATTAATCCAATGTTTGGTTTTTATGCTGCTGTGGCACGCAAAGACCAAAAGGGATATCCCAAAAATGGTTTTCAAAAACAAGATGCTATTTCGCGGCAAGATGCTTTGCGCGCTATGACAATTTGGGCGGCCTATGCAGCTTTCGAAGAAAAAGAAAAAGGTTCGATAGAGGCTGGCAAGTTTGCCGATTTTGTAATTACCAGTCAGGATATAATGAAGCATCCCGAAAATGATTTGTTCAACATAAAAGTGAAACAAACATTTATCAATGGCGAGCGTGTTTTTTAGTTTGCTATCGTTTAAATAAATACACAAAAGCACTCGACTTATTTTTTTGCTTGGGTTCTAAATTTTTCGGAAAAAATGTTTCCCGCAGATACCGCTGATAAATTAAATGCCGCAGATTTTCGCAAATCTAATTCTGTGTTGGTACACAAAATCAGAGAGAGAATGCATTGTCCTGAATAAAATTGAAATTACTCTTTTTTTTAGTTCGGGAATACTCACTGCAAGCTTTTCTATTCAATGCAAAAATGCTGTTCCAAAAATTTTCTATAAAATTAAAAATGGTTAGCTTTTATCCATAAATTTTTAGCATGGTATTCTTTTTATTATATCATCACAATTTTTCCGGTTCGGTTTAGGAGTGAATTGAATTATTTTTTATTGATGGCGAATATTTATTTTTACCATTGCAAAAAACATAAACAAAAAAAAGTATGGGGTTCTTCGATAAATTTTTCGGCAAGAAAAAGGATGAAATAAAGCCATTTGTGTATGCGGATTACAATGTGGTTTTCGACAGTAAAATAATTGATGGTAAAGAAATATCGATACTCGAAATTGGAATGCTGAATATAAGCAGCGGAAAAATTGTAGTGTGCGATCCGCTTGCGAATCCTGATTCTATTCCATTAGCAAGAACAGTAGTTGCAGGCAAGTATCCTGTAAATATTTTTGTGGCAAAAAACGAAGATGGAGAAAAATTAAATGCATTGGCCAAACTGGAATTTTCGAAAAACAGAAGTGTGAAATGGGAACCTGCGGTGAGTGATGATGACGATTTGTTAACGTTGAAAGGCGATGGCGATTATATTGGTATTAATGTGGATGCAGGTGTGGCAGGATTTTTTGATTACGATGCCGGCATATTGTATAATAAATTTATTGATGATTTTATAGAAGTGCATCCCGATGGAAATATTTATACTGATGTTTTTGCAGCCGAATTTAAAAAGAGTGCTATCGATAAAAATAATATTCATGAATTAGGTTCGTGGGTCAATTTTCAATTGCCAAAAAGCGACTTGAATATTACCATGTTTACATCGGGCGAAGGCGATGGTTTGTATCCTATCTATTGGGGTATTGATGAAGATGGTAACCCGGCATCACTCATAATCGATTTTAATGTGCTCGATTTGACTTCTGAATTAAATTGATATTTTTTGCAGATGCTTTTGGGAGCGGCTTTTTTTAAAAAATATCTTGTGAGAAAATGCATACCCATATTTTTATTTGAATAAAACGGTGATTGCTACAATGATTTATATTATTGAAAATTGATTGGCGATATTGAACCATAAACCTGAAAGATTATTTTATTTTTTTTTTGACAAATTGAAATGCTGAAATGCATTTTTGGAAAACACTGTAAGAAAAATATTATGGCAAACCATATACTTTTTGATGATTAAGTTTGAATATTTCGGGGCATAACTAATTGTGAAGTAAACGGCCATTAATTATGATTGACAAATCTTCTTTAATATTGTTGAAAACAATGATGTGGCAGCATGCACTTGGGCAACGGCATTTGGTTAATCATTAAAGATTTCATTTATTTGCGCATATAAATATCAACACTACTTAATAAATTATCACAATTGCTTTTTAGTTTTGATAAAGAATAAAATCAGGAAATAACTAACAGAAAAAATGATGAGAAAAATAATATTGTTCGAACTTAACGAGGTACCTTGGCGCGTAGTAAAATACTATTGTGACAAAAACCCCGATAGTACTTTTGCGAAAATACTTCCTCAATGTTTTAAATACGAAACAGTAACACCCGACCAGGGGCATCTGTCACCATGGATTACCTGGCCTACTTTGCACCGTGGTGTGGATAATACTAAGCATGGTATTGGCGATTTGAATCAGGACCTTGAACAAGTGAATAAGGACTATCCGCCTATATGGCAAATACTGCAAAAAAATGGTATTAAAACCGGAGTGTTTGGCTCCATGCATTCATCACCTGTTCCATCCGATTTTCGTAAATATGTTTTTTATGTGCCCGATGCATTTGCTGTTGACAAAACTGCACATCCCGAATATATAGAACCATTTCAGGATTTTAATTTATCGATGTCGCGCGAGTCGGCACGCAATGTAAGTGGTGGTATCAACATGAAAACCGGTAGTCAAATGCTGATGAAAGTGCCGCAGCTTGGTTTTAAAATGAATACTTTTTTCGACCTTGGAAAGCAGTTGCTTGATGAACGTAAACGCCCGTGGGTACGCACCCGCAGACGCACGTATCAGGTGGTTTTGGCCTTCGATGTATTTATGAAGCAGATGCGAAAAAGCAAACCTCAGTTTGTTACTTTCTTTAGCAATCATGTTGCATCGTCCATGCATCGCTATTGGGCGGCAACTTTTCCGGGCGATTACAAACAATTCGACATTGGCAAAGACTGGGTTGATACCTATAAGAACGAAATAGATTTCACCATGAATAAGTTCGATAAATTCTTTAGTGAAATGGTGGCGTTTGCAAATGAAAACCCCGATTATAAAATTGTGGTAGCAAGCAGCATGGGCCAGGCTTCAACTGTTGCCGAATTGCTCGACTCACAATTGCTTATGGGTAACGAAGCGAAATTTTTCGAGTTCCTGAAAATGGATGCGTCACAATGGAAGCATGTACCTTCTATGTTCCCAATACAATGTTACCATCATACCCGAAAAGGTAGAATATTTTGCCAATCAACTGAAACGTATTTCCATTGCCGGACGGCCGCTTGAATTCAGACAAATGGAAAATGGATTTTTTGCTGTCGATTTAGGGCAAAAAAATCTTAAAGAAAAAGTAATTCAATTTGATGGCACAAATTATTCGTTTGAAGAAACAGGTTTCGAAAATATGGAGATAGATGATCACTCGGGTTCGACTGCCTATCATATTCCCGAAGGAACATTAGTGATTTACGATCCGCAGGATAAGAGCATTAAAAAAGAAATTTCACAAATTCCTTCTACCGCTTTGGTTCC
Source organism: Bacteroidota bacterium (assembly GCA_016717325.1). Classification (GTDB taxonomy): domain Bacteria; phylum Bacteroidota; class Bacteroidia; order AKYH767-A; family OLB10; genus JADKFV01. The sequence continues at coordinate 54,879 of JADKFV010000029.1, read as the reverse complement.
ATCTATTGTGAAAAACTTCGATATACCTATGCCTGCATATCTGAAATATCAGCCTATTGCCGGAATCAATTAATGGATAAATTTTAATTGCAATAAGTATGTTCCCGCGCTTATAAGTGCAGCTTTTTATTGTGCATAAAGTTTAGATGCTGTTTCGAATTATTGGAAAAAAATATTGTTGCGCTGCCCAATACTTGCCTCATCTTTAGCCCTGACAATCGTTGATTGTAATTTTGCATTATAATTTTATCCACTTGGTTTTAGATATACCCACTTTGGTTTTTACAGCAACAAAGTATAAACCCGGAGTTAATGAAGCAATGTTAAAAGCAAAATTATTTGTACCGGCATTTAATCGTTTAGTGATTGTGTTTTGTATTTGCCCTTTTTCATTTGTGGTATATAAATTTGTCGTGTAATTATTTTTTGTGCTTATAACCACGTTTATAATTTTTGCTGCCAGGTTTGCAAATACACTTACACTTAAAGATGCTTCCATCTCCATTAGGTTTACATTTGTGGCAATCTCGAAAGTGGTGCCAATTCCATTTGCCGATGTAAATGTGCCACAGCCAGGTGCCCTAATATTAATGCTGCGTTAACATCATTATACATTACATATTCATTGGCAATTGTCGCCTTGATGTATATGTCGGGTGTTGTGCGCGAAAAATCGTGTAGTATAATTTGCCAGCCATCGCCACTTAAATCATTCATCAGTGTTTATATTTCTAATGAACAGGAATCTGAAAAAAAACTATCTACTAACAGTAACAGTATACCCTTGTTGTGAATGGGAGGAACTTTTATACCTGCAAAAATATATCCCCTTGATGTGAATGAATCTCCTTGAACTAAAACCTGATATTAGCATGCAGAATATGGCACAACAGAAGAATAAACATAATAGGTAGAGCCCATTGGAAACGTATCGATGGCATTGCCCCAAGCGGTGTCCGTTTTCGCTTTTAAAAGGGCCTATGTGTGGATATATTGGAAAAAACAAAAAGCAACTATTTTAATATTCAAAAAGCATTATGAACTTCTATAAGCAATTGGATGTGTTTGCTTTTTACTAGGCCCTAAAAATATACGGGCATAAATTCTCAATACCGCCAATTCCAATACTAAAAAACTTATCGTAATAAATGTAACAAGCAGATACTCTTCGTGATCAATATGTGTATACATTAAATCAAGGCCAATAAAGGACGGGGTGAAAGGCAAGCCCACAAATGCCAGGCAAGCAACTAAAAACCATTTGCCTAATTTCGGGTGCTCATGCATGTGTCCATAAAAGTCGTTGAGTGATAGATCATTTACTTTACTTTTAAGTTTTAATAAGAACAAAATACCAATAAAAGCAGCTATCAATAAGCTAAACATATAAAGGAGTATTTCAGTATACTCATATTTGTCGTTTAATAGCGCTACAGATAGTACAACATAGAGTTGGCTTAGAATAATCAATATCCAAGCTTTTAAGGCACTTCGCTTTTCTACAAAAGAAAGTAAAATCAAAATCATACCAACAAAAGCAAAAAAGAGGTGCAAAAATTCATCTATTTTTTTCGGAATATGATTGTCAAAATAAAATAAAAGCACTCCTCCAATAAACACCAAACCGCATATAATTAAACTTACTTTATTAGACAGAAATGAAAAACAATTGCCGATAAATTTGAAAGGATTCCAAAGTATTTTTTTCAAATAAGTATCCATATTCCATTCTTTAAGGCTGTATAAATAAAAGCTGTTTTTTATTTTAGATAAAAAGGAATTTGATGATATCTGTTTTGATGGAACAAAATTAAAAAACTGATCGTGAATCATATAGCCCAATACTGAAGGTGAAACCAATAGTTGATATGTACGCAAAAGAGAATTTCCTACAACATGAATGAGCGTTAATACATGCCAACCTAATGCAACTTCGATAAACATAAGTCCAATTTGCGCTACCGATGAATAAGCAATTTGTGTTTTTACTGTGGATTGCACACGTGCTATTAATGTTGCAATAATAGCGGTAAGCGCACCAATTGTTATTATAGCAATTTTTACCGGCAGCACATTATCCCAATAATGGTATGTTCTTAATAACAAAAATACGCCCAGGTGCACCGCCAATGAACCATAGAATACTGCGCTGGAAGTAGTGGGTCCTTCCATGGCACGCGGCAACCATGAAGAAAAAGGGTATTGCGCTGATTTAATAGTTGCAGCAATAACAATCATTGCTAAAAGGAAAATCACAGAATTGTAATGTTCTGTAATATGGCTTGCAACTAATTCTAAGTTGTCTAATTGTAAAAAGGTAATATTTTCGTTCCATATATGATGACTTGACCATAGCGCCAATATCAAACAAATATCGCCAAGCCTATATAATGAAATTGTTTTCAATGCATTTTTTACCGGTAAATATCTATCGCGGTAAAAAGCTATTAATAAAAAAGAGGTAATACCCAAAAACTCCCAGCCAATAAATAAAGTTTCGAAATTGCCTGCAAAAACTGTGAGGTTAAATGCAAAGAAAAATAATAAAATAGTATTGAAAAAACGTTTATAGCCTGCATCACGATGCAAATAATATTTGCTAAATATCAAAACAAGAAAAGTAACAAGTGCGCCAAGAAACGAAAATACTGCGGTGGTTTTATCAAAATAAAAACTAAGAAATATTTCAATCGTATCTTCTTTAAAAAACACAAAGTGTTTTAAATTTATAACAGGTGATTGCTGCCATAGCCAATAAATGTTGAACAAAGTGATACCAATTAATTGAAGGCCTACACATATAAACGACAGTCGGGAAATTAATTGTTCTTGTGTATTATTGAAAAACAAACTGACAATAAAACCAGCAAATGGTAAAAAAAAAATATTTGAAGTATGATTTCCATGGTTAGATTAATTGTGAAGGTAAACGGGCAAATTTTCTTGAGTGGCGTGTACAATATGGTTTGTTTCCATTTCCCTTGCTTCCTCTATTAGCGAGTGCACATCTTTGTAAAAATGAATTTCCTTTGCCAACGTTTTGTAAGGAGTAAATGCACCATCCTTAAAATATGCGAGCGCTTTTGTATCTGGGTTTATTGAAATTAAATGCACCCATTCGTTCAAATACCACTCGTACATTGCAGGTGTAGATTGTATAGATTTTAATATTAGTTCAGGGTAATGCTCTACTATTATTAATAGGCGAAGTGGATCATGCACTTCTATCATTTGCCATGGCAAGCCAGGCCGCAAATCGCCATCACTGCTGTTGGCAACACCAAACAAACCTACAACATTATGCGGCAATTTAGTTCCCGCTCCTAATTTATAATTATCAACTCTGCTAAAATAATACTCGAGATTAATACCACCACAAACTGGGCCTAATGGCGCCATTACACCAGTTAAATATTGACCACTTGGGTCGGTTTTATAATTGTATGAATTTAAAAAAGAGCGTCTATCCAAAAACACTCCACGCGTCATTTCTCTATTGCCAACTATGCAAAGTGTATTGGTGCCGTGCCCTAATTCAGGACGTGGTTCAAATAACGAAACCGACCTTTCTTTAATGGCTTTGCGAATTGATTTTAATTCTGCCTTTGTATTGATAGACGCAAATCTGCGCGAACGTTCCTTGGCATTCAAATCCAGTGCACTTTCAAATGTTTGCTGATGTTGACTATGCGCAATTTTGTTTTTTTCATTTAAGATTGCTACATCATAATATTCAATTTCATCAGCAGCAGTATCATGCAATGCGCCTACAAATTGAGTGGTTAACGGAATATCAATTCCTCGCTCCTTCAATAGTTTTCTTACTTCGGTATGATTGGCAAAAGATGCAAATACTCTTGAATTAACAGAGCCGGGGCGGCCACTGCAAGCGCCACAGTCGTGCGCACCATGATGCGGATTATTGGCACTGCTGCTTCCATGTGCAACAACATAAATAATAGGTGCAAAATCATTAATCAATCCAATACCATTTAACAGTGCTTGCACCCGGTTAGTCATTTCAAGGATAGTAAAACCTATTTGCAAACCATTTTCTGTATCAGCAATATTTTTATTTTCTATTGTCAATTTACCTTGCTCATTCATGTGCGCAAATGCATTTGAAATTGCCGGCCCCATTTCGGGCTTGAATAAGTTTTTAATTAAACGAAATCCGGCCCAAAAGCCAAAAATTAATGCACTAAAATAGCCAGATGCTATTTGATGTGTTTTGTTGGTATAAAATAAATCGTGTTTCCTTTTTTCTGAAACATCATACTCCTTAATTAAGTACTTGGGTGTAACGGGAGCCGGGCAAAGTTTATCGTAAAACTTTGCGTGCTCTGCCTGGAAATAAAATTCTACACCAAAAAAGCCCGGGCAACCAAAGGTTACCGCGTTTTTATCATTACTTTCAACATGCGTTCTCAAACTGCACTCACGCTCATCAATACAAAATAATGCTTGAAACGACTTGATGGCAGGCGTATTTTCTTTTTGTGATTGAAGAGAAATATTTTGTTCTATTCCGGCAAGCATTTCATCATAATAACTCCACTCAAATGCATTTTGCCATATCTTTAATACCTCATGCAGTTCGGTATTTTCTACATTGTCAAATAAATTTATTGGTGCTTGTTTTATCGCGTTGCAAAGGGGTTGAAAATTTTTCCCTAATTGATTTTCAAGGTTGTCTATTTCAAGCAACAATTCAAAGAAAAGTAAATCGCTAAGTGTTATTTTTTTTCTATCCAACAAACTTTGAGGATTCGCTTCCAGTGCAGCCACCATACCACTCCATCCTCTATGGCTAAACTGCTGATCGAAAATATATTGCTCATAATACCTTTCATCACCAACCACTATTTCCAATAATTCGTTTATGGTAATGTTTGCCTTAAACAATAATTGCCTGGCCCTGTTGGTTTTGAAGAAACTTGTAAAGCTATTTTTTCTAAGGCGATAAGCGAAGCTAAAAATCCATCTTCATGCATAGGGAAATCCCAAATGGATATAACTTGATCCAAATAGCTACTTAGTATTCTAAATAAAAGTGGTTGCACCAAATTATCTAAATCAATGTGATAAATAGATTTCCAATTTGATCTTAGCTTGCCAATTCGCTGATCATTGTGTTCATCATATTGTTTTGATAGAACAATGTTTTTCCATTGATGCAGGTTCTTTTCTCCTTTATTTTCAACTATTGTTCGCTCTAAAATCGAATCATGAATGCGGCCTACTTCAAATAATTTTCTAAAATCAGTTAATGGCAAGGTAGCTTGAAAGCCAAATATCTTTGATGCTTTAAATATAGCATCATAAAATTTCATGTCTTGAAAAGCGTGCAAGGAATTATGATGAATAAAATCCTTTAGAGGTGTTTGCGTTGGTAAATAATGTTTTAAATTATGTAAAACATGATCGAAAACAAAACTTTCTTTTGGCATAATTAATTAATTTAAGTTCTAAAATTTGCAAGGCTAAAAGATGGATTTTTATCATCATTGATAAAGATAGCATCGCTATAAAATTCTACTTTTCCATTTGCAATATCATACATTGCGCCTACAATTCCTATTTGTCCTTTTTCCAACATTTGTTCTAAAATGTAACTGCGCTCAATAATTTGCTCTACACTTCTTTTTACATTTATTGATGCTACATTTTCCACAAAAGCTTCGTTGCTTGATGTGCGATTCTCTGCACTAGTTTTTTCTTGATACACTGCCGGTTGAATTTTTGAGAGCAATTCGGTAAGGTTACCCATTTCTACATGATCGCAAGCGCCCTTTATAGCACCACAGTTGGTATGCCCAAGCACAACCACAAGTTTTGAACCGGCAACTTTACATGCAAATTCCATACTTCCAATTATATCTGTATTTACAATATTTCCGGCAATTCTAACCGAAAATATATCTCCCAGTCCTTGATCAAAAACCAACTCGGCTGATGTTCGGCTATCAATGCAACTTAATATGGTGGCAAAAGGCCATTGGCCATCTCTTGTTTCATTTATTTGTCTCAATAAATCGCGTTGGGCTTTTAAATTTTTTACAAACCTGTCATTACCTTCTTTTAATATTTCTAAGGCCGCCCTGGGGGTTAATTTATCTTGTGTTTCTTTTGTGTGTACTTTCATTTTTTATTATTTTTTAAATGTTTTTTTTACTATAAACATTTTTGTAATTCGCTTTTAAAATGTAAAAAATACTTATGGCAAATCCGAAAAGTACTCCTATAAGTAAGTCGGTAAAAACTATTGCTACAATAGTTGCAATAAAGGGAATAAGTTGATTTAGCCCTTTTTGATACATGTTTTTAAACAAAGAAATTTTAGCTAATTTATAGCCTGTTAAAATTAAAATACAAGCCAATGATGCTAATGGTATAAGGTTTAAAATTGGGCTAAGAATAAGTACGCTAACCAATAAAAATACACCATGTAAAATAGCTGAAAATTTAGTTTCGGCACCGGCATTTATATTAACAGAACTTCTAACAATTACAGATGTGACTGGAAGACCGCCTATTAATCCAGAAAAAACATTGCCTATGCCTTGTGCAACTAATTCTCTATTTGGAGATGCTTGTCGCTTGTGTGGATCAATGTTTTCAACGGCCTCAAGGTTGAGCAGTGTTTCTATAGATGCCACTACGGCTATTGTGAATGCCACAATCCAAACATGATAATTGCCAATGCTTGCAAAATTGGGCAAAGTAATTATTGAGTTTAGACTTTCAAATTTTGGAATTTTTACCAAATGATTTGTGGAAAGCATTAGGGCTGGAAAAAAATTTTGAAATATGCCATTCAGGGCAACTCCAAGAATAACCACAAATAATGATGCTGGAAAAAATTTTGCTTTTTTTAATGGGGTTTTGTCCCAATATATCATTACAAAAATGGAAAAGATAGAAATGATTATTGCTCCCCATGAAAAATAATCAAAAATGCTTAATAAGGCTGAAAATGTATTTCCACCATCCATTCGAAAAAATGTAAAATCATTGCCTAGCGCTTTTTCAAAACCTACAGCATAAGGAATTTGTTTTAGAATTAGTATAATTCCAATTGCCGCTAATAATCCCTTTATAACATTTGATGGTATATAATTTGCTAAAAATCCACCTTTTGCAATTCCGGCAGCAAGTTGCAAAACTCCTGCTAACACTACTGCCATCAAGAAAATATCAAAACTGCCTAGCTGTAAAATTGATGAAAGCACTACTGCGGCTAATCCTGCAGCCGGCCCACTTACGCTTGTATGCGATTGGCTTAAAAGACCAACCACTATTCCTCCAACTATACCTGCAATTATGCCTGATAGCAAAGGAGCTCCACTTGCTAAAGCAATGCCTAAACATAATGGTAATGCTACCAAAAACACTACTATGCTTGCTGGTAAATCTTTTTTTAAGTTGAAAATCATTATACTTTTGCAATTGGAAATTAAATTTAATTTCCTTATTTTTTTGTTAATTTGCTACAAGAACAGTATAAAGCCAAACAACAATTTTACTGTTAAAAAAGGTGCGAAATAACCAAATTTGATACTGCCTTAGCCTTTTTTATTGGCGTGCAATAGTAGTTGTTATAAATAAATATTAGTTAAAGCCTAAAAGTTAATTTTATAATAATTTAAACGTTATCAATTCTTCAATTTTTTGTTGAAAAAATTCGGATAAGGTGTCAAAACAGTAATCAAAAGATTGAAAATAATCGAAGAATTTGAAATCGGCTTGCAAAATATAAAAGATGCACTGTGTAAAAAAAGTGGCGTGAAGCAGAAAGAAAAAGTACACCAACGCATCGGACGACTCAAACAAAAATATCAATCCATACACAAGCACAACAATATTGACATTGCTTACAAAGGTAACATAGCTATGTATTTAAACTGTGTTACCATCCAACAACCAAACGCATATTGCGTTTATCCATTGTTATTCGTCAATGTTCAGAACCATCTATACAAGTATAACAAATTAACCAGGCCTTAAATTATAAGCAAAGGCCTTTCGCCCGAAAAAAATCTGTAGTCACCCCTCACAAACTCCTAAGTGTCAATACTCTCGAAAAGCAGCCTTCTTTATCTGGTTAGCTGCAATGTGGGTTAAATTCTGATTCGCGTTATTGAAAAAAAATATTGTTGCGTTGCCTAATACTTACCTCATCTGAAGCCCTGACATTCGTTGATTGTCATTTTGCAATTACAATTTTATCCACTTGGTTTTAGATATACCCACTTTGGTTTTTACAGCAACAAAGTATAAGCCCGGAGAAAATGAAGCAATGTTAAAAGCATAATTATTTGTACCGGCATTTAAGCGTTTAGTGATTGTGTTTTGTATTTGTCCTTTTTCATTTGTGATATACAAATTGGCCGTGTAATTATTTTTTGTGCTTATAACCACGTTTAAAATTTTTGCTGCCGGGTTTGGAAATACTCTTAAACTTAAAGATGCTTCCATCTCGATTAGGTTTACATTTGTGGTAGTAACGGTCACCGTATCCGTAATGCCAACTCCCAGGTTGTAATAATTTCCCGAAGCAGTGTTTACAAATTTTACAGGACGCACCATGTAGTATTTTAGACCATTTGTCACATTGGTATCGTCAAATGCGGTAGATAAAACAATGGAGTCATTAATTTTTGTGAAGTAACCAAAGGCACTATCAGCACGATAAATATGATAACCAAGCACACCGGCATCAGGTGATGGATTCCAGTTAAGCGATGCACCAATTACTGTTGGTGAGATAGTCAATTGCGAAATTGGTTTTATATAATCGGTTCTTAACGAAACATCGCCCATCAATGCAACATGCACACCGCCTGTGGCATAATTGTATGGCATAGTGTACAATCCGTTTAGGTTGTTTTGTGTGAGGCGCGAAGAATATCCAATATTTTCGCCAAGAGCCATGTGATGAAAAACCCAATTGGGACGGCCTGCCCAGCAATTTGTAAGTGCAGGTGGAGTGGCGCACAGGGGCGCGCGCAAAAAATTATTCTGCACATTCCAATCACCAAAATAACTACCAAATAACATAGAAAAAATATTGTTGTATGGATTTGTGGTAATGTCGAAAGTGGTGCCAATTCCATTTGCCGATGTAAATGTGCCACCACCGCAACCATAAGCCCATTGGTATGATTCGCTGGCTAACGAAGAAAAAAGATAATAGTATCCCACTACTATAATGCTATCGGTACTTAAAAGTGGCGCAAAATTTCGCCAGCCATTTGCAGCAAAACCTTCTATTGAATAATTGAATTGATTGCATATTATTCCACGATGACGCATTTCTATCGAATCCATTTTATAGTTATGATTTCGAACAAGATACTTTTTCATTAATTGAATTTCGGTGGATGCAAAAGCGGGCATATAGTAAAAATCAATACGACCAATTTGTAATTGCGCAACTTTCGGCACTAAACTTTGATCCCATTTTCCATCTCCCGGAATATTATGGTTACTGGTATAATTAGCAATGGTATCAATAACCGAAGTATCGGTCCATGCTGAGTCCATGCATCCGTAATAGATATCTGCCGGCCATGCCCCCGCATGTTCAAGGTGACCATCGGGCGCAATGTTGCCACTATATGGCACAGCCAGGTGCCCTAATATTAATGCAGCGTTAACATCATTGTACATTACATAATCATTTGCAATTGCCGCCTTGATATATGTGTCGGGTGCTGTGCGCGAAAAATCGTGTCGTATAATTTGCCAACCATCGCCACTTAAATCATTCATGAGTGTTTTTATTTCTAATGAACAGGAATCTGTAAAAAGCTATCAACTAACAGTAACAGTATACCCTTGTTGTGAATGGCAGGAACTTTTATGCCTGCAAAAATATATCCACTTGATGTGAAGGAATCTCCTTGAGCTAAAACCTGATATTCGTATGCCGAATCGGGTACAACAGAAGAATCTACATAATAATTAGAGCCCATTGGAAGCGTATCAATTGCATTGCCCCAAGCGGTATCTGTTTTTGCTTTTTTATAGATACGATAATCGGGGCTGCCGAATGAAATATTATTCCAATGCAGTGTTATTGTTGGTGGCGATTCTATTACCGTTGCAGATAATTGGACAGCCAAATCTTCAGTTGTTTGTGCAACCATTCCATAACACCCCAAAAAAAATAAAATAGAAACTAAAACTTTGTACATTTTAGGTGAGAAATTATTTAGCAACAATAGTATGCATTTAAACCATATTTAGGATATTCATATTTCGCTTTATTTTTTTTGATTTCAAAGCTTAATATTTTCGCATATTTGATTTCCGCCTAATCAGAATTGATGAAATTGAGCGGAATAATTTTTTGCTTTGTGTAACATCTGTTTGCATTGTAAATCGATATCATTTGCACTCAGCCTTAATATTAAGCTAACTTTGACATAACCTTACTTTAAATTAAAACCGCTACTTTTGACAAAAAATTATGACGAATACAGACGCGAAAATATTGTTGGTAGATGACGAAGAGGACATTCTTGAATTTATGAGTTATAATTTGAGGAAAGAAGGCTATGAAGTATTCACTGCCAGTAATGGCAAAGATGCTTTAGTGATTGCTAACAAAGAGATTCCTCAACTTATTATACTTGATATAATGATGCCCGAAATGGATGGTATAGAAACATGCCGGCAACTGCGCGACACAGGAAAATTTGAAAACTCTTGTATCGCATTTCTTACTGCCCGCACCGAAGAGTACTCTCAACTTGCCGGCTTCGATGTAGGTGCCGATGATTATATATTAAAGCCCATTAAACCACGCCTGCTGGTGAGCAGAGTAAAAGCATTGTTGCGCAGGTCCAGCCATGCCGAAGAAAAAGTAGAAACCCAAAAATTTGGCAGTATCGAAATCAATCGCGAAAAATATACCGTCATAAAAAATGGTAACGAAATTAGTTTGCCTCGCAAAGAGTTTGAATTGCTATCGTTGCTGGCATCCAAACCCGGAAAAGTATTTACACGCGAATCTATACTTACCAATGTATGGGGCGATGATATTGTGGTGGGCGACCGCACCATAGATGTGCATGTTCGCAAAATACGCGAAAAACTTGGTGACGAAAATATCAGAACAATAAAAGGTGTGGGCTATAAATTTGATGCTTTATAGCATTGCTATCAAATTGCTTTGCTTACTTTTGTTTTAGATTTTTTCGAACATGATTTCCATTTGGATTTTTATTTTGCTTTTAATAGTTGGTTGTGCAGCCACTTATTTTATTGCCTACAAAAAGTACACATCTCAAATAACCACCATTAATAATAGCATTCAAAAGATTGTTTCGGGCCCTGTTGATGGTCAAAAATCTGGTGCCGATTTGAATGATGCTGTTGCCGAAATCGAAAAATTACTGGAACAAATAGTTCTTGAACGAAGACGTGAAATAGATAAACTCAAAAACGCTGATTCGTACCGCAGAGAATTTTTGAGTAATGTTTCGCATGAATTGCGCACACCGGTTTTCAATATACAGGGTTACGTTTCTACACTGATGGATGGTGGTATTGATGACCCCGATGTTAACCATGTTTATCTTTCCAAAGCCTCACAAAGTTTAGACAGACTGATAGCGCTTATCGATGATTTAGAATCTTTATCGCGAATAGAATCGGGCGAGCTGGAAATGGAAATGCGCACATTCGACATACTTGAACTAGCACGTGATGTTACCGAAGAACTGAGTCGCTTTGCAAATGAAAACTCTATACAAATACAAATAGAAAATACCACCGATGACAAATTTTATATTTATGCTGATAAACATTTAATACATCAGGTATTTGTAAATCTCATTATTAATTCAATAAAGTATGGCAAGGAAAATGGCACCACCACGATCAGCGTAAGCCGCAATGGCGACAAAATATTATTAAAAATTTCTGATAATGGAATTGGTATAAGCAAGCAACATTTGCCACGGTTGTTCGAGCGGTTTTATCGTGTAGATAAGCATCGTGCCCGCATAAAGGGCGGCAGCGGACTGGGTTTGGCAATAGTAAAACATATTATAGAAACCCATAATGCCACCATCAATGTTGAAAGCGTGCCAAACGAAGGAACAGTATTTTCATGCGCTTTTACTGCCAGCACTTAATTAATGTATACTTAACTGTTACTTTATACTATAGCAACGTGTGCCATTTACTTTTGACAAAAAATAAATACACATGCTTACCATTTATAGCAATAGCATATCATCGGAACAAACTTGTTGCCCTCGTTGCGGCTCGGATATGATGCGCATACCAAAGCGCAGATTCGAAAAAATAGTAAATCTTTTATCATTCAACCTTTTCAAAATAAAAAGGTATTCGTGTTACGATTGTCATCACGAAATAACGCAAACCGTGCTTAACAGGCTGTAAAATATTTTATGCTTTTTGATTACATAAAATTAATATAAGGAGCTTTTTTCAATGCTTTATTCATGAATGGTTAAAGGCTGCGTAACATTGGCTTTACATTAAGTATATTATTTTGCACCATAAATTTAATACAAAAAAAAATGAAGAAAATTTTTACTGCAATTGCATTAATCTCAATGATGGTTTTGAGTTCATTGTTTGTTCAAGCCCAAACAGTGATACCAGTAATAGGCGACATTACAAGTAACACCACGTGGACCGCTAATAACATTTACTTGTTAAATGGATTTGTTTATGTTAAGAATGGTGCTGAACTTACTATACAGCCGGGCACAGTTATTAAAGGTGATAGAAATACAAAAGGCACTTTGATAATTACCAAAGGAGCAAAAATAATTGCCAATGGTACAGCATCGCAGCCTATTGTTTTTACATCGAACGAACCGATAGGACAGAGGACTTATGGTGATTGGGGTGGTTTAATTTTACTTGGTAAAGCACCAATAAATGTTGCAGGTGGAGTAGGAATTATAGAAGGTGGTGTAAATAATATGAATGGCGATGGTGAATACGGAGGCAACGACCCTATAGATAATTCAGGCTCTTTGCAATATGTGCGTATAGAATTTCCAGGTATTGCATTTCAGCCAAACAGCGAAATTAATGGCTTAACATGTGGAGGCGTAGGCGCTGGTACTACTATGGATTATATTATGGTTTCGTACAGTGGTGACGATTCATATGAGTTTTTTGGCGGCACAGTAAATGCAAAACACTTAATTGCTTATCGTGGTTTGGATGATGATTTCGACACTGATTTTGGATACAGTGGTATGATACAATTTGCATTTTCGGTTCGTGACCCAAATGCTGCCGATGTATCAGGTTCAAATGGTTTTGAAAGTGACAACGATGCTACGGGTTCGAGCAATCTGCCTTTTACGCAACCAATTTTTTCTAACGTAACATTAGTAGGCCCCAAAGAAACAAGTGCCAGTACTTTTAATGCAAACTATAAGCGTGCGGCACATATAAGACGCAATTCAAAATGCTCTATTTACAATTCAGTAATGATGGGCTTTCCGGTTGGGTTACTCATTGATGGTGCAGGTTGCGAAGCCAATGCCGATGCGAATGAATTGCAAATAGAAAATGTTTTTCTGTGTGGAAACGATGCCCAATTAGCTGTTGCCAATGGAAGCACGTGGGATATCACAAACTTTTTCTCAGCAGCACAACGTAACAATATGTTATATGCTAACACATCGGATGCCATGCTAACCAATGCTTTCAACTTGGCAGGACCTAACATTGCACCAATGGCAAACTCTCCTTTATTAACAGCTGGTGCTTTCACAAACCCTCGATTGACAAATGCATTTTTTACTCCAGTTAGTTTTGCAGGTGCAATGGATGGCATTACCGATTGGTCAGCACAATGGTCTAACTGGGATCCTAATAACACTACAGCATCTATTTCTACAAACAATAATTCATCATCAGGTTTTCAAATTTTTCCTAATCCGGCAAAAGGTGATCTATCATTGAATGTGAAATCAGGTAATAACGCAACCATAACTGTATACGATGTGGCCGGTGTGAAAGTTTTTGAAAATAACTATAATGCAAATGAGTTAACAAACACCATTATAATTTCAACATCAACATGGGCTAACGGATCGTACACTGTAAAGATGAATGATGGCACTAACACTTTTTTCAACAAAGTATTTGTGATAAAATAAATTAGTGTACTGCAATACAAAGAAGCCTCCTTTTCAGGAGGCTTTTTTTATGCATTTATTTTCGGCTTCTCACTTTCAACGGAAGTAAGTTTTATATTCTTTTGATGCTCAATAAGAGTTCTGCATATAAATCAAAATGACATTGGACCATTTGTGATATTAAGCAAAAACCTTTTTAACAATATGGAAATACTAAAATTTTAGTGGGGGGGGAATTCTTCAAGCAGATGCTATCGAAAAATTAATAGCTGTGTATTTATGTAGAATCAATTCTGTGCTGTAAACAAAATCAGAGAGTGTATTCGGTATAAATTATTTTCCAATTCGAGAAGGCTTTTACTGCAACCCTTTTCAATTGTATTATTCCTGGTTAAATCTCATCGCCACATTTTTTTTCATGGATAAAAATTTTCGGAAAGAAGGCATAAATACACTTTTCGAAACAATGCGAAAACAATTTCGACACAGTGTAACTTTTAAGTAATGTAATATTTGCATTTTGTTACCAGCCCAATAATAATAACCTAACATGCTACCTCGTATTTCGCAGCCGTGTTCGAACACAAGATCCCTTTCTTAAAAAAAATAAAAAAATTTTAAAAAAAGCTTTATGAAAAAAAATTATTTAATGAGTTTAATCGTTGCATTGGTATCAATGATTAACTATGCTCATGCTGCACTTATTGGTGTTTCAGCAAACATTACCACTAACACTACCTGGACAAGCAACAACACTTACCTTTTGCAAGGCAAAATATTTGTAAAAGGCGGAGCAGTTCTCACCATTCAACCGGGTACAATTATCGTAGGCGAAAATGCAACACAAGGTTCGTTAATTATTACGAGAGGTTCACAAATTATTGCAAATGGTACTGCCGCAAGTCCTATTGTATTTACATCGGAACAAGCACCTGGAGCCAGAAGTTATGGCGATTGGGGAGGCTTAATTATTTTGGGTGCCGCCCCTGTAAATCAGGCCGGTGGTGTAGGAATTATAGAAGGAGGTTTTACAGCTCCCGATGGTGAGTATGGTGGCAATAACCCTTCAGACAACTCAGGCATATTAAGATATGTACGTATCGAATTTGCCGGTATAGCTTTTCAACCAAACAGCGAAATCAATGGCCTTACCTGTGGTGGTGTAGGTTCGGGTACAACTATAGATTACGTTATGGTTTCATTTTGCGGTGACGACTCATACGAATTTTTTGGTGGCACAGTAAATGCAAAACACTTAATTGCTTATCGTGGTCTTGATGACGATTTCGATACTGATAATGGTTACTCAGGAAAAATTCAGTTTGCCATAAGCCTCCGTGATCCAAACGCAGCAGATGTTTCCGGTTCTCATTCATTTGAGAGTGATAATGATGCAACAGGTTCAACCAATTCTCCGGTTACAAAAGCCATTTTTTCTAATGTTACATCATGCGGACCATACGCTACTACATCCACCGTTGTAAATGCAAACTATAAAGCTGGAGCACGTTTACGCAGAAGCACTCAGGAAAAAATATACAACTCATTATTCATGGGATGGAACTACGGCCTTTGGGTAGACGGTACCAATTGCGAGAATAATGCAAATGCTGGCGATCTTCAATGGCAAAATATCCTTACATCTGGTATTCCAAACGTACCCATTCACACACAAAATCCATTAAGCCCGTTTAATACCACCACATGGGTTGCTACAGGTGGATTTAACAATGCAGATTACGCAAACAATACCGATTTGCAACTTACAAATCCTTTCAATTTGCCAAGTCCAAATTTTGTTCCTCAAGCTGCTTCACCAGCACTTACAGCGGGCTCGTTTGTAAATTCAAACTTGAGCGATCCATTCTTTGAGGTTGTAAATTATGCCGGTGCTATTGGTTCAACGGACTGGACAAAGTGCTGGACAAATTATGATTGCGTAAATACCGATTACCAAGGCCTTTATACCAATCCGGGAATCGCAATCAATAATGCCCCAACAGTTACAATTGCTTTCACAGGAACAGCTTCTTTTTGTAATTCGAAATTGCTAACATCAACTACATCTTCAGTTACAGGCTACCAATGGAGGAAAACCAATGTTGATATAAATTCTGCAAACAATGCTACTTATTCTGCTACTTCTTCTGGTACTTACTCACTTGTTGTTACAAATGCTGCTGGTTGTACTAAGCAGTCTAACAATAGAGTTTTAACATTGAAACCAAATCCTGCTACGCCTATTATTGCAGCTCATTGCAATACCGGTGTAAATTATTTAGGAACCACCGCTGCATATTCTGCATACTTATGGAAACGCAGTGGCTTTAATGTTGCCCGGTGGAACTACCCGCAATATTGCCCCAACACTTGCAGGTAGCTACACTGTAATAGGAACCGGCAGCAATGGTTGTACATCAAGTTCTGCTGCCCGCACTTACCCTACCACAGCTGTTGGCGTTACCAAATTGAAAGCTACAAAGTGCAACAAAAACTATTCTGCCACAACGGGAGCAATGGCTTGCGATGCTGTAGTGGGTGCCACAAGCGTTCAATATTATTTTGAAAACACTTTAACACCAGGTGTGGTTTATGCTTCTAGAAAAGGAAGTATTTCTTCTTTCGCTCTTAGCAATGTAGTTCCAGCTTTGGTTGTGGGACAATCATACAATGTTTATGCACGCACTATAATAGGTAACGATACAGCATGTGCAGGTGCCTCTTGCCCTATAAACATCACATCGGCACGCGAGGGAGTATTTGGAAACGACAATGATTTAGAAATGTCTTTTTATCCAAACCCGGTTGTTGATGTTGTGAATTTCAATTTTACTACATCCGAAAATTCGAATGTACTGATACAAGTTACAGATATTACTGGCAAAATAGTTTCTACAGTTTTCAATAATGCATTGGATGCAGGTACCCATTCTATAGATGGTAACATGCAGTCGGTTGCTGCCGGTCAATATTTTGTTCAGGTTAAACTTAACGGAGAATTAAAATATTCTTCCATGTTTTCGAAAAACTAATAGCCATATTTTTTTCGTAAGAATGACGGATGCCGACTGTCATTTCGTAAAAAATCCTGCACAATGCTGCAGGATTTTTTTTTGCTAATTACTTTTCTTTACCTTATGATAATATTGGCATAACCATTCGATTAATTCCATTCATTTCATTTGCACACCTAAAAAAATATTAAGAATGCAAAAAACTTACCTTCTTCTAACTCTCACATTATTCATATCAATCTGCAAAGCACAAGTTCCCAATAACGGGTTTGAAAATTGGGCTGCACTTGAGCCCACTGATTGGTACACTTCTATTGGAAACGGTTACGATTCTACCATATATCAAAGTGCCGATGCACATGGAGGTGCAAGTAGCGTGCACGGTATTGTTAATATAAACAGTAATGGTCAAATTGGTGGTCCGCAATTAAGTTCAGGCACTATTCCAAACAGTTTTTTGGGATTTCCTGTTACACAAAATTTTGATAGCTGTCGTTATTATTTCAAATTTAATCCAGTGGGTGGCGATCAATTGCAGGTGTTGATTGGCATGTATGAAGATGCAACTCAAAGCTATTTGTTTCAGGATTTAAAACTTTATACAGCGGCCTATACCAGCTGGACCGAAGAGGCCATCAAAATGACATATGCTCCCGGAACATCAACAAATTTCTTTATCGATTTTTCTATTGTTGATTCACAGGGCGGTTTCGATTCACTTCATGTAGGTTCGGAGTTTTACATTGATGATGTTGTTATTTACAATACTACAGCAGGCATAAAAAACAATATTGCTGCTCAAAATAAATTTGAAGTATTCCCTAATCCTTCTAACGATTTTACTAACATTCGTTTTCATACAAGTCAAATGCAAAAATTTGATGTTGATGTATTTTCATTGATGGGAAACAAAATAAAAGGAACAACACTTCATTCATATTCAGGTATCAACAATTTTGTTATCGCTACTAATGACCTGATAAACGGTTATTACTTTGTTCAGTTAAAAAATGAAAGCGGTGAAATATCCCGGATTAAAATTGCTGTTCAACATTAATTTTACTCCTTAATAAATTTATGTTATGAAATTTAAAAACATTCTGCTAACTTTTTTCTTTGGATTTTTTGCTTCAATATTATTTAGTCAATCGGGTAGTATTACCGGTGTGGTAATAGATAAAAAAACACGCGAAACACTTGTAGGGGCAAGTGTTGTTATTACCGGTACTATAAATGGAGCAATAACAGATTTTGATGGAAAGTATGCGATTCAAAAATTGAAACCGGGCACGTATGATGTTACTATCAGTTTTGTAGCGTACACATCTACAAATATAAAAGGATTGGTAGTTGCTGACGGAAAACCAACCATACTTAATGTGCAACTTGAAAGTGGTGGTACCGACATAAAAACAATCGAAGTAACAGCAGAGGTGAACAGGCAGTCGTCTGTATCGCTTATGAGTACACTTCAAACTTCTGTATCGATGGCGTCAGGCATTTCGCAAGAAACAATAAGGCGCTCACCCGACAGGAATGTAGGAGAAGTATTGAAACGTGTGAGTGGTGTAAGCGTGAATGAAAATAAATTTGTAATCATACGTGGATTGGGCGACCGTTATAATTTTGGAATGCTCAATAATTTACCGCTTGCCAGCACCGAACCCGATCGTAAAACAATCGCCTTCGATATTTTTCCGGCCAATGTAATCGACAATATTATTGTTTCGAAAACAGCTACTCCCGATTTGCCGGGAGAATTTGCCGGTGGTGTTGTGCAAATAAATACGCGCGATGTTCCATACGAAAATTCTTATTCGATAAGTGTGAGTGGAAGCGAAAATTCGCAATCAACTTTTGAGGATTATTATAAATATGGCACAGCAAAAACTAACTGGCTTGGGCAGGATGCTGGCGATAGAAAATTACCTTCCGCTTTTCCCGACATAGAAACATTCAGAAGATCGACTCCGGGTAAAAAAGCGGAGTATACTAATTTGCTTACCAACGATTGGACCATAACACCAAAAACAAATTTGCCCATAAACAGAACTTTTCAACTTGGTTTATCGCAACGCTTTAAATTATTTAATAATGATGGCGGCATTGTTATTTCGGGAACACACAACACAAATTACCGAATGATAAATGTTACAGACCGTAACGATTTCGATTCGCAAAACCGCTTGTTCCATTATCGCGATACCATGTTTAATACTAATATTTCATCGGGCTTGCTGGCAAACCTGGCTTATAAAATTGGCAAGCAGGGGAAGTTTACATTTAAAAATCTATTTTCTACAAACTCACTTGAGCGCTCCATTTTTCGTGCCGGTATAAATGATAATGCGGCACGTTTGGAAAGAGCAAACTCTAATGAATTAACTGTAACCAATTTGTACACTGCACAGGCACGTTACGAGCATTCATTTATCAAATCGGGAATAAAATTATCGCTTGGATATTCATTTACAAATCTTAATCGCGATGTGCCCAATCTGCGCAAGATGTTGTACACCACCTCCGATTTAGTTGACACAACAGTATATTATGCACAAGTTCCTTTTGGTAGTGCCAATCCCGCGTTGGCAGGTAAATTTTACAGCCATCTGAATGATTATTTAAACACACTGAAATTCGATGTTTCCATTCCATTAGACTCAGCACGAAATCATACATTCAAGGCCGGAGTAATGCAAACAAAAAAAGACAGAACGTTTAATGCGCGCGTTCTTGGTTATGTGCTGGGCAATCCATTGAATTATTCGCTCACTTTGTTGCCGCAAGATTCATTGTTCATGCCTGGAAATATAGATGTGAAAAAATTTCGCATCGATGATATTACCAACCCAACAGATAAGTATACAGCAAATTTTAATAACCAGGCTGCATACGTTATGGCTGATAATTTAGTAACGAGCAAGCTTCGCTTTATATATGGAGTTCGCTACGAAAAATATACACAGGAACTATTCGCCAAGTTTTCGCCAACCGATTCAGTTTCTACCAATACTTTCAGCAATTTACTTCCTTCAGTAAACATTATCTACACTTTTAACGAAAAGCATAAGCTTCGCGCAGCATACTCTCAAACAGTTAGTCGTCCTGAGTTTCGCGAGATTGCCCCTTTTGCATTCTACGATTTTATTGAAGTATCAACCGTTTTAGGAAACGATTCTCTTGTAAGTGCTACTATCGAGAATGTGGATTTGAAATACGAATTTTATCCTAAAGATGGTCAGGTAATATCACTTACCGGATTTTACAAAAAGTTTAAAGATCCCATCGAAACAATTTTCGATTTGTCATCGGGAGGAGGGTCGCGCACATACACTTATAGTAACGTTGCAGGTGCAACAAACATAGGTGTTGAACTTGATTTCAGATTAATGCTGTCGAGTATAAATGCTCTGGCAAACAGTAAGTTTTGTAATAATTTTACGGTATTTTCAAATATAACAGTTATAAAAAGCAAATTAGATTTGTCTAATATTCCGCAAGCATATGAATCGGAAAGACCGCTGCAAGGGCAGTCGCCATATATTGTAAATATTGGCCTCGATTACCGTACACCTAAATCGGGATGGGGCGCAACATTATTGTATAATAAAATAGGCAATAGGGTAGTAGTTACCGGTAGCGATAATAACCCCGATATTATTCAGGCTGCCCGTGAGCAATTAGATTTTTCTATTTCGAAGAAGTTTTTAAAGTATGGTGAAGCCAGACTTGTTTTAAGCGATATTCTAAATAGGCCCGATGTGTTTTATCAAGACCTTGATAAAGATGGAAAGTATATTGCCGAAAACGACAATTTGATGCGAAGATTTATTTATGGTTACGGAACATCGCTGAGTATTCTTTTTAAGTTTTAGTTTGTGTTAATAATGCGTGCTATGTAAAGTTATAATACGGTCAGGTTAGGAAGTTACTGAAGTTTACTAAAAGCTAAGTTGGCAATATGCTTTTCATACAAATCGTGAATAATGCCATCGCTCAGGCCAATTTCGGGTACAACAATATAATTGATGCTTGATTGCTTCATTACTGTAAGAAAAATTTTTGCAGCAGGAGCAATTACATCAGCGCGATCGGGCTTCAAACCCATAATTTCAATTCTATCTTTTACCGACATCGACATAATTTCATCGTATATCTCTTGCAGTTTGGCATAGGTAATTGGTTTATATGCACGTTTTGCCAGGCGTTGAATTTTGTTAATGTTTCCCCCGCTCCCTATTGCAATCATTGGTTGATGAGGGGCTGTGTTTGTGGCAATCCAATTTTTAAATTCGCTCCAGTAAGACTTCTCCACCTGATTGTTCAGCATACGA
Source organism: Bacteroidota bacterium (assembly GCA_016717325.1). Taxonomy (GTDB): domain Bacteria; phylum Bacteroidota; class Bacteroidia; order AKYH767-A; family OLB10; genus JADKFV01. The sequence goes on along the minus strand of JADKFV010000029.1, from coordinate 33,390 downwards.
ATAGTGCCAATATTGAATGAGCGCGAAAAATAGTTTTTCCTTCTTTAAACAAAGTAAGTTCAGTGCTTCCACCACCTACATCCACATATAAATAAGCTACACCGGGTTCAAGATTTTCGGCAATATGATTTTCGTAAATCAAAAAGCTTCGGTGCCGCCATCTATTACTTCAACTTCTATTCCGCAGACATTTCTTATGCTGTCAATAATTTCATTTGCATTAGATGAATCGCGCATGGCTGATGTGGCGCATGCCCTATAGGCAATAGGCTCGTTTACATCAATCAATAATTTAAAAGCATGCATTGCTTTGAGGAGTGTCGATTTTTTTTCATTGCTGATTTTTCCAATGGTAAAAGCATCTTCTCCAAGTCTTATAGGCACGCGAATGAGTTCTTCCTTTTTAAATAAAATTTCTCCATCGCGGTCATATACATTGCAAAAAAGCAAACGTATTGCATTGCTACCTATGTCGATTGACGCGAATTTCATGTGCCAAATATTATTAACATTAAGTGTGCAAAGGTGATATTCTTATTCAAAACAGTATCAAGAAAAAATCAACAAGTTTAAAGTGTTTTGAACATTACATTTAAAACGTTTTGGCTTTGTTTCTTTTATAAAACTCGTACAAACTTTGTTGTGCACTTATATGCTTTCCGCCCGCAACAGAGGTCTTGTAGTTGTTGCTTTGCAATTGGTCTATCACACGTGCTTTTGTATTATCACTCCATTGCAACTCAAGATTGTGAAGTAAAATTTGTTGAATATTTTTATCAAAGATTGGAGCGGCAACTTCTGATCGGTAATCGAGATTGCGTGTCATTATATCGGCTGATGAAATAAAATAATTTGGTTTATCACCATTGCAAAAAATGAACACACGGGCATGTTCCAAAAACCGGTCTATTATGCTTATGACTTCAATGTTTTCGCTCATGCCTTTCACTCCGGGAATAAGAGAGCAAATACCCCGAATGATGAGCCGAATTTTTACGCCTGCATTGCTGGCATTATATAAAAGAGTAATAATATCTTCATCCACAAGGCTGTTAAGTTTCAAAAAAATCCATGCGGTTTTTTTAGCATTGGCATTTTTTATCTCTTGTTCTATTGCCTGTTTCAAATTTTTTCGCAAGCTAAATGGTGCAAGCCAAAGGTGTTTATGATTATATATTTTTGTGTTGTCTTTATAAAATTCGAACACAGCGGCAACCTCATCAGCAATGCGTTTGTCGCAAGTAAGTAAAGTATAGTCGGTATATAATTTCGAAGTGTCTTCGTTAAAGTTACCGGTACCTATATGTGCATAGTGTAAATTGTCTTTACCCTCTGCACGTGTTATTAAAAATAATTTGCTATGTGTTTTCAAACCCGGCACTCCGTATATAACTTGAGCGCCTTCGTCTATCAATCTATTTGCTTGCGTAATATTATTCTCTTCATCGAACCGAGCCTGCAGTTCAACTATACATAAAACTTTTTTTCCATTCTTTATCGCATTAATTAATGCATTTACAACGTGAGAGTTATTGGCCACTCTATATAAAGTTATAGAAATAGATTTTACTTTCGGGTCGATAGCGGCTTCACGTAAAAAATCAATAACATGGTGAAAAGTTTGATAAGGGTAGGCGATAAGCAAATCTTGTTTTTTTACAATATTAAATATGCTTGATCGGGGCGGAATCAACTGATGATTTAGTGATGGCATCTTGGGGCTCTTTAGTTTTTCCTTATCGATGTTTGGAAACTTTATAAAATCGCGAAAATTGTGATATCTACCTCCCGACAAAACATTACTGTCTTTCATCAATTTAAAATTCTTCAGTAACAGGTTGAGTACACCTTCGGGCATTCCCTCATCGTAAACCAGGCGTGTGGGCAGTCCTTTCTTTCGGCTTTTTAGACTCTCCGAAATTTTACCAATAAGGCTTTTGTTTACATCGCTGTCAATATCCAGTTCGGCATCGCGCGTTATTTTGAAAGTATATGCATTTATTTTATCGTATTTAAAGTTGTAAAATATTTGATCTAAATGCAATCGTATTATATCATCGAGCAGTATGATAATATTTCCCTTTTCGGTGAGCGAAATGAAACGGGGTAGGGTTGAAGCCGGAATTTCAATTATCGAATATTTGCCAGGTTTATTTTCGGTAAATAGCTCAACAAGTAAATAAGCGGTGCGGTCTTTTATATATGGAAATTGATTAGACTTATTAATCATTACAGGCACAAGCGAGGGTAAAATATTTTCGAAGAAATACTCTTGAGCAAAAAGTTTTTGATTCTTACTTAGTTGCTCTTCGTTTACTATAAAAATACTATTGAGTTCAAGGTCGCGCAATATTTGTGAATAGATATCTTCAAATATTTCGCCCTGATCTTTTACTATAGCATTTATTTTATCCAAAACTGCATTAATGTCGAAATTTATTTTTTGGCTGCGCAATGTAGATTTATCAAGCCGTTGAAGGCGTTTATAAAATGCTACACGCACCCGAAAAAACTCGTCCTGATTGTTGGAGAATATACCAAGAAATTTCAATCGCTCCAATAGAGGTACTCGCTTATCGGTAGCCTCTTGCAGTACACGAGAATTGAAAGACAGCCAACTGATATCCCGGTTCACAAATTTTGGTTCAAACTTCTTCACCACGTATTCTTTTTTTGATTAATCATTATTTTTTCGGGGCTGCATTTTTTAAAATCAAATTCCAACCATGAAATTGAATTGAAAGTAAAAACGGCAATGCTACCAGTGGTAAATTGAATACTATCATCTCTCATTACTTTTTTCACAATATCATCGAGCAAAGGATTATGATTGCATAACAGTATAGTATTTTTTGTTCTCAGTTTGTTTTATTGTTTTTATAATATGTTCCTTGCTGGTTTCGTACAAGTCACCCGCTGCAAAAAGGTTGTCATATTTTATTTTTAAAACTTGCATTACAATAGTGCTTGTATGTAAACATCTGATTGCCAAACTTGAATATAGTGTTTGTGGTTTAATTTTATTTTGCTTTAGCCAGGCGCCTGCAGCCAAAGCTTCTTCGATACCTCTTCCATTTAAAGGGCGGTTAAAATCGGCTAAACCTGTTTCGTTATGTGTCGATTTAGCATGCCTCAAAAAAATAATTCGTTTCATACTTTATTTTAATATTTGATTCGAAATATGCAAGGTAGCAAAAGTATTTATTGCAATTTCGATGGCAAATGTAGGCCCTATAATTGACTCATAATTAATATTTGGGTAACTATTGCTTAACAAAATTAAAAATTAAGCATAAAAAAACCCGGACTGTTGCCCGGGTTTCGTGTATTAGAAAAATATTCTTAGTGAACTTCTGGAGTTGCGGCTGGTGTAGCAACAGCTGGAGTTTCTACTTTAGTAACATTTCCTTTGATGTGGATTACTTTAGCACCACCTTTTGCATTTGACTGTATTGTTACAGTTTTATCTTGCATGCCTTGTTTTCCAGTTGAATTAAAGGTAACTGTAATTACTCCTGATTCGCCTTTCTTAATAGGATTTTGTGGATACTTTGGTACAGTACATCCACATGAACCTGCAGCACTTGTAATTACTAACGGCTCTTTACCTGTATTAGTAAAAGTATACTCATGTGTTACTGCTTCTCCCGATTTAATTGTACCGAAGTTGTATTCTTCTTCAGCAAATTTGAACTCTGGAGCATTTGGGTTTTCGACCGCTTTCACTTCTGCTTGAGGTGTAGCAGCTGCAGGTGCAGGCACCGCGGCATCATGTGTTTGAGCAAAGCCGGCAACAGTAAACGCTGCAAAGGCAAGAATTAGAATTGATTTTTTCATCATCATTTGTTTAATTAAAAATTTAAATTTTATTATTTGAATTTGTTCGAATTATTTTTTTCCGTTCTCTAATGGTGTCATCATACCCGCTTTTTTTACAGGGCTTTGATTTTCAGTTTCTTCCTGCGACATGATTGTACCTTTAATGGTTAACATCTTTGTACCGGTTTTGGCATTTGAAGTTACGGTTACTGTTTTAGTAAATGGTCCTACACGTTTTGTATCGTATTTAACATGTATCATTGCCGACTTGCCTGACATGATAGGCTCTTTTGGGGCTTCGGGTACTGTGCATCCACATGAACCTTTTGCATTTGAAATAATTAATGGCTCTTTTCCGGTGTTTGTAAATTTAAAATCGCACTCACCATTGCCATTATATGGTAATGTTCCAAAATCGTGAACTTCTTCCGTAAAAGTAATTTCAGGTGCATTGGGATTGTTACTGTTGTCTACAGGCTTCACTTCACCTTGTGGTACTGGTGGTACAGCGGCCTTATCTGCTTGTGCATTAGCAAAACTTACAGCTGCTATGCAAAATAAACTGAGGACGATTTTTTTCATAATTACTTTTTTTAAATGATTAATTTTAATGGTTCAAAAATATTGCTAATACTCTGAATATGAAATGAACAACCCTTTTTTCGTAATGATTTTATTGTGAGCAAATCAATATTACATTTGCGCAAAAATTTCATTATGCAAAATTTCAATAATCATATCCTTGTGCCAATCGATTTCTCCGAGCAATCTCTTATTGCTTTAAAGCAATCATATAATATTGCCAAGTTCAAAGAGTCGGATATTACTTTACTCCATGTTATCGACATCGATTTTATTGACAAGTTCAAAAGTATATTTAAAGGTGATGAGGATGATGAGCGAATGGTTAATGATGCAAAAATAAAACTGGATGAGTTGGCCGCACAGGTTACTGCCGATAAAGGTTTGCCTGTAAATGTGATAATAAAGAAAGGTAAAATATACGAAGAAGTGGTTCAGGTTTCTAAAGACATTAATGCGACTTTTATTGTAATGGGCACTAATGGTGCTGAAGGAATTAAAAAGAAATTTATCGGTAGTAACGCAATTCGTGTAATAAATGAAGCCGATTGTCCGGTTATTTCTATTAAAGGAAAACAACACCGCGAAGGTTGCAAACGAATTATACTTCCTCTAGATATTTCGGATGAGACGCGCGATAAAGTGAATATGGCAATGGAGCTTGCTAACTACTTTCAGTCGGAAATTGTGGTTATTTCTGTGTATGATTTCGATGACGAATTTTTAATTACCAAACAACAACGCCAAATGGATCAGGTGGTGGACTTTATTTCTGCTGCTAATATTAAATGTTCAAACATGATGATTCGTGGTGATGATATTTCAGACACGGTATTATCGTATAGTGCAGGTGCCGATGGTGATTTGGTAATGATAATGTCGCAACAACAAAAAGGATTAACCGAATGGATACTTGGAAGCGAGGCTCAACAAATTATTAATAACAGCGAAATTCCCGTTTGTTCTGTAAAGCCAATGGCTCGCAGAGATATGCAGGACTTTGTAATTTTCGATATATAATTTCGGAGAATTCTTTACTAATCACGAATTAAGTTTGCAGATGTTATAAACGAAATACGAATTAAAAACGAAATATGAATTGGCATAATTCGTAAATTCACTCAAATATGAAATTCGTTGAAGCCAAAACCAAATGTATAATTTGATTCTTTTCCAATCTTAATATTGTTTTACTACATTATATAGTGTATCGCGTTCAACAGCTTCGCGACCGGCATCATTAATCAGTTGTACCAATTGCTCGGTTGTAAGCGAAGGATTTTGTTCTTCTGCACCGGCCATAGTATATATTTTTGTACTGTCATCTATGGTGCCATCCATATCGTCAACTCCATAAGCCAAACTCATTTGCGCAGTATTTCTGCCTATCATTGGCCAGTATGCTTTTATATGTGGAAAGTTGTCGAGGTAAATTCTGCTTACGGCATAATTTTTAAATCTTCAATTAGTGTCGATTCTTTTACATCCGACATATCGTTATCTTTATTACGAAATTTGAGTGGAATGAAAGTATTAAATCCATGAGTGCGGTCTTGCAGCTGTCGCAATCTGTCCATGTGATTGATGCGATGTTCGTAATTTTCTATATGGCCATACAGCATTGTGGCATTGCTATGCATTCCAAGTTTGTGCACTTCTTCGTGTATGTAGAGCCACTCATTAGCAGTGCATTTATCTGCGGATATTTTATTTCTGATTTCTTCGTCAAAAATTTCGGCACCACCACCTGGTAGTGAGTCAAGTCCATTTTCGTGTAAATACTTGAGGCCTTCGTCAATAGTCATTTTCGATTTCTTTATCATATAGTCTAACTCAACGGCAGTAAAGGCTTTGATATGTAAATCGGGCCTGAGTTCTTTTATACTTTTCAATAATTGGGCAAAGAAATGAACATCCATTTTTGGATGCACACCACCTACAATATGTACTTCGGTTACAGGAATGCCATCGTAAGCGCGCACACGGTCGAGCATTTGTTCCAGATTTAATTCCCAGCCATCTTCACGGTTTTTATAAAGTTTGGAGTAGGAGCAAAACTTGCAACTAAACACACAAACATTAGTGGGCTCAATATGAAAATTACGGTTAAAGAAAACTTTGTTTCCGTTTTTTCGCTCACGCACCACATTTGCTAACATTCCAACCAATCCAATGTCGGAATGGTAAAGCAAAAGCGCATCGTCATTGGTAATGCGCACACCGTTCATTATTTTATCGGCAACAGTACTAATATATTTTGTTGTTAATTGCCGAGAATAAAGGCGCTATATTTAAATCTGTATCAATCATAAAAATACTTGTTAAAGGATTCTTATTAAATCTTTTTTTGAAACGAGCCATTTCTATTTTGGCTATGTCCAAACATGATTTTGTTTCGCAAAGTTTTGCAAATGTATACCTAATAAAGTTTTATTGAAAATATAACTGATTTTATTTAGATAAGTGTTTTAGCCCATTTCTAACTTTTTAAATCTATGCATTCAGCCGGGTGAAATGTGTATTTCAATAATGTATATCGTATTATTAAAAATGAAAAAATTGTAATCGAACAACAACACTATAAATAGCTGATACTATTTTCCAAAAAAAAAGCGTAATCGTTTTTTACGACTACGCTCCATTTTTATATTTTGTATTCCGATTAGCTTTTAACCAAAAAGATTCGATTGCTAAAATGCTGTTATTTTTGAATCGAAATACGCGATGAATATGATTTGTCACCTATAGTCAAAACCATATTGTACATGCCATCTTTCAACGAATTCAAATCTAATGAATATACATTATCGTAATATTTTGTTTCGCTTTTCGAATAAACTTTCGCTCCCAGTTCGTTATAAACGTTTATCTCGAAATCATAAATTTTATCTGCATTAAAGTTTAACGTAAAAACACCTGCAGAAGGATTTGGATATACGTTCATAATTTCTGCTGCGTCTTTAACTTCATTGATGCCTACAGGAGTACAACCGAGTGAAGTAAGCAATGATTTACGTGTGCCTGTATTTGGGTTAAAAAGGGCATTCATACGTGCGCTTTGACCTACAGTAAACATATGCATGCAATCATCGTCAACATAATCCATGTAATTTACAAACATCTCTCCGTTTGGACCATTGTTACAAGATATTTTTGGAAAGTTTGGGCAACCAAAATTTGCGCCTTGCTGTGTTGGGGTATCGCTCACCAAATCGTTGCCACAATTGGCATCGCCCCATATGTGACGAAGATTTAACCAATGTCCAATTTCATGCCCATTTGTACGCCCTAAATTATAACTGGGTGTGCTGCCCGGAGAAAGCATACTTCCTACTGTACCATATAAACAAACTACACCATCTGTTGCGGCTGAGCCACCGGGAAACTGTGCATATCCCAATAAGCTACTGCCTAAATTACAAACCCAAAGGTTGAGGTAACTTGATGCTGGCCATGCATTGCTACCACCTTGTGCAGTATATTTTACACCATTGCTTTGGGTAAATGATGATACTGTAGTTAGAACCCGTACAATTCCGGTGCTTGGGTTACCTTGAGGATCGCGTTGGGCAAGACAAAACTGAATTTGTGTATTTGCAAACAGCGGTTTAAATGGTGCCGGAATAAGATTAGAATCTGTATTTAAGGCTGCAAAGTCCAGATTCAATTGTGCTATCTGAGCATTTATTTTTACATCCGAAATGTTTTGTGCCGCTGTTTTATAAACCACATGCACTACCACAGGAATGTTTACCACATTTGTAACTTTGCTTAACGTGCCATTATTGGCTTGCTCATTAATAATAGCTTGAGTGTTTATTTCAATTTGTTCCTGTGCTGCTTTAAACTGTGGGTCTTGTTGCATCAATTGTTCATTGTATTCATGAGTTCCACAGGTGCGATGCTTTATTTGTGTCTGCGACATGGCCATGTTGGTAGCTAATGCAGCTACGATAATCAGTAGAGATTTTTTCATCTTTTTTGTTTTTATTAGTGTTAATGCAAATATCGTAAATGTTTTTTAAACAAAAAAGTGATAGGACAAAATATGTTTCACTCTTGTTCTGAAAAGGAAAAAAGAGAATCTAAAGCGGGTCTACATCGGCATGAATAATTATAGAACGGAAAGTGGGATTAGCCCAAAAAAGATTATTCAATGTGAGTATCATTTTTTTTGTTTGCGAAAGCGATACATTATTTTCAATTTTGAGTAAAATGGTGCGCAGATAAAAATTGCTGATTTTGGAAACATGCGGAATGCTTGGCCCCAGCACCCTTTGCGCAAATTGATCTTTCAATATTTTTGTATAATAAATTGCACCTTCATCGCATGTTCTTAGGTTTTTGTGCTTTAAAGTAATTTCAATAAGCTTGGTAAAAGGAGGGAATCCGAATAGCTTACGTTCTTTTAATTCTGCATCATAAAAGCCCAAATAGTCATGCGCCAAAACATATTGTAAAACAGGATGTGCAGGCCGGTATGATTGAATAATTACTTTTCCCTGTTTGTTTTTTCGACCGGAGCGTCCGCTTACTTGAAGCATCAATTGCAAACTTCTTTCAGCCGCACGAAAGTCTGGAAAATTGAGCATAGTATCGGCATTCACAATTCCTACAGTACTTACGTTATCGAAGTCGAGGCCTTTTGTAATCATTTGCGTGCCTACCAATATGTCCGTTTCTCCTTCTTCAAAGGCCGACAATATTTTGCGGTAAGCATTTTTTGTTCGTGTGGTATCGAGGTCTAAGCGCGCGATTTTTTTTTCGGGAAATAATATTTCCATTTCTTCTTCTATCCGCTCGGTGCCAATCCCTTTGGTTTCTAACTGAGGGCTGCTGCATGCCATGCATTTTTGCGGTACACTCATTTTGTAACCACAATAATGGCAACTCAGTTGATTGCTAATTTTGTGGTAGCTTAATGTTACATCGCAGTTTATGCATTGCGGTGCCCAACCACATTGTTTGCATTCGAGCATGGTAGCAAACCCTCTTCGATTTTGAAAAAGTATGACTTGTTCGTTTGCAGAAAGCGCATCGCTTACTCCTGTTATAAATGGCTGCGAAAAAAACCCTTTCATTTTTTTCCGTTTGTATTCTTCTTTCAAATCAACAACTGAAATTGATGGCAATTCTAAATTCCCAAATCGCGAATTCAATTCTACTAATCCAAATTTTTCGGCTTTTGAATTGTAATACGTTTCTATAGATGGTGTTGCCGAACCAAGCACAACTTTAGCTTCGAAATATTTTGCCAAAACCATTGCAGCATCGCGGGCGTGGTACCTGGGTGCCGGATCATATTGCTTAAAACTTGGTTCATGCTCTTCATCAATGATTACCAAACCCAGGTTGGAGTAGGGCAGAAACAACGCTGAACGGGCACCAATAATTATTTGGAAATCGAATATGCGGTTTTCTGTATCGCGTTTATACTTCAGCATTTTGTTCCAGGTAAGCAGACGTTCGGTTTCGTTGTAAAGCGAATGATACACCAAAAGTTTATCGCCAAAATGTTTTTGTAACCGCTTTATCATTTGCGTGGTGAGCGCAATTTCGGGTAGCAAATACATTACTTGTTTGTAGTTGCGCGCACAGTTCTCAATAAGTTTTATATAGATTTCCGTTTTACCGCTTGATGTAACTCCATGCAACAACACAATATCCTTTTTGGTGTGTTGAGTCATTATTTCTTCGTAGGCTGTAATTTGCTCGGGTGATAATATGCTTGATGGGGAATTTTCTTTTTCGGGTTTTGCAATATCGAAGTCGGCAAGCTCTATTGTTACAAAAATTTCTTTTTTATGCATTTGATTAAAAATTGCACTGCTGCTATTTGCTGTCTTTATAAGCTTCGTTTTTGGAATCGCTTTTTTCTGCATTGCGATTCATGGTGATGTTTAAATAATGTAAAAGCAATTCAAACTGCTTAGGTGCTTTTAACTCCAACGAAGAAAATAAATCGCGCAGGTTGTTTTCATCCTTATACTTTTCGGCCAACTCAACATACACTACCTTGCGTGCTTTGCTGGCTGTATCAATTTCCTGATTGAGTTGAATAATATTTTTCTCCACCATGGTTTTCAATAATTTGAAAACGGCTTTGGTACCAACTATTTTTTCTACTTCTTTTATTTCCAGATTAGCAACGCTATGTAAAGCTTCTACAATAAGAAATTCGCGGTCGGTTAGCATAGTTTCGGTTTCCACAAATGCTGGATGCAGGCTTACAATGGCTGTGCTTTCGAGCTTCAATGATGATGGCAATCCACACAACATTACTTCGCCAAGGGTACACAAATAGTAATCGGCAATCCATTGCCAAAGCTTCAGCTGCTGAGCATTCACAATAGGATATTCATCAAGTATTTCGAGAATAGATTTTGGCTCATAGCCAGTAGGCACCTTAGCAACAATACTTTTAATCAGGCCGGCATATATCTTACTTTTGCCAAACTGCACCAGCACACGCTTACCGGGCATAACCTGATCTGCCAGTTCATCGGGCACATGATAGGTATACTCCTTTATCAAATATAATTGTAAAATAATTTCGATGTACATAGTCAATGAATGCTGATTGCAATGATACATTAGTCTTTTCGAAAATCAACCCTTGATGAAAAGTAAAACAAAAAAAAATCCTGCATCGAATGACACAGGATTCTATAAAACGTATTGAAAAAATATTATTTCGAGTAAATCAATTTTACTGTTGACTTGTGATCACCGGCAATCATGTTTACAAAGTACACACCCGATGGCAAAGTGGTGCCGGCTAAATTCAAGTGAATCATGTAATGTCCTTTTGGTTGGTTTTCCATTTGTGAAAGTGTCATTACTTTTTGTCCCGTGGCCGAAATCAAATCGATATTCACAGCGGCATTTTCGGGCAGGTAATACTCTAAATTAGTAGCGCTGTTAAATACGCTTGGCATTGCACTTATGTTTGGCAAACTTCCTTCCAATTCAAAAATTCCATTTGCTAAAGTGAAATGTGCAACCACAGTATCGTTGGCATTGAAGTCAACTTTTACATTGGTAGCATTTACATTGGGCGAAAAAGTTTGCGATGCCGATGACCAGTTCACAAAATTGTAATTTGGTTTTGGCATTACGGCAATTAAATTTTCCATACCGCCAAAGTATTTTCCTGTCCATGGTAATTGTGTGTGAGTTAGCGTATTCAATTTTATATCGCCTGCACCGGCTGGGTCGGTATTAAGTGTAATATCATAACCACCTGTAAGATTGTAGCAATTTTTAAATCCTGTTTCTAAAAGAATGCAGCGGTTTTGAATAAAGCTGCGCAATATATTTCTATTTGTAACCCATTCTGTATACGTACCTGCCCAACGGAGTGAATGTTGTGCCATTTCGGGATCTATTACTGCAATTACACTATCCAATTGACCAAGCATGTTGTCGCAACTAAAAACCGTGTTCCACATATCTATTTGGCGCGAAATATAGTATTGATTGAAGTCGGGATTTACACGCAGTTTATTGAGTATGTCAATATGATTTTGTGGATCTGCAACTGCGGAGGAATTTTCGACTCCACACGGTGCGCTGTTGGCAGTAGTGCTGGGCACATTAGTATAGTTTATATAAAAATCGAAAGTGGCATCATTGTCCCAAAGTATGTAGCCCCATTTTAAATGTGTGCCGGTGCTATCCATTCCGCGCCACCAACCTGTGTTGTAATTCAACCAATCGGTGCATACTGTAAATGTATTTGTAATTACATAATCAACAAGGCTTGTAACATCATATCTATCTGTCACATATTGAAACTTTGCCGGGTCGGCCATGCTGTTTCCGTAAATATAACTTTTTAATGCGCCCCAGTCAGTTAGTGTTTGTGCGCCACCATATTGCGCCCATGTGTTGCCCCATGTTTCTATATATTGCAAATGGAATTTATCCTGTCCGTAATAGTACCCTGTAAAATCGTGGTCATCGGGATTTTCGCGTAAATCATATACACCCCAATAAGCACCATTTAAATAAACTATACATTTTGCAGCGGTGCGCACATCAAGATTCATTCCGCCATTTTTTGCCAACATATGTACGTAAGCATCGCGCATATGTGCACTGCCTGCATTTGCATTATTGTGGTCGGCAGGATAATTATCATCGCCTGCAGCACGAAGAATAATTTTTTGAAACTCATCGCGTGGTGTTGTTTGAAATATTTTCTCTTTGATAGTATAGTTGTATCCCATTTCATCGCGGGCTGCAAAATCTAAACTCCGTTGGCTTAAAACCCACGAATCTTGCCCATGACGGTTAAACTCACCATAAGTTTTTGCTTTTCGTACACCGGCAGTATCAAAATATTCAAATGATCCATAAGGCTCCAAATTTCCGTTTCCATTAGCGAGATTGGTCAGCAAGGATGCTGATACAGAAACTATAGGAAGCGTATGACTCACGTTTATAAAATAAGTATCGAAACGCATTAAACTTGTTAAAACTTGTGGATCGGGCGATATGCTGATGGCCTTTAAAACTTTGGTAGTTGTTATTGTTACTGGCCCATTGTAAAGTAATGAAGCACCTGTTGGTTCATTGCCATCAATAGTGTAACGGATTGTTGCATTTGGTTCAGTGGTAGTAATATCAACAGTAATTGTGGCAGCATAATGCCCGGCTAACAAACTAAAATCAGGACGAGCAGCATATCGCTGATAAGATGTTGCTCCATTGTTGGATCCATTTGGAGTAGGGGAAGTAAAAATGCCCCAGGTTGCACCACCATTTTGAGTGCGGCCGATACTGTGCCCAACCTTGGTTTCATTTGTGAGTTTTACATAATCCTGAATTACACCATTTGCATCGGAAAGTACAATAAACTCTTTATTGTTTTTTGTTTGCGTCAAATTTAAAATTTGTATGGAAATGCGTACCCGACACTACATTGCGCCCCGATGCCCAAAAGCGGGCAAAACCGAATGCACCAATATTTACATTGACAGGAATAAGCCACTTCAAATTATTTAATGAGTCGTCACTCAAATACATGCCTTGCAAACTTACGGCAGCGTTGCCTGTGTTATACAACTCGAACCAATCGCCATAATCGCTGTGGTCGTCAACAAACTGTGTTAAATTAGAGCATGAATATTCATTGATAATTACTTGCGCTTTCGAGTGAAAGCTAAATATTAAGGCTGAAGCCAAACAAAAAAACATACTTTTTAATTTCATAGATTTTTATTTATTGATTTATTTATGCGCAAAAATAAAAAAAGAAACATAAGTTTAACATAAAATTTACAATATGTTAACACACGAATTAACCCTGTTCAAATTGTGTATTGATTAGTTGTGTGAAAGAATATTTTATTGCACAAAAGTGTATGCAAGCAAAAATCTAAAAAGAAGCAATCACCGATATTTCAACATTTACATCTTTTGGTAAGCGGGCAACTTGTACTGTTTCGCGTGCGGGAAAATCACCTTTAAAAAAAGAGCCATATATATTATTAACCTGACCAAAGTTGTTCATATCCTTCAAAAAAATACTTGTTTTGATAATGTGCGTATAATCCATGCCGGCTGCTGTAAGCAGTGCACCAATATTTTTCATCACCTGTATTGTTTCTTCAATTATATTATCGAGCACCAATTGATCATTTTCGGGATTGATAGCTATTTGACCCGAAGCATACAATACATCATTTAATAAAATGGCCTGACTATATGGGCCAATTGGTTTGGGCGCATTCTCGGTAAAAATTATTTTCTTCATTTTGTTATTTTATTATTCGAAACAAAGTTAGTTTTGAAGTTTCATTCTCAAAATTTATTTATTCTTTTTTAATGAAAATTCTTTTGCTCGACAATTACGATTCGTTCACTTTCAATTTATTGCATTACTTACAAAAGTACGATGGGGTTGTGGTAGATGTGTTTCGCAATGATGCCATTACCGTAAAAGAGGTAGCGGTTTATGATGCAATAGTTTTATCACCAGGACCCGGACTACCTGAGCAATCCGGTATAATGATGGAATTAATTAATGAGTATAAATCGCAAAAAAAAATACTTGGTGTTTGCCTTGGCTTGCAAGCTATTGCCGTTTCGTTCGGCTATGAATTATACAATCTCGAAACGGTGCAGCACGGTGTTGCGCGAAAGACATTTTTGACTGCGCCCGATTCTTTGTTTGATGAAATACCTCAAGATTTTATTTGTGGTCGCTATCACTCGTGGGTGGTGAAAAATAATGACGATAATAAGAATTTAATAACCACTGCAACTGACGAAAGCAATTACATAATGGCTATGAAGCATAGCGAATATAATTTGCGTGGTGTTCAATTCCATCCCGAATCGATATTAACAGAACACGGTGATCAAATGATTTATAACTGGTTGTTCAAGTGTTGAGAAGGAAAAATTGTTTTTGAAATTGAAAGCAAATCGTAAAATCACTTCTTAAAAAATAATTCCCATGCAAAACGAACGAGCAATAAAATGATGACGATAAAAAAAACATAACGTATAAAATTATTGCCACGCAAAATGGCCATTCGCGAACCGGTATAAGCGCCAACGATATTGCAGCACGACATTGGAATTGCCAGTGCCCAAATAATATTATTGTGAGCAACAAATAAAAGTATAGAAGCAAAGTTGGAGCTCAGATTTATTATTTTAGCATATGCAGAAGCATGCATAAAGTCGTAACCTTTGGCCCATATCATTAACAGAATTAACAGGATGCCTGTGCCCGGACCTATAATTCCATCGTAGAAGCCACAACAAAAAATGGCAACATAAAATGCAGCATTGTTTATTTTCTTTGGTTTAATATTTTGTCCGAAATTTTTATTGAACATTAAGAAAATGGCAAGCAGGAGCAATACAAAAAAAAGTACATATTTAAAAAACATTGTATCGACAAAACCAAGACAATATGTACCTGAAAGTGCACCCAGAAAAATAAATATTAATGGCATTATTATTTTATGCCACTCCACACGGAATTTTTTGAAATACTGAAATGCAGCTATTCCTGTTCCCAAAAAATTAGGAAATTTATTTGTTCCAATTACCGATGGCAAGAATGTATTGGGCAAATTGATAAGCAATACCGGCAATTGTATTAAACCACCGCCACCGGCAATAGCATCTATAAAACCTGCAAGCAAAGCTGCGAAGCAACAAATGGCAAGGGTCGAAAATTCTATGGAATCCACCGGCTGTTATTTATTCGATATGTAAAACCAGTCCTTTCAGGTATTCGCCCTCGGGATGAAAATATTAATGGGGTGATCGGCCGGTTGTGTTAACGTATACAGTATACGCACTTTACGGTTGCTCATAGCAGCGGCCTGAAAAACTAATTTGCGAAAAAGTTCTTTATCGATAGACTGTGAACACGAAAAAGTAAAAATGATTCCACCTTGTTTTATGTTTTTTATGGCTTCGGCATTCAGGTTTCTATAGGCTATGGAAGCATTGTGTATGGCATCACGATTTTTTGCAAATGCCGGTGGGTCCAGAATAATTACATCGTAATCGTGACTCATATTTTTTATAAACTTACCTGCATCTTCACAAAATGATTCATGATTCGCATTTTCAAAATTGAGTTTTACGTTTTGCAAAAGCATATCAATAGCCTTTGCCGAACTATCGACTGAGTGAACCAGCGAAGCACCACCATGCAATGCATAAATGCTGAAACCACCAGTATAACAATAAGTGTTAAGTACTTTTTTGCCATTACAAAATTGACTCAGCAGATTTCGGTTATTCCTTTGGTCGAGAAAGAATCCTGTTTTTTGGCCATCTATCCAATCCACATTAAACTGCAAAGTATTTTCTTTTATCACTGCGCTTTTATTTTCACCATGTAAAAACAAATTTTCGTTGCTGTCATTTTCTTTATGAATGGCATGTCGAAAATAAATTGTTTCGAGTTGATTATTAAACACTTCCTGCAAAGCTGTGCCAATTTCGTTTTTATGATTTGCCATGCCACGTGTATGACATTGCACCACAGCATTGTTGTTGTAAATATCAATCACCAATCCACTCATGTTATCGCCCTCGCCATGCACAAGCCTGTAGGCATTGGTGTCGGCATTGTTTAATAAGTTGAGTTGAGCGCGCAATGTTTTTGCCAGTTGTATTCCATCTATAAAATACTGCTTGTCGATAGTTATTTTTTCGAACGACAATACACGAAACAGAATGGAGCTTTTGTGGAAATGGCCTGTTGCCAGAAATTGATTATCGGCATTGTGCAAATAACATACATCGCCTTCTTTCAGGTTATCGTCTATTTTTCCCACAGCACCCGAAAACACCCACGGATGATAATTCTTTACACTCCGTTCTTTGCCAGGTTTTAATTTTATGATTGGATACATAATTCAGTTTTTAGTTTTTAGTTACGTTGGCTATGAGCCTTGTTCTTCGTTCTTAGTTACGTTTGCTATGAGCCTTGTTCTTCGTTCTTAGTTGCGTTTGCTATAAGCCTTGTTCTTCGTCCCGACACTTTGGTCGGGATGCCGACCGAAGTGTCGGCATTCTTAGTTACGTTTGCTTTGAGCCTTGTTCTTAGTTATATCATTGCCAATTGTCAAAGTGAGTGTTGTCACCCTGAGTGAAGTCGAAGGGATTCTCCTACTGCGAAGCAATCTCTGCGCAACATTGTGGTTTATTATTAAACAAACTCTTGCCTTTTGACTTAATAACAATTGACCTATTCACAATTGACTTAATCCTTTTGACTTTGTATTTCGTTTTTTATTGTTTCAAGTTTTTGCTTTATATAATTTTCAATATTGCTCTCGAGTTCGTGTTGCAAAAAAATATCGGTGCAGTTTAAATATGCAACAAAGTTTTCTTCAGCATCTATATCATTTTTCAATTTGCCCGGTATTTCTCTTTCACTTTTTATAAAATCTTTCCAGGCAATTACATTTGTTTGTTGTAAATTGAATGCTTCGCTTTTAACATCGTTTTCTAATCGAAGTTCATTTGCTAATTTTTCGAAATTGTTTTCATTGGCAACCACAATTGTCTTACTTTCTTTTATCACAGACATAAGAAAATCATATGCCTTATTTGTTTTACCCATTTCGTTAAGTAAAAGCATGCAGTTATATGCACCACGGTTGTCGAGTGTGGCAACTGCATAAGGAATATATTGGTAGGGGAAATTATTTTCAAAGGCCGGAACTGCATTTCGTGTAGATAATATTTCGAGCAAAGTAAATTCACTGGGCAGCGCTGCCGGTTGAAATTGTGGTTTGGGTTTTGACAAATTATTGACAGAGCAGTAGCCGCGAAAATCACAAGGGTATGGTATTTCGCAATGATCGCCCACCAGTATCGGGGGCATCTTCTTTTCTACCATCACCTCTTTGGCTTTTTCTATTTTTGTTTTTACATAGTCAGTCATTCTGCGGCAATTTTCTATCACAGGCTTGGTAATAAAAAAATCTTTTATGTTGAATGCCCCTTTTTTACGGTAAAATTTATTGATGTGTATTATCGAAAAATCGATAACGCGTGCTTTGAAAACTTCGCTTGCGGCATTGCTTATAACATAATATTGCAGAGCGGCATCGTGCAAAAAAGTTTCTGACACTTCGGTCGAGCTTTTCACTTCATATACTTTCCATTCGAAGCCATCAATAACCAAAATATCCACAATTACCCATACTTCGTTGTAAACAAATGAGGCTTCATAAATTATTTTATGGCCTTCGTTTATTAAATCGTAAGTATGCATTGCGGCCTGCTTACTTTTGAAATTCGATTTTAACGATGCATCAACACCGCCCGGAAACAATTGATGTGCAAGACTTCCTATATCGTGACCACGTTGAAATTTTTGCAGTTGCTCTTTGCTAAGAACATCGCGTTGCTGGTAATTAAACTTGTATAAGTATAACGATTTGAGGCATTGCAGGCTGCGGATATAAGTAGATTTCGATAGTACATGTTTCATCTGATTCGCGAATATGGTTTAAGTTAATTTTACAGGATTGCTTTTCAAAAGAGCATATAATTTTGTGCATTCAACAGCGGGTTTCACATCGTGCACGCGCAAAATATTTGCTCCATTTATCAGTGCGGCCATATTTAAAGCTATGGTGCCGTTCAATGCTTCATCGGGTGTAATGTTTAACGATTTCCATATCATCGATTTTCTGCTTATGCCAATTAAAACCGGCAAATCAAGTATCTGAAAATCCTTCAAATGATTCAATAACTGAAAGTTGTGTTCTATTTTTTTTCCAAATCCCAAACCCGGATCGATAATAATATCCTTTACACCTAAGGCACGTAATTTCGAAATTCGTTCTACAAAAAATTGCATCGTTTCGGTTACTACATCATTGTAATTTGGATTTAAATGCATGGTAGCCGGCACACCTTGTATATGCATCAGGATATACGGCAGTTGAATTTTTGCAATAGTATCAAACATATTTTCATCAATGGTTCCTCCCGAAATATCATTAATAAGCGAAGCTCCTTCACCGGCTGCCATGCTTGCAGTTTGTGCATTGTAAGTATCTATACTGATTATTGCTGATGGCATTTTAGCAGCAATATTTTTCAAAAGCGGCTGCAATATTTTTATTTCGTCCATTGCAGAAATTAACGGAGCGCCCTGCCTGGTAGAGGCAGCACCAATGTCAATAATGTGTGCACCTTCGGCCAGCATCTTTTCGCAATGCATCACGGCTGTCTCCATTGTAAAATGCCGCCCTCCATCGTAAAATGAGTCGGCTGTATAGTTCAATATGCCCATCACTTTGGGCGTATTTAAATCCAGTAAGCGGCCGTTGCAATTCAACACCATATATAATTCGCAAAAAATATTTTTCTATTCATTGTCGTTTCACAGCAATAAGGCTTGTTTTGAACACTTTATTTTTTTCTTCTTAAAATGTTTAAAAAGATATTGGCAGATGTGAGGCGGCAAATATATGTTTCTTTTGATGAAAGCATCTTCAGGGCAAAACAAGATTTTTAATGTTAGCAATTCTTTTAAAACATCACTTGGGAATATGGATACGAATGAGGAAATATATTTTTTTTGCAGCGCGAAAAAAGTTGTTTTAACTAAATCGATAAAAACTAAGAAATATAAAATATGAAATACATTGTTAATTTTCTACGCATCGTTATTGGGGCATTTTTTATTTTTTCGGGATTTGTAAAAGCCGTTGACCCTGTTGGCACTTCGTACAAAAACCACGAATATTTTGAAGCTTTTGCTTCGGTAGGCATGCAAGGTTTTTGGGAACAGATGAGTGCCTTCTCCTTATCGTTTGCGGTATTTATGATTGCCCTCGAGATTGTCGCAGGCATTTGCTTGCTCATAGGATGGATGCCACGCATTACCGTTTGGATATTTTATCTTATGACCATGTTCTTCACCCTGCTTACCGGCTTTACTTACCTTTCGGGATACAGCCCCAATGCTACTTTTGGCTATTTCGCTTGCATCATTGCATTTATGTTTTTAATAAGCGGTGCCATTTATAATTCTAAATACGGCAAGGCTTTTACCTTTGCATCGGTGGTAGTGCTATTGGTTTTTGTAGCGATGTCGGCCTTTACCAACACACTGCTTACGGCACCATTTGACGAAGCAAAAATGAAAGTAACCGATTGCGGCTGCTTTGGCGATTTTATGAAACTTAAACCGTGGGAAACTTTTTACAAAGATGTTGTACTCGATGTTTTGATTTTTCTTTTGGTTATAGGATACAAACATATAAAACCAATATTTTCGGTAAGGGCAACACATATTACTACTGCTATTGCAAGTGTGGCAACATTATTATTTTGCTTCAGCAATTTTGCCTGGGGATTGCCTATGATTGATTTTAGAGCTTACAAAATTGGTAACAATATTAAAGAGCAACGTATTGCGCTGAAACCCGAAGTGCGAAATGGTTTTTGTGTATAAAAATAAAAAGACTGGCGTAAACAAAAAATTCAGCATGGAAGAATTGAATACCATGAATTCCGATGATTGGGATTATGTATCGCGCGAGGATAATATTACAGACCCGGGTATTCCAGCCAAAATTCGAGATTTCTTTGTGAACAATCACGAAGGAGAGGATATCACCGATTCGTTGTTGAACGACCCGAATTATTCGCTATGGATAGTAGCACGTAAACTTGGCGAAACCCATGCCGATGTGTTTACCAAAAAATTAAATCCATTAGCTGCAAGTTGCGAAAAGGCCGGAATAAAAATTTGCTGCCTCACCAGTGGCGATGTTGATATTGAAGATTTCAGGCACGAACATCAAACGGCATATCCGTTTTACACAGCCGATGATACACCGCTGAAAACAATGATACGCAGTAACCCCGGACTTATGCTTATTAAAAACGGAGTAGTGATAGATATGTGGCATTACATGCATTTTCCTTCTTACGAGGAACTAAATGCCAAATACTTTTCGAAAAAATAAAAATTAATGACCAGAAAAAATTCAGCGTATACAGTTATAGTTGCTCTCCTTTTTTGTGTTACTGCACAGGCTCAGGAAATGTGCGGATTTAAACAAAATCCATTGTTTAAAATTACGCGTTCGAAATTTGTAGGTGCAGGGCCATTCAATTTCAGGCTGGCCGTAGACAGTGAGTGCCGCATTGCCATTACCTCTTGTAATATAAGTTGGATTTATCTTTTCGATAAGAAGGGGAATTTGATTGACAGTGTAAAATGCCCGTTCAAAGAATGTATACGACTGATGGAGTTTGACGAATTCGACCGTTTGCAAATTGCTGATAATAACGAACGGATAATTTATAAAGTTAATTTTCAGCGCGATGTACTCGATAGTATACCTTACGATAAGCCCGAAGACTGGTATCATGCA
This sequence comes from Bacteroidota bacterium, assembly GCA_016717325.1. Taxonomy (GTDB): domain Bacteria; phylum Bacteroidota; class Bacteroidia; order AKYH767-A; family OLB10; genus JADKFV01. The sequence goes on along the minus strand of JADKFV010000029.1, from coordinate 12,103 downwards.
TTGAATCACTTTTATAATTTCTACAACATTTCATCCATTCCAACATACTATTGCAGCCCCGATTATCCGCAGGATAATTACAAAACCCGCTTTATGTGCAGCTTTAATTTGTATACCAATTACAACACCGGCATAATGTATCAGGCACAACACAATGTTATTAAAAGGCTTGGCACAAAAAAGAATTATGAACCGGTACGTAAGCGCGATTTATGGTTTTCGAATTTTGTAAGCAACCGTTCCAAAATTTTATTCATTGATGATTATACCCGCAGGGCGATTTATTTCGACAGGTCGCTTAAATTATATTGCGAAGATTTTGTAAACGAAACATTCGATATTTACGATTGTAGTTTGCACGCACCCGAAGCAGCACAGTTCGATTTTTCTACCTGCTACAAACAACAATTGATTGTTGGGGTGAGTGGTTTCGATAAAGAATTTATTGAGCTATCATCGTGGAAAGTACCTTATGTAGAGTCTCCTCACGTATCACGCGGTAATTGGTTGTTAGTTCTTAGTTTTGAGTTTATAGTTTTGAGTTTATAGTTTTGAGTTCTGTGTTCGTCATTGCGAATTGCCACAGTGAGTGTTGTCACCCTGAGCGCAATCGAAGGGATTCTTGAACTGCAAAGCAACCACTGTGTTGTTCTTGGTTTTTTTTTCTGGAGCAACATCTATTGCAAAAAAAAACATTTTCAATTGGCTACATAAAATTTACATTTGTGCCCCATGCAACAGAAAACAATTCTCGATCATCACCAGTTTGAAATTACCATCAAACGACTTTGTTTTCAGTTAATAGAAAATCATCATCCTTTTAATAACACTGTTCTTATTGGCATTCAACCGCGTGGTGTGCTGCTTTGCAATAGAATAGTTGAAACATTACATTCTTTAAATATCGAAAATATTCAGTCGGGTGTATTGGATATTACTTTTTACCGCGATGATTTTCGCAGGCGCGATGAACTGGTGAAAGCGTCCTCTACCAAAATTGATTTTATAGTTGAAGATAAAAATGTGATATTGATAGACGATGTACTTTTTACCGGGCGTACCATTCGCTCGGCTATGGACGCCTTGCTCGATTTTGGCCGGCCACGCAAAGTAGAATTGCTGGTACTTGTCGACCGTAAGTTTTCGCGGCAATTACCCATCGAACCCGATTATACAGGTATGGCCATCGACTCTATCGCATCGGAAAAAGTGAAAGTGCAATGGAAAGAAAACGATGATATTGACAGTGTAATAATGTTGACCAAAGACGAATAAAATATGAACAATAAATTATCGGTACAGCATTTACTTGGTATAAAAGACCTGAATAAGGCCGACATAGAATTGATTTTTAGTACTGCCGATAATTTTAAGGATGTGATAAACCGTCCTATAAAAAAAGTACCATCGTTGCGCGATATTACGGTGGTAAATTTATTTTTCGAAAACTCTACCCGCACCCGTTTATCATTCGAACTGGCCGAAAAACGTTTATCGGCCGATGTGTTGAATTTCACTGCTTCGTCTTCTTCGGTAAGTAAAGGCGAAACGCTTATAGATACGGTTAATAATATTCTGGCCATGAAGGTCGATATGATTGTGATGCGGCATCCCAAAGTGGGTGCACCTCACTTCTTGTCGAAGCATGTAAAGTCCATTATCATCAATGCCGGTGATGGTGCCCACGAACATCCCACACAAGCTTTGCTCGATGCTTTTTCTATTCGCGAAAAACTTGGAAACGTTGAAGGCAAAAAAGTAGTAATCGTTGGCGATATTTTACACTCGCGTGTGGCGTTGTCAAATATTTTTTGCTTAAAAATGCTGGGCGCACAAGTGAAGGTGTGCGGACCACTCACCCTTATACCCAAGTACATTGAAGAACTTGGCGTAACTGTTGAAACCAATTTAATGAAGGCCCTGCAATGGTGCGATGTGGCCAACATGCTGCGTATACAACTCGAACGGCAGGACACAAAATATTTTCCTTCGTTGCGCGAATACTCGCAGTTGTACGGACTTACAAAACAACGCCTCGATAGTTTGGATAAAGAAATTGTAGTAATGCATCCAGGGCCCATCAACCGCGGAGTAGAAATAACAACCGATGCAGCCGATAGTCATCATTCCATTATTTTGAATCAGGTAGAAAACGGAGTAGCCATTCGCATGGCGGTGTTGTACTTGCTGGCAGCAGAAAAGCCTTAGGGGAGGTTTTTAGTTTAAAGTTTTTAGTCCCGACACTACGGTCGGGATGCCGACCAAGGTGTCGGCATTCTTGGTTGTTAGCTGTTAGTTAGCGGTCATGCTTGGCGACATCGGGACTCCAAGCGGGCAATCAAAGAAATTAACTTTAACAAAATTGATATTTAAACAATGAACGAATTAGACACTGAAAGAGAATACAAACATTTCTTACGTTATGACCAAAGCTGTTTTGATGGTATTGAATATGGTTTCACTGATTTATTTTTTGACTTTAATCAGACAACTATGTTTATCAAGGAATTTGACCATAGAAACAAAGAAGAAATAGAGTTGCAATTCCCACTAAAATCAGAAGACGTAAATATTATTGTTGAACTAAAAGATTTTCTAATCACAATTATGTCAGATAGATATAACTTTGTTGGAACACCAGTATTTGTTCAAAGTAGAATTTTTACGAAAGCATCATTTGATGAAATGCTTAAGCAAGGTATAATCTTAATGCATGAAAAATATGATTTAGCAATAAAACAAAATGCAGAAAACGAACTAATCAAATATTGCAAATCAATTGGATTAAATCCTGAACCAGAAGGAAGTAGTCCAACAAATTGGGAAGCCAATTGCTTGTCAGGCGGACAACATCGTCTGATGATTTCAACAAAATCCAATGAATGGGGCTGTGGTTATTGTAAGAGAAAAGGAGACATTAATTTATTGCGGGAATGGTATGAAAGTAAAAAAAATGTTGTTTAAATTACTTGAACTATCATAACAAATAAAATGACAACATACATGAGACACGTTAATGAACTGGCGAATTTCAAGCGAACGAATTCCGAACCATTAGTAGCACGAACCGCTAACAGCACCTACAAGAAATTGGCGGTTCAGTGGTTAAATGAAGCTTTGTGCTTCGTATCAAGTTCAGTGGTGGCAGACAGTTTTCGTCTCCGAAATCGCCAACTTCTTGTAGCTGCAAACCGTTTTTAGTCCCGACACTACGGTCGGGATGCAAGCATTCTTTGTTCTTAGTTCCGACACTGCGGTCGGGATGCCGACCAAGGTGTCGGCATTCTTGGTTTTTACTTCTGACACTACAGTTGCCATTATTTGTTGTAGGTTTTTTGATTGTGGGTTACGTGTTCTTATTTTTTCGGTTTGAATTGAAATATAAATGATAGGGGATGAGTTGCCAGTTATTTTTTTGTGCGGAATATTTTTTTATTCAAAACATAAAAAATCACAAACTGAAAGCCATTTGTGCCGACACGTTGATCGGGATCTCGACCATAGTTTCGGAACTAAAAATGCCGACACTACGGTCGGCATCCCGACCATATTTTAGGAACTGAAAATGCCGACACTACGGTCGGCATCCCGACCATATTTTAGGAACTAAAAACTTTAAACTAAAAACTAAGAACTAATAACAAGAACTACTTCTTCTCCACCACCATCACTTCATCATTCTCAACAAACTTATAACCATACTCATAACAGTAATAATAAGTGCCTCCATTTTTTGTATGCAATACATTGGTATAATACTCAAAGTTAAGTCCTTTGGAAATAAGTTTCGATTTGGGCAATACCGATGACTTTCCATTGGGACACAAGGCCTGAAGTATCTTTCGGTTCTTGCGCAAAATATTATTCACATTGCGCATGAAATTATTTTCATCGCTGTTCAACTTATTATTGTAATCGTTGCGGCATTGATCATCGCAAAACTTTTTATCGCTGCGGCCCACCAATGGCTCATTGCATGCTAAACACAAACGTGGCATTTTATTGTTGTTTTGTTTTTACAATAGTAGGAAAAAATAATCACGTTTGATATTTTGGCCGAAAGAAAACTGCATTGCCAATATCACGATATCTATGAAATATTATCGATACTGTACCCAAATAATTCCGCCATTGCCTTTTGTGTAAACCAAAAGGTTTCGTTGCTAAAAATTATTTCAATCTTCACATTGCCTGTTGTGGTGGTGTAAAAAATGATGTCGTTGTTTTGATTGCTCATTTCAGCTTTTTATTTTCTTTTTTTGGTGGTAAAAAGTTTTCGCCTGTAACCACACTTTTACCTGTTTGGGCTTCTAATTCTTTGCGGGCATTTTTGGCTACAGCACCACCTTTTTTACCGGCTACTGCATTTTGTTGCAGACCTTTTGCTTTTTCTGTTTCGGCTATTTGCCGTGTAGATAATTCTGCCAATGCTGTAAAGATGAGTTCTGCCTCACTCATATGGTCTCTTAGGTTTTGAGATTTTAGCCCTTTTAGGTTTTTATGTTTTTTAACGGTTAAGCCTGTCCATTCTTGATGAATAATGTTGGTGAGTGCTGCAAACTCTTCGCCTTTTTTTACGCCACTTTCTTGCCAGTAATCGGTGAGCTTGTTTCGGGTTTCTTGCCCGGTCATTCGTTGTTGTATCCATTTTTCGCTACGCCCCAATTTTTGCCAGTTTTCTCTTGCCCTGTCTATGCTTAGGCTGGGGTCGTTTATTTCTTGCATACGTTCGTAGCCTACCTTTGCCAACCATTGTTTAAATGGCTCTGCTTTGGGGCTAGGTATAGATTGGATTATCCGTAATAGATTTTGGGTATTGGTACAGTCAGTTTCCCTCATTTTGCCATCTGTAGCTTTTAGTTTCAACTGTCGACAAATTGTCGACAGTTCAAGACCATCATCACTTTTAACTCTAATTTTCATTTTAAACCAATAATCTCTTGGATTGGGGCTATTGGTTAAAATTTCTACTACATCAATAACAGAAAAATACCATTGTTCTTCATCATTATCCCAATAGGAACGCACTTGTTTATTTTCAAAAAGTTTGATATTACTCATTTTTATAATTATTAATTATGAATGTTTATTGATTACCATGTTGCCAAATTTATTTTTGACTCTACATTGAGGCTTTTAATATCTACAATATTGACACGCTGCTTTACTTGATTATCAGGCGTTTGCAGCTATATATAAAACTTCTTTATTTCCTCTGCCTTTTCATTATTTGTTTTTAAATTACTTATCTGCTTCGGGTTAATAAACTGCAATACATCTATTCCCACTTTTTTCATATGCTTTCCAAAATACAATTCGTACACCATCAAATTTAGTATGTCTTCTATATGTGATGCAATTTTGTCATTTGTTGCATGAGGTAATAGCCATCTTGCTTTGCCGTGTAAAAGGCAAATTCTTTCTCCGTAATAGAGGTTGAGAAAGGAACGATATTTACGAGAAGGTTTCGCATTTTAAAAATTACAGCTCACTGAATAATTTGTATGGTTTTAAAATATTTTTTGATTTATAGTGCTTCATAGTATTTCCTGAGTTTGCCTGAAATAAGTTTTCGCCTTTGTTCCAAAAAGGCTGTGTAATTGTCTATGGTCATGTCCATGATGCTTTCTGGAATATCGTTGTCCTGAAGGTTTGAGTGGAGGGATGGCATATCGCTGCGGCCCACCAATGGCTCATTGCATGCTAAACACAAACGTGGCATTTTATAGTTGTTTTGTTTTTACAATAGTAGTGATTTTTTTTTGTGACAAATGTTTATTGATGAAAGAAATCTTTAGTTTATATTTTGCAATTTATCCACAGAAAGAAAAGCGTTTATATAAATCAAGTTTTTGAATGGAATAATATTTAATTGAATTTTTTGCTGCATGGGCTATTATTTTTACTTGATAAAATATCCCCCTGTTTTGGGTACACCTACAAATTTTATATGCTTAGTGTCTTTCAATTTCTTAATATACCTTTCGGCTGTTGAAAGGCTTACGCCCAATGCCGATGCAATGGCCGGGGCTTTTAATCCGGGCGTTTTCTCAATTACTGAGTAGATGGCGTTTAGCTCCTCGTTTACACCTTCACTCTCGGCTTTAAAATGCACCTTTTTTACACCTTCATTTACACCTTCATTTACACCTTTAGTGGCTTTGGTTTTTATAGAAAGGTCTGGGAAAGTTACCGTGGTTACATTGTCTTTATCCGTCCAAACGGGTATTCTAAAGCCGTTCTTTTTGCAATCGCTTATCATCCGCAATGTGCCGCTGCCCAGCATTTCTATGTACTTTCTTATAAAGCATGTCTGGGCAATATCGGGGTTGCGGAGGATGGAGCTGTGTTCCTTTTTTAAATCCTTGATGGTGATGCCGGCAGGCAGGCCACCGTAATTGGAAATTTCGGTTCTATCGCTAAAAATAGAAATCTGCAAGAAGCCGTTTACTGAGTTGTAATCCCGGTGAACCATTGCATTGAGCAAGCCTTCACGAACAGCCATTAAGGGATAGTTGTATTTCTCTTTCCGCAGGATGCCATCTACCACAATGTTTTTACCAAAGGAGATTTCTATGAAATTGAGGATGGCGGTAATGTTTTGAAACAAGCTGCCATCGAATGTTTTGTCGTTTAAAAAATTATCGCCTGAAACGGTGGAAGGATAAATGGTGATCCTGATTTTGGATTGCGGAATAAAACGGGTTGGCTTTTTGCCAAACAGCACCATGCAGGCATTGGTGAGATTGCCATTCTGGATTAATCCCATCTGAATTAAAAAATCTTCGGCATCTTCTATTACACTATTGGGCTTGTAGGCTTTGTATAAGGCAATGGTTTGGTTGATTTCTTCGGTATCTAAATCCAGTAAGGAGGAACCCAACACGGTTCTGCGTTCCCAATGAAAATCGGCCTCTTTGCGGTCTTTAATGAGTGAAGTTAGATTGCTGACAGAGGACAGTTTGGTGGCATCGTTTTCACGGGTAAATATTTTGCCTTTGAACTGGTAGGGTTTTTTTGCACCTTCCCAAACACTGATGAGAATTAAATCTTTCTTTTTGTAATTAACTACCTGTGTAAAAATGGGAGCAATGGGCTGTATGTATTCTACCAGCATTTTCTGAATGGATGCACAAACTTTTTCGGCATTCTCTACACCTACAATTTTCTTATTGTCTTCTACACCAATCAGCAAATCGCCACCTTGTGTATTGATGAAGGCTGCAATGGTTTTGGCAATAGCTTCTTTGTTTACAGTTGCTTTAAACTCTAAACGGGTGCCTTCCTGTTGTTCCAGCAGGTTTTCTATGATAAAACTATTTTCCATTTTTTGCCGTTTTTTCGTTTAGTATATTTTGAACAAAATCCATGTCTGTAAACTGTGTGTTGATGTAAGTCATCATTTCATCGAGGCGGTAAAACTCCTGTGCCCAATTGCCATTGCGTAGCGTAACCGGTTCGTGGTTTTTTATTACATACTCATAAATTTCAATGGTACGTTCATCAAAAAAGCGGTTGGGTTCTACCACAATTTTATCGCCTGACTTCAATTTCATTTTGCTAAACAGTAACCGGGAGAAAACCACATCCCGATGCACTAAAAACCAATAAGGCTTTTTGAGTTTGATGGCTAATTTTATTTCCTCGAAAGTGATGTTCTTTTCACCAATATTGCCCGTGCCATAGTAAGGCCGGATGATGCCTAAAAACAAATCACATTCTTTTACTGCATTGAGGCAATTATCTAAATTGGATAGTGTAGGGTTTACTTTTATGCTGCCGTTGTAGGAGTTGAGTACATCGTAATCCAGCAATTGCAACTGTGCCACAATTTGCGAAAGCTGGTCTTCAAAGCCATACACCGTAGAGCCGACCATTATTTTTATTTTTTGCGTTGCTTTTGCCATTCTATCTATTTTTTGAATAGTGCTTTATTGATAGTTTAGTTTTCCTGATTAAACAAATCACCACCATAACCCGCTTGTGGCTCATTCACCACATTTTATTTTTTACTAACAGTTTTCTTATTATCCAAATCGCCATCTTGCTTTGCCGTGTATATGGCAAATTCTTTCTCCGTAATAGAGGTTGAGAAAGGAACGATATTTAAGAGAAGGTTTCGCATTTTAAAAATTACAGCTCACTGAATAATTTGTATGGTTTTAAAATATTTTTTGATTTATAGTGCTTCATAGTATTTCCTGAGTTTGCCTAAAATAAGTTTTCGTCTTTGTTCCAAAAATGCTGTGTAATTGTCAATGGTCATGTCCATGATGCTTTCTGGAATATCGTTGTCCTGAAGGTTTGAGTGGAGGGATGGCATATTGCTGCGGCCCACCAATGGCTCATTGCATGCTAAACACAAACGTGGCATATTATTGTTGTTTTGTTTTACAATAGTAGGAAAAAATAATCACGTTTGATATTTTGGCCGAAAGAAAACGGCATTGACAATATCACGATATCTATGAAATATTATCGGTACTCTACCCAAATAATTCCGCCAATGCCTTTTGTGTAAACCAAAATGTTTCGTTGTTAAAAACTACTTCTATTTTCACAATACCTGTCGGGGAATTGTAAATAATGATGTCGTTATTTTGATTGCTCATTTCAGCTTTTTATTTTCTTTTTTTAAAATTTATTTTCTTCTCAGCAACCTGCACGGCCTCCTTTGCTAGCTTCTCATCCTTAACCACTGAGTATATTTGGTCCGCCAACCACAGCGTCATTAATTCATCTTTTTCAACTTTGAGTATATCGGCAATGATAGGTATTTGTTCCCGTTTTAATTGCTGCAAACCCTTTTCAATTTTACTCAGTTGAGTTGCGTCCATTTTCATCATTGGTTAAACCTTGTAAGTCTTTTATTTTAGTCAGGAGGTCTTGTTTGTTCATGTTTATTATAATTTTTTAAGGCTGCTGTTTTGTACCAAGCTTTTCATTTGCGTAATGGCAATTTTATTCAGTTGCTGTATGCGTTCGCTTTGTTGTAAACCCTGGTGTATTAAAACTGCATTGATGCTTTCTAAATTACTTAGTACCACCAACTGTTCAATATTGGCAGCATCACGGATATTGCCTTCGGCTTTTGGGTTAGCATCTCTCCATTGTTTTGCTGTCATTCCAAATAAGGCCATGTTGAGCATATCTGCTTCATCGGCATACACAAAAGAGGTTTGCAATTTGCTTAGTTCTTTAGGTATTAGGTTATCTTTTATCGCATCGGTATGTATGTGGTAATTTACTTTGGCTAAAGTTCGTTGCAGGTTCCATGTTAGTTTTAAGCGGTGGTTTTCATCTTCTTTAAGGCGTTGAAATTCTTTGATGATGAACAATTTGAACTCAATAGAAATCCATGAGGCAAATTCAAACGCAATATCCTTATGTGCAAATGTTCCTCCGTATCTGCCTGACTTGGATGTAATACCAATCGCAGTTGTGGTTTCAATCCATTTTTTAGGTGTCATTACAAAACTATTTAACCCAGCTTGTTTTCTAAACCCCTCGAATTCGAGGGGTTTAAAATTTGGGTTATACATCGTTTCCCAAAAACCCAGTAGCTCTATTGTGTTTCTGTTTCGCAACCAGTTTTGAATAATGGTATCGGTATTTGCCGAATCCTTGTGTTTGGCAATGTCAGTGAGGGAAATAAAATCGCTTGTGCCTTCAGAGAATAATGTAATCTCTGTTCCTTTTACATTGATGGTTTTATTTTTTGCCATACTTATTTTTTAATTGTGGCGAATTCGCCATAGTTGAAATTATTTTTCTTTTTAAAGTGGTCAAATTCGACTACTTTAAAACCTTGCATTAGATAGTTTAAAATTAAATTTCCTTTTCATCTTGGTTAGTATTTAAAATAATTTCAGGCAATTCTATTGCTGCTTCCACCGCTGGCAATGTTTCTACATCACGTAACTGGCGTTGGATGGCTCTTGTACGGGTACCCACAACATCATCTAACTGGCCAAGTCCGGTTTGTATATTTTTTTGCGCCTTTTCTAACAGGCCACCAAATACTTCAAATTCTTTTTTTACAGAGCCCAGCACTTTCCAAACTTCGCTGCTGCGTTTTTGTAAAGCCAATGTTCTAAAGCCCATTTTGCAAGCTGTTTAATATTGCCATTAAAGTAGTAGGGCCTGCAACGGTTATTTTAAACTCAGTACGCAACTGGTCAATCAATGAGCTACGTCTTATTACTTCGGCATATATGCTTTCAAATGGAAGGAACATGATAGCAAAGTCGGTAGTATTGGGAGGGTCAAGATATTTGTCTCTTATGTCTTTTGCCATTTTCTTAATTACCGTTTCCAAATTTTTTGTCGCTGTTTCAATATCATCAGGAATTGCATTTTCATAGGCAGCAATTAAATGCTCATAAGTGTCTTTAGGAAATTTGGCATCAATAGGCAGGTACACAAAAGCACTTTCGTCTTCGCTACGTCCGGGTAATTTAATGGCAAACTCCACTGGTTCGGTACTGCCTTTTTTAGTGCGTACATTGGCATCGTATTGGTTGGGCGCCAAAATCTGTTCGAGCAATAATGCCAACTGAACTTCGCCAACACCACCTCTTAAAGAAGAAGGGTTTTACATTGCTCAATACTTTTTTCAAACCACCTACATCGGTTGCAATGGTTTGCATTTCGCCCAAACCTTTTTGCACTTCAATGAGTTGTTTGCCTACTGTTTCAAAACTTTGTCCAAGGCGTTCACTGAGGGTTTTTTCTAATTTCTCTTCTACCGTAACCCTAATAGTTTCCAGTTTGGTTTCGGTACTTTTTACCAATTCGTTTTGCTTGGTATCCATCAAAGCAAATTTTTCTCTTTGCAGGTCGTTGAATGATTTGATGTTGTTATCAAATGTTTCCTGAAAGCCTTTGAATGCATTTACCAGTGCCTCGCGAATTAATTTATTATCTTCTTTTGCCTGGTTATTAATTTTGTCTAATTGAATAATATTGGCTCCTGAAAAATCAGTAATGTTTTTAGTAAGCTCTTCACGGTTGACTTTGTTGTTAGTATCAATTTTTGTGATTAATGCTCCAACTTTTTCATCCAGTGTTTTATTAATTTCTTTTAAAGCATTCTGGCTTTGCTCAGTAATTGTTTTTAAGGTTTCAGATTGTTCAGCCTTAAAACCAATCAATGTATCGTTCAACTCTTTTCTGTTGTCCTTAGCTATGGTTGCATTTTCTTCACGGTTAATGCGAAAGTCTTCTTTAAGATTGGTTTCAATTTTAGAAAGACTGGTTTGTAATTCAGCTACCTTATTTTGTAGCAGGGGCAATTCGTTGCTGCTTTTGTTTCGGAAAACAATGATGAGTACAATCGCAATAAGCAACAACACACAGATGATTATTAATAAGATTGCTTCCATTACTTGTTACGCTTTTTTAAGTTAATTTTTTTCTCTGCTACCTGCATAGCTTCACATTCCAGCTTCTAATCTTTCACTACTTCATAAATTTGGTCGGTTAACCATAGTGTGATTAATTATTTCGGGCATCGGGCAATGTTATAAAACTTTTCTAATTAAAATGGGGTTTCATTTTTTGCATTTTACTTTTTTCCTTTTTGCAATAGTGTGTAAGTTGATTCGCCAAATTTTACAAACAAATGAAAGACAATTTACTTCCCGATACAAAACCTGCTAAAAATATTTTCGAGTAAATCGTCTGTCGATATTTCGCCACTTACTGTGCCGAGGTGATAGAGTGCTGCACGTATGTCTTGTGCAATCCAGTCGGTGGTGACGTTTGTTTGCAATCCAATGCCGGCCGATTCCAATGCATTCATTGTATTTTGCAAAGCTTCTTTATGCCTTACGTTTGTTACCAGTTCGTTGTTGAGTTGAGGTTATTAATCACATCGTTGTTCTACATGGCATGGGTTAGCTTTTCGATGTTTAGATTTTGTTTTGCAGAAATAAAAATGACGTTTTCAATTGGATGCAGTTGACTTAGGTTTTCTATTTTTGGCAATGTCAGTTTTGTTTATCACACAGAGGATGTAATTTTAGATTCTGCTGTTTTTCTTTTATATCATTCATAAATTGCTTTGCTGTTCTGCATTGTAACTGCGGCATCGATAAGACAG
>JADKFV010000028.1 GCA_016717325.1 Bacteroidota bacterium | reverse complement strand
AAGGGTGAAATAATATTTTGTATCGATTTGGTACTTACATGTGTATATATTTCTGTGGTTCGGCTGCTGCTATGGCCTAGTAGTTCTTGTATATAACGTAGGTCGGTGCCACCTTCGAGCAAGTGTGTAGCAAAACTATGGCGCAGCCAATGCAAAGTAACGGGCTTGGATATATTTGCTTTCACTAAGGATTGTTTTAATACTTGTTGCAAGCTGCGTGCATCATATTTAGTTCCGGTTATTTGGCCTTCAAATAAATAGGTTACAGGTTTGTACTTATTGAAATATTCACGTAGCAGTATTAAAATTTTAGGACTGAGCGGCACAATTCTATCTTTTTTTCCTTTGGCATTTTGAATCAAAATAATATTTCTTTTCGAGTCGATATGTTGGGGCAGCAAGTTGAGCAATTCACCACAACGCAATCCACATGCATATATGAGCGAGAGCATTATTTTGTGTTTCATATTGGTGGGTGCTTCCAGTATTGCTTTCACCTCATCTTTGCTCAGCACATTGGGCAACTTGTCGGCTTTCTTTGGCCTGTGAATAATATCGATGTTAAGGTTTCTGTTTTCAATAGTTCGAAAGAACAATTTTATGGCATTTACTACTTGGTTTTGGTACGATGCCGATAAGTTGTATTTCAAAATATAATCGTTATTAAACATAATTACATCTTGGTTATTTATTTCATGCACAGCTTTATTACTATAATATTTTAAAAAGGTGGTTAATGCCTCGGTATATACTTTTATTGTGCTGTCACTATATCTTTTCGATTTCAACCAAAGTATGTACTTATCCACTTTTAGTATGCACGCTTCACTCAGCGATACTTTTGTAAACTGCAGTTGCAAATTTTTAGAGTCTGTTTTTGTAGCAGCTGCATTATCAATTGTGCTTTCATTGGTGTTGGTTTTTATTTGCCGCGTAGCAATGCGATTACCAAAATGTATTTTTATACGTTGCAGATTGTTGCCATAATTGGGTACTACCCAATGCAATAACTTTTTGTGCCACAAACTATATCTCAACGAAATAATAAATTTAGTATCGTCATCATTTTTTGGCAGCTTGATTATTATTTTTTTATCCATAACCTGTATGTGTACACCTGTTTGCATTATTGGTGATGCAGCATCGCAGTTAAGTTCATTAAGGTTTACAATAGTTTGTGGTATGGCAATGGGCATGTTTATTTCGTTTTCTTTTTCTACATGTTTGGGTGCTGCATGGTTATCGGCTAATTTAAATCTTAGTCTGTTTTCTTCGTTATTGGGCAGGTGCCAGGCCTTGCATGTTTGGCTCCATTTTGCATCGGGCAGTTTTTTAATCCTTGCAATAGCATCAGGGTCTTTGTCGAAATATATAGCTATCCGTGATTGGTTTCGGTGTTCAATTATTTGTGCTTTCCATTTCATTATGATATAGTTTTCTTTTTTTTTCAAAAATAAAAAATTAAATCGGATGGTGATTTAGCAATTTGGAATAACCAACCCACAAAGCCGTAACCCCATGCCCATAGCCCTGATTGTAGCGGTTATCGTATGCCATGCCAATAAAAAATAAAAAAACAATGGCATACATAAAAGCGGAAAGCGGGACCGGCCGTTTGAAAAAAGAAAAAATGTTCCGCTTCAAACATTTGTATTATGGTTTACCGAAACAACTTAGGTTTTGGAAAATTTTTCGTGTGAAGTTGTTCGGCATTGCCAGAAGTAAGCAATTATTTTTCAAAAACCTGCTAACTTTGGTATAAATAAATGGTGTGGATATGTTTTGCGAAAAATATCTTTCACAGTGGCTATATGATTCACTTACGTTTCAAAACTTTTTTAAAACGTTAGCCTTGCATAATAGCCGTTCGTGCTGTGGAGTATATTTTTATTTTTTTTTCGACTTTGTATTTTGTAATAGTTTTTGCTCATATTTGTTGTATACAAAATCTTTAAAAAGAAATAATATGATAAGAGAACTAAACAGTTGGTACAGTCCGGCATTGCAAAAAGAAATGCCCATAGTATCGTATGGTAATTATGGTTTTGCACTTTTATTTGTGCCCACTGCCGCGGCCGATTACCTGGAGTATGAGCGCTTTCAAATGATGGATGTGCTTGCGCCATGGATTAACAGTGGTAAGGTTCGGGTGTTTTCGGTCAATAGTATCAACAACGAAAGTTGGCTCAACAATAATATGGATGCATCGCATAAAGCCATTCGTCACAATCAGTTTAACGAGTATATTTTTAACGAGGTTTTGCCATATATAAAAAAAGTAACATCGGCCGAAACACCCATTATATTGAGCGGTGCATCGTTCGGTGCGTTGCATAGCATGAATCTTTTTTTAAAGCGCCCCGACCTTATCGATGGCGTAATTGCCATGAGTGGTGTGTATGATTTATCGGAATACACAAAAGGATTTTATGACGATCAGGTTTATTTCAACTCGCCAATGCATTACTTACCCAACCTTTCCGATGATGGTATACTGGAGCAAATAAGAAAAAGCAAACACATCCATATTCTTTCGGGCCGTGGTTCGTATGAAGACCCTGCCGCATCCGAAAAATTTGCCGGTGTGTTGTACAATAAGGGCATCACTTACGATTTAGATATTTGGGATCACGAATGGAAACACGACTGGCCAACATGGCGCGCAATGTTGCCACTTTATTTAGAACATAAGTTTTAGAAAATTGCCGCAAATACTTTTTGTGCAAACTAAATTGTACGCATAAATTTTAATTCACAGGTTGGAAGTGTGCGGTAAAATGGCGTAAAAATTTTGGCTCTTTTGTTATGCGAATTCCTTTTACGTTTTGTTTTGTCCGTATCACTTCGTCAAACACTTCTACCACATAATCGATGTGCGATTGTGTGTATACCCTGCGTGGAATGGCCAGGCGCACAAGTTCGAGCGGGGCGGGTATAAGGTTGCCGGCATCATCATATTTACCAAACATGACCGAGCCAATTTCGCAGCTGCGAATACCCCCGATTTTGTAAAGTTCGCACACGAGTGCCTGCCCCGGATATTGATGAACAGGAATGTGATGGTATAATTTTTTGGCATCAACGTATACTGCATGACCACCCACAGGATAAATAATTGGCACCCCTTTTTTCAAAATTTTCTCGCCCAAATATTTTGTACTCTTAATTCTGTAGTTCAAATAATCGGGCTCGAATACTTCCTGCAAACCAACTGCAATGGCTTCCATATCGCGCCCCGACAGACCACCGTAAGTTGTAAAGCCTTCGGTAATAATTAATAATTGCATGCATGCATCTGATAGTTCTTTGTTACGCAATGCAAGAAATCCGCCCATGTTTACCAGTGCGTCTTTTTTTGCACTCATGATGCAACCATCGGCAAGCGAAAACATTTCTTGCGCAATAGCACGATAGGAGAGTTGCGAATAGGCTTTTTCTTTTTCGTGTATGAAATAACTGTTCTCTGCAATGCGGCAACAATCGAGCACAAAAAGTATCTGGTGTTGTTTGCATATTGCACTTACGTCTTTAGCATTTTGCATGCTTACAGGCTGGCCGCCACCACTGTTGTTTGTTACGGTTAAAATTACTGCGGCAATATTTTTTGCGCCATGCGTATCAATATGATTTTTTAATTTTAATGTATCGAGGTTACCCTTGAAAGGATAATCTGAAGCATAATCTTTTGCTTGTTCGATGGGTATGTCGATTGCGGTGGCACCACTGTACTCTATGTTTGCACGCGTAGTATCGAAGTGCGTATTGCTAAGAAATATTTTCCCTTTACCACCAATGTGACTATACAATATTCGTTCGCCTGCGCGCCCCTGATGTGTGGGTAAAATATATGGCATGCCTGTTAAATCGTTTACAGCCTTTTCAAATTTATCCCAGCTTCGTGCACCTGCATACGATTCATCGCCCTGCATAATGGCTGCCCATTGATTGTTGCTCATGGCCGATGTGCCGCTGTCGGTTAAGAAGTCTATTATTACCTGGTCCGATTTTAAGAGGAAAGGATTGTAGTGGGCTTGTTTTAAAAAAGCTTCGCGCTCGCTCACCGTGCTCATGGTAATTGGCTCCACCGTTTTAATGCGAAACGGTTCTATAATTGTTTTAAATTCCATGGCTTTATATTTATGAAATAATTTTGTTTAATATTTTGGCTGCAAAAGAAGTTCAACTAATCAAATAAGAACATGACAATTATCATATAAATGGTTTGTGTTTAAAAACATTGGTTATTGATTTTTATTTTTTTCAAATATGCTTTTTTGAAGTTGAAATATTTGAAGCTAAAATGCAAATACGTGTTTGATGGCATCGACAAAATAATTGGCGGCTTAATCATGAGGCTGTTTACAAGCAAATGCTTTGGCAATGATGAATGCATAGGGCCACTCCAAAAATTGTTATTGTAATTTAGTAAAATGCAAAAGGCTATGTGCAGGGTTGGTACAATAAAAATAAATCTGTTTTTCGCCTTTCGAATTTAAAATGTAATTCATATCGTTATTTTTTTTTGTGTTGTACTTCTATGATGAGCATTCCATCACATAAAAATTTTTATGATATATATCATCTTATTGAATGACTAATGTCACATCTTTAATTTCGAAATAGGAATAATTTTGGGCAAATAAAAATTTATTAAGATGAATACTATTCTGTGTCCTGTTGATTTTTCAAATAATTCGAAAAATGCTATACGCTATGTATTGGCAATGAACAAAGTGCTGAAGGCAAAAATAATATTGCTTCACACTTTCGAAACACCATTTATATATGGCGATATAGCACCATTCACGGCACAACTCGATTACAAATACATTCACGATGCCGCAGCCAACAAATTGCGATCGTTTAAAAAGAAATATTTTGGTGACGATGCCGAAGTAGAAATGATATTGCAACCCGGTTTGCCATCGGCACGCACCATTGAAATTGCAATGGAGAAGAAGGTAAGTATAATAGTGATGGGAGCCACCGGTACAGGTGCGGCCGCACGATTATTTATTGGCAGCAATGCCTTGCGCGTGGCTAAGCAGGCACATTGCGCAGTGATGCTTATTCCCGAAAAAGCACGATTTGCAAAACTTGATAAAATAGTTTGTGCTACCGACTTGAGCGAAGAAAATCTTACGCATACCAGAGAGTTGTTTCCGCTGGCAAAAAAATTCAACAGCGAGTTGATGTATTTATACGTGCACAGTATTGCCGATGAAAAAGATGAGGAGATGTTGAAAGTAGTGTCGAAGAAAATAAAAGAATTTGTGCCCTATCCAAAAAAATCGGGATATGTATGCACCGATGTTTCGATAGCAAGTGGTGTAGAATATTTTTTACGCAAGCACCTTGCAGCATGCCTTGTTATTTACCACCGCCATCGCAATGTTATTCAGGCCATATACGACCCAAGTTTATCCAGTCAAATTTTATTGCACACCAAGTTGCCAATTATTGTATTGCATGCCGATGATTATATGGCCGGGTTTTGATGTAGCATCAAGTGCGGAATAGCAAATTGATTTTGGGCGCACCTTATTTATTTGCCGTGGATGTGGTGTGCAAGTGAAACATTTTTTTTATTTTTTTTGGCATGTGCTAAATTCGCCTGTGCCAATGTTGCCATCATAAGCCATACTGATGTTGCAACCTTGCAGTTCTCCTTTTACTGTATAGTGGGTGATTAACTTCTGTTTTATTTTGTAAAATACTTTTTTAAAAAAATCGGAATGATTAGGTATTATTGTGGCCTGTTGTTTTTGTAGTTGCAATACAATAATAACAAAATACAGTACAGTACCTTTTGTATGAATGAACCAAAACATTTGTGGAAATTATTTACGGCTGAAGAAGAATATTCAAATCAACGGCTCGATAAATTTAACCGCCATCTTTATGCACAGTTGGGCAAAGCTCATGTTCTCGAGCCACTGGTTTCGTAATATTTGTGCAATAATTGTTTGAGTGTAAAATTTCCCGTTGGCAAAAAATTTGCCCTGTGCCTTACTCACGACATCGATGTATTGTATACCAACCAAAGCGCATTGCAACTACTACGAACCGGAATTAAAAACGCTATTACTTTTAATATAAAAGGCGTAATGAAATCGATAACGAAAGCACTGCACAAAACTATAGAGCCCGATTACCACATTCATAATATTTTGAATGCCGGCAAAAAGTACAATGCAAAATCGAGCTTTTATTTTCTATCGCTTACGCAGGGCGAGCAGGATTTTAATTACGACCCAAAAGAAATAAAAGAGGTTTTTGAGCTGATAGAAAATAATGATGGTGAAATAGGTTTGCATGGCGGTCACATGGCATACAATAATCCTGCGAAAATCGAGAGTGAAAAAACCTTACTAGAATATGCAGCCAATAAAAAAGTGAATGGTTACCGCAATCATTATTTGAAATTTCAAACTCCTGCTACATGGGAATTTTTAAATGATGCAGGTTTTATATATGACACCACATTTGGTTATGCTGATAATGCAGGATTTCGCAATGGCATGTGTCATCCGTTTCAACCTTATAGCTTAACCCGAAATGGCTTTCTTGATATTTTCGAATTACCATTGGTGATAATGGATGTAACTTTATGGCGCTACATGAAATTGAGCCAAGCGCAGCAATATGCTTTGTGCACTGCACTGATTGATACTGTTGCTGATTGTAATGGCGTGCTTACATTGCTTTGGCACAATACTCAAATGTGTGGATACGAAGGCGAATTATATGGCAGGATTTTGGAGTATGCAAATGCAAAGAATGCATGGATGACAAGCGCAATCGAAATAGTTGAACACTGGAAGGCAAATAAATATCATGAGGCAGTAAATGAAATTGTACTGCAACTTAATAGCGAATAAATTGTAAAATCACAAATGGCAAGCGATATAAATACAGAACTAAAGCTAATAGAAACAGAGGCTGAAGTGCAAAATGCAATTGTGTTTTTGAATGGGACACTGGCGCACGAAATGAATAATCCAATCTGGAAATGGGAGTTTAAAACCCGGCCCGAAAGTACGGTACTTGCCATTATCAAAAATAGAAGTAGCAATAATATTATTGGTACGCAATTTATGATGCCTGTAGTATTGCAAATTAAAAATGCTGATGTCCTTACCGGTAAAAGTGAAAATAGCCACATAGACCCAATCCTGCGCGGGCAAGGCCTTTTCGAGCGGCTATACGATGTGGCTATTGAAGATTGCAAGTTAAAAGGATTAAACTTTTTGTGGGGATTTACTCCGGCAATTAAAGTATTCGAGAAAAAATTGAAGTTCGATATTTTTGAAAATACCATGTTCAATGTTTCGGTATCAACAGGCAGGTCGCGTTGGGCAGTGGTGAAGGCCGCCAATAAAAATATTGCCACTGCTTTTGCGAAGTTTGGTTTTCATTTTTTCAAATATTGTAATTTTAAATTTAAGCATGCAGCTTTTGCAAACAAAATTCAGTACCGCAAATTGATTGGTGATTTTAATATTGCTAACGAAATAGTAAACTGGAACGACATGGAGAAGTTGTACGAAGAACTTAAAATGAACTATCATGATTTTGCGCATATAAAAATGGATAAGGCATATTTCGATTGGAGAATTACAAATAATAAAAGTCAGAATTATACTACTAAGTTTTTTTACAGAGATAATATTTTGCAAGGCTATTATATTTTTGCTAAAAAAAAATTACACGGCCAACCTAACAGATTTTACTCCTCTCAATTCCAACTTAGCCAATGTGATGGTTTGTCATTTGCTCAACGAATTAAATAGCGCTGGACTTTCGGAGCTTAATTATTTTGGCAATATCGATTTTGAAATAAACCGAAGTAATTTTTCATTGCTTCAATATTTTGGGCTCAAAACAAAGTTGACCGATGGCATGCCTTTCGTTTTGAAAAACATTTCGGATAATCAGGGCTATGATATTTTTTTATCTGAATCGAAAAACTGGTACCTCAATGGCTTATGGACAGAAGGTTTTGTTTATTAGTGAAAAGAATGGACCAGTTATTTTTCGCCACGATTTAATTTCGATTTTATGGCTTGCATTACTTTTTCCATTTCCGGTTGATTGTATTTTTTCAGTAACATGTAACACGTATATCCATATATCGAAATCAAAGTTATTTTGATGCAAACATTTAGCACTGTTATTTCTTTGAGGAAAATAATACTGCTGGCTAACAACGCTGCAAACACAAAAAGGAATATGGCCAACTTGAAATTGAATTGTATTGGATATGCTTTTTGCGATTCGTAAAATACTATTATGGGAATGAGCGTATATCCAATCAATGTTGCAAAACCTGCACCTACTTTTCCAAACAAAGGCGTAAACATGTAATATAAAATCAACGATAATATAGAACTTATAAAAACAGCACGGGCATATGGAGATGTAGTTTTCATAATGCTGATACCTGTAAATGCAATATAAGCAAGCCCTATTGATATGGCATGAAAGGCATAAATGCAACCTATACTATATGCATCGTAATAGGGTGGGGTAGTGAGAATGACAAGCACTTCGCGACTGAACAAACTTACACCCAGTGCCATGAATGTAGAAATAATCATATACAATGTAAGTACAAGTGCATAGGTGTTTTTTGCCGTAGGGCTATCTTTTATATCGAAAGCAAAAGCACTCCATGCCATTTGAAATGCAGAAGTTACCAACGCTACTGCAGCACCCAGTTGCATGCCGATGGCATATAGCCCGGCCTCGCTAATACCACTGTAATGTTTTACAAAAAAATTTGCCGATCCATTTAGCACCCAATACGAAATGGAAGTAGGTATCAACGGCAACGAGTATCGCAACATTTTTTTTGTAAGTATGCTGTTTAAGTTTTGCCATTTTATAACATCGCGCAGTCTGTAAATGGCGTATATACTAATGATTACATTCGAAATTAATGTTGCAATAAAAACTCCCTTAATACCCATGCGCAGCACCACAAGAAATAAAATAGTAAATCCTATCGACATTACAGTGTTTGATAATGCAACGCGCAGGTATTGCTTTGGGTTGCGTTTTGCACGAAAATATATCTGCAATATCAACGGTAATATGCTGAAAAAAAGATTGGCTATTTGAATTAGGAATAATATCCGGACATCGGTATCGAAAACCAAATTGGTAAAAACGGGAATACAAAAATATACCACAACCGATAGCAAAAGCACACTCATCAACTGAAACCAAAACCACGATGCGAAACAAGCGTTTTGTTTTTGCTCTTCTTTTTCGTCATAATACCATCGCATGGTGGCACCATCAAATCCACACACTACAATAATGGTTACAGCCATAAAAATAATGTTTATCAGATTCATCACACCATAATCGGCAGGCATAAGAATGCGCGAATACACCGGAACAAAAAACATGGTTATAAAACGATTGAGCATACCCGTAAGGCCGTATACCACACTATCGCTCAATAGTTGTTTTATCTGAAATCGTGTCGACATATTTTATTTAAAGGCCTCTGCTATATTTGACATTGATGATTTTAACTGGCAGCTAACTATTGTTTTGTATTTTGATGGCAATGCAATAATAGTAGTTTTGCCGGCCATAAATAAACACTATAAAATTTATAAAATTAAGTTGCGAACATGATTATTCTCCACATACCATCATGGTACGCCAGCCTGCAATCGCCTTTGGCAGGAGTTTTTATCAAAGAGCAAATTATGGCCTATGCCACATTTTATCCTGACGACAAAAACTATATTTCTGATTTTTATGGCAAACGTATATCGTTAATGATTTCGCAACCGCTCGATTCAGGGAAAAAAATATTCGAATATTTTCGCAGCCCTAAGCAAAGTGTGAATCCCATTTTGTCTAACTTAACCGAGTTGCAAACTAAATTTGTGGCAGGTAATGAAAAAGTATTGGGCCCGCTGCTCGACAATATTTTTGATGCCGTAGAATCGCAGTTAATTTATTTGATAAGCAGAAAAGAAAAGCCTGATATTTTGCATGCACATGTATCGTATCCCGGTGGAATAGTTGCTCAACGTCTGTCAAAAAAATATAATATTCCTTATGTGGTTTCCGAGCAGTCGGGTGTGGCATTGCTCCATGCAGCTTTTACTACTTATGGTTTGAAGGATGCTATATTAAGCTGTTTTAAAAATGCTTCGGCAGTTTCGGCATTAAGTACTTTTCATAAAGCAGAATTGCAAAAACTGGGAATTGAAAATATATCGGTAATACCCAATTTAGTAAACGAAGAAATATTTGTGATACCGGCAGAAAAAAAGCAAAGGGAATATTTCACATTTTTTTCTTTAGCAAATCTTAAAGAATCGAAAGGCATCAAAGATTTATTGTTGGGTATTGCAAAAGTGATATTGACAAAAAAAAATGTTCGGTTTCGTATTGGAGGCGGAGGAAAGGAGTCGAATTATTTTATGCAAATGGCTATAGATTTGAAAATTGATAAATGTATTGATTGGCTTGGGGAAATAGGCAGAGAGGCAGCAGCAGAGGAGTTTAAAAATTGCGATGCATTTGTATTGCCAAGCAAATCGGAAAGTTTTGGTGTGGTTTATATAGAAGCACTTGCATGCGGAAAGCCTGTGGTAGCAACTAATTGTGGCGGCCCTGCCGATAGTGTTAATAATGCGAACGGGTTGCTGGTGGAGGTTGGCGATATTGATGCAATTGCTAATGCAATGATTTATGTGATGGATAATATTGAAACCTTTGATGGAGAAAAAATTCGTGAAGACGTGTTGAGTAAATTTTCGCGCAAAGTAGTAACTTCCAAAATGCATGATTTTTATTTGCAGTTAAACCACTCATAATATTTTCAATTGATAATTTTTGGCACATCTTCGCGGCACGAATTATGATTTTGAATCATTAATATTTATCCTCTTTACTTTAGTTTAAGTTTGAAACGTATACTAATTTTCAGTTACTATTTTCCTCCGTGTCATGGCTCTGCGCCCTGGCGGGCTTTTTCGTGGGCTCAACATTTCAAAGCTTTGGGTTTGTTTCCGGTGGTTGTTACAAGGCATTGGCACGGCAACGAACATAGCTGGGCCGATTATGTAAACGATGTTGATTTGCCTTTGCAACACGAGGTAACCAATGATTGCGAAGTATATAAATTGCCATCGCAAAAATCGAGTTTGTTTCATTTTTTACATCGCAGAAATTTAATCAATAAGTTTTTGCGCCCTGCATATTATTTCCTCAGCGATATTGTTGGCAATTTTAGTCCCGATGTAAATGCATATAAAACATTTTCGGCATTTGCATCTCAATATTTGGAAAGCAATAATTTCGATTTTATTTTACTCACTTGTCCTCCACATAATCTTTGCAAATTAATTCCGGAACTTAAACAAAAAAGCAAGGCAAAAATCATTGCCGACTTCCGTGATATATGGGATAATTTTGAACCCACACCTTCTTACCGGCCATCATTTTCGAAACGCATTACAAATAGTTTGTATAAATTATATTTGAAAAAATGGATGATACATTCTTATGCTGTTTCTACTGTTACTCCTGCTTTTGTAGGTGCTTTGCAAAAAGTAAGCGGCAAAAAGGTTGTGGTGATATATAACGGTTTCGAAGAAAATTATTTTGAAAACATTACCCGGCAACCCAACGATATATTTACGTGCAGCATGATTGGGAGTTTGTATGCTGCACAACCGGTAAATATTATTATTGATGGCATAAATTTATTTTTAAAACAACATCCTCAGGCGAAAGCAATATTTATATTTATAGGGCTGGATGCAAACAATCCATTTATAAAAAGTATTTCGCAAGCAATCGATTCAAAATATTTATACTTTTCGCCCCGCCTTAACAAGGCCGATGCTATAAAAGCTACCGTGCAAAGCGATGTGCTGCTTTATCCCGGTTGGCAAGGATACAAAGGTATAGTAGGTGTAAAGCCGCTCGATTATCTTGCATCGCGAAATAATATTTTACTTGCTCCGGGCGATGGCGATATTCTCGACAAAATAATTGCTGAAACCAACGCAGGGGTGATTGCAAACAATGCTGAAGATTTTGCCAACAAGTTGAGTAAGTTTTATGCTGAATGGAGCCAAGATAAAAAATGCGTTTACAATGGCATCGAATCAAAAATAAATTTCTATACAAGACGAAACCAAACAGCAATATTTGCGAATTATTTACTATCACTAAATAATGAATAACGAAAAAATTAAAATAGTATATGTGGTTTCTACCGTTGATTTTAGTTACGGTATGAAATGGATGGGTGAGTTTTTGCCTTCTGAAAAATACGATGTAACTTTTATTTTTCTCTATCAAAAAAAGCCTATGCTTGTTGATATATTTAACAAACTGGGCATAAAAACTATTTACTTTAATTACAACTCAAAATATGATTTAGTAAAAGTTGCTTACCGTATTTATAAATTGTTGCGCAGGATAAAACCTCAAATAGTGCACGCACATTTGTTTGAAGCTTCGCTTGCATCGCTTGTTCCTGCTTATGTCTGTGGAGTGCCTGCACGTATATACACACGTCATCATTCTTCTATACACCACGATAATTTTCCTAACGCTGTAAAATATGACAGGCTGGTAAACCGGTTGGCACATAAAATTGTGGCCATTTCCGATAACGTGAAAAGCATACTCATCAATAAAGAAAATGTTCCTGCAATTAAAGTAGTACTCATTCATCATGGTTTTAATTTTACAGAAATAATTGGCAACGATGATAAAAGCGATGTTGTTTTAAATAAGTATCATCTCGAAAATACTTTTCCTATTATTGGTGTTATCAGTCGCTTTACACACTTCAAAGGAATACAGGATATTATTCCGGCTTTTAAAATTTTGTTGAGCGAATATCCCGATGCTGTATTGGTATTGGCAAATGCCGTGGGCGATTACAAAAATGAGATAATGGAAATGTTGAAAATAATTCCTGAATCAAATACACGTATTATAGAATTTGAAACCAATGTGTTCGATTTGTATCGCTGCTTCGATGTGTTTGTGCATGTGCCTATTGATGCAACTGTTGAGGCCTTCGGACAAATTTACATTGAGGCTATGGCGCTTAAAGTACCGGTAGTTTGCACTCCAAGTGGCGTTGGATACGAGTATATAGAAAACGGTAAAAATGCTGTAGTAGTTCCTTTTGGCGATAGCGTTGCTATAGAAAATGGCATTTTGAAAATACTCAAGGATAAAAATTTTGCAAACAGAATTACCGAAGAGGGATACAAAAATGTATTTGAACTTTTTGAAATAAAAGGCATGATAAAAAAATTAGACGAACTATATATGCAATCGCTCAATGGCAAATAATCCGCTCATTTTATTTTCAATTGTAATACCAACTTACAATCGTGCAACATTTATTGTTGAGACTGTACAATCGTTATTGGCACAGTCTTATGCAAAATTCGAAATTATAATTGTGGATGATGGCAGCACCGACAATACAGAAGCAGTAATTAAAAATATAAAGGATGAACGCGTGCAATATCACAAAGTAACAAATGGTGAACGCGGTGCAGCACGAAACTACGGAGCAAAAATTGCCAAAGGAGAATACATAAATTTTTTCGACTCGGATGATGTGGCTTATCCCATTCATCTCGACACAGCTTTTAAATTGGTCAATAATTATAACCATCCCGAAATATTTCACCTGGGTTACGATGTTGTTGATAGTGAAAGAAAAGTAGTACGTGCAGTAAATGATTTAACGGGTGATGTTAATTTACGGTTGTTTACCAAAGGAAATGTTTTTAGTTGTAACGGTGTTTTTATGCGGAAAGATATTGCAATGAATCATCCATTTATTGAGGATAGAAACCTTGCCGGTAGTGAAGATGCAGTGTTGTGGATGCAGTTGGCATGTCATTATAAATGGATTTGCGACAACACTGTTACTACAAGCATTATCGATCATGATTCGCGTTCGGTGGTGTCGATGAATAAAGAAAAATTGATCGGCCGCTTAAATCTTTTTGTAAATAATGTAACTACTTATCCACCGTTTGTTGCAAGGTTTTCAAGTTATAGTAAATATATTCGTACCGAAGCATACACTTATGCAGCTTTGCATTTGGCAATGGCCGGTTATACAAAGGATGCTTTGGTATATTTATTAAAAATGTATGGAAATGATATTTCTACTTTTGCCACCCGTAGAAATTTAGCGTGCATCAAAAGAATTATTTTGAGTGTAGGAAGTAAATAAGTGTGCGAATTATTGTATTGAAAATGCAGAGAACGGCTTTTAAAGTCGTGTGTTTAAATAAATGATTTCATAAAAATCTCCAAAAGCATGTTTAATCTTGTGCATTTCTTCAAACCCATTTGAATCATAGCATCTTTATTATTGTGAAGGTACATATCGTCATTATGATTTTCAATTTGGAGGAATTTTATTGGATATGCCTTTTGTTTATTTTGAAATAAACCTAAAAGACAATCATACTCATCAATTTTCAATACATCAACAAAAATAGAAGGGTGATTCATAAAAAATGTGGTGCTCCATCACCATTGCTGTTTACCGATCTGTGTTTTCTTTCAATATTTCGTCTATTTAAGCTTTCAAAGGACGTCTATTTCGTGAAAAAAGCAACTTTCCTGATTTGCTACTTACACCTTCATTATAAATTTCAATTTGAGGTTTTTGTTTAATTTCTAATTCAACATTGGGTTCAAAGCAGATTTTGCACTTGGGTTAGTGACAAAAAAAAATCGATACTCTGCCCTTTATTAGAACCTACATCAACTATGGTTAAATTATCATTGACAAGATGCTTTCTATAGAATGCTTTTAGCTTTGTGTAAAAAAAAACTCGCTCATTCCACTGCAGAATAGTTTGTATCAAGTTGGTTCTAAGTTTCATTTTGTTCGGTTCAATTAATTTTGTAAACTATTCTTGTTGTCTTGTTCTGTTCTGGAAGGTCTAGTCGCTCAAAATATTTGGTGAAATTAATCTAATGTCTTTATGTTTTCAAAATATTTTGTCCCTGGAGGTTTGGCCACTTCCCAACTCTGTCTTTTTTTTAGTAATTCTGCGCCAATAAAAGGGCTGTCAGAAACCAAATTTAAATCAGCGATAATATCTTTTCTTACAAATCTTAATCCGGTACTAATATCTCTAAACTTGTGTTTAAATATAAACCGTAAAAGTGCATTGTAAATTTTTGAAACAAAAATGCGCCAGGTAGAATAAAGTTTTATATATCTAAAAGTAATAATCAAATCATAATAGTCCTTTAGTTTTATAAATTTTTCGATATCATTTATTTCATATTCATCATCACCATCGGTAAAACAAATGAATTCGAATTGCGATGAATTGAAACCAGATTTCAAAGCGGCACCATAGCCTAAATTTTTTTGATGATGGATTACTTTTATTTTATTATTCCTTAAAGCTAAGTCATCCGCAATTTTGCCAGAATTATCGGGACTACAATCATTATTATCTCATAATTGTTGGCACATTTTTCTAAGACAGCAATCGTTTTAAGAGTGATTTTCTCAACGGTTCTTTCGTCATTATATACAGGAAAAAAAACGGTAATGTTTGGCTTGGATGCTTGACTGTTCATAGTTAAAATTTTAAGCGTTTATAAATGAACCAGGGCAGAGAATTTACTATAAGGTGAATAAGTTTCCAAAAGCCGGGATAATAGAAAACGGCTTATTGTTTTTCATAGCCTTGTAAAGCGATGGCGCACTTGCTGGACCGCAACAGAAAGCATTTTTTCCATACGACATTTCTGTTCAACATATCCCAGGCGACAAATGTAACGATAATTTGCTATTAGATAATTTATGTTGCAAACCTTGCAGTAAAAATCTAACCACTCCTTGCTGCTTACTATATTTTGCCCCGTAACAGCAATGAAATGATAAGTATTTTTAATGATTTTAATTGCGTGTAATTTTGAAATATTTTATTAATTATTCTCACAGGTGCTATGTAATTTGTTTCCATCAATTCACTTACAGTAGTAAAAGGTTGTTCGCCATTGTCAATAGATACAACTTTGCCGATCGTTATGTAAATTTCGGAAAAATCATTTATATCAATTGAATTAAAAAGGTCATCAACTTCGGCAGTGTTGCTCAGGTCGATATTTTTATAATTTACTTGCACACTATATTTTGCGGATATATCACTTGCCATTGCTTCCAAATCGCGTAATCCGCGTGAACAAAGGAAAATATCTTGATTTAAAGACGTCAGGTAATAGGATAAAGCCCTACCAACACCGGAACTAGCGCCTAATATCAATGATTTGGTACGTGACATAAATTTTATTTTCCCTTCCATCACTTGTGTTACTTTTGTTTGCGTGCTTTCTTCGGAACAATATTTTTCAAAATAAACAATGCCTTTTCCAAATTTGTTTTTAGTAAGATTTAAATTGTTCCACGAATAAGCACTCATGAAAGCTCATTTCTTATGCTGCCAGGATTTTGACCATCACTTTTGAACGCAAAATATCTTTACCCCCAAGTGGCAGCAATATTAATTCAACCTCCGTAATAAACCCAGTTAAACCAAAGCCCCCAATGGTTAAATGAAAAATATCAGCATTATTTATTTGACTACATTCTATTTCACCATTTGCAGGATGAAATAGTTTTAAGCGATTTATGTACTTACTGAATAAGCCAATATTGTATTGCGATTTTCCGTGTATATTGAATGCGATACAACCGCCAACTGTAATTTTAGGATAACCAGGCAAAACCGGAAAGGTGAAATTTGCAGCCATAACAATTTGAAGTAACTCGCCCATATTCATTCCTGCTTCTACCGTAATTAGTCCTTTTATTTTGTCAAAAGATAGAACACGATCAAAGATTTTCGAATCGATGCTTGCACATTTTTCATCCGCACTTGCAAGACAATAACTCAATCCAGCTCCTCGTGGTATGAAATTGCCTTTTGCCAATATGTTGAAAAGCGTATCATATTTTTCAGGCCTGTGTATTGCACTTTTAATAGTAGTTGTACCATCAAAACTAAAAACATTTTTTTCCATCTAAGTAAATTTCATTTATTACCGAATATAGCAAGCCAATCTTGGAAATTTATTAACTCAGCATTACATCAATTATTTTGCAAGTTATTACCGTCAGACTTTTTTAAGGCGCATAGTTAATTTTATTTTTTTTTAATGTCCTATTCACAGCAGTGCTTATACTTATTTTAGAACTAATCGCAGAGTTCAAATTAAATTACCTGTTAGCTTCAGTTGGCAATTTTTTTTGCTTTACCTCAACCAGTGCAATTGCAAGGATAGCTATTAGCAATGAGTGGGTATGGTGAATCAGCTTGTGGCAAATGGTAGATGTATAATGCCATAATACCAAAATAACATAATAAAAGGGACGAAATGCTTTCGAAATATTTTATTGAAAAAAGAATAAAGGTGATGAAAAGCAAACCCGAAAAAATAGAAAACAATGTTATCAATGTTGGATATATACATTTTAATTTTGACGCAAATGATTCGGCTTTGTTCCAATCATTAAAGTTTATTCCTGTTACATAAAAACGTACTATTTGATAAAGCTTACATTTAAACGTGTAGAATGGCTCATTCATAACGTTGCTAACCGTAACACGGTTCAAAAGTTTTTCGCGCTCGATAGTATACCTGCTATTATGCAACGGGAATATTCCTGGGTTGTTGTTTTTCATATATGAAAGATAAAAAGTATCCTCAGGTGTTTCATATACATCCAATTTACTCCACAATGCGGTACATTCTTTTTCGTATTTTTTTTGATTTTCTTTTTGTTCACTGACAGAATAAAATTTGGGCTGTGTTAAATCATATCCAGTAGAATTACCCCAATAAAAAGGCTCGGTATAGCCAGCAGGCAGTTTATATGCCCAAAAACCGATATGCATAACACCTGCGCCTCCTTCTAAAGGTGTGATTTTAAAAATGCCGTGGTTAACTTTATTCCATACTCCAAATGGAATTAATAAAATTACAAAAAGTGTGATAAAAGTTGTATGTAATTTATACTCCTCACGTGCGATAAAGATCGAATATGCCACCATCAAAAATGGAAATATCAAAAAAGAGGGACGCACAATAAATGCACAATAACATGTGATAGCTAAAAATATGACTTGGCCATAGCTGCGTTTGCGAGTAAATAAATACATTGATAAAATAACGAAGAATGTATTTAATATTTCGGAACTTATGTAACCTGAGTAATATACTACCTGAATATTTGGAATAAGCAAAAGAAGAAAAACGTTGGTGTAAATTAATTGCGGGTAATATTTTCTAATGATTTGAATACAAAAAAACACACAGCCAAAGTACAGCAAAAATTGAACTATTTTAATTAATAACTCTGAACTACTAACTAAATGCAACAAGGCAATAAAAGCCGGATAGCCTGGCGTACGCAAAGTTTCGGGATAATATTTTGGCAGGAAATGCCAACTTGAAAATTTGCCGTGTAGGATGCTTTCTCCCATTAACAAGTAACCTTTTGAGTCAGGGAAAGAAAGGTCTTTGGCGATATTAAATACAGCTAAACTGACAGCTATATTAAGTGCCAGCAAGAAATAAAAAGCAATTTTCTTTTCTAAAAATAGGGTCATTTATTTATAATAAAATTTTAGGCATCATTAATTTTTACGAATTGATGGAGTTTGTCTTAATCTGGAATTGCATATCAATTATTACCATGTAAATAGTTGTTGCTTCTCAAACATGTGCACAAATTTTATTTTCATATATTAAAACCAGTATTGCAAAAGTACTAGTTTTATTTCATTCTTAGTTTGAAATACATTGATGAATATGATGGATAATTTATTTGTAAAATTGTTTGGTTACTATTGATGATTTTAGCTTACTTTTCGAATTTTTAAATCGTAGTTTACATAGGAAAAAATTTGCTTATGTCGGTATCTTTTGAAAGTTTTGAACTTTGCATTCTGTGCGGTCATCATCATTTGGAGCCAATGATTGGCTACGAGTCGTGCTACCTTGTAAAGTGCCGCAGTTGTAAATTTGTATTCGTACAACGCATACCCACCGAACCCGAATTGATTGAACACTACAGCCGATATCCGCGTTCGTTTGATGTTTCGGATTTGACAATCAAGCGTTATAATCAGTTGCTCGATACATTTGAAAGTTCACGCAAGCATAATCGTATACTTGATGTAGGGGCAGGTAATTGTCTTTTTTTGATAGAAGCAACTAAACGCGGCTGGCAAGCTTATGGCACCGACTTTGGGCAATCGGCTGTGGATATAGGAACACAACATGGCATCAATATGAAGCAAGGAAAATTGTCGGCCGATTGGTACCCTGCTAATTACTTTGATGTAGTAACTACATTCGAAACTATAGAACATGTGAATAGCCCGAATCTTGAAATTGAAAACATACAAAAAATTCTTCGTCCGGGTGGGTTGGTATATCTAACTACGCCCAACTTTAATTCCATTGAGCGCAGAACCATGAAAATAAATTACAATGCAATAGAGTATCCCGAACACTTATCGTATTATAGTCCTCACAGCATGAATTATTTATTGCAAAAACATGGTTTTGAAAAAGTATCGTTGCAAACAACCGGTGTAAGTCTTACACGTTTAAAAACCAGTTTGCAATTGAAAAATAAACAAGCTATGACTGAGTTATTTGTAAGTAAAGAATCGACCGATGAACGATTGCGATTGAATATAGAGTCGAATAAATTTAAGTTGATGATGAAAAATATGGCCAATTCTTTACTTACTTTTTTAGGTATTGGTAATTCGCTAAAGGCATTGTATCGAAAAAAATAATTAAGGAAATGAAAGCGCTCTCAACATTTTCGTTGGAAATAATATTTGCAAATTGCATAACTAATTAATTTTTGGAATGGATTTAAAAGAACTGGAACACCGCAGCGATATGAAAAGACATCCGTGGGAATTGGCACGCACTAAGGTTGTGCTCGATTTAATACATCCTCACTTACGCGATAAAAATATTTTCCTCGATGTTGGATGTGGCGATGTGTATTTTCTCGAACAAGTTTACAATCATATTCCCAATTCAAAGTGCTATGCACTCGACCCTGCTTTTAGTGATGGCCAGCTTGCTGATATTAAATCGAAATTTAGTGATAAAAATTTATTCGTTTACAAAAATGCAGCATTGCTAAATCAGGAATTGAAACAAAAAGTAGATTTCGTTTTCCTGATGGATGTGATTGAGCACATAGAGGAAGACGAGTCATTTTTAACCAACCTGGTGAATCAGCCATACATCACAAGCGAAACTATTTTTGTAATAACAGTACCGGCTTATCAGTTTTTGTTTGCATCGCACGATGTTTTTCTCGGGCATTACCGCAGATACACTAACACCTATTTGAAAAAGAAAATTAAAATATCAAATCTTCAAACAGTGCAGTGTGGTTATTTTTTTATGTCATTATTGTTACCACGTTTCATTCAAAAGTGTAAGGAGAAATTAATAAAACCTAACGAAGACACCACCGGTTTGGTTGAATGGCAGGGTGGCAATTTCATAAGCAATCTTATGCAAAGCATTTTGTATTTCGACTATAAAATGGGCCGCTTATTTAAACCATTAGGCATAAATTTACCCGGACTGTCAAATTATATATTATGCAAAAAGTCTGCATAGTTATACCGTGTTATAACGAAGCCAATCGTTTACCTGTAAATGATTTTATCGGCTTTTTCAATTTGAATAGCCATATACATTTTTGTTTTGTAAATGACGGCAGTACTGATAATACATCGCAAATATTAAATGAACAACTTGGAGCAAAGTTCGATAATGTGAGTGTACTCGATCTGCAAAGCAATGTGGGCAAAGCAGAAGCAATAAGAATTGCCGTGAACGAATGTTTGCAAAAATTGCAATGCAACTATATAGGTTATTTCGATGCCGACCTTGCCACACCCTTAACCGAAATTGATTATTTAATTTCACAGATAAAAACCAATACAAGTTTCAAAGTGGCAATTGGTGCACGCGTGCAACGCATGGGTGTGCAAATCAATCGCAATATTGTGCGGCATTATTTCGGCCGTGTATTTGCAACTTGCGCTTCTTATGTGTTGCATGTTCCTATTTACGATACACAATGCGGAGCAAAAATTTTTG
Source organism: Bacteroidota bacterium (assembly GCA_016717325.1). Classification (GTDB taxonomy): domain Bacteria; phylum Bacteroidota; class Bacteroidia; order AKYH767-A; family OLB10; genus JADKFV01. The sequence continues at coordinate 74,863 of JADKFV010000028.1, read as the reverse complement.
ATGCCGAATTAGCAGTAAAAATATTTACCACTCCTTTTATTTCGAAGTGGCTTTTCGATGTTGAAATTGTAGCAAGAATTTTGAAACTCCAGCACGAATACCCCAATGCAATTATTGAAGTTCCTTTGCGTGTGTGGAGCGAAGTTAAAGGCTCGAAAATAAAATTGAAAGATGTGATTAAAATTCCTTTCCAATTACTCAAAATTAAAGGGAAGTATAATTTGTAAAAACGTATGTTGACCAAATCAAGTTTCGACAAGTGGTTTATCTTTTTTGGTTATTCACTTTTAGCTGCGTTTATAGCCTATGTTGTATTTTTATTTTTCCGTGGCGAAAATGCTTACGTCACTATTCACGACAATCTCGATTCGGAATTTGTGTATTTAAAAATGCTGAAGGATGCACATCAAATGTTCGATTATTTTACCAATACTATTGTTGCGGCTCCTATGGGCGGTATTCCACGAAGTTGTTTTCGCTCGGGCCTCAATGTTACTTGTGTGTTGTATTATTTTTTGTCGCCTATTGTAGCTTATCAATTGAATTTTCTTCTGGTTCATATTATTTCTTTTGCCGGAATGTTTCTTTTGTTGCGTAAATATTTTGGCCTTAAATTATCTTACGGAATAATTTTATCGATATCGGCATTGTATACGTGGATTCCATTTTATCATATACAACAAGGGATTACAGTGGCCGGTCAGCCTTTACTTTTATTCGCTTTTCTCAACATTCTTTATAGGCAAAGCAAATGGACCGATTGGCTTATCATTATTCTGTTTCCTTTTTATTCATTCTTTATTGTCGGTTATCCTTTTTACTTCTGTGCACTTGTTGTGCTTTTTATTTTCTACTTTATGCAAAACCGCAACTTCAATTTTCAATATGTTTTTGCTACCATGGTTCTTTTGTTAGTGTATTTAATTGTTGAGTTTCCGTTGGTTCATTCTATATTGTTTCCCACCAATTATGTTTCACACCGCGAGCAATTTGATATAACGGTGTATGGCGAACCTGTGACCATTGTTTCTTCTATGCATAAAATTATCGACGCCTTGTTTGTCACTCAGTATCATGCAGGCAGGTTTTATACTGCTGCAATTTTAATATCAGTGGTAATAGTTGGACTTTATAAAAAATTGACGAAACTGCATTGGTATTTAATTGCTGCAATTATCGTAGTAGCTTTCACTTCGGTTGTAAACGATTATGTTTTGAATGCTTTTCAATCGCAAAATAAAATTCTTAAAATATGGACTTCGGACCGGTTTTTTTATTTAGCACCACTGTTATGGTTTATGCTTTGGGCGGCTCTTTTAAGTCAATTCAACTGGAGTCAAACTAAGGTAAGATTGATTGCTTTGTTTCTGTTCACTATTCAATTTGGTGCCACCTTAATTACAAATTCCGAAATGATAAGAAACGTTTGGCTCATGATGCATAAGGATTTTGGTGAGCCCGATTACAATAATTTCTATGCTACAAAATTGTTTGATGAAATTAAAACTGACATTGGAAATGATATTACATCCTATCGTGTGGGTTCGGTTGGATTGCATCCGGCTGTTGCGCAGTACAATGGTTTTTATACAATTGATGGTTACCAGAATAATTATCCTTTAGCGTATAAATCACAATTCCGAAAAGCAATATCAGTGGAACTGGAAAAAGACCAATCACTTAAAAATTATTTTGATGGTTGGGGAAGCCGGGCGTATTTATACTCATCAGAAGTGTTGCCTAATTCATTGATTATTAAAACTCAAAACACCTATCATATTACGAATTTGCAATTGAGTCGTGAATCTTTGAAATTTTTAAATGCAAAATATATTTTCGCGGCATTGCCTATCCAAAATGCAGATTCAATCAGTTTGCAATTATTAAAGACTTACGAAACGCCAACATCGTTTTATAAATTTTATGTTTATAAAGTGATGTGATTTTCAAAAATTATTTTCTGAAAAATGACAGCCAGGGCAAATGTGTAGTTTGATGTGCAAAGTAGGCTGTACTTGCAGCTTGAAAAGCAAATGTAATTAGCGTAGCCAATGCAGCTCCCATGTAACCATATTCTTTTATCATAAAATAATTTAGTACAAGATTAATAGCAAAAGCAACAATACTGATGGTAGAAATTAATTTCGATTTTTTTCGAATTGTAATATGCCGGAGAATATGAGATAAATGCCCCAGAAGAAATATGCTAAACCCACAAGAGGGACTATTTTTTTGCCTTCAATAAAATTTGGGTTGATAAAAAAGGCATACATTATTTCGGCAAGTACACAAGTTAATCCAACAATTACAATCAGAAATAAAATATAGGAGTAAGCTATTTTTACAATTTGTTTTTTTTTCTCTGGAGTTGGATTTGCAAGGCCTTCCATCATATGTGGAGCAAAAAAATTATTGAACGGCAGGTTCACCATATTCACAACACTTCCAATTTGATATGCTACATTGTAAATTCCCGTTTGAGTTATGGTCGTAAGTTTCGATAAAAATATTCTGTCGGATTGATTCATGCTAAACTTGGATAGCTGATGAAAAATAAAGGGGAACCCGTACCGGAAACTTTCTTTTGTAATTTGCTTGTTGCGTTTGCCATTTAACAAGCCACTGCGGTATATATAACTTAAACCCCAGAAGCCGAAAATGGCAATGCTTATAAGCCATGCAAAATGCGGCCTTGCCAGTGTTCTTTAAAATAGATAACTGCAAATGCTGTTAACAATACTTCGAGACTGGTTTTTGTGATGATGACAATACTATAAATCAAAGATTTTTTATTGTAGATGAGCAGTCCCAAAGTTTGCTCATATAGAAAGTTAGCTAAACTCAATAATGCGATTAACACAATGGCCAAAGGTGTGAGTTCAACTATTTTCGCCAGCGGTACCGAAAAAACAACAAGAATTATTGCTATGGATAAAAATGAAATTAGCGGAATAAAATATGATGATAAGAAGTAATCGCTTTTTTCTTCGGGCTTTGCTTTGAAAAAATTAATGTAAAAATATCCCTCGCAACCCATGCCTGCAACAGCTCCAATTAATGTTACATAAGTATTTACTAATGCAATAATTCCAAAATCGCCAGTGCTTAAATAATGTGTCAGGTAAGGAAATATCAGAAAAGATAAGCCGGCCTGATACATTGTGGCTACCATATACGTTCCGAATATTTTCCTTATGTTCATCAATAATACTTATTGGTGCAATGTAATTACATTTCTATTTATTGAGAATATCTATTATTCGTTGCGTAGCCTTACCATCGAATGGAGTATTGAATTCATCCAAAAAATCATGAAACTGTTTTTGGTTTAGTAAGGTCTTATTGTTTGTTATCCAATAGGAATATTTTTCTTTTAAATCTTCACTGTACATTGACTGATGCATCAAATCATATTTGTCAAAATCGGTGCCGGCTACTTGTGGATTTGATGGCCGCCAACCAAGCAAAACAATATTTTTTTGTGCCGGTACAAGTCCCATTAGCAAAGACGTATAGTGTGCCAATATTAATTCTGCTTTAAGATAAAGTTCAATAAAGTTTCCTTGTTTGAGAATGGTAATATATTCACTGTTCAAATTGTAACTTGCCCACAAAGCCTCATCGCTGCGGGGATGAAGTTTTATAAATATTTTTATTTTCTCGCTCACAGCAAATTCTTCAAGATTACGGGCCACTTGTTGATGAAAAATTTTATCCCATCCATATACATCACTTTCCAGATAATCGGCATCGATGTAAACTATATATGGATCTTGTTTTGTTTCGTTTTTCAATTCGATTTTAAACTCATCATATTGTGGATTGCCAACAATGGAAATTATTTTCGACTGAATAAAATAATAGTATTGATACAAAGTAATATTGTGTTTACAAAACAGAACAAAGTGATTGGGCGTACGCTCGTTAAACTTATTGTTTTGCAAAGCCTTCATTGGATGCATCGTTTGCAGCTGCACCATTAATCTCATAAACGAAAAAATATTCGATGCTTTTATTTTATTTAAACAACTGAGATAGTTTATTCGGGTACTTATTCCTGAAAAGAAATTTGTTCCGGCACTTTTTATTTTTTCGTTTACTGATATTTGAGGCTGCGAATCGTAAAAGGCAAAGAAAGCCTCCATCGAATCGGGCTTCAAGCCGTGGTCGATAAACAATGTAGGAATGTTTTTATAATTTGCAGTAATGCACAAAGCTATTTGGAGCACATCTATTATCTCATAAAAAACAATCTTCGCGGGTTGCAGTTTATTTAATATGTCGGTGGGTGAATTAAATTCTTCCCAACTAAAACACTCTGCAATGAAGTCGGGTTTCGATGGATTAAACAACTTTGCATCTTTCCAAAGAATATAATATTCGTTTTTTGTGTCGTGTTGTAAATATTGATATAAGTCAATACGCCTGGGTTCGGTTATCAATAATACACGCATAGATTGTTTTTTAAGTGCTGAAAAATTCTACTACTTTTCTAATAACTATACTTTGGTCTTTAATTTTTAAATCGGTAGAACATGGTATACTCAAACAGTCGTTGTAAAGTATTGACGATATGTTATTCTTAGTCACAAATAAATGTTTACTGTGAATAGCAAGCATGTGCATGGGTTGCCACAACGGGCGGGATTGCACTCCTGAGTTTTTTAGATGTTGGAACAATGCTTTTCGTTTTTTTGTGCGGATGGTAAACAACCAATTATTTGGAACAACATTTTTTTCGGTTTCAATAAATTGAATATCGCCAACACCATTCAATTTTTTGTGATACTGTTCAGCAATATCTTTTTTCTTATGTAAGAAGGAAGGGAGTTGTTCCATTTGTGCCATGCCTATTGCAGCTAGAATATTTACCATTCGATAATTAAAACCGTTGGCATCGTGTATGTATTCTTCGGGGCTCGTTTTTGCCTGAGTACTTAGGTGTTTAGCAAGCTTTGCAATTTCTTTATTGTTAGTAAGAATAACACCACCGCCACCTGTCGAAATAATTTTATTTCCATTGAAACTTAAGCAACCAATATCGCCTATAGTGCCGGCATGTTTGTTTTTGTAAGTGCTGCCAAGTGCTTCGGTAGCATCTTCAATTATTTTCAAATTGTTGTGTTCATTTACATCCATCAATATAGGTTCGGCACCACATTGCTTTATCGAATTTACACTGGCAATAAAAGTGATGTCGGGCACTATCACACCATCGCCTTGTTGTATATTCATAAGTAAACACGACAGGTGCAAAGCGCAAGTGCCGTTGGCTACAGCCACAGCATATTTTGCTCCGGTATAAGCTGCCATGGTTTGCTCAAATTTATCTACATAACTTCCCACAGCCGATATCCAACCTGTATCGAGGCAGTCTTTTACGTACTTCCATTCGTTGCCGTTTATGTTGGGTACTGATAAAGGTATCATGCTTTTTTTGTTTATACGTTGTATTGATTGTGTTTATACAACCGTAAATTATCTTTATTGGTAAACCAATTTATGGTTTGTTCAATTCCTGTTTCGAGTTTTGTTGTTGGTTGCCAACCAGTAATTTTTAAAAGTTTTACAGTGCTGCCCAGCAATCGTTCTACTTCGCTGTTGTTGGGACGAAGTCTTTGTTCATCGGTAATTATTTTTGCCTCAGGATTTATTTTTGAAATAAGCATTTGTGCCAGATTGCCAATGCTTATTTCCTGTTGAGTAGCAATGTTTATTTCTTCACCTATGGCATCATTCGCGTTAGCAATTTTTTCAAATCCTGTTGCAGTGTCTTTTACAAAAACAAAATCGCGGGTAGGGGTGATGTTGCCAATTTTTATTTCTGTTTCGTTATTCAGTAATTGAGAAATAATTGTTGGTATAATGGCGCGTGCCGATTGACGTGGCCCGTAAGTATTGAAAGGCCTTACTATAGTAAGTGGCAATTGAAAAGAGCGATAGAATGATTCGGCAATTTTATCGGCACCAATTTTAGATGCTGAATATGGTGACTGACCTTGCAACGGGTGAACCTCATCTATGGGAACATATTTTGCCGTACCGTAAACTTCGGAAGTGGAAGTTACTATTACACGCGATGTTTTATGCTCGCGCGCTGCTTGCACAATATTGAGTGTGCCCTTAATATTTGTATCAACATAACTATCGGGTGCGGTGTAGCTATATGGTATTGCAATTAATGCAGCAAGATGAAAAATGATATCGGCATTACGTGTGGCTTGCAACACACTGTGGTAATCGCGCACATCGCCACTTACAATTTTTATCTGCGATAATTTTTCGGGTGCTAAATTTTCGAGCCAACCATTATAGCCAAACGAATTGTACAACACCATGGCTGTAACATTATATCCGCAATCTATTAAATGTTCGGTAAGGTGGCTGCCAATAAAACCATCGGCACCTGTAACTACTACTTTTATTTTGTTATTATTTTCTTTCATTTTATTGTGGCATTATATAATAGTCCAGCCGCCATCTACAATTAAATTGTGCCCTGTGATGTATGCTGATGCAGGGCTCAATAAAAAAATTACCGATGGCGCAATATCTGCAGGAGTGCCCATTCTTTGTAAAGGAACCATGGTATTATAGTTTTTTACAAACTGCTCGTTTTGATTATTGTAAATTCCTCCGGGCGAAACACAGTTGAATCGTATATTATGTTTTCCGTAAAAGGATGCAAGGTACTTTGTGAAATTTATAATGCCACCTTTTATTAAAGTATAAGCTGATGGCGAAGTGATAGTAGTATTTTTCATAAAGTGAAAAATTATTTCCTACCACACCATATATCAGAGAAGCAATGTTCCACAACACTGCCATTTTTATTTTTGACGAAATGAGGTGCAAGTTTTTTTATTGTGAGAAAAACATTTGACGTTTGCAGTTCAATATTTTTATTCCAGCTCTCCAGCGATTCATTGTCGAAATATTTTCCCCAATCACTGGTACGCGGATATGCGCAATTTACAAGTCCGTCAATTTTTTCATATTTATTAATTATAGTGTCGAAAACAGAATTTACTTCTGCCTCATCGGTAACATTGCATTTGAAATAATTTTCATTCGTACTGCTGTCAGCGATATCTATACAGATAGCATTGCCGCCATTTTGTGTGATACAAGCTATAATGGCTTTGCCGAGCAAACCTTCGCTGCCGGTGACTATAATATTATTATTGGATAGATTCATTTTGCTAATTGTATTTTCTAAAAACAGGTTTTATTGCCGGACCTACCAAGTAATTATCAATGCCATTTTCTATTGCCTGCTTATAAGTTTTCAAACTTTTGTGTGCGAGGCATCGCTTGTCAATTGCAATTCTGTATCGGAGTGAGCAAATGATTGAGCTATGTATGGTATCATAACTTTATTTTTAATCATTTCTTGTGCAAACAATGTTCGGAATTTCATATCTGATTTTCCTTCACTGTTCAAAGTAACATAATTCAACGCTACGCATCCACCTTCGATTTTAAAATATGCTGCTAATTTATTTTCGGCAATCGCTACAGCATAATGCCAATAAGTTTATCGCCATATTGCCATAGATGATGAATAATATTTTCTTCTTTATATAGTTTTACAGTTTCGAGAAAGGCTGCCAATGCAGGCATTTCGGCACCATGTGTGGTCGATAGTAAAAATACACGCTCCATTCCTTCCTGATGTATTCCACCAAGATTCATAATTTCTTTTTTGCCGGCAATGCACGATAAAGAAAAACCATTTGCCATGCCTTTGCCAAAAAGGGTGATGTCGGGATTTATACCAAAGTAGGTTTGAGCACCTTGCAAATGCCACCTAAATCCTGTTATCATTTCATCTACAATAAAAACTGCGTTGTTTTTTTTGCATACATTTTGAACTTTATGTAAGAAGTTGTTTTCACATTCATTGCAATCGGTACATTTTAGTTTTGTATTTCGTGCATAATTGTTTTTACATCCGCAAGGGTCGATAACCGTTGCAGGCTCCAGCATTACAGCAGCAATATCGTTTGGATGCTGGTCGAATAATTTGTTTAGAGAATCGATATCGTTATAATCAAATATTAATGTGTATTGATGATAAGCTGCGGGTATACCTTTTTGAATAAGAGTGCTGCCAATGAACCAATCGTCAAACGAAAAAAATGGATGTTGACGTGGTACACATATATACTTGCGTCCGGTGTAAGCACGTGCAAGTTTGAGTGCAGCAGTTGTAACGTTTGAGCCATTCTTTGCAAACTTCACCATATCGGCCGATGGTATTAAATCAACAAGACATTCGGCAGCTTCGAGTTCAAGCATACTGGGTTTTGTAAGATTAACTCCCATATCGATGGCGGCTTTTGCTGCATTGTTTATTCTTTCGTTTGCATACCCTACAGTTACAGCGCGCAGCGCCATGCCATAATCAAGATATTTATTTCCCTTATCGTCCCATGTGTAAGCGCCTTGACCACGCACCAAAATATCGGGAGCATTTGCAGGATATTGATCGGCACCACGCGAATAGGTGTGCGCCCCTCCGGGAATAACATTTTGTAGCCGTTCTTTATAATTCATTTTCTTTTTTAATTTGATTCGAAAAGTTTTCGAAATACATGGTGTTAAGATGGTTATTTATTTCGTATATTTTATTTTTTACCACATAGTTTATTATTTGTGCATCATCGGCATCAATTATATTTTCACCAAAGTGAGTGATGATGTTTTTGAAAAACGTAGCATCATCTTCGTAATCGAGGGTGAAACGTAATGCCGTGTTTGCTTCTCCATCAATAACAATTTCATGTTTGTTTACACCATCAAACATACGTCCCCAGCCTGTTTCCATTATGGTGCTATCTTTAAAACCTTTAAAAAAATTGTCAAGAACTTTTTCGAAATAGAAATGCAGTTCATGCCCAAAGGTAACCCCGAAGTAAAAATATAATCACTGTTTTTAATTTGTGCGGCTATGGTTTTTTCAACTGCCAATGGCGAACACAAAACATCATCGCCATCAATATTTACCACATAGTCTAAATTATAATGCTCAGCGCATTGCCACAATCGTTGGGGAATATTTTTTTCGCTGCCAAAATATATTTCCAGATGAGAATATTTTTCTTTCAGTTGTAAAAATTCTCTGTTCAGTTTTGTGTCGGCTGTAGCAATTATTATTTTTATATTATCTGTTTTTATTTCACTTTCGAAATGATGAGTCATGCGTAATAGCAGCCATTCAATAAAGCATTTGCCTTCAACATCAATAAAATGTTTTCGCGGCAACCGGGTTGATTCTACACGGGCAACTATACCAATCCTGTTTTCATTTATTTTGATTAATGATGTTTTATCGCAGGGTAAAATTGTTTTCGTGCTCCACGATTTTTCAATAGTGTACAATAATTGAAGAATCACAAAATCGTATTCCATCGTATTAAAAAATGTTGCTGAGCCAAGTGTGGTATCAATAAACTGTTGAAGTTCTTCTACATACATATTTTCAATTATGTTTTCATTGTAACCTGGCTGAGCATTTTCTTTTTTAAATTCTACTTTATTCCATTCGTTTTTTGAGGCAGAAAATATTTCTACATAATTATTTTCCCAAGTCCACTTAATCATTCCGTCACTTCCATTTATGAGCAGGTTGCGCACAGCATAGCGCGAAACAGTATCAACAGTAAGTGAAAGATTATAATATTCACCATGAAGTAATATATGATAAGTGTCGTCAATAGTTTCGGCACCAGGAATATTTATTGTTTTTACATTGATACCCGATACGAACTGTGGCCAGCCGAATAATTTGTGAGCCATGTTAATTCAAATGGAACTATTTCGCGCGCGCCTCCTGTTTCTTTATGGCTGACATAATAATCACTCACACTTTCATAGGTATGCCAATCGGGTAAATATTGTCCTGAGTGATAGGTTACATGGCTTGTTTTGCCAATGGCATTTTGCGAAATCAATTCACGTATTATTTTTACTGCAGGATGAAAAAACAAAGTGGATGATGGCGCGGCAACAATTTGTTTTGCTTTAATTTCTTCAATGGCTTCTGATATTCCGGTATCTAAAACACTGGCTTCCACAAAAAAGTGCAAACTATATTTAAGTGCAATCTTAATGTATAAATGGTGTTGCGCTGGCGGAACCGAAATAATGATTGCCTGATAATTGTTTTTCGAAACTGCTTCTTCAACATTGTCAATTATTGTTACACTGTATTTTGATTTTGCTTCTTCCTTTCGGTCACTGCGCAGATCGAAACCATCAATATTTTTTATTTCCAATTGCTGCAGGTTGCGTATTCTGCGTTTGCCCATCGAGCCCAAACCCACAACTAAAAATTTAAGTTCCGAATATTTATTTTTCGTTTCCAACCTGTGCTAATTTGATTTTTAAAATTGTAGAAATTTAAACATTTCGTTTGCGCGGTTGTAATCTTTCATTCTTCCTATATCGAGCCAAAATGTGTGAATGGGATAGTAGATTAATTTGTATTTTTTTTCAATCACCTTAGTAAGCAAATCGGTAGCATTGAAAAAAGTGTTGTAAGGAATTTCGCTCAATAGTTTCTTGTGAATAATATAAATTCCTGCGTTGGTGTTAAATAGCAACGAAGGTTTTTCACTTATGCCTGTCACATTATCGTTATCGGTTTCTATTACGCCATAAGGAACATTAACCGTGTAAGGAATGGTGGCCACAATCATGTCGGCTTTTTCGGTTAGTAACTTGAGGTACATTTGCTCAAAATCTATATCGGTGAGCAAGTCGGCATTCATCACCAATAAATAATCGTTATTAAATTCTTTTATTAATCCTGCACAACCAATAGTGCCAAGCGGAGTTGTTTCGCGTAAATAATTTATGCGGATATTTTTTTCGCTGCCGCTGCCTATATGTTTTTCAATCTTTTCGGCCAGGTAACGTACAGAGATGTTGAAATTTTTGATACCGAATTTTTTTAACCGCTGCATATTGTGATCAAGCAAAGGTTTACCACCAACCGGTAAAAGTGGTTTTGGCGTTTGTTCGGTTAGCGGTCTTAACCGAATGCCTTCGCCACCTGCCATTAATAATACATCGAGGGGGAGATATGATATGAAATAAGTAAGATCAAGAATTTCGACTATGTTACGATTCGCATCTAAAACCGGAACGATTTTTAATTTGTCGTTTTTGAAAGAAATAAATTGTTCTGTAGAAATATTTCCTTGCCCAAAAAAACGAAAATCGCGAAACATAAAATCACTCACCGGCATATCGATGGTAAGGCCGTTGAGTAGTCCTCTTCGTATATCACCATCGGTAACAGTGCCCAACATTTTTTTTGGCGTCCAAAACAAAAAGGGTGAGATGTATGTTCCGGTAAGTTAAGTTTCGTCAAAGCCTCGGTTGTGCTTTGGTTTTGGTATATTTATGTTTTCTATATCGACAATTTTGTTTTAGCTTGGTTTACCTGCTACATTTGTCTCTTCAATGATTTTAATCTTTAATACTACCGGCACCTCCAATTACAACATTGTCAATTACAGCCCTTGTTTGAATAACAATAGTACCAACACCAATTGAATTGCCCAATTGTTACATTTCCGCATAGCGTTGATGAGGGCGCAATAAGGTCATCTCCCGTGGTTTTCGCGTCCAATAGTGCTCAATAAATACTTCTTGTATTGCCAATAACTCATGTCACATGATCACACCACACCCTTTAGTAATAATGCACTGCACCAATTTTAACCCATTCTGATTTGTTGCAATAGTATTATTTTTCGATAAGATGTGCAGGCAGGCTGGATAGCGTTTTTAAACTCGGAACGCCAATTGCAACCTGTTTTTCAATGAATAATTTTTGAAAGCAAGTTGTCGAATTGCTGTAAAGTTTTTTCAAACCGTTAATTTTTCGTGTAAAATGTTTCATCATCCCAGATATTCTAATCAAATGGATTGTTGGTGTTTTCAATTTTGTCGATTTAGCCTAACATTTAACAGACAACAAAGATTTCCGCTCCAACGGTATCTATGATACAAATTTCGTTTTCAGTATTACGTTCAAAATGTTATTCTTGAATGTCTTTAAGGATTTAAATTATTTTAGCGATGTGTTCCTTTTCCATATACGTTGTTTTGTCAATTTTGGCAAACCTGATATTTTGTTGATCAAACCGGTTATTTCGTTTTCATCAATATTGCAATTTAATACATTCTTGCCTGCCATACGCCCTCTTTGTCTTTCGCCAAGATTGATTACATACTTGCCAAACGATGCCGCTTCCAGTATTCCGCTCGATGAATTGCCCATCACAAATTTACAATGACTGAGGCAGGTGAAGTAACCTTGTGTTCCAAAGTTTGAAACCCAAAAAGCATTTTTATTTTTTGATACAAAAGTTTTCAGCGCATTTACAATTACTTCGGAACCGGTATCATTATTTGGGGCAGTAATAATAATCTGAATTTTTAATTTTTTTAATGCACTAATAATTTCAGTAATGTAAAATTTATTTTTAGCATGATTTACAGTTTCGGGATGAAACGTAAACAGTATAAATGGCTAAATTAAGATCGATGGCAAATTTATTTTTGAATTCTTCTGCCGACAGTAAGGGGAGTATTTTTAGATTATCTAAGGAGAGTGCACCTACGTTAAAAACGTTTTTTTGGGAGTTGATAATTTGCGATACACGCTTAGAGTGGGCTGAGGATGAGGTAAAGTGTATTGTGCTGGCGGCAGTAATACAATGCCTAAAAGTATTATCAATAGCCCCTAATGTGGTTTCGCCACCATGCAAGTGTATCAGTTTAATGTTGAATGGAATAGCCGCACACACAGCAGCAAACATTTCGTAACGGTCGCCAAGGCACATAACATAGTCAAACTCCAAAGCATGTTTGTTCCAAAATTTCGAAAATGTTTTTGTTGTCTCTGCCATACAATTCGCAATATCAAAAGGGGTATCTCCTTTCGGTAATGTTTGCAATTTGTAAGCCACTTTTATTTTTTGATTGATAATATTGTCGATCGTATATCCATGTTGTCGGGAAAGGTGTGTGCCAAATGCAATTACTTTTATTTCGAAAAATGCATCGTTCATCATTGCTTTTATCAAAGGCAAATAAATTCCAAAGTCGGCACGTGTAGAAGTTAGTATTCCAATTCTCATTTTAAATCACTCCATTTTAGAAGCGTATCTTTAGGCAAATCTTTTTTTATTTTTTTTCCAATCAAATTATTTATCAGCATGGGTGAAATGCCTGTGCCGGGTCGTTTTGCAGTGAGCAAACTGTCTTTAAGCAATGTTCCTTTTTTGATATCGGTTTTTGCACAAATACTTTTTTCGTGCTATGGCAATATTTTTTTTCTCCGATGGCATGGCTTTTTTTTTCACCATCGCCCATCGACAATTCTATTTCACGAATTCCTTTTTACAAGTTGTGCAAATTCATCAGGCTCAATCGAAGCACGATGATCGGGCCCGGGTAAAGTCCTGTCGGTAGTAATATGTTTTTCGATAACGGTAGCGCCCATGGCCACCGCTGCAAGGCTTATGGCAATACCTTCAGTATGATCCGAATATCCAACCGGCAATTTAAATTTTTGTTGCATAGTCTTCATTGCATTCAGATTAATATCTTTAAATGGTGCCGGATATTCGGTAGTGCAATGCAGCAATGTTATTTTATTTTTCGATGTTCCGCTCTTTACAATCACTTTGATGGCATCGTTTATTTCTGCCAGATTACACATGGCGGTAGAGAGCAAAATATTTTTGTTTTGACCACCGCAGGCTTCAAGCAAGCGCAGGTTTGTAATTTCGCCCGAAGGTATTTTTATTAAATCCAATTTAAGCGATTTTAAAAACGCCACACTTTCTAAATCGAAGGCCGTTGAAAGGAATTTTATCTTTTTTAGTTTGCAATATTTTATCAGCTCGAAATGTTGCTCGTGATTAACTCAAGCTTTTTTATCATGTCGAGCTGCGATGAATTGTTGCCGGTATTGGTGATTTGGTATTGTGCTTTCTTAGCATTGGCCGTAACTGCATTGGTGGCCACGAAAGTTTGAAATTTTACGTAATCGGCACCGGCATTTGCAGCTGCATCAACCAATTGCTTTGCCATATTTATATCGCCATTATGGTTTACTCCGGCTTCGGCTATGATGATACATTTTTTTGTTGAGGGCATACTGTGTGATAATTCGCTGTGGCCTCAAATGTAGAAAAATGATTGGCACACATGAGAAGAATTTATTCCCTTTTCGGAGTATAAATTTATTTTGCAAAAAACAGCCTGCGCGAAACGGTGTCGCCAGCTTTGTTTATACACCTTACCATATATTGGCCATTGGTATGATAAAAGGGCAGTTGAACATAATTTAACCCTTTGCTAAGCACAAGATTGTTTGTTGAAATTATTTTTCCCTGTATATCGAAAATTTCATAAGTGCATTCATCTTTTATATCCGAATTTATTGCCATCTCAATACTTCCATCATCGGTATTAAGCAAAGTAATTTCGAAACCACCTGTAATGCTCACACATGTATTGTCATTTGCCTTTACCTGATCTGCTAAATCATTTGGCTTGGTAACTTCTATGCAAACATAGCGGGGATTAAAATTCCCATTGAGTAGTACCGATGACCCAAAACTGTATTTTGTAAATCCATTATTTGCTTGCAAAACAATTTGTGGATTATCGATTATGTCGGGCAAACCTTCAATTCGTGCGGTTATAGTAAAATATTGAATATCGATATTGCTGTTGTTTTTCACTATAGCCGAGAATGATAATTGTTGATTCGATTTTTTAAATTCTACATTATTTACAGCCAAATCGATAAACGACTCTACAATTTTTATGTATTGGAAAGCCGTGTCGGTGCAATTGGAATCGGATATTGCTATCAGTTGAGCATAGAAATTATTTGTTGTAGTATAAGTATGATTTGGTTCGAAGGTGTTATCGAAAGTGTTGTCACCAAAACTCCAGTTATATGCAACAGCCCCCGTAGTTTGATTCGAGAAAGTGATAGGTGAATTTAATGCGCCTATTGTTGGTATGGTTGTAAATGCTGCATTTGGAGTAGGATTTACGTTTACGTTTTTCACTATGGTATCGCTGCATGTTTTATTTGATATTGCAATAAGTTGCAATGCATAATTGCCCGATTGGTTAGGAATATAAGTAAGATTGGTATCGTTCGAAATGTTGTTTCCATTCACACTCCATGTGTATGAAGCAGCAGAATCATTATAAAAGTTGGACTGATTTAAAGCAAGTAAACTTTGGCCCGAACAATTTCCTGAAGAAGTAAAATCAGCATAAGGCTTGCGGTTAACCAATACAGGTTGCAGATATTTTTGTTTACAACCGTTATTGTATGTGAGGGTAAGTGCTACAAGGTATATTTTTGCAGTATCATAATAGTATGGTACATTGGGGAAAGTGCTATTGGCATTTGACAAACCAAAATTCCACAAGTAAGTTGTTGGAGGAAATTGAGTAGCAGAAGAATCTTTTGCCTGAAAGAAAGTCAATTGCTTTTGGCAAGCTGGCGAAAATGTGAAGTACGGTTCGGGCGATTTGTTCACCTTAACAGCAACCGTTAATGAATCTTTGCAACCAAAAAGTGATGTTGCCTTTAGCGAAACATTGTATTCCAAAGTATCGGTGTAGGTGTGAATGGGTGATTCTAAACCGGAGAATTGATTGTCGCCAAAATTCCAATTCCACAATGCGATAGAATCATTGTCGACAACAATGAGTGAAGTTGTGTTGTTAAATATGGTAGCATTGTCGGTACACGCGATATTGCTTGTAGAAAAAGTTACATCAGGTACACCATACACTTTCACATCTTTATTTAATGTATCCACACATCCCGAATCGCTAACTACTATCAGTTGAACCGGGTGACTTCCCGTTTGGTAATAGTATGAAAAGTTGGGAATGCTTATGGATGAATCTATGTCAACAAGATACCAGGCAAAATATTGTATAGTGTCGGGCGAAGCAACTGTACTGGTATTATTGAAAAAAGTAGTATCGCCAAAGCAAACCGAAGGCGAAGTATATGAAGCTTTTGGTGATGCATTAACCTTTACTGTATACGTTACCGATGAATCGCAAAATGTGGGCGTGGCAGCAGTGAGTGTTACATTATAAGTGCCGGGCAGATTGTATTTATGTTTTACAGTACCGGCAATGTTCGAAAATGTACTATCGCCAAAATCCCAAATGAATGTGCTTATAGGATCTAAACCATTGGCAAAAGAATTATTTGCAAAAACTATTTCCTGATTCTGACAAAGTACGGTGCTTGTGTTTAGTATTACAGGAGTGGGTTTTACCGATAAATGTATATTTTGCAAAAGGGTATCGCTGCAGCCATTGCTACCTATGCTTATTAATTGCACATTATGATTGAGTAAACCATTGGTGTATTGATGCACAGGATTTACATCGGTGCTTGACGTAGTATCGCCAAAATTCCAAATATAATTTACATTGAGGTTATTGCTGTCGGTAGCATTTAAAAAATTCACAGTGCCACCAATACAACTATTGGTTACGGTGAAAGATGGAGTAGGGGAATCTAATATAGTTATTTGCTTAATTAAACTATCATTGCATCCATTCGAATTCGTTACAACCAACTTAATAATGTACAAACCACTGCTGTCAAATGTAAAATTGAAATCTTTCGTTTGTGCTACAAGAACATTTTCTACACTCCATCGATTTTGAATGATGGTATCGTTTATCGAAACAGTGCTTGTATTGGTGAACAACACATTTAAATCGGCACATTGATTGTCGGAAAAAGTAAAATCGGCCGCAGGGGCATCCTTCACCGTTATTATTTGTTGACTGGTAATGGTATTGCCCTGAGTTGTATTTATTGTAAACGTTACTGTATACGTACCGGCATTGGTATAGATGTGGGTGGGATTGCTGATAATAGAATCGAATGTGTTGTCGCCAAAATTCCAATACCGTTGCACCAAAGTATCAAAGCACAATAATTCTATGGATTGAAATTGTGCAAGCAACCCTGTGCAAAAATTATTAACGGTAAATGACACCTCAGGCAATGTAGTGTCGAAGTATACACTATCTATAAATGAATGGGTAATATAGTTTGTGTCCAAAGCCTGAATAGCAATTCGTTGATAGCTGCCCAAAGGCGCATTTACATTTGCTGACCCGGCAAAGTAATTATTCTGTGGAGGTGTGGCATTGCAATTATTCGAGAACACAAAATGATTTAATGTTCCCCCAGCACCTGCAATGCCATGCCAGTTACTGCTGTCGCGAATCATAGCGAACCCTAAAGGGCTATTCATTCCGGGAAACGAATTGTTGAATAGCAATTGCGCTGATGCGTTTACACTATCTGTAAGTTTGATTGCGGCAATTTTATTTTCGCCAAGCAATGCTGCATATACATACCACGAGTTATTATCATTTACTACTTCAACAGCATAAGGTTCACTCGAAAGTGTAAATACAAGTGTTTCGGCAGGGACATTATTAAGGCTATTACCAAAATCAAATCTTGTTATTTCTTTCGACCCGTTTTTTACGCAAAAAGCATGGTAGGTTTGATTATAAGTATCGTAAGTAAATTTTATACCTGCAGGCAGCCCATTTGTATTTATTGTTGCCGTGCTTGTTGGTAGATTTTCAAATCCGTTAGCGAATTCAATTTTGGTAATGGTGTTGAATGCAAAATTTGCTACAAACAAGTATTGAGCATAAATTTCCAGATTATACAAGCCGACATTATTGATAAGTAATTCATTAAATTGTATGTTATTTTGGTTGATAGAATCTAAAATGGCAAGATATATTTTACTTGTTGGATAGTCACCAATAAAACAATAAAATTTATCACCTCTTTGTTCAATGTCAATACCTGTAACGGTAGTAACGGGTATTGTATTGCTTTGTAAATCTACTTGCGAAGGAATATTATTCATGCTATTTCCAAAATTGATACGCGATACTACACCGCTTATAGCAACAGTAAATCCGTAAAATTTTTCATTAACTTTTATTAGTTGAACCTGACGAGGTGCCATATTCAAATTGTTGTAAGAAGTCACTAAAGGAGTTCCATCCAAATCGCCCGGGCAAAAATCCCATTGCACATCAAGCACCTGGTTGCTATCTATATAAAACGGAACAGGAAGTGAAGGGCAATTGGTATCGGATAAAAAATAATTGATATTTGTTTGTGCGTATAACAAAGACTTACTCAGGAAGAAGAAAATCAAAAGTAGTTTCTTAGTCATACAAATTATTTTTCGGTAATTACAAATTGTGTACGTCTGTTTTCTTTGCGGCCTTCTTCGGTATCGTTTGTTTTAATAGGTCTGCTTGCACCAAATCCTTTATATGATAACCTCGAAGCCGAAATGCCCAAGCCAATTAAATTGTCGTGTACTACTTTTGCTCTGTTGTTTGATAGTGTCATGTTATCATTTGCATTTCCTACATTATCGGTATGGCCTTCTATCGATATTTTTATACTCTTATTTTCTTGCAAAAACTGTGCGAGGTTATTTATCATTTCCTGTGATGAAGAATCGAGTTCAGTTGATTTGGTTTTAAATAGAACATGATTCAACTGATAAGAGCTGCCAACTTTTATTCGCTTCATATCTATATCGAGTTTTTTAGGCTCGTTTAGTGATGAATCGGTTTTGCTAAAATAATTTGACTCGAAAACATATTCTTTCTTTTTTACTGTCATTACATAATCCTCATCGAATAATACCACATGCGAGTATTTTCCGGTAGCGCTGTCGAGGTCTATATTTACTGTTTCTTTTGTTTGTAAATTTTTCAATTCGAGTTTTGCATCGCTTATCACATCATTGTTTTCATCCTTCAATTCTCCTTTCAGGAACAGTACTTTTTCGGGTTTAATTTTTTCGTACAAATCAAATTGATAAATATCCCAACTGCCTTTACCGCCCTTCAATTTGTTAGAAGCAAAATACCCTCTGCTTCCATCGGTGCTTACAAAAAATCCTACTTCATCGGCCTCGGTATTTATAGGATAGCCAAGGTTTACAGGCTTGCCCCATTGTCCGCTATCATCTATCTTAATCATAAAAATATCATAGCCTCCCATACCGGGCAGGCTATCGCTGCTAAAGTAAAATGTGCGATTGTCGGGATGCATAAACGGGCTTTTTTCATTGCCATTTGTATTTACCTGTATCAAAGGTTTGGCCTCGCCAAATTCACCATTTTTGTTTTTTTGTGTATAATAAATATCCGCTGTTCCATTCAAACTATCACGGTAAGTAGTAAAGTATAAAGTCAATCCATCGGGCGTAATGCAGGGTTGTGCATCCCATTGTTTTGGATGGTTGGCCTTGCCAATATTTTTTCCTAACGACCAATATCCCTTTACAAATGTACTTACGTAAATATCAAAATTGCCTTTTTCGTTTTTTGTATAATACATAGTAGTGTTGTCAATTGTCAAAGCAGGGCCGCCCTCATTGTTGGTGCTACGGCCGTTGAAGGGTGGTGGCAATGGTTTGCCTTCGTCAAATTCACCATTGCTTTGCTTAGTCGAAATCATAAATTTTTCTACATCCTGTGTTTGGGTTAAGCCTTTGCTTTGTTCTGTATAACTTCTTGTAAATAAACACATATCGGCATCGGCACTTATGTACGCAAGATACTCAGGATTAAATGTTGATACACCTTTTACGGGCTGTGGATTGAAAGGGACAGGATGAGCCAGTAAATTTGTTTTAAAAAGTATTGCATCTATTTGCTTTAATATTTTCTCATCGGTGCAACCTTGTTCGCTTACACCTTTCAGATATTTTATTGCTTCAGCATATTTTTGTACATCGTTAAAATATGTGCCAACACGGTAGTAAGGTTCCCATCCTATATCGGGACAAGCAGCAATTGCTTTTACATATGCATCTTTCATGGTGCGATAATCTTCGCGCTTGTAAGCTATATCTGCCAGCAGTTTCCAAGGGGCGGCATATGTGCTGTCTTGTTCGGCACTTTTTTCTACATATTCTTTTATTTTCTCAAATACACGCTTTCCCTTACTTTCGTCATAAGCTTTTTCATAATATTTTACGGCTTTTTCGTTTTCGCTTTTGGGGCACAGGTCTTTTTGTTTCTGTGCTGTTGTTGCAAAATTTAAAAATAGAATTATCGCTAAAGCAAATACAAATCGCATATTTGATTTTAAAAATTTTGTTGCGAATTTAAGCATATTATTTTTGCTATCGTTTTAAACTTTTTATCCTGATTTGAGTCTTGTAATAAAGTATATTTTGTTTTAAGTTTGTAATGCTTCAATCTCTACAAGGCGAGTATTGCAAATCTCTGTTTTAATAATTTAAAATTCTATTTATTATGCGTACTGTTTTAACAAACACCTTCATTGCCGTTTTATTGTTTTGCTTGCAACAAAATACCAATGCGCAACAGCTATATTTTCCCCCACTTATTGGCAATACGTGGGATACGGTAACACCTGCATCACTGGGTTGGTGTACAAATTACATCGACACCTTGAACGATTATTTACAAAGCACAAATACAAAGGCATTTATCATATTGAAAGATGGAAAAATAGCCCACGAAAAATACTTCGGCACTTTTACGGTCGACTCATTGTGGTATTGGGCCTCGGCAGGAAAATCGCTTACATCGGTGCTGATAGGTATTGCCAGGCAAAAAGGTGTACTTAGTTTGAGTGATACTGTTTCAACTTATCTGGGTAAAGGATGGACAAGTTGCACACAGGCACAAGAAGATAAGATTACCATTTGGAATCAAATAACAATGACCACCGGGTTGGATGATGGTGTGCCCGATAAGGATTGTACCGATGATACTTGCCTTATATATGAAGCAGATGCCGGCACACGTTGGGCATATCACAATGCGCCTTATACGCTTACACATGCTGTGCTTGAAAATGCTACCGGTGTTACCACAAATAATTTTACTACCAATGAACTCAGTTTAAAAACCGGTATTTCCGGCTTGTGGTTTCAATCCGGTTATAATGAGGTTTTTGCATCTAAAGCCCGTTCGGCTGCACGATTCGGTTTGCTTATGCTTAATAAAGGCGTTTGGAAAAACGATTCCATTATTACCGATACCAATTATTACAACAGCATGGTAAATACATCGCAAAATATAAATAAAAGCTATGGATACTTGTGGTGGCTGAATGGCAAAAGTTCATTTATGGCTCCGGGTTTTCAAGCGCAGTTTCCCGGGCCGTTAGTGCCTGCAGCCCCTGCCGATATGTTTTGTGCATTGGGCAAAAACGACCAGAAAATATATGTGGTGCCATCGCAAAACCTTGTTGTTATTCGATTGGGCGATGCTTCGGGTACACCACAACTTGCAATTTCTGGTTTCGATAATGTGGTGTGGCTAAAACTAAATCAACTTATGTGCAGCTCAACTTCAATGGCAGAAACCGATAAAGCTAATTTGATTCTTACTCCCAACCCTGTGGATGATGTATTATTTCTTAATGGATTGAATAGCGAGGCAACAGTGACTGTATACGATAACCTGTTGCGAAAACAACTTGAACGAAATATTATTCCCGGCCAAAGCATCGATGTTTCTGCACTGCCAATCGGAATCTATTTTATAAAAATAAAAACCAAATTTTCTGTTACCAGTCATAATGTAATTGTTGCGCGATAAAGATGGTCTTTTTGCATGTTTTGTTAAGTAAAACTTAATATACAGCGTCAATATTTTAAGGTGTTTCATATTCCAATTGGTATAACTTTCTTTACACCAAATAAAATGAAACTATGTGCGGAATACTTGGGGTTATTGCCCTCGATAATAATGAACCTATAGCGCCTTCGAAACTTATACGCATGAGCGATACCATGAGCCACCGCGGGCCCGATGGCGATGGATTTCTATTTGCCGGTAATTATGATCGCAATCTTATTGATAAATCGGTGGCAGGACGCGATAAAACATATTTGTTTCAATGCGATAATCACCGCAGTATTGGATTGGCGCACCGCAGACTTTCTATTATCGATTTGAGCACTGTTGCTTTTCAACCCATGAGCGATGCCGATGGCGATGTGTGGATAATTTTTAATGGCGAAATATATAACCACAAAGAAATACGACCCGAACTGGAACGCGATGGTTATAAATTTAAAACCTCGCACTCCGATACCGAAATGATGATTTATGCTTACAAAAAATGGGGCATAGAATGTATACACAAATTTCGGGGCATGTTTGCTTTTTGCTTGTGGGATAAAAAGAAAGATTTGTTTTACATGGTGCGCGACCGCATAGGTATTAAACCACTATACTACACACAAGCAAATGGCCGGTTTTATTTTGCCAGCGAAATAAAAGCCATCATTGAAGACGAAACGGTAAAGCGCGAATTAAACGAACAAGGGTTTTACGATTATTTCACTTTTCTCACTGTGCCTGCCCCCAATACTTTGTTTGCTAATATTTACAAACTTAAGCCCGGGCATTATATAAAAATTGAAAACGGTAAAGTGAGTGAGCAAACCGAATACTGGGATATATATGATAATGTAGAATACCACGGAAACAAAACACAGGAACGTATACAGGAAGAGTTAATAGACCTTCTGCGCACTTCGGTAAAGTATCGTTTGGAGGCCGATGTGCCTGTTGGTGTATTTTTATCGGGTGGAGTCGATTCAAGTTTAAACACTGCACTCTTCAGCGAAATATCGGACAAACCCGTACAGGCCTTTACAGTAGGTTATGCCAACGATGAAAAACTTTCCACCTATAAAAACGAATTTGAGTATGCCCGTAAAGTTGCCAAACAATTTGGTTGCGACTATCATGAGTTGGCGCTTACGCAAAAAGATTTAATGGATTTTCTTCCACAGTTAATTCACCATCAGGACGAGCCCATTGCCGATCCTGTTTGTGTGCCGGTGTATTTTGTTTCGAAGCTGGCACGCGACAATGGTGTTACTGTTTGTCAGGTAGGGGAGGGCAGCGATGAATTATTTTGGGGTTACGATACATGGAAACGCTTTTCGAATCTTCAGGCAAAAAGCGAATTGCCCTTTGCCGGATTGGGCATGCATGCCGGAATGGGTGCTTTAAAAATGATGGGTAAAGAATATTCGCTGCCATACGAAATGATGTACCGTGGCACACATCAAGACAAGCAATTGTTTTGGGGTGGTATTACTTCTTTTGCCGAGAATGAAAAGAAAGCCATCATGCATCCGCAGCTTCGCAATCAGTTTAAAGATTATACCACCTGGGAAATAATAAAGCCTTATTACACAAAATATTTAGCCAGCACACCCGAAAAAGCACAGGTAAACTGGATGAGCTATTTCGATGTAAAAGTGCGTATTGCAGAATTGCTTTTAATGCGTGTTGATAAAATGAGTATGGCTGTATCACTCGAAGCACGTGTGCCGTTTCTCGATCATAAATTTGTGGAATATGCCATGGGAATACCTGCAGCAATGAAAACAAAGAATGGCGAGAGTAAACATATATTAAAAAAAGCTGTCGAAGGAATATTGCCGCCCGAAATTATCTATCGTAAAAAGCAAGGCTTTGGAACGCCTGTATTTGAATGGTTTTTCGAAGACCTCGGCAAATTTGCCATGGACGAAATAAATTCCTTTGCCAAAGAAACCGAAATTATTGATCCCAAAATGATAAAGCACTACTTCGATACTAAACAAGGAACCAAGGTGTGGTACATTCTTAATTTTGTAATGTGGTGGAAAGAGTTTGTGAAGAGATAAATTTGATTATTATATTTGCGTTTAAAATAATTAAACATGCCTGAAATTTCCAGATTTTATGGAATAGTTATAAAAATGTTTTATTATTAATTAAGTCATTTTCATAAAGAGTACGGCAATTTTAGAGCTTTAATTGAAATGGCAAAGAAGAATGATGTTTAGAAGCTGATGAAATGCCAAATCAAAGTAAGAAACAGATAAAAAAGAATGGCAAATGCTAAACGGAAAAGAATTAGTTTGAAAATTATAACAATTTAAACAGTTATGGAATTTTGAAAAAAATAAAACCTTTGGAATAATGCATACTATAATAGAAATAATTCAGATTGACTATCCATTCATTGTTTTGAAATTTGAAAACAATGTTGTAAAAAAAATTGATTTGACAAGTGTAGTAAATAAATATCCACAACTGACCCCTAGTCATGTATTTAATAGTGTAAAGCTAGATGATTATCCTACTTTGTCTTGGAGTAATTTGATGACAATGAAAGATGAGAATGGTAAAGAGTTTTCAGCGCCTTTGGATTTATGTCCAGATATGCTTTTTGAAATGAATTGAAATAATTAATTTTATAAGTGTTGCATTTTATAATCGCAAAAATGATTTTAAAAAAAATAATATATTATATAAATACCTAAAATTATAAAGCATTACTTCGACACCAAACAAGGAACCAAGGTGTGGTACATTCTTAATTTTGTAGTGTGGTGGAAAGAGTTTGTGAAGAGGTGAAAATGTGTTTTCCAATTGTTCTTTAAATGCGTTGTTGAATGTATGAAACAGCAATTTTATATTATTTGTATTTAACCTGAATTAAATTTTAGAAATTAATAAATGAAACTTGTTTTAATAAAGTCGTTGAAATACTTTTTAAGATTACTGGTAATTAGTATTTTAATTTGTGTGCAAAGCGATGCCTTTGCCCAACAAGGCATGCCAACCTTCTACACATATCAACCTCATGCAAAAGGCGATACACTATTTGCTTTAAATGCTAAAACCGATATCTACAAGTCGGCCGATTCTACGTCTAAAATAATTGCTGGTTGTAATGCTGGCGATACATTATTTATTTTTGAAGCTGGTGTAGTTAATAATGAAAATTATCAATTGCCCGAATATTATAAAGTAAAGTATCGTTCGAAAACCGGCTATGTAAAAGCAACAGACCTGGCATTGGCTCGATTTGAAAATGAAATTAATCAAACGACTTTGCTTATGAGTGTGGAGTCGAAAGACAATCAAGTTTATTTTTCGTTTAAAACCTACTACTTAAATCAACTCACATTCGAAATGTTAGATTCATTTTATGTTAAGGCTTTTGAAATTACTTTAACCGGTAATCGCGGACTCGATGGCATCGATAAAATTATACAAATAGACCACTATGCCGAGGCATGTGGCGAAGGCGGAGGAATAATTTATTACAACTGGACCGAAGGCGAAATTAAATATCTCGCGCATTTATCGGATATGAGCGATGGGGGAGACTGGCACAGTGAAAGTTTTGTATTTCCACAAGATAGTGGTGGTGTTGAAGGCAAAGTTTTTTTCGCAGCGCAATCATATGAATTGAGAGACGAAGAACATAATTGGGAAATAAACACCAAAGAAACACGAACATATAATTGGGTTGATGGTGGTTTTGACCCGCCATTTATAAGAAGTGAAGACGAAGAGTGATTTTACAAAAAAATCATTGCATCAATAATATTCCTTTTAGTTTGTTTAGTATTGAGGAAGCATACACTTTTTTTGTGAATTTGATTCAAGTTGTTACACCTAAAACTACTAAAGCATCAATAATCATTTTGTGATGCTTGTATGTTAAAATGTTAAAACTTTTTGATGTATAACTTGTCCTGTACTTACAAAAACCGACACTATCAATATTCCCACGAATCGCGGGTTATAGGAAATCTCCTTTTTTTGTGATTTGTTACCTTCAATGCTTTGAAGTAACTCTCCAACCAAATTTCTAATTTCAATTTTATCAATAGTCTTATTTGACGTTATAAATAATGTATGACTTCCATCCAATATCGAATGTTTGATGCTTATATCAGCATGTGAATTCAGTTCGGGCAGCTCAGTCATTTGGACAGTCTGTGTGCAATTTGTATTGGAAGCATTGTTGGCAACATTTAAATTGACGTTATAAATTCCGGCATTAGAATATCTTTTAAATGCCCAGCGTTCGGTGATGGTATGCCCATCGCCCATTGTATAGTTGTAAATGTTGCCACCTAGCGATAGACAATTTATTGAAACCACATTCGCTGTATCGTGTTGAAATAATTTAAGATTACACTCCATTGTAGTTAAATAGTTTTGTTGCCATGAATTCGAACCAATATCATAGCCAAATTGAAAAGGTGTTCCATTATTTTCATAATTTAAAGTTCCGTCCGAAAGCATGAAATTTGTAAAGTTTGAGGAGTTATGTGCGTAGGAATGGAATGCCCAGAAAAAAGCATCGACATCAAAACACAAGGCATGGGCAGTATTACTATTACTCCAAGCTACGACCCCATCTTTATTTAAAAAGTTGCTAAAAATAGTACTCCCATTTACATGCGAATATGATTGAATGATATGCGTAAATGGATTGAATATTGAAACATGAACACCGTACAAATTGCTCCAGGCAAGAATATTTTCTGATAGAATAAAATTGGATAAATTACTCCCTGTATTAATAGATAGTTGTGCTTTCCATTTGTTTAGCTCTGCATCAAATGCAGCATAGCCAACATGGTTGCCGTTAGCCCAAACAACAATGCCATTCTTGTTATCGAAATTTGAGTAGCTTGTAGTGGAGTTTAAAAAAAGATTATATTTCCACTCGCTATGTTCCGCATCAAAAACAATGTAGTTCATGTAATAGTTGTTTTTCCAAGCAACTACACGGTCGTTGTTTATAACATCCGTTGCAGGACAGCAACATTATTAATAAGTGATGTATCATTAAATGCATGTTTATTTACATCATAAATAACTACATGAACATAATTGCCTAGATGCCAAGACACAACACCTTCATTGTATTGCAGGTCATAAACATTGTTATAACTTTTAGTCATAGTTTGGAAGGTTTCAGGGTCGACAACCGAACAAGAAATAGTTTGCCCGTTCTGCGTTATCGTAATATCAGGACCCCAACCCCAGTTTACGTTTTGTGATTGAGAATATCTGCAAAAAAAGAGTGCAAAAAAGAATAAGAAATAATTTTTCATGTAAAGGTGTTGTTTAGCTTTTTCTTTTCAATTGTTCCGATTTTCAAAGATTTATTTTGACCAAGGTAAGTTTTATATTTCAATTTTAAATTCCAAATTATTTATTTCCGTGCGTAACCTATAATATTCAAATTCTGGATTAGGCTTATACCGAAACAACTTAGGTTTTGGAAAAACAAGCTAGTGAAGTTGTTCGCCATTACTAAAGGTACGTTATGTTTTCATTCGAAAATCTAATTACTCTTCATGAAAAAAAGAGAATGATTTAGATTGTCACATTTTATATGGAGGCATTTGTGGGGGCAATTATAATTTACATTAAAGAATTTACTTCAATACAAAGGCCATAAAAAGGTGTAATCAATAAATGCATAAAAAAACAGCAACAATAAATTAATAATGTTGCTGTTCGTGTTACTAAAAAAAGAAATTACTTTTTATTGCTTTTCTTTTCTTGTTTTGCAGCACGTTTTTCTTTCAACGTTTTTGCTGCAGGTTTTTTTGTTTCTTTAATTGGACCTTTTTCTTTTGCCATATTATTTTGATTTAGTATTACAAATGAAGTGTTTTTTTTTCGATATGATTATCATTAGTTGATAAATTATTTTTTCACACACTATTAATTACTTTTAACTTCTATACTTGCACAAATTATATTCCTCAATAATGTATTTATTTTTCGATACCGAAACTACAGGATTACCTCGTAATTGGAAGGCACCTGTTACCGATGTGAATAATTGGCCGCGCCTTGTTCAACTTGCATTTAGTTTGTATGACAAGGAGGGTGGTAAAATTTTGGCCGCTGATTATATTATCAAGCCTGAGGGTTTTACCATACCTGTTGATGCTTCGCGTGTACATGGAATAACTACCGAGCGTGCCATGGACGAAGGAGTAGCGCTAATGGATGTGTTGATTTATTTTCAATCGCAAATCGAAAAGTCGCAAACACTTGTAGCACACAATATGAGTTTCGATGAAAAAATAATGGGTGCCGAATTTTTGCGAAACAATATGCAGGATAGCATTGCCACCCCACCAAAACTATGCACCATGCTTAGTGCTACAAAATATTGCGGTATAGAAGGACCTTATGGTTTTAAATGGCCCAAGTTAACTGAGTTGCATATGAAGCTATTCAACCACGATTTTGGTGAGGCACATAATGCCGCGGCAGATATTGCAGCAACAGTAAAATGTTTTTTCGAATTGAAAAAAATAGGAGTGATGTAAACAAAAAAAATCTCATACTGTAAGTTTTACAGCATGAGATTTACTATCTTTCTTTAAAAATATCAACCCATCATTTTTGCCATCTGTACCGATTCCATCGCCATTTTTTGATTGAACTCATTGGTAAGCTTTTTATGGTTTACTGCATCTATAATGGTGCCTATAAGACATAGGCCTCCAGTTAATAAATATAATATTCCCATTCCAATCTGGTTGATTAAAAAACGTTGAATACCAGCAAAACCAAGCACTACCACCAGTGTGCAAATCAGTATGGTTTGGGCATCTTTTCTCTTTCCATTGTAAACCATCAGGAAAGATTTGAATTGATTTTCGCTCAAATCTTGTGTGTAGCTGTTCAGGAACATCATCTCTTCGGGTTCAACACCCGGAATGAGCATCATAAAATTTCTATCCATATTTTTATTGGTTTAAAGGTTTAATTATTTTGGTACTGCGTACAAGAACTAGTATTCTGCTAAGTAAAACAATAAGTGCAAATAATCCTAACGGATGGTAATGCCATGATTGAACAAAGTTGCCGTGCAGAATGGAACTCATGCTGCGGCTTATTCCACATCCCGGACAATCCACAATACTCAACAGCCTGAAAGGACAAATTATAATGTGGTCGTTGATAGGACATACAGCTAATAATACCAAGGCTCCTGACCAGCAAATAAGCTCGAAATTGTTTTTTAACTGATAATATAAAAACTTGATATTTAACATCTATGCAACCATTACTATATACTAAGTATTTTATTTTTTGGCACCACCCCCGGCCATACTCATTTGCTGGCATTCTTTATCGAATAAATACATGCCGCTTTTATCATTACCTATCATATTTAGCTTGTCAATAAGGGTTCTTGCCAGCGATTCCTCTTCTATTTGTTCACTAACATACCATTGTAAGAAATTATGAGTGGTATAATCTTTTTCTTTCAGACATTGGTCTACAAGATTATTAATTTCACCTGTCACTTTTTTCTCATGGCTATAAATTGACTCAAATATTTCATTAGCAGATTTATACTCATGTTTCACTTTACCAATAGCAGGTACAAGTGCATGACCACCACGGTCGTTTATGAAATGCACCAGTTTCAACATGTGCATACGTTCTTCATCGGAGTGATGATAAAGAAAAGCTGCAATACCGCCATAGCCTTTAACTTCGCACCACGAAGCCATTGCCAAATAAACATTTGACGATTCCGATTCAAGTGAAACCTGACGGTTAAGTAATTCAGTAATTTTTTTTGAAATCATACAGTTTAATTTTATTAATTTTTATTCGTTTAATTATACACTTCTTTTTTGCTGCTGCCAATGTGTTAAGTAATAAGCCTACAACAGTCATTAGCCCAACGCCACCCGGCACCGGAGTAATGTATGATGAAAGCGGAGCAACCTCGTTAAAAGCAACATCGCCTGCAAGCCTGTAGCCACGGGCATTTGTATTATCATCTACACGGGTAATACCTACATCTATTACAACAGCCCCGTGTTTTACCATATCCTCTTTTACAAACTCTGCCTGCCCAAGTGCAGCTATTAATATATCGGCTTGCAGTGTAAAATGTTTCAGATTAGTAGTGCCGCTGTGGCAAATTGTTACAGTAGCATTTCCCGGATTTGCTTTTCGGGACATTAACATTGTCATTGGACTTCCTACAATATTACTCCGTCCTATTACTACACAGTGCTTACCTTTGGTTTCAATTTTATAATATTCTAAAAGTAATAAAATGCCTTTTGGTGTAGCAGGTAAATAGCATGGTTGCGATAGCATCATTCTTCCCATATTAATAGGATGAAATCCATCTACATCCTTCGAAGGTTTTATTCTCTCGGTTACCGAAATAGAATCTAAATGCGGAGGCAAAGGCATTTGTACAATGAATCCATCAATATCCTTGTTGTCATTCAAACTGTCGATAGTATCGTTCAGATGGGCTTGAGTGGTATCGGCCGGCAAACGTATAAGGGTAGAGTTAAAGCCAACAGCAGCGCAGGTTTTCACCTTGTTGGCAACATATGCTTCACTGGCACCATCGTTACCAACAATTACTGCTGCAAGGTGCGGAGGTTTGTTGCCATTAGCCACCCATTGTGCTACTTCAGTTTTTATTTTTTGTTTGTAATGTTCAGAAACCAGTTTGCCATCTAATAAATTCATATCATATTTTTTTACAAAGTTAATTGTAAGTGTGATATTATTTTAAGAATGCATAAATTTTATTTTCCCAACAGAAATGATATCAAATTAAATGCACTATAACATCAGAAGATCATAACTAACATCAATTTCTGCGCTTGCAGATTGATTTTTTTTATGACTTTTTTAAAGCTCATTATCAAATAACCAATAACCCAATAACAGAATAACCAATAACAGAATAACCAATAACCAAATAACCAATAACTAAATAACGTACAACCAAATCATTATGTTTGCAGCATGTTATTAAAACTCGTAAATATTAAAAAATCGTACGGTTTAGTGCCTGTATTAAAAGGTATAAACCTAAGTGTAGATACAAGCAAGGTAGTTAGTATTGTAGGTCCTTCGGGAGCAGGCAAAACTACTTTGTTACAAATAATAGGCAGCCTTGACACATGTGACTCTGGCGATATTTTTTTCGAAGGGGTAAACATGGCAACATGGAACAATAAACAGAAGGCCACTTTTAGGAATAAAAAAATCGGCTTTGTTTTTCAGTTCCACAATTTGTTGCCGGAATTCACTGCACTCGAAAATGTGAGTATTCCTGCTCTTATTGCAGGTAATGAAAAGGAGCAAGCAACAAACAATGCGATAGAACTATTGAAATATTTTGGTTTAGAAAATCGTATGTATAACAAGCCATCTGAGCTTTCGGGTGGAGAGCAACAAAGGGTGGCTTTTGCCCGTGCATTGATAAATAAACCAGCTTTGATATTGGCAGACGAACCAACCGGAAATCTCGATACACACAACGCAACCGAAATGCACAAGTTGATTTTTAATTTACGTGATGATTTTAAAACTACATTTATTATTGTAACCCATAATAAAGAACTGGCAGCAATGACCGATGAACAACTTACTATTGTTGATGGAGTGATGGTGTAATTTCTTCTCGAAATCTTAGATAAAAAAAAGCCCCGAATTTCGGGGCTTTTTATATTATACTAATTCTGGTTGAGCGCTGTCTGAAGTCGATTCATTTACAGGAATACGTTTTTTACCCCAATTAACATTGAACCAAACTCTTTCGTGCAACCAATACAATAAAACTTTGGTAATTACTTCCGTTGCTGCAATGTAAAACGCAGTTTGAACAGCATTGACTTCTCCGCGGTTTACGAAATATGAGATCCAAAATGTATCAAGCGATCCTATAAATCGCCAACTTACACCTTTTATAACGCTACGGTGATGTTTGTCTACTCTTGTGAGTACACCTTTTATCATTTTTTCTTCGGTGGCAAATTTCATTCGCAACCATGTACGCTCATGTACATAATAAAGAAAGATTTTTGTAAACAATTCGATAAAGCCAATTTTTAACGCTTTGCCTATATTTCCAGTAAAAAGGAAAGAAAGAAATATGGTATCCAATGTACCAACTATTCTCCATGTGATGCCTTTAACAACGCTGCGTGAATGATTATCTGTCATATGATTAAAAATTTAATGGTGCGAATATAAACTAAATCTACCAACATAGTAGAATTTTCTTTTTATTTTTTAAATATTTTTTCTAAGTGTTTGATTTTGAACAAAATAATTTTTCTAGAGAGCAAGGAGTGAATGCAACTAAAAGCGCTTTTTAGTTCGAAGTAAATTTAAATGAGTTTATTCGATATTAGATTTTATTCACCAAAAAGATAAAAGCTTTTTTATGTGGGTTGTATAAATATTAAAGTCAAAATCACTTTGTGATTCATTCTTTTACAAAAGAAAAATTTGAAACGCCTTTTGAAGATATTACTTGCACTGAGTAAATACCGCACGAAAATTTACTTACATCAAGTTGTGTGCTTTGTTGCATTGATGTTTTAGAAGTAATTAATGTCCCTATAGGATCGAAAATATTAATAACATAATCGCTTAATTGTGTTTCGCTTACTTCGATAGTAATTTGGTTTTGTGTTGGGTTGGGGTAAAGATTTATTGCATTGGCAGAATGATTTTGTTGCAAGCCGGTAACATGAGATATATTAAGGTCGTCTATCCTTCTTGCGCATTTTACATTTATACCCGAAAATTTAAAAGCTAAGTAATACGTGCCGGTATTGTTTACATTAAAATTTGTAGCAAAGTTTTTATAGAAGGTATCATTTTGTGCGGCAATAACACCAATGGATTTTACAACACTGAAACTGCTTTGACTATTACAAATAAATACACCAATGTCGTAGGTTTTAAGTGTATCGTTAGCAGTACGATAATAAAAAGATGTGTTATAAGTAAAGCCTTGTTCAAGTTTGATACAATCAGAAAAATCCAGTTCTCGGCAATGGTATCAAGATTGTAAGCCCATGGCATTCGAAGGCAACGTATTCCTGTTCTTGCATAGCTTACAGGGAAATCGCAAGTTATACCATCGCCATCGGTATCTTCTGTTTTCCAGTTCGATACATCTTCATTGGGTTCAAAACCGGCAAAGTAACTATTTGCCTTTATATCAACAGGGCCAACGTATATGGTTGTAGTTAATGTATCGTTCGAATTATTTTGGTCTCCGGCCAACTGAGTAAAAATTTTTATTTCGTATTTGCCGGCAGTTGCAAAAGCGAGAGCAGGTGAAAAAGAAAAACTGCCTTTTTGCAACTGGCTCATTAGCTGCGAAAAATTTTGCGTTTGTATTGCACCACCATTAATGGTGTAACCTACAGGTAATACGCTGAACGATTGGTAGCCCAGATTCGTTGCTTCAAATTGCAATGTATCGGCTGTGTTGGTTGCGCAAGTGCTTTGCATACCATTTACCGAAATGAGGGCTGCGTCTATCTGGTCAGGTTCGTATAATGAAACATCATCTATTTCCCAAAAATATCCCCAGTTACCTTTATACACAAAAAGTAAATTTACTGTCGACTGATTAGCAGCCACACCCGAAATATCGATTTCATATTCATTTGGATTTGTAGTGTTTTGCAAACTCTGCATTCCGGCACTTAATGTTTGAATCAATTGCCAACTCGATTGATTATTAGATGCATAAATACGAGCCTCGCACCCGGTGTAATGTTTGTAGTAATGATAAAAGCGAAGGCGAACTTTATTTTTGCCCGAACAATCAATAACATTACTCATGAGGGCGGTTACAGTTGTTGTATTGTTATTTCCATAGGCATCATCATCTATCATCATGAAACCATTTGAAGCTGAAGGTGACTGAAGCTTATCGTATAGGGATGATCCTGTTCCTGCAGGACCTACTGTTGTGTATTGCCAGTTCTCGTTAAAGCCGGCACTGTCAAAAACCTGCCACCCATTATTGAGTCCGTTTTGAAAATCTTCGGTATAGAAGGTAGTAGGAGTGTACTTTTCAAACACTGAATTACATGTGTTGCTTTTATCAAAATCCAAAGGCTGTGCTTCTGAAAATTTTATATAAAATATAAATATGGAAAATATAAGTAGTTTAGTAATTTTCATTTAAAAGAATGTGAACAGTAAATCAATTTCGACCTTTAAGGCGCGAACTTAATCAAAATATAATAGCAGCTAATTTGTTAACCCAATATTTTCAATTTTTGCCTTCGAGCGAGGCAGCCTTGTCCAGATATTGTTTTGCCCGGGCAGCATCACCTTTATTTTGATAGGTAATTCCTAAAAATTTCCATGCCATTACGTTTACAGGGTCAAGCTCGGTACATTTTGTAAACATGTTTATGGCTTGATCGTATTTACCCATAGTGCCATAAGCACTGCCGGCATTATTATATGCATCGCTGTAAAATGGATCCAATTGTATGGCCTTTTCAAACGCCTTTAATGCATTTTCATATTGCCCAGTTTCAAACATGAGTGTACCCATATTGTTATGAATTGTGGCAACACCGGGCGATTGCTTCAATGCTTGCTCGTAATATTTATAGGCATTATTGTAATCCTTCATTTTGTAATAAGCCACTCCAAGTTGTGTTAGTGGATCGGTAAAGCCGGGATAAATTTCAACTGCTCGTTTTAAATATGCTATGCCTTCGTTCATTGCTTTTTTTATTTGTACACTGTCGCCTTTAAACTGTTCCATGTATTCGGGTTTGGTAATAGCATTGCCCAGATAATATTGTGTACGTGTGCTGTTTGGCGAAACTTTTACACCGCTTTCATAAAGCTTCATATTGTTTTTCCAAACAGGGTTTTGCGAAAATGTTTTTATACCGAAAACGGCAATTATAACCATGGTAATACCTACGGGTAAAACATTGTTTTTAATTAATGCCATGGCATCTTCACCATTGTTATCAGCAGCAGGTTTTATTTTTTCGCCAAGCATAACAATCAACCATGCTAACAGCAAACAGATTCCAAATGAAGGTGCATACATTAAGCGTTCACCCATGGATGTACCAATAATCATAAATACATTGGACGATAATGAAGCAGTAATAAAAAAGTACAAGATACCAAATGCGGCAATATTCTTTTTCTTAAAGTTTAATGCAGCGTATACAGCCATGGTTATAAGAATAGCAAACGACAATAAGAATCGCCAGTCACCGGGCCCCACAATTGGGATTTGGCTGTATGAGTAATCGAATGCAAGTTGGATAGGTGCCACCATTAATTTTAAATACAGACCCATAATGAAAATGGCGGTAGTTTTACGAAAAAGCATATTGTCGGTAGCCATCAATAAATTGTCGGCTGTGGATACTTCGCCTGCACCCGAAAAACCTATAACCGATGAACGTACAGCCAAAAATACCAATGCCGGAACAAATAAAATGGCTGTGGTTTTTATGATAGATGAAATGCTATTGTTTCCAAAAAAATAAAACATCAATGGAAACACACCGATAAAAGTAATGGATGATTCTTTGCACAACAGTGCCAAAAAATAAAATGCCGCTGCTATCGCAATCTTATTGTTTTTATTGGTGACAAGATAAGAATGAGAAAAATATAGCGAAATAATAAAGAACAAAAATCCAAGAATTTCATCGAGACTTTTTATGTTGGCCGTAACCTCGGTATGTATTGGGTGGGCAATAAAAAGTGCCGAAGCGATGAAAGCAATCAATACATTTTGTTGCCCCATAAATTTACTGAGTGTTATTACAAGCATAAAACCGGTAAATGCATAACATAGCACATTGAGCAAATGCCCCGGAAAAGGATTGTCGGGAAACCACTGCCACAAGCATGCAAATATCGCCTTTGGAACAGGACGGTATAGTTCATCGCCTTGAATTGTATAACCATGCCTGTATGTGGTTTTAAAAATTTCGCCAAGCGCTGATGTACCTTGTTTGGTAACACGGTTTTCTTTAATAGCCGAAAAATCGTCAAGCACAAAATCGTACGATAATGTTTGAATATAAAACACTGCACCAATTGCTGCAACTATCAAAGCAAGAGTAAGAGTTAATTTGCTTATAGGTGCTTCGGCTGATTGGGCATTTTTACTTTTTGTATTTTTTGTGGATGATGGTGCGTTTCCTTTCGGGGTAGATTTTGAACTTTCATAAAACTATTTTCGCAATTATTATTTTACAATTTCTTCGGCAACAGTAGTGTCATTTTTGGCAATTTCATTTATCCATTCTTCCATGGGTTTACCGGCACGCTCATAAAGAATCTTTGCATCATCGGCAAGGTCGCTTTGTGGAAAACGTGTGTACACTTCTTTATATGCGGCTTTGGCGCTTTCTATATCTTTTAACTTTTCATCGAAAATAAATCCTTTAAAAAGTAAGCATTCACCAATTGAGGGCTTTGCGGATATTCTTTAATTATTTTATCGCAGGCTGCCAATGCCTTATTTGGATTATTTTGACCCATGTATAAGTTTGCTGTTTCGAAAATATAGCGCGTTGTAAGCGAATCCGATTTGTATTTTGTTGTATATTCTTCATATAATTTTATCAGATCATTTACTTTGGCTTGTTCAATTTTGCCTGAAAGATTTTTTTTGAAATCATTTTCAAGGCCAATGATTTTTTCATGCAAATCTTTTTGTGGATTGTTGCAAGATTGTTGAGCAAAAATTAAAAATGTAAGTGCAATTAATTTAAAAAGTTTCATATTTTTTGTGTTGTTTTTATTTAGTTTGAAATGGCTTTTCGTATTGCTACTAATTGGGTAAGTAAATCTTCGAGCAAATGCAGAGGTAGCATATTAGCTCCATCCGATAAGGCTTTCGAAGGGTCGGGATGTGTTTCTATAAACAAACCATCAACACCTACTGCAATAGCAGCTTTGGCAATTGTGCCTATTAAATGTGGTTGACCTCCGGTAACACCCGATGTTTGATTGGGTTGCTGCAACGCATGAGTGCAATCCATAATTACAGGTACGTTAAAACTTTGCATTTCGGGAATGCCGCGATAATCTACCACCAGATCCTGATAGCCGAATGTAGTACCACGTTCGGTTAGCATCACATTATTGTTGCCGGCATCTTTTATTTTATCTACAGCATGTTTCATAGCACCGGGCGAAAGAAACTGGCCTTTTTTCACATTTACGTATTTGCCGGTTTTTGCGGCAGCTATCAACAATTCTGTTTGGCGACAAAGGAATGCAGGTATTTGCAATATGTCTGTATAATCAGCAGCAAGGCTTGCTTCGTTCGATTCGTGTATATCTGTAACCGTGGGCACATCATATTTTTCTCCTGTTTGTTTCAGTATTTGTAGTCCTTCCATATCACCAATTCCGGTAAAAGAATCTATACGGCTTCGGTTTGCTTTTCTGTAGGAAGCTTTGAAAATATATGGAATTTTAAGTTTATCACATATACGGCTCACTTCTGCTGCAACGGTGTTGCAAATGTTTTCATTTTCCACAACACATGGCCCGGCCAATAGAAAAAAATTGTTGCTATCGGTGTGTTTAAGTTTATTTATGTTTGGTATCAATTCTTAAATTTATTTGAGCAAATTTGAAAAATTATTTTTGATAATTGTATCCTTCTTTAAACTATGTATCAACTTTTTATAAAATGAAAACGAAACTTGTTTTTGCTACCAATAATATGCACAAGCTGCGCGAGGTACAAGCCATGATGCCCGCTGATATTGAATTAATAACCCTTCGCGAGGCTGGCATCGAAGAAGATATTATAGAAAGCGGCAGCACATTTAATGAGAACGCATTAATAAAAGCCCAATTTGTTTATAACAAAACGGGTATAAATTGTTTTGCCGATGATTCGGGATTGATGATAGAAGCACTAAACAATGCACCTGGAGTGTATAGTGCCCGCTATGCAGGTGAGCCTAAAGATGATGTTAAAAATTTGCAGCTTGTTTTAAAAAATATGTCAGGCATTGAAAACCGTGGAGCAAAATTTAATACAACTATTGCTTTAATTTTAGATGGCAAAAAATATTTTTTCGAAGGAATAGTCGAGGGCAATATTGGTTTATTGGCACAAGGTGATAGTGGTTTTGGTTACGACCCGATTTTTGTACCAGTGGATTATGATATTACCTATGCGCAAATGAGTGATTCGCAAAAAAACAGTATGAGCCACCGTGCTAAGGCTGTTTCGAAATTAATAGATTTTCTGCATCAGCACTTTTCTCACAATTAACGCGAAGAGTGAATTGTGTTTTCTCCGTTAAGTACAACCAACTTAAAAACACTTGTCGTAACACCATTAGTAACATTTAGTAAATACATGCCATTGGCCATATTATCTAAATTTATTGTTGTGCTGCTAAACGAAATTTTATTTCTCATTATCAAACTTCCGTCAGTATTGTGCAATAGAAAATGTGCATTCTCATAAACATCTGTGCAAGATATTTGCAAATTGTTTTGCCACAATGCAGCCATTATCTTATTGCTATTCGAATTTTCAAAATAGCCGTTTCTACAATTCTGACCGGTTACTTCTATCATATTTGAAAAGTTTGTACACCCTTCATTATCGGTAACAATTACTTTATACCTTCCGTCAGTTTTTGCTTCATATGCATCAATATTTGTATTTGGAATATCAATATTGTTGCGCTTCCACTGATAGGCTACATTACTGTTGGTAACAGATGAAAGCAATACAGAGTCAACATTGCAGAGCGAAGGATTTGTTGTGCTGATAGTTACCGTTGGGTTTTGAACCTGAACATTTATTGATTGGGAAGTACTTTTACATCCATTGGAATTTTTTACTTCAAGCGAATACATACCCGTATTTTTTGTTGTTAGCGATTGTTGCTTAGCTCCAAAAATATTGGCTCCGTTTTTTTTCCAGGTATAAATTTGCCCTGTCAAAGGTTGTGTTATTATTAAAGTGGCAGCTTCGTTGGTGCAAATAATTGTATCGGTCGCTGCAACAATAGTTGGGTCGTCAGGAAATAAAGTACCAATGAATTGTGCAGTTGTATTAGAAGCATAACATCCAAATTTGTTTGTTACCGTTACCGAAGGCGCAGGGCCATAACCACCGGCATGGGTTACATTTATTTTTTGTGTGGTTTCGCCATTATCCCAGCTATAAGTATAAGGTGCATTGTAACTGGTGAGGTCCATAGCTTTTACAAAAGTGGTTGCACCAAGGCATGCAAATGTTTGCCCGGTTTGAAGTACAAATGGAATTGGCCTTATTGCAATATATACACTATCGGTAAAAGTGCATCCCAACGAATCGCTAACGGTAAGTGTAAACCAACCACTATTTGTTTTTAAGGCACCAAAAATATAACCGAAAGCTTCGTGAGGGCCAAAGCCAACAAAATTGCCGGTATAGTTGCTGCTAAAATTCCATGTATATGTTTTATTCGCATCGAAAGGGTATATTAAAATATCTACATCGCTGCCTTCACATTTAGGATTATACTGATTGAAGTTGGTGTAGTTTGTCAGGATTTTTACCTGGCAATTTTGAGAACTCACATTGCAGATTGCTGCAAATAATAAAACAATAGTGAAAATAGTTTTTTGCATTGATAGAATAGATTTATTATGCTTTGTCAAAGGTAGGTAATGAGAAATCAAAATTATTGATTGACAAATTCTTTTTATCAACATTACCAACGTCTCATTTTTTTGCACCTTTGCTATTTAATTATTTTAAC
Organism: Bacteroidota bacterium; assembly: GCA_016717325.1. Taxonomy (GTDB): domain Bacteria; phylum Bacteroidota; class Bacteroidia; order AKYH767-A; family OLB10; genus JADKFV01. Next base: position 35,327 of record JADKFV010000028.1, on the reverse strand, counting down.
TATGTTTCATAGATTTACACTTCATCTTATTTTGTTTTTTGTTTTGAAAGTAAGCACGGTATCATGCCAATACTTTCAACAACACGTCAGTTATAAAATTGATGTTACCCTCGATGATAAAAATCATTTTTTAAATGCCTTCGAAACTATTGAATACACTAATAATTCGAGATTTGCGCTAACTTCCATTTATTTTCATTTATGGCCAAATGCTTACAAGGATGAAACAACGCAGTTATTTAAGCAGACACTTGATGATGGTTCTACTAAAATGTATAACGCTAATGAGGAACAGCGTGGTTATATAGATAGTCTCGACTTTTATGTAGACAATAAAAAAGCTGAATTCCATTTGCTCAAAGACAGTATTGATATTATGATTCTCACATTGAACGAGCCATTGCCACCGGGCAAAAAAGTTACAATTACTACGCCATTCAGAGTAAAAATTGCGGATGCATCTTTTTCGCGCATGGGGCATAACGGGCAAGCATATTATATTACACAGTGGTACCCCAAGCCGGCAGTGTTCGACCAGTTTGGCTGGCATCAGATGCCTTATTTAACTCAAGGAGAATTTTATTCGGAGTTTGGCGACTACGATGTGAAAATAACCTTGCCGGCAAATTATACTGTGGGTGCAACTGGCGATTTGCAAACAGCAAGTGAATTGGAACGACTCGAAAAATTGAACGACAATAATTTCGATAAATTCGATATGGCATTCCCACTTAGCGATACCGAAACAAAAGTTTTGCAATACAAACAAAGCAACGTTCACGATTTTGGTTGGGTGGCCGATAAGCGCTTTCATGTATTAAAAGGTGAAGTGGAATTACCAAACACAAAACGTAAAGTGACTTTGTGGGCAATGTTTACGCCACTCGAAGACCATCTGTGGAAAAACAGCATAGAGTACATGCACGATGCAGCATACTATTATTCACTGTGGAATGGCGATTATCCTTACAATCAAATTACCGCGGTTGATGGCACAATTGCTGCCGGTGGTGGAATGGAATATCCCAACATGACTATTATAGGTCAATCGCGCACTGCGCATTTGCTCGAAATGGTGATTGTACACGAAATAGGCCACAACTGGTTTTACGGTATACTCGGGTCTAACGAACGTGATCATGGGTGGATGGATGAAGGCATAAATTCCTTTAACGAAATGCGGTATGTATATACGAAGTATCCCATTGAAAAATTTGACAACCGTAATGAGTTAAGTGCCTTAGGGAAATTTTCTCATTGGTTGCATGTGGATAAACTGAGCGATAAGCAAGTACGTATGGGCTTTTATAAAGTTCCGGCATTGCGCAAAACTTCGCAGGCCATCGAAACCAAAAGCCCCGATTTTACATCTACAAATTACGGCAGCATTATGTACACCAAAACAGCGCTGGCTTTCGATTACTTAAAAAATTATTTAAGTACCGAAATGTTTGATAAATGTATGCAAACCTATTTCGAAACATGGAAATTTAAACATCCATATCCCAACGATTTAAAAAATGTTTTTATGAAAATGTCGGACCAAAATCTTGCATGTTGTTTTTCGATAGCTACATCCCGCAGGATGTAAATATCGATTTCAAATTAAAAAAAGTAAAGCTAAACCCCGACCAAACGTATACAGTATATGTTGATAATAAAAACCTGCCCGGTTATCCTTACAATATTATAACCTACAAAAAAGGAAAACAGGTTTCTAATAAATGGATATGGCCTGGCAAATCCGAAACCATTGTTGAAGCAGGCGATTACGACCGAATTGGTATTGGCACCGATGAAGCAATTCCCGATATAAATATGTACAACAATGCAAAAAGTATTAAGGGCATTTTTAAACGTGGCATTAAAAGCAAACTCCGTTTTTTGACCGGCCTTGACGATGGCTTATCGAAGCAAGTGTATTGGAATCCGGTTGCAGGGTATAACTTATGGGATGGCACTATGCTTGGTGCAAGCCTTCATAACTTTGATAGCAGGCCAAAGAAATTCAATTTCCATATTTCGCCAATGTATGGTTTTAATAGTGGCTCCTTAGCTGGGTTTGGTTTTGGTTCGATGAATATTTATAGCAATAAAACGGACGATATTATAATAGACTTAGCTGCCCGTCACTTTGGCGAAGATGAGGTGAAATTTATAAAGTTCGACAAAACATTTGCCTCACGCTACACTTCATTGGTGCCTGGTGTGCATTTTATTTTTAAACCTAAAAATATAAAATCTGTAAACAGGCACGTATTGACTTTGCAATCGTTCATGGTTTGGAGTAATAATAATTTTGTAGTAAGTAACGATAATGTAGCGCAAAAAAGCACCAATGAAATTTACCCCCAAATAAAATATAACTATGATAATAAACGTACCCTCGACCCATATGATTTTGAAGCGTGTTTAGAAATGGTGAACGGTGATTTTACCTGGCGACCAAAACTAACTGCTGCCTTTCAATACCATTTGTCGTATGGTGGTATGCGCAAAGCATTTACTGCCCGAGTATTTGCCGGCATTACTTCTAACGGAACTAAATATTCTCAACAGGGTTATGCTTCGGGTTTATATATGACTGGAACAAACACTTATTTAGATTACAGGCGCGAGTATTTCTTTTTAGGCCGAAACGAATATGGCAGTTCAAACATTGCATCGCATCAAATGGTTGCAAACGAAGGAGGTTTTAAAATGTACACCGCAACTGCCAACAGTGGTGAAATGGATAACATCGCTCAATTTATCTGCTCGCATTCCTAAGTTGAAGTTTATAGGCGTGTTTGCTGATGCAGGAACTTATTACAATGCAGGCAATACGTTCGAAGGTTCGAAGGAAGTGGTGTTTGATGCCGGAGCTTCGCTTATTGTTGTACAAAATGCTTTCGAAATTTATTTCCCTATAAAATGGTCGAGTGATATTGAGCAATTTTATGAAGTGAACAATTCTAAAAAGTACAGCGATAAAATCCGGTTTCAACTTAATTTGCATTTGGTAAAACCTTACAAGTATCTTTCGCAATTATTTTAGCAAAATTATTTTCATCTTTTGAAAAAAATATATTTCATTTCCGATTTCCATCTTGGTGTACCCAATCACGAATCGAGCCTTGAGCGCGAAAAAAAAATAGTCCGCTGGCTCGACATGATTAAAGCCGACTGCGACCAACTTTATTTGCTTGGCGATGTGTTCGATTTTGGTTCGAGTATAAACATGCTGTGCCTAAAGGTTATGTGCGGCTGTTGGGTAAGCTTGCCGAGCTAAGTGACAGTGGAATACAAATACATTACTTTACAGGCAATCACGATATGTGGGTTTTCGATTATTTGCCACGAGAAATAAATTGCAAAATATATCGCGAACCGGTTGTACTTAATTTAGATGGTAAAAAATTTTTTATAGGTCATGGCGATGGACTTGGCCCGGGCGATACCGGTTATAAATTTATAAAAAGTGTTTTCGCTTCGCGCATTTCTCAATGGTTGTTTGCTCGTTTTCATCCCAATTTTGGATATTGGCTTGCAAATCTAAGTAGCCGTAAAAGCCGCTCGATGACAGGCAGTAACGATGAGATTTATCTTGGTGATGAGAAAGAAATGCTGGTGCAATTTTGTAAATCAACATTAAAAAAGGAGCAAATAGATTTTTTTATTTTCGGTCACCGCCATTTGAAAATAGACATGATGATTGATGGAAAAGCCCGCTACATAAACCTTGGCGAATGGATGCATCAAAGTAACTATGCTGTTTGGAATGGATCAAGCTTGAATTTTACAAATTTTGATGACGAAAAATAGAGGACTAAATCTTTTCAACATTATTAAGAATTTCAAAACTAATTTGTTGATAACTGTAACATCCATTGTTAATTACACATTTGCATTTTTCGAACACTTACCGTAATAATTCAAGCATTCTGCCTATATTTTTCTATAACTTTACGTGGTAATTTCACTTGTTTACCCTATATAAACACTAAGATGTTAGTAACCAACATGTTGTGTAAAACTTTGAAGCTGTTAACATTACGTATTTTCACCATTCAAGATTAGCACTCAAAACTGAAGAATGGGATTTAAATTTACCAATAAGTTATTTATCAATATTGTAGTATTGGGAATAATGTCGATTGCTGCAACTTTAAGGCGCGATGATTTTACTCACACCCAAATTGCTGCCGATAATATTGCATGGTTGCAGGGAACCTGGATGCACCTTTCTGATGATGGACGTGTTTATGCCCAGTTTTCGAAAGACAAAAATGATGTTCTGAATGGAATGGTGTTTACCTTAACTGAAAATGGTGATACAAACCTAACAACTAAATATAAGATAAACTTTAAAAGACGCAATTTTTTAATGCAATGTATCGACTATCGCAACCAAACTTCAAACATTACCAACTACCAAATGGTACATGGAAACAATAATAAAATTTTGTTTGAGTTTAAAAATGAAACAGATATTAAATTGTTGGAAATGCGCCATACAAATAACAATGCAATGGTAGTTATGAAAACCGATAGCTACTCGCAAAACAAAAGTGAAGAAACCTTTATCAAACTAAAGAATTAATTCAAAAGGGATTAATTCAAAAGTCAAAAGGGGTTAAATCAAAAGTTAAAAGGGATTAAGTCAAAAGTTAAAAGGGATTAAGTCAAAAGTCAAAAAGGAATCCAAAATTCCTAATTTCGAATCCAATACAATATTCAATACCCGAGTGTAAACTCCTCTTTACTATAATAGCAAGTCCCAATATTAAGATACTCATTACCCAATACTCAATACCCAATACTAAAAAACTCATTACCAAATACTAAACTACCCAATACCCAATACCAAACTACCCAATACCCAAAACCTCACTTCACAATCTTAATCTCCGTTCTTCTATTAAGCGCTTTGCCTGCATCTGTGGCATTATCGGCACAGGGTGTTGTGTCACCGTAACCTTTAGCTGTTAAACGTGCGTCATCAATTCCGTTTTGTGTTAAATAATCCATTACAGATTTCGCACGGTTTTGCGATAGTGCCATATTGCTTTCTTTTTTTCCGGTATTGTCGGTGTGGCCACTTACTTCAATCTTGAGTGCAGCGTTTTCTTTCAATAGGGTAATTAATTTTTGCAACTCATAGTGCGATTCTGTTTTCAATTCGGCTTTGTCGGTATCGAAAAAAACATTTTTCAAAACAATGCTTGCCCCTGTTTTAAGGGGTTGTAATTCTACCTTCAAAATATATGGATGTTCGTAGTTTGCATTTGCAGCACATTCAAAACTATCGGAATAAAATAAATATCCCGGGTGAGTAATATTGAGCGAATAATTTACCCCCGATGATAAAGGTGTAAGAAAACTGCCATCCGTTTTATCGGCATTGGCCCACTTTACAATTTTTCCGTTTGCAGCATTTACTATTTCGTAACGTGCGGGTAAAGGCAATTTTGTTTCTGCATCGGTGATGTTGCATTTTACATAAGTTAATTGCAAAGGCTTAACAGCGGCAGGCAAAGGAAACTCATACATATCAAGTCCTCCGGCACCACCTACGCGGTCCGATGCAAAGTAGCCCAACATGCCATCGGGGCTTACCATAAGACTGTTTTCATCTTTCGATGTGTTGATGGGATAACCCAAGTTTACAGGAGTTTGCCATGTGCCATCATCATTTTTTTTCGACATGTAAATATCAAGACCGCCCATTCCTATATGCCCATTCGAAGAGAAATATAATGTGCGATTATCGGGATGAATAAAAACGGATTCTTCACTTTTATCAGTGTTAATTACATTGCTGAGTTTTGTTGGTTGTTGAAATTTCCCGTCATCTCCAAGGGTTGAAACATAAATGTCTTGTTGCCTTTTTCCATTACTATCAAAAACACCACGAATAAAATAAAGCGATTTTCCATCGGCCGAAAACGAAGGTTGTGTTTCCCATGCGGAGGTATTTATTGGTTCGCCAATGTTACGGGGAGTACTCCAACTGTTTAAGGTTTTGCGGGCGAAATAAATATCGCAACGCCCTTTACCATCGGGCCGGTCGCATGCTGTAAAGAATAAAATTTTGCCATCGGCACTCATGGAAGCTGCGCCTTCGTTTTGATCAGTGTTGAGGAGAACCTGCTTCCACAGCCATTTGCCAGCTATCGCCTTTTTTTTCGCTTATGTAAAAATCTTCCTGACTCAGTTTTCCCTGCAATTTATTATCGCTGCGGGTAAACAAAAATAATTTGCCGTCAATCGACATTGTTGGGTAATATTCGTTTGCCGAAGTGTTGATAACTCCACCCATATTCTTTGGTTCAAAAGGTACAGGATGTTGCATAGCATCGACAGCAAAATCGCAGCACTTTATAAAAAATAACGATTCGTCTTTTAGGTCGCGTCCAATTTCTTTCATCTGCACAAACTGTCCGAAATATTTTTTCGCTGCATCATATTGCGAAAGCATCATTTGAAATCGCCCAAGCGAGTAAAAATTATTTGGGAAGAAAGTGGGATGAATTTCAACAGCTTTTCTTAATGCCAAAGAAGCATTATCGTATTGCTCCATGTCGGCATAAATAGCCGCTCGCAACATATAGGCTTCAATAAACATGCTGTCGCGCTTGATTGCAGTTTCCAGTTCTTTAAGCGCCATATCGTTTTGCCGCCCATCATACATTTTGGTGGCGGCTTCATAGCTTTTTATAGCCCCTTTCGATTGCGAAGTGTATCCTGCCTGTTGCGCATGGCACGAATAGCCGAACATTATCAGCAACCATAACTGTATTCGTAGTAAGTGTTTCATTCTATTAAGGTATTTGCATGTACTTGTGGGTTTGTAACGAAATAGTCCACTTGGGATTGCCTTTCACATATTCGATTATCGATGGCAACATTTTATCAATCTTGCTGTATTCGGGCTGTAAAAATAATTTACAATTTGGGTTTACTTGTTGCATGTTGTTCAGCCCATTCAAAGTCGCTATTGTTAAAAATAATAACTTTAAGTTCATCGGCTTTCGATAGCGATTGGGGTAGGGGTGCTTTAAATTTTTTTGGCGATACACAAATCCAGTCCCATTGGCCTGTTACAGGATGTGCCCCTGAAGTTTCTAACCATGTTTGTATACGCTGGTTTTTTAAAGTAGCAGTAAGTTCATCAAGATTATACATACAGGGCTCGCCTCCGGTTATAACTGCATTGTGTGCTCCGGCACTTGTTATCCACTCTGTTATTTGTGGGGTTGTATATTGCGGGTGGTCGGCTGCGTTCCACGATTCTTTAACATCACACCACACACATCCTACATCGCAACCGCCCAGCCTTACAAAATAAGCTGCCTTGCCGGTATTGCTGCCTTCGCCTTGCACGGTATAAAAGTGTTCCATCACCGCATAATTATTCATCGTTTGCTTTCAGTTTATTCGCAAATAAAGCAATAACTTTTCGATGTTTGGAGTGTTGTATGATGAACAAATTATTTTAAATTTATTTAAAAGTGTATCAGGCGATTTTTTGAACTTAATTTATGTGGCATGTTATTATAATATGTTACACAAAGGAACACAAAGGAGGAATGAAGTTGCACAAAGAATTCTTTGATGGTTTATAATAAATGTGTTAGACGAATGAATACAAATAAGGGATCAAGTTGCATTAAGAAAACAGGAATGTTGATAAAACAAGAAAATAAAATCTACCTATCTTTTTAAAAGGTTAATCACAATTATTGTAAAGATTGCTTTATTACTTTGAAGAAAAAGTTTGTATGCAATCAATAAAAATGAATTCATTTACACCGCCAAATTAAGTATCGAATTTTGAGAACAGAAAACGAAATAGTATCGCTAAAAACATCAGCAAAAGTTTTGGAAATTTTAACGCTGTAGATGAAATAAGTCTCACGGTTCAGGAAGGTGATGTATATGGATTTCTTGGACCCAACGGTGCGGGCAAAAGTACCACATTGCGAATGATGTTGGGTTTGATTTTTCCTACAAAAGGAGAAGTAAATATTTTCGGTCTGCCATTTAATAGAAATCCTTCGCAAATATTGAAACAAATAGGGGCGATAATAGAGAAGCCCGATTTTTACAACTACCTGCCTGCCGATAAAAATCTCAAATTGTTTTCGCAAATTTCGGGAAATGTAAAAGATATAAAACAGATACATGCCATGCTCGATTTTGTAGGATTGCAAGGGCGCTATCATCACAAAGTAAAAAAACGTATTCGCATGGAATGAAGCAACGTTTAGGTTTAGCACAGGCGCTTCTAAACGACCCACGCCTTATTGTGCTGGATGAACCTACCACAGGCCTCGACCCGCAGGGTATTATCGATATTCGAAATTTAATTTTACATCTGAGCCGCGATAAAAATATTACTGTTGTTTTATCCTCACACATTTTATCTGAAATAGAATTGATTGCTTCGCGAATGGTGATTATTAATAAGGGGAAAAAAATTGCGGAGGGCAAGGTGAGTGAACTACTAAATGAGCAACAATTGCAGGTGTATTTTGATGTCGATAATACACAAAAGGCACTGCAGGTTTTGCAAAATGTTTCTTTGAATATTTCAGGCGTTCATGAAAAAGAAAATATGGTGGTACTTCAAACTTCGCAAAATAATATTAGCACAGTAAATAAATTACTTGTTGATAGTGGGAGTGAATGTGAGTGGCATAAATCAAAAGCGGCCGCTCGAAGAATTGTTTTAAAACTCACAAACGATTAAATTAATTATACACCATGTTTTTCAATTTGCTACAAGCCGAATTATATAAAATTTACTCCAAGCCCCGAAGTTATATTGGGTTTGCTGCTTTGTTTCTTATTTCTTCCCTCATACATTTTGCGTTATATGCCGATGGTAAAAGTTATATAAACATTGTCACTCAAAGCCTGCAGCAATCCTTTGCAGTGGAAGGCAATATATTAAATGGCAATCTGGTATGCTATATTATTTTGCAAATGTTGATAATACATGTGCCTCTGCTAATTGCGCTCGTCACAGGCGATTTAATGTCGGGCGAAGGGGCAGCGGGCACATTGCGTTTGTTGGTGTTGAAGCCTGTATCGCGTATGCAAATATTTATTGCCAAGTTTATTGCCGGCAGTTTTTACACAGCAACTATTTTGATTTTTCTTGCCATTGTTGCCTGGGGTTTTGGAATACTATTTTTTGGCAAAGGTGATTTGATGATTTTGCGTAGCGAAGAAATTACCATACTCCCTGCAAACGATATTTCGTGGCGTTTTTTTGCCGCATTTGGTGCCGCATTTATTGCCTTAACTGTTGTGTCGGCTATTTCATTTATGCTTTCGTGTTTCTCCAATAATTCTGTAGGCCCTATTATTTCCACTATGGCCATTATTATTTTGTTTACCATTATTGCCACACTCGATTTGCCTTCCTTTCAAACCATTCATCCATATATGTTTACAACACATTTAGTAGCATGGCACATGTTTTTCGAAAACCCTGTGCCGTATCATGAGATTTTGAATTCTATGTTGATTTTACTTTTACACATTGTTGGATGCCTTGGTATTGCAGCATGGCATTTTACCCGAAAAGATATTTTAGTTTAATAGAAATGAAAAACACCAAAAAAATAATATTTGTGCTTTGTTGTTGCGCAACACTGTTGTTGCAAAATGCACATGGGCAAGATGGGGCTACTTTGCTTAAAAGTGCAGAAAAGAAATTTAATGCTGTTAAAAATTATAAAGCCGAAGTGAATATAAAAACCGATGTAAGTTTTATAAAGATTGTGCCTGTAAATGCTTTTATTTATTACAAGCAGCCCGATAAAATGCATATTGAATCGAAAGGCATTGCAATATTGCCAAAGCAAGGCCCCGATTTTTTGTTTGCTACTTTGCTCAACTCCGAAAATTTTATCGCTGTTGATATGGGTACTCAGCTTTATAATAATATCATTTTAAAGATTATAAAGCTATTACCCAAGAGTGATACCTCCGATCTTGTGCTTGGTACAGTATGGATTGATGCCAGTACATTGTTGATATACAAAACTCAGGTTACTACAAAGTCGCGCGGCACAGTCGACCTCGAATTCACTTATGGTAAATATGCCAACTATCTTTTGCCCGACAAAGTTGTGTTTGAAATGGATGTCAACAAATTTAAAATTCCAAAGGCTATTGCTGCCGACTATGAATCATCGGCACAAAAACAAAAGAACGCAAAACAAGCAAAGCGAGGCAAGGTCACTATAACTTATAAGACCTATATTTTGAACAATGGTATAGACGATAGTGTTTTTAAATGAGTTTGTTGCGGGGGGAAGTTTGGAAAGTTTTGAAGGTTTGGAAAGTTGAGAAAGTACAAAGTTAGAGAGGTTCAAAGTTGGGAAAGTTTGTAAGTTCTTACTACGAATGCGCCAGCCACGGTTTGTGTCCCCACTAGCCATCAGCACGATATCTTTGCATTTCCAAGTCTGCGCCATACATGGTTTGTGTCCCCACAAACCATCCGCACGATACCATCTCGAAACACCACAGGTTTAAAACCGTTGCTACAATATGCTTCAACATTATGGTTTTTTTATTGGATATATTTACAATTAAGTTGACACCAATACAACAGAGGACAGCAAACCAAAGCCGAAAGCGATTGGCGGGGACGCCAACCGAGGACAGATTGATTCCTAAGATTATCGCCAAACAATCTTTGCCGTTCGGCTTTAGCCAACGGCTTTATAAATTATGCAATTTAATGTTTTGATGCGTTTACAAAAAAATTTAAGACGGAATGCGGCTTGGGGGGAGGCCAACCGAGGGCAAATACTGTTGACACACCACAATCGAAGTGAAATTTTTTAGTCCGATTGATATTCTAAAATATCGGCTGGCTGACAATCAAGAATTTTACAAATTGCTTCTAAGGTGCTAAAGCGAATTGCTTTGCTTTCCCAGTTTTAGTATGGACAAATTAGAAAGAGTTAATCCCACTTTTTCCGACAATTCGTTTAACGACATTTTTCTTTTTGCCATCATGACATCTAAATTTACTATAATAGCCATAACTTATATTGTTAAATCGTTTTCGGTTTGTAATTCAATTCCTCTTTTGTACAACATTGAAACAAATAATAAAATTCCTGCAAAAAATAAGAAGGCATCGCCATGAATTATGTGTTCAATTAAATTTGGAAAATTCATACCTTGACTTATATATTTGGAAGAGAGTTCAAAAGTCACTTTGCTTAAAACCCCGATAGCAAATGATACTAAACTTAGTTTCGAAAAAAGTTTTCCTATTAATTGGTCAAAAGGATTTACTAAGTTGATTTTTTTGAAAATGCTTAGCAGCACATAAAACATAATAGCCTGAAGAACAAAAATTGAAATAATGCTCGAAACCAAATAAGCATATTGATAATTGCTGTATTCTTTTAGTTGAGACAAATCCAATCCTAAATAAAGGTTTTTCGACCCGCTGGGATTAATGAACATACTAATGCCAAAAGAAGTAATAAGAGCCCCGGCTTTTACACAAAGTCCGATAAAGCCTGCCCAAGTGAATACGTTGAGCACTTTTAAAATGATGTTAGATTTTACTGTCATATGAATTTAATTTTTAATTGTGAGCTGCAAAGATAATAAATATATATTGATAAACAATAAATAAGTATTAATAATTAATATATATTTCATGTTTCTCATTTTTGCACATATCTTCCTGTCACCTTTTAACATGTTAATTGTTTCAGTAAAAAGTGTTTCCAAATTATGAGCTTTTCTAAGATTTACGGCTCAATTTCGATTCTAAATGTTATCAGCGAAGCCATGACCATAAACAAGAATCGAAATTTATAATCCCAGAAAACCTTGAACCAATTGAACAAAAACCAAATAAGCAATAACTAACTACATTTGCCCCGCGAAAAAAAATAATGACAAAACAGTTTCAACTTTGGCTTAATAAATTCGATTTCCCAAAAATAATATTGGCGAAAAAAATATGGCGTAATATTATTGAGAAAAGACAACAGCCTGCAATGATATCTGCATTACTGAAAAGTGATTTGCGAAGCACGCTTTCCGAAAGTATCATTACTACTTCTTTTATAAGTCTGGCCGATTTAGATTTTAGTAATCTTGATATTTCTACTGCAAATTATTTATGTCAAAAGTACTGCACTCATCATTTCGATTTGCTCGGAAGTGGATGGGTAAGTTTAAATTATAATCAAAAAGCATTGGGCGTTGAGGGAAATGTGTATGAAAGCAGCTTTTCGGATATTGATTTCGATTTCGAAAATAATTGGCTTGCAAAAGTTTTGCCTTCGTTTTACGTTCAGGAAAGTAAAAAGCTGTTTGATATAATTCGGAAGACCAACAACGCATATAATCCCATCGACTGGCACCGAGATTTTAAGTCGGGCTTTCGCTTCGATTCGCAACAAACACACGCTACTCAATATGGACAAATTAAAGGCGAAGGCATCGATATTAAAGTGCCCTGGGAATTGGGACGCTTACAGCACTTACCTCAGTTGGCTTTGTTTGCTGCCATTCTTCCCGATTTAAAAAATACAATCATTACAGAATATGTTTGCCAGATTTATGATTTTATGGCGCTCAATCCTGCCGGCATTGGCGTAAACTGGAGTTGTACAATGGATGTTGGTATTCGTGCGGCAAATATGTTGGTGGCTTATGATATTTTTTGCCAACTCGATTCCGGTAATTTAATCGATGAGACTTTTAAACAACATTTTGCCAATTACGTATATAGTCATGGTTATTTTATTACAAACCATTTGGAGTATCAGGAAGGAATGGGCAGTAATCATTACCTGAGCAATGTTGCCGGTTTGTTGTTTGTGGCCAGCTATTTAAAATCTAATGATGTAAATGATAACTGGTGGTGGCTATCGGTTCAGGAGTTGTTATTTGAAACCGAAAAACAATTTTTTAGCGAAGGATCCAATTTCGAAGGTTCCACAAGTTATCATCGCCTTAGTGGCGAGTTAATTACCTATTGCTCGGCATTGATATGTGGTTTGGGAACGCTCCGTTGGCATCAATTACAGAAGCATACACAAAAGCAACTTCAAAAAGAACCTTTTATAAATTTAAAAGTTTTAAGCAACGTTAAAAAAGAATTAGATGCTTTGTATAAGTCGGGTAGGGTAGAAGGAGCTATTGGCGGTAATTTGCAGATGGTATACAAGGCTGCTATGTTTTCAAAAAACATAACCAAACACAATGGAGAAATAACCCAGATAGGTGATAACGATAGCGGGAGGTTTTTTAAATTTTCTCCTTGCGGAAAAATGATTAGCAACCATAATGCACAAGAGAAATACGAAAACTTAAAAGGATATTTGACCATGTATGGTAATGGTGATTTTTGGGATGAAAATAATTTAAATCATCAAACATATTTAAGTGCAACAAATGGAATTTTTGAGCAAAGAATATTCGACCAATCGCAAAATCTTTTCCCTTTCGAAAATTCATTAGTTAAATCTATTATTTCGAAAAACAACCAGGACGCAAGTTGATTTTTTATGCTGACTTTTTCGGGCAGGATCAAACCTTACTAAATAAAAATCATCCTGCAAATTTAAAACTTGACGAAAAGAATTTAGTCCATAAACAATCTAAGGTGTTTGGGCCATATGAATGTGGGGATGCACTATTTAAAAACATCAAAATAATTACCTATAACGAGTTCGGGCTGGTAATAGTAAAATCCGATTATCTTTTTTTGAGCATTGCCTGTGGCACAAATAAAAATTACATTCACAGTTGGGGGCATACACATAGCGACAAACTCAGCATAGAACTTCAGGTGGATGGTGTAGATATTTTGCTCGACCCCGGTACTTATATTTACACACCCTTACCAAATGCAAGGAATGCATTTCGGGAGGTTGCACACCATAACACTTTGGTAGTAGAAGGCGAAGAGCAAAATTGGTGGTACGATGGGAAAAAGGGTTTGTTTAAAATGATGAAGCAAACTAATTGCGAAATATTGAACATTAGCCCTCACGAAATAAAAATTGCTTTGCAATACCGGCAAATCATTCAAATTCGTCAATTACAAATTGGGGGTACTAAGTTGGAAGTGAATGATGCCAGTAATAAACCATTTGTTAGTAACTGGAATAACCTTTTTTATTCAAATGGATATGGAAAAAAGATAACTCCCGGTAATATGCTTGCCTCCAACGATTAGAACTGTGTGTTTTCGGGCTTTTCAGAACATCACCATTACTTACCTTACCGTTAAGAATTAATTTATTTCCTATCTTCTTCACTTTATTTTTCACCCATTTTTTGAAACATTCGTGTATAACTATTTTGTATTGGCTATTGAATAAACTTCGTGGTTTTTATCTTCGCACAAAAATTAAATTGCCTAACAAATGCGTTTGTTCTAACGTATACTATTTACGGCAATACATATAAACAAAAACAATAAAAATTATAAATCTCAATATGAAAAAAATCTTTCCAGTATTCACAATTTTAGTTGTGATTTTTACTATGAACGCCCGTCATTTGATGAGCCAGTCTTACAAGTTGCATGCTGAATATCGAACCGATTGGTATGGTGCCGGTTACGACATGTTGCAGGATATTCCCGGATATCCATCAGTGATTTTGCAGGCCGAATTGTCGGCAAATCAGTATGTAATTGAATCGGACAACGATGCAAACAAATGGCGTCAGTTTGGTACTACTACTTACAATCAAGCTTCACTATTCCTTTGGTACAATTCTCCCGTTTCCGATAACGAGCTTGCCGATTCAACTACACAAAATAAATGGTATACTACACGTATAAAAGATGCCGGTTATACCAGCACCGAAGGCATTGTGATGGAAACAACCAATGAGCCTACGCAGTTTGCTGCAGTAAATACCATTGTGCAAACCACACCCAATCCGGTGTATACAAATCAAAATATAAACTTCACAGTAAATATGGCCGGGCCACGCTCACCCGAAGAGTTTTGTTTTATGCGATATTCTTACGACAATTTTGTTACCTCCGATATTGTAATTGTATTCTTTTCGGGTCTTAACGACTTGACAGGAAATGCAACAATATCTGCAACAGCAACAGAAAAAACAGTACAAGTTTATGCTTTTACTTCTACTTATGATG
The DNA here is from genome assembly GCA_016717325.1 of Bacteroidota bacterium. Classification (GTDB taxonomy): domain Bacteria; phylum Bacteroidota; class Bacteroidia; order AKYH767-A; family OLB10; genus JADKFV01. The sequence goes on along the minus strand of JADKFV010000028.1, from coordinate 20,173 downwards.
CCTGGAATTTTCCTGCATCCGATTTCGATTTGATAACCTTACGAAGAGGACTCAATAATGGAAATACAGTTTCTGTAACCACATTCGATCCTCCTTCAGCAAGCACAGTTCGTTTTCGTGTTGATATGAAAAATGTTACTCCCGGCCCAAATGGACCACATGTGGTAGGGTCGTTTAATAATTGGGATTCCACTACCACGCCTATGACTCAAGGTGTTGGTTCGTTGTGGTTTGCCGATGTTGTTGTTGATACAAATGATATACTTCAATATCGTTTTTTAGGGGACGATACTTATGCAGCACAAGAAACTGTTCCCAATGCATGTGGTGTTGACGATGGCTTTGGGGTTTATAATCGCAAACTTAATGTGCCCAATGTTGCAAATACTACCTTGCCTGTTGTGTGCTTTTCATCCTGTGCAGCATGTGTGTATCCCGATACTGTATTGGTAACTTTTAGGGTTGATGTTGGGGGGCCGGCACCAAATGGTGTTTCTGTTTTTGGCTCGTGGGATAATTATGCCGGCACAGCCCTTGGTTTAATTGGAGGAACAACATGGGGTGCAGCAATTAAACTGGATACAACCACCCAGGTTTTATATTACTACAAAAAAGGAACATTGGCCGAAAATTTTTATGGCAATTGTACAAAGCCTAATGGGCTGGGTGGCAACTACCGTTTTTTAAATGTGCCAGAGGCAAACACTGTATTGAATATTGTGTGTTTTAATAATTGTCAAAATTGTGCAAATAATAATAAAGTTACAGTTACGTTTCGGGTTGATATGACGGGCACTCCACTTGGACCCGGCAATGCACATGTTGTAGGAAACTTCAATAATTTCAATCCATTTGCAACATTATTTTATCCCAAAGGAAATGGTATTTATGAAGCTACTGCATTAATCGATACTACACAGGTTATATATTATAAGTTTTTGCGCGATGCGAGTTTTACCGGTGAAGAAAAAGTACCGGAAGCATGTGGAGTGTTTTATGGTGCCTGGGGCGATACGCTTCGAAAACTTACTATACCCGAAAACGATACGTTACTCGATGTAGTTTGCTATAGCAGTTGTATAGCATGCCAGCCAACTTCTTTGGTGGAAATAACTTTCCGGGTTGATATGAACATTGTACCTGTTGGCCCCGGTGGTGTGCACATGGCCGGTAATTTCAATGGTTGGAATACCACTCAAATTCCAATGACACAAGAAGGAAGCACAACCATTTATCGTTGTGTGTTGAAACTCGACACAGCTATAAGAATTAAGTTTACATACTTTAGCGATACTACACTTGCTTCACACGAAAATATACCATCAAACTGTGGCCATGGGGGCAACGGGCAAAATTTTCAGGGCCGTGAATATGATGTAGATCAAGTATCTACAGTATTGTTGCCTGTGTGCTTTGGATATTGTTCATGCAACAACGTAGGTAAGGTAAAAGTGCGTTTCAGGGTCGATATGGCAAATACTACCATAGGAAACAGCTATGCTCACATAGTTGGAACTTTCAATAATTTTGACCCTACAGCTACAATAATTTTCCCTGTAAACGGCACTATTTATATTCAGGATGTTTTGTTGGATACAAATACCACATATCAATACAAATTTTTGCGTGATGCCAATTTTATAGGTGCAGAAGTAGTGCCCTCGGCATGTGGTGTGCCCGATGGTAATGGCGGATATTTGCGTGAGGTTTATATTGGCTATCAGGATACAATGATAAAGGCAGTTTGTTATGGTGGTTGTTCAGGTGCATGTCCTCCTAACTCTCAAAAAGAAATTACTTTTAAAGTTGATATGTCGAATACTACTATCGGTCCGGGTGGGCCGCATGTTATTGGTAACTTTAATAACTATGACGTAACGGCAACACCAATGATTGATGGAGGTAACGGGCTTTATTACTCGGCAGTTTTTGTTGATACTTCGCAAACAATTATCTACAAATTTTTGAAAGACTCTTCGCTTGTGGATCAGGAACAAGTACCCGTAGCTTGCAATGATGCAAATGATTTTCGGCAGGTTTATATGGGAAACACTGGACAGATAGTGCCTACTGTTTGCTACGGATCGTGCACTACATGTAAGCAAGGTCAAACAGCCGATGTAACTTTTCGTGTTGATGTTGGACAATCGGGATTCGGTTCGGGAGTTTATTTAGCAACAAGTGACAATGGTTTCAATCCTTTGCAAATGAATAGTTTGGGCGGAAGTGTTTATTCTCTAACCCTAAACCTTGACACCACACTTTCCCTCGATTATTATTTTATAAATAATCTGGGACCCGGTGGTGATGAAATTGTGCCTTCGGCTTGCGGTGTTCTAAACGGCTTTGGAAATTATTACCGCCATCTTGAAGTTCCTGAGTCGCCTTTGTTATTGCCAAATGTTTGCTTTGGCGAATGTGTATTGTGTCCACCGCCACCGTTAAGCGATGTAACATTTCAGGTAAATGTTTCTAATACAAATATTGGTGCAAATGCCATGTACCTTGCTGGTGATTTTAATAGCTGGAATACAACTTCATTGCTGATGACAAATTATGGAAATGGCATATGGAAACGCACAGTAACTTTAGATACCACCAAAACAATTCAGTACCGCTTTTTTGTAGGCAATACATTTGCAGGAAGCGAAACTGTAAACTCAGCATGTGGAATTACCGACACTGTAGGAGGTTTAAGTCGTCAACTTGAAGTGCCCGAAACGGATGTAATTTTGCCCGCAGTATGTTTAAATGAATGTGCAAACTGTCCGGCAAATGTAAATGTAACCTTCCGTTGCAATTTAGCGCAAACAACCATAGGTGCCGGAAAGCCTCATTTGGCAGGTACCTTTAACGGTTGGAGTTTAACAGCTACTCCAATGGATTCAATTGGAAATAGCATCTACGAAAAAACATTAACGCTTGATTCTACATTAACTTACGAGTATAAATTTTTAAGCGACACTCTTACAACTGCATACGAAATAGTACCTAATGCATGTGGAATTAATAATGGAGGAGTTTACAACCGTAAGCTTATTGCTCCTGAAGTTACTACCGTTTTACCGGCAGTATGTTATGCGAGTTGCAACCCTTGTGTATTCCCCGACTCGGTTGATATCACTTTTAAAGTGGATTTATCTTTGGTGACACTTGGAAATGGCGGGCCACATTTAGTTGGTTCGTTCAATAACTGGAATGCCAATAAAAATCCTCTATCGCAAATTACCGGAAACATTTGGGGAACAACTTTACGCCTTGATACTACAGAAGTAATCGAATATAAATTTACTACAGATAATAATATAGCAAGTCAGGAATTGGTACCTGTATTATGTGGCACTCCCAATGTGTTTTATGGTTTAGTGCGTAAACTTATCGTTCCGCAAGTTGACAGTACTTTGACAACTGTTTGTTTCAGCAGTTGTGTTGCCTGTCCTCTGCCTGTTACAGCAAATGTTAGGTTTAGAGTAAATATGTTGCAAACAACAATTGGAGCCGGAAAGCCTCATTTAGCAGGTACTTTCAATGGTTGGAGCAATACCCTCACACCTCTTGATTCTATTGGTAATGGCATTTATGAAGTCACATTACAATTAGATACCACATCAACAATTCAATATAAATTTTTGAATGATACTACGTTTAATACCGTTGAAACCGTTCCTGTTTTATGTGGTGTGTCAGATGGCTTTGGTGGTTTCAATCGCAGTTTAGCCATTCCCGAAAGTGATATTCTTTTACCAACAGTATGTTATTCGGCATGTACCGATTGTGTATTTCCTGATAGTGTTGATGTAACCTTCCAGGTCGATTTAGCGCAGGTTACACTTGGCCCGGGTGGCCCACATTTGGTAGGGAATTTTAATGGTTTCGATGTAAAAGCAACCCCACTTGCTAATGTAACTGGAACTATATACGCAGCTACACTTCGGTTAGATACAATGCTCAATGCCGAATATAAATTCCTTGTGGATACTTCATATATCAATGAGGAATTTGTTCCACAGGCATGTGGCATCTCAAATGGTTTTGGTGGTTACAACCGATTAACCTTTGTACCGGAAAACGACACAGTTCTGCCGGTGGTGTGTTACTCAAGTTGTGCAGCTTGTGTAGTACCCGATAGTGTAGATGTAACATTTCAGGTCGATTTAGCACAAGTAACGCTTGGCCAGGGTGGCCCGCATTTGGTGGGCTCCTTCAATAGCTTCGATGTAAAAGCAACACCACTTGCCAATGTAACAGGAACCATATACGCAGCCACTGTTCGTATAGATACTACTGCCAATGTGGAGTATAAATTCCTGGTCGATACTTCTTATATCAACGAAGAAACAGTGCCACAAGCATGCGGGGTGCCAAATGGATTTGGTGGCTATAATCGTTTCTTATCTGTTCCTGAAAATGATACAGTACTCAGTGTAGTTTGTTACTCAGGTTGTTCAGCTTGTGTAGTACCCGATAGTGTAGATGTAACATTTCAGGTCGATTTGGCACAGGTAACACTTGGCCAGGGTGGCCCACATTTGGTGGGTACATTCAATGGCTTTGATGTAAAAGCAACACCACTTGCCAATGTAACAGGAACTATATACGCAGCCACTGTTCGTATCGATACTACTTCAAATGTGGAATATAAATTTCTGGTGGATACTTCTTATATAAACGAAGAAACAGTTCCACAAGCATGCGGGGTGCCAAATGGATTTGGTGGCTATAATCGTTTCTTATCAGTTCCTGAAAATGATACAGTACTGAGTGTGGTTTGTTACTCAGGTTGTGCCGGATGTGTTTTTGCCCGATAGTGTACTTGTTACTTTCCAGGTTGATATGGCACAGGTTTCGTTTGGTACTGGCGGCCCACATATAGTAGGCACATTCAATAATTGGGATGTAACGGCAACTCCATTGACATTTATTGGTGGAACCATTTATGGCAAGACAATTTTGCTTGACACTACCGATAATGTAGAGTACAAATTTTTAGTCGACAGTTCTTATATCAACGAAGAAAATGTTCCTCAGGCTTGTGGTGTTCCTAATGGATTTGGTGGATACAACCGTTTCTTATCTGTACCCGAAAACGACACCATATTAAAGGAGGTTTGCTATTCATCCTGCGCACCATGTGTTCCTTTCGGACTGGTAAATGTTACATTCCGTGTCGATATGAAGAATGCACCATTAGGACCTGGTGGACCTCATTTGGTTGGTGCTTTCAACAATTGGAATCCAACAGCAACACCACTCAATAATCTTGGAAATAATATCTATGGTATAACCTTACCGTTAGATACTACAAAGGTTTACTCTTATCGATTCTTGTCCGAAAATTCTTATAATAATACAGAGGTTGTTCCTGCAATTTGCGGTATTGCCGATTCTCTTGGAGTGTTCAATCGCTTTATTGATGTGCCCGAATTTTCAACTATTCTTCCTATAGTGTGTTATAGCGAATGTGGCCCTTGCACACCTACAGCAAATGTGCTTATTACATTCCAGGTCGATCTTGCACAGGTTACACCTGTATCGCCACATTTAGTTGGTTCATTTAATGGTTGGAATGCAACTGCTACACCTATGTGGAATTTTGGTGGCACAGTTTGGGGTGTACAACTTCCATTGGACTCCACATTAATTTACGAGTACAAATTCCTGGTAGATTCAAGTTATGCCAACGAAGAAACTGTACCGGCAGCATGTGGTGTTCCTAATGGACTTGGTGGATTCAACCGTCAGGTAATAGTGCCCGAAGCAAGTACAATATTGCCTTTGGTTTGTTACAGTTCATGCATTGGATGTGTAAATAATAATGTGAATGTTACTTTTAAAGTGGACATGCATGGTTTGCAAATATTAAGTTACAATCCTATTGGTCTGGGTGGCGTACATATTGTTGGTTCGTTTAACGGATGGAATACAACGGCCACTCCAATGACCGATGTAAACAACGATAGTATATTCGAAGTGACAATACCATTGGATTCAACCACTACGGTTCAATACAAATTCTTGCGCGATACCAACTACACACAAAGCGACCCTGTGCCTGCATTGTGCGGTGTTGCCGATGGTTTTGGAGGTTACAATCGTCAATTGCAGATTCCTGAATTTGATATCACATTACAAGAAGTCTGTTATGGTTTTTGTAGCGGATGTTTTGTAGGTGTGCAAGATTTATCTTCTTCAAATTGGGTGGCAGTATATCCAAATCCTGTAGACGAAATATTGACAATAGAATTGGACATGAACAATAGTGGTAATACAAATATTTTATTGTTTGATGCAAAAGGTGCATTGGTAAAAAATGTAAACGCTGCATCTGCAATTAATCGTTTGGATGTATCAGCACTCGATCCGGGAATTTACTTGTTACAAGTAATTTCTGAAAATGGAATTGTAAACAAAAAAATAACCGTGAGGTAATTCTTTAATGCTTCGCTTAAATGAAAAGGCTGCTTAATTTTTTAAGCAGCCTTTTTTAATAATTCACTGTTCATTACTTTTTATTTACAGGCCAATTTGAAAGCTCATAGCGAAACGGTTTCAATATTTTGAACAAATATTTTTACCGATGAATTTGAAAAATAGCATTGTTGGGTTTGCATTGGTTTTGCTTACTACAAAATTGTTTTCTCAAACGCCTATCGTTGCCGATATAGGAACTGTTGCCTCGGAAGAAGCAAGTAGTATAGTGCAGTCAACCGATGGTGGCTTTGCTTTGTTGTTTAATGGATCTATCAATCCGCCAATAAATAATCTTACAGGTTGTACATTTTTGCGCACCGATTGCAATGGAAATGTATTGTTTTATAAAACGTATGCGCCCGGTCAGGCCAATGCAGGCTATCACCTTACTGCAACAAGCGATAATGGTTTTGTTTTTCTTATGGCAGTAAACTCAAACAATATTAACTCAACTTATATTACAAAGATTGACAGTGCCGGCAATGTAAAATGGAGCAAAATAATTCCTGTGCGCAGTGGCAATATGGATGGTTTGAGTTTAGATGCAGCTGGCAATATTTATGTTGTGGCAAATGCATCGCTTACCAATGTTACAAAAGATGAAATTGCATTGTTGAAATTTTCGCCATCGGGCAATCTGCTTTTCAGTAACAAGCTTGAATATACTAGCAACTTGCGGGCAAGTGATATTTCTATTTCAACATCAGGCCAAATTTATGTTTTAGCTATGGCCAATGTAGTTTCAACAACGTATACCGATATAGTATTGATTGCATGCAATGCGATGGGCGCTGTTACGAATGCGAAAACATACAGTACTGCATTAGATGACGAACCGGCACAAATGCTGATATCCAACAAGAATGAATTAGTGATTTGTGGGCGCAGTTTTTTTAGCAACTCAGCTTATGACGGTTTTGTGTTGAAGTGCGATAGTAACCTGAATTATGTAACATCAAAATATTATGATGCATCAACACAGCTTGGAGAAATGTTGCGCGCCATTTTTTCGGATGGCGATAATGGTTGGATAGTGGCAGGTGACAAAGGTGCTGCCGGTGGACGCGATTTTATTTGTGCCAACCTCGATAGTAATCTCAATATGGTGTGGAGCAATTATTACCCTATAGCGCCACAGTTTACCAATTATACTTATGCCGGATGCAGAAACATAAATGGCTCAATTACACTCACGGGCGACTTGCGGTCAACGGCTAATTTGCGGCAAGCATTGTTTTTAACCATCGATAAAAGTGGTAATGCACCATGTTCTACACAAGTGTTACCTATGACTACTACCTCCGAAGTTCCCGCAGTTCTTAATGTTTCTATTACTCAGAGTCAGATTGTTTTTACCCCCATCGACAATATGCCTGCTATGGCAACCATAAACGTATACAGTAATGGTATATGTGGTGTAAACAATTCGTGCCTCAATTTTACAACATCAAAACAAGGCGATTGCCCTGCGCAGTGCTATGTAATAACAAATACGAGCAGTGCGGCACCGGGTTCTTTTTGGTATTGGGATTTTGATGGTGGCGATCCGGCTTTTTCGTTGCAGCAAATTCCTCCCGTTGTTTGTTTTAAGGAAAAGGGCGTTTACAATATTAAACTTACCGTTACTACCAATGGTAAATCGAATAGTGTTGAGCGCGAAATAAATACCGAAGAAGATTGCGCTATTACCATTCCAAATATTTTTACTCCCAATGGCGACAATGTAAATGATGTGTTTTTTATCAAAAACTTACCCGATAATTTTTTGCTCACTGTGGTAAACCGTTGGGGCAACATTGTGTTTGAAACAAAGGATAAAAATAAATTTTGGGATGGAACAAATCAAAAAGGTACATTTGTAAGCGAAGGAGTTTATTTTTACATTTTGCAAAGCGATACTTTTAAAGAGAATTATCGTGGTACTGTAAGCATTCTTTATTAATTTTTTATTATTATTATTTTGAAATTAAATAAGCCAGACAATTTTCGCAGCAACAAACCTTCCATTTTATTTATACATGGTTTTGCCAGCAACCACCATGTTTTCGATACCAACATTGCAGTACTGACTAAAAATTTCAATTGTTTTACCTTAGATTTATTTGCCGGTATTCATTCATCGGCAACTATGCCTAATGTGCATGTAGAACATTTTGCCCTCCAAATTGTAGAGGAATTGAAGAAACTACAACTTGCATCGCTCACCATTTGCGGACATTCGTACGGAGGGCAAATCGCTATACATGCTGCTGCGCATAGCCCGGGCTTGATTGAGCAATTAATACTCATAGCACCAAGTGGTATCGAAACGTTTAATCAATTTGAACAAATGATGGCTCAGCCTTTTATTCCCTGGGCTGCAAGGCAAATAAGTGGAAATGCGGAGGATTTTTTGCGTTTTGCTTTTCGCAATTATAGCAAAGATGCCCACGCATTCGTTTCCAAAATTTCGGCTGATTATATTTCGCAAACGGGTAAACATATTCAATCTGTTACCACAAAAGTATTTGCCGAAATTATAAGCGCTCCTACTTTTAGCTTGCTACAAAAGATAACAAAACCTGCGTTGATAATCTTTGGTGAAGTGGATCAGATTATTCCCAATATGATGGCACATCCATTTTTGAGTACACGCATTATTGCCGCCAATGCTGCCAAACAACTGCCATGCGGTTCGTTTAAGTTGATTCCACATGCGGGCCATTTTGTAATGTGGGAGCAAGGTGCATTAGTAAACGAGTTGATTTACAAATTTGCGTATACAAGCACCGTTATTCAACCCAGTCTGCAATAAATAAATTTGTTTCTCGTGTGCCGTTGTTATTTCGGTTACTGCTGAAAACTATTTTTTTACCATCGTGCGAAAACATTGGGAAAGCATCGAAAGAAGTATCGAAGGTGATTTGTTCCAAACCGGTACCATCAATATTTATCATGTATAAATTAAAAGGCAATCCTCGTTTGGAGTTATGGTTTGAAGCAAAAATCACTTTCTTGCCCGAAGGATGAAAAAATGGCGCCCAACTTGCGTTTGCCAAATCGGTAATTTTTTGCATTCCACTTCCATCCACATTACAGATATATAAACTCATTAGTGTTGGCATTACCAATCCTTCCTTTGCCAAATCGATATATGTTTTTTGATCTTCCTCGGTGACAGGGCGCGAGGCACGGAAAATTAATTTGCTGCCATCGGGCGAAAAGAATGCACCACCATCGTAGCCCAATTTGTCGGTTACTTGTTTTAAATTAGAGCCATCGGTGTTCATAGTCCACAATTCTAAATCGCCCGAGCGTACACTGGTAAAAACAATTTTATCGCCACGAGGTGAAACAGTTGCTTCGGCATCGTAACCGGGCGAATCGGTTAGGCGTTTTATGATATTTCCTTTAAGGTCGCTAACAAAAACATCAAAGTCGGGAAAAACAGCCCACACATATTTTCCATCGGTTCGTTTTGCCGGTGGAGTAGGACAGGTCTCTTTTCCTAAATGCGTAGAGGCAAACAAGATAGTGGTATCGCCAGGCAAAAAATACGAACAAGTAGTACGCCCTTTACCCGTGCTTAATAAGTGCGGTATATTTTTTTGTAAATCATCTTTACGCCAATCGAACCAGTAAATTTGATCGCATTCCAGATTCCATTGTTTGTTTGTAACCTGAAATGTAAGTAAGCTATCATTGAAACTAAAATAGGCTTCAGCATTGTCGCCACCAAAGGTAAGTTGCTTTACATTTTTGAGATGAACTTCCTTATTGTATTTTAATTCTAAAGGTAACCAACCCGGGTTATCCTGACCCATCGAATTATTTATAGCGACAAGCATAAAGACGATGAAAAAATATTTTAGCATAGTGAGATTTTATTTGCTGCAAAATTATACTTCTTGTTCTATTATAAAGTGAATTTTAGCCGGTTAATTGTAATGTTATAATTTAAAAGAAACTGATATTGTTAACCAAGACGAATGTTGGTAATTTATTTTTTCGAAACTTTAGTTGCGGGTACAAGAATTTATACCTTTACGCTAAATATTTTTATTAACTTCTAAAAAATTGATGATGAAAAAAGTAGGAATTATTGGCTCGGGTAATGTAGGGAAAGCATTATCACATGGCTTTTTACTAAACGATTACGAAGTAATGATTGGCACACGTGATACCCATGCATTGCTTGAGTGGCAAGTTGCCGAAGGTGCAAATGCAATGCCCGGCAGCGTAAAAGAAGCAGCAGAGTTTGGCGACATACTCGTGCTTGCCGTGAAAGGCGATGCAGCACTTGCTGTGATGGAACAATTGGATGTGGCATCTTACGCAGGCAAAACAATTATTGATACTACCAACCCAATCGACAATTCGAAGCCACCTGTAAATGGAGTATTGTCGTATTTTGTCAGCGGTAGCGATTCGCTTATGGAACAACTACAACGAAAATTTCCACAAGCGAATTTTGTGAAAGCTTTTAATAGTGTCGGTAGCTCGTTTATGGTAAACCCAAAGTTTCCGGAAGGTAAACCAACCATGTTTATTTGTGGGAATAATGCCGATGCAAAAAAGAAAGTAGAGGAAATCCTCACTGCATTTGGATGGGGAACTCAAGACTCTGGCATGGTGGAGTCGGCCCGTTCTATTGAAGCGTTATGTCAGTTGTGGTGTGCACCAGGATTTTTGCGCAACGAATGGACTCATGCCTTCAAACTATTGAAAATGTAAATTCTTAAGTATTTCATTTTTTTCAATAGCAGCGTTTTGTTTGGTTTGATTTTCTACAAAATACTAAACCCAACTTGCTTTAATTGAAGAAAATATTTCAGTCAATATTTATACATATGCATGCTGAAGAATAAATTTATTATGAACAAGTTTAAAAAAAAATAATTTTGCCAAAAGGAATATAATAAACACAAATCATTAAATAGAAAACAGATATGAAACACTTTGATAAAATTCTTTGCCCATACGACTTCTCTCCACATTCGGAAGAAGCACTCCGTTATGCTATGAAGCTGGCCGATAACACTACTGGTATTACACTTCTTAATGCTATACAGCTTCCTTATCTTATTGACCCTAATGGGTTTTCTTATTATGATTTCAAAGCGGATGAATTAAAAAAATCTACTGAAGACTCTCTAGCCAAAAAAGTAGAAGAAGTAAAGAGTACTTATCCCGATTTAAATTTCGATTTCAAAATTGAAGTAGATAATGATCCTGCGGAGATTGTACTCAAAGTGCAAAAAGAAGGGAAGTATGATCTTATAGTAATTGGTTCGCATGGCCGAAAAGGCCTTGGCCGTATATTGATGGGTAGTGTAGCCGAAGCAATATTGCGCGATGCCGATTGCCCTGTTTTGATAATAAAAATGATTAAGCCCAAAACCGCTGCTTAATTAATGGTATTTTTTCCGATTAAATGCATTAATATTAAAGTTAAATTTAAAATAAATAAAGACAAATTATGAAAGACAGTATTTCACATTTGCATGTTGTGTGCGAAGATTGGATGAGAGAATTACAGTTTTACAAAAACGAAATTCCTTTTTCAAAAAAACGTATAGAAGAATTATCTACAAAATATACTACCAAAGATGTGTTGGCACAAATAGAACATTGCGAAAATAAATTTCACATTATGGATACACATGGCGATGAGTTTATTCATGATGTAAAAGCAAAAAATAAATGGTTGCTTAATCAGGCAAGCGAACAGCCAAAATTTATTGGAGTTAAAATGATAGCAGCCGATGAAAATATTCCCGATTTGATGGAGTTTACAGCTCGTGATTTTGCATCAACAATAGAGGAGTTTTATGAGTTTTTGAGCAAGTACATGTAAGCTGATTTATTGCATTTTTTATTTCTTTAAAAAAAATGGTTGTGCTTACAATTGAGTGAAGCAACTAATCAAAGGTTTGTGTACGGGATAATTTCTGAAAAGGAATGAAAGATGAAGCAAAAGATAAATGAGTATGAGTCCCTATACATAAATATTTTATCAAATTGCTTCTGGCACCAATTATCGTGTGGAAACTTTAGTCAAAGAAACTCATTCGGATTTATATACAAATATTTGGAGGAGTAGAAGTTCAACCCCTATCGGGGTTTGGTGTGTGTGGGGTTTGCAGTTTCTCCGCGTTTCACACGGAGTTATTCATATTTAAGCCCTTCAGGCTTTTCAAATCGAATCATAAAACAACAGCAATGAGTTACCACGAAGTGGTTAAACATGAATAACCACGAATAAAATTTGGGGACTGAAACAAATGACGGAAGCCCAACCACGAAGTGGTTAAACAATAATATTCTTCGACATTCTATTTGGGTAGAGAATTGAAATCATTAACAAGTATGTAAATCATTAATTCTAATTTTCAATATTTTCACCTTTTTGAATTTGAAATAGTCATGACTAATAAATTCATTTCTTAATTTTATCCATGCGTTTTAACGAAGCACCAAATATTTCTTTAAACATTTCCACTCAGGAAATTATAAATGGCAATGTGAGTTTAGTAACCAAATAAACAATAGCGATACAAATAACATCGAGCCAGAATCCCACGCTTACCATCTTACGAATAGGGATATACCCCGAGCCAAATACTATGGCGTTAGGCGGTGTGGCCATAGGAAACATAAAGCCAACGCTGGCAGCAAGTGTTACAGGTATACCCATCATCAATGCTGTGTGACTATCGTTGCCGGCAATGCCAAATACCACAGGTATAAGCACTTGTACCAAAGCAACATTGCTCATTATTTCCGATAACATTACTGTAATAATAATAAGTGCAATCATAAGCACATCTAATGAAAGATTTTGACTTAGTACATAATTGCCGATAAATTGAACAATGCCCGTTTTTTCTAATCCCGAAGCAAGACATAAACCTCCACCAAATAGTAGTAAAATTCCCCAGGGCAACTTTGCTGTATCTTGCCAGTGCAGTACGAATTCAAATTTTTTGAAATTAACAGGAATTATAAAATATAATATGGCGCCTCCTATGGCAATGTTTGTGTCGTTGAGTATGTTGCTTCCAAATAAATTATTTAAAGGTTGTTGGGTAATCCACAAAAAGGAAGTAAGACCAAAAATAGCAAGTACAATTTTTTCGGTCTTTTGTAAAGGTCCGAGCAGTAGTAGTTTTTCGTGAATAAAATTGGAAGAGCTTTGCCGCGCTTGATTTTTTACACGATACATAACTTTTGTAATCAGGAAATAAAACAATGCAGAAATAAAAATGGTAGCTGGAAAAGCAATTTTCATCCATTGCAAAAAGTTTATTTTCTGATGATAAAACTTTTCGTAAAGGCCTACAAAAACTACATTAGGTGGAGTGCCAATAATGGTTGCCATGCCGCCAATGCTGGCCGCATATCCTATTACGAGCATGAGGCTAAGCGCGAAATTTTTATCGTCTTTGTTTAGTTGAGGCTTTTCTTTTGTCTTTGATATTTCAATCACCGAATGTGCTATGGGTAGCATCATAAGCGCTGTGGCTGTGTTGCTAATCCACATACTTATAAAAGCAGTTGCAATAAGAAATCCTAAAATAATACCATTACTTGATGTCCCTGTAATATGAATTATTTTGTATGCAAGCCTTTCGTGCAAACCATGCCGCTCCATGGCAATGGCAATCATAAAGCCACCAAGGAATAAGAAAATAACACTGTTGCCAAATGACAGTGAGGCATCGCTCATGCTCATAACTCCGGTTGCAGGAAATAAAACTAAAGGCAACAAAGCAGTTACCGGCAATGGCAATGCTTCTGTTAACCACCATATTATCATTAAGCTTGCAATAGCTAAAACCTTGTATGCATCGGCATGAATGGAATTGTGCGGAAAAAATAACCATATGAAAACGAAAACGATTGGCCCAAGAATAAAACCGGTTTGCGATAATCGTAATTGAAAAGTTTCCTGCATATTATTTTTTTAGAAATCGCCTGGTCATATTCATTTTACTGCTGGAAATTTGAACCGAAAAAATTCCGCCTGATAATGTTTCGGGCAAAGTTATTTTTTTTGAATTACAATTTGATTTTATCTCCATCACCACTCTTCCTATTCCATCGTATATGGTTACAGTATATTCATCAAATAAATTTTCCGGGCAGTTAAGAAACAAATTACTTTCTATTCCCTCATAAACAATTTGAATACTGTTTTGTGTTATATCGTTCCATCCTACATTTGCAGCTATAGTCAATGAAGGCACTGCACATCCGTTTGAATCTGTAATCAAAACATAGTAAGTTCCTGCTGTGAAGGGAACATAAAAATAATTTGTACCAAGTACCAGGTTTGGGTTAAGTGTGCAGTACCATGCGTAACTCACATTGGTGGCAGTACAAATGAGAGAATCGTTTTGCCATAAAATAGTTGGTGCAGCGGGGCTTTGAAACTCTGTAATGAAAGCAGGAAAGAAAACAGTATCGCATCCGGCATTGTTGCAGGCAATTAATTGCACATCAAAGGAGCCATAATTATTATAGCATATTCCTGCAGGATTTTGCAAGGTAGAAGTAGAAGGAGATCCGCCTGTAAATTGCCACTGCCATGTTGTTGGACTGTTCACCGAAAGGTCAAAAAAATCGATGCATTGTTTTTCGCAAAAAAGGGTGTCGCTTGAGCTCAAATTACATTGAGGAATATTTCCGCAAAAAGAAATAGCGCAAGTTGTATCTATCACAAATTTCCACAAAGTGTTTACTGCATTATAATTATTGTTCCATCCTCCCATCATCCATAACCCATCGCTGCTGTCCATCCAACTTACCGATCCCATTAAGCCTCCCGGTTCATTGCCCGGTGCTGCTATACCTTGTGTGCCAAAAACCGGTGCTGTGAAAACAGAAGGATTTCCATTTATTAAAGCCCATGAGTTGCACTTTGGATTATAAACCCATAAATCGCTCAGGTTCGACCCGCCATAATTCCAGAAGCGACCTTGCTTATCAATCCACGATGCCTTATTCTCGAATCGGAACTTTGGTAAATAACTTGTGTCGGCATTACAGTTTGGTCCGAAAGTGCCGACATCATTAAGCACATCTGTCCCTCCCATCCATGTCCAAAATCCTGTAGTGCTATTGTACATCCACATATCGTTGAAACTTCCTAAAGTTCTTGCACCGGCAAACATCCAAAAGTTCCCATCGCTATCTTTCCAATGCGAATGCGCCTTTCGGGGTGGGGGTTCGTTGGTTGCCGCAGGTACACCCTTTATTCCATAGTTTCCGTTGCTGTTTGTAACGCTACTTCCACTAACCCATGTCCATTCGCCTGTCGATATCTGGTATTTCCACAAATCGTTAAAGTCGCCAGTTGTGGTAAAACCGCCAAAAAGCCAAAGTTGGTTACTGCTATCGACCCAAGCTGCATTTGTTTCCCAGCGGCTAGGTGGTTGGTTTGTTGGTGATGCTATTCCTTTTGTGCCATAATTTCCAGGTGTACAGCAAGTTGTTGAACCTTCTTCCCACGACCACATGTTAATAGCTGGATCATATTTCCACAATAAATTATAGCTGGTACCTCCACCATCGCTGCCACCAAAAATCCAAAAATTACCTGCAGTATCTACCCATGCAGCAGCACACCATTGCTGATTGCCGGGGCTATTGGAAATGGCAGGAATTCCCTGAGTGCCATAAACTGGCCCCGTGAATGTATTGCCCGACCCTTTCATCCAAGTCCATTCATTTGTTGCCGGAGTGAATTTCCAAAGGTCATCATAAACCCCCGTGTTGAATCCGCTGAAAAACCAAAAATTTCCTGCCTTATCGGTACCCATTGCACCTTCATAGCCACCAGCCGGAGAGTTTAGCACCGAGGGTACGCCTTGTATACCATATACTCCTGAGGGATTTGCATTTGTACTTCCGTTCATCCATGTCCACATTCCTTGTTGCGAATGCAATGAATGATCAGAGAAAATAAGTATGCATAACAAAGTTAATTTTCTCATTGTTTCAATTTATAATTTTACAATGCGCTTTTCAATTTTTGTTTTATTGTTGGAAATAGTAATAAGATAAAATCCCGGCAAAAATGAGGATGGTAATTTTATTGACAATTCGCTGCAATTAAAATATTCTGTAAAAACATTTCTCCCAATACCATCGTATACAGTTATGGTATAATCCTCACTTTTGTTTTTGTTGCATTGTATAGATAAACTATTTTCATTATTGTCGAAAGAAATTTGAATGTTGCTTTGTGTTAAATCATTCCATCCTACATTTGCAATTACTCCAATGGACGAAACATCACAACCATTGGTATCTGCTATCACCACATAATAAGTGCCGGCAATGTTGGGCAGATAAAAATAATTTGTACCCAATATTGCATTAGGATTGAGTGTGCTGTACCATGCATAAGTAACATTGGTTGAAGTGCATATTAATGAATCGTTTTGCCAGATTACCAAAGGTGCAGGCGGACTTTGAAATTCGCTGATAAAAGATGGCAGCAGCAAAGTGTCGCAACCAATATTGTTGCAGGCAATTAATTGCACATCGAACGAACCATAATTATTATAACAAATACCGGGAGGATTTTGCAATGTAGAAGAAGAAGGTGATGCGCCTGTAAATTGCCACAGCCAAGTTGTTGGGCTGTTTGTAGAAAGGTCGAAAAAATCGATGCATTGTTTTTCGCAAAAAATAGTGTCGGTGCACGAGAGGTTTGCAACAGTATTTGCACAAGGTGTAAAAGTAACATCGATACTATCGCTTGCTTTGCAACCAAAATTGTCAACAGTAATAGCAATGGTAGAATTTGCAGTTACACTCAACGAATTTAATGTGGTACCATTGCTCCATAAATACGAATTGTAAATGCCGGGATTCAGGTTCAATGTTTGGCCAATGCATAATGTTGTATCACTGCCGAGCGAAACTGTAGGAATTGGGTTGATGGTGATGGGATAATAACTTGTATCAACAAACGGAGGCACAGTGAGTGCACGAATTAAAGTAACAACATAATTTCCCGGAGCAGTATAAACGTGAGAGGTATTGGCATAATAAGAAATGTTATTGGGCCCCGAAGAAGGGTCGTCAAAATTCCATTGGAATGCTACGTAGCCAATAGAATCTTGCGCCAGAAATAATGTGGTATCGCCAAAGCAAAAGTTTTTTATTTCAATGGCATCATTGTAGGTTACTATTGCCGCCCATATAGAATTGTCGACACCGTTATTTTGATGATTGTATTGAACAAATATACTATCGCTGCCAGGAGTGACTAATCCATTTACATTACTCAATACTTCGGGGCCTGCTATGGCTTGGTTTGCAATGTCATCATTGAGGCCGGTGAGTATTTTGTTTTCATAATAAAAACTTGCAGCAGGACCACCACAACTGCCGGGCAGGTTGTTTGCATCGGGGCCATACGCTAATCCAATAGGATTTCCATTTACCGCAACATTTTCTCCATCGCCCGACCCACACATGTATCCCATTAAAAATGCAAGTGCAACATCGCCCGATGCCGGCAATTTATTTTGTAATTTTAAATAATGACTAACACTCTGACCCATAGCAGTTGTGTTTAAAAATATGGCCGAACTTATAGAAGGTAAGGCTGGATTAGCATATGCAACATACAAATAGAAATCGGTAAAAAAATCAACAGTGGTGTTCAATTGTATTCCTGTAAAACTATAAACAGTATCGGTGGGAATGATTAGCGATGTAACATCAATAGCATGCACTGCTGCACTATCGCCATAAAGTTGATTGCCAAACTTGGGCGATACCTGTGTTACGTTATGGATAAAAGAAACCTGGTTGCCATCGAGCAAAAAATTGGCCGTGCTGCCATCGCCCATTTCGCCACACATCAAGAAAGCCTTATGAATTGTGCTGCCCGGAGCAATATGAATTTGAAACACTCCATTCGCGTTGGGATTTACACCAGGTGAATATCCTGCACAAGTAACACCGCCATTAAATTTTGTTTCGTAAAATTTTGTCTGCGAATAACTTTTCGAACCGCATATTAATAAACCCAGGAAAATGTAAAAGGTAATTTTGCTTTTTTGCATGTGAATTAATTTTGATTTCAAAGATATACAAAGATTGTAAAATACAGTCATCGGTCATTGGGGATGGTCATTTTTACCCAGAGCGAAATCTAAGGCTGGCATTTTTAAGTATTAGTCAATATTGTCATTTGATTGCCAAAAAAGAGTTATATGCTTTACGTCATAGTACGATAGACGGCTATTGCAAAAAAATAAAATTGTCTTTTTTATAAATATTGCTCTATTACTCTTCTCATTCAAAACTTTGATTGCTTTGCTATCACATAAATTATAGCGTTTCATATTTGATAAATAACTGGTCATGCACGCTGTGAACCCGTGCGGTGGAAAAAATAAATTTCATTTTTTAAAGAGGGGTGGCATTTTCTTTTTAGGTGGAGAAAAAAATACTCTCTTAAAAAAATTGCTTGCAGCGTTGGCTTGTCGCGGCTTGCAAGAGTGTATTTTTTTGAGCGTTGGCTTTTCATCATGCTGCAAAGTGTTTGTATTTGATTTCTGCCAACACTGGTTCAAATGAGTTTGTCAATTCTATATCAATTGCTGCTTTTATTTTTGGGTTGCTCTTAAATCTGTTTAGGAAAATTGTATCGTCAAGGTCAGTCAGCCACTTTGCATCAAACTTATTGTAGTCAAAAAACTGGCGGATTGATTAACCATTTTTCAAAGTCATTAAGATTTGTGAATGACTGTAACTCGTTTCGGTCAAAGTCAATATTCAGTTTGTAAAGTATGTAAGCAAAGTGAATGAAAACCAAATCAGTTAATTCCCGCTTGCCATACTTATTTGCTCTACCGCCTTTGGATGCGTTTATGTGTTCTGCATAAATCTGAAAATAGTTTTTTCTCTTGTAATCGTAATCAGCTTTTTCAAGTAACGCTTCATACAAATCACTACTGAATTTTTTGTCAAGTTGAATTTCAAAAGTGTTTAGTAAAATTTCTTTGCAGTTTTCAGCACAAACTTTTATCAGCGGAATTAAGTGTCGGTAATTTGAATTGTTGCTATTGTCAGAAGAACACTTGAGGATTGCCAACTGGATAAGTTTCAAGTTGTCAATTTTATAGTCGGGATAAAATTTAGAAATCGCTTTAGCGGTTTTTTCAATCAGGTCAGTGTATTTGTTGAAACCATACTTGTCTCCATCAACGGCAATTTTTAAAATCTCAACCAATTCCGTTGCTTCAAACAAATCACCTTTTATTGAAAGGAAATTACAGAACTGTTTTAAGTCAAACCAAGCCAAATCTGATTCTACCTTTAAGTATTTGAGCAAGGTTTTCTTTGAACTGCTGAATTGTTCCTTTGTAATTCCTAGCCTTGAAAGAATGATAAACTGATTTGCAAAAATGTTTGTGAAATTGTCCTTGAATCTAAAGTTGTTCAAATACTCTTTCATCAAAGGTTCTTCATCAGGGCCAAAGAAAATATCACGAACATAGGAGGAAGTGAAGTTGTTTAGTTTCTCCAAAAGTTTTTCAATGCACTCATCATCTGTCGGCAGTGATTCAATCGCTTTCAAAATTTCCTCAAGGTCGCTTGGGTTAATATGCAGAATTGCTTCTGTCAAAAAGAAATCATTGAACTTGGTTACACCATGTTCTTTTGTCTGGTAACTTGTAATCAGTCCTTTAAAAAC
>JADKFV010000027.1 GCA_016717325.1 Bacteroidota bacterium | reverse complement strand
CATATTTTTGAATGATGTCTTAGTAAACGAAACGCCTCGGCATTTATTTTTTTTGTGCTTATGCCCTGATACAATTTAAGCAAAAGTGTTTTTACAATAGCATCAATTTCGCCTGGGCTTGCTTTGGCATGTGCAAGTGAACTGCGCAATTTTTTAATAGAAAACGGTTCGGTTAAACCCGATGATTTTGTTACACTAAATTTATTTTTCATTTTATTCTATTTGTAAACGGGTAGTAAAATATTTTTTTGTCAATTCCATTTTATACAATTATTTTTTTTCCTCAAACAATGCATTATGAATCGACAAAAGCATAAATAATTCCGATTTGTTTTTTCCACCATAAATATCGGCAATAGCATTGGCAGTTTTCATTATTAAATTTTTCAACTCCTCGTTAAATTCCTGCGGATTATTTTTTACAAATGTTTTAAATTCTGTAATGCAATCATGTGCATTCGCATTTTGAGAAAGCAGCCGTTCAAATTTTGACCAAATGATTTGGCCCATTTTTAAAATTTTATTTTCTGTTGTATCTATTTGTTGCATCCAATTTTATTATTTTTTGCAGCTTTCCAATTCTAAGGGTCTTACACTTTGTCGGCAGCTGCAATCGCATAAAAAGCTTTTCCTATGTTGATAAACAAATCTTGTGATGCTTCCATTTTTTCTATAAGTATTTACAAGTAATTTTTTTTCAATTGATTTTAGACATGAATTTTATATCGCCAAATGCATTTTATTTTTTGCGTAAAAAAACAAACCAGTAAACCATACCTACCAAAAATGCACCGCCTATTATATTGCCAATTGTTACAGGAATTAAGTTTGTAAAAAAATAATTACTCCAGGTAATAGTATCGGTATATTGTGCTGCATTGCTTAGCGATGACAAAAATATTGGGTCTCCAAATTTCAATATTAAAATGGCGTGTGGTATGTAATACATATTTGCTACACTATGTTCGAAACCACAGGCCACAAATGCAGTTACCGGAAATAGTATTGACAAAATTTTTCCCGATGTGGAGGTAGCACTGTAACACAACCATACTGCAAGGCAAACCAAAATATTGCAAAGCACACCCAATGAAATGGCCTGCATAAAATCTAATTCGCATTTTGCTTTGGCAATGTTCAATGCATTTATGCCTACACCACCACCACCAAATAAATATTGATGCGAAAGCAACATTAAAATAACAATAAAAAAGGAGCCCGCCATGTTGCCCATGTATACCAAAAACCAATTTCGTAACACTTGCACAGTGCTAACTTTTTTGTTGGCCCATGCCATTACTATTAAATTGTTGCCGGTAAATAATTCGGCACCACCTATTATTACAAGTATAAGCCCAATGCTAAAAACGAAACCGCCCAACAATTTTGTTACACCATAAGGTAGGGTGCTTGCTGCCGTAACTGTTGTAGAGAAAATAGCACCAAAGGCAATAAATGCCCCGGCAAGCAAAGCCAGTATAAAGGTTTTTAATGCAGGCATATTGGCTTTCACAACACCTACGTGTTCTGCTTGCTCCGCCATTTCGGGAGGTAACAACAAGTCGATGTGATCAGTATTCATATTCATTATTTTGTATTTTTATCTGATGTATATTCAAAATCATTTTTATGCGAAAAAAATTCCCTTTTAAAAGAACACACAATTATAGCGATAAATATTCAACCATGTTTTATGATATTTATCATGAAAAAATACTACGCAAATGATCATGCATCATTCTATACCGAAACAACTTTGGTTTTGGAAAATTTTTCTTTTGAAGCTGTTAGCCATTACTATAAGTCAGTTTTTTCAAAACCTAACTTTTTGGTATAAATTATTTTAATTATAAAAAAACAACAACGGTTCTCAATCATCCATTTATAACAAACCAAACAACTTAATAACCCACTAACCCAACAACCAAATTAAAAATGCGTATGTTTACAAAAAATTCTTCGGCATACAAATACAGGATGAGCGGTTGCTTTGCGATTAAGCGTTTCGGGTAGCAGAGATAGATTTAATTGTAAAGTAAAAAAATGATCACACACAATAATGGAATGCCATTGGACACTTTTCCAATACTACATAGCGAGCGGCTCGATTTTGTGGAAATAAAACAAATACACCGCCCCGACCTTTTCAAACTTTTGTCAGATGAAATGGTGGTAAAATATTATAATCTTAAATCGCCTGGCTGCGAAGAAGATACACAAAAATACATCGATTGGTTTAATGAACGCTACATCAACAGTTTAGGAATACGATGGGGATTGGCATTGAAAGGAACACCAAACATTATTGGCACTATTGGTTTCAGTAATTTTAATAACTTACAACACGCACATATAGTATATGACCTTATGACAGTGCATTGGAACAATGGATACATTACGAGGCATTGAGAAAGATTATCGGTTACGGTTTTTCTGTTTCTTCATATCAACGCAGTAAAGCCGAAGCGATGCAAGGAAATATTGCATCGGAAAAAGTGTTGAAAAATTGCACTTCGAAAATAAAGGCGTATTAAATTCGTGGATGTATGTTCAAGAATTGAATTGCGACATTTCTACTTTTTCATTATCGAAGAACGATTATTTATCAAAACTGCAGCAACCTCTTGAAGTTTTTGAATTTGCATTTTGATGATTACTGCTTTAGCGTAAATGCTATCTATATATAGTAAACCAAAGTTGATTTTTTTAGAACATAAATTTTTTATTCCATATAACTAAAAAAAATTGTGGTCGACTGTCATCTTCTAAGTCAAAAACTAATTTGCATTTTGCCAATATAAACAAAACATATCTTTGTAAATAAAAACATGACACCAATTCCCAACAGCTGGACTTTATTAGAAGAGATTGACGATTGCTTTGTATTTGGTCACAGCACAAATATGTTTGAAGTGTATATCGATTACGATGCTGCAAAAAAAGCAAAGTACACCATAAGCTACGAGCAAACCGATGGCGATTACGAATTGATAGATATTGAAGATGGAACTTTTACTACCACCGCCCAAACCAAAGAGGATGCAATAGAAAAGGCAATCTTGCTCATGCAGTTTATTGAAGAGCATGTGGTGTGATTTTTAATTTAAATTTACCCTTTTCGCAAAATATTTTTTCTTTTATTTTGAATTGCTATTGAGAAATAAATAATTTCTCTGCTTTTGTTTTAGTTGTTTGGTGTGTAACTTAAAACTGTATATTTAGCACCATTAAAAAAAACGTTTTTATTATTTCTAAAAATGAAAATCGCAACAATATGAAAAAATTATTGTTCACTTTAATTTTTGTAGCAAGTTTTTTTGTAAATGTTGATGGGCAAAATTTTGAGTGGGGTAGAGGGTTTACAGGGATGGGGTCTGCTTACTCAACTACATTAGCTGTAGATAATAGTGGTAATGTTTATTCAGCAGGTCTGCTAAGTGGAGTAGTAGATTTCGATCCTGGAATAGGCTTGTTTAATTTAATAGCAGTTGATACTAATGACCTTTTTGTTTCGAAATTGGATTCAGATGGGAATTTTTTATGGGCTAAACAAATTGGGGGAAATGTTTACAATGATGGTGTTACCTCTGTAGCTATTGATTTGAATGGAGATGTAATCATAACAGGATGGTTCCAAAGCACAGTAGATTTTGATCCTTCTTCCACTACATATTATTTAACTTCACAAGGTGCGTACGATATTTTTATTCTAAAATTGGATTCAGCGGGGAATTTTATTTGGGCAAATAAAATTGGGGGCAATGGTGATGATAATTGCAATTCAATCGTGGTTGATGATTCTAATAATTTGGTTATAACTGGTTTT
This sequence comes from Bacteroidota bacterium, assembly GCA_016717325.1. Classification (GTDB taxonomy): domain Bacteria; phylum Bacteroidota; class Bacteroidia; order AKYH767-A; family OLB10; genus JADKFV01. The sequence continues at coordinate 55,220 of JADKFV010000027.1, read as the reverse complement.
TTTGCAGGGGTGGTGGATTTCAATCCAGGACAAGGGTTTTTTGGTTTAGTTTCTATAGGCGCTCAAGATATTTTTGTGAGTAAGTATACTAATTCAGGTTCATTTATTTGGGCCAAAGCAATTGGAGGTTCTGGGGGGGATGTTGGTTTAGATTTGGCTTTATCCCCACTTGATGATGTTTATTGTACTGGCCATTTTTCAAACGCAGTGGATTTTGACCCAAATATTGGTGTCTCAAATTTAATTTCAAACGGATTAACAGATATTTTTATTTTCAAACTGGATAGTGACGGAAATTTTATTTGGGCAAAATCATTTGGAGGCGTTAATAGTGATGGAGGTAATAGTATTGCAATAGATGTCTCTGGCGATTTGGTTTCAACCGGTTGGTTTCAAGGAATCGTTGACTTTGATCCAAGCAATAATATTAGTTCAATTACACCGATAGGATTCAAAAACGCATCGTTTCAAAATTTGATTCGAGTGGCAATTTTAAATTTGCAAAAGCATTTGATGGGCCAGACTATTCTGTTGGACATGGCTTAGCTGTTGGGGGTAATTGCGATATATATTCAACCGGATATTTTGGGGGTCAAATTGATTTTGACCCAAATTCAGGAACTGAAAACTTTTACTCTAACGGATACCACGATATATATTTATCACAGTTAGATTCTGCTGGAAATTATATACAGACTTTTTCAATTGGTGGAATTGGTTATGACGATGGAAATGGAATAGTTGTTAATTCGGATAGGCATGTATATGTAACTGGAGGTTTTCAAGATTCTTTAGATATTGATCCCACTTCTGGTATATATTATTTGTCTTGTAATAGCATTTTTTCAAGTGCCTTCCTCCTGAAACTAACACAAACTTCCACCGGTATTTCCCAACTAAGTCAACAACAAAACTTTTCCATCTATCCCAATCCATCAAATGGAAATTTTACAATTGAAGTGAAAAATAAAAATGCAACTAACTTTGAAATTTATAATGTGATGGGAGAAAAAATATTTTCTGCTAAACTCATAAATCCAAAAACGGAAATCGAATTAAATGCAAAACCAGGTATGTACTTTTATCAAATAAAAAATGATGATGGCATAATTGAAAACAGCAAAATTGTGATTCAATAAAAGTCCCTTGATGGATAAAATTTACTTTCAATAACTGGGTACGATTTTTGCTTTTTATAATTACAACCAAAAATAATTAATCATTTTATTTTTAATCATTTCAATTTTATAATATGAAAAAAAATTTGCAGCCTTTTTATTTTTACAAAGTTTACTAAATGCAAATATATCTGCTCAAAATTTCAATTGGGCAAAATCGTGGGATGCGCGCACCATTGAGGGCAGTCATTCCATTTCAATCGATAATGTGGGCAATGTCGTCACTATTGGCGGGTTTTATGGCACTGTAGATTTCGATCCAGGAATAGATACTTTTAATCTAACCGCACCCACCGCAGGAATTGGATTTTTTATTTCCAAATTCAATAGCCAAGGAGTTTTTATATGGGCAAAGTCTATCGATTCTTTACCATGGTATGGTAGCTTTCAGGTTTTATGTACAAATGACAATTCTACAATTGTGGCAGGCCATTTTACTAACACTGTAGATTTTGATCCTGATACAAGTGCCCATTTTATTCAGGCATGTGCAGATGATTATTTTGTTGCAAAGTATGATTCAAATGGAAAATTTATTTGGGTCAAATCATTTTGTGGATCATACTCAGCCATTAGCGTTGGTTTGCAAACCGATGATAATAAAAATGTATTTGTTGCTGGAAATTTTATTGGTAAAGTTGACTTCAATCCTGGCCCTGGAAAGGCCAATGTTATATCGAAAGGTATCAATGATATTTTTATTGTCAAACTAGATTCTAATGGAAAATTTAATTGGTTAAAAACATTTGGGGGTAAAAAAAATGACCAAATAAATTCCATGAAAATAGATCGTTTTGGTAATATATACACCATAGGTTCTTTTGAAGATAAAGTTGACTTCGACCCCGCAATAGGCATATTCATTGATTCGGTCATGGGTGGTAGCGATACGTTCATTTCAAAACTTGATTCGGGAGGTAATTTTATTTGGGCAAAATCTTTTAAGGGTATCTATGATGAGTGGGGATTTGATTTGGATGTTGATTCCGCTGGTAATGTTTATTCCATTGGGGTGTTTTTTGATAGTGTCGATTTTAACCCTGATACAACTAATTTTAGCATGAAGTCAGCTGGATTTATGGATGTGTTTATTTCAAAACTAGATAGCTCTGGTAATTTTGTTTGGGCAAAATCAATTGGTGGAGGATCTAACGATTGGGGATTAAGAATTGCACTCGATGCTTCAGAAGAAATTTTTATTTCGGGTCATTTTTATGGCACATCCGATTTGAACCCAGGCGTAGGAGTTTATAACGCAGTTTCGCCAAACAATAACTTGGATATTTTTATTGTTAAGTTGGAAGGTTCAGGAGATTTTATTAAAGCGTATACATTCGGTGATCTTGGAAGTGATGTTATTTCGGGAATTGCAATTGACAAAAAAAACGTATACGCGGTGGGTACATTTTGGGGTGTTGTTGATTTTGATCCGGGGCGGGTGTGTCTTTATTAACTGGGAGTAATACCAAAGGCACAATCTTCCTCCTCAAACTCTCACAAACTTCCACTGGTATTTTCCAAATAAATCAATCACAAAATTTTTCCATCTATCCCAATCCATCAAATGGAAATTTTACAATTAATGTAAAAAATAAAAATGCAGCCAGCATCGAAATTTACAATGTGATGGGAGAAAAAATATTCTCTACTAAACTCATAAATCCAAAAACGGAAATCGAATTAAATGCAAAACCCGGCATGTACTTTTATCAAATAAAAAATGATAATGGCATTATTGAAAACAGCAAAATTGTGATTCAATAGTATTGCTGAATTTGATTTTTTTTAAACAACTCATTGCTAAATTTATTCACCTGCAAGGTAGTCCATCCGCAATTTTGTCACATCCACCCCACATGGCACTTGGTTTGAACGCTAGCGATGACACTTAAAAATCAAATATTTTAATTTCACATACACAAAAACATAACATTATGGCAGCAGGCAAAATATCGGTACACTCCGAAAACATTTTTCCCATCATTAAAAAATTTCTTTACAGCGACCACGAAATATTTCTTCGTGAGTTAGTATCCAATGCAGTAGATGCAACTCAAAAGCTAAAAACCCTAACCATTGCCGGTGAAAACAAAACCGAAGTGGGCGATGCAAACATTACCGTTGCTGTAAACAAAGAAGCCAAAACCCTTACCATTAGCGACTGTGGTATAGGCATGACGCATGATGAAGTAGAAAAGTACATTAATCAAATTGCATTTTCGGGGGCCGAGGAATTTTTAGAAAAATATAAAAACGAATCGGAAAACAATCCAATAATCGGTCATTTTGGTCTTGGTTTTTATTCCGCATTTATGGTGGCCGGCAAAGTGGAGTTTATCACCAAATCATACAAAGATGCACCTGCCGTAAAATGGACTTGCGATGGCAGCACCGATTATACGCTTGAAGAAACTGAAAAAGGCTGAACGCGGTACCGAAATAACCCTTTATATAAACGATGATAGTGAAGAATTTCTCGAGGCTGCACGCATTAAAACCATGCTCGATAAGTATTGCAAGTTTTTGCCTGTGACTGTAATGTTCGAGGACAAAGCCATTAACAATACACAACCTGCATGGAAGAAAAAACCTGCTGACCTTACCACCGAAGATTACAATGCTTTCTACAAAGAACTATATCCGTTTAACGATAATCCATTATTTCACATTCACCTCAATGTCGATTATCCTTTCAATCTTACAGGGGTGTTATACTTCCCCAAGCACAAGCCCAATGCCGATTTGATGCAGAAAAATAAAATACAACTGTATTGCAATCAGGTTTTTGTTACAGATAATGTAGAAGGAATAGTACCAGAGTTTTTAACTCTCATGCATGGCGTTATCGATTCGCCCGATATTCCATTGAATGTTTCGCGCAGTTATTTGCAAAGCGATGGAAATGTGAAAAAAATAAGTTCTCACATTACTAAAAAGGTTGCCGACAAACTCGAAGAAATATTTAACGAGCAACGTGCCGATTTCGAAACCAAATGGGACGACCTCAATATTTTTATCAAATACGGTATTCTTAGTGATGATAAGTTTTACGACCGTGCAAAAAATTTCTGCCTTCTAAAAAATACCGATGGCAAATATTTCACCTTCGAAGAATATAAAACCCTCATACAGCCAAATCAGGAAGACAAAGACAAACGCACCATTTATCTTTATACCAACGATGCTGTGGCGCACCATAGTCTTGTGGAGGCTGCAAAAAACCGTGGGTACGATGTATTGCTGATGAATGGCCCGCTCGATTCGCACTTCCTCAATATGATAGAGCAAAAAATGGAAAATGCTTCCTTTGCACGCATCGATGCTGATGTGATTGACAACCTCATCAACAAAACCGAAAAAGCAAAATCGACACTTACCGAGGAACAGGAAACTACAATTAAAGAAGTAATTCTTAGCCTGGTAGAAAAAGATAAGTACACCATACAGTTCGAAGCCATGCAGCCAACCGATGCACCGGTAACGATAGCGCAAAACGAATTTATGCGCAGAATGAAAGAGATGAGCGCAACAGGTGGCGGCATGTACGACTGGATGAACACTATGCCCGAAAATTTTAATATGATAGTAAATGCCAATCATCCGTTGGTGAACAAGGTGCTCAATATCTCTGAAAGCGATACACAAAAATCGAGCATGCAACACATTATCGATTTAGCATTATTAGAAAAAGGTATGCTAAAAGGCCCGGCACTTACAAATTTTGTGAAGCGAAATATTGATCTCATGAATCAAGGTTGATTTTCTGTTGTTGAATTTCTTAGCTCACTCCCGCTGTTTAGCTTAGTCTTTACAAGTTTGGCTTACTCCTGTCAATCCGAGATTGACAAACAATTTGGCGTAGTCAGAGACCACGCCAAGCGGAGCGGAGAGTCCGGAGGTTTGGCTTAGTCTCTGACTAAGCCAATGCGTAAATAAATCTCCGATTTATATTATTTTATTTTCTCCTGTCAATCGGAGATTGACAAACAATTTGGCGTAGCCAGAGACCACGCCAAGCGGAGCGGAAAGTCCGGAGGTTTGGCTTAGTCTCTGACTAAGCCAATGCGTAAATAAATCTCCGATTTATATTAATTCATTTGCAAACCAATGCGTAAATAAATCTCCGATTTATATTATTTGATTTTCTCCTTTCAATCAGAGATTGACAAACACTGTGGCGTAGTCAGAGACTACGCCAAGACTATGCCTTTGGCGTAGTCAGAGACTACGCCAAGCGGAGCGGAGAGTCCGGAGGTTTGGCTTAGTCTCTGACTAAGCCAATGCGTAAATAAATCTCCGATTTATATTAATTCATTTGCAACCCAATGCGTAAATAAATCTCCGATTAGTGTTATTTTATTTTCTTTTGTCAATCGGAGATTGACAAACACTTTGGCGTAGTCAGAGACTATGCCAAACGGGAGTTAGGTCACCATTCCATTGGTTTATCGAAGGCTATTAAGTTTATCAATTGCAAATTTTTATAAAAAAAGTGACTTTTCTTCATTTCCGATAAGTAGGTTATTACAAGCCTTAACAGTTATCAACAATTTGCTTTATTGGGTGTGGAAACAAAACTTTCTTTTTTTTGGAAATTGGCTTTTTAAAGCTTTTATTCGCTTTAGAAAAAATAAATATTTTGACTTTTTCAATTTAATTATTGTTCCCATTTTCTTTATTAATGTATACATAATAAATGGATAATACCAAAATTTTTTTTATAACTTAATTTGCAAAAGATTTCCTCTAGATAATAAAAATTTCAAAAATATATGAAAAAATTACTTACATTTTTGTTTGTGACTGTTGTTTGCAGTTTTGCAAACGCACAAGTTTACATTAACGAAACCAGTGGCGATGCTACAAACAACGACTCCGAAAATGACGGTATAGTAGAACTCATTGGCCCTCCGGGCACCAATATTGGCTGTTGGGTTATTTCCAACAGCGAATGGGTGGTAGTTATTCCGCCCGGTACCACTATACCAAGTGATAGTGTTTTTGTTATTGCCTGTAGTCTGGCACAATCCAACAATCCCAATCCCGGATCGGGTATAGCGCGCAACGGTGGCGACTTTATGAGTCAGCTTCCCATCGATTTTGATGTGTGCCTGCCAGCTAATCAATACTATGTTGACTGGGCGGCTACAGGGTTTACACTCGACAATCAGAGCGCTGCCGATGGCGATCAGATTGTACTTTTTAAACCCGATGGCAGCATTGCCGATGCCGTACAATGGGGTGGGGGTTCTACAGGTGCTGCCGATAACAATGCATTACAATCAGGCAACTACACGCTTATAGGCCCTCCGGGAAATCCCTCGCCTAATGGTTCGGGTGCACAAACGCGAGGCATTTTACCTCCGGCTCTCCGCCCGGGTGGCTCATGCTACAATGCGGCTTATTCCTATACAATGCCCGCCATTGCTACTGCCAATACCTATTGCAATCTTACCCCATTATCATCGCCTCATCCGCAAGTGGATGGCGATGTGCTGCAAGCATGTAATTCTACTTTTCAGCGCATAGCTTATCCCGGAGTAACGCAGGCAAGCTATGCCACACGCTGCAATGGTGCAAGTGGCTGGCGCAAAAGCGAACACCCAAATCCCGGCATGTCTAACTATGCTCCTATTGATGCTTTAATACTACCGTTAAATACCACCATCGCACAATGTACAGCAGCGGCAGTGCCCATCACGCTCGAAGTTTATAACTATGCACACGTTGAGCCTACCAAGTCCAGTGCCGATGGTAAAATAGGAAGCTTTGTTTCTATAGATGGCGCTGCAGGGGTCAATTGGACAAGTGTGGTTGAAAATACAACTACAGGCGTTACTACTTTGACTTATAATGTGGGTGCCCTTTCTGTTGGTACGCATACTGTACATTTGGTTTGGGACGATTTATCAAACTCGCCCATTGCCAGCAGCAGCGTAGGTAGCAACTCCGAAGGTGCCGTGCGCAACAATACCACGCCCAGCGATTGCTATCAGGTTCGCACCTTATCCATTACGGTAGTTGCACCTTTGGTATTATCAAAAACTTCGCTTTCGTGCCCAACCGATTTTCCTGTGGGTACAGTAAATATATCTACACTGGTAACAGGCGGGTCCAATGTAAAATATGCATTTAAAAACAATGGCGTAAATGTAGATTCCAATGCTACAGGACTTTTTACCATAAGTACTAGCCTTGCGGGTCCGCTAACGGTAGTAGTATACGATGGCAGCGGATGTACACCACCGCAAACCATTACCATCAATAATAACTGCCGACTGCTTCCACCGCCTTGCCCCGTATTTGCAAACGATGCCACCTGTAACACCGCAGCAGGCGCCAAGTGCCCGGGCGATGTTTTGAGCATGAGCATCAGCACTGCTTCTTCTACCGATTTGCCAAACGGCTCAACAATAGAATGGGTAAATGATGTAAACAACAGCGGTGGTGTGTATGATGAAAGTAGTGCGAATGTGGTGGCTAGTCAGGTGATAAGCACAGTAGTGGGCACTCCAGTAACATACTCGCAAGATTTCAATACATTAATTAATACTGGTTCAACTACATGGGTAAATAATTCTACGTTACCTAACTGGTATTTATTCCGGACAGGCCCATTAGATTTCTTTGCAGGTGACGGTAGTAGTAATACTGGGAGATCATACAGCTTTGGTACGGGAACTGCCACTGAAAGAGCTTTAGGTTCCTTGTCTTCGAGCGGCCCAGGCACAATTAACTATGGTGTACTCTTGACCAACACAGGCACATGTACTGCAACATCAGTAACAGTTTCATATACAGGAGAACAATGGCGCAATGGTGGTAATACTAACCCGGATACACTTAGTTTCTCTTATCAAGCGGGTAGTGGAATAACAACAAATACGGGAACTTTTACTCAAGTTAGCGCCTTAGATTTTATCACACCAATAAACACTGCAACAGCAGCTGCCTTAGACGGGAATGCAACTGCAAATCGTACATCACTCACAGCAACGATAACCGGTTTGTCTATATTACCTGGTGGCACTTTAAGTCTTAGATGGACAGATATAAATGACACAGGTAACGACCATGGTATGGGCGTTGACGATTTAAGCGTTCAATTCAATCCTACTTGCGTTACCACAACCCTCACCCCCTCCTGCGCCACATACACAATCCCATCTACAGCATGTGGTACTACCTTGCGCATTATGCCACGTATCAATCCTGTTAATGCAAGTTGTACCGGCACAAGTACACCAACGCTGCCCGTTCGTAATTTTACCGTTACCTGTCCTACAGCGGCTATTTCCGGTACTTCTACAGCATGTGCACCGGCATCGGGCAGCCTAACGGTTAATTTTTCGGGGTACACAGGTACGCCTACGTTTACTATTAACTATACTATAAACGGAGTGGCACAAACGCCTATTGTTACTACTTCAAATCCTTATACGCTTTCAAGTGCAACAGCCGGGCAGTTTGCTTTAACCTCGGTTACTGCTGACGGTGGTAACTGCACAGCAATAGTGTCGGGCAGTGGCGAGATTTTTATTAATGCTGCTCCTTCGGTTACTATTTCGGGTACCAATGTCGATATTTGCGAAGGGTACACCGGGCAGGTTCCATTAACGCTGTCGGGCACTACACCTTTCACACTTACTTATAATATTGATGGTGGTGCAAATCAAACAGTGGCTGTTTCCTCTCCTGTATTAAACATCAGTACTGCAGGATTAAGTGCCGGGGCGCATGTTATAAATATGGTTTCGGTAGTAGACGATAACGGATGTACAGGAACGGTTTCGGGCATCGGCAACATTACGGTTCAGTCTTCGCCCGACCCGGTTGTGAGTGGTAATGGCCCCTTATGTGTCTCTTCACCTTCTACTGCCACACTCAATCTCTCAGTGGTAGCAACAGGATCAACTGCATGGAGTTGGACAGGACCTGCATCATTTTCAAGCACTTTGCAAAATCCTACTATCAGCAATGCCACACCTGCTAATACAGGGTTGTACAATGTTACTGTTACTTATTCCACCGGCTGCACCAAGCTTGGGCAGGTATATGCCGAAATTGGGAACGAAGCAACGGTTGACGCTGGTCCTGATATTTCGGGTTGTATGTGTTGTGCTACCATCTTTACTGTATCCGGGGTGATTGGTGGCAGTGCCACTACAGCTAGCTGGAGCAGCAATGGTGGAGGTTCGTTCAGTAATGGTGGCGTTTGGACCGGTGCAGGTGAAACCTATACACCTGCAGGCTCCGATTTAACAGGTTCGTTTCCTAAAACCATTACTGTCACCCTCACCACCAACGACCCTGCAGGCACTTGCCCCGCTGTGAGCGATACTTTACTTCTTACAATGTATCAAACACCGTTGCTGACAACCACTCCTGCAGTGTTTTGTTCGGGAAGTAATGTTGATTTAGCATTATACGTAACTGACGCCAATGCTACCACCGGAGTGTTAAGTTATTATACCACTTTGGCCAATGCCCAAAACCAAACGTCTCCAATCTCTTCCATCGTGTCGGCCGCAGGCACTTATTATATTCGCAAAAATACCACAACAACACCTGTATGCAGCGATATTGATTCAGTAGTGGTGTCTGCTTCAACTTTAGCTTTATCACAAACCCATATTGATGTTACTTGCTTTGGTGAATCAACTGGTTCGATAAACGTAACCACCACACCCGGCACCTCGCCTTACACTTATGTATGGAGTGGTGGCAGTACAGTAACAACCGAAGACCGCACAGGTCTTACTGCCGGTACGTATACTGTTACCGTAACAGATGCTAACGGATGCACGGCCACTGTGAGTGCTACTATTTTGCAACCGGCCACAGCCGTGAGCGCCACATGTACCGGAGTGAATGTATTGTGTAATGGTGCTGCCACCGGCTCGGCAACTGTAACGGCAAGTGGCGGTACAGGCACCTTAACATATGTATGGAGTAATTCGAACACCAATACCGGCACCAGCATATCGGGCCTCGCAGCCGGTACGTATACAGTAACAGTAACCGATGCAAATTCATGTTCAACCTCCTGCAGCTATACTGTAACTCAACCGACCACAGCCGTGACCGCCACATGTACCGGAGTGAATGTATTGTGCAATGGCGCGGCCACCGGCACGGCAAGTGTAACGGCAAGTGGAGGTACAGGCACCTTAACATATGTATGGAGTAATTCGAACACCAATACAGGCACCGGCATATCGGGACTCGCAGCCGGTACGTATACAGTAACAGTAACTGATGCAAATTCATGTTCAACCTCCTGCAGCTATACAGTAACGCAACCTGCAGTTTTAACCTGTGTTGGTTCCGGCACGAGTAGCACCGCCACTAGCGCCCCATCGGGCGGCACTTCACCCTATACATTTTTATGGAATACAAGTCCTGCACAAACCACCTCTACAGCAACAGGCCTGGCCACGGGCACGTATACCGTAACAATAACCGATGCAAATTCCTGTACAACATCATGTAGTTATACACTGCTAAATCAAATTACACTAACATGTGTTGCAACCGGCACCAATGTATCGTGCAATGGAGGTTCAAACGGCACTGCCACAAGCACCCCGGCAGGTGGCACAAGCCCATATACATATTTGTGGAACGATGGTGCAGCGCAAACAACTGCCACCGCCACAGGGTTAATTGCCGGAACGTATACCGTAACAGTAACGGATGCGAATTCAAATACAACAACCTGCAGCTACACCGTAACACAACCGGCAACATTAACTTTAACTCTATTGAGTACAAATGTAAGTTGTGCTAAAGGCAAAGATGGTACAGCCGGAGTAAGTGCCAGCGGAGGTACATCACCATATTCTTACCTTTGGAGCAATGGAAAAACAACCAGCACATTGTCGGGTATTGGAGCAGGAACGTATACAGTAACAGTAACTGATAGTAAAGGTTGTACAAAAACCGGAAGCGTTGTTATAACACAACCAAGTGTATTAGCAGTATTGTTTACTTCAACAAATGTAAGTTGTAATGGAGGCAGCAATGCAACCATCACTCTTACACCCACAGGTGGAACACCATTTGCAAGCGGCCCAACCCCACGTTACATATTCGACTGGTACAATATTCCATTTGGCGCAACCATAAATGGCACAAACAATACACAGGGAGTAAATCAGGTATTGAGTGGCCCTGCAGGAATGTATTGGGTAAAAGTAAAAGACAGCAAAGGTTGTATCACCACGGCATGTATTACAATAACACAACCTGCGGCACCACTAGGATTGTCAATTACGGGAGTAAATGTAAAATGTAATGGCGGTAGCAACGGCATGGCCACAGCTCAGGTAACAGGAGGCACATCGCCATATACTTATTTATGGAGCAATTCAAAAACCACGGCAACCATTAAAGGCCTGTCGGCCGGAACGTATACTGTTACAGTTACCGACATTAAGGGCTGTACCACCACGGGTAGTGTAGTAATCACCGCCCCGGCAGCCTTAACGTGCGGCATAGCCATTATAGATGGTGTAACGTGTTTACAACCCGGCAAATTGCAGGTTACACCTACGGGAGGCACCCCGGGCTATAGCTATACATGGAATACCAAACCGGTACAGACCACGAACATCGCCACAGGGCTTGCAGCAGGCACTTCTACGGTTAGCGTAAAAGATGCCAATGGATGTGTAACTACCTGCAGCATGACCCTTGCAGCACCACCGTCAATCAGTGTAAGTTGTACATCGACAAACATCACCTGCTCTGGATTAAATAACGGAACCGCAACTGCAATGGTAACAGGAGGCACAGGTGCTATCACTTATCTTTGGAACAGTGGAGCGGCCACATCTATAACATCAGGACTGATGCCGGGAACGTATACAGTAGTGGTTACCGATGGCAATGGGTGTACTGCAACATGTAGTGCAACGGTTACACAACCGGCACAGTTAAGCTGTGTGGCAACGGGCACGAATGTAAGCTGTAATGCGGGCACAAATGGAACAACCACCGTATCAGCGGTTGGTGGCACATCGCCTTATACTTATTTATGGAACGATGCAAGTAGCCAAGCTTCTCAAACGGCTCTTGCCTTAGCAGCAGGTACGTATACGGTAATTGTAACAGATGCTAATCTGTGTACTACCACTTGCAGTGTAACAATAACTGCACCTTCGGCCATCACTGCCAACCCGCTTGCAGCAACCAATGTTAATTGCCCTGGCGGAAATAATGGTACAGCAACTATAAGTGGAGTTGCAGGAGGTACATCACCATATGTTATCTCGTGGAATACTGTACCACCACAGGGCACAACCACTGCTACCGGACTCACAGCAGGTACATATACGGTAACAGTAACCGATGCCCATGGATGTACCTATACATCAAGTATAGATGTTACAGCACCGGCAAATAGCCTCAATGTAACAGCAAGCACAACCAATGTTTTGTGTAATGGAGGAGCCGATGGAACAGCCGAATTTGAAACTACAGGCGGAACAGGAGCAATAACCTATTCACTCAATGGAGGAGCACCAATAACGATGGTTACAAATCCAACAACATTGAGTGGACTTGCAGCAGGAGCGTATACACTTATAGTTACAGACGCGAATGGTTGTATGGTGACCATTAGCTTTACTATCACCGAGCCTATGGCTATGATGCTAAGTACAAATGGTACTAATGTATCATGCTTTGGTGGTGCTGATGGTACAGCAACCGTGAATGCAATGGGTGGTACACCGGCATACACTTATCTATGGAGCGATGCCTTAGCTCAAACAACTCAAACTGCAATCAACTTATCGATTGGAACGTATATAGTAACGGTAACAGATGCAAATGGTTGTTTTGCAACTGCCAGTGTGGATATAACAGAGCCATCGCCAATGATATGTAATGCCTCGTCAACCAATGTAAGTTGCAATGCCGGTACAAATGGAACAGTTGCGGCAAGTGCTACAGGAGGTACACCTTCATATACTTATGCGTGGACAAACAGTAGCAGCGTAAATGTAGGAAATACAGCAACCGTATCGGGCTTGCCTGCCGGAGTATATGTAGTAACTATAACTGATGCCAATGGTTGCACGGTGGTATGCACCGCCAACATTACCGAACCTTCGGCTTTGGCTATAACAGTAACCGGCACAACGGTATGTAACGGGCAAAGCAACGGCAGCCTTACAGCCAATGTAAGCGGTGGCGTTGCCGGATATTCATACGCATGGAGTAATGGAACCAACTGGGCAACCAATACAGGATTGTTGGCGGGTACGTATACAGTAACGGTTACCGATGCAAATGGCTGCACAATTACAGCAAGCGCAATAGTACTTAACAACACTGCAATTGTGGTTGATAGTTTGGTTACCAATGCAAGTTGTGGAAATGCCAATGGCACAGCAAGCACCGGCATAGTAACAGGAGGCACAGCACCTCATACATACCTATGGAGCACAGGAGCTGCAACATCGAGCATTGTGGCTGTTGCAGGCACATACTATGTAACGGTAACCGATGCAATGGGGTGCACAGCCATCCGTTGTATGATAATAGGTCAAAACTCCACATTGCAGGCAAGCGGAGCAGTAACCAATGTAAGTTGCTTTGGATTGGCAACAGGCACCATAAGCACAACAACGGTTGGCGGTACAGGTCCATACACGTATGTATGGACAGGCGGTTCGTCTGCAACAACATCATCAATAAGTGGATTAATTGCAGGGGCCTATACAGTTACCATAACCGATTCATCAACACCAACACCATGTTCGGTAACGCTGAGCTTTACAGTAAGCGAACCGGCATTACTTACGGTAGGCATAGGCACAACGAATATCAGTTGCCAAAACCCATTGGGTGGCGCAGTACCGTTAGTTGGAGGTGGCACAATGCCATATAGTTATGTTTGGTCAAATGGAACCAGCACTTTTGCTACCACAAGTTCAGTCTATGGGCTTACACCGGGTACGTATACAGTTACCGTAACCGATGCAAACGGATGCACCGCCACGGCAAGCACCACCATCAATGCATTGGTAAGTATAAGTTGCAGTGCCACCGGTACCAACCCACTATGCTTCAATACCAACACAGGAACAGCAATAGTAACCACTGCAAATGGAAGTGGAATAGTAACCTACTTATGGAACAGCACACCAGCGCAAACAACGGCCACCGCCACAGGCTTGCCTGCTGGTGTATACGAAGTGAAGGTAATGGATGCAGCAGGATGCAGCAGCACGTGTTCGGTAACATTAGTTGGTCCATCACCCATCAATGTAGTAGCAAGCACAGTTGATGTAACTTGTAAAGGTGGAAACAATGGTTCTGCTATGGTAACTACAAACGGAGGTACGCCATGGACAGGTTTTGGTGTTCATCCTGCTGGCTACCAATATTTGTGGAGCAACGGTACTACCACCGCGGGCTCAACTAATCTTAGCGCAGGAAATTATATTGTCACCATAACCGATAGTATTGGATGCACTCTCATTCACCTCATTACTATTGGCGAGCCCTCAGCACTTTCTTCATCGATTGTAAGTACGAATTCTTTATGTGGTAATGCAACCGGAACTGCCAGTGCTTCAGTATATGGCGGCACTGCCCCATACTCTTATTTGTGGAACAATGGTAATGCAAATGCCACAATATTGGGACTGGCACCCGCAACGTATACTATAACAGTTACCGATGCACACGGATGTAGCACAACTTCCACCACTTATGTATCTGCTCCGGGCAGTCCAACATTCAGCATAGCAGTAAAACAGGCAGCATGTTTTAACGCATTGGATACAATAAAAATAGTAAACTTAAGTGGCGGTACAGGCAACTATGACTTCGTATGGAGTGCAGGAACAACAATTACAGGTATCGACAGTTTAACAGCTGTAGTAAATGCCAGCGGAACGTATACTGTGACAGTTACCGATTCAGGAAATTGTTCGCTGACGCAAGCAGTAAGTGTAAACCATGTATTGGCATTAACCATCGCAGCAAGCAGTACCAATATTACGTGCTTTGGTTCTGTAAATGGTGCAGCAACTAGCGTGGCATCCGGTGGTACTTCACCTTACAGTTATGCATGGAGCAATGGCGCATTGAACAGTTCAATTAACACATTGGCAGCAGGAACGTATACAGTAACCGCTACCGATGCTAATGGATGCACCGCTACAACGTCTGTGGTAATAACCTCACCAGCAGCAATGGATACTATAAGTACTTCAAGCACTCCGGCAACATGTGGTTTGTGCAATGGAACAGGAACTTTGGTAGTAACCGGAGGTACATCACCATACACATACTTATGGAGCAATGGTCAAACTTCTGTTGTGGCAACCGGTTTATGTGCCGGCAACAATTTTGTTTTAGTAACCGATGCTAACGGATGCACAATCAATGTGTGTGTGAAAGTGTCTGATGCCGGAAGCTTTGGTATAACGTTAAACAGTCCAACTTATGCAGGTGGTTATAATATACGTTGCAATGGTGGTAATGACGGTTCAATAAACCTTACCCCAAGTGTTGCCGGAACATATACTTACTTATGGAGTGCCAATGCACTAAGTGCAACAACCGAGGACGTATTCGGATTATCTGCCGGAACGTATACTGTAACTGTTAGTAACGGAATCTGTACTCAAACCGGCACCATCACATTATCAGCATCGCCAGCCATAGTTATTACGCCAACAGTAATTAACATTAATTGTAATGGCGGAAATAACGGAAGTATAGCAGCAAATGTAACAGGCGGGGCAGGGCCATACAGCTATCAATGGAACACCGGCCAAACAACACAAACCTTGCTGAATCTTGCGGCTGGTACGTATACGGTAACGGTAGGCGATGCTAACGGATGCACTCAATCTGCCACTGTAATTATCTCCGCTCCGATTATTGGAATGACAATCACCGAAACCCATGTTAATCCAACATGCGCAATTGGTGGTTCAATTGATATTACGGTATCGGGTGGCACAGCACCATATACTTATATATGGACTGGCGGACAAATCACCGAGGACCTATCAGGAATAGGTGCCGGCAGCCATACCGTAACAGTAACAGATGCTAATGGATGTACCATTTCATTTTGTGTAGTACTAACAAGTCAGCCACCAATTGCATTGTCGATTGTTGGTGGCAACATAGCATGCAATGGCGGTGGTAATGGCAGCAGCTGTAACGGCAAGTGGCGGTAATGGTTTATACACTTATTTGTGGAGTAATGGCGAAACAACATCTTCAGTTAATGGATTATTTGCCGGAACGTATACTGTAACGGTTACCAGCGGTGGAGGCTGTACAGCGTCAGCACAAGTTACCATAACACAAAATGCTACACTGCTTGTAAGCACTGCTGCAACTCCAGTTAGCGTGCTCAATGGAAACAATGGCACAGCAACAGCCACGCCAAGTGGTGGAGTGGCACCTTATACTTATGTATGGAATACCACACCGGTACAAACAGGTCAAATAGCAACCGGATTGACAGCTGGTTCTTACACGGTGGTGGTAACAGATGCTGCGGGATGTATTGCAAATGGCACGGCCCAGGTGCTCTCGCCAAACTACAACTGTAACCCTGCTACTAAACCATGGCGCACCGAAACCATAACAAGCTGGAAAGTGGTGCCAAACGGTATTCCTTCGCAGGCAGGCCAGTACATGGCAAATAATTTTGCTGCCGCCTTCCCTGGTTCTCTTGTAGTTGGTGGCGGTTGTGTAGGAAGCAATACCATAACCTTGACCAGTGCATTTGCAGTGAGGAGTTTCCTCACAGGCCAGTCAAATGCAGCTTCTGGCGTACTTGTTGCAAATGTTATCAACCCTTCAGGGGCATCATTAAACAACAAGCTTGCCGCACAATGTGTGGCACTGAAACTCAATCTGGTGTTTGATGAATACGATGCAAGTTTTGCATCGCTTAATACAGTTTGGTACGGAAATGCGATAGTAAAAGGCCTCACCGGCACAATGGCTATGTACAACGATTCCACGGTAAACAAAATGTTTACCGATGCACAGAAAAAACTTGGCGGATGTGCAGGCCTCACACCTACACTTGCCGAATTTGCCGATGCCATAGAACTTGCCAACCTCGAATATGTAGGTAAACTACAAAATACCAATGCAGCATTCAGTGTGGTATGCCCATTTGGAAATGCAAAAGCAGGCGAAGATGTTCAGCCAGTAGCGAACCTGAATCTGTACCCCAATCCTTCGAATGGCATAGTGAATCTGAGTTTGATGGCGAACCGCGATGGTACAATGTTGCTCACCATGTATGATATAACCGTACGTGACGTATGGACAAAAACCGAAGGCATCATGGAAGGTGAAGTAGTGAGAACTTACGATGTCAATACACTTGCAAAAGGAGTATACCTGCTCCATGTGCGCGTGGATGGGTTTAACAAAACGATCCGTGTGATAATCGAGTAAATAAAAAATGACCGCGTAATACGTGCATGCATGTTTACTACTCTGTTTGGGTTTTAAAAAAATGTATTCCAATACAAAAGGAGAAGACAAATATTGGAAAGGAAAACCACCACATTTATTTATTTCAGATGGAGCATTCTTGTACTATTGATAATTTTCCGCTTTTAATTTGTATATAAAACTAAACAGCAGAGCGCGAAAAAACATACCTCATACATAATAGAAATAGAGCGTAAAAAAAAGATAACATAAAAAAAATATAAAATGGCAATAAATCATCTCGAAGTTTGCACCGAAAATTCCAAGTACTGCCTATGGTCCGAGATGACTAAAGATTGGAGGAAGAAAAAATTAGTTTCGCGCTATGGTGTTGGCATAATTTTATGCGTGCTGCTAACCTCTTCGGTGTGTACGGCACAAACGGTGTTGGTGGCACCGCTGAGTTGCTATACGCCTTTAACTCCGGCACAGCAAAACACCATTGCCATTAACAGCTCAGGGGTTCAGCCTTTTGCAACATGGAAAGCTGCTTACGATTATGCTATAAGTAATTCTATTTCAACCATTCATTTTTTGCCCGGCAAATACAACATTGGGCCGGGAGGCACTAATCCCATAGGTGTAAGCCTCGACTGGGGCGATGCCAACGGTGGATTCGATTTGCCGGCAAATATGGTCGTTGATGGACACGGAGCCGTTCTTGATAATTCTGCAAATGGCAGCAGTCAGCTTTGCTTTGCCACCATTGCCGGCAATAACGCTTCTATAAGTAATTTTACTTTTATTCAATTTACAGGCAACAATGCCGGTGCTGTGCTAGTAAATCAAAACCTTACCGGATGGTCCATCAATAATACAAACTTCGACCATTGCGATTGGGCTGGCGATGCGTTGGTGGTGAATATGGGAACTACCGGCAATGGAACAATATCGGGTTGTAAACTGTACAACAACATACAAAGTACCGGAAGCGCATTGACAATAACAGGGGCAAATACAAGCACTACCGATTTGAATATTATTAATACCCAGTTTGTGTGCAACCTGCGTATAGCAGCCGGGGGAGCGGTAAAAATTGAATCCGCGGTGCGTGTTGATTTTTCGGGATGTTTATTTGCCGGTAATGAAGCCAATGCCAGCATAGGTGGCGGAATAGTGATACGCAACAATGCACTTGTCAGTTTTACAAACACCAATTTTACCTGTAACCTTACTTCGGGAGGCACAACGTGGGATGGTGGTGCTGTTGCCATTGAAAGTGGCTCCAATGCAACCTTTACCGGATGTACATTTACAGGAAATGGAGGCAATGGACTGGTGGGAAGTCCCATAGGGCCACCTGACGGAGTTGGCGATCCCACTACAGGTAATACGCGGTATGGAGGTGCCATATATGCCGCGGGGCAAGCGGCAAGTTTGATTACCCTTAATATCAACAATTGTACATTCGATGGCAATCTTTCGAGCACGGGAGCGGCAATTTATCTCAACGATGCAAACACTACTCTTTCCAATAGTTATTTTACCGGTAATAACGCCACTGCAGAAGGTGGTGGGGTATATGTTTCGAAAGGGAATAATACAGCGAGCCTTACGTTTACCGGCAACAGATTTACAGGAAATGATGCAAATGGACCGTGTACAGGCATAGATGTATTTACCGAGGCACATATTGCGGGTTCGAATAACGATTTGCAGTTTCTGGCCGATGGCCACAAATTGTCGAATAACCCGGGTTCGCTGCAATTTAATAATGGCGATGATTGTGATCTTCTCTCAAACTGGACCACTACCTCCGGTACAGTAACAGTAGCGTCAGGGGCGCTAAACGTGCGTGGAGGTACTCCTTTATTTGCTTATGCCAATCAACAGGAAACCGGTACAGGAAAGTTATACTGGACATTCACCGCATACACCGCGAATAGTATGACCGGATTCGATACCCTCGAAAGGGCTATGGCCTTTGTTTTAGGAGGCAGCTCATCTAATTTTACGACCGGCATCGGTTATGCCATTGTTAAAGGCCGAAATGGAACTGGTAGTATTGAATTTGTTTCTTATACAAATGGAATAGATGCTGATGCAAATCTTACACCTTTACAACTGTTTGCCACTCCTGTTTCGGAGGATGGTTACATCACCTTTAAAGTGATTTATGACGCTTCGAAAACAAATGCCGAATGGAGTTTTTATTATACTTTTTCAAACAGTGGTGGCCCAATACCTACCAATGAAGCCGATCCGCGTGGCTACTATTGGTGTGGTACAAGTGCTCCTTCTACATTTACAACATTCGATGCTACAGCTCCTTTTTCTTTATCTACTACTCCATTTGTTGGGCCTGTATGGAATGCCTCTTCAAGTGTCAGCACTAATCTTGCTACATTTAATAACTACTACTTCCGCGCTGGAGACGAAACCGATGGTACAGGATTGTCGGCCACATACGCACCCGTAGCATGTACCACATGCATATCGTCTCCCACGGTGACAAACTCATGTCTTGTGGGGGCCACATGTTCATCTACCAACGTTACATGTGGAAATACCTCCAACGGTACAGCGCTTGTTACAGCAGTGAGTGGTGTTGCGCCCTATACATATTTATGGTCGAATAACAGTACAATTGCCAACCCTGCCGCACTTGTTGCCGGTACGTATACTGTAACAGTTACCGATGCAATAGGACTCACCACAACGTGTTCAACTACGGTTTTGGGTAGTGCTTCTCCTGTTGCTCCCACGGGCATTTCGGGTGGAAGCTCGCTGTGTGCGGGATCGAGCCAGGTACTCAACGTTACAGGCGGAAGCCCGGGTAGCGGTGGTGTTGCCGAGTGGTTTGCCGGCAGTTGTGGTGGTACTGTAATTGGGTCCGGCAGTAGCTTATCGGTTACACCTGCAGCCACTACCACATATTACGTGCGTTACAACGGGCCTTGTGGTGCCACAACCTGCGTTTCGCTCACGGTAACGGTAAATCCTTTACCATTAATAACCGGTATACATTGCCCCGGATGTGGCACAGGCAATCAGGGCTATGTTAACCTTACAGTACAACCGTCAAATTCCACCTTATTGTGGAATACCGGGCAAACTACCGCCAATATAAGTCAGCTTAGCGTGGGTACGTATACGGTTACCGCTACAACACCTGCGGGCTGCACTTCATCAAAATCATTTATCATTAATTAGACTTCGGTGTTTAAAAAATAAGGAACAAGTTGAACTACCTACATTAGTTGGGTTAATCCCGATGTAGAAAATAACCCAATTGGTGAAATGCAATGGTGCCAAAAGAGTTGATTTTATTTATCGTTATGCAATTAATAATTTCAATTGCATCATTTGGGATAATATTTCTGTAGTTTTCCAACGCGCTCCCCTCATGCCCGGGCGCGCTCAATGTCATTAAGTTAAGCCATCCGCGCACCCTGAATCCCTAAAGGGAGCCAGTCCGTTGTAACGAAACCTGCTTGGAGTCGCCCTTTAGGGCTACGGGTGAGCGCAGGCAATTGGATTTAATTTCTTAACTTAATGACATTGCCCTAAAGGGAGCCAGTCCGTTGTAACGAAACCTGCGTGGAGGCGCCCTTTAGGGCTACGGGTGAGCGCAGGCAATTGGATTTAATTCCTTAACTTAATGACATTGGGCGCGCGTTTTGCCGCCCCATATTTACTGCAGAAGCGTGTGGACTCTTTACTGTCAAAAAAAATATCCTCCGGGTACGTATATATCTTGTGGCGGGCACGTATGGCAGCCTGATGCTCAGGCTGTGGCAGGCCCATATCATGGCCAATAGTATTAGAGTAATAAAATAACGGACCTCAATACCAACATGCCTCTGCAATCAAATGCAGGGGCATATTTGTTTTAATTCTATTATTGACTATTTACTGCATCAAATTTTGCACGAAATTCAAACAGATAACAATTGAAAAGTATGAAAAAAAGCTTGGCCAAATACTTTTTAGCTTGCCATTTTACAAAATTTTATTATAATCAAATCAAATAAGTTTTTTCATCGAATTTTTAACATGAGGCAATTTAATTGCTGTTATTTAAACTTGATATGTATAATAAATTAAAAATAAATTAACTTTTGTTTTGAGTGAATGTAGTTTGTTTTACATTTGCGCTTCGAAAAGAACTACCATATCGCATTTAACGGAGTAAAATCCTGTAATTCAATAAGTTAAAGTATGAAATCATCCTTTTTAAGTTTTAAGCGAATACTTACGCTGGCTATTTTTATGTTTGTTATCGGCTTCTCATACGCTCAGGATGGGGAAGCATTGTTCAATGCCAACTGTAAATCATGCCATTATGCTACAAGTGAAAAACTTATTGGCCCCGGTTTGCAAGGCATAGAAAAGAGACGCAACCGCGCTTGGCTATACCCTTGGATTAAGAATTCTTCTGCTGTAATAAAATCTGGCGATGCTTATGCGGTAAATATTTATAACGAGTATAATAAAACTGCAATGACCGCTCAAAATTTGAGCAATGCCGAGATAGATGCAGTTTTAGATTACATAAAAAAATATGTTCCTCCTGTTGCAGCTCCTGCAGCCGGTGTTCCTTTGGCTGGTGAACCTGCCGAAGATGGTTTCCCCTGGCTTCTCTTATTTGTTACTTCAATTTTGATTGTTGTTGCATTGGCTTTAGGTCGAATTCAAAAAAGTTTGCAACATGCCTTACGTGATAAAGAAGGACAACCACATCCTGCGTTACTAAAGGGAAAAGCGTTTTATAAAACCTGGATTCGTGGCAACAAAAAATTGATTGCCGGGGTTTTAGTGATAGGTGCTTTAATTGGAAGTGTTAAGGGTTGGTACGCCTTAAAGGATGTTGGGGTAACTCAGGGCTATGAACCTGACCAACCAATAAAATTCTCTCATAAATTACATGCAGGAGATAATGGTATTGCTTGTTTATATTGCCACAGTGGCGCAGAACAAAGTAAACATGCTAATATTCCTTCGGCTATATTATGTATGAATTGCCATAAAGGGATTAAGAAGGGGCCAAACTACGGTACAGAAGAAATAGGTAAAATATATGCTGCCTTGGATTGGGATGGTAGTAAATATGGTAGTAATCAGAAACCTATTCAATGGACAAGGGTTCACAACTTACCCGACTTGGCATATTTTAATCATTCTCAACATGTTAAAGTTGGAAAAATTGAATGTCAACAGTGTCACGGGGCGGTTGATAAAATGGAAGTATTGAAACAAGACCAACCATTAACAATGGGATGGTGTATAGATTGTCACCGAACTGCCGAGGTAAAAGTTGCCGGCAATGGATACTATGATGAAAAAGCGCTTGCAGGTATACATAAGCAATATGGTGCAGATGCAAAGATAACGGTGGAAAAAATTGGCGGCACCGAGTGCGCACGTTGTCATTATTAATCTTAGCGAAAGTTATTTTATATTATTAATTTGATTTTGATTTCTCAATAAATTATGGATAAAGTTTACTGGAAAGGACTGGAAGAACTTCATAACGAACCGGAGTTTTTGCGCAGAAAAAACAACGAGTTTGAAGAACATCTTCCCATACATGAAGTAGTGGGTAAAAAATCTGCTTCCGATAGTCAAACATCGCGTAGAGATTTTCTTAAGTTCGTAGGCTTTGGCTTGGGAGCTGCAACAATTGCTGCTTGCGAAGCTCCTGTTCGCAAAACGATACCGTATTTAGTTAAGCCTGAAGAAATTGTACCCGGAGTACCTAATTTTTACGCAAGTACTTTTGCAGATGGTCATGATTACTGCAGTATACTTGTAAAAACCCGCGAAGGTCGTCCCATTAAAATTGAAGGTAATGATTTATCATCGGTAACAAAAGGTAAGGCCAGCGCCCGTGTGCAAGCTTCGGTTCTTGGCTTGTATGACTCTGCCCGTGCATCACGGCCTACAGCCAATGGTCAACCATCTACCTGGTCGGTGATTGATACGGATATAAAATCGAAATTATCAGAAATCTCATCTCGCGGTGGTCAAATTCGTATTGTTTCTTCTACTATTATCAGCCCTTCTACAAAGGCTGCTATTGCCGAATTCACTGCAAAATTCCCTACTACAAAACATATTGTATACGATGCCATTTCACATTATGGTATCACTTCTGCAAACCTTGCTTCGTTTGGCGAGAGTATATTGCCTTCTTATCATTTCGAAAATGCTGAAGTAATAGTTGGATTGGGTTGCGATTTTCTTTCAAATTGGATACTGCCGACTCAACATGCACTACAATATGCGCAAACTCGCAAGATAAATAAGACTAAGAAATCCATGTCGCGCCATTTTCAATTCGAAGGCAATCTGACACTTACCGGTAGCAATGCCGATGTAAGAGTAAGGGTTAAGCCACGCGAAATGGGGTCAACATTAATTTCTCTTTACAATCAAATAGCTTCAAAAGCGGGCCAACCAACACTTAGCGGGGCTAAATCTTCTGTCGAAGACAAAGTGAAAGCTGCAGCTAATGAGTTATGGGCCGCCCGTGGCAAATCCCTTGTGGTTTCAGGTTCGAATGATACAAACGAGCAAATACTTGTTAATGGTATCAACTCTATGTTATCGAGCTATGGAAATACAATTGACTTAATGCGTCATTGTAACTTGAAACAAGGCAACGATGCTGCTTTTGTTGAGTTTGCAACAGAACTGGCAGCAGGCAAAATAAGTGGAGTGATTGTTTATAATTGTAATCCGGTATTCACTGCACCAGATGGCAAAACATTTAGCGATGGACTTAAAAAAGCTGAATTAAGCATCAGCCTAAACGACCGCGTAGACGAAACAACATTAATGTGTAAATATTTATGCCCTGACAGTCACTTCCTCGAATCGTGGAATGATGCAGAGCCATTTAGCAATATGTTTAGTTTAACACAGCCGGTAATTCAAAAGCTATACGACACTCGTCAGGCACAAGAAAGTTTACTCACTTGGTGTGCTGCTCCGGTTACCAATTTCCACGATTATATTGTTGCTACATGGCAGCAGAATTTATATGGTGCTACATCGGGTTGGTCAATGGAGGCATTTTGGGGCAAATCTTTACAAGATGGAGTTTACGAAATACCGGCTGTTGCCCATGAACATGGTGCATTTGCTGGCAATGTGAATGACGCTGCGGCAAAAATTGCTGATGAAAAAGCATCGGGTGAAATTGATATTATAGTATATGAGAAAACTGGAATGGGTAATGGTAGTCAGGCAAACAATCCATGGTTGCAAGAATTACCTGATCCAATTTCTAAAGTATGTTGGGATAACTATGTTTGTGTAGGCCCAAAAATGGCCGAAGCCAAAGGTCTCCGTCAGGGTAATGTGGTTGAACTAAAAGCAAATGGGAAAAGCGAAAAATTCCCTGTTTTGATTCAGCCCGGAATGGCCGAAAATACTGTTGCTATTGCAATGGGATACGGTCGAACTGCATCGGGACGTGCTTCTAACGATGTTGGAAAAAATGCTTATCCATTTGTTAGAATTGCTAATGGCTCAATGGCATATTATACTACAGGAGCAATTACAAAAACAATTGATGATGATTATACTTTAGTTACAACTCAAACGCATCACACAATGATGGGTCGTGAAATTGTAAAAGAGTCGGATTTGAAATCATGGCAAAAAAATGCTAAAGCTGGGAATCCTGATTTATTGGTAAATACACCAGATGGTCCTCAAAAGCCAATTGATATAGATTTATGGGCAACAAAAGATCAACCGGGTCACCCGAAACCAAATCATCATTGGCAAATGGGTATCGACCTTAACTCATGCATAGGTTGTGGCGCATGTGTTGTTGCTTGCCAGGCAGAAAATAATGTTGCAGTAGTAGGGAAAACAGAAATTGGTAATGCACGTGAAATGCACTGGATTCGAATAGACCGCTACTATTCATCGAACATGACAAAGGCCAAAGCTGAAAAGGAGGGAACAGGTGTAGTGCAGATGTATGGCGATATGGAAATTCCAACTGATGATAATCCTCAAGTATTGTTTCAGCCGGTAATGTGCCAGCATTGCAATCATGCGCCTTGCGAAACAGTTTGTCCGGTTGCAGCAACTACACATAGCAGTGAGGGTTTAAACATGATGGCATACAACCGGTGTATAGGTACTCGTTATTGTGCTAATAACTGTCCATACAAAGTTCGCAGATTCAATTGGTTCAATTATACCGAAAACGAAAAGTTCCATTATACAATGTGGGACGCTACTTCACGCATGGTGCTAAAGCCCGATGTATCGGTGCGTTCGCGCGAAGTAATGCAAAAAGGTACTATGTGTGTTCCACGGATTCAGGGCGGCAAGCTGCAATCGAAAAAAGAAAGTCGCAGACCTGCAGACGGTGAAATAAAAACCGCATGTATGCAAACATGTCCGACAGATGCAATCACCTTTGGCGATGGTAATAATAACCAAAGTAAAGTAACAGGAATGTTTGCCGAGGAGCGTAGCTATTGGTTACTCGAAGAATTGAACGTGCAGCCATCTGTATTTTATCAAACAAAAATTTGGAATCGTGAAGAAACCGCAGGCGCAGCCGAGTAATTTTTTTGCAAAATCAAATTGAATCAATAAAAGGAAATAAAGACATCAGATAAGTAATAACGACAAAGAAGTAGAAAATATATGCATGCAGTAGAATCTCCCTTAAGGCCCGCGTTGATTACAGGTGACAAGACAATGCACCAAATCACCGAGGATATTTGCCGCCCTATAGAAGGCAAGGCGAATAAATATTGGTGGATGGCCTTCACCGTTTCTTGCGCAGCTTTGCTATGGTGGATAATTTGTATAGGATACACATTTGGCACTGGAATAGGCGTGTGGGGCTTAAATAAAACTGTCGGTTGGGCATGGGATATCACCAACTTTGTATGGTGGGTAGGTATTGGACATGCCGGAACCTTGATTTCGGCCATCTTATTATTATTCCGTCAAAAATGGAGGTTGAGCATCAACCGTAGTGCTGAGGCCATGACCATTTTTGCTGTAATATGCGCAGCATCATTTATTCTTGGCCATATGGGTCGTCCGTGGTTAATGTATTGGCCGTTCCCTTTTGCAAATCAATTTGGTTCGCTGTGGCCTAACTTTAACAGCCCGCTTGTTTGGGACGTATTTGCCATATCTACTTACTTTACGGTTTCGTTGGTATTTTGGTATAGTGGCTTATTACCCGATTTTGCCGCTGTTCGCGACCGCGCAAAAACCAAGGCCATGAAATTCTGGTATACCATTCTTTCATTTGGTTGGACTGGAAAAGCTAAAAACTGGCAGCGTTTCGAAGAAATGTCATTGGTGCTTGCCGGGCTTTCAACTCCCCTTGTATTGTCGGTTCACTCAGTAGTATCCATGGACTTTGCCACATCTGTTATTCCGGGATGGCATACAACCATATTCCCTCCTTATTTCGTTGCCGGTGCCATTTTCTCTGGATTTGCCATGGTGCAAACGCTTTTGATAATTACCCGCAAAGTATTAAACATGGAAGATTACATTACAATTTACCACATCGATATGATGAATAAAATCATTGTGTTAACGGGTTCAATTGTAGGTGTAGCATATATTACAGAATTTTTTATCGCATGGTATTCAGGCGTAGAGTTTGAACAATATTGCTTTCTCAATCGTGCTACCGGGCCTTATTGGTGGGCTTATTGGAGTATGATGAGTTGCAATGTTATTTCCCCTCAATTATTTTGGTCTGCTTCATTACGCAGAAACATCACTTTCACATTCTTTATGTCTATAATAGTAAACATAGGTATGTGGTTCGAGCGATTTGTAATTATCGTAACATCACTTCACCGCGATTATGTTCCATCTAGCTGGGTTTATTATCGTGCCACCTGGGTTGAATTAGGAATATTTATCGGCTCACTGGGGTTATTTTTTGTACCATTTTTATTATTCACAAGATTTTTTCCAGTAATAGCTATGAGCGAATTGAAAACCATTTTTTATACATCAACATCACAAGTAAAGAAGGGAGGGGCCCATCATGAGTAACCAAACTATTTTCGGAATTTTTAACGATGAGCATAAAGTGCTCCATGCAGTCGAGCATCTTAGATCGCATAATGTAAATGTTACCGATGTTGTATCACCATATCCAATTCATGGTATGGATGATGCCCTTGGTTTGCAAAAGACTAGAATATCTATTTGTGGATTTCTATTTGGCATTACAGGTACAAGTTTAGCTTTGTTGATGATATGGTATATGAATATCCTGGATTGGCCAATGGATATTGGAGGGAAACCCAATTATGCATTTTTCAAAAATATGCCGGCCTTTATTCCAGTAACATTTGAATCGACTGTATTGTGCGCTGCCCATGGCATGGTGATTACGTTTTTACTTCGTTGCAAAATATTACCCGGTGTAGAACCTGAAGTGGTACATCCCAGGGTAACTGACGACCATTATGTGATGCAAATTGATACTCGCGCGAGTG
Organism: Bacteroidota bacterium; assembly: GCA_016717325.1. Lineage (GTDB taxonomy): Bacteria > Bacteroidota > Bacteroidia > AKYH767-A > OLB10 > JADKFV01. The sequence continues at coordinate 27,100 of JADKFV010000027.1, read as the reverse complement.
ACGATTTAGAAAAAATAAAGGCCATGGTGATGCACGAAGGCGCCATTGAAATAAGATAAAACAGATACTTCATTCATATTAATGATAATAGCATATAAATGATGTTTTTAAAAAATAGAAATAAAATAGCGATAATTGGCTTCGTTGCAGTATTGACCGGATTAGGTTCGTGCCGCGATGCAGTAAAATTTCCCGGTTATGAATACTTTCCCGAAATGTATCGTGGACCGGCATATGAAACCTATGCTCCCAGTACTATTTTCGCAGATAGTCTGTCATCCTTAAAGCCTGTTGCAGGGTCGGTCTCACGCGGCTTCATGCCATTTAATTATTCTGCAGACAATGCAGGATATGAAAAAGCAAGCCTGGAAGCTTTTAACCCGTTACGCAATGATTCCATAAATTTGGGAGAAGGCAAAAGGTTATACGAAATATATTGTGTCAATTGCCATGGTGCAGAAGGTATGGGCGATGGTAACTTAGTTGCTGATAATAAATTTCCGGGAGTGCCGCCTTCATATTCTACAGGAACCTCATCAAGAGGAGGTACTATGAAAGACTTAACCGATGGAAAAATATACCACACCATCACCCATGGAATTAACCTTATGGGTGCACATTCGGGGCAATTAAATCCACAACAACGTTGGCAGATTACAATGTATGTGCGCGACCTTCAAAAAATAGGGCAAGCCACTGCGGCACCGGCAGCCGATTCAACTGCGGCAGCTATAAAATAAATATTATTAAAAATTTGACTTACAGAATAAATTAGAATATGAACTTCACATTTACAGGTAAACATCGCACTACTTTCTTAGTGATGATTTTAATCGGAATCATTTCTATCATTTCCACATTTATGCTTCACCCGCATCAGGCATGGAGTAATTTATTATGGAACAATTTCTTCTTTATGGGAATTGCTCTGGTAATGGTGTTTTTTATTGCAGTACAATATGTTGCCGAAGTAGGCTGGAGTGTAGTCGTACTGCGAATTCCAGAAGCCATGAGTCAGTGGTTGTTTGTTGCTATGCCTATTATGATTGTAATTGTTCTGGTTGGTATGATGGGGAGGAAATCACTTATATCATTGGATGGACGATTCATTGTATGTAAAAGGAGGAGAACATTACGATAAAATTCTTGCTGGAAAATCAGGGTATTTGAACAAGCCATTTTTCTTGATACGTGTTTTAGTTTACTCAGCCATTTGGTGCGGTTTTGCATATTTATTTCGCAAGCAATCGCTTGCTGAAGAAACTTCAGGCGATATTGCTTTACATAAAAAGGGCATAAAATATGGGGCTATTTTTCTTGTTTTATTTGCGGTTACTTCTTCTATGATGGCTTGGGATTTTGTGATGTCAATCGATTCACATTGGTTCTCAACTATGTTTGGCTGGTATACATTTGCTGGCATTTGGGTAAGCGGATTAACAATGATTGGTTTAATGACTGTTTACTTAAAGCGTAAAAACTTAATGGCTGCGGTTACTTCACATCACGTGCACGCTATTGGAAAATTTATGTTTGCATTTTCTGTGTTTTGGACTTACTTGTGGGTAGCTCAATACATGTTGATTTGGTATTCAAATTTGCCTGAGGAGATTGTTTATTTCCGAACTAGATTAGACCATTACCGTTGGACTTTCTGGATAGCCTTTTTCCTGAACTTTATCATTCCATTTTTGGTATTAATGACACGCGATGCCAAGCGACAATTTAATATATTGTTTTTTGGTGGTATAGTTATTCTTTGTGGGCATTGGCTTGATTCATTTAACATGATAATTCCCGGAACGTTAACAGCTCATGGAAATCATTGGCAATTATCATGGATGGAAGTTGGAACAACAATAGGATTTTTGGGTGGATTCTTATACGTAACATTCCGTTCTTTGGCAAAAGCACCTCTGTTACGTACCAAACATCCGCTTATGATGGAAAGCGTGCAGCACGCAATTTAATTTTGTAATAAATCGATTAACACATCTGTAAAATAAAAGTAACGAAATGAATTTTTTAATTTTATTAGGAGTAATAGCGGCAATAATGGTAGCCTTCAGACTGATGAATATTTTAAATATCAGTCAGGAATTGTCGGGTAGAGATGCTACCGAAGAATTGCACAAAGATGTAAAAGGCAATGCTATGGGCTTGATAGCCTTTATGGTTGTTGGCTTGATTTTGTTTTTCTATATGATATGGAAATATATGCCTCTTACCCTCCCTGTGGCCGCATCGGAGCATGGAGTAAGAACAGATAACTTATTGAATATAAATTTTTATATCATCATTTTTGTTTTCATTATTACACAAATAGCGTTATTTTATTTTATTTGGAAATACCAATACCGTAAAGGTCATATGGCATATTTCTATTCTCATAATAATACAGTAGAAATTATTTGGACAGTTATACCTACTATCGTTTTAGCCATTTTAGTTATAACCGGCTTGAAAGAATGGATTGCAATAACAAGTAAAGACAATACCGATGGTATGAATGTTCAGGTTTATGCACAGCAATTCGTATTTTTAGGACGCTATGCAGGCCGAGATAATACTTTGGGCGATTCATATTTCCGCAACATTTCTACTGAGAATCCATTAGGGTTAAAACTTGAAGACAAAGCAGTAAATGATGATATTATTGCTAAAACAGAGATGCACTTTCCTGTGAACACACCAATAATGTTAAATATAAACTCGCGTGATATAATTCACTCTGTCTATATGCCACACTTTCGGGTACAAATGAATGCAGTGCCTGGAATGACAACCAATTTTTATTTCAAGCCAACTATTACTACTGCCGAAATGCGCAAAAAAACCGCCAACGAAAAATTTGATTACGTAATTCTATGTAACAAAATTTGTGGCGTGTCACATTATACTATGAATATGAAAGTGGTGGTTGACAGCAAAGAAGATTTTGTTAAATGGTTGAAAACACAACCTTTGGCAAAACCTGCACCCACGGCCGATAATGCTAATGCTTCACAAACGGTTAAAGAAATTGCCGAAGCAGTAAAGTAATTTTCATTTGAATTATCTAAACTCATTTTGTTTTGTTTAAAATATAAAAGATTTATAATATGGAGTCGCACGTAATAACACATAAACATGAGGATGACCACGGTCATGATCACCATCATGATGATCATCATGAACATCATCAAACATTTTGGACGAAGTATATTTTCAGCACCGATCACAAAATGATTTCGAAGCAGTTTTTGGTAACTGCAATAGTGATGGCTTTTTTGGCAATGGGCATGTCCATGGTCTTTCGTTTACAACTTGCCTGGCCCGATACAAAATTTGCTTTCCTCGAATCGATTTTGGGCAAGTGGGGAAAAGACGGCAAACTTGATCCTGGTTTTATCTGGCGTTAGTTACCATACATGGTACTATCATGGTGTTCTTTGTTTTAACTGGTGGTTTAAGCGGAACCTTTAGTAACTTACTCATTCCTTTGCAATTAGGTGCACGCGATATGGCTTCGGGTTTCCTCAATATGTTATCGTATTGGTTTTTCTTCGGCTCGTGCACTGTAATGACAATTTCGTTGTTTGTAGAAGGTGGACCTGCATCGGCAGGATGGACAATATATCCTCCTTTGAGCGCCTTGCCTACAGCTATTTCCGGCTCCGGAGCAGGTATGACCTTGTGGCTTGTAAGTATGGTTTTATTTATTGTTTCGGCTCTCCTGGGCGGCATAAATTATGTGGCAACCATAATCAACCTTCGTACCGAAGGAATGAGTATGACCCGCATGCCACTAACCATTTGGGCGTTTTTTATAACTGCTATATTAGGAATATTATCTTTCCCTGTTTTGTTTGCCGCAGCTTTATTGCTCGTATTTGACCGTTCATTTGGAACAAGTTTTTATCTTTCAGATATTTTTATCGATGGAGCTCCATTAGAACATATTGGAGGTTCACCAATCTTATTCCAACATTTATTTTGGTTCCTTGGTCACCCCGAAGTTTACATTGTATTGTTGCCTTCACTTGGATTAGCATCGGAAGTAATATCTGTAATGAGCCGTAAGCCAATATTTGGTTACAAGGCCATGATTGGCTCTATGTTCGTGATTGCATTTTTATCGTTTATAGTTTGGGGTCATCATATGTTTATGACAGGAATGAATCCATTCTTAGGTTCGGTGTTTGTGGTAACCACACTTATGGTTGCCATACCGTCCGCAGTTAAAGTGTTTAATTACATTGCTACTTTATGGCGAGGCAATCTTATATTATCGCCTGCCATGTTGTTTGCCATTGGTTTGGTTTCGTTCTTTATTTCAGGAGGACTTACAGGAATTATTTTGGGAGACTCCGCTTTGGACATAAACATACACGATAACTATTTTGTGGTAGCACATTTTCATATTGTAATGGGCGCATCTGCAATTTTTGGAATGTTTGCCGGTGTGTATCATTGGTTTCCCCGCATGTTTGGCCGTATGATGAATTTCAAACTTGGTTATTTACATTTTTGGCTTACAATAATTTGTGTGTATGGCGTGTTTTTCCCTATGCACTTTTTAGGATTAGCCGGTGTACCAAGAAGGTATTATGCCAACACAGCTTACGCAGGTTTCGACAGCCTTTTTGAAATAAATCAAATAGTAACTGTGTTTGCAATGATAGCAGGAATTGCACAAGTAATATTTGCACTCAATTTCTTCTTCTCTATGTTTAGAGGACAACGTGCCTCGCAAAACCCTTGGAATGCCAACACGCTTGAGTGGACAGCACCTGTGGAGCATTTACATGGTAACTGGCCCGGAGCTATACCTACAGTGCACCGTTGGCCATACGATTATGGCAAGCCCGGTCACCATGAGGATTTTATTCCACAAACAGTACCTCACTCTCAAACAACATCGAGCAACCGCCCCGATGATCATTAATAGATAAAAAGAAAATCCCTCACCATGAGGGATTTTTTTTGGATGATACTATTTCTAAGCAACGTATATGGTGAGGGCAACAATCTATGGCTGAAATAAATTTCTGGAATTTCATATGACGTTTGCTCAATAATTGAATTCCGAAGTAACCCTAATGCTTATAAGCAATGGAAAATACTACTGATAATCGAATAAAGGAGGGTTCGTAATAAGTTTGCCCGCTTTTCAAATTTAGGGTTACACAACTATCGAAAAAGGTTAATTGTTTTTTATCGCAGTAAATCTATCCTGCCTGTAAACTTATGTGCCTTGCCGCCTTTGGTATTGATGTCAATAACATAAATATAGGTGCCTTCTTGTGCTGCGTTGCCCGATAAATCTATACCATCCCATGGATTGTCGAATGAGAAACTGTTGAAAACCTGGCCGCCCCAACGGTTAAAAATGGTCATATGGAATGAGTTTACATTTGCAAAATAATTGCTTGTTATAAAATAATCATTCTTGCCATCGGCATTTGGTGTAAATGTATTTGGAATCCAAAAAGGCGTAATCAGTATTGTTTCGGAATGAACATCTTGACAACCTATCTCGTTAGTAGCAACCAATGTTACTGTAAACTCGCCCGCCTCTTTAAAGTAGTGGAAAGGATTTTTTTCGAAAGACGCTTCATCATCGCCAAAATTCCAGTACCAATTTGTGGTGTTTAAGCAAGAATCATAAAACTGTATTCCAGGGTCTAAGAATGTGCTTATTTCTGGATTGTTTGTAAAGTTAGAAATAGGGTTTTGTGGAAAAAATATTTCGATAGGAACACTATCTATATCTATACACCCATTTTGATTAATTATGGTTAATGAAACCCACACGTTGTCAAGCTTCGTGAAATCATGCACCGGGTTTGGCCCCGTGCTGGTGTGGCCATCGCCAAAGTTCCATTTTATTGAAGCTCCGGGCAATGGGTTTTTTGCTATAGCAAATTGTATTCGCAAGGCACCGCATATGGTTGTACTGTCTAGTAAAAAAGTAGCATCGGGCGTTTCAAGTACTGTAACGGTTACTGTAGATGAGGTTGCTGTGCAACCATTTGTATTAGTAACTGTAACAGTATACGCTCCCGTACTTGTAACTGTCACTGTTTGGCTCGTGCTGCCATTCGACCATAGATAATTGTTCCCGATATTAGCTGATAGGGTGACATCTTCGCCATCGCAAAAAACCAAAGCACCACTTGTAGAAATTGTTGCAACAGGATTCATCACTTCTACCTGAAATGGAGCAGAACTTGCCATACATCCATTTGCATCAGTAACAGTTACAATATACATACCCTGAACCATTGTGTTAAGTGTTTGAGTAGTGCTGCCATTTGACCAATTAAACTGAACAAAATTTCCTGCATTCAAAATAGTAAAGTCACCAACACAGATGCTATCGTCTCCAGTTATTACAGGAGTAGGTAAAGGGTTTACAACAACTACAAATGATGTAGTATTTGTGCATCCATTATTGTTTGTAACAGTAACGGTATAGGTGCCGGCAAGTGGTGTATTTTGAATTTGGGTGGTAGCACTGTTTGACCATACATAGCTTGAAAAACTCCCTGCATTTAACACCGATACACTACCCGCACAAATAAATGGAGTGCCAATTATTACAGGCTGTGGCAAGGCATTAACAATTACATTTGCCGAAACAGAATTTGTACAACCCTTGCCATCGGTAACAGTAACTATATACGTGCCAGGCATGGTTGTGTTTATGGCCGCGCCTGTATTGCCATTGCTCCAAATATACTGATTATAACCACTATCAGTTTCAAGATTTGCTGGATTGCCGTAACAAACAATGGTATCGCCAGTAATGTGTGGTGTTGGAAGTTGGTTTACCGCTACAGCAAATGAAGTTGAGCCGCTGCAACCATTTATATCGGTGACAGATACTGTATATATGCCCGGCATAATTGTGCTGATAGATGAACTGCTACTACTGTTTGACCATAGATAGCTTACAAATGTTCCATTAACAACTAAATGACTGGTGTCGTTTTTGCATATTTCGGCATTGCCATTTATTACAGGTACCGGCAATGGATTTATTATTACGTTTACCGATGCCGAAGCAGAGCAATTATTGTTATCGGTAACCATCACTGTATAACTACCATTTTGAACCGGGTTTATTTGCTGAGTTGTATTTCCATTGGACCATAAGTAATTAGCAAACCCTGCTCCGGCATTCAATATAATATTTTTATCGGCACATGCTATCGGATTGCCTGATATACTTGCAACAGGTAAAGGCAGAATGATAACCGACAAAGTTGATGAGGCACTACAACCATTATTATCTGTAACTGTAACAGTATACGTGCCTCCTGTATTTGTGCTTATAGTTTGAGTATTACTATTGTTGTTCCACAGGTATGATGTGTATCCAATACCTGCATCCAGTATGGTGCTATTACCCTGACAAATTGATGCAGCTCCGTTTATTACAGGTATTGGAAGGGGATTTATTATCAATTGATGACTGGCACTGCCGCTGCATCCATTACTATTGGTAACCGTTACTGTATATGTGCCCGCTGCAGTCGCACTTATAGTTGATAGTGTTGAACCGTTGCTCCATAAAATGGAATTATAGATGCCTCCAATAGTAAACTGTGCCGTGGTTCCCTGGCAAATTGCGTTAGCTCCGCTGATGGTTGGAGAAGGAGAAGGTAAAGCTGTAATGCTAAAACTTGACGATGATGTACATCCATTTGCATTTGTAACTGTAACAATATACGTTCCACCTGTTGAAACAGGCAATGATTGCAGTGTAGAACCCGTATTCCATAACCACGAGCTACCTGCACTTGCAATTAAATTTGCGGTAGTTGTATTGCAAAAAGTTGCAGGCCCATTGATTGCAGAGCTGGTAGTATTAATTACAGTAGCCAATGGTGCACTGGTAGCAACACATCCCAACGCATCAGTTACAGTTACAGTAAATGAACCGGTTGTTGTAACATTAATACTTTGAGTGGTGGCACCATTGCTCCATAAATAGCCGGCTCCGGCATTTGCGGTAAGTACAACACTACCTCCATTACATAGCGTAGTGGGTCCACTTGCAGTAATAGTTGCTACTGCCGTTTTAGGAGCAACATATATGGTAGTTGATACAGCTGAGCATGCGAGAGTAGAGTCGTATGCTATATATTGGTTCACTATACCAAGTGATGGCACTACAACATTTATGTTTTGAGTTGTTGCTCCCGTACTCCATACATAACTCGATAAATTGCTCAAACTCAGATTGACAATATTTCCCGGACAACCATATATAGTATCGTTGTTGTTTGCAACAGTGCCATTTGCATAAAGTTGCATTTGTCCGGCACTGGTAAAACTTCCACCCTCTATGAAAACTGCGCTGTTATAATCCCCATCACCAACGTCTGCAATTACAATTTTGATATGATATGTTTGACATGGCTGAATAGGAGCAGTAGCCGTTAACACAGTAGTAAAAGCATCCATATAAATGGTAGCGCCTCCATCGTTATCTACAAAATATGTACAGTTGGTGCAAGGGCCGCTACTTTGCCCGGTTGCAAAACCATTGTTTACATTGTTGATAGAAACAGGAATTCCCACCCCGGGAACCAATGCAATATTTTGCTGCCCAACTATACCCGGGCCGCTAATTAAAAAAGCAAAAGCATCGTTGAAATTGGAGTTTACAAATTCATTGTATTCTTCCGAAGCAAATACATAATTAAATTGTGCTGTATCGGAGGCCGCTGCAAAATCGAATTCAAGAATAGTAGCATCGTATGTAATATTTGGCCATACAATTGCGTCAATGTCTGCATCACCGGGTTGATTTTTATCTTCTCCGGCAAACACTGCAGCATTTCCACTTTGAACTGCGTTGCCTGTACTCAGGCATATACCCGAGGTCATTCCCAGATTTGTACCTGCAGCGGTAAATGATCCCCGGCAAGCCACCGCTCCTGTATAAGTAACATTGCTTATTGTAACACCATTGCCAAGAATATTGTTTACCAGGGTTATAGGGCCTACACCACCAGTAACAACAAGTTGTGCATTACTTATCTTACCTATGCAAATAAGAATAATAATCACAAATCTTGTGTTCCACTTTGTATTGCACTTTTTTACACTAATCATTTTAAATTGAAGTGAGGTTTTTCAATATTTTATTTACTACCAAAATATCATCAATGGGTATTGAATCGATATTATTACATGTGGTAATATTTGAAGCAATTATAGCCAAAATAGTTAGTATTTGAAAATAAAAATTGCTCAAGCGGAATATTTAAGATTCAAACCGGAATCAACAGATTAAATATTTTATGATTAAAGCATTTAAGGCCTAAGCGCACAATGTGAAAAAAGGCACCATCGAATTATTTTATATTCAACCAATGACAAGGAATTTGGGGATTGAAAATTAGGAAATTGGGAGTTGAAAATTAAGGATTAAAAATGACCAATAACTAACCACCAATGACGAGTATGCCGACACTTTGGTCGGCATCCCGACCGAAGTGTCGGGGTTTAAAATGACCAATGACATGTATTAAACAATGACAAGAATTTTAAAATAAAAAGAAATAGCTACAAACTTTTGAAAATTTTACCCGGCATACTTTTTACCAAGCCGGCAAATTCTAAACTTAGTAATGCGGCTGCGGTGCGACTTGTGCTCATTTCGCATGCAATACAAATGTTATCTATTCCACTTTGATCATTATTGATGAGGAAATCGTAAATAGTTTTTTCATCGGGTGTGAGGTCGATAAAAAGTTTTACTTGTTTGTGTTTTTCTTTTTCGGCTTTAGCATCATTTTGCCAACCGAGCTGATAACAAATATCGGCAGCAGATTCTACCATTTGCGCTTTTTGCAATTTGATAAGGCGGTTACACCCTTTACTATATTCATCGGTGCTGCGGCCGGGAATTGCAAATACATCGCGGTTATAGGAATTAGCAATTTCGGCAGTGATAAGTGCGCCACCACGTTCGCCAGCTTCAATTACAATAGTGGCATTGCAAAGGCCGGCAATGATTCGGTTACGCGTAGGAAAATTTTCGCGATCTGGGTTTGTTTCGCTTATGTACTCGGTGATTAGGCCACCATTATGCAGCATCTTTTCGGCAACACTACGATGTGCCGGAGGGTAAATTTTATCGATGCCATGTGCAAGCACACCAACAGTAGTGATATCACATTTTAGTGCTTGCTTGTGTGCGCAAATATCTATGCCGTAAGCAAGGCCGCTAATAATATTTACATTGTAAGGAATGAGTGCTTCAATAATTTCTTCGCAAAGTTGTTTGCCATAGTCGGTGGCTTTGCGCGTACCTACAAATGCAAGGCATGGTTGTAAATTGAAATCGCAATTGCCTTTAAAATAAATCATCACCGGTGAATCGAAGCATTGACGAAGCTTATCAGGATATTGTTTGTCGAGATAACTCCATGCTTGTATTTTATATTTCCTGATAAATTCTATTTCTTTTTCGGTACGATCGAAATCTTTGAAAGCCAAAATCTTTTTACATGTAACAGGGCCAACTCCGGGAATTTTTTCGAGATGAGATTTTTTTTCTTTGAATATTGCTTCGAAACTTCCACAATAGCTCACTAATGTTTTTGCAAGCATATTACCAACACCTGCAATTAGTGTCGATGCTATTTTGTATTTTAATTCTTCGGTGTTTGTATCCTGATGATGAGTTGTCATTTGATAATGCTTCGATTGCGAATAAAAGAATAATTGTATGCCCATCCAAAATAAAAATTTATTTCCATAGAGAACACTAAAATACAGAAAGCTTTTTTGCCACAAAGTCGCAAACCTTTTCGCGTAAGCAAATCATTGCCGTCCGATTTATCGGACGGTTTAAATAATTTGTATTGGCTTTAGCCTAAATACTTTCTTGCCACGCCTGCCCCGACCACAGTGTCAGGGAATGCGCGAATGAATTCCGAATTTATTCTTGCCACTAAGGCTCAAAGGCACAAAGCTTTTCGCGCAAGCATTCATTGCCGTCCGATTTATCGGACGGTTTAAATAATTTGTATTGGCTTTAGCCTAAATACTTTCTTGCCACGCCTGCCCCGACCACAGTGTCGGGGAATGCGCCAATGAATGCCGAATTTATTTTTTGGCACCAAGACTCAAAGTCGCAAACCTTTTCGCGCAAGCAAATCTTTGCCGTCCGATTTATCGGACGGTTTAAATAATTTATATTGGCTTTAGCCTAATTACTTTCTTGCCACGCCTGCCCCGACCACAGTGTCGGGGAATGCGCGAATGAATGCCGGATATTTTTTTTGCCACCAAGACTCAAAGTCGCAAACCTTTTTGTGTAAGCAAATCATTGCCGTCCGATTTATCGGACGGTTTAAATAATTTTGCATCAGGCTTTAGCCCAATGTCATTAAGTTAAGGAATTAAATCCAATTGCCTGCGCTCACCCGTAGCCCTAAAGGGCGCCTCCACGCAGGTTTCGTTACAACGGACTGGCTCCCTTTAGGGATTCAGGGTGCGCGGAGGGCTTAACTTAATGACATCAGGCTTTAGCCACTTTTTATATTTCGTATTTTAAATGTCTTTCATGTTGCAATTTATTTTTTGCTATAATTGTAAAATAATCTCTCAAAGAAAATTCTTCAAAAAAATATTTTAGGTGTATGAAAAAATTTTTTACAGGTGCAATTGCATGTGCCATAACTTTTTTTGGCGCAAACAAAATATATGCGCAAAGTGGCGAAATTACTGGTCAGGTGGGCGATGCTTCCAATAAGGAAATACTTGTTGGCGTAACGGTGATAGTAGACGATACTGTGGGCACGTCTACAAACGCTACCGGTTTTTATCGCTTGCAGGTAAGCGAAGGTCAACATAAAATTGCTTTCCGCATGCTTGGTTATCAAGAATATAAAACGGTTTTTACAATAAGCGCCAAGCAGGCATTGATGATAAATGCAAAGTTGAAAGTTGCCGCTACCGATATGGGAATGGTGGTAGTGAGTGCAAGTAAATTTGAGCAAAAGCTTAATGAGGTTGTTGTGTCCATGAACGTGGTGAAGCCACAGTTAATAGAAAACAATAATCAAACATCGCTCACCGGTGTGATGGAGCAAGTGCCCGGTGTAACCATTGTCGACAATCAGGCTAATATACGCGGTGGCAGTGGGTTTAGCTACGGTGCCGGTACGCGCGTGCTTATGCTGGTAGATGAATTGCCTTTGCTTGCAGCCGATGCCAATGATGTGAAATGGAGTTTTATGCCCATCGAAAATATTGAACAAATTGAAATTATTAAAGGTGCATCGAGTGCACTGTTCGGTTCATCGGCATTGAATGGAATAATTAATGTGCGAACAGCATATCCAAAATCAACTCCCGAAACAAAAATTAATTTTTTTGCCGGCATGTACGATCAGCCAAAAGATCGCAGGCAACGATTTTGGGGTAAAGAAGATGTACAGGCAGTTACCGGTTATAATTTTTTGCACAGTCAACAAATAAAAAATCTCGATTTGGTTTTTGGCGGCATGGTCAATAATGATGACAGTTATCGTGAGGGCGATAACGAAAAAAGATTTCGTGTAAATACAAATTTACGATACCGTGTGAAAGGTTTGCCGGGCTTTAGTTTTGGCGTTAATGCAAATTATCAGCGTGCACAAGGCTCCACATTTTTTATCTGGCGCAATGATACTACAGGTGGATTGCTCGCTGCCGATAATACAATCAGCGATTACAACACACAACGCTTTAGCATCGATCCTTTTGTAACATATGTGTCGCCACATTTTGGCACACACAAATTGAAATTCCGAAATTTCAACACCCGCAATTATAATAACACGGATCAATCATCATTCGCCAACAATAATTATTTAGAGTATCAGTATCAGCAAAAATTTGCCGAATTGGTTACTGTAACTGCCGGTGCCGTAAATCAGGACGCACTTATTCGGGGCGAATTTTTTAACAGGCATACATCAACCACTACCGCATTTTATTTGCAAACCGACTGGAAGTGGAATCGTTTTAATTTTTCGCTTGGCGGTAGAATGGAAAATAATGTGATGGATACTATTAAAATAGATTACAAACCCGTGTTGCGTAGTGGCGTGAATGTGGAGTTACGTAAAGGCACAAACATACGTGCATCATATGGGCAGGGGTATCGTTTTCCATCGGTGGCCGAACGTTATGTAAAAACAAATATTGGAATTGTGAGCGTGTTTCCCAACGATAGTTTGATTACCGAATCGGGATGGAGTGCAGAGTTGGGAATACAACAGGGATATAAATTTGGCACTACACTGGGCTATATAGATGTGGCCGTGTTTCAAATGGAATATACTAATATGATGGAGTTTGTTTATGGTGTGTGGTCATCAACCAACATAGGTTTCTCTTCGCGCAATATTGGTAACACACGCATTACAGGTGTCGATATTACATGGTTTAATCAGGGTAAGTTCGGCAAAATTCCTTTGAATATTTTTGCAGGTTACACAAACATCAATCCTATAAAAACTGATTATAATCCTGTGGAAGATACAGTATCGGGTACGGCAAATTTTAATATATTAAAGTATCGGTATCGCCAAATGTTGAAAGCGGATGTTGAAACCGGATATGGAAAATTTTTGATAGGTGCCAATGTTCGTTACTATAGCGAAATGGAAAACATCGATCGCATTTTTGCTGTATTTATTGCAGGAGTAGACAATTACCAAAAAACGCGCACAGGTGGCGATTGGATTACCGATGTGCGATTAATTTATAATGCCAATGCACGGGTAAAAATTGGTGCGGTGGTAAAAAATGTTGCCAATCGGTTTTATGTAAACAGGCCTGCAAATCCTCAAGCATTGCGCTTCTTCAGCTTACAGGTAAGTTGTAAATTTTAGTGTTATGTTTTTTCGATATCGAATAATGTGGTTACACCCCACTCAATGCGCGATTCATGTTCGAGCAACCATTTTTTGCGCCACACTTGACCTGCATAACCCCGTAGCGATCCATCGGTGGATATAACCCGATGACAAGGAACAAACAATAATATAGGATTGCGGCCATTGGAAGCACCCACTGCGCGTACACTATCAGGTGCACTTATTCCATTTGCTATGTCCTGATAACTTGCTGTGTAACCAAATTTTACACGACCTACTTCTTCCCACACTAAATTATCGAACAATGTGCCCACATCGCCAAGGTGAACCTGAAACTGTTTGCGTGTGCCCTTAAAGTACTCGTCAAGTTGCGATAGAACCAATGCACCAAATGGGTCGGCAGCAAAGGTTCCTGTTTTCATATCTTCGAGAAATACACATGATATTAACTCGTTGCCTTGAGTGCATATTTCCATTGAGCCAATGGGCGAATCGTAGTAGTGCGTGCTTTTTTGCATTTGCGAATATATATATTTTCTGTTTTTAATTAATAGTCATTTTGTGGCGTACAATAGTTGCTGCCACCACAGCATAAGATGGTGATATTATCCATCCCACAAATGGAATTGCAAATAGTGCATAGAATAAAATTCCATTTGATATTGCTTTCCATCGGTGCAAATTAATAATATTTATGCTCATGCGCATGGTGAATTTTTTACGTTCGTTATAATAGTCCATCATCGAAAACCCGGTGAAGTATGATGATGTAATAAAAATAACTAGTGGCGAAAGAAGGTTTAAAATTGGAATAAATGCAACAATCAACAAAACGATCCACAAAAATATTTCTATAAATAAATTTCGCAAGGCAAGTTTTATGCCTCTGCCAATATCTTTTATAAATTGTAAAAATTCAAATGGATATTCTTTTCCTGTCAATATTTTTTCGGTGCGCTCAGATAGTAATGCCAGCACAGGTGATAAAAATACCAGAATGATATTTTTATAAATGGAAATATAAATTATGAAAAATAAAAATCTAAAAATTAATTCTAATGTAAATGTTATCGCACCCAGTAACGGTTTTATCCAGGTAATCGAATGACTCCACATATCAATTTTTTTTATTGTCATATCTATTATAGTATCTATACCTGCTATTGCCAACTTATATGTTGCAAAAAAAACTATCACATTTATTATTCCCGGAGCAATAATGTAAAACCATAATTTGTGTTTTACAATTAGTTTATGTGCCAGGTTATAGCTTTGCCATGCCTCACTTAAATCTTTATGAATTGACATGTGGCAAATGTTGAAAAAAAGTTTCTTTGTTTTCTGCAAGGAAAATATTTTTCACAATATGTTTGTTTATATGTGGCGAAATTTTTTGGTTGAAATAGAGTTGAAGGTGTTTTTTTGACATATAACCTTGATGATTATATGTGGTAATACTGTTTAATTTATAACTGAAAAGTAATGCTTCGAATTCAAAACGTCACCAAAACAAGTATTACAGTATAGTACCCTCCATTATTTACCGCGTAATTTATAGCCAAATTCTAATTGGTTATTTGAGTTGTATATTTACTAATATGAATATGTGTGGATATTTTTAGGAAATAATTTAATACAATACAAAATTAATTGCTTGCAAATAGACCAACAATAAAATTACTTTTGCTTACAATAAAACTGAAAAAAAATGGTGCGGCAAAAATTAAATATCATCACACTCGGTGTAAAAGATTTAGAAAAGGCGCTTGAATTTTATGAGCACGGGTTAGGTTGGAAAAGAAGCGTTGCCAGTCAGGGTGACATTGTTTTCTTTCCGTTGGGCGGCATTATTTTAGCATTGTACCCTCGTCATTTGCTTGCAGAAGATATTACCATAAATGACGATGGTAAAGGTTTTGCAGGTATCACATTAGCCATAAATACCAAGAGCGAAACCGAAACCGATGATATATTAACTTTAGTGCAATCCTTGGGGGCAACAATTTTAAAGCCCGCACAAAAAGTTTTTTGGGGAGGATACAGCGGTTATTTTAAAGACCTCGATGGACATATTTTTGAAGTAGCTTTTAATCCCTTTGTACAGTTTGATGATAATGATAATCTCATTATGTAAAAATGGAAAAGATACAAAAGCATTTTTTTATAACGCAATAAATTAATCTCTGTTTGTGATATAATCCTGACATTTCGCAATGAAAAAAAACACTACTGTACAGTCAAAGCCAAAACAGAAATTGCAACAACCTAAGGTAAGTGAGTGGATGTATGCTGCAATTTTGTTTGTAATTGCATTTGCTTTTTATGCCAACAGCATTTCAAACGGTTTTGCCCTTGACGACCTGATTGTTATTACTGCAAATAAATTTACACAACAGGGTGTAGCAGGTATTAAAGATATTATGACTCACGATGCATTTGTTGGCACTTATGGCGAAGCCTTGAACCTTTCGGGCGGTCGCTACAGACCATTATCAATAGTTTCATTCGCTATCGAAAAACAAGTGTTTGGAAACAATACTTCGGTTTATCATTTTTTCAATGTTTTATTTTATAGTGCATTGTGTGCTTTGTTGTTTATTGTTTTGCGAAGATTGTTTGCACAACAGAATATTTTTATTCCATTCGTTGCTTCGTTGTTATTTACCATACATCCCATACACACCGAAGTAGTAGCAAATATTAAAAGCCGCGATGAAATTTATATGCTTTTCTTCTCAGTCCTAACGCTTTATTTTTTATTGAAAGATTTTAAATGGAAAATTATTGCTGCATGCTTCACATTTTTTCTTGCATTGCTTTCAAAAGAAAATGCCATTACCGTTTTATTTTGGATGCCACTGGCATTTTATTTATTTAAAAACGAAAGTATAAAAACTCTTGCTGTGAAATTTGCGCCATTAATTATGGTGGCTGCAATTTATTTATTTATGCGAGCAGAATTTGCAGGCATGGTTGGCGATCGTACTACCACCGCACAAATTGATGATTCTTATTTGCACGCAACATTCATTCAAAAATTGGCAACTATTGCCTGGGTGCAATTGAAATACATTGGGCTGCTTTTAATTCCTTATTCTTTGTCGTGGGATTATTCTTTTAATCAATTGCCTTTGGTTTCGTTTACAAATCCAGTGAGTATTATCTCTTTGTTGATTCACTTAGGGGCAATTATTTATGCTATTATTTATTTAAAGAAGAAGCCCATAATTTCTTTTAGTATTTTGTTTTATATGGCGGCATTCTTTCTTGTTTCCAATTTGGTGTTTAATGTAGGTACCAGTATGGCAGAGCGGTTTGCCTTTTTGCCTTCGGTACCGTTTTGCTTGCTTGTGGCAGGGGTTACTGCCTATTTATTAAAAATTGATTATACTACACCTATGCGTTTAACTGCGACTGTATACGTAGCGCTTTCATTGATTATAGTAGTTGCCGCTGCCAAAGTAATTCCACGCAACAAAGACTGGAAAGACAACTTTACGCTCTACGCTGCCGATGTAAGTAAAGTGCCGAACAGTGCCCGCTCGCGTTTATTTTATGGTATAGAATGTATAGGCATGTATCAAAAAACAAACGACCGGAAATGGATAAATGATGCAATAGCAAATTGTAAACTTTCAAGTGAGATAGATACTACCTTCCATTTTGCCTATCATAATCTTGGCGTTGCCTATCAAACAATTGGCGATTATACTTCATCTATTCCCTGTTACGAAAATGTGTTGAAATACAGTAAAGATAATGCGCAGGCATACTATGGTTTAGGTACAGCCTATGGCAAAGGTTTGCAGCAGTACGATAAAGCAAAAACATATTTTGTAAAACTAATTGACGAGTTGAAACTCACCAATCCCGAATATTATGAAGCACTCGGATTGTGTTATGCCCTGCAGGGAAATGGGACTCAGGCCATAGATATACTTAAGCGAGGTATCGAAAAAAATCCCCGGGGGGCAAAGTTATATTACAACACCGCAATTACATATGCTAATATGCTGCGCGCTGATAGCAGTGAATATTATTTCAACATTGCAAGTTCATTAGACCCAAGCATGCAAAGGCCTAAGCGATAATGAAGTTAGCCCTTGCCCAAAGTGGAAGTAATATTCTTTGGCAAAAATCGTTTTAAGTTTATTATTATCGCGTTCAAATATTTTTGATTTATGGAAAAAAGTATCATCGACATTATTTTTTATTTAGCCGCTCCGGCATTTGTGTTGGCAGCAGTATATTTTCTTATCCGTCAGTTTCTTAACAGAGAATACAGTTTGCGTTTGATAGAAGTGAAGCGCATGATGGTGAAAGAAACATTACCGCTAAGATTGCAGGCATACGAACGGATGATATTATTTCTGGAACGCATTTCGCCCAATTTATTACTTATGCGTTTTAGCGATACCAGTGCCACCGTTCGCGAACTTCAATTGCATCTTATCGAAACCATTACTTCAGAATACGAACATAACCTTACACAGCAAATTTATATTTCGCCCCAAACATGGAATATTATAAAGAACGCAAAAGAAGAAATGGTACGCCTTATTAATACTTCAGCCGATAAAATCAACCCCATGTCATCGCATATCGAATTGGGCAAAGCCATATTCGAAACCATGATGCGCAATGAAGAATTTCCTACTCAACGTGCCATTGATTTGGTAAAGACCGAAGCCGGATTGTTATTTGGGTAATTGATTTTTTTGCCACGAAAAACAAGAAATTTATTTTTGTAAGGGCATTCATTTGAAAGCACCGTATACTTTTGGGTTCAAAGTATTTTGCCATAAAAAAAACGAAATTGTTTTTCACTAAAATTTCGAATCGCGAAAAATGCTTTTGACTTTTGTGC
This sequence comes from Bacteroidota bacterium, assembly GCA_016717325.1. GTDB lineage: Bacteria > Bacteroidota > Bacteroidia > AKYH767-A > OLB10 > JADKFV01. The sequence continues at coordinate 8,362 of JADKFV010000027.1, read as the reverse complement.
TTCCTTTTTTTATTTTTAACTTCTGGCTTTTCCTTAACAATCGTAAATTATTTCTTTTCAATTTTTTATTCGGTTACTTTACATTCTCATTTAGCGATAGTATCTTTTCAATTTTTTAAAAGCAATGCAAGAACACAAAACCGATTCGGGGATAGAAATAAAACCTTTGTACAATACACCTGTAAAGGAAAATGAACTGCCGGGAAAATTCCCGTATACAAGGGGCATACAGGAAGACATGTACCGTGGCAAGTTATGGACCATGCGCCAGTATGCAGGCTTTAGCACAGCCGAAGAAAGCAACAACCGTTATAAATTTTTGTTGGCTCAGGGCACTACAGGTTTGTCGGTTGCATTCGATTTGCCTACACAAATTGGATACGATAGCAGCCACGACCTTGCCGATGGTGAAGTGGGAAAAGCCGGTGTGGCAATTGATACTCTGCGCGATATTGAAATTTTGTTTGATGGAATTTCGCTCGAAAAGATTACCACGTCAATGACCATCAATGCAACGGCTTCTATTTTGTTGAGCATGTATATTGCACTTGCTAAAAAACAAGGTGCCGACATAAAAAATATTTCGGGCACTATACAAAATGATATTTTGAAAGAGTATGCCGCACGGGGTACGTATATCTATCCTCCAAAACCCAGCATGCGAATCATTACCGATATATTTGAATATTGCAGCAAAGAAGTACCTAAGTGGAATACCATTTCGATTTCGGGATATCACATACGCGAGGCGGGAAGTACTGCCGTGCAGGAATTAGCCTTTACACTTGCAAATGGTAAAGCGTATTTGAAAGAGGCCATAGCCAAAGGTTTGGACATAAATGTATTTGCAAAGCGACTATCGTTTTTCTTCAACGCCCATAATAATTTATTCGAAGAGGTTGCAAAATTTCGTGCCGCACGCAGAATGTGGGCTCATATTACAAAAGAACTTGGCGCTACCGATGCCAAAGCGCAGATGCTCCGCTTTCATACACAAACAGGGGGCAGCACACTTACTGCGCAACAACCATATAATAATGTGGCACGGGTAACTTTGCAAGCATTGGCTGCAGTAATGGGAGGCACACAGTCATTACACACAAATGGGTTTGACGAAGCGCTTGCTTTACCAACCGAACAAGCGGCACAGCTTGCATTACGTACTCAACAAATTATTGCGCACGAAAGTGGTGTTACATCTACACCCGATCCGCTTGGTGGTTCTTATTTTGTAGAAGCACTAACAAACGAAGTAGAAGCACTTGCATGGGATTATATAAAGCGTATTGATGAAATGGGTGGTGCCGTTGCTGCAATTGAAGCAGGATTTATTCAAAAAGAAATTGCCTCATCGGCATATGCATATCAACGGGCAATACAGAGTGGCGAAAAAATAATTGTAGGTCAAAATAAATTTACAACCGATGAAACTCACATTACACAATTGCTAACAGTAGATGACAGCATACGTAAATTGCAAATGGACAAAATAGAAAAGGTGAAATCAGAACGCGATAATATTGCTGTTGTAAATGCTCTTGCTCAACTCGAACAAGCTGCACGCGATGGAAGTAACGTGATGCCACACATTTTGCATGCTACAGAAAGCTATGCAACACTTGGTGAAATGGCCGATGTAATGCGCAATGTGTTTGGTGAATATCGTTCATAAAAAAGGCGAATGCCTTGGTTTGTCTCCCGACAAACCAAAGCAAATTTCTCCTGACAAACCAACATTCGTATCTTCTTACAATCCGGTTAACGTTTCACAAATTTTCCTGTGCTTACATTTTTATCAGCAGTGGTAATTTTATAATAGTACACACCGGGTACAAATGATTTTACATCAACCAATGTTTCATCACTATGCTGGCAGTTACATTATATTTTTGGTTTGTAAGCTGGTTGCAATTAATGGTAATAAAATCAAGTGCAGGATTTGGTGTAACACTCGATGAAATATTTACATTCAATTCATTTACCGCAGCAGGGTAGGGGCACCAGTTATCGAACATTATTCGTGCAGAGTCAGCAAGCAATTGTAACCCGGCAATAGCATTTGTTTATCCTGTTGTATCGCGAAACCAAAGCGTGGTAAATGTTGAATAGGTTGCTTGGTCAGGCAACAAATCGAAAGGGAGGGAGGGTCTAAATTAAGTTCCATACACTGGTGAATTGTTTAATTTAAATTCAGTTAAGAATAAATGTAATTGAAAGTTGAAGGCATCAAAGTAATGCAGAAACATATTCTTACAAGGATGGCTTGTCGGATTGAAGCCATCTGTTCCAATCGAACCCAAAGCAAATAGGAACTCAAAAGTTTAGAAGGCATTTCATGTTGGATAACCTAACAATACCCTATTCCGTTTTTTTCTGCCATCTGCTAAGTCAAACCCGCCATTTAATCATTCTAATTATTTATGCGCCCGGCCTTGCAGTTTCTTTGATGCATTCAATTGAGAAAAACAAATAGAGATTGAAAAATCATCAGTTTAAAAATTCAAAAGAATAATTTAAAAATATTTAAAATTTAATAAATTAAAAAAAGAAAAAAATGAAAAAGCACACAAAAAAATCGAACCTCGAGAATGCTTACATCCTCACCTTACTCAAACGCAATTCTATTGAAGATAAAGCTTTGGATTATATTTGTATTGCAGGCATATTTTCATGCTTAGTTTGGATGGTATCGCTTTACATGCAATTATGATTGGGTATAGTATCAGTTACTTAGGATTGCAAGAATGCATTCATCAAAACACAAACAGAAATATATTTTACTTCTGTTTGTTCAAAACAAACTTCATGGCTTCGGTGGCAAAAGTTTTCCATCTTTCTTTATGTAAAAATGGCACTTGAACCCATTCTTTCATTGCGCGCCCTTTGCCCGATGGGTCGAACAATTTCGAGCCGCTGCATGCCATAGCTTATTTATGTGTTTCTGGTGGTAGTTTAAAAACCATTTCGTTTTCAAAAAAACTTGCGAATGCTTTGCCATTAAATTTGAAACATGGCTTACCAAACATTTGACTTTGTTCAGCACTTTTTATGTTTTGCCCAATGTCAATGTAATACGTTTCTTCTTCTGTCATTTTTTTTTGGTTAAGTTTTATTTTTTTTTTGTTTCGAAAAAGTTATCCAACACAACATTAATTATCACCGGCAATAGTTGTACTTGTTTTTTCCTTCTTCAATTTGAAAATGTAAATTGTTACTAATACAAAAAGTACCAAAAACAAAATTGCAGAGGAACCAAGCGTTCTATAATTTAACACTCAGTTTTCATTAGCATATTTTTGCGATAATTAGGAAACTTTATTATTAAGAATCATATTTCCTCAGCCCATTAGGTTTCAAAACAAAAACTATGGTATATCGATTCGAAAGTGGCAATAGCAATTACCCATTTTGTATCTTCACCATAAGAACCCTGGAAAAAAATATCGAATACACATGAAATAAAATATCTTTCTTTTTTGCACTTTTGCGCCCGCAAAATTTCATGGCACCAAAGTAAATATTGGTGCTTGGCTTTCGAAACAATAAAAAAATATATTAAATACATAAAATGGAATACCGTATAGAAAAAGATACAATGGGCAAGGTGCAGGTGCCAGCTCATGTATACTGGGGTGCACAAACACAACGCTCTGTCGAAAATTTTAAAATTGCCCAGGACATAAACCGTATGCCCAAAGAAATAATTGCCGCTTTTGCGCATTTGAAAAAAGCTGCCGCGCTCACCAATTGCGATGCCGGTGTTTTGCCAAAAGAAAAGTGTGATATGATTGCCGCAGTGTGCGATGAAATTTTGGCCAACAAACTTGACGATCAATTTCCGTTGGTTGTGTGGCAAACAGGAAGTGGCACACAGAGCAATATGAATGTGAACGAAGTAATAGCTTATCGCGCGCACGTTTTAAATGGTGGTTTGCTTACCGATGAACAAAAAATTATTCATCCAAACGATGATGTAAACAAATCGCAATCGAGCAACGATACTTTTCCAACGGCCATGCATATAGCAGCGTATACGGTTATAGTTGATAATGTGGTTCCGGCTTTAAGATTGCTTCGCAATACATTGCATGCCAAGAGTACAGCATTTATGAATGTAGTAAAAATTGGCCGTACACATTTAATGGATGCCACACCGCTTACTGTTGGTCAGGAATTGTCGGGTTATGTATCGCAACTCGATCATGGTATTCGTGCAATTGAACATACGCTTTTGCATTTGCGCGAATTGGCATTGGGCGGCACGGCAGTTGGTACAGGTATCAACACACCGAAGGGATGCGATGTAAATGTTGCCAAGCATATTGCATTACTTACGGGCCATCCATTCATAACTGCCGAAAATAAATTTGAAGCCCTTGCTGCACACGATGCTATTGTGGAAGCACATGGTTCGCTCAAGACTGTTGCATGTGCATTGATGAAAATAGCCAATGATGTTCGCCTGCTTGCATCGGGTCCACGTTGTGGAATTGGTGAACTTTTTATTCCCGATAACGAACCGGGTTCATCCATCATGCCGGGCAAAGTAAATCCTACACAGTGCGAAGCCATGACAATGGTGGCCGCGCAAGTATTAGGCAACGATGTAGCTATAAATATTGGTGGTGCTACCGGACATTTCGAATTGAATGTTTTTAAACCAATGATGATTTATAATTTTCTGCATAGCGCCCGCCTCATTGCCGATGTATGTGTTTCGTTTAACGATAAGTGCGCAGTAGGAATCGAACCTTTGCACGATAATATCAAAAAGAATCTAGATAATTCGTTAATGCTTGTAACCGCATTGAATACAAAAATTGGGTATTACAAATCGGCCGAAATAGCACAAACAGCGCACAAGCAAGGCAAAACATTAAAACAAACCGCAATCGACTTAGGCTACGTTACTGCCGAAGAATTTGATGCTTGGGTAATACCGGAAGACATGGTTGGTTTTTAGTTATTTGGTTGGTTGGTTATTGGTTGTTTGGTTGTTAAGTTATTGAGTTGTTAGGTTATTGGTTGTTGGTTATTGAGTTATTGGTTATTGAGTTATTTGGTTGTTGATTATTAGGTTATTGGTTATTGAGTTATTGGTTATTGAGTTATTAGGTTATTGGTTATTGAGTTATTTGGTTGTTGATTATTAGGTTATTTCTAATTGCAAATTTCTTATTGCGTTATTGCCTATCCCTAATTGCGTTATTGCTAATTGCCTATTACCAATTGACTATTCACAATTGACTATTCACTATTCACAATTGCCCATTCACAATTGCCCATTGCCTAAAATAAGCCTCCTTCAAATTCAATCTGTTATATAGAATATGATATTATTGATTTTTTTGTTCAAAACAATTGATAGTAATTGATGTTTTCTATTTTCTTTTTCGAAAAGATGCATCATTTTTGCAAGCAACTATTTTTATCAATAAACCTATTATTTACAATGGTTTTTGACAATGAATCGAAATCGAAAATTTTAATTTTATCTATATTATGAAAAAACATTTATTAATGTTCTTATGTATCAGTGCTTTTGTGCTGAATGTTACCAAAACTAAAGCACAAGCCACCGTGCAGATTGTACACAATTGTGGCGACACCGTGCTTGGCAATGTGGATGTTTATGTTAATGGCGCTTTGGCACTTAACGATTTTCAATACCGCACAGCAACACAGTTTATAAGCCTGCCTTCGGGTGTTTCTTTAAATATTGGTGTGGCATATTCAAATAGTGTTTCGGCAAACGATACACTGCGCAACTATCAGGTGACCTTTACTGCCGGTGAGCGTTATGTGGTATTTGTAAACGGGGTATTTCATGTTGCTAAATATGCTCCTAATCCAAACAATCAAGGCACAGGTATGAAACTCGAAATAGTAAGTGGTGTGCGTGCAACTGCTTTGAACACGGGTGAAGTTGACTTGCTTGCATTTAATGGTTGCACTGAATTGCAAGAAATAGATTTTCGTGTAAGGCCGAATATTTTGGCGGGCGACAATTTAAAGTTTCGCGATTTTTCTTCTTACTTTTCTTTGAATGCTGCCAAACAAATTATAGACTTAAATCCCGGTGCGCAGGCACAGAACATTATTCACTCACATGTTGCCGATTTGTCTACTTATGCCAATGCTACCGGAGTTGTTTTTACTTCAGGATTTTTGAATCCTGCACTTAACGAAAACGGAAAACCTTTTGGCCAGTTTATAGTGTTTAATAATGGTACTGTTATCGAGTTATCAAAATTGAAAACTGCACGTTTACAGGTAATTCATAACAGTGCCGACAGCTTGCTCGAAAATGTTGATGTGTGGATAAATGGCGATAAAACAATCAATAATATGAAATTTCGTGATGCTACTATGTACATGGATATACCTGCCGAATACCCTTTGAATGTTGGCATTGCCGATAATTCAAGTTCTGTAGTAACCGATACACTGCGCAACTTTGAGTTTACACTCGATAGCGGAAAAACGTATATTCTTATGGCACAGGGCGTAGTTAATACCAGTTTGTTTGCTCCAAATCCCGATGGAAAAAATATTGATATAACTTTATTGCCATTGCCCGATGCACGCGAGCAATCGTCAACAGCAGGCAATGTAGAGTTTATGCTTGTGCATGGCAGCACTGATTACGAAACGGTGGATATGCATGTCCGTAACGGAGCACAGATTGGCGATGATTTATCGTATGGTGATAACTCTGCATATGCATCGTTGCCGGCCGCAAATTATATTTTGGATATGAAAGATGCAGCCGGTGCTGCTATCATTGCATCTTATCAGGCCAATCTCGCTAACTTTGCCGATAGCACTGCAGTTATCTTTTCTTCGGCACACAAAAATCCACAGTCCAATTGGAATGGAAAACCTTTTGCCTGGTATATTGCATACAACTCAGGTTATGTGATAAAACTTCAGGAAGTGGCAACATCACGCCTTCAGGTTATACACAATTGTGCCGACCCTGCTGCCGATGCGGTAGATATTTATGTTGATGGAACACTCACTTACGATGACCTTGCATTCCGCGCTGCTACTGCCTTTGCCGATGTTGCTCCGGGCATTCATCAGATTGGTGTTGCCCCTAAAACAAGTGCTTCGGTTAACGATACTATTAAGAATTATACCATCGATTTTAAAAATGGCAAAACCTATATCGCCATTGCAATGGGTGTAATTACTCCCGCAAATTTTGCTGTCAATCCCGATGCTATTGCCATCGACTTTATGGTAAATGTAAAAGATACTTATCGCGAAACAGCAAACAATGCAGGCAACGTAGATTTTGTTGTAACACATGGCAGTACCGATGCTCCAACTGTTGATGTTATTGCCCGCAATGTTGCAACGGTTGCAAACAATGCAGCATATTCCGATATCACCGGATACAATTCACTTGCGGCCAACAATTATATTTTTGATGTTACCGATGCCAACAATGCAAATGTTTTATTTTCTTATCAGGCAAATCTTACTTCGCTTGCCGGCAAATCGGCTGTAGTATTTGCAAGTGGTTTTATTAATCCTGCTGCCAATCAAAATGGTGCTGCGTTTGGTTTATTTGCTGCCTTGCCCGATGGTAATGTTATTCCATTTACTCCTATAACAAGTGCACGTTTGCAATTGGTGCATAATGCTGCCGACCCTGCTGCTGCGCTTGTCGATGTATATGTGAATGGCACTTTGGCTTACGATGATTTTGCTTTCCGCACGGCTACTGCCTTTAGCGATATTGCTGCAGGTGTGCTCACCAACATTGGTATTGCTCCATCAACAAGTACATCTGTAAACGATACTATCAAGTCTATTGATGTTACTTTCGATATTGCCAAAACGTATATAGTGTTTGTTAATGGTGTTACCAATGCAGCAAATTTTGTTGCCAACCCCGATGGAAAAAATATTTCTTTAAATGCTTATGCAATTAACGATGGTCGCGAAACAGGTTCTGACCCTGCTAAGTTTGATGTAAATGTATTTCATGGTGTTACCGATGCGCCTACTATAGATGTAATTGTTCGTAATAGTGGAGTGTTGGTTGATAATGCTGCCTATGGTGATTTTAACGGATATGTTTCTGTTGATACAGCGAATTATATTTTGGATGTAACTCCGGGCAGCAACAACAATACAATATTGAAATCGTATCGTGCCGATTTGTTGCCACTTGGCGGACAAAGTGGAGTTGTGTTTGCTTCCGGATTTTTAGATTCACTGGCTGCCAATCAAACAGGCGCTCCATTTGGTTTGTACATGGTATTTCCTCAAGGATATGTTATTCCTTTAACGGAAGCATCGGAAGCGCGCATACAAGTAATACACAATTGTGCCGACCCTGCTGCCGATT
>JADKFV010000026.1 GCA_016717325.1 Bacteroidota bacterium | reverse complement strand
TGGGAGGTGCTGCCCGCATCAAATTAAATGAGTACAACGAAATAGCATGGATGCTTGATTTTAATAAGTTGTTAGTGCCCACTCCTCCGGTATATGGTAAGGATACTAATGGGGTAAATTATATTATTAGCGGTAAGGATCCAAATCGTACGGTGCCTGCTGGTATATTTGGTTCGTTTAGCGATGCACCCGGTGGATACCGCGAGGAGTTGAAAGAAATAAATATTGCCACCGGATTTGAATATTGGTATGACAAGCAATTTGCATTTCGTTTTGGCTATTTTCACGAGCCGGCTACAAAGGGAAATCGTAAATTTTTCACTTTGGGTGCGGGACTTAAATATAATATTTTTGGCCTCGACTTTGCTTACCTGATTCCAACGCAACAACGTCATCCGTTAGAGAACACTTTGCGTTTCTCGTTGTTATTCGATTTAGGAGCGCAAAAATCTTCGGGTGGTGATAATACGGGGGATTAATTAGTTCTTAGTTGAAAGTTGCTATTTTGGAGTTTTTAGTATAGACACTTCGGTCGGGATGCAAGCATTCTTAGTTGAAAGTTGCTAGTTTGAAGTTTTTAGTCCCGACACTTCGGTCGGGATGCAAGCATTTTTAGTATCGACACTTCGTAGTGATGATTCTCAAAAAACTAAACTTTTGATTTACACATTTGATTCTTTATTCTTTTATAAAAAAGGAAAAATCCCATGTCATTTCGATGTGGGATTTTTTTTTGCTTTATTTTTTATTGAAAATGCTGCTCATGTTTGGCAATTTTATTTTCGGTTTTAAAGCCCTTTATTCAGATTGATAATATTGAAGTAAAAATCGAGTTATAAAATGCTGGAGTAACTGCACTTATTTTAATTATCAAAGCGATTAAATTATATTTGGATTTCGAAAATGAAAACAAAAATAAAAGTCATAGTTCTATTAATGTATTGGGCATTTCATAGTGCGTGTTATTTGCCGCAAAAATTAAGAAAGACTCAATGGACAGTGGCCGAAGTAAAAGAATGGTCATCGAAAACTAAAAATAGTACCTGGCAAGGTCTGTTGCTTTATCAGGGTTCGGATAGTGTGAATCACTATTTTATTAGCAGGGTAATGGATGAATTTGTTTGGTTCGAAATAAAAACAACTGAATTAAAAATTGCCGATACCCTACCCAAAAAAAACAAACAACTTGGATACTATTATGTTGACGCTTTGAAAGAGTTTACTAAAGTAAAAGATTATTAGCCGGTGATGTTTGCCGAATGATACAACAAATTCAATTTGCACTATTGGTAAAGTATAAAACAATTTCCTGTTAAATGATCTTTTATACCGAAGCAACATAGGTTTTGGAAAACTGAGCAGAGTTTTTCAAAACCGCTAACTTTGGTAATTTGAAAATATTGTGGTTGACAATAGATAAAGATGCATTTTTCAAAAAAGAAATTGTGCAACTCACTTTATATTTCAAGTCAGAATATATTTTTACAAACGATAAATTTAATTTTCTGCAGGGTCATGACGCTAAACAAAATATAATCGCTACATTGCAGATTCCATTTTGCTAATTAACCTTTTAAAAAATAATTTTATGAATATACTTGTGATGGGCTCGCTGGACACTACAAATGAAAAATGTGCTGAGTTTTTACAATTTTTTGCAGTAGAAATTGTTAGCAATGGCCACAAACTTTTAAATGGAAACCGCAACGAAATGGATAAAGTTTTAGCCGGCAATATGAATAAATTGCTACTTGAAAAAGGACTCGATCCCCATAAAAATATTATAAGTTATGTTGAACCGGGCAATACCCCCATGCACGATTTTGGTTCCATTTTAAAGTCGCGTTGTACCAGTTGGGGCAGCTTAGCCTCTGTTGACCTTGAAGTGCCCGAAACAGTACAAATTGCTGATGTGGTTTTTGTGGTGGGAGGAAAAGAAGGAACCAACTGCGCTGCAAATTGGGCGCGAATATTAAATAAGCCACTCCTTCCAATAAGCAATTTTGATGGTGCTGCTGCCGAAATTTTTGCACAGGAACTTAGTCAGTTCGATAGAAAATATAGCATGCGAATAGACAAGTCGGATTACGAAATATTGAATCAAATAACAACTGATGCATCACGAATAGCAAAAGATTCGGTTGCATTGGCTGCTCGAATTATTTTTTCTAATCAGGTGTTGGTGATAATGTCCTATTCGAGCGATCCGAAACTCGAAGATGCATACGACTCAATTGAAACAATTTGTACCGAGAATAAATATAAATGTTTGCGCGTGAACGAAAGCAACCAAACGGAACGAATAGTACCCGAAATTTTTAGGCAAATGGGGCGATCGGCATTTATAATTGCGGATATAAGTGAAGCCAAGCCGAATGTATATTACGAACTGGGATATGCACAAGGCTTGCAAAAAGACGTAATTATAACAGCTGCCAAAGACACCGAACTTCCATTCGATGTTGCTGATTTTCCTGTTATAATGTGGGATAGCCAAAAGTACCTGAAAGACAAACTCAGAGATAAAATTACTTTGCTGGCAAAAAAGCATGGGCGAATATTTACAGAGTAGCAAAATTTCAGAATCACATTCATGCAGATATTAATGCAGTTCACTTTTGTGAAACAACTTGATTTTATTTCGAAGAATATATCTGTTCACGTATCAAGAAAATTTACTTGACTCAAGATATTTTTATGACATTTTTTTCGTTTCAGTATTTGCAAAATAAAAATGCAACAAGTATAGATTATTACTAAATAAAAGTTGAATGGTAAACTTTGGTTCTACTAAAATTAAATTTCATCAGGTTATTTCAGCATCAACCTTTAGGGGCAAACACGTCCACCAAATAAACTAAAGCCATTTCTAGTAAAGCCGGAAACAATATTACTACCGTATAATGGAGTACATAATTCAATTGAACTTTACGCTTTTGTAAAACAACAACTTTTGCCAAGCCTATAATTATAAATAAAAAATTGACCGGTGCCATTACAAACATCGCTACATACAACCCAACATAATCAGGATCCATAGTAACAAAAAAGCAAATAACATTTGCTGTTAACACTATTACACAAAATGTTTTTAAGAAACTAAAATTAGTGGTCGAAATATCCTCCATTATTTTTATTTAGCATGTTAATTTTATTTGTTAATCAATTTTAAAAATGTAAGTGTTGATATAAAATTAAGAAGATTAAAGACTAAATTTTATTTCATAAATTTTTGGCCACATTTTGCCGGTAACATATATTTTATTGTTGACTGCATCATATGCAATGCCATTCATTTCTTTGCTGCCATCGGATATTTTTTTTGCCTTTTCGGCCAATGAGGTTAAATCCATTTTCGATACCACTGCACCATTTGCAGTATCAATTTTTACAATACTATTTTTGCCCCATACATTGGCATAAATGAAACCATTGATGTATTCAAGTTCGTTTAAGTAATCGAGAGCATAGCCATTCTCCGATACGGCAATTGATTTTACTTTGCTTAAATTTTCGGGATTGAGATACGTCAACATGTTTGTACCATCGCTCATAATTAAATATGTACCATCGGTTGTAAAGCCCCATCCTTCATTTGATGGAAAAGTAAACTCGCCAATTTTTTTATATGTTTTTGCGTCATAAATAAATCCAATTTTTGTTTGATATGTAAGCTGATAAATTTTGTTGTTTAAAATAACTATGCCTTCACCAAAATATTTTGCCTTATCCAATTCTGCTTTTACATCTATTTTTCCGGTTTGCAAATCAACAATGCCGAAAAGAGATCTTGTTTGTGGCAATTGCGAAGTGGCACCGGTACTCTCAAATAATTTCCCATCATGCACCAATAAACCTTCGGTAAAAGAATTTGTATCGTGAGGAAATGTATTGATGATTTCGTATCCAAGAATTGGAACAGCGTTATTTATAACAACGGTTTTTTCTTCTTTCTTAATATCGTTGTTACATGCTATGGTGAAAAACAAAATCGCAAATAAAACAGAAATATTTTTTTTCATTCGAGCTATTCTTCGTTTTGGTTTTACAACTCACCATTGATTGAATCAACACTGCATTCCATTCTATACATATCGAAACCCGGAGCCCAAAAGTCTTTTACTTTCTCTTTTATTTCGAAACCAAAACGCTCATAAAATTTGTATACATGTTGTGATGTGCGCACCGAAATAGTTTTGATACTTTCTATTTCCTTTATTTTTTTTATACGAAATAATGTTAACCCTGTTCCCACTCCCATGCCCTGACTCGAAGGATGAACAATGTCCCATGATATACGCATCACTGATTTGTCATCGGCCAAATTAAAACCACCACATCCAAGTATTTTATTTGCTTCAATGGCAACATAAAAATTATGGGCATGGTTTTCCAAATAGTAAATCAAATCAGTCTCTTCGCTAAGTGCAAAATATTGCGGAGTGTTAAGCCGAAGTAATTTTAATATTTCGTTACTGTCGGTATCGTTATATTTTCTGATTGTCATGGTGGCCAATTTATATTTTTATACCGAAACAACTTCGGTTTTGGATAATTTTTCTTTTCAAGTTGTTCGGCATTACCATAAGTAAGTAGTTTTTTTTCAAAAATCTGTTAGCTTTTGGTATGTTGTATTTTTTCTTTTAGTTTAAACGACTAAATTAATTTTGAGTTTTAGGAAATAAATATTGACAAATCTAACAACAATTGTTACAACCTGTAACAAACGAAATTGCACTGTAAAAATAATGTAATAAAAATCAACTCTACGGTGTAAAATTATTTCTTGCTCAATCCATTTTCCTTTATAGATTTACATGCCAATAATTTTTTTTGGCATCCCGACCGAAGTGTCGGGAGCATCAAAAAAAATACAACATTGCTTTTCGAAAAAGAAAATCTTTACGCAATAGTTGTATAGAATATTTTGTTCAGAAATAAACGTATCTGTAGTATTTTTAACTTAAAAAAATAAATTTATGAAAAATCAAATTAACTCGAAACTTCAAACTCATCACAAACTCCATCTTCTCTTTTTAATTTTTAGCAGCATGGTAAATGCACAAAATTGGACCCAACTAGGCAGAGGAAATGGAGGGCAAGTAAGGGCTTTGTACTTGCATAATCAGAATCCAAACGGTGGTGGCCCTTTTAATTTGTATATTGGTTCGGATGTAGCTGGCGTTTGGAAATCGGCCAATATTGCATCAGCAAGTGCTTTGCAACTTGAGACCAATTACCAATACAACTATATTAGCAATAGCGACATTATGCGTTTTACTAATAAATTTTATCGCCCACAGCGTCCTCTTTATACTTCAGATTTTTTATTCGTAGCAAACTATCAGGGCATTCATCGAATCGATTTAAATTCGCAGGATGGAAACATGCTACAGGTACTCGACTTTCCCGATTCGTGGGTGAGCGATATGTATTTTTGCGATATTATTGGCACCAACCACGCTGTGTACTTTACCACAGGCAATACCAGAGTGAATGATGGCATTGCCAGTAACAGCAAAGTGAATAATGTATTCGATTTTTATTGGGGCACCCTCAATCAAGCAGAAAATTTTATTAATCCCCAAACATTACGTGGTATTAAATTAGAAGGAATGACTGCTAATGGCGATGTATATTGTTTAAAAGTAATTGACAATAATACTCCTCAAATTAGCGATGACAATTACTTTATAGGCAGCGAAACAGGATTGTGGATATTTACAAATACTGATGCCGTTGCTGCGGAATTACTGCCAAACAAAACATTAGTAAAACTAAATCATTTGTCGCCTAACCCCGATGGCACCTCTAATCCTTATCAGGTTACAAGTATAATAGATGCACCTACACCCGGACATTACTTAGTTACTATTTCGGGTGGTGGTATATACGAGTGGAACGGAAGCACCTGGACATCACTAGGCGATGATATTACATTGAGTGAACAAAGCAATACCAATACTATAACCTATACCGGCTGGAACAATGTACCTGGTGATGCAAAACTTCTGAATCAGATTTTGCCTGTTGTAGTTACCAATGTGCTGCAAGGTTATATATTAGTAAACGAAAATTTTGAAATGCAGAATGCGCCATACTATTGCGGAGTATATTATTGCAATAAATTGAATACCACCGCGTGGAATTGGCAATCGCTGAGTGTTACAAACGCAGGTAATAACTGGGGATGGAATTCTACTTTGCCCGCAGGTAACATTAATAGCGCCTTGCTTACACCCGATAATGATTTATTAATTGGTAAAAATGGCAATTTACACATCACACAAAATGGTGACATAACCCAAATTGCCAATACAGATTGGGAACAAATTTATACCTATCGGACGAACACCTCATGCAATGGAACATGGCAAAATAAGGGTTTTGTAAACACTGTTAATGCTGGCCTTTATCTTGATGGCACCATTCTGTATGGAGGCGAGTTCGACCGTGGTTTAATGAAGTCCGATGTCAATTATGACTTTACATGGATAAATAAAGTGGGAGTTAATCCCTGCGAACATTTGCTCTTTAATGGTAGTTTTAGCGGTTGCCAAAACATCCTACCACCAGCCATTGTAGATTGCAAATACATTGCAGCCAATAATAATACATTATATGCAGCAGTTGCCGAGGGCACTTCTGTAAATAAAGGACGTGGCTATATTATGAAAAAACCAAATGGTGTCACAGAATGGACGCAACTCGGTAGCACTTTTTGTGGCGACCCGGTAAAAATATTTTTCGATGCGGCCAACAACCCTTATTGTATTGTTAATAGCACCAATCCAACTCAACAAAGTATATATGTACTTAATGGGAGTATTTGGCAATTATGTGATATTGAAAACGGGGGAGGCCAATTAAATGATTATATAGTAGATGCTTTAATTGCCACCGAAGGTGCCATAGAATATATTTATTTTATTAAGAATGCCAATGGCAAAGGTGTTTACAAAGTTGAGAAAATTACCCCACTGGGAACTTTTTCAAACAGCCCCCCCATCGCTCCAATATTAACAACTAGAGTTGGAAAACAATTAAGTATAATGCCCTTTGGAATTGGTTTATTTAAATTGCTAATAGCTTTAAAAAACAATCCCAACAATCCTGCAGCAAATAATTTTTACGAATCAAATTCCGGTTTAACCTCAGTAACTGCTATAAATAATTGTACAACCACAAATGTACCTTCCGATATTTTTTCTTCGCCAGGTGTGGACGAAACCCAAAGCGGGGTTACTGCTATTGAGGTAAATAATATTGCAACTGCCATATACGCAGCTACATTAATCGAAGACCCTGTAACCCATAAAACGCATTCGCACTTGTATCGTACAACTTATGATAATGGTACCGGGGCTATTGGCCCATGCTGGAGTGAGATTACAAACAATTTGCCCAACAAGGCCATTAATTGCATTTATCCACAAACAATACCCGGTACCGAAAATATTTTTACTTGCATACGAGGCATGGGCGAATGGCGCAACGAAATTTGTATGGCTATACATTGTACTGTAACCAACCCTACTACTGCTTGCATTAGCAATGGCAGTGCAACAGCTGTTGTTGATATTGGCACAGCCCCATATACCTATACATGGAGCAATAACCAAACCAATGCTACTGCAACCGGGCTTGCTGCGGGTACATATACTGTTACCGTTACGGGCAGTGCCGGTGCATGCACCGCAACAGCATCGTTTACCATTGCAGGGTTAGGTGCAATATGCACTGTTACCAACTCGTGTACAAGCGGCAACGGCATGGCAACTGTTGCAACCACAGGTGGAACAGCACCTTATACTTATAGTTGGAGCACTAGTCCACCGCAAAGTACGAATCCTGCCACCGGCCTTGTTGCCGGCACCTATACAGTTACAGTTACCGATGCCAATGCGTGCACAACCACTGCATCATGCACCGTTACACCATCTACTGGTATTGCAAGTATTACCTTGGCTAACGAAGGAATTACTTGTACCGGCAATGACGATGGATATACTTCGGTATCTACTATTAACGGTGGGGTTTCTCCCTACACGTACCTATGGAGTAATGGAGTAACATCTGCGCTAAACAACAACGTTCCTACTGGTACGTATACTGTTACCGTTACGGATGCCGCAGGATGCACACGCACGGCAACAACGTCTGTCACTCAAACGGCTCCAAACTTTGCATCGAATATACCTCCGGGTAATTATTTTTTAAATGCCAACGTAATAATATCTACACCCATTACGGTGGATCATGCAAATATCGGTATTGCACCTGGTGTTAGTATCACTGTAAATCAGGGCGGGGTTTTAAATATTGCAAATTATTCGAAACTTAACGCCTGTGGCGATATGTGGCAAGGAATTATTAATAATGGTGGTACTGTAAAAATAGAAAACAGTACGGTGGAGGATGCGGAGAATGCAACATTTTCAAATACTGCAAATTCCATTTTTACAATTACGAATTCTACATTCAATAAAAATTATAAAAACATTGTACTGCAAGATATTGATTTTAGCAGTTCGAGTTTTCTTGGCAATACCTTTTTGTGCAGCACAACATTAAACACACCACATCCTCAAAGTTATGATGTATCCGAATCGCACTTTGAATTGACAAATGTAACGGGTATAACTATTGGGGGCACAAACATTATTGCAAACCAAAACATATTTAGAGATGCTAATTATGCCATATATGCAAACAATAGCAGCTGCGATATTGAGAATAATAGATTTATTAATATTGGCAACAATGAACCAGGTGTGGTTCAAGTATATGCTGCTATAAATGGCATTGAAAGCGGCACCATTAATACCGGGAATGTAAATCCAAATAGTTTTTCTAATTGCGCTACAGGTGTATTGATGTTAGGTGATGTTAATAGCCATATGGTAAACAATACATTTGCAGGATGCGAATATGGTGTAGCCGTAAATCATAATTATTATGGCATTGCCCGCACAGTTGGCAATACTTTTACTAACTGCGAATACGCCATTCAATATTTTGAAATAAGTGATGGCGCACAAGCGTACATTTCAAATAATACTATAATTGGTGGTGTAGATGCTGGCGGTACGCCTATCAACAATGTTGGTATCGACTTTATACAAATAAATAAAGTGTACCCAATTATTGAAATTACTGAAAACGTAATTTCCGATTATCCCATCTGTATTTTTGCTAACTACTTATCTGGCAATGCCGCAGGTAGGCCATTGATTAGCGATAATACAATGAATTTTAATTTTGACATTGCAGCAGCAGGCAGCCAAAACTATACAGGCCTATTGGCCCAACGGTGCAATGGCATGCTTGTAACCCGCAATGTGTGTGCGTGGCCTAACGGCCCTACCGACCCCTCTACCTACACAAATAATTTGGAAGCATTCTTTTTTGAATATTGCATAAACTCACATATTGGTAATAATGCAGCCATTAATACCAAAACAGGAATTGTAATGTTTGACGATTGTGCAAACACCTATCTTGTATGCAATACTATTGACAACTGCCTGCCGGGTATTGACTTATCGGGCCTTATAGCATTGCCCAGTCATGGTACATGCTACTCGCTAAATAATGAATGGTTTGGTAGCAATTATACAGGGGGCAATGCTTCACCTTACAATAAAATATTGGGCACAGCAGCAACTCCTCAAATTTTTTGGGTATATGATGTAGGCACAGCAAATGACCCGGCACCTTTTGACCCTCAAACAATGATTAATCCCGTAATCTCTTCTTGCGTGCCTCAATACTCACCATGTTTAACAGATGATGACGATGAGTATAGCATGCAAAGTAATTATTTAGGAAAGATTGTTGGTGATTCGCTTACGTATGAAGAGAATGCAGAAGAGAATAAATACAAAAGCATAGATTATGCGTACCAAGCCATGAAACAAGATAGCAACTTGATAAATAATACTGCCAAGCAACAATTTATGACGCAGACCGAACAAAGTAACATTGGTTTACTAAGCGAAGTAAGCGATAGTATGACGAGTGGCAATGCACTTACGGCATCGTATATTAACAGCGTTATTGTTGATACAAATTTAATTGAAGAAAACGCAAAAACAGTAAATGCAATTGCCATTACATATTTGCAAACGGGAGCCATGTCTTTATTAGATACCGCATCATTAATGTATATAGCTTATCAAAATCCTATATATGGTGGCAATGCCATTTACCACGCACGGGCATTGTTGCGCTTAAAAATAAAGGACTACTATACAAGCACAGCAAGGCAAAAAAATAATCATAATGATAATCCCATTACAGTTGAAAATGATTTCGAAATATATCCTACACCAACCAATCAATGGCTTTTTATTAAATCAAACTCCAGCACAAGTTACATTGCTGCATTAAAAATATACGATGCACAAGGGAAACTTACAACTGCTCATACTGTAAATAACTTTACGAAATATATGATAGATATTGCACAATACCGGCAGGCAATTATAGCCTAAGTATAAAAGATAATACTGGTGTACAAACAGTAAAGCAATTTATTATTTCTAAATAAAAAGGTAGCTCTCAGCCTTTAAATTATACCACTATGAAAAATAAAATGATTTATTTTTTTATATTAATATGTAGCCATTGTTGCGGTCAAAACCGCAACAATATATGGTGTTTTGGTGACTCTGCTGGTATTGACTTTAGTAATATAAATAACCCCATCCCAATACATAGTGCAATTAAATCGCGCGGCAGTTGTGTATCAATTGCTGATACTAATTCGCAAGTATTATTTTCTGCTTATACAAGGGCTGGCATTTGGGGTAAAACTACTTTAGTTAAAAATAAGCAAAATAAACTTATGCTAAATGGCAGTAATATTGGCGGTGAAGGATGGTATTGGGAGCTAATCATTATACCACAACCTGATAGCAGCGAAATATATTATTTGTTCTCTACAGGTGTTGCGGGTTCGTCTCCTTTTGGCCTATACTATTCTATAATAGACATGTCACTGGATAGCAGCAGAGGAGCAGTAACACAAAAAAACATACAGCTATTACCCTATGCTGCCAATGATGGGCTAACTGCTGTAAAGCATGGCAATGGTAGAGATTGGTGGGTGCTATTTAGAAAAAATGGATTGTTTGCAGGGTGGTATGATAATCGTTTTTATACATATTTGATTTCACCACAGGGCGTTAATTTTGTTGATTCGCAGGCCATTGGCTCTTTAGATTATACCAATACCCTACGCTATGTATTTAATAAGGATGGCAATAAATTGGCAATGGTATCACTCGAAGGAATTGTAGAAACTTTCGATTTTGACCGCTGCACTGGATTACTGAGCAACCATCAACTAATACGAGCAAAAAATACTGCACAGCCTTGGCCGGCTTTATGGAGTTGTGCTTTTTCGCCAAATAGTCAATACTTGTATGTGAGTACCAACGAATCCGATTCAAAACTTATTCAAATAGATTTGCAAAGTCCACAGCCTTGGCTCAATTGCGATACAATTTACATAGATACAAATATTATCTATGCAGGTGGTGCGTTAAAACTTGCACCTGATAATAAAATATATTACTCCTGTGCATGGTATGATGGCTTTAATTTTAGTTACCCGTATCCTGATAGCACCTTCAACATTTATAACAACAACCTTTCAGTAATAAATTCACCAGATAGCCCCGGGTTAGCATGTAACTTTTCTCCTTATAGTTTTAATTTAGGTGGTGGCCGCACATATTGGGGTTTGCCCAATAATCCGGATTATGATTTGGGGCCGATTAAGGGTTCACCATGCGATACATTGAGTGCAAACCTCACCCCGCCCCTCTCCAAAGGAGAGGGAGTAATGCAAATTACATACATTTCGGCATGGGAGAAGTTGTTTATAAATGCAAGTGGATTGAAAGGTAAGCATGTAACGGTGAGTATATACGATGCGAAAGGAAGTTTAAAAGTTCAAGAGTTTAAGAGTTCAAAAGTTAATGCAGGGTATTTTACTTTAGATGTTGATTGTGGTGGTTGGGCTAATGGGTTGTATGTGGTGCATTTGAAAACTGAAGTTGAGATGTTGAGTAGGAAGTTTGTGAGGGAATAGAATGAAAATTATAACACAATTAATAATTGTTTTGTAAATGCCAGAAGCGAGGATACTTGCGGCAAAAGTGAGCTTCTCCCCTAAATTTTAGCGCTATGAAAAATAAATTGTTATACATGTTTCTATTTATTGGCAGCCATTGTTGCGGTCAAAACCGCAACAATATATGGTGCTTCGGTGATAGTGCCGGAATTGACTTTAATTTAGCCAACAATCCATTACCCATACATAGTCGTGCTAAATCAAGAGGAAGTTGTGCATCAATTTCAGATACAGCAGGTAACTTACAATTTTATTATTCTTGTGATACTTGGGGTATGTTCAACGGATTTCCACACAACAACGGCAGGGTGTTTAATAACAACCATAAAATAATGCAAAATGGCGATAAAATTATTACTGCACTTTGGTATTGGGAAGGACTAATTTTAAACAAACCCGCTGATAGTAGTTTAAATTACTTATTTACAATTGGAGTTACAGGTAATTATGGCCTATATTACTCCATAATAGACATGTCACTGGATAGCGGCAGAGGAGCAGTAACACAAAAAAACATACAGCTATTACCCTATGCTGCCAATGATGGACTAACTGCGGTAAAGCATGGCAATGGTAGAGATTGGTGGTTAATATATAGGAAAGATGGCATCTATGCCGGATGGTACGATAATAGAATCTACACTTATCTTATATCTCCAATAGGTATTAATTTTGTAGATTCACAAGCTATAGGTGCTGCAGATAGTTCAGGGTTTATGCGGTATGTTTTTAATAGAGAGGGAACCAAATTGGCAATGGTATCTGCTGAAGGAGTAATAGAAACCTTTGATTTTGACCGTTGTACTGGTGTTTTAAGCAATCATATATTAATACGCCCAAGAAATAATGGCCCACCTTGGCCGGCTTTGTGGAGTTGTGCTTTTTCGCCAAATAGTCAATACTTGTATGTGAGTAATATTGAGCCGTATTCAAAGGTCTTCCAATTAGATTTGCAAAACCCACAGCCTTGGCTCAATTTAGATACCATTTATGTAGAAACAAATTACACTTACGCAGGAGGCGCATTAAAACTCGCGCCAGATGGCAAAATTTATTATGCCTGTGCATATTATGATGGTTTCAATTATAACTTCCCATACCCAGATACTTTGTACAATATTTATAACACTCATTTGAGTGTTATAAACTCACCCGATAGCCTTGGTGCTGCATGCAACTTTACACCTTTTAGTTTTTACTTGGGTGGTGCGCGTACTTATTGGGGTTTGCCCAATAATCCGGATTATGATTTGGGGCCGTTGAAGGGGAGCCCTTGCGATACGTTGCAGTGGACAAACCTCACCCCTAACCTCTCTCCACTTGGAGAGGGGAAACTCTACGCCACATATATTGCGGCTTGGGAAAAGTTGTTTGTAAATGCAAGTGGATTGAAAGGGAAAAATGTAACCGTGAGTATATACGATGGGCGGGGAAGTTTGAAGTTTGAAGTTCGAGGTTTGAAGGCTGTAAATGGTTACTTTACTTTGGATGTAGATTGTGCAGGTTGGAGTGATGGGTTGTATGTTGTGCATTTGAGTGCGGAGAAGGAGCGGTTGAGTAAGAAGTTTATTAAAGAATAGTTGAATATTTCTAAACAAGAATAAATGGTTTATAAACGCTACAAGCGATGGTGATTAAGGCAGCGGGGGATAACACGTCATTGCGAGGTTAACGAAGCAATCTCTCTTTCACTTTGTCTTTACTCCACTGAGATTGCTTCTTCCGATAGTAATCGCAATCGCAATGACGGGAAGAATAATCAGCCATTTCAGAGTCTCCAACACCAATTAAAAACAAGAGTTAGTTGGGACTCTGAAATGAGCTTCAGAGAATTAGTTTCAGAGTCCTCATTTTTTTTCAGCCATTGCAGAGTCTCCAACACAAATTAAAAACAAGATATGGTTGGGAATCTGAAATGAGCTGCAGAGAATTAGTTTCAGAGTCCTCATTTTTTTTCAGCCATTGCAGAGTCTCCAACACAAATTAAAAACAAGAGGTAGTTGGGACTCTGAAATGAGCTGCAGAGAATTAGTTTCAGAGTCCTCATGCTCTTTTGCTTTTTTAATTGGTATGAGAGACTCTGAAACTAATTCATCACAGGCAAAAATCCGAAGTCTTTGCCGTACTCCAACATTTGTTGCAAAAAGTCCTGATTCACATCTATCTTCACGTCAATTATTTTATCGCCATCCATTACCGGGATTAATTTTGGTTGTATGAAACCCATGTATGGAGCTACGCCCAATTTTTCGTAACGCTGATGTACTTCGGCAAGCATTTTTTGATCGGCAATTACTCCGTAGTTTTCAACCAAATTTTTTCCTGCATTAAAATCACCTTCCGATTTTATTCGTTGTATTTCGCGCAACAACTGCCCAAATAATTCACGCAATTTGTTGTAATCATTTATTTGTATGAAATGTTTTTTATCGCGCTCTATTATTTCTACCACTTTGTCCTTTTGTCCTTTTTCCAACACCCATTTCGAAATCAATTGTCGGTTGCGCATGTGTGCTTCTTCAATATTATTTTTTGGATTTATGCGATACAATTGTGTCATCAATCCATTAAGCAAATAGGAATAGTATTGCGCCTTACCCACTTCGAGCGAAGGCATAATTCCCATATCGACTAATTTGTTATCCATAATGTAATACAAAGCAACCAAATCGGCACGTGCTTCTTCGAGGCAACTTGCATAGTTTTTTAGTGTAACATCGGTATTGCCAACTCCCGGATTTATTTGTCCCGAAGCATGGCCAATAACTTCATGCATGTCGGTATGTAAATCGGCACATAAAGCACCATGCTCCTTAATTATTTTTTTTACGTTATCGTCAATTCCAAACTCATCTATCACCGGGCTTTTTGCACGAGCATAATTATAGGCTGCAACAATATTTCCAAGCGAAACAGATTTCGATCCATGTTGTTCGCGAATCCATTCGGCATTGGGAAGGTTAATGCCTATTGGTGTTGCAGGTGCACCATCACCACTCTCGCCAATCACTGTAATCACCTTGGCCGAAATACCCACTACTTTTTTCTTTTTGTGATTGTCCATTATCGAAGAATGATCTTCGAACCACTGTGCTTGTGCAGCAATTTTTGCAATCATTTTTGTGGCCTCCATATCTTTCATCGATACCACTGACTCGTAGGAGCCGTGCTTTGCAATGGGGTCATGATAATTTTCTATAAAACCTATCACTGCATCCATGCGGCTTACAGTATCGCCTACCCACGAAATTGAATACTCATCAAATTTTTTCAAATCACCGGTTTTAAAATACTCCACAAGTTTTTTCAGCGTATTTTTTTGAATATCGTTTTCGGCAACATTAATTGCTTTCTCTAACCAAAAAACAATTTTTTCTATCGCTGGCGAATACATTCCTCCTACCATCCATTTCTTTTCAACAATAGTTCCATTCTCTTTTACCAGTTTCGAATTCAATCCGAACGATGGCGATTCTTTTGGTTGACCTTTACTCATATCGGCATAAAATTTTTCGGCTTCGTCTTTGGTTACACCTTCGTAATAATTTACTGTTGATGCTTTAAGATTATCGATATCGGCAGAAAGGTCAACACACTTTTTATCGATGTTGGGATCAAACATTATTGGTGTAATAAATGCAACAAACTCATCGGCCGTTTTTCCTTGCAGTGGTAGTTGATCTTGTGGTGCACCTTTTACAAGTGTGGCAAAATATTCTTTGCTGTATTTTGGTAGTATTTTATCGTTCGAATAATGATGGTGCATCCCATTTGCAAAAAAGAATTGACGCGAGTATGTTTCAAAATTTTTCCACTCATCGCCATTTGTATCACCCTTGTAATTGTTAAGTATTGCTTCTAAAGCTTTGCGTATGGTGAGGTTGTATTTATACTTCTGATCGAAAAATATATCGCGACCGCTTCGCCCGGCCATGTACAAATAATAACCGAGTTCTTTTTGTTTTGGCGTAAGCTCGTTCCAGCCCGGAATGCCATATCGCAACACCTGTATATCAGCAAAATGATCGGCCATTACTTCGGTTGGTAACTCCACCGAAGGCTCAGCTGCTGTTTCTTTCGCAGCCTGAGTTTGTTGATTATTGCTAGAGCAAGAAATAAGCAAAAGCGAAAACACTGTTGCTATTGTAGCAATTGATTTAGTAAAGTTCATTGATTTAATTGTTTGATTAATTTCAACAAACGTAATAATTTTTATGACACAACCACTTACAAAAACAATCGCATAAAATTTCAATTTTTGTAAATAATAGAGATATCAATTTGTATTGAAATTGTAACTATGAATGTGTTTGTTTACAATATAGTTGCTAATTAAATGTAAAATGAGGTAAACTATTTGAAGCGGCAGTCAACTTGCACTACATTGCACGAAATATTATTAAGTACAACTTTTTAAAAGCAATGAGCTCACAGAACTTTTTCAAACTTTATGTTTTAGCAATCGTTCTTCTTTTGTCATCAAACAAAACATGTTGTGCGCAAAACTGGACACAGCTTGGGCGTGGTGCAGGAGGGCAAATAAGGGCGTTGTATTTACATAACAATGGAAATAGCTTTAACCTTTATGTTGGTTCTGATGTAGCGGGAGTGTGGAAAACTGAGCCAATAGTTTCTCTTACAAATAATATTGAATATCAATACAAGTATATCAGCAATTCGGATATCATGCGGTTTACAAATAAATTTTACAGACCTATGCGTGCCAGCTATACATCAAATTATTTATTTGTTGCAAGTTATCATGGAATACACCGAATAGATTTGAATGCTCAGGATGGTAACATGGTTCACATTTTAGATTTTGATTACTCGTGGGTGAGCGACATTTACATTTGCGATACTATCCAAAATCAACATACCATTTATTTTACTACCGGCAACACAAGAGTTAATAGCGATGTTGTTCAATATCCAAAAACAAAAAACATTCTTGACTTTTATTGGGGCTCACTAAACGAGTCGGAAAATTTTATTGACCGCAATTTGCTTAAGGGAATTAGGTTAAAGGGAATGCCAAAAGGTGGCGATGCTTATTGCTTACATATTGATGACAATAGCACTGCTTTGCCAAACGATGACAGCATATTACTGGGAACACAAATCGGCTTATGGCATTTTAGTTATAACGATGCTGTGAATGCTGAAATGCTCGCAGACAAAACCTTATCTGCAAACATTCACATGGCTTCCAACCCCAATGGAACCAACGATCCGTATATTGTTACAAGCATAACAAAAATACCAAATGGATCAGCATTTCTTATAACTGTTTCTAATCAAGGAGTTTTTGAATGGGATGGAAATTCGTGGTATACCAGAGGTGATACTATTTTAATTGGCGATCAGGATTCAGTCAATTATCAGAATTATAATTCATGGCAAAATGTGCCAATTTTTGCAAAAGCGTTAAATCAAATTTTGCCTGTAATTAAAAACGATACATTGCAAGGCTACTTACTTTTAAATGAGAACCACGACATAAATAATAATCGATTCTGTGGAATATATTATTGTGAAAAAAAAATAAATACAAACTGGATATGGAAAACATTGTCAGTTACAAACACAAATGATTGGGGATGGAATTTAGCATTGCCCGCTGCAAATATTAACAGTGCTGCACTTACACCCGACAATAAATTAATTATTGGCAAAAATGGTATTTTACATATTTCATCAAACTCAGATATTACCCAAGCAACAAATACGCAATGGCAACAAATTTATACAACACTTGCAACTTCAAGTTGTTCGGGCAATAATTATTGGAATAATAAAGGGCTTGTCAATACAGTGGTACGAAGCATGTATGTAGTTGGCAATAATTTGTTGGCAGGCGAATTTGACAGAGGTTTGCTTTTGGGTGATAGCGTCAATAATTTTGTGGCCATCAATAGAAAAGGTAACAGCACTTGCGAAATCCTGAAATTTACTTCTCCACAATCTAACGGATGTAGTGACACTTCTTCACCCTCAATATCTGATTGTACTTTTATAACATCAAAAATCGACACCAACTTAAACGGACAGGAAAAACTCTATGCTTGCTTTGGCGAAGGTAATTCAAGCGAACAAGGCAGAGGTTATGTAATGTCACGAATAAAAAATGTGATTCCTCCATTATGGACACAACTTGGTAATACACTTTGTGGCGACCCAATAAAAATTATTTTCGATAGCCAAAACAATATTTTTTGCATATTGAATAAAGGCAATAACTACAACCTTTATTATTTATATAATGGTAATTGGAATTTATGCAGTATGGTGCATAATGGTGCATCCGTCAACTCTGATATAACGAATGCATTAATTACAAAAATTGGCAACGATGATTACATCTATTTTATCAAGGTGGAAAATTCCAAAGGTATTTACAGATTAAAAAAAGGAGCCGGTGTTGGAAACTGGAATGATAGTATAACCTCAGGGAATACACGAATTTTAACCTCAAGAGTTGGAAATCAACTTGAATTGATGAATTATAATTTTGGAAAAAAAATATTTATTGGATTGCAAAACAGCCCCGATAATGCAAACAATTTATACAGGTGCAATTTAAACCTTGTAGCAGAACCTCCAATAAATAACAATAACATTGCGTGCGATTCGCTCAATGTTGCAAAAAATATTTTTTCTACTCCTGGTAATGATGAAACCAGCAGCGGTGTACAATCAATTTCTGTAAATAATGATTCGAGAATTATATATGTTTCGTTATTGAAACAAGATGAAATAACTAAGATATCGTATCCGCATATTTACCGCAACACGTATAATATAGGTAATGGCGCTTTGGGTTCCTGTTGGTCGGAAATTACTAATAATTTACCAAGCAAAAATCTTCAGATTTTAATGAGTAAAGGTTCTAGCACTTCAGAAACTTTGTATGGCGCATTACGTGGGATGGGCGAATGGAAATGTGATATATGTATGGTGATATCTTGTTCGATATTAAAACCTACTTGCAATCTAAATGATGGTTCAAGCACTGTTATTAGTATTACCGGAAGTCCTACTACATACTTATGGAGCAATGGACAAACTACCGTAACCGCTGCTGGGCTTTCACCTGGAACGTATACAGTTACCGCTACAAACAATAGCGGTTGTAGCGCAACCGCTTCGGTTATTATTGAGGGTTTTACGGTTTCGGCAAACGTAATTAATAGTTGCGCTAATAATACTGGCACTATAACTACTACTTTAAAAGGTGGTAAATCGCCTTTCAATTATATTTGGAACAATGCTGCCACTAATTCTGCTATATCAAACCTTTCTGCGGGGTCGTATACTGTCACCGTTACTGATAGTACCGGATGCAATATATCCAATTCCTTTACAGTAATAAATTCAAGTGGTATAGATTCATTCGTGGTTGCATCGGCCCAAACTGATTGTTCGGGTTCCACCATTGGTTATGTTTCGGCAATAAATGTTACAGGCGGAATAGCACCTTACTCGTATTTGTGGAGTGATGGAGCTATAACTTCACTGAACAATGTAAGTTATGGTTCGTATACGGTTACCATTAGTGATGCTGCAGGATGTTCTGCCACCGGCACTGCAATTTTAAACCCATTAAACATTTCCTGCACCTCATCCTCTATTTGTGGTGTAGCGAACGCATCGGCACAAGCGGAAGGAGGTACGCCACCTTACAATTATCAATGGAGCACAGGTGGCACAATGCAAACTATTTCGAATGTACCCCGGAATTTACACAGTTACAGTTACCGATTCGAACAGTTGCACAAATTCTTCAACTTGTTTAATTGCAAATTCTGCAGGAATAGATTCTTTGAATTGTATTGTTGGGAATATTAATTGTTATGGAGATACCAATGGATGGATAAATGTGTTTTCAATTGCCAGGGGTACCGCTCCATTTACTTACATGTGGAGCAACGCATTCACAAGTTCTTCTATCAGCGGATTGGGTGAAGGTACGTATACTGTAACCGTAACCGATGCAAATGGTTGCATTGCAACATGCGAATCTATCATTACCTCGCCATCTTCATTAACTGCAAATTGCAGTGCTATGCCTTTGAGTTGCTTTGGGATGAATGATGGAACTGCTGATGTTACAGCAAGTGGCGGCACCCCGGGTTACAACTACTTGTGGAGCAATGCAATAACGACTTCTGCTATCAGCGGATTAGTCGCAGGTACGTATACTGTAACTGTAACCGATGTAAATGGCTGCATTGCAACATGCGAATCTATCATTACTTCGCCATCAGCTTTATCTACAAGTTGTAGTGCAATGCCTGCGAGTTGTTTTAAGACTAATAACGGAACTGTTGATGTTGCAGCAAGTGGCGGCACTCCGGGTTACAACTACTTGTGGAGCAATTCAATAACGACTTCTGCTATCAGCGGATTAGTCGCAGGTACGTATACTGTAACTGTAACCGATGTAAATGGCTGCATTGCAACATGCGAATCTATCATTACCTCGCCATCTTCATTAACTGCAAATTGCAGTGCTATGCCTTTGAGTTGCTTTGGAATTAATGACGGAAGTGCTGATGTTGCAGCAAGTGGCGGCACTCCGGGTTACAACTACTTGTGGAGTAATTCAATAACGACTTCTGCTATCAGCGGATTAGTCGCAGATACGTATACTGTAACTGTAACCGATGCAAATGGTTGCATTGCAACATGTGAATCAATAATTGCTGCACTAACAATAATGTGCACTGCAATGCCTGTTAGTTGCTTTGGAATTAATGATGGAACAACTGCAGTTGCAGTAAGTGGAGGCACACCGGTTTACAACTACATGTGGAACAATGCAGCAACTACTTCCTCTATTAGTGGATTAGAAGCAGGCACATATACAGTAACCGTAACCGATGCAAATGGTTGCATTGCAACATGCGAATCTATAATCACTTCACCATCTGCATTAACTACAAGTTGTAGTGCAATGCCTGCGAGTTGTTTTGGGATGAGTGACGGAACTGCTGATGTTGCAGCAATTGGCGGCACTCCGGCTTACTATTATTTATGGAGCAATGCAATAACAACTTCTTATATCAGTGGATTAGCCGCAGGTACGTATACTGTAACCGTAACCGATGCAAATGGTTGCACTGCATCTTGTGAGGCAATAATAATGCAACCGTCCAATGCATTATCTGCTATAGTTTCAGCAACAATTGGGCTTTGTAATGGGGACACCAGTGGCACCGCAAACATAATTGCTGCAGGTGGCACAGCAGGTTACTCTTATTTGTGGAATACAGGAGCTTCTACTTCAACTATTGCTAATTTGGCCGCAGGCACTTATACAGTTATAGTAACTGATAGTAACGGTTGTACAGTTAGTAATGCTGTTGTAATAAATAATTATGATACCGTAAGCGCAGTTATCACACAGACAAACATACTTTGCGGTGCTACATCCACCGGAATAATAAGTGTAAATCCTACAAGCGGTGTTGCACCCTTTCTCTTTTCTCTGGATTCAGGCAATTTTGTTAGCAATAATACTTTTAGCGGACTCATAGCCGGTGCTTATACAATACTGGTAAAAGATTCAAACGAATGTAATGTTGCAAGTTATAGCATAAACATTACCGAAAATCCACTTCTTTCAGCAATATCCACAGCAGTAAATAACCGTTGTTTTGGAGGCAAATCGGGTACAATAAATCTATCTCCATTTGGAGGAGTTGCCCCCTATTTATATTTATGGAGTAATGGTAAGACAACCGAAGATTTATCAAACTTAATTGCCGGTACGTATACTTGCACCGTTACAGATATCAATGGTTGTACAAAAATACATTCGCAAAGCATCACTCAGGGAGCTCAAATTACCATGACCTTTACTCAAACCAATGCAACTGCTCCACTTTTTAACAATGGTACTGCAACTTGCATCCCCGCCAATGGATTTACTCCATACAGATACACGTGGAATACCTTTCCGGCACAAACAACTCAAACGGCAACCGGGTTATCGCCCGGCAATTATGTAGTAACAGTAAAAGACAACAAAAAATGTGCACGCAATGGTGCTGTTAGTATAGTTGCTGCACGAATGGGCGTGACTCCAAATATTGAATCATCAATCTCTGCAAATCCAAATCCTGGTAATGGTTTGTTTACCATTAATTGCGAATTCAATAATAATGCTACAATTATTTGTGAGGTATGCGATATATCAGGGCGAATTATTTTTCACAAAATTGTTGCGGCAAAAAAAGGGTTTAACGAGTTTGAAATTGATTTAACCGAAAACACAAAAGGAGTGTACATTCTACATTTGCATGCAGAAGAAGAATCGAGAGCTATAAAGTTAGTTTTGGAATAACATGCAATGGCATAAAGAAGTTAACATATATAACTAACTGTTAAGTCAACAAACATTTTTTTGTACAGGGTAATGAAGATGGTAAAACAATTAAAAAAAGAAATATAAATGAAAGGAATATGTACAAAGATGAAAACAACAAAATTATTTTCCGTCATCGTCTTCCATCTTATAATACTTAGCTTTTCGGTTCGAGCACAAACAGGAATGGATTGCGATTCGTTTTGTGTAGAATCGATAATAATAGATACCAATGTAACACAGGGATTTATTGTCGCCATAAAAAATAACAATACAGAATATGTAAACTATCCAACAATTGATGTGATAGATAAAACCACAAATACGGTTATAGCCAGCGGCATGTTCATTTACTTTGCAAATATTCAGGGTCAAAGTTTAGCATATCAGGTTTTTTCAAACACTTCAATAATTCCCGATTCTGCCATTGCATCTATAACCGACAATATTTGGAATATAACTTATCAACTGTCTTAGCCTTGCACAGTTACAAATGCAGTTCAAGAAATAAATGCAAACAAATTGCAATGTTAGTGAAGCGGAATTTTTTTGATATTGAGCCAACAATCGAAAAATGAAATTAAGGAAATAAAATTATTTGATCTCAATGGCAATGTAATTTCCACAGACATGAAAGTGATAAATAACTATACTCAAATAGGCATTAGAGAAAATACCGCATAAGGAATATTTATTGCCGGAAGACTTGAGCAAGAATTAGCGTTTTATATTGAAAAGAATGGAAACTTCATTCTTGAAGATTGAAATTGTAAAAAAGCAGAATCTAATTATCAGCAAAACTAAAAAACAGATACATGAACCAATAGATATGACAGCGCAACAACAAAGGCTATACTTTATAAAATTGCAAACAACTCAAGGAAATTGGGTAAAGAAAATTACGGTAATAAAATAAGAGAATAATTTATTTTCCAAAAAAAGCCATCTTAAAGGATGGCTCTTTTTGTTTCAATATGCAGGTTGGTTCAAAACACTGCGTCAATAATTAAAAATCACAACCTTGAAAATCCACTTTCAAATAGTGGATTTTCAATGTTGGCAAAATAATATATATTTGCGCAATGATTACTAGAAATATATATTCGACAGTAGCCAAAGCGCTCAAACGTTTCCCTGCTGTGGCTATATTAGGCCCACGGCAGGTTGGTAAAACCACCTTGGTAAAACAGGTTTCTAAATCGCTGAAGGGCGAAGTGCTTTTCCTCGACCTTGAAAAAGATTCCGATTATAATAAACTTAACCGCGATGCCGAAGATTTCTTATCGCAATATGTAAAAAGCACTGTAGTGCTTGACGAGATTCAACGCATGCCATCGCTATTGGTTTTGTTGCGGCCATTGATAGATGAAAACCGCAAGCCTGCTCGATATCTCATCACTGGTTCGGCATCGCCCGATTTGCTTAAAGGTGCGACCGAAAGTTTAGCCGGTCGTATTTCATATCTCCACCTATATCCCATAAACGTTATGGAATTGCCGGAAAAAATCAGCATCCATCAGCATTGGTTGCGTGGGGGATTTCCGGTAGCCCTTACAGCAAAGTCAAATGATTTCGCCTTCGATTGGCTTGGCAACTTTATTACCAATTACATAGAGCGCGACTTGCCAAATTTATTTGATGTGCAATTTTCACCGATACTGATGAAAAAAATGTGGCAAATGATGGGGCATTGGCAAAGTCAAATTATTAATTTGGAGGATATTTCGCGTTCTCTTTCGGTAGGTGCTACTACTGTAAAGCGCTATTTTGATTTTCTTGAAGGTGCATTTATCATTCACAGGCTGCCACCATTTTATGTAAATATTAATAAACGCTTAGTAAAGGCACCTAAATTGTATATCCTCGATTCGGGTATGCTGCACCGCCTTTTGCACATTACAAGCAATAAAGAATTGGCCGGCCATCCCTTTTCGGGGGCATCGTGGGAGGCTTATGTAGTAAGCCAATTGATATACAATATGCCGGGTCATCTTACAGCATATTTCTATCGCACTCACACAGGTGCCGAGTGTGATGTGGTGCTGGCGCAAGGCCACATAATAAAATATTGTATAGAAATTAAATTAGGAAAAACACCTTCTGTGTCGAAAGGGTTTTATCAATCGCTCGCAGATCTAAAATGCAAAAAATGCATTTGTGATATGCAATACATCACATCCATACAAAACCCGTGAAGGGGTTATGTTTACTGATTTAAAGTCATTTATTAAATTGCATTTAATTAAGTAACCAACCTTGAAAATCCACTTTCAAATAGTGGATTTTCAATGTTGTGAAATTTTATAAATACCCTCGGTTAAACCAAAAATATCCATTTCAAAAACTTTTTGCAATAAGAGAATGAAAATGATGTACACCTTTTTCGCGGGTGGGTGAATACCTTCCAGTATTATAGAAACGTGATTGCATACCACGTTGCACTGCTTCTACTACAGCCTCGTCTTCGCGCTCTACTTTATCGAGATTGGCACCTGCGCCTGTTTGCATTTGTGTTTCATCGTAAACGTAGGTTATAAACGACACTTTGCATTTGTTCACCGATAAAGGTTTTACAATATTTACACTTAAACCCCAGGGGTAAAAATTGAACATTGTGTTTGGAAACAACCAATAATAATAAGCAGCAATTTTTTTTCCCTTATCGATATGACTTTCAGGAAAGTGAAAACAATCCGCATCGTTGTCAGCAATGCCAATTTGCAAATTAAAGTTATCAAAAATTTCGGTGGTGTAATTTTTATAGTCGAGCACCTTATTCAATCCTTGATGTACAAAAGGAACATGAAATCCTTCGAGGTAATTATCGCAATATAAGGCCCAGTTTGCATGTACCAGATATTCACGATTGAGCTCAGGTGCGTATCGAAATTGCGAAACATTCATAAAACCCAAACGCATTTCCAATTGAGTAAAAAACGATTTTAAATCATGGTTACAATTTAATCCCACAAAATGAAATTGATTCCACGATTGCAACTTTACCTGATGCAGGTGATCACATGCGCGGGGGAAATTTTGCACCTCTTCAAATTCGGGCATACTCACAAAACGTCCGCTATTATTGAATTTGCGGCCATGGTAGGCGCACACTATGCTTTTACTTTTTCCAGGCTGTTCTATCAGAATATTTCCACGGTGTGTGCATACATTGCTCATGCATTTCAGTTGGTTGTCATTGTTATTGATGAGCACTAATGGCTCGTTCATAAAACCGGGAAGCAACATAAAAGGGTAAGCCTCATCTTCGCTAAATACTCCGGCACCGCACTCAACCAATTGCCACGATGAGGAAAATATTTTTTCTTTCGTTTGTGAAAAAACATTTTCGTCAGTGTAAAAATTTGCCGGCATCGTTTCGGCTTGAGATATATCTTGATTAATGTTGAATTTTATCATTGCACAAAAATATAAAAGTAAGGTTCAGTGCATAAAGAAATATTTTATTGTAGCAAAAAGTATTCTCACGTAATACTTCAAAAAAACTTTGCATTTAATGAAGTATATTTTCGGTGTTATCAAATTTGTCGAAATTGTTTTTCTGCTTCAGCTTTTATAAAATTATTTCGTGTCAACAAAAATTTTCGCAAGTAGTTCTCAAGAAAAATCTTATCGAATATTTTTCCAAAAATGCCTAGTGGTGTGGTGTAGGAAAATTTATCTGTCATTACACAAAAGTTGTTTTGTTCAACAAAAAAATGCTCGTGCCTCATCGATTTAAATGCGCCATGTATCATCACATCGCAAAAGTAAGTTGGATAAACCATCGCTTCAATTTTTACAGTGAGTGTTTGTTTCACTCCAAAGTGAACAGCCTGCCATGTAACGGTTTCACCTTCTTCTATCAGGCCAGAAGTTCGACCGGCAATTGCAATTTCTTTTGTATGCACCACTGATTGCTGATGCAAATCAATATTACGTGCACAATCAAAACATATGTTTATAGGTGCTGCAATTTTGGTTTCTAAATTAATATTTGGCATGATGTAAAAATAAAAAAGGCATACTCAAATGAATATGCCTTTTCAAAATATTTTATCTAATTTAATTATGCATCTATGTTTGCATACTTAGCATTCTTTTCAATAAACTCTCTGCGTGGCGGTACTTCATCGCCCATAAGCATGCTGAAAATTCGGTCGGCTTCGGCAGCACTATCAATAGTTACTTGTTTCAATGTGCGCAATTCAGGATTCATGGTTGTCATCCACAATTGTTCGGCATTCATTTCTCCCAAACCTTTGTATCGCTGCACACCTACAGTACTTTCTTTTCCTTCGCCACCTATTTCGAGTACCGCCTGCTTACGTTGCACTTCGTTCCAGCAATAGCGTTCTTCTTTTCCCTTTTTTACCAGGTATAGTGGTGGCGATGCAATGTAAACGTATCCGTTTTCGATAAGTTCTTTCATATACCGGAAAAAGAAAGTAAGTATCAAAGTACTGATGTGACTACCGTCAACATCGGCATCGGTCATGATTACAACTTTATGGTAACGCAATTTGTCGAGGTTAAGTTCTTTGGCATCATCAGCGGTACCAATGCTTACGCCCAGTGCAGTAAAGATGTTTCGTATTTCTTCGTTATCGAAAATTTTATGTTGCATGGCCTTTTCCACATTGAGAATTTTACCCCGCAATGGCATAATGGCTTGATAACTTCTATTACGCCCTTGTTTGGCAGTACCACCGGCACTATCGCCCTCTACTAAAAATATTTCGCAACGCATAGGGTCACTATCACTACAATCGCTAAGCTTGCCGGGCAATCCGCCACCGGTAAGAATATTTTTACGCTGCACCATTTCGCGCGCCTTTTTTGCCGCGTATCGTGCCTGTGCTGCAAGTACAACTTTGCTCACAATATTTTTTGCATCGCGTGGATGTTCTTCCAAATAATCTTTCAAAGCATCGCCAACTGCAGTATCCACCGCACCTATGGCCTCGTTGTTACCAAGTTTGGTTTTTGTTTGCCCTTCAAATTGTGGCTCTTGCACTTTTACAGAAATAACTGCTGTAAGTCCTTCGCGAAAATCATCGCCCGTAATTTCTATTTTCAATTTATCGAGCAATCCCGATTTGTCGGCATACGCTTTTAATGTGCGTGTAAGTGCTCTGCGAAAT
This sequence comes from Bacteroidota bacterium, assembly GCA_016717325.1. Taxonomy (GTDB): domain Bacteria; phylum Bacteroidota; class Bacteroidia; order AKYH767-A; family OLB10; genus JADKFV01. The sequence goes on along the minus strand of JADKFV010000026.1, from coordinate 72,061 downwards.
CCTGCAAGGTGGGTGCCGCCTTCGTGGGTGTTTATATTGTTTACATATGAATGCAAATTCTCGTTAAACGATGTATTGTATTGCAAGGCAACTTCAACAGGAATAATTCCTTTCAGGTTTTCGATATAAATAGGAGCTTCTGTTAACTTTTCGCGCGTAGCATCCAAAAATTCGACAAACTCTATTAAACCTCTTGTGCTATAAAATTCTTCGGTAGCATGGTTTCCATTTTCATCTTTCTCTCGCTTATCGGTTAGCGTAATTCGAATGCCTTTGTTCAAGTATGATAATTCGCGCATACGGGCAGCAATGGTATCATATTGATAAACATCGGTAATAAAAATCGAACTATCGGGCAAAAAAGTAACAGTAGTGCCTCGTGATGTTGTTTCTCCTTCTTCTTTTACACTATATAAAGGCTTACCACATGAGTATTCCTGTACATATTTTTTGCCATTGCGATACACTTCAACTTTTAAGTGGCTCGATAAAGCATTTACGCAAGATACACCTACACCATGCAATCCACCTGATACTTTATATGAGTCTTTGTCGAATTTTCCTCCGGCATGCAATACTGTCATTACTACTTCGAGTGCGCTTTTCTTTTCTTTGGCATGCATATCCGTTGGAATACCGCGGCCATCATCTATTACAGTAATAGAATTGTTTTCATTAATAAATACATTGATGTTTTTGCAATGCCCTGCCATGGCCTCATCTATGGAGTTATCCACTACTTCGTATACCAAATGATGCAGACCTTTTATGCCAATATCACCAATATACATTGCAGGTCGCTTCCGCACTGCTTCGAGACCTTCCAATACCTGAATACTGTCGGCATCATAACTTTGATTTTGTGGTTTTTTTTCTTCCACGGTGTCGTTCACTTCCATTATAATTTTTGAATATTAATTTAAATTGATAAATAAATTTCGGGGTTTTTTCATTTGTTTCAAAAGTACTGTATTTTCAGCTATTTCACAATATTTTTTAAATAAAAATAACAGAATATTTACTAACAAATTGCAAATAATTTTTTACAGGTTTTTATTGCAAAATCGAATAGTATTACAGTTATAAATAAAGGTATAGATTAATAAAAGTAACATAGGATTTCACCTGTTTTTTGATGTTCTTTGCCGACTAATTTTAAATCTCAAAAATATGTTTTGGCCGATTATTGTTTTCTTCCTTGCTCATTGGTTTTTATCGTTATTTTTTCATACTGCATTTTTGCACCGCTATGCATCACATAAAATGTACACTATGGGTCCCCGAACCGAAAAGGTGTTTTATTTTCTTACATGGTTTTTTCAGGGTTCATCATTTTTAATACCACGTGCGTATGCAGTTATGCACCGTATGCATCACGAATATAGCGATACCGAAAAAGATCCTCATTCGCCACATTTTTTTAAAGATGTATTTGGTATGATGTGGCATACAAAAAAAATATACTTCGATTTTGTTTCAGGCGAAAGAACTCCCGAGTCGCAATTTTCGGGCGACCTTCCTGTTTGGGACAAAATGGATAAATTTGGCGATAGTCGATGGGTGCGCCTTGCGTGGGGAGCCATTTATACTTTGTTCTATTTGTATTTTATTTTTGTAAAAGATGCCTCTGTATTTTGGTTGTTGTTGTTGCCAATACATTACCTAATGGGGCCTGTGCAAGGCGCTGCCGTAAATTGGATGGGCCATAAATATGGTTACCGTAATTATAATAGCAAAGATGATAGCCGCAATACTGAGCCATTTGGAATAATATTGATGGGCGAGCTGTTTCAAAACAATCATCATGAACATCCAATGTCGGCCAACTTCGCACAAAAATGGTGGGAATTTGATTTAACTTATCCTGTGCTTAAAATGCTGAGTTGGTTGCACATCATTAAACTCAAAAAGGCATAAACTTTTTTGTTCGATTTCAATATCAATTTTTTAATTCTTTATAAAATTAATTCAATATAATATGGGACCTATATCTCAATTTATGGAGAAAAATTATCTCCATTTTAATTCTGCCGCTATGATGGATGCATCAAAAGCATACGTTACACATATGAACGATGGCGGAAAAATGATGATAACACTTGCCGGTGCAATGAGTACGGCAGAGTTGGGAATATCGCTTGCTGAAATGATAAGGCAAGATAAAGTTTCTATCATTTCGTGCACGGGTGCAAACCTCGAAGAAGACCTGATGAATCTTGTAGCACACAAGCATTATAAGCGTGTTCCAAATTATCGTGATCTTACTCCTCAGGATGAATGGGATTTGCTCGAAAATCATTACAACCGTGTTACCGACACCTGCATACCCGAAGAAGAGGCATTTCGCAGATTACAAAAACATATTTATGGTGTGTGGAAAGCTGCCGAAGACAAAGGCGAACGTTATTTGCCTCATGAGTATATGTACAAAATATTGCTGAGTGGCGAGTTGGAGCAATACTATGAAATAGATCCGAAAAATTCGTGGATGCTTGCTGCCGCACAAAAGAATTTACCCATTGTAGTTCCCGGTTGGGAAGATAGTACAATGGGAAATATATTTGCTTCTTATGTTATAAAAAATGAATTGAAAGCTTCTACTATGAAAAGTGGAATAGAGTACATGGTATGGTTGAGCGATTGGTATCGTAAAAACAGTGGTGGCAAAGGAGTAGGATTTTTTCAAATTGGCGGAGGTATTGCAGGCGATTTTCCTATATGTGTTGTGCCTATGATGTATCAGGATTTGGAGTGGCACGATGTTCCTTTTTGGAGTTACTTTTGTCAGATAAGTGATTCTACCACATCGTTTGGTTCGTACAGTGGTGCAGTACCCAACGAAAAAATCACCTGGGGTAAACTTGGAATCGACACACCGAAATTTATAGTTGAAAGTGATGCTTCTATTGTAGCACCGTTAATGTTTGCCTGGATACTGGGTATGTAACGGTAGCTTTATACGTATACTGATAAATTATTATACAGGCTCTGAAAAAATTTCAGAGCTTTTTTTTTGGCTCTCAGATGTCAAATCTTCCGCTTGAGCATTTTTAATTTTTAACCTAAACAAATGCTCAATTTATTTGGTGCATAATTCTCTTATTAATAATTTTAAAAATTAAATGTTATGTTAAAAAAATCACTTTCAAAATTAGTAATGCTCATAGCACTTGTCTTTGGACAATATGCTGTGAATGCACAATGTCAAACGCCTTCTAACTTAGGTGCAACAATTAATGGCCCCAACATGTTACTCACTTGGAATGCCGTGGGCAGTGCAACTTCTTATAGAGTAAACATTCAAAATGCACCCGGCAACAATGTGTTTCTTGATGTTGAATTTAACAGTGCCACAAATAGTTTTATGGCAATGAATCTTACACCGGGTTCGAATTATAAATTTAAAGTACGCACTAATTGCGGTGGAAACAATAGCGCGTGGTCGGGATACTTTTTCTTTACTGCAAATGGTGCAGCATGCAATCCTCTTCAAATTACAGGAGTAACAACTATTAATAACGTGAACCATACCACAACCATAAACTGGAATGCTGTGCCTGGTGTATCGTCATACCGGGTGCGAATCGAAAATGGCCAAAACAATCCTGTTCCGTTTGCTTTTGTGCGCAACCCCATTACCAACATGCTAACTGTATCGGTGCTGGCTCCTGCTACAAATTATAAAGTAAAAGTGCGCGCAAATTGTAATGGCAATTTAGGTCCATGGTCAGTGTGGAAACAATTTACAACCGGTCCGGCACGTATTGGTAACAATACTGTTGCAGAAAACATAACTATAGATGCGTATCCAAATCCGGCAAACGACTTGTTGCAGTTTGAAGTTTCAGGAAAAATTAACAGTGAAAAAATAATGGCGCAATTATTCAGCTTGACCGGGATGAAAACTGCAGAATTTAATTTCAATGTTTCAGAAGATGAGTTATCAATCAACACACAAAACATTCCCGCAGGTATTTATATGCTTAAAATAAATGACGGCACAAATGCAATTACCAAAAGAATAAGCATTGTCCATTAAAATTATTACGAATAACAAAAAATCCGGAACGATGTTTCGGATTTTTTTTTGCGTAAACATTACCACTCAAAATTATATATGAACTTTCTTTTACCTATTTTTGAAAATTAGGATTAATCTATGGAAAAAGAAATTCGTGCAAAACCCTCAACAAAAGATGCTTTACTTTTTTGGCTGAAGCTTGGGTTCATAAGTTTTGGCGGGCCTGCCGGGCAAATAGCTATTGTACACGAATATCTTGTAGAAAACAAAAAATGGATTTCGCCTTCGCGTTATTTGCATGCACTTAACTATTGCATGCTGCTACCCGGCCCCGAAGCATTGCAACTTGTAATTTATACTGCATGGTTATTATTTGGAACCTGGATGGCCATTATTGCGGGTTTGCTTTTTATTATCCCTTCCATAATTTTATTGCTTGTATTAAGCTTTCTTTATTGTCAGTATGGTCATTTGCCTTTGGTAGCTTCTATGTTGCTATTTGTAAAACCTGCAGTAGTGGCCATGGTTATAGGGGCATTAATAAAAATTGGCAAAAAATCATTGACTTCAGCAACTTATATAGCTATAACAATAATTTCATTTGTGTTGATCTACTTTTTCAAAATAGATTTTGCACTTCTTGTTATTGTAACATTAGTTTTAGGTGCATTATACAGTTGGCAAAATCGCAAACAAATGTCCGATACAAAAAATGCGAAATCAGATACCACCGAATCGGAATATTTTATTCATCAGCACAGCGCATTCCACTACGAATGGAAAAATGTGTGGCAGCATATTGCAAAAATCAGTAGTGGGTTTATATTTATTTGTTTTTTGCCCATTGGCGTCATATACTTTTTCTCATCGCATCAATCGTTTTGGTATACTCTTTCAGGATTTTTCACCAAAGCTGCATTTGTAACTTTTGGTGGGGCTTATGCCGTTTTACCTTATGTGGGTCAGGTAGCAGTAGAAAAATATAATTGGCTCACACATGCCCAAATGATGGATGGGCTTGCATTGGGCGAAACCACACCGGGGCCGCTTATTATTGTTCTGCAATTTGTAGGATATATGGCGGGGTATAATGCCTTCCATCAAAATATATTTGCTGGTATTATTGCTGCATTGCTTACCTCATTTTACACTTTTGTTCCTTCGTTTTTTATGGTGTTGGCAGGCGGTCCGGTTATAGAAAAAACAAAAGACAACCCTCTGGTAAAAAACACATTGAAGTTTGTAAATGCTTTGGTGGTAGGCGTTTTGGCAAATTTATGCTTGTCCCTTATTCTCAATTTATGGAATCTCAAATCAATTCATTTTTCGGCACAAGCAATTTTCACATTGCTATGGCTGTTGGTATCGATTTTAGTATTTCAAAAACTAAAAATGAATGTTATCAAATGGATAGCATTAAGTCTTATTTGCGGGGTTGTTTGGTTTTTTATTGCACCTTTTATCAATTAAAATAAAAGCCTTTGTATTCCCTATTTGCTTATGAATAATGCAGAAACAAAAAAAGCACGAACACATTTAACTGTATTCGTGCTTTACTATGTTTTAGAAAGATTATTTTGTATTAAAAAAACCGTGATCCATACCGTGAATATAAACGCCTTCGGTAATTGAAATAAAAATTAAATAACCTATTAACAGAAATGGAAGAATAATTACATACTGAAGTGCCTTTTTCTCATGCTTTAAATGCATAAAATAAGCAATAATGAAATACGCTTTTACTACAGTTAATATGATGAAAGTATACATCAACATAACTTTTGATAATGAAGTTAATGCTATACCAACCTCCAAAATAGTGAGTGCCAGTAAGATCCAAAATGTACGCCAAATAGTTTTAACATTTTGTGGATCATAATGTTCTTCGACAAATTGATTATGTATATCGCCTGTTGTGTAACCTCCGTGTTGTTCGCCCGACATATTTATTTTGATTTTTAAGATTAATATTGAATTGTTGTGAAATGAAAGATGAATTATACCAAATAGAAGAATGTAAATACAAATACCCAAACTAAATCTACAAAGTGCCAGTACAATCCAGCTTTCTCTACTTGTTCATAATGGCCACGTTTTTTGTAAATGCCATCTATCACATTAAAAAATATGATAAGATTAATCATTACTCCACTGAAAACGTGAAAACCGTGAAAACCGGTAATGAAGAAAAAGAAATTGGCAAATAATGGCGTTGGGCCATATTCATTTTCAACAAGGTTAGCACCTATGGTATGCTTTGTTGCCGAAGCAATCAATGCTTTGGCTTCTGCACCTTCAACCTTTTCGCCACCGCGAAAGAAAATAGTTCCTGGTTCATAATCATCGGTGCGTGCAAAACGGCCATCGGCTAATACATAAGAACCCTGCTCGCTGCCTTCAATAAAATGATACCATTCCCATGCCTGTGAGCCAAGGAACATGAAACCTCCAACAATTGTAAGTGCCATCCAAACGGCTACACTTTTATTATCGCGTCTGTGTCCGGCATCTACAGCCAATACCATGGTTACAGAGCTCATGATGAGGATAAAAGTCATTAAGGCTACGTATGCCAGTTGTACATGACCATGAACGAATGGGAAGTGAGTAAACACCTCACTTGCAAGCGGCCATATCTCTGTAAATCTATGGCGCAAAGTGCCATATGCAATTAATAAAGAGGAGAAAGTGAATGCATCGGATACGAGAAAAAACCACATATACATTTTCCCCCAACTCACATTAAATGGCGAAATGCCGCCTCCCCAAGGTGAGCGCTTTGATTTTTCGATTGTCAAAGTTTCTGACATAAATTATTGATAATAAATGATTTACAGTTTAAAATTCACTAAATTACAGGAGGTAGGCCTGCTTTCGGGCAACGAAAATACAAAAATCTTTATTCAAACTAATTTTTTAAAAAAGTTTAATTTTTTCCTGTCACTTCCTTGAACATCGCTTCATATTGGTCGGCAATATTTTGCCAGTTATATATGTGTTTTATTTTTTCTAAATTATTATGTGTAAACCTTTCGCGACTTTGCTTTACACCGTCATAATTGTCAATCATGTGTGCAACATCGGCCGGGGTTTTAAAATATAAAGCATCATCGCCAGTAACATGGCGGTTAAAAACATTATCGTGGGCCGCAATAAATGCTTTGCCCGCCATCGCCTCTAACAGCGAAGGATTGGTTCCGCCTACCGAATGGCCATGAAAGTACAAATTGGAATAGTTGCGCAGCTGATGCAGTATTTCCTGTTTTGCTACCCATCCCTTAAAAATGATTTTATCGCAATCTTTATATTTATCTTTCAAGTAATAACCATATTTATGCTCGTATGAAGCACATACATATGTTTTCATTGTTGACTTTGACATGGCAACCCCATCAAGTATTATTTCAATGTTATTTTCAGGCTCCAAACGGCAAATCATTGCATTGTAATCATAAGGAGTCAAATTCCATTCTTTTAAAATTGCAGGATTATTGTTGTCGAATAAATCGGCAGCATAGGCGATAAAGTAAGAATGCTTTTTGTAATCCTCCATCACATAATCTTGTATTCCTATATTGTCCGATATAATAGCATCACTGCTTTTGATGGCAAGTTTTTCGGTCCAGTGGGTAAATTTTTTCACAATATTATTGTGCTTGCTTCGCCACCACTCCATGCCATCAATGTTTGTAACCACTTTCGATTTTGGTTTAACCAGCAAATAAGCAAAGGCCATTGTGGTGTATCCGCAAACAAGTATTGCATCGCATTTCCTTTTCGATGCATCATAGTAGCTTAACAAATCATAAATAAAATTTCCTCCCGAACCAATCTTTTTTTCGGGATTATACTTCTTTATTATTTTCACTCCGTGAAATTCGCTTTTATCATAAGGGTGATGCGATGCATTATATACAATCACTTCATGGCCTTTTTTTACAAGCAATTCTGATACGCGTTCGGCAAACTGCTCCAAACCTCCATAGTTGTTTGGAATACCGCGAGTACCCATTATAGCAATTTTCATAAATCGTTAGAATTAGAAGTTGCCAAAGGTGTAATTTTTATAAATGATTATAATCCCATTGCCAATATTTCTATTAACAATTTTTTTGGGGGGGGATGATATAAGGGTACTATTTTTTAAGAAGAATGGTTTGAGATGATGATATTGTATCATCGTATACAGTGATAGTATATATACCCGGAGCAAAGTTGAGTAAACTGCAATTTACATATTGGTCTTGTATATCATTGCGTTGAAATACAGTTTTACCTTTGCTATCCGTTATTCTGACACTAAAAGTCGAACTCGGGTTATGTGCATAAATTATATTGAATACACCCTTCGTGGGATTAGGATAAATTTGCTCCTGATTGCTTGTATTATTGTCTGCTATAACTATTACATTTGAAAAGTCACTGTTGCCATCCACATAAAATTGTTGTAAACGATAGTAGTTAACTGTTGATGATTTTTCAAAATCTTTGTAAGAGTAGTTTGTCAGCTGTAAAGAAAAGCCTACGGCATCAATGTTTGCAATTGGAGTAAAATTAATTCCATCGATACTTTTTTCGAGGACAAAATAATCGGTCATTATTTCGTTAGCTGTGCACCAGGTAAGCAGATTTAAATCTTCTTTTTTTAATTGTTTGGATTGAAGGGAAATACCAACAAAGTTTTGGCATTTTTTTTAAATAGCAATTTAGCTACGGTCAATAATAATTTGTAAACTCAGCAATGGTATCATTTTTAGCATTTATTTACATTGCAAAAAGTAAATTTTATTTAAACACTACTAAATATTTTTTAATCTTATAATTAAAACTGACACCTTAATAAAATGATAGCCAAAAATGTTTACATTAGAATTAATTGTTCAACATTTAGAAACTAGATATGGCACATTAACGAGAGGAACTAAAAATCACCCTCTACGCACAGCATAAATCAACTCGTCAAGGTATTCACCATTTTTAAAAATATTTTTTTCGATGCGGGCTTCGAGCTTAAATCCACATTTTTCTAATACTTTTTGCGATGCTAAATTATTCGAAAACGGGCGGGCATAAATTCTATTAATATCAAATGTTTTGAAACCATAATCCAATGCTTGAATCACCGCTTTTGAAACAATGCCAAGATTCCAAAAAGGTTCGGCAAGCCAATAACCGAGTTCGGCATTTTTGCACATAATATCGGCTTGTGGATGTATGCCTATTCCGCCCGAAGCTTTGCCATTTATTTCGAAAGTAAATATGCGAGTAGGATTGTGACTCATACAAAATTCTATAAATGCTTTTCCTGTTTCCTCGGTGTAAGGATGCGGAAATTGATTGGTCATAAATTGTGCAATCTTTGCATTGTTGGCATATTTTACCAGGCTTTGCAAATCGTTAATTTCAAAAGGGCGAAGTTTAAATTCCATTTTTTTATCAAATGTAGAGAAAATATTTTACACATATTTCAATAAATGACGAGTTGATTTATAAAATGTTTTATACAAGATTCCATTTTCTTTACTATGTCTTTAAATGTTTTTCATGAAGCATTACACCCTAAAAAAAACTTGCCGTATCTAAATATTTTATACACATTAGCACTCCTTAAAACTAAAACTCTTATTCAAAATCTTATAAAACAAAAAGTACTTAACATGGTAGCTGCCATCATTACTTTAGCTGCCATCGGTTTTAAATCGCAGGCACAAGTTGCTGCCTTGCCATTCACTGCATCGCTCGATTCATTTTATGAAATAACAGGTACAACAGTAGATGCTTTGTATGCCGATGATGTTGTTTATCAAAACATTCCCATAGGTTTCGATTTTTATTTGGGCGGCACCCTGCACGATAAAATGTCGATAAATACCAATGGTTACATTGAGCTCGACAGCACCGGTACAAGTACGTTTATAAATATTATGAATGGCTCGCAAAATAATTTAGTTGCTCCATTTGCTGCCGACTTACAAAACAAAAGCAGCAATGCAAGTCTGCAATATTTAACCGTAGGAACAGCACCTAACAGAGTGTGTTATATTCAGTGGTTGCACTACTCGTACTTTGCAGGGCAGGGCGATATTAATTTTCAAATTCGGTTATACGAATCGTCAAATTGTATCAGCTTTGTTTACGGTGCAAACACATTGGTTCAAAACCCACTTCAAACACAAATTGGTTTGCGTGGCACTACTAATCTCGATTTTGTTGTGCTTGGCGATACCTCTTGCAATTGGGCAAGTGCTTATCCTTATCCAACAATTACTACTTATTTTCCTGTAAGTTTTTCGTGCAATATGCCATCGGGTTTTGCATTTAATTTTGGCTCGTGCATCAATAAAGGCACCGCTAATTTTGGTTTTATAACAGGTAAAGTTTTTGACGATACCAACGGCAATGGCACACTCGACTCAGCCGAGGCGGGAATAAAAAATCAATTAGTAAATATTACTCCCGGTAACTATTATGTATCTACCAATGCCACAGGAAGTTATTCTTTTTTCTTTGTTGATTCTACCATTACATACTCGCTCACCGTAGCACCAATTACTTATTGGAACCAAACAAATATTCCAAATGTAATAACTTGTCAGCCATCAACACAAGCATGCAGCGGATTGAATTTTGGTTTCAAATGATTCCAAATATACATGAGGTAGAAATACATTGCCCTAACTGGGGCGCCAAACCGTTGCAACCAGAACCAATGCCAATATGGTATGTAAATAATGGCACAGTAACAGAAAGCGATACCATTACGTTCGAAATGGATTCGCTCTATTCATTTATTAGTGCCATACCAGCACCTACTTCTGTAAACGGACAAACTATAAAATGGGCGTATAGTAATTTAATGCCAAACCAAAGTGGCAGTATCATGTTGCACTTGTTGCCTTCGGGCCAAGCGGTATTAGGCAATTATCTTGATTCTAAATTGAGCATAGCTCCATTGAATGATACCATTCCTACAAACAACATTATAAATTTACATCAGTTAATTACCAACTCGTGGGATCCCAACGATAAACTTGCCGAGCCATCGGGAATGATAAAAGCCGGAACCGAAATTGACTACACCATTCATTTTCAAAATACCGGAAATGCTGCTGCCGACAATGTAGTGGTAAAAGATACGCTCGATTCAAATCTTGATTTATTATCGTTCAAACTAACTGGTGCATCGCACAATGTAAATTTTGCTATGGAAGGAAATGGCATTGCAACGTTTACTTTTTACAATATTCAATTGCCCGATAGCGGCACCGATATGGCCGGAAGCAATGGTTATGTTGCGTACAAAGTAAAAACCAAACTAGGCCTTGCACCATTAACTGTAATAAATAATACTGCCGGCATTTATTTCGATTTTAACCCGGCAATTATTACCAACATGACAGCCGATACTATCGAAATTCCACTTGATATAATTACCACTGCCGAAAAAGTTTTTGTAATACATGCATCGCCAAATCCATCGGTTGGCAATATAGTTTTTGCATTTTCGAAAAATATAAATGAGCAGGCAAACCTCACCATAACCGATGCTAATGGAAAAATAATTTTACAGCAAAACAACATTACATCGACACAAAATATCGATTTGAAAAATCTTGCTGCCGGCATTTACATTGCCACCATAAGTTCACAAAGCGGCACCGAAACAGTGAAAATTGTGAAGGACTAAAATTTAATGGCATAAATAATTTGTAGAAAAAATACATAATTAAATTTACAAAAGCCTGATAAGTGATAAATGCTTGTCAGGTTTTTTTTCGTTTTCAAATGGTCTTTGTTTGTTCTTTTCACTCTAATACAAATCTTTTCTATTGTTATTTATAAAAAAAATAATTTTTGAAAACTTTTTTATCACTTTTTTAATGAATTGCCTAACTTACTTTTCTTCTAAAAAATACTGCTTGAAATCTATATGAGCCTTGTAAAAATAAAGCGGAATTGTTAAACAATATTGCAAGATCAATAAGAAGTGGAACTATGAATAATAAGAACTTTGGCACACCACCAAAAAAGATTGTAAATTCGCGCACAAAATAAGAATAGGGGCATGTTGGATACTAAAACATATTTAGGCAACGGAGAGTTGCAGGCTATAGAGTCGCTTTACAAAACATTTATTACCAATCCGGAATTGTTGGATATGGGGTGGCGCAAATTTTTCGAAGGGTTCGAGTTTGCACAAACCGATATGGCAACAATACAAATTCCCGCATTGCAAAGTGGTAGCACTGCCACTGCACTCGATAAGGAAAGCACATCGATGTTGCAAAAGGAATTTAAGGTTATCAATCTTATTAACGGTTACCGTATGCGTGGGCATTTATTTACACATACCAACCCGGTACGCGAGCGCAGGAAGTACGAGCCTACACTTGCTATCGAAAATTTTGGATTGAACGAAGCCGACCTCGACCAAACATTTATTGCCGGTGATGAAATAGGAATTGGCCCTGCCACACTACGCAAAATTGCAAAGCACCTCGAAGATACCTATTGCCGCTCGATAGGTGTGGAATTTAAATATATTCCCAATCCCGATGTGGTGCATTGGTTTGAGGAACGCATGGAAAAATGCCGCAACGAAGAATTATTTCCCATTGATGTAAAGCGGAGAATATTTCAAAAGCTGAACGAAGCCGTTGCCTTCGAAAGTTTTTTGCACAGCAAGTTTGTAGGGCAAAAACGTTTTTCGCTCGAAGGCTGCGAAACCCTCATTCCTGCATTGGATGTGGTGATTGATTACGGTGCCGATTTAGGCTTGAAAGAATATTGTATTGGCATGGCGCATCGTGGCCGCTTGAATGTGTTGAGCAACATAATGCAAAGAACCCGTGAGCAAATATTTACAGAATTTGAAGGTAAAGAATTTGACATTACCGGTTTCGATGGCGATGTAAAATATCACCTGGGCTATTCAACAGATATTACCACAACAAAAGGGCATCACGTACATTTAAGTTTAGCCCCCAATCCATCGCACCTCGAGGCAGTGGGCCCTGTGGTGCAAGGAATAGTAAGATCGAAAATCGATAACCAAAACGGAAACGAAAATGATATTGCTGCAATTTTAATTCATGGCGATGCCGCAATTGCCGGGCAAGGCATTGTGTACGAGGTTACACAAATGAGTATGCTCGATGGATACCGCACCGGTGGCACTATACACCTTGTGGTTAACAACCAAATAGGATTTACAACCAACTACCTTGATGCACGCAGTAGTACCTATTGTACCGATGTAGCCAAGGTTACCAAGAGTCCGGTGTTTCATGTAAATGGTGACGATGTGGAGGCATTGGTGTACACCATAAAACTTGCGATTGAGTATCGACAAAAATATCATCGCGATGTGTTTGTAGATATTTTAGGATACAGAAAGTATGGCCACAACGAGGGCGATGAACCGCGCTTTACACAACCACTTTTATACAAAGCAATTGCTGTGCATCCCAATCCGCGCGAAATATATAATGCCAAATTGCTTGCGCAGGGCGATGTTGAAGCATCGCTTGCCAAGGAAATGGAAAAGGAATTTAAAGCCATGCTGCAGGTTGATTTGGATAAAGCACGCAAGAATGAAAAAACAAAATTTAATGTTGATAACGAAGGTGCATGGAAAGGTTTGCGAATTCCATCTGACACAGAAATATTTACAACAGCAGATACAAAAGTAGCGCTCGATATTTTATTGAAAATTGGCGACAGCATAAGCACATTACCCGAGCACAAACAATTTTTTAGCAAGACTACACGGTTGTTTGCCGAGCGCAAAGAAATGGTAGTAAAAAATAATAAAGTGGATTGGGCCATGGGCGAACTATTGGCCTATGGCACATTGCTCAACGATGGCAATCCTGTGCGCTTGTCGGGACAAGATGTGGAGCGTGGCACGTTTTCGCACCGGCATGCAACTGTGCGAGTTGAAGACAGCGAAGAGTTGTATGTACCACTTCAAAATATAAATAAAACACAGGCAAACTTTACTATTTACAATTCGTTGCTGAGCGAATACGGTGTGCTTGGTTTCGAATATGGTTATGCGTTTTCATCGCCCAATTCGCTTGTAATCTGGGAAGCACAGTTTGGCGATTTTATGAACGGGGCACAAATAATAATAGACCAATATTTAAGTAGTGCCGAAGATAAATGGAGGCGCATGAACGGCCTGGTAATGTTGTTGCCACATGGCTACGAAGGGCAAGGAGCCGAACATAGCAGTGCCCGTTTAGAAAGGTGGTTATCCTTATGTGCCGAAAACAATATGCAAATTGTAAACTGTACGACACCGGCAAATTTTTTCCATGTGATGCGCAGACAATTAAAACGCAATTTTCGTAAACCATTAATTGTATTTACACCAAAAAGTTTGTTGCGCCATCCTAAATGTGTTTCAACGTTAAATGAATTGGCCGAAGGAAATTTTGAAGAAATAATTTGTGATGAAACTGCAAAAGTGGCCGACATAAAAAAAATTGTATTGTGCAGCGGTAAACTATATTACGACCTTATAGAAAAATTAGAAAGCACAAAACGCAACGATATTTTACTTGCACGTATAGAACAACTGTATCCATTTCCACACGAGCGATTAAATAGCATTATTGCGAAATACAAAAATGTAAAAGAGATAGTGTGGACACAAGAGGAGCCTGAAAATATGGGCGCTTACACTTATTTGTTGCGGGCAATTAAACATATTCCATTCACAATAGTTGCCCGTGCCGAAAGTGCAAGTCCGGCAACAGGTTCGCACGATATGCACGACAAAGAACAAATGGAAATTGTAGAAAAAGCATTGGCATAAATTTTTTTGAAAACAACAACAACAATAATATTTTTTGAATTATGATAGATATAAAAGTTCCAAGTCCGGGCGAAAGCATAACAGAAGTGCAAATAGCGCGATGGATAAAAAAAGATGGCGACTATGTTGAAAAGGACGAAGAGATTGCCGAAATAGATTCTGACAAAGCTACGCTATCGTTAGTGGCCGAAGCCAGCGGCAAGTTAACGGTAACTGTAAACGAAGGCGAAAGTGTTGCAGTAGGAAGTGTAGTTGCAACCATAGATGAAACAGTTGCAGCACCTGCCGCGAAAGAAAAAACAACAACAGCCGAGCCTAAAAAAGAAGTAGTTGCCGAAAAGAAAATGGAAGCAGTGGTTCAGGAAAAAACAGCATCACCGGCAGCAAAAAAACTCATGGCCGATAATGCCATCACCACCGAACAATTAACAGCCACTGGCAAAGGAGGGCGCATAACAAAGCAAGATGTGCTTGCTGCATCGCAAAACGGTAATGTTGTAAAAACCAGTGCCGCAGCACCCCGCGAAAGCAAGCGCGAAAAGATGACTACCCTGCGCAAAAAATTAGCTCAACGGTTGGTAGCAGTTAAAAATCAAACTGCCATGCTAACTACTTTCAACGAGATTGATATGAGCACGGTGATGGCAATACGTACAAAATATAAAGATACTTTTAAAGAACAGCATGGAGTAGGTTTAGGGTTTATGTCGTTTTTTACAAAAGCTGTATGTGAGGCATTGCAAGCATTTCCTATGGTGAATGCCTATATAGATAATGACGAAATAGAATTACATAATTACTGCGATGTTGCCATTGCCGTTAGTGCGCCCAAAGGGTTGATGGTGCCTGTAATTCGCGATGCACAAAATTTATCGTTGGCACAAATTGAAAAAGAAATTCTTGCCCTTGCAACCAAAGCACGCGATGGGAAATTGACAATAGATGAAATGACCGGAGGCACTTTTACCATTACAAACGGTGGTGTGTTTGGCAGCCTTATGTCTACACCTATATTGAACCCTCCGCAATCTGCCATACTTGGTATGCACAATATAGTGGAACGCCCTGTAGCAGTAAATGGCGCTGTAGTTATACGTCCTATGATGTACGTGGCACTCAGCTACGATCACCGCATCATTGATGGCAAAGAAAGTGTGGGCTTTCTTGTAAAAATAAAACAGATGATAGAGGATCCTGTTAAGATGTTTTTTGCCGGAGAAGATCCTGTAAAAAAATTATTGCAGCTGTAAAATTATTGCGTTTACTTTTTTTGCGATAAGGGTGAGAAAATACAAAATGGTATTGTTGACTTTGTTAAAAATACTAAATGCTTTTTGAACCATTGAAATCAAAACAAGCTATTCCCACACTCTATTTTGAATAGCTTTTGCCACTGCTTCGCTTTTCGAATTTACATGCAATTTGACATAAATATTTTTTATGTGGTAACGAAATGTTTCGAGGCTGACATCCATTTCGCTCGATGCCATTTTATAACTATAGCCACGCACCAAAAAAGACAGCACTTGATTTTCGCGTTGTGTAAGCGTTTGTAATTGATCCGATTTTTGAAACGGCTGTGAAAACAATTTTAATACCTGCTTGGCTATCGATGGTGTCATGGGTGCACCGCCATCAAATGCTTCGCGAATACCTTCGATTATTTTTTCGGGAGAAGATCGCTTGAGTATGTATCCGCTGGCACCATGGGCAACAGATTGAAAAACGCGATCGTTATCGTCAAACACCGTAAGCATAAGCACAATAGTTTGATCACCGGCAGCACGCAAATTGCGCAGACCTTGTAAACCGTTCTCAATAGGCATATCAATGTCCATTAATACTAAATCGGGACGGTGATAGGCAACGTGCTTAACTATGTTTTTGGCATTGCTGTAAACCTCCAACACTTCAATGCCATCTACCGATTCGATCAACTCTACAAGGCTTTCTGCAAAATCCGAATTGTCTTCAAAAACCAATAACCTTATCATAATTTATAAATCATTTAATTTAAACTCTTTAACTGAAAAAAATATTTGCAAACCAAATTCTGAAACTCGAAAAACCATTCTGCATGCAACAAAGATAAATTAGTATTCTATTCGTGATACCTACATAAACATGTGGGTAAAATGCCAAACCTCATTATACCTGAATGTTTTGCAATTTATCACAAGGTGAAAGTTTAAAAATTATTTAGCTTTGGCGAAAATTGGCACAAAGTTGACCACAATTTTGAATTCCAAATCACATCTGAATTGAAAAATAAACAAACATAAAAATGACAAAATATTTATTCTTGTTCCTTCTACTGATTACTGTGTCACAAACAACCGAAGCACAAAATTGCAACAGTATTTGCAATGGCGATTTCGAAGATTCAATCGTGGTGCCCGGCCCCAATTTAATATTGATTGATAGTACAGAAATGCCATGTTGGAAAACTACGGCCTCAAATGGAATATTCGAAGTTTGGGGTACCGGTTTTCAGAATGTGCCTTCATACAGTGGCCAACAATTTGTAGAACTCAACGCGCAGTTTGTTTCCACTTTATATCAAAACATTACAGCAAATCCCGGGTCGTTAATTAATATCGCCTTTGCACATCGCGGTCGGTGGGGTCTCGATTCATTGAGTGTTTCGGTTGGTCCTGTTGGTGGGCCATATGTAACTTTGGGAACTTTTGGCGATGACAGTTCTGCATGGGGCTACTACACACTTAATTATGCTTTGCCGAATGTTGGTACCAATTTTAGCTTGCGGTTCAACTCGGTATATGCTGCAGGCGGTAATCCTACTGTTGGCAATTTTTTAGATGATGTAAGTGTTACTACTTCATGTATAGTTATAGAAGATACTTGCTTTAGCGATGTTACAAAATTTACCATGGCCGATTCATTGGGGTTTGTGGCTTTTCAATGGAGTTTCGATGACCCATCATCAGGGCCACTTAACAATGCCTTCGATGCCTCTGTTAGTCATTTATTTACTGCGCCCGGCTTATATAACGTGCAGCTTATTCGTGTTTTTAATTTTGCGCCTTATAGCGATACAGCTACATACAAAGTGAACATCAATCCCTCGCCTGTAGTAAATATTGGTAACGATACTACTATTTGCAGCGGGCAAACTATAATACTACAATGCACCAATGTAGGAACATATATATGGCAAAATGGTTCAACAAATTTTTTCATTAATGTAAATACTACCGGTACGTATACTGTTACAGTTACAACGCTGGCAGGTTGTGCCGGCACCGATAGCATAAGTGTACTTGTGCAACCTTGCAGTACTACGGTTGCAAACCTTGCAGCAAGCGATACGAGCTTTTGCGAAAAGCAGTGCATCGACTTTTTCGACCTTTCTACCAATGGCCCATCGTCATGGCTATGGACTTTTACCGGTGCCTCACCTTCCACTTCTACCGATCAAAATCCTACGGGAATTTGTTACAATAACTATGGTTCGTTCGATGTGCAATTAATAGCTTGTAATTCTTTTGGGTGCGATACTGCCTTATTTCCTTCCTTTATAACGGAAGTGGTTACACCATCACCACCTACCATTTCGCAATCGGGCGATTCACTTATTTGCAATGCCACCAATGTAACTTATGCTTGGTACAATGTAAATAATCCTACAACCATTCTTGGCACCAATTATTTTTTCGTACCATCTATTGCCGGACAATATTATGTAGTGGTGGTCGATTCTATTGGTTGTGATGTTTCGTCCTCAATCTATAATTCTAATGTGGGTATGAACGAAAATTTAGACGGAAATATTCAAGTACTGGTTAACCAAAATGAAAATACAATATCTATAAATTGCGAAAATTCAATGTCGCAAATTTTTGTTGTTAAACTCTATGATGGTATAGGACGTGAGGTGAGCAAAATTGAAAATACTTCAAACACGAAAAGTCTAAAACTGCAAATGCCAAACCAAGCAGGCACTTATATTTTATCGATTGAAACAAACAATAAAATTTATAGGAGTAAGATTTTGGTTGGAAAATAAATCCGCTTGCGAAAGCAAGTTTCAGAATCGCTCATGCCAATAAAAAATGTTGACTCTGAAATTGAATTTAGTGTTAGAGTATCAGACATTGCGTACAAAGAGATAGCTTTAATGGATAGCGATTCTTAATTTCTAATTTTCAATTCTTAATTCCATCCTCTGATTATCTCAGCAAAACAAGCTTCTCAATTTTCTCTGCACTCTTGCCATCCACATCCGATATTTTCACTTTGTATAAGTACACTCCTCGTCCGAGGCGGTCGCCAAAGTCATCGCGGCCATCCCATTGTATACCTTCGTGATAACCTTCGCAATTTATTATTTGATTAAATTGCTTCACTACTTTGCCCGAAACGGTAAACACTTTTATTTCGACAAGCAGTGTATTGCATGCTTGATTGTGATCGAACATAAAACGTGTGTTGGTGGTAAACGGGTTGGGATAATTGAGCACATGATTGAGTGCAATGTTGGCGTCTGATGCTACTACAAATTCCGTTTTAGCTTCACTCGAATTATTAAATATATCCCACACTTTAAAAGTAAGCGTGTGGTTACCGTTTGCAATATTGTACAAAGGATAAATTACTTTACCACTTGCCGAATTGTTCAAGTCACCCTGATAATAATCGTTAAGCGTAAATATATTCTGCGTTTGATTATCAAGGGTTGCTGTAATATCGTGGCCAATACCGTTGCCGACAGTATTGATACCATATTCATCGTTTAACACTGCATATATACGTGGGTTGGCATCGGTAGTTCCGCCCATATTAAAGTTTTCGTTATTCATAAACAACTCTACCGATGGGCCTTTACTATCGGATGGTGGCGATGGATTAATGGCCCCTATTTTTGCACTGTCATACACTCCCATTGCATCTGTTTTGCCATCTTGCGCATACAAACTGATACGGCCAAGTCCCACAGTATAATCAATATCTTTGGGTACCATGAAAGTAAATTCAAATTCGCCATTTTTTATTTCTGCTTTACCTTTATACAATACATTCTTACGCAACAAAAATTGTGTAGCAGGCGATGCAGGATCATTAGATAATGTTGTTATTTTTTGTGTCTTGTCATAAATAGTTGGATACACCACACCTTTGTAATTTGTTATAATATTATTGGAGGCATCTTTTATTACTCCCTTAATTTTCACATTGCTCAAAGCCTTGAGCGTATCATTAAACAGGGCGGCAGGTTGATCGTTTATTTGAGTAACTGATAATTTATATTCGGGGAAAGCAGGTACAACGGCCGGGTCGCCAAGCAAACAAAAATTACGATTTTGATCCTGTGCCGAAAGCGCTTTGGTGTAACGCATTATATCACCTAACCTTGGCTTTCCATTCGTAAAATTGAAAAAACTTTGAATAAGATTTTTATTCAAATCTAAGTTTGTATTTGTATACGCAACACGCGTAGTAGTGAACAACCCAATGCCGCCATTTTCGCTGTTTATTAAAATTAGTTCACCGGCCGAAGTACGCCCCGGATCATCGAAACGACTGAACTCGCAAGTGGCTGTTACGAATATGGGAAGACGATTGGCATTTTTCCAACCCCGTACATCCGATACTTCTAAAACCCGTTCTTCGCTCCAACCGGTTTCGCCTCCATGTCCGGCATAGTTTATCAAAAGTGAACCACGTTCTACTCTTTTAGTAATAGCATCTTTCACGCTTGGGTAGCGCTTGCCTCCGGGAGTACTTATTTGCTGAAATGCATCGAAGTAAATCTTATCGACAGTAAATTCATTGGCCAGTTGTTGGCTAATGGAAACCATAATTTCATTGTGCTGCAAATGAGTGTTTGAATCTTCGTCATCGCCAACATAGCATATGGTATTGCGCCAATCGCCAAGAGGGCTTCTTACACCATTATTGCAAGATGCTTCTTCAACTATGTAACCCGGTTCTGTGGAATAATTTATCACTTTATCAACACAAACTTGTGCTTGTTCATTTGTAAAAACAGGAAAACGTCCAATGCCAATATCTACTTCTTCACCACTATTTACATTGCCTTCATCGTCATCGAGCAAACCAAAAAAATCATCGGTTACATACGAACCTGTGAACGAACATCCGCTGGCCGATTGCCATGTGAGTATTAAATTATTGGTAGAGTATTCGCGGTTTTTATTATCGTATGAGCCATCACCAATTAGCAACAAATATTTTGGCATATCCTGAGGGCCTATAGATTTTTTGTAAAACATCCGCATCATATCGCGTATGGCGCTTACATCCGGTGCTCCCGATGAAAATTCATTATACACTTGTTCGGTTGTAACTACCAAGGTTGATAAGCCATCATTATCGCGATGGAATTTTGCCAACTGTTCGGCTTCATCTATAAATTGTGGATGCGTTACTATCACCATTTTTGGAATAGCTTCGGCATGGATATTTTGGTTTTCTACTTTTCTTCCAAAGAGTGGCTCTTTGTATTCGCTTTCGCTGAACAAAACGTACTCGCGTAAACTATCGGTAGCTACCACAAAATTAATATTGCCTCCATTTGAGTTAAACTGTTGTTCGAAAACATTGTCGTGTGATGTAACATCCCACAAGCGAATATTATTTGACGATGAAGTAGTAATAATAAAATTAGTGACTTTACCGGCTCCAGCGCTTTCTTTGTTGCGAAAAAACATTTGCGAGCCGGTAAAAATTAAATCGCGTGTGGCATTCATTTCAATATAATTGAGCCATCCATTTGCATTTGAACTGGTGCGTGTAAACTTTACATCTATAGCAACATCATCTGTAGTGGCATTAAAAGTTTTCGAAATGCTATTGCCTTGTATGGATGATGCCAATGCGCAAAAGTCGCTCAGGTAATTTGAAAAGAATGATGTTACTTTCAACTTATTGATAGGTGTACCGTTGTAACTTAAATCGAAAAAAACATTTGTGTTAAATGTCCGGCCTGCAAATTCGCTTTGTACGTATACAGGTACCGTTTTAGTAAGATGTGGAAAATTAAACTTGAAACTTTGATCGGGATCAACGTCAAACTGTTTTCCAAACCACTCGCGCCCCGATTTTATAAAATTCTGACGCTCGTCTTCATAAAACTGATAATCGTCAAATGTGGTGGCTGTATTGCTTGGCGATAAAGATGAACCTGCTTGAGGTAAAATTCTTTTCCCTGCTGCACCGTCAATATTTATAAAATAAAATGTACTGTCGCTGTATAAATTCAATTGATGGTGAAAACGATTGTCAGCTGTATTCAATTTCCATTTCACAGGGCCTTGTCCATAAAAAGCTATAAAATCATTTTTATCAAACTTTCCATCGTCCAGGCCTTGAGCTTTTATAGCTATTTCCTGCAAATCATCGGGGCGAGGTACGCTATTGGCAAAGGGCAACATACCTCCGCCATTGCTGAATATTTTTATGTTTGCAGTGATAAGGTCTTCAGGATTTATTTTCAGTTTCCGTTTTAAAAAATCGTAAGTAATTTTATAAACACCGTCACTTGCCACCGAAACAGTAAACCATTCGCCACTGGCCAATACCGATTGGTTTGCAAATTTTGCTATGGCATTATTGCTATTGTTTTTTCTTAAATTTGTTTGATTGGTAACAATATTAAAACTTACCAATTTTTCAATTTTCCCTGTGGATGAATTTATGCGTAACGGAATAAATTTTATTCTGGCCACCGGTTGTTTTCTGTTGTATGAAATAATAGTATTTACTTTAATATCACTACTCAATAGTTGTTTTTCGAAAATCAAGTCAGGAAATTCAAATTCGGCAAACTGCGGATTTGATATAGCATATTCAATATTGGCATTTACGTTTTCGAACCGCTCCACATAATATGGCATATATTGCTGCGAAGCATCAAGTTCCGAATTATTGAATTGTAAAAATTTTACAACCGTACCTTCAATATTTTGCTCAATTAGTTTTTGCCATACAATGTTTCTTTGTGCCGAATTGTTTTGTGAAAATAATGATGTTGCACAAAACAAAAGCAGACCAAAAAAAGTAAGAAACCAACCGAAGAGAAACTTTATTTTCATGCTGATAATAGTTTATAAATGATGAATGGCATATTTAACGCTGCCTGTAAAACAAAATTGTTATCTGAAATTATCTTTAGACAAATTAACGCATTTGTTACTACAAAGAACAGATAAAATTCCGTTTGGTTTATAAGATTAACAAGATGTGACAAACAAAGCAAAATAAATTGACACAAAGAAGGCAAATGGTTTTACAAGTTGTAACGGCCTACTTTTTTCAAAAAAAAATATTTTTATTGCAAAAATAAAAAATGCGCATATACCGTTACAGTAAATGGTTTGAGCATATATTTGAACTGTTTAGAAATGAAAGTGTTAATTAATATTTGCAGATTTAAATTAAATAATTTTATATTTGGGCTGTCAAAGAAAAGTATGAAGAAATATATCATTTTCGTGTTAATGTTAGTGAGCATGGTATCTTATGGTCAGGATCCCCAGTTTACACAATTTTATGCATCGCCCCTTTACCTCAATCCGGCATTTGCCGGCACAGCGCGTTGCCCTCGTGTAATGCTTAACTACCGCAATCAATGGCCGGCTCTCAATCGCGCATTTGTAACTTATGCAGCTTCTTACGATCAGCACTTCGATGTTTTATCTGGCGGAATAGGGCTTATTTTATTGAAAGACGATGCTGGTGAAGGCACCATCAATACAACCTCTGCCAGTTTTATGTATTCGTACCAGGCAAACCTGAGTCGCAAGTTTTCGATAAAAGCTGCCTTACAAGCAACTTACATGCAAAAAAGAATAAACTGGGACAAACTTACTTTTGGTGATATGATTGATCCCCGATACGGATTTGTATACGAAACCCAGGAAGTAAGACCCAATGAATCGAAAGGGTTTGCCGATTTTTCGGCAGGGATACTGGGCTATAGCGAAAAATTTTATGGCGGACTTGCTGTGCATCACCTTACCCAACCCGATGAAGCCTTTATAGTAAATGGAGCAAGTGCGTTGCCAATGAAAGTTACAGCACATGTTGGTTTGATGCTGCCTATTGCTGGCAGTTCTACCTATGGCCGCGATAAAGACGATGGCACCTACCTTTCACCTAATTTATTGTACCAGCAACAGCGCTCATTCAATCAATTAAATGTGGGGATGTATTTCCTCAAATCGCCATTTGTAGGTGGATTGTGGTATCGTGGCAGCTTTGGCAAAGAAGTAACAAGCGATGCTGTTATGGCATTGGTTGGTCTACAAAAAGGAATGTTTAAAGTGGGCTATAGTTATGACGTTACCATTTCGAAATTGAGTAATGCCAGCGGTGGCTCGCACGAGGTGAGCGTGGGCATTCAGTTTTATTGCCGCCCAAAAAAGAAGCGTTTCCGTACAATAAGTTGCCCTACATTTTAGTTATACATTGTTAAATTTGCTGGGGTTAATTATTTTCCATATTATTGCGTTTCGTTATCTATTCATTAATTAATATTCATAATGAATCTAAGAAAAAAATCGATTTTTAAACTTTCATTTTCGGCATTAGCTGTTATGTTAGTGATGAATTCCTGTAAACAGGAGGTTTCGTCCAGTACCGGATGGAATTACAACGACACCAAAAACGGGGGGTTCGAAGTAGTAAATTATGTAGAGCAGGAAACTGGTCCCGGTTTGGTGCTGATTGAAGGTGGCACATTTACTATGGGCCGCTCAGAACAAGATATGACCATGGATTGGGACAATATGCCCCGCAGGGTTACAGTACATTCATTCTATATGGATGAATCGGAGGTGGCCAATGTTCATTATCTTGAATATTTGTATTGGACATCGCGTGTGTTTGGTACCGATTATCCTGAGGTTTACAAAAAAGCCCTTCCCGACACATTGGTATGGCGCGATCGTTTAGCATTCAACGAGCCTTTTGTAGAGTATTATCTTCGTCATCCGGCCTACCAATATTATCCTGTAGTAGGTATCAGTTGGTTGCAAGCCACAGATTATTGTGCCTGGCGTACCGACAGAGTAAATGAACGAATTCTTATACGCGAAGGAATATTGCGCGAAAACCCTGCACAGGTAAATGAGGACAACTTTAATACCGATGCATACTTAGCAGGCCAATACGAAGGCTTGGTAAAAAGCCCACTTCAAGACCTTAGCCCAAATGGCGATACACGTAAAGTAAAAATGGAAGATGGAATATTATTGCCTCGCTATCGCCTACCTACTGAAGCTGAGTGGGAATATGCATCGTTTGGATTGATTGGAAATACTAAGGATGAAAGAATAGGAGACCGCAAAACATATCCATGGAATGGCCATTATGTGCGTAACTCCGAAGAAAAATATAAAGGCGAAATGCTTGCCAACTTTAAGCGTGGACGAGGTGATAATATGGGGGTTGCCGGCAAGTTGAATGACAATGCCGACATACCTGCCGAAGTAATATCTTACTTGCCAAACGATTATGGTTTATACAATATGGCCGGCAATGTTTGCGAATGGGTTGGTGATATCTATCGCCCATTATCGCATGAGGACGTAAGCGACTTTAATCCTTTCCGTGGTAATGTGTTTCAAACTTTTGTAACCGATGCCGATGGAAACATAGATGAAAAAGACAGTTTAGGCCGCGTGAAATATCGTGATGTAACCGAAGCCGAAGCCATTACCCGCAGAAACTATAAGAAAGCCGATAACAAAGGTTATGTTGATGGTGAAGAAACAGAACACATACGTTATGATGAAAACGTATCATTAATAAACGACCGTGTACGTGTATACAAAGGCGGTTCGTTGAAAGACCGTGCATACTGGATGGCACCTGGTACCAGAAGATATTTGGATGAATCCTTATCGAATGATTTCATAGGTTTCCGTTGTGCAATGATAAGAGTTGGCAGCCCATCAGGTTTGGGGCAAGCCGACAAAACAACTCGCGCTCACTAATGCGAATATATTTCGTAAAAAGCCCTGTATTGTTATGATACAGGGTTTTTTTTCGTCTTTTATTTTTATAACTCAAATGATTGAAATTAATCTTCAAATCGTTGAATCATGCGCATCAATTTACCGAAACAACTTAGGTTTTGGAAAAACACTTTGTTGAAGTTGTTCGGTATTATTTAAGTACGTAATATTTCCATTCGAAAATCTATCTACTTATATTATAAATAAAATTACTATCAATTGAAGGTTGAAATTTTGCTTTCTCATTTGATAGAACAGAGAAAATACTTGGCATTATCATTGAGCAAAATACAACACTACCGCTACATTTTATTAAATAATTTCCTTCTTCTAATTTCTTAACAGCTAAATGCAATTATGAAAAAAACAAACGTTTCCAAAATCATGATTTTATGCATTACCCTTTCTATGTCTAATGCTCTATCAACAGTTGCCCAGCCTTTTACCGACAGTTTCAGTGGGCCTATATTACCCTCAGCCAATGCATGGGGTTCGTGGCAAAGCAAAGATATGTTTGGTTACTCACCTTTAACAAGTTCGGCAGGTACTGCATTTGGTAATCAATGGTTTTGGTCCAATGGGGTGGGCTTAACACCAGCCGCCCCTGCACCATATTCTGCCGGTGGTATGATAAAATTTAATACCCGCAATGGTGGATTGGCTCCGGCCGGTGCCATCGATACCGGCTGTGCTTACATTGCTACACCACAGCTCGACTATTCAGGCCGAAATGGTGCTGCTGCAAACCTTAGTTTTTATTTGTGGCACGAAGCATATGCAGGCGCAACCTCCGATAGCGTGGTGGTGTATGCATCAAACTCAAACCAATTACAAGGAGCAACACGTTTAGGAAAAGTGTGGGCCGATCCTGCCGGTTATGGCACTGGCTGGGTTCAAAGTACATTTGTTATTCCAAACGTTGCTCAGTTTAACGGCTGCAACAAAATGATATTTATGTTTGTTGCCTACACTTGGACCAGCTATAGAAATATTTATGTTGACAATATTTCTATAGATAGGTTTCCTTCAAATATGATTGTTCAATCTGCAACATTAACCAATCAAAATACAAATAGTGTTGCATCTGGTTCTACAAACAATCAGGTAGTTGCTGTAAATATTAATGTATGCGGATCGAGTACTCCCAAACAACTAGATTCAATATTCTTTAACCCAACAGGTACAAATATTATAGCAGATATTGCAAATGCAAAGCTTTTTTACACAGGCAACTATCCGGTGTTTTCAACTACGCAACAGGTTTTCGCAACTGTAAATCCACCCATCAATAATGTAACATATAATAATTCACTTGGCTTTGGCAATTGTGCAGCCCCCATTACATTGGCTTTAGGCGATAACTACTTTTGGCTAACATATGACATTAAGCCACAAGCAACTGCAGGCGATATGGTTGATGCCGATTTTTTGAAATGCATAATTCATGGTACTTGCTTACCGGGAGGCAGTATTCCTTTTGGTGTAGCGCAATCGCTGCCTGGCGGTCTGTTAATAGGTGCCGGTTATATTGCTCCGTTATATACAGTTGGCACTAGCGGCAATGGGTATACTTCGGGCGATTTTATTTCAAGTGTGTATGTAACAAGCGCTGTTGGCAATCCCCTTTTCAATCAAGAACATGATATAACAACTTGGTTAGGTTGCACCGGTATGCCAGGTCAGTATTGCAATAGACATGCACCCCACCCTACAGACTACACCTACTTTGCCCCAACAAACAATAGCATTACAACAGATAGGTCATGTTCATTAAACCTAGGTCAAGGTATTCGCAGCGGCACTGTTGCCGATAAAATAGCTATTGCTGCAGGCAATTGGTTCTCTTCAAATTATGTGCGTGCATGGATTGATTTTAATAGTGATGGCGACTTTGACGACAATTATGTTGGGCCGGGAGGAACAATTTACGAATCGATAATGGTGAACGGTGGCTATTCCTTGAGCGATAATAACTCAATAGCATCATTAGGTACAGTAGCCGGTGCATTCCCCACTCTAAAAAAAGGTGACGATTGGAACGAATGGAATATTGAAGTACCCAACGATGGTGAATTACCAACAGTTGGTGGAGGATCGGGCGGGCCGGCAGTGCATACCGGTTATGCAAGGTTGCGCATTCGTGAAGTTTATGCAAATGGCACTTTTACCCCTTTCAGTACACAAGCTAATGGCGAATGCGAAGATTATGATATAATGTTAGTCGCCAGTTGCGGTATCCCTTTAGTAAAAACTTGCAATTGGCTTGGTGGAGGCATAAATCCCAACAATTGGTTCGATGCTGCAAACTGGTGCCCGGGTATTCCAACACAATACGATACTGCAATGATACAGCCCAATGTGAATGGGAACTATCCTATTATTGTATCGAATCAAAATCCAGAGTGCGCCACCTTACGCATTTTTTCGGGAGCACAAGTTACGGTTGATGCACCCGATGTTGTAAATGGAAATATTTTAGTTCCCAATACAGGAAAATTAAAGGTTTACCACAATATTGAAATTGGAGAAGCACCCGGCACCTTTGCTAAATTAAATGTTTTACAAAATCCTGTTAATAGCGTTACAACGGGGATAGCATCCTCAGCTGGGACTTTATTATTATCACCATTTCGCAACGATAAACAAGATGCTAAAATTCAATTTATATATGCCCCAAACGAGCTTGCTATCATGGGATTAAAGTCGGGCGATGTATTAGATAAAATTACCTTTTACATTAAATCAGCTACAGTTTTGCCTTCAGGAAACTTAGGAAACTTTACAGTAAAAATTTGGCAATATGATAGTACGTACTCTTTTCCAGCATTATTATCACCAGCGACCGAAGTGGCAGTTAACAATGCCTTACCTGGCCGAATACCATCAACCGGAGCCATAAATGTTACTACTTGCTATGGCCCTTCAAATTTTACAGTTCCCGCTATTAATCAGATTAATACCATCGTTCCTGTTACCATTAATTTTACGGCAAAACCAAGTATAAATGTTTCAAGGTATTTATGTTTCGAAATATCGCGCGATTCTCCCTTTACATCCGGTGTTGCATATCCTATTCTTTATGAAAGTACATTGCCCCGTTATTGCTTAGTTTTGAATAATGCAAACAACAATACTTCTTCAAACACCATTTCAGCAAAAATTACCGGAGTTGGCACAGCCCCTGGTTCTGCAGGAGTAAACGCTAACAATGGCATATTAAATAATGGCAACTTTGTAGATGGTGGAGTCAGTTCCCCTTTTTCTTATATTACAGGATCAACTTATGTTTTCCGTCCCACATCAGAAATAGGATTTACACGCCATTACTCAAAGTACAATATAGAAGTAGGTGGTAACTGGATAAACAATAATGCTCCCGGTTTGCCTTTGGGTTTCGAAGCCGGATATAGTGCAGTAAAAATGATAAACAATTATGTGCCCGGTTTGCATCCAAATAATGATGTTGATACAATTGGTGGAAGTGAAGTAACCACATTTAACGAACTCGAAATAAATGATGCCAAGAATGTAAGGATGAATGTGATAGGTATAAATAATGGTAACACAGGATTGATGGTTGACAGCACATTAAAACTTACCACCGGACAATTACAACTATCGAATGAAAAAGTGGTAATAAACAATCCAAACCAAAATGCCATTCAACGCACCACAGGATTTATACAGAGCCAGCAAACAAATAATTACAATAAAGTGCAGTGGAATATTGGCAATAATACCGGCCCACATACCATACCTTTTGGTATAGCAATAAACTATTTACCGCTTACATTTAACTTAGTAAGCGGCTCGTTTGGTAACATTACTGCTTCTACTTATTACACTAATGCTGCAAATACTCCACTACCGGTAACGCCCGAAGCTGTTACTAACTTATGCTTTCCATCGTCAACAAATAACTCTTCACAGATGGTTGACCGCTATTGGCAATTAAATGGAACTATCCCTGGTGGTGGTGTAGCGAATATCGAATTTGTATATGGCGCAAATGAACTTCCTCCGGGCGTGAACGATACCGATTTAATTGCCACACGATTTGAAAATGATACGCTTGGTGCTTGTGCCGGAGGTACGTGGTTATCGAATGCACAAATGGGAAATCCTTTGCATCAGTCGGGGAGTGGCTATGGGTATGGTACACATGCAGTGCGTATAAATAACGTTTCTAATTTTTCACCATGGAGCCTGACAACCAAATCGAGTTTTACTCCTCCACCTTGTATTGTTACGGGATTGAAAGTTACAAACGCTACCAACACTACAGCAATGTTATCGTGGGCAAAACTCAGCAGTGCAACAAGCTATAGAGTGAGAATACAAAATCAACTTTCAAACTTAAATGCTTATGGTGTTACTGTATACACACTTGATACGTTCACTTTGGGAAACAATTTTTTACCCGCATCGGCATATCGTTTTCGTGTAGCTGCAAAATGCAATGGCGTGTGGGGTGCATGGACAGCTTGGAAAAATTTCAATACCAACATACCGAGAGAAACTACCGATGAAATAAATTTTGCAGATAATGCAAAACCATTTTTATTATACCCAAACCCTGCAAGCACCAACATTACAATAGAAACAGGATTTGATAATGACTACCAAATAAAAATAATAGACACACAAGGCAGGTTGGTATACAGTAACAGTTATAATGCCGAAAACGAATTATTAAATATTGATATTGGCAAATTAGAAAACGGCATTTATCAATTGCAAATAATTACAAGCGAAAATATTTATTTGGAACGAGTGGTAGTGAATCGGTAGAAATTTTTAAATTATAATAAAAGCAGTGGTGTTTGGCTTACATACATCATTGCTTTTTTTTGAACTCAATATTGACACTTTTTTTTAATGGTTAAAACCAGGTATAAGCATCAAATATTATAAAACCAAATTAAAACCATCCTTCGAAAAAACATTGCCACTTTTTTACTCGCAGTAAATTATATTTGTCGCTCCAAAACTGTTTTGTAATTGATGAACAAGAAAAATATCGGTACAGCAACTTTGCATTCAATTTTTTGCAATGCAGTCAAAAGATAACAACCGACACACGCAAGATAGTTGCCGGAGGAATTTTCTTTGCATTGAAAGGAGACAATTTTAACGGTAATAGCTTTGCGATAGAAGCAGTAAATGCAGGTGCTGCATACTGCGTTGTCGATGAAAATATTAATACCAACGATGAACGGATTTTATATGTTGATGATGTATTGAAGGAATTGCAAAACCTGGCAACTTTCCACAGGCAGCACCTTAATATTCCGGTAATTGCAATCACAGGCAGCAATGGCAAAACCACCACCAAAGAATTGTTTTATGCTGTGCTTTCTCAAAAGTACAACACGCTTGCTACCAAAGGCAACCTCAACAATCACATAGGTGTGCCACTTACATTGCTATCTATTATGCCACAACACCAAATGGCCATTGTAGAAATGGGCGCCAACCATCAACTCGAAATAGAACAACTATGTAGGATTGCCCTGCCCGATTATGGAATGATTACTAATGTTGGCAAAGCACACTTAGAGGGGTTTGGTGGTTTTGCCGGAGTAATAAAAGGCAAAACAGAAATGTATACTCATATCAAAAATACCGGGGGAGTTATTTTCTGCAATGCAAAAAACGAACATTTATATCCCTTGATAAAAGATTATGAAAAGGTAATCACTTATCTTGGCGAAGCATGGGTAATCACTGCGGAATATTATGACGATGAAGTTTTTCTGACTGTGGATTGGAAAAAGAAAAACGAAAACAACCATAACCATATACGCAGCCACTTAACGGGAGCATACAATTTCGAAAATATTGCGGCAGCAATTACTATTGGAGATTACTTCGGGGTTGCTGCTCAAAAAATAAACGATGCTATCGCCAATTATATACCCGACAATCAACGGTCGCAAGTAATGGTATTGCCGGGAAACATCAATATCATTCTTGATGCTTACAATGCCAATCCCACAAGTATGAGTTATGCGATAATGAACTTCGATAAAAAATTTGAAACCAATAAAGTTGCTTTACTTGGCGATATGTATGAATTGGGTGCCGATGAAGATGACGAACATTTAAAAATTATTGAATTGATTGCGCAACTCAACATACAACAAACAGTACTTGTAGGTAAACGTTTTGCAAAGCATAAAGACAAGCTTGAAGCGCATTACTTCGATACAATTGCTAATGCATGTGCGTTTTTACAAACACAGCATTTTGCCAATCACAATATTTTAATTAAGGGCTCGCGAAGTTCGCAAATGGACAAAGCGGTTAACGCTATAGTTGCATAGCAGAAGAAATAATTATTCAACAATAATTTTTTCGTTGATGGTTTCTTTGCCAAAAACTATCTTCAAAAAATAAACTCCTTTACCACGGTTTTTTAAATTGAACGATCGCTCGTACTTGCCCGTGAATTGCGAAGTATTTTCCGATGATATTGTTTTTCCTGCTGCATCGGTAAGTTGTATATTCAAATCGTCAACCATGCTCGTACTAAAAGTAATATCAAAATTTCCTTTGTTTGGATTAGGGAATATTTTTAGTTTTAGAATTGCACTATAATTTGCTTTGTCCGTTGTCGGCTTTCCCTTCTTGATTTCAATCCGCTTTTCATTTTTTATTTTATCCTTATCGGCATCAATCTTAATTTTAATATTTACTTTTTTATCATTCATATTTTCCATGGCCTGTTTCAATTCCTCTTTTGCCTTGCGCATGCTATTTTCTATCTCTTGTTGCGTTTGTGCATCTATACCTTTAAAATTGAACGACATTGAGAAGTCCTTGCCAGCCGTATCAATTTTAATATCGAACGACTTGTTGAGTTCATCTTGCAGTTGTTCCATATTCAAATCATTAAAATTGAATTGATACGAGTAGGCATCATCATCAGTTTCCACATCTATGTGAATGCGTTCGAGCTCTTTGGCCAGTTCTTCACTCATTTTTTCAATTGCCCGGCCCGACTCGTGCAAACTTTCTTCCATCAATCTTAAAGCATCTTCCATTTCTTTGCCATCAATATTTATATCTACGTTGCTGTTTCTTCTATCGGGTGCACCCACACCATGTTGCTTCATAAATTCATCGGCAGCCGCTTTGTCATTTTCTTCAAATACAGTGTCAATTAAAATTTGCTTGCCATCAATTTCTTTCAATATTTTGACATAGATTTTTCCATCGCCTTTAGATGTATTTTGTGCATTTGCAGGATAAATTCCTGCAAATAAAAATAAAGCAAAAATGCTGAGTATAGAATTTTTCATAACGTATGTTTTTGAATTAGAGGCAAAAGTATACACAAAAGTTACAAGGCAGAGTTAAGGCCGTAATAATGCCGAGGTTAATTATACGTTAAAGCAAAACAGGCCAAATGTTAAAATGTATTTTTACATCGTTGTTTATAGGGAACTAAAAGAAAATAGATACACGCGTATCGAAAAAGTTAAATGAACAAAACGCATTTCAAAATAATCATATCGGTAATGAGTATCGCATTACTGGGTTTGGTAGTGCTGCAAGCGTACTGGATAAAACACGATTTCGATTTGAAGGAAAAGCAATTTGACCAAATGG
The DNA here is from genome assembly GCA_016717325.1 of Bacteroidota bacterium. GTDB lineage: Bacteria > Bacteroidota > Bacteroidia > AKYH767-A > OLB10 > JADKFV01. The sequence goes on along the minus strand of JADKFV010000026.1, from coordinate 38,604 downwards.
TTACCAGTTCGCTCGATGCCACTGTGAACAAACTCGATATGGAGGAGACGTTTAAAATGATGTCGCAGGCTGGGCTAATAAATGCAAATAGTTTTGCAGGCATGATAGATTCATCGTTGGCATGGGGTGTAACATACGAAGATGAAAACGACAGTGTGGCACTGAAGGCAACGGATACCATGGGCGCAAAGCAACGGTACGGTGAAGGCACGCAAATGGTTATGGAAGAAGTTAAAGATGGAAAGAAAATAAAAAAAATAATTCAGGCTTACGATAGCACATTTATATCGAAAGACCAATCATTGAAAATAAATGATAAGCGCATACAAAGCATTATACAAACTGAACCGGTGTTGGCAAATGTAGAAGACCAATATAAATACAAGGTACAAAACAAGCTCGACAAAGTGAACGAATTGCTGCTGCGTATAAACAAAAAAATGAAGCAAGAGCCTAAGCAGGTAGCTCAACGTATCGATCTGAAAAAGCTTGAAAAAACCCTCAACGAAGAATTGCTCAATAAGGGCATCGACCTTAATTATAATTTTGGAATTGTTGCAAGTAAGGACAGTTCGCTGGTGTATGTAAAAAACAAAAAACATAATGGCGATATTAAAACGTCAAAGTACCGTGTTGAATTATCGCCTGACGATTTGTTTATGAATGCCGATATCCTGGTGGTGACTTTTCCCGGTAAAATAAATTTTCTTATTGCCAATATCTGGCCCCTCATTATGTTTTCGTGTTTGTTTACGCTCATCATTATTTTGGGAGTAGCGTATACGGTTCATGTTGTATTCAGGCAAAAAAAATTGGCCGAAATAAAAAACGATTTCATAAACAATATGACGCACGAATTTAAAACGCCCATTGCCACCATTGGCATTGCTACCGACACATTGAAAAATCCTAAAGTATTTGGCAATAAAGAAAAGCTCGATTTTTATACAGGAATAATAAAGCAGGAAAATGAGCGTATGAACAATCAGGTGAACAAAGTATTGCAAATGGCACAAATTGACAAAGGCGAACTTACTTTTAAATATGATGAAGTAGATGTGGTGGCAATAATAAATAAAGTTGTAAACGGTGTGCAGCTGCAATTGCAGGAAAAGCAGGGAACCATCACCATTACCAATCAGGCAATAGCCACTACAATTAATGCCGACTCAACACACTTTGCCAATGTGATAAACAACCTTATAGACAATGCTTTAAAATATTCGCCCGAGAAACCGGTTATAAAAATAAAACTGTGGAATGAAAATGATGCTTTGGCAATTTGTGTAAGCGATAATGGAATAGGCATGAATGAAGAAACTCAAAAAAGAATATTCGAAACTTTTTACCGTGCACCTACAGGTAATATTCACAATGTAAAAGGATTTGGCTTAGGGCTTAGTTATGTAAAAGCAATAATCGATGATATGAAAGGTGAAATAGAAGTAAAAAGTGAACCCGGCAAAGGCAGCACCTTTATTGTAACGCTACCATTGCTTATTCCCAAGAAAACGGACAAAGAACAGGAACTTATAAATGCATAAAAATCAATAACAAAAAACACATTTAAAAACATAAAATATTATGGGAAAGACATTGAAAAAATTCTGCTTGTTGAAGACGATTTTAATTTCGGCAATGTGCTGAAAAATTATCTTGAATTAAACGACTACAACGTTACGCTTTCGCGCGATGGCTCGGAAGGAATAGATGCATTCTACAAACATAAGTATGATATATGTTTGCTCGATGTAATGATGCCAAAGAAAGACGGCTTTACACTTGCCAAAGAAATACGGCAACAAAATGCCAATGTGCCCATCATTTTTCTTACTGCAAAATCGATGAAAGAAGATATGGTGCAGGGCTTTCAAAGTGGTGCCGATGACTTTATCACAAAACCCTTCGATAGTGATGTTTTGTTATTGAAAATAAAAGTGCTGTTGAAACGTGCCAGCGAAAGTTTTATCATGAACGAAGAAAACGATTTTGAAATTGGCAAATACCATTTCGATTACAAATCGCGCAATGTGACTTTGGATGGTGTGAGTAATCAACTGTCGCCAAAAGAAGCCGAGTTGTTAAAAATGTTGTGCATACATACCAACGATATTATGCCACGCGAAAAAGCGTTGAAAGCAATATGGGGCGATGATAATTATTTTACCGGCCGTAGCATGGATGTTTTTATTACTAAGCTACGCAAATATTTGAAAGAAGATCCCCGGGTCGATATATTGAATATTCACGGTAAAGGTTTCCGTTTACAGATTCAATAAAAAATTACAAATAGTGCTGCAAGAATAACTCTTGCAGCACACTAAAAGTTAATGACGCAATAATTATAATTGCTTTTTGCTTTGCTGAAATATTTTCAATATTAAAAACAGCACTCATTACAATTAATGGAATCAAACAAACGAACACCCTTTCGGTTTCCATAAAGAACAAGCCCGAAAAACATCCAAATAAAATGGTGGCATTTGTAGCATAAAAAATATTGCGTGACTTTTCGTTAATGTTTGGCTTGCAATATAAAAACAGTAAGACTATACCCGCACCAATACACAATCCAAAATAATTTCCTGTGCTTCGCAATAAATACCGCCAAATATTATCCCATCCATTTGTTTGCATTACTTTCATATTGAGGTGCGATGAATTGAGTATGCAATCAAGCAAATTAAATCCCGAAAAAACATACAAAGAAAAATATACCACAGCAAAACCTGCAAGTATATAAACAGGAACAATAAAATATTTTTGTATTTCTGTTTTGTTGTTTTGAAAAAACTGAGTAAGAAAATAAATTGCAATAGCAACAATTATTAAAATAATTTTGAAACTAAAAAAGGCAAAAATCACCAACGATAAAATACAAACAAATAAATGATGTAGTGAAAACTTTTTTAGATATAAAACGAAAGAGAGAAAAGATAAAAATGCCAAAGCTGCATACCACAAGGAATTATCGAGCGAAGGAAAAATTATTATACCCGGGCATGTACATAAAAGCAATGAAAACAAATTAGCATAACCATTGCCGTAATCCACTTTCAATAAATAACAACAATACGAAATCAAACATAAACTGATTAATACAAAAACCATTTTGCAAATGGGAGCATTCCAACATTTTCAAATATTTTTAGTACAATTAAATTTCCTGGTGGATAATGTTGGTTGTGAATATCCATCACACTTTGTTTGCTTACATAATTTTTTAAAATATCGCTCACCGAAGTATAAAAATGTAAGTCGTTGGCAAAAGAATTATAATGCACATTCACTGCAGAAACTCGCTCCACACTCTCTGTTATAGCAAATAATAAAATTAGAATAAAGTAAATAAAAAGCACATAATTGGAAATGTATTTTTCATTTGAGAACAAAAACGTTTTGTACCGGTAAATACAAAAACCTAACCCTATTGCAGATCCAATGAGGAAAAAATTATTATTTGCAACCAATTTCACACGGCCATAAAAGGGCATAATATTATTTTCGAAATTTAAACGAAACACATCGTTTACAAAACCTGTTTGGGTAACATAAAAATCGAAAGCATAATGCCAGCAAACGCCTGCCAAAAGAATGAGCATTCCTAAAAGAATGCACCGTGAAAATAAAGGTGAAAAAAATTTCTCTGTCATACTTCCTTACGAAGCGGTAAACATAAGAAATGATTTTTACCCATGTTAACACACATTTATTTCTGATAAGAACTTTTGTACAAATTTAAAACTAATTTTGCCCCACTTATGTGTGGCATAGCAGGAATATATTTGAGCACGGCAACAGAGCCCAACAGTGCATCATTACAAAAAATGAACAATAGCATTGCCCATCGCGGGCCCGATGCCGAAGGCTATTACTCGGGCCCACACATTGGCCTGGCACATCGCAGACTTTCCATAATCGATTTGAGCGATGCCGGTACTCAGCCTATGCATAGTGGCGACAACCGCTACCATATTATTTTCAATGGCGAGATTTATAATTTCGAAGAAGTAAAAAGCAAACTACCCTCCTACCCTTTCAAAACAAAAACCGATACCGAAGTAATTCTTGCTGCATACATAGCATGGGGTAAAGATTGTGTGCATCACTTCAACGGAATGTTTGCACTTGCAATATGGGATAGTACAGAACAAAGTTTATTTATTGTGCGCGACCGCCTAGGTGTAAAACCATTATATTACCATAGAAATGGTGAGCATTTTATTTTCGCATCGGAGACGAGGGCATTAATTGCATCGGGTATGTACAAGCCCGTTATTAATAAAACACATTTGCACGAATATTTTTTGTACCAAACTGTACACGCACCAAATACCTTATTGCAAGAAGTAATGATGCTTATGCCGGGCCATTATATTTTTATAAAAAACGGTGATATAAAAATTGAAGCATACTGGAAAACCGAAAAAATATTTCGAATCTTGCTTCCTCACAAACATACGATGAAGTAAAACAAAGTGTAAATAAATTATTGCACGATGCTGTTGAACGCAGACTTGTGAGCGATGTGCCTTTTGGCGCTTTCCTTTCGGGCGGTATAGACTCCAGTGCTGTAGTTGGCATTATGAGTAAATATTTGCAACAACCTGTTCGCACCTTCAATATCAGTTTCGATGAATCGGAATTTAGCGAAGCAAAGTATGCACAAATTATTGCCAAGAAATTCAGCACGCAACACACCGAATTAAAATTAAGTCCGCAACATTTTATTAATGACTTGCCACTTGCGCTCGATGCTATGGACCATCCCAGTGGCGATGGACCAAACTCATACACAGTATCCAAAGTTACAAAAGCAGCAGGAATAAAAATGGCACTGTCGGGCTTGGGTGGCGATGAAATGTTTGCCGGCTATCCGGTATTTAACCGGACATTAAAATTACAAAAAAATAACCTGTGGTGGAGTGTACCTGCATTGTTAAGAAAATTACCTGCAAGCATTGTTAAGAATATAAAGCACGATGTGCCATCACAAAAACTTGCGGCATTGTTAGCTGCAAATGAATTTAATCAGGCAGAATTTTTTGCTCTTTCGCGCCAGCTTAATGTACCTGTGCGTATACAGTCATTGTTACACACTGCTGCCCCCGAAAAAGATGTTGTTGAAAATCTGGTATCAACCTATTTCAATAACGCCAATATTCCAATGTTGAGTCGTGTGAGCATGGCCGAAATAAACACATACATGCAAAACGTTTTGTTGCGCGATACCGACCAAATGAGTATGGCCGTAGCTCTTGAAGTGCGTGTACCTTTTCTCGATTATCAGTTGTGTGAATATGTAATGGGCATTCCCGATAAATACAAACAACCCGACTATCCAAAAAAATTACTTGTCGAAAGCCTTGGCGATTTATTGCCACCTGAAATTGTACACCGCAAAAAGATGGGCTTTGTATTTCCATGGGAACACTGGCTCAAAATGAACTTCGCAGTTTTTGTGACGAACGTATTCAATCGCTTGCCAACCGATCTTTTATGAAAGGTGAAAATTTAATTGAACAATGGAAAAAATTTTTACACAACGATAACAGTATACGCTGGATAGATATTTGGATTTGTGTAGTACTTGAACACTGGATTGTAAAAAACAATATCGATGCCCGATAAACCGATTATACTTGTGGCAATTGACTGGTATCTGCCGGCTTTTAAGGGCGGAGGTCCTATTCAATCTGTTGCCAATATTATAAGCCATCTGGGACATTTATACCAATTCAGGATTATTACCGGTGACCGCGACCTCCACGATAAAAAACCTTTCGATAATATTACCTTCGACAAAGTGATACTTGCACCGGATAATACAGCCATCTGTTATATCAGTAAACCCAATCAAACATATGGTTTTTTGCAAAACTTAATTTCTCATAGCGATGCCAATATACTATACCTCAATAGCATGTTTTCGGTAAAGTTTAGTTTGTTGCCTCTTCTTATTTCGAAAAGGATAAAAAAAAATATGTCGGTAATTATTGCACCACGTGGCATGCTTGCCGATGGCGCTTTGAGTATTAAACCAATCAAAAAAAAAATATTTCTACAGTTAGCAAAAAGCTTTGGCTGGTACCGCAATGTTATATGGCATGCATCTACCGAGCTTGAAAGTACCGAAATAAAAAAAATATTTGGCGACACGGCAATTATAAAAGTAGCGCGCAACCTTAGCCATAAGCAAAATATTATTGCTCAACCAAAGCAAAAAGAAAAAGGCACATTGCGATTAGCATTTTTATCGCGCATAGCGCGCAAAAAAAACCTGTTGGCCGTGTTCGATTACATGCAAAATACAAACCCCCAGGCTAAAATTATATTTGATATTTTTGGCAATATTGACGAACCGGATTATTGGCAACAGTGTGAAACAAAAATAAAAAACCTGCCAGCTCATGTACAATGCAATTACAAAGGAGAAGTGCCTCAGCATCTTATAAATTCCACATTGTTACAATATGACTTTACAATTTTACCTACGCTAAACGAAAACTATGGCCATGCAATAGTTGAAAGCTGGAGTGCCGGTTGCCCCATAATTTTAAGCGATAATACACCCTGGCGAAATCTTGAACCGCAAAATATAGGCTGGGATATTAGCCTGAGTCAACCGGAAAAATTCACCTTGGTAATAAATAAATGTGCTGATATAGATAACAATGAATACAATAAAATGAGTAATGCATGCTTTATATTTGCGCAGCAGGTGGTTAATAATAATGATGCCGTGCAACAAAACATCGAATTATTTAATATCGCTCTCAATAAAAAATAAATATGCAGGCAGATTTATCAAAATACAATAACAGTTGGTACAAGCCCGGAGCAAATGCTTTTGTACGCTTTTGCTGGTATTTTGTAAACATACTTTTTTTTATAAACCCTCTAAATCCTTTTAGTGGCGTTAAAGTGTTTTTACTCCGCATGTTTGGCGCTAAACTTGGCAAGGGCGTTATTATTAAACCTTCGGTAAATATTAAATATCCCTGGCATCTTTCTGTTGGCAATTACGTTTGGATAGGAGAACACGCGTGGATTGATAACCTAACCAAAATTACCATTGGCAATAATGTTTGTATATCGCAAGGGGCCATGTTGCTTACAGGCAATCATAATTATAAAAAACCTACATTCGATTTAGTAGTGAGGACCATTATTTTGGAAGATGGTAGTTGGATAGGTGCGCATGCTATTGTTTGCCCCGGTGTAGTATGTGGCCAAAATTCTATACTCGCTGTAAACTCAGTAGCAACGCATAATATGGACGAAAATATGATTTATCAGGGCAACCCTGCAGTTTCTGTCCGCCAAAGAATTATTGCAACATAAAAAATAAGTTTGGTAGTATAATTGATTGAAATTATAACTTTGTGAACCATTTAAGGGGCAAATAGCTTTTATGAAAATATCTATTATTACTATAACTTTTAATAGTGCCGACACTGTTGAGGAAACTATAAAATCAGTTTTAGCACAAGATTATCCCGAGTTGGAGTACATTATTGTTGATGGCTTGTCAACGGATAACACTATGGAAATAGTAAAAAAGTATTCCGACAAAATTGACACCATCATCAGCGAAAAAGACAAAGGCCTTTATGATGCACTCAATAAAGGAATAAAAGCATCCACGGGCGATATTATAGGCATTCTTCATTCTGACGATATTTATAATGGCAACGATGTTATTTCGGGTGTTGCCAAACACTTTACCCTATGGAAGTGCGATGCAGTATATGCCAACTTACTTTTTGTGGAGCGAAACGATATAAATAAAATAAAAAGGGTATGGCGCTCAGGTTCATATTACGATGGTGCTTTCCGCAGAGGTTGGATGCCACCACATCCCACTTTTTTTGTTTATAAAAAGTATTTTGAAACAATAGGATACTACCGCACCGACCTACGTTTTTCGGGCGATTACGAACTTATGTTGCGTTTTATTCATAAAAATAAACTTAAGATAAGTTACTATGATAACTTTATTATTAAGATGCGCATGGGCGGTATTAGCAATACAAATTTTTGGCACAAATGGCTTGCTCATAAAGAAGATGTTAAGGCATGGAAATACAATCAAATAGTAGCAAGCACATTTTGGTTATGGCTTAAACCTATTTCAAAAATTCTTCAATACATAAAAAGGTAATTTTCAGCGAGATAATCTATGCTTCGCCATAGGTTGCAATAGTGTTTTCGTCTTCTTGAATGGTTATTTTTATTTCGTGACGGGGATGTATTTTGCTTCTAATCATAGTCCAAATTACATAAGCTATTATTTCACACGTTGGCACATAACCCTTAAATTCGTTCATATCCTTGTTTAGGTTTTTGTGATTCATTTTTTGTATCACTTCCTTATTAATGAGAGAGCGCAACAATTTTAAATCTACAACAAAACCGGTTTCAAGGTCAAGTTCACCACTCACCGTTACCATAAGTTGATAGGTATGCAGGCATGGCTCGTCAACATTGGTTTTGCCAAATACTGCAAGATTTTTCTCGTAACTCCATTTTGGGTTCATCATTTGAAAACTCGACTCAAATGTAAATCGCCCGCTTATGCTACCCCGCATTCGTTAGTTTATTTAAAGTTCTAACAAATGCCTTCACAATTAAGTTTAAAGTATGTAAAATTTTTTGTTCAACATTTAACACTTTTTATTAAACAAAAATTTGGAAGTTAATTTATTTAGCAGTTCATTTGTGCAATATTTATAATAAAAACATAAACAAATGGAAAAGGAAAGTTTCAATCTACAAGTTCAAGGGTCGTATTCAAAGCTTAAATCATATGCACTTAAGCTTACGCAAAACATGGAAGATGCTGAAGACTTAACGCAAGACACCATGCTTAAAGCGATTGCTAATCAGGACAAATTTCAGGACGGCACCAACCTCAAAGGGTGGATGTATACCATTATGAAAAATGTTTTCATTAATAATTACAGACGCAATAAGAAAAGTAACATCACTCACGATGATACCGATAATCAATACTACATAAACAATACATCATTCACCACGGGCAACGAGGCCACTAGTAAACTTGCATTAAAGGATATAAATAATGCAATAGGTTTGCTTGCCGACAATTTAAAAATTCCATTTTTAATGAGTTTTACCGGTTACAAATACGATGAAATATCAAACTATCTTTCATTGCCGCTTGGAACAGTAAAAATTCGCATTCACTGTGCGCGCAAAAAACTAAAAGCAAGTCTTCGCACTTATGGTAAAGAATACGGCTTTTCGGTTGATGAATAGTTGAACTTCATTTCGAGTGGTAACAATAAAATAGTAAGAATCATTTTTACTATTTTTTTTTGCCAAGCCTCAGGCATTTCCGGTAATGGCATACACATATGCTATCCGGCTATCTTATCATTGACACTATTTTATCATTTCTTAATATTATTATCTAATCTATGTTTCACAACATAATGATTCGATTTTTATAATTTCCATTACTGCCATTTTTAAAAAACATTATTCCCGGCCAGCAAACTTTGTTACTCTTTTACTGTTAGGTTTGCACTACAATAAATTAAAGTTCAATTATGCGAATAGTTATCGTTTCGGGAAGCATGCGGCACGAAAGTGTTACTAACCGCGTTGCCTTATGTTTACACAATCAGCTTACACAATTAAAACTGCATAGCGATATTATTGATGTGCGCGAAATAAATCTGCCATTTATTACAGATGGATTTGCAAATAAAGAAGCGGTACCCGATGAACACAAACAATGGGCAAATCTGATGTTTGAAGCCGATGCAGTAATCATGTTAACTCCCGAGTACAACGGTTCGTATACACCCTCTTTGAAAAATGTGTTCGACCATTTTCCTAAGCAATCGCGAAAAGCATTTGGTATTGTAACAGCATCGCCAGGAGGATTGGGTGGCATACGCGCGGCTATGCAAATGCAACAATTGGTACCGGCATTGTTTGGAATTTTATCTCCATACATGTTGGTGATTCCTGCAGTGGATAAAAAATTCGATGAGCAAGGCACATTAATCGACCCCAATTTTCAAAAAAGCATAGACTTATTTTTGCGCGAATTTTTGTGGCTTGCAACTCAATTGAAAAAATAATATCAGGGAAAATCTCTGTCCGACTTCATTCTTACTTTGTGTGACAACTTTCTTTCATCAATAAATTATTCCACAAAAGGTTCACAAAGTTTTTTTACGTACTTCTTTCTTTGTGTAACTTCATTCTTCGTGCTTGTAACCTGGCTTAACACTACTCGTCACATTTATATTAAGACTTAGATATTAATTGCAACCTCTAATATTTTAGTAAAGAAACTTTTAATTAAACCAACTTGCATTAAACTATCAAAACAATATATTTGCAAAGCATAAAATTAATTCCGGTTTAGATTATCTAAAAAACTAATACTGCATAAACAATATGAAACAAATAAAAAGAATTGCTGCATTCGCTTTTGCGATAAGCGCATTTCAAATGCAAGCACAGGTAACACCAACATGGGCCGATAATGTTGCATGCATTTTATACACACGCTGCACCAGTTGTCATAACCCTAATGGGGCAGCACCGTTTTCATTAATGACATACACTGATGCATTCAACTTTGCCGAAGACATCGATTCATCGGTGCAAGCCAAGCGTATGCCACCCTGGCCACCCAACCATAGTTATCAAACATATGCACATGAGCGCGTGCTAACACAAGACGAAATTGATATCATTGATCAATGGGTTGCAGCCGGTTCGCCACAAGGTAATGCGGCCAATGCACCCACTCCACCGGTATATTCAGGAATATCGCAAATGCCCAACCCTGATTTGAATACGAAAATGCCAACCTATCAAATACCACCTATAACATCCGATTTGTATCGCTGCTTTGTTATCCCAAACGTCTCAAGTATCGATAAATTTATTTCGGGCATGGAAGTGTTGCCCGGCAACAGAAATATAGTGCATCATGTGTTGGTTTTTCAGGATCAGGGCAATACGGTTATCAATCTCGATAATGCCGATACATTACCCGGCTACACAAGTTTTGGAGGCATAGGCAGCAATACTGCCGAACTTATTGGACTGTGGGCACCGGGCGCGCAGCCTTACTTTCTGCCACAGGCAATGGGCATTAAGTTGAAAGCTAATTCTCATATCATTCTTCAAATACATTATCCGCTTGGAACTTCGGGGCAATACGATAGCACACAGGTTAATTTCAAATATTCTACCACACCATTTACCCGTCAGGTAAACATCGATCCTATTTTGAATCACGATGATCTTAACGAAGGGTTTTTATACATACCTGCCGATAGTGTAAGAACTTTTACTTGTGATTATACTGTGCCTATTGATGTGACTGTGCTTTCGGTGGCGCCACACATGCATCTTGTGGGCACGGAAATAAGTGCACGCGGTGTTACCCCACTCAACGATACTTTGAAATTAATTGATATTCCTAAATGGGATTTTCACTGGCAGGGTGCTTACGATTTTCGTCAACCGGTGAAAGTGCCCAGCGGTACCACTTTGCATTCGCGCGCCTTTTATGATAACACGGCCAACAATCTAAACAATCCCAACACTCCACCCAAGGCCGTTTACCTTGGAGAAAATACCACCAACGAAATGATGCTGATTTATTTTTTCTACACTTATTATTTACCGGGCGATGAAAACATTGTGGTAGATACCAATATGACGGTGCAATCGTACAATGGATGCAACTTCTCGTTGGGCGGCACCGAAGCATGGATGCAACAACAATACAGTGTAGCACCCAATCCGGCAACAAATAGCATCACCGTAATACCGGGCTGGCAGCAAAACTACGAAGTACGTATACAGGATATGTTAGGCAAAACGGTAAAAACTATTTCGGCTATGTCGGGCGCAACAAATGTTGACATTAATGATTTAGCACCCGGAATGTATAACGCGCAGCTATTTGCCAACAACAAATTGTACAACACCAAATTTGTGAAGCAATAATTTTAAGAAGGCAAAAGGGAGAAGGTTAATGGGGTAAGTTAAAAGGGGAAAGTTTAAAGTTTTTAGTTAAATGTAAGTTCAAATGAAAAGTCAAAAATTTAATTTCGAATTAAGAACAAAAAAACTAAAAACAAGGCTCGCAGCAAACGAAACTAAAAATGCCGACACTTCGGTCGGCATCCCGACCGAAGTGTCGGGACTAAGAACAAGGCTCGCAGCAAACGTAACTAAGAACTATAAACTAAGAAACTAAAAACTATCCCGCGCTTGCTCGTACTTGCGAAACCAGCTTTTTATTTTTAGCTCTATCACTCCAAAAAAAGCTTCGCTAAAAATGCCACTGCTCATTTTCGATTTTCCAAGTTTACGATCCATAAAAATGATGGGCACTTCCACTATTTTGAATCCGTGTTTGAAAGCCGTGAATTTCATTTCTATTTGAAATGCATAGCCGGTAAATTTTATCTTATCAAGGTTTATCATTTGCAATACTCTTTTTTTGTAGCAGATAAAACCCGCAGTGGTATCGTGTATGGGCACACCCAAAATTGTACGCACATATACCGAAGCGTAGTAAGACATTATTACGCGGCCAATGGGCCAGTTCACCACAGTAACACCATTGCTGTAACGCGACCCGATTGCGAGGTCGGCACCTTCTTCGGCACAGGCCTTATGCAGCTTGAGCAAGTCGGAAGGTTTGTGCGAAAAATCGGCATCCATTTCAAAAATGTAATCGTAGTTGCGTTGCAAGGCCCATTTAAAACCATGGATGTAAGCCGTACCCAAACCCAACTTGCCCGCACGTTCCTCTATGTGCAAACGACCTTCATATTCCTTTTGCAAATTCTTTACAATGGTAGCCGTACCATCTTGCGAGTTATCGTCCACTATCAGTATGTGAAAGGGTGTAGCGAGCGCCAATACAGCACGGATAATGCTTTCGGCATTTTCGCACTCGTTATAGGTAGGGATGATGACTAAGTTGTGGCTCAATGAAAATCGAAAAAAAATGTTTTGCTTATGCGCTGCAAATATGCAATTTTAACATTACAAATAAACTAAAGTGTTTTGTTAATGAGGTGTGAAAAGATTCATGACACAAATTATTATCTCAAGCGCATATTCCATTGTTCAACATTTCATATTTTGAATTATATTGACTTGTTGTTGAGTTTTTCAAAAAGAAAAATATTTGTGCTTGGCTATTGTTGTTATCATTCACTTAAATTGCTGTCCTCGGTTGGCGTCCCCGCCAACTGTGCGCTAATTGGACAAATTTTTAGTATAAATTTATGTATGGAATTAGAAATTCAAAACTGCTGTAAACAGCTGCTGTCCTCGGTTGGCGTCCCCGCCATGTGCGCCAACCGAGTACAGAAAAACAAGGATGCCAACCGGGACAAAAAAAGGGGGCGCCAACCGCTGACAAATAATATCTTTCGGTTTCTGTTACAATAATTTATTTCACAAAAAAATAAACTATTATGTCTATTTAAAAGATAAAAACTTCAACCGAATTAAAGGCAATTTATTTCCCTAACTTTGCATTTCAACTTCGTCTTTCAAAAAAATAATCTCAGCAAAAAAAATGAAAAAAATAATTTTAGCAATATTCCTGATGCAAGTATGTTTGCAATTGAAGGCACAAATAGTGTGCGATTCTACTGCCAATGTTATAATATATTCGAACTATGATGGTGGCGCAATCAATATAAATGTAGATGTAAATATTCCGAATCTAAAAATCGGGGTGGTTTCTTACGAGCCGGTTACAATCAATGTTGGCGGGCCATTTGTAAATAATGTTGTGGCCGTACAATTTGCCGGATATTATACAACAACAAATAATCACTGTACCAACACTCCGTTGCAAACAAATATAAATGGTGCGCCTGCCGGTACAGATACCATTGTTTTTTTACCAAACTCACCGGTACAAAACACTAACGGATATAATATGATTGTTTGCAATTATAGTTGCGATACCAACACCAATCAAGGCGGATGTAATACGCCCGATCAAATTGCGGCTTACTTTTTAAATGTATTTGGTGGCAAGCTGCGCTATCATTTTACGCAATATGGTTGTTGGAATGGCACATATAATGTAAGCGATGGCGGCAACTGCTGTGTAGGATCGAGCCCGCTGAGCAATGGCCCTGTTTGTAATTTTCAATCGAGCGATACCGTACTTTGCGAAAAACAATGTTTAAATTTTTCAGACTTGAGTACAAATAATCCTACTTCATGGCTTTGGAATTTTACCGGTGCATCTGTATCAACTTCTACTTTGCAAAACCCAACAAACATTTGCTACAATACTTACGGAAACTATCCGGTAAGTTTAATTGCGTGTAATAATAATGGGTGCGATACACTGATTATAAATAACTTTATACATGCCAATGCAAATCCGGTTGATAGTATCTGGCAATCGAACGATACTTTATTTTCAATTACTGCAACCAATTACCAATGGTTTAATACAAACAACCTTACAACGGTATTGAGCACCAATAATTATTTTGTGCCAACGGTAGCGGGAAATTATTTTGTAATAATAACGGATAGCAACGGCTGCGAAGCTGCATCAGCAGCGATTGGCATTAACACTGCATTCGAAGAATTATTACAAAATCACTTTGTTGTGTTTCCAAATCCCGCTAATGGAAATATAAATTTTCAAACATTTGAAGGCGATTTTATTCAACAAGTATTGCTGTACGACAATGCCGGAAAACTTGTTTTGCAAAAAGTTTACGAAAGCACAAATATTTTGTTTGGCGATTTAAACATAGCAAATTTGCCTCAGGGTAATTACGAAATAAAAATTATCACTGCAAAAAATCAATACAGAAAAGTGGTTGCCGTGGTAAGGTAAATAATTTTGCTTCGTTACATTTTTCCAATTAATCTTTTGTAAATTATTCTAATTTTGAATATATTATTCCATTTTGTATAACATTGTTCCAATTGTTTACTATACCTTTACAAAAGCCAAATAATAATATTGCATATAGCTAATAAATGAACTTTGACAGATATAACATCCGCTTATCGTTTCTTTTTTTTGTAATTTGTTTGGCAATTGCAGGCTGCAAAAAAACAAAAGAAGACCCTTACCAAAATCACATGTTAGCGCAAGAAACATTTGATTATGGTTATTTTAAAGTAGGTTTGGCATATTGGATTTACCAAGATAGCATTACAGGTGCCGAAGATTGTGTTTATGTTTTTTACAACTACACCCAAATTGATACAATACCCGAAAATAATTATTATGAATATGATGCAGGATTGTATAATTGGTTTGATGTGAAATGTCATAGCAGACGTTATGATCAAGATTTTCTTTATTGGTGTAATAGTTCTTGGTCTTCTGAACTAAATGGCTTTGGAATTTATTATTTAGAAATACGAAAGGGCGTGAAACTATTTCATGGACTAATAAATACGAGATTGGCAAAAAAATATATCCATATAATGGAGTGGTAACGTGTAGGCAATTTACAACAATTATATGACATTTAAAAATGTGGTGGAATTCAACGATTCAAAAAATTCAACTGAAAATGATTCACCAACAAATTTTTACTTTGCCCAAAATGTCGGTATCGTAAGAAAAGAAATTTTGGATTCAAATCAAGTTTGGAATTTGGTTAAGTATAAATGCATACAATGATTGATTTCAATTAGGTAAACAAGTAAGTTAAATTCAGCTCTTTAAGTATAACAAATAAATTTATTAGTATGAAAAAATTAACAATTACGTTGTTATGGGTTTGCTTTGCATTTATAAAAGCTAAAGGTGAAGCCAGTTTGTTTTATTTTTTTTGACAATACATCGTTCACCAAATATATCTTGTGCCAATACAATTAAACGCATTTTGGATATTGTGGTTAATTTTCGAAGTAGAATAAAATAGCATCCTATTCAATCACAAAATAATTGTAAATAAATCATTCCTTTGCGGCCACAAAAAATCAATAAACAATG
Organism: Bacteroidota bacterium; assembly: GCA_016717325.1. Taxonomy (GTDB): domain Bacteria; phylum Bacteroidota; class Bacteroidia; order AKYH767-A; family OLB10; genus JADKFV01. Next base: position 22,598 of record JADKFV010000026.1, on the reverse strand, counting down.
TCGCCACGCTTACGCAAAATTTATATTTTTATTATTTCAATTATTGTGTTGTTGGGGCCTGCTGTTTTTTATTTGTTACTTGAAACGGGCAAAAACAATTTTATCATGCTTGATTATTTCGGCCCAAAAAAAGTTCAAACGGAAAATGGAAAAACCGATACCATTTATCATTCAGTTGGCAATTTTAGTTTTAATGATCAGCAACAAAATATTATTACACAAGATTTTACTTCAGGAAAAATATATGCAGCACAGTTTTTAACAACCCGCGACTCGGCATGCTCAAAAATGTTGCGTGGCATGCAAGATGCCGTTTACGAATACAAGGACGATACAACGCTTGTTTTCCTCACTCACTTTATAGATACCACTGCCGATAACAAAACAACCATCGATTCGCTTGTAAACTTTTACAAAGCAAAAGCGTTTAAATGGAAATTTTTATCGGGCAATACCAATTCGATGGACTCCGTTGCACGCAATAGTTATACCGTGCCTATTTTATACAATTCAAAAAATTCGATGTGGCAGGTTGCGCAACAAGTATTTTTAATTGATAAAGAAAAACACATTCGCGGCATATATGACGGTACAGATTTATTCGAAATAAAACGATTGAAAGAAGAAATAAAAGTGCTGCAATATGAGTACCGCACAAAAAATAAAAAGATAAATGGAGAGTAAAAACATAAAGCAAAACAAAATTATTTTTAATGTGATACTTGCACTTAGTGCTGTTGTGTTACTGTTAGTATTGTTGCTCAATCGCAAGGTGATTCCCCGGCCCGAAAATTTTATAACTCCCGTGTGGGTATATTCATTGCCTGCCCTCAATGCCACGCTGAATGGACTGTGCAGCATATTGCTCATGCTATCTATTTACTTTATTAAACGCAAACAAATTGCCCTACATAAAAAACTAAACATTACTTGCTTCGCATTATCGTGCATGTTTTTGATAAGCTATATTACCTATCATTATTTGTGCGAAGAAACCCGCTTTCCTGCCGATCATCCTTTGAAGTATGTATATTATTTTATTCTGGCATCGCACATCATTCTATCGGCCGTAGTATTGCCTATGGTGTTGCTGTCGTTCTATTACGGCCTCACCAACCAAATTGCCAAGCACCGTAAAATTACACGGTGGTCGTTTCCTGTTTGGCTTTATGTTACCATAACGGGGGTTGTAGTCTACCTGATGATATCGCCACATTATTCACATTGATTTGAATTACTATTCTTTGTTTTGTGGATGTTGCTAATTTCATTTTTGTATACAAATTGATATTTGTACAATATCTCCATTTATAAATATTAACGCCAAAGGAAAGTCTGCATTCAATTTTCCCAATTGAAAAAAAGGTAAAAATTAACGGGTAAGAAATTGAAAAAGAAATTGCTGCAATACATTTATAGATGACATTAATATTTGCCCAATGGCAAGTGAAAACAAATATGCGTTAAAAGCGATTGAAATTAAACCTAAATATTACCTTTGGCGGGCAAAAAAAATAGTCGATAAAAATGACAACAATAACTTCTGCTTCGGTAAATAAAGTTTCGGAAATGGCCGAAAATTTGGTGGGTTCCGAAATCCTAAAAATTGCCGGGGAGGTAAACGAAAAAATACGAAATGGCGAAAAAATTTACAACCTCACCGTTGGCGATTTCGACCCAAAATTATTTCCTATTCCACAACTGCTTTGCGATGAAATAGTAAACGCATACCGTGCTGGTGCCACCAACTACCCGCCAAGCGATGGACTTCCCGAGTTGCGACAAGAAGTAACAAAATTTATTACTGCTCGCGAAGGCATAGAGTATGCACCATCCGAAATAGTAATAGCCTGTGGTGCACGCCCTATTATTTACGCCATTTTCCGCACCGTGGTTGAAAAAGGCGACAAGGTTATTTTCCCCGTACCATCGTGGAACAACAATCACTATTGCCACATGAGCGAGGCCGAAAAAGTAGAAATTGTAACTACAGCCGAAAATAACTTTATGCCCACGGCCGAAGAAATTCGCCCGCATTTAAAAGGCGCAACACTATTATCACTTTGCTCGCCCCTCAATCCCACCGGCACCGTATTTACAAAAGAAGGCCTTGCCGAAATATGCGATTTGGTGTTGGCCGAAAATGCATCGCGTGATGCTGACGAAAAACCCCTCTTTGTTATGTACGATCAAATATACTGGTCTATTACTATGGAAGGGACCGAGCATTACAATCCTGTTACGCTTCGCCCTGCCATGCGCAATTATACTGTGTTTGTTGATGGCATTTCGAAGTGCTTTGCTGCAACCGGTCTTCGCGTAGGTTGGGCAATAGGGCCGGCATATATCACACATCGTATGCGTGCCATCCTTTCGCATGTTGGTGCATGGGCACCAAAGGCGGAGCAAATTGCCACAGCAAAATTTTTAGCGAACGATGCCGAGGTGGATATTTATTTGCACAAAATAAGAGCCGACATAAAAACACGATTAACGGGCCTTTATGATGGTTTTGTTAGATTGAAAAGCCAGGGATTGAAAGTAGATGCGATATCGCCACAAGGTGCAATTTACCTTACAGTACAGTTTAATCTTGCAGGGTGTACTACTCCTCAAGGCAATATACTTGGCAATGCCCGCGATGTGTACAAGTTCATTCTTGACGAAGCCAAAGTTGCCATCGTTCCTTTCTATGCATTTGGTTCCGATGATGATAATTCATGGTATAGAATCTCTGTAGGAACATTGCCGGTTGATCAAATTGAAAACATTATCACATCTATAGAATCAGCATTACAAAAACTCAAATAACTTTTTAAACTATAAACATTTTTTGTGTTTGTAAAAATATAACAGGTACGTATACAGTGGTAGTTTATAAAATATTTTTGTGCCGAAAGTTGAAAAACACTTTTACCAACAACAACCATACACTGTAAAACCAAAAAAAAATGAAAAATAATTATTGTATTATAATGGCAGGTGGTGTTGGCAGCCGGTTTTGGCCGCTAAGCCGCAATGCTAAACCAAAACAGTTTCTCGATATTCTTGGCATAGGCAAAACATTATTGCAGCAAACTTTCGACAGGTTTACAAAAGTGTGTCCACCACAAAACATCATTGTGGTAACCAACGAAAGCTATGTAAAGCAAGTACAGGAGCAATTACCACAATTGAAAGCCGATCAGATTTTATCGGAACCGCACCGTAAAAATACTGCACCCTGTTGTGCTTTTGCATCGTACAAAATAATGGCACACAATGCCGATGCCAATATTATAGTAGCGCCCAGCGATCACATTATCAAAAACGAAAAAGCATTTACCGATGTGTTATTGTCAGGATTAAAATTTACTGCTGCCAATGACGCATTGCTTACGATAGGCATAAAACCGAACCGCCCCGACACCGGTTATGGCTACATTCAATTTATTGACGACAAGAAAAAAACGAAAAACAAAATTTCCAAAGTAAAAACGTTTACCGAAAAGCCTGATTTAGAAATGGCGAAATTCTTTTTGCAGTCGGGCGAATTTTTGTGGAATGCCGGCATATTTTTGTGGAGCGCCAAATCAATAACAAAAGCTCTAGCACAATATTTGCCCGAAGTAAACGATTTGTTCGAGGCCGGTATGTCGCACTATTATACCGAAAAAGAAAACGCATTTATTAAAAAGGCTTATGCCATTTGCCCCAATATTTCTATCGATTATGGTGTGATGGAAAAAGCAAACAATGTACATGTAATAAGTGCAGATATCGGTTGGAGCGACTTGGGCACATATGGCTCGCTTTACGAACACATGCATCACGATGAAAATAAAAATGCCATTGTAGGAAAAAATGTAATGGCATACGAAACAAAAAATTGTGTGATACAAATGCCAAACAATAAGCTTGTAGTTTTGCAAGGGCTCGATGATTATATTGTTGTAGAAAGTGATAATGTACTCTTGGTTTGCAAAAAAGATAGTGAGCAACAGATAAGGCAATTTGTAAGTGATGTAAAAATAAACAAAGGCGAATCTTTTATTTAAGGGTAATGAAATGCAAAAAAGAAATTAATAATTAAGAATCAAACACTCTATTTCAAAACGAAAGTTACGCAAAACTAAAAGTCCCAATACACAATACTAAAATCTCAATACTAATAATCTCAATACTAAAAATCTAAATACTAAAAAAATGAAATCAATCTGTGTAATTTTTATCTTATCGTTGTGCAGTTTTATAAGCATGGCACAAACAAAAAATGCAGTAGCTACCGAAGAAGATTATAACTACATGATAAAAGGTTATAGCCTGGGAGTAAAAAGCGGAATGGGATTAAAAGATCCCTATGTTGTAATGGGCACAAACACTTTTAACGAAGGTCATTATCAATTTGATTATATAAGCCTTGGCAAAAAAGGCGCAAGCGAAACCGAATTTGTAGGATACATTGTAAAGGTAAATGACAACGACAGCAAAAACGAATATTATTTTGCATTACCGGGTCAGGCGCCATCGTTGCTCGAGCGTAGTTTCCTCAATATTCGCACTGTAGCACCCGATATGGTTATAGCATTTCTTAAAACGTATATCCGTCTCGACCAAGGGCTGAAATAGATCGCTCTCTTTTATTAATTATTAATTGGGCTTCTAAAGTACCACTAAGCTATTGCCTGTCATTTCATTTGGCTGTGCAACACTGAGAAGGTTTAAAATAGTGGGAGCCACATCGGCAAGAATTCCATTTTTAACCGCTTGCACATCACGGTCAATTACAATAAATGGAACCGGGTTTGTGGTATGCGCAGTGTTTGGACTACCATCGTCATTTATCATATACTCCGAATTGCCATGGTCGGCAATGATGATGAATGAATAACCACGCTCTCCAGCTTTTGAAACCATCTCTGCAACGCAGGCGTCCACAGTTTCCACGGCTTTTTTTACCGCATCGTATACACCGGTATGACCCACCATATCGGGGTTAGCAAAATTCAAACACACAAAATCGTAATCCTTTTTCTCAATAGCATTTAAGAAAGCATTTTTCAGCAGCACTGCACTCATTTCAGGTTGCAAATCGTATGTGGCCACCTTGGGCGAAGGCTCCATAATCCTATCCTCTTTATCGAAAGGGGTTTCGCGTCCACCATTAAAAAAGAAAGTAACATGAGGATACTTTTCGGTTTCGGCCATCCGCAGTTGATGCAATCCGTTTTCACTCAATACTTCACCCAGGGTTTTGTTGAGGTTATCTTTTTCATACATTACATTGATGCCATTAAACGACTCATCGTAGCGGGTCATGGTTACATAATGCAAATTCATCGTATGCATATTTTGCTCATGCATATCGGTTTGTGTGAGTGCTACAGTTATTTCGCGGCAACGGTCGGTTCTGAAATTAAAACATAAAACAGCATCACCTTCAGCAATTTTAGCAATGGCATTTCCGGCTTCAGTAATTATGCAAGGTAAAATAAACTCATCGGTAACGGTATCTGTATACGATGACTGCATGGCATCGGTTGCACTGCTGAATTTTTTGCCTTCACCATTTACCATAGCATTGTAAGCAATAGCAACCCGCTCCCATCGTTTATCACGATCCATGGCATAATACCTGCCGCAAACTGTTGCTATTTTTGTATTAAGATTGTTTTGTAAGATATAATTTTCTAAATCGGCAATAAAGGCCAACCCACTTTTGGGGTCGGTGTCGCGCCCATCGGTAAACGCATGAATAAACACTTTTGCAATTCCGGCTTCATGGGCTAAAAAACACAAATGCTTAAGATGTTCGATGTGAGAGTGAACACCTCCGTTACTTACCAAGCCCATCAAGTGCAGTGGTTTATTATTTTCGTTGCAATAGGCAACCGTTTTTTTCCATTCCACATTCTCTTTGAGCAAATTATCGCGCACCTCTTTATTCAACTTTACAAGGTCTTGATACACAATTCTTCCGGCACCAAGATTCATGTGTCCAACTTCACTATTACCCATTTGTCCGGCAGGCAACCCTACATTTTCGCCATCGGTAAGTAATTGTGCATGAGAATATTTTTTATAACAATTATCTATAAATGGGGTATGTGCTTCACTCACAGCATTAGCATGTGTGGCGGGTGCTTCACCCCAACCATCCATTATTATAAGTACAACTTTCTTTTTCATCGTTAAACATTTTATTTGCAAGGTAAAGTTACCGTAAATACACATCCCTGAGGTACGTTATCCGTTACCGAAATAGAACCTTTGTGCAATTCAACAATATTTTTTACAATATATAAACCCAGTCCTGTGCCTTTGGTATTGCGTGTTTCTTCATTACCAATGCGGAAAAACTTTTCAAATACTTTTTCGCGTTCACTTTGTTTCATACCTATTCCTTTATCGGCTATTTTAAGAATAGCATTTTCGTTTTGTTGTTGTAATGATATCAAAACATCAACATTATCAAAAGAGTATTTAATGGCATTCTCAATTAAATTGAGCACTACCGATGAGAGTGCCATGTCATCTCCCAGCACCATTACATTATCTTGTATGTTACATTTCACTTTACGGTAGCCATTATCTGTCATTTGTTTCATCTGTACAATCGATTGCACCAAATTAGAAAGGTTTATCTGTGAATATACAAGCGAGAAAGAGTGAGTATCAATTCGCGCTGCTGTAAGGGCATTTTCGACCAGGTCATTCAGCCTGTCGGTTTCGGACAGCGTAGATTCTATTATGCCTTTTGTTTGCTCTGCACTTAGTTTGTGTTTGGCCAGTGTTTGAATATTGAGCTTTACGGCAGCCAATGGCGATTTAAATTCATGGGTTACACTCAGCAGAAAATTCTTTTGCATTTTTGCCAGGGCATATTCTTTTTTAAATGCCAAAAAAGTCTGATAAATACCGTAGGTGAGCAAACCGATAAAAACGAAACCTTCACCGGCAATCATCCACCATTTGGACCGCAATTTTTTTTCAAGATCACTTTTTAGCAGCGCTTCGTTGCTATTTCCATGCAAATGAACGAGTTCAACCTTGTTTTCATACACTTCATTATTAAGAGTGATAAGCATGTATGCCCACCAACCAAATTGGAGCAGGATATACGTTGTGAGCACAATAAACAGAAGTTGAAGCCTTTTCATTTTGAAAGGTAAAAATAAAAAAAAAGGACAGATATGTTAATCTGTCCCTTGGATTATTGTGGTAATAGCTGGAATCGAACCAGCGACACAAGGATTTTCAGTCCTTTGCTCTACCAACTGAGCTATATTACCGCCTTAATTGCGAGGCGCAAAAGTATATTTTATAATTAATTTACCAAAAGAAATATGTTTCGTTTTCATTTACACTATTTCAATTGATAAGAATACATCATGCTCATAGGTTAATGGTTGCTTCCTGAATCATCAATTCCATCATAAATATCTTCCATCATTTTCTTTCAAAGGAGGGGGAATTAATCACTTTATCAATCACAAAAATGTTAGTGCTCAAAAGAAAACAACCAGCTTGCATAACAGCCAAAAAACAACAATGCCCCTGCATTTTATTGCAGAGGCATGTTGGTATTGAGGTCAATTCTTCTATTACTCTATTACTATGCGCATAGTTTTATGAAAGCCCGATACACGAACATTTAACATGTATACGCCTGATGGCAGGTTGCTGAAATTGTAGCTACGCATTACTTCACCTTCCATTACTCCTTCTACCTTGTTCCAAACTTTGCGGCCAGTAACATCAAACAAGTTCATCTCGAAGTTTCCATCGGTATAAGATATGAAACTTAAGTTTACAACACCTGATGTTGGATTTGGGAAAAGGTTCATGTCAGATACCAATGCGATACCATCATTGTCTTTAGCATTGCCAAGCGGACAAAGAACACTAAATGCAACGTTTGGATTTTGTACCTGACCAAAATATTCCATATTGGCCAACTCAATAGCATTTGCATAATCAGCTAACGTAGGAGTAAAGCCTGCACAACCACCAAGTTTTTTCTGAGCATCAACAAACATTTGATTTACACTCAATCCATTGTAAACTGCCATAGTTCCTGTTAATCCGGATACAAGGGCATCACCATACCAAACAGTATTGAGCGGAGAGAAGGTTGCCGCATAAGCATCGAATACCAAATTGATTTTGAGTGCAACACATTGCGCTGCCAGTTTGTTATTTTGGGTTGCCGAAGTTGGATTCAATAAATTGATGGCCAATACATTCGAAGCGCCATTTGATTGTCCATTGAGGAAACTACGTACGGCATTTGCGCTTGAGAGAGTAAGTGTTTTACTTCCTACGCAACCTCCACCAACTACTAAGGAGCTCGGGAATGCAGCAACAAAGTTGTTTTGCAGATATGTTCCAGCCTGTAGAGGATTACCATTTGGTGTTACTGGCCATGTCGTAATCAACTCTGTTCTCCAAGGCTTGGTTACCGGGTTACAGCTATAATTTGGCGACAATACAATTGCCGTAGCACTTGCTATACATCCCGCAGCATCTGTTACCACCACCAAATAAGTGCCGGCTGTTAATCCTGTTGCTGTTTGACCTGTTTGTGCCGGTGTGGTATTCCATACATAAGTATATGGTGCCACTCCACCGCTTGGCGTGGCTGTTGCTGTGCCATCATTTCCATTAAGCACCGTTACCGGTGTTGCCGTAGTGCTTACAAGCAATGTAGCATTCTGCGTTATGGTAACCTGTGCTGATGCTGTGCAACCTCCACCGCTGGTAACTGTTACAGTATACGTTCCGGCATAAAGTCCGCTTATAGATGGTGTTGTGGCAAAATTACTCCATTCATAAGTATACAATCCGTTGCCACCACTTGCCGATACAGCTGCGCTGCCATTACCACTGCCATTGCAAGATATGTTGCCACCAACAATCGACAATACAATTGGTGGTTGACCTGTTAGTACTACACATAATGAAATGGTACATCCATTAGCATCGGTAACTGTAACAGTATGGCTGCCGGCTCCAATACCCGATAAGTCTTCAGTAGTTTGTCCGCCAGTCCATATATAAGTATATGGTGCTGTGCCACCCGATACCGTAATATCAATTGAACCACCGGTTGCGCATGTTGGATTAACATGGGTTTCGGTAATTGTCATTCCACCTATCGGAGCGGTGATAATTACAGTTGCAGATTGAGTGCATCCATTGGCATCGCCTACAGTTACTGTATACGTACCTGCCATAAGGTTCACTGCTGTTTGTGTTGTTTGTCCATTACTCCATTGATAAGTATAAGGTGCCACACCGCCTGTTACATTAGCGGTAGCACTGCCGTTATTACCGCCATTGCAATTCACATTAATTGAAGTGGTAGTTACACCAAGTGCTGTAGGTTCTGTCAATGTAATGGTTGCTGTTTGAGTACAGGTTCCATTGCTAACCGTTACAGTATACGTTCCGGCAGATAATCCGAATACGTCCTCGGTTGTTGCACTTAGTGCATTGGCACTCCATAAGTAAGTATATGTTCCGGTCACACTTGGGGTAAGGTTTATTGAACCATCATTACCACCATTGCAACGAATATTGTATCCGCCTGCAAATGTTGGACTGTTTAAAGCAATACTAAATCCAGATGCTCCGGTTACTTTAACACAAACATTAATTGTGCATCCGTTAGCATCTGTTACCAAAACAAAATTGTTACCGGCACATAACCCTGTTGCACAAGCCGTTGTTTGGCCATTGCTCCATAAATATGTGTACGGGCCTGTTCCTCCGGTCATTATCACACACCCTGTTCCATCGCACAAGCCACAAGTGGCCGGAGTGACTGAAGTAAATAAAGTATCCATTGCCGAAGGCGCTGTAATTACTACTGATGTTGTTGCTATGCATCCATTTGCATCTGTGGCTGTTACTGTGTAAGTTCCCGCTGCCAGTGTGTTGATTGAACTGTTAAGTGCTCCATTGCTCCATGCATAGCTATAAGGTGAAGTACCACCTGCTGCTGCACTTGTTGCAGAACCGTTTACAGAACCAAAGCAAGTAATATTGGTGCTGCTTGCCGCAATGGTTAATTCCGAAACATGGGTGGACCACTCACCACACCTGTGCATGATGACGTACATCCGTTTGCATCGGTAACTATTACTGTATACGTTCCTGCTGCCAAACCGTTATTTGTTTGTGTAGCAATTCCATTACTCCACTGATAGCTATAGGGTTGAGTACCACCCATTACATTTGCTGATACAAATCCAGTTGCCTGCCCACATTGTGTTGGCTGGCAAACGGTTGCACAACTCAATGCTATCGATGGTTCATTTACTGTTACTAAAAGTGAGAATACACATCCTGTAGAATCGGTTACGGTAACTGTATAATTACCGGCTGTCAATCCTGTTATACTTGTTGTAGTTGCACCGGTATTCCATAAGTATTCTAATCCTGCAGGGTGAGCTCCCAAACCTGTCCAGGGAGTACCACCGTTTGCAACTACCATGGCCGAACCGTTGTTAGCTCCTTTACATGTTGCATCTATAGTATTCGAAACTACATTTATTGGTGTAGGATCTACCAGCGTTACCGAACAAGTATTGATACATCCTGTTGCATCCATTACTTTTACTTCGTATACACCTGCAGCTAAACCTGTAGCGGTTGAGGTAGTTTGCGAAGGTGTACTGTTCCATAAGTAGGTTACTATTCCATTGCCGTTTATTGTAGTAACCGTAGCTGTTCCTGTTTGTGTGTTGAAGCATAATGGATTGGTTCCAGTTGTACTACAGCTAATACTAACAAGAGGGGCAATAGTGGTGCTTGCCGATGCTGTGCATCCATTGGCATCAGTTACTGTTACTGTATACGTGCCGGGAGTTAATCCATAAACCGAACTTGAAGTAGCAAAAGTGCTGGTACCATTTGACCAAACATAACTGTAAGGTGCGGTGCCTCCACCTAATACAGGAACTGCTCCACCTAATGAATTCTGACAACTGATTTGTGTTGTACCTATTCCTACTGTTAATAAAGCAGGCTCGCTTACTGTAAAGCTAAGCGTTACTGAACATGGTGTTGGTGTTGATGAATCGGTGATGGTAACAGTATAAGTACCGGCTGCTAATCCGCTAATCGCTGACGTAGTTGCCGATGAGCCTCCAGTCCATACATACGTGTAAGGACCTGTACCACCTACAACCGATGTTGTAATGGCTCCGGTCGATAATCCGAAGCAACTTACATTTGTTACTGCTCCGCTTGCCTGTAGTGTGGAGTTTTGTCCAATTATCATACAACGTATTGCCGTGCATCCTATGGCATCAGTTACTGTTACATAGTATGTGCCTGCTGCGGCTACAATGCTCGATGTTGCAGCTCCTGTGCTCCATAGGTATGTATAAGGTGCTGTGCCGCCTGTTACTATGCCAGTGCTTGCTGTGCCATTTGCGTTGCCACAACTTGCATTGGTAACCAAACTATCAACTACAATTGCAGTGTTGTTAAGTACTATTGCGCTTGCTGTAATTGTGCAGCCATTTGCATCTGTAACCGTTACTGTATACGTACCAGCCAACAATCCTGTATTGGTTGCCCAGTTGGTTCCATTACTCCATGCGTATGAATATCCGGCAACGCCACCGCTTACATTTGCTGTAAGGCTGCCGTTACTTTGCCCGTTACATACCGTTGTGCCAGCCACTGTTAAAGCCAAAGCCGAAGGTTCGGTAATGTTGGCCGTGCATACCACTGTGCAACCATTGGCATCAGTTATAGTTACTACATATACCCCGGCAGGTAATCCCGTTACGGTTGCTGTATTTCCTACATTTACATTGAGGCTGTTTGTCCATGCATATGTATAAGGGGCTGTGCCTCCTGTTACATTTGCGGTAACTGTTCCATTTGAACCTCCATTACAACTTACATTGGTTGACCATGCATTACATATCATAGGCGATGGCTCTGTTATATCTACACTGGCAGTTGCTAAGCAACCATTTGCATCTGTTACCGTTACTATATACGTTCCAATCGATAAGTTGATTGCTGTTTGAGTTGTTTGACCTAAAGCATCGCTCCATAGATAAGTGTATGCCGGTGTACCACCCATTACAGTTGCGGTGGCTGTTCCGTTTGAACCACCAAAGCATGATACATCGGTAGCTGTTGCACTTAGCATCATTGCCGTTGGTTCTGTGATGGTAAAGCTGCTTGTAACAACACAACCACTTGCATCTGCGACTAACAGTGTGTAGGCTCCGGCAGCAAGTCCACTAACAGTTGTTGGATTGGTGCCCATTATTATTGGTGCTCCTCCGTTTAGAGAATAGGTGATTATTCCTGTTCCGCCTGTTGTGCTAAAGGTGACTGTGCCATCGGCCACGCCATTACACGATACATTGGTTGAACTCACTACTACATTCAGGCTCTGCGAAGGTGCGGTTACATCTATGCTGGATGTATATATACAGCCATTGGCATCCGTTACTGTTACAGTATACGTTCCTGCTGTAAGGCCTGTTGCTGTGGTAGTGCCTTGTGGTGGTACCGAATTCCATGATATTACGTATGGTGCCGTGCCTCCCGCTACTCCGCTTATTGTTGCTGTGCCATTGTTGCCACCAAGGCAATTAACATTGGTTGCTGTAAGCGGGTCTGCAGTTATGGCTGCTGGTGCGGAAATGGTTACGCTACATGAAGTAGTGCACAGATTTGCATCTGTTACAATTGCAGTATAAGTGCCGGCTAATAATCCCACGGCTGTTTGTGTTGTCTGACTGGTCGCATCGTTCCATAAATAAGTGTATGGTGCTGTTCCGCCTACTGCCGAAACAGTGGTTGTGCCATTTGTGCCGGCATTACAACTTACATTGGTACCCGTTGCCACACATGTTAATGGTGCCGGTTCAGTGATGGTTGCACTGCACGTTGCAGTACATCCATTAGCGTCTGTAACTACTACTGTATACGTTCCCGGCATTAAGCCTGACGCTATTGATGTTGTTGCACCGCTATTCCAAAGATAAGTAATCGTGCCTGTGCCTCCTGTTACTGTAGCGGTGGCTGTTCCATTATTTGAACCAAAACAAGTACTGTTTGTTGATGCACAACTTACTGTAACTGCTGCCGGTGCTGCCAGTGTCATACTGCAATTTGTTATGCATCCGTTTGCATCTTTTACTATTACTGTATATGTACCTGCTATAAGGCCGGTGGCAATGCTTGTAGTTTGAACAGGAACGGTATTCCATGTATACTTATAACCCGGTGTGCCTCCTGTAGGTGTTACCTGCAATTTGCCTGTCTGTGCACAAGTTACTGCATCGATAATTGCAATGTTGCACGTTAATGCTGCCGGTGCAGTGATTACTACACTGCCTGTTATTGTACAACCTTTATTATCTGTAACAGTAACGGTATACGTACCGGCTGCCAATCCTTTTACTGTTGCTGTTGTTTTCGCGTTGCTCCATACGTAAGTGTATGGCGATGTGCCGCCAGTAACTTGTGCGGTGGCCATACCATTGCTTCCACCATTACATTTACATTTACACTTGTTATTGCCAACGCCAAAGGTGATGTTGGTTGTGTAATTACTACACACGCTGTTGTGATACAGCCTTTGCTGTCTTTTACTTTCACCCAATACATACCGGCAGGGCCGCTAAGAACCTGATTTACACCCTGTGTGTTATTAGTACCATTTATCGTGGCTCCAAATGGGATGTTGTACCAGTCGAAAATATAACGTGGTGTTGGCCCTGTGGTAAATGGTGTGCCACCCGTTGGTGTTAAAGTAATGGTTGCATTATTGCCTCCGTTACAACTTACGTTTGTTGAAGTAAACAATACCGCCAATACAGGAGGTTGAGTAACCGTTACAGTGGCAATTTTGGTGCAGCCTTTGCTATCGGTAACCGTTACGGTATACGTTCCGGCACCAAGCCCTGAAATGGTATTTGTTGTCTTTCCATTACTCCATAAATAAGTGTATGGTGATGTGCCTCCGCTGGCTTTTACACCTGCCGTGCCATCTTTGCCTTTGGCACAACTTACATTGGTTTTAGTGGTGGTGGTAGCCAGCGCTGTTGGCTGCGTAATTGTTACCGAGCATGTTGCTGTACAACCATTGGCATCTGTAACCGTTACCTGATAATTACCGGCTGCCAAACCTGTGGCAGTTGCTGTTGCCTGACCATTACTCCATAAATAAGTATAGGGGGCTATTCCTCCGGCTGCTACTACCTGTGCGCTGCCATTTGCTCCGCCATTACAGCTTACGCTATTGATAGCAGAACATGTTGCAGTAAGCACTGTCGGTTGTGTCACTGTCATAGATGACATATGGGTACAACCGTTGGCATCGGTTATTGTTACTGTATATGTTCCTGCTATGAGACCCGAAATGGTTTGAGTGGCGCTCCGCGTACTCCATGCATAGGAATAGGCGCAGTGCCGCCTGTAGGCGTTACAGTGATACTACCGTTGTTTCCGCCAAAGCAGCTTACATTGGTTATGCTGCCGGGGCATACACAACCCAATGCCATAGGCTGTACTACTGTAAACGAGGCTGATTTAGTGCACAATCCATCTGTTACTGTTACTGTATACGCACCTGCCGATAATCCCGAAACATCTTCGGTTGTTGCAAAGTTTGATGTGCCATTATTCCATACATACGTATACGTGCCAGATGGCCCTCCCGTTGTGGTCACATTTATCGAACCATTGGCTCCGCCATTACAGCTTACATTTGTAACCACGCCAGCAATATTGATGTCGGCCGGCTGTGTAATGGTGCACGAACCTGTGGCTGTACATCCATTTGCATCTGCTATAGTAAATGTATACACTCCAGGAGCAAGGTTCGAAATTGTTGCCGATGTGCCTGTTTGTATTCCACCCGGTGTGAATGTAATAGTGTATTGGTTGGGTGCAAGACCCGGTGTGCCACCTGCTATGCCTGTAATTTGTACCTGACCATTATTTGCTCCAAAGCATGTGCTGTTTACACAGTTTTGAGTAAACGTGATAGCTGTTGGCTGGCCTAATGTGATAGTAAATGTAGTATCGCATCCCAACGAATCCTGTACCAGTACAGAATATGTTCCGGCCGCTAAGCCTGTGGCGCTGGATGTTGTTTGTACTGGTAATGTATTCCATGTATAGTTATACAATTCCGTATGTGGACCGTTGCCCGACCATGGTGTGCCACCCAATACATTGGTGATGCATACACTGCCGTTGGTTCCGCCATTGCAGCTTATAGGCTGGCATACAGACATAGTTGCCGACCAGAATGTTTTGTTCATCACTGTGTAGCTGCATGAGTGTGTGCAACCATTGGCATCGGTAACAGTAACTGTATACGTACCGGCCGATAAACCAGTGGCGTTTGGCGAATTCAATAAAGCATTGTGGCTCCAAACATATGTATAGGCGCCTGTGCCTCCACTAATATTGGTGGTTATGGAACCATCATTACCTCCGGGACATGTTACATTTATAACATTACCATCACAAATAAATGCCGATGGAGCAACTATTGTAAATACCGCTGTGGTAATACAACCCAATGAATCCTGAATGGTAACAGTATGAATTCCTGCTACTATACCAGTGAAGACTCCTGTAAACTGAACTGTACCACCATCTATCGAATACTCGTAGCCCGCAGGATGTACAATGCCTAACCATGGTGTGCCACCTGTAGCTACAACTGTTACACTGCCCGTACCTCCGGGGCACAACGGTTGCGCTAAAGTAACCGTTTTGTCGAGTTGAGAAGGCTCGAGTACAATATAAATTCCTGTAGCGGTGCAGCCATTAGCATCGGTTACTGTTACTGTATACGTACCTGCCGGTAAGTTATTGAAAACTACAGTGCCATTTTCATCTGTAAACGATTGGCCATTTGGATTTGGAACGATAGTATAATCATATGGGCCAGTTCCAAGTGTGGACGACAAAGTGATATATCCATCAACACCACCATTACAAGATACACTTCCTGAATTACCTGCAAGCATTGGTGCTTCCAATACCACAACGGTAACTTCTGAACGAGGGCTTTCGCACAATGGGGCTGGATCCTGCGAAACATAAAATGTAAATGTTCCTGCCATTGCAGTTGATACAACCGGTGAATTTGTAGTTCCTACTCCGCCCGTTTGAACATCGTACCATGTTAAATTGGTGCCGGAAGTAACCAATGTTGACAAGGTTACATCAGGAGTATTCTGACAAACTGAAACTGGCGAAGTAACCACCGGAGGTAATGGATAGAAACATGTGTTACCTATGGTAAATACCTGGCCAACTGAATCCGTTATTGTGATTGAATAAGGCTCCGCATCCACAGTTTTGAAAGTTATATATGCACTGTCAGGTTTAGCAGTAGAACTAAGAACAGTGCCATTTGCCAACGGAACAGGAGGTGCCGGAGGGGCCGGGCTTAACGTAAAGTCATAAACACCTGTGCTTGAAGTCACTGTGTACGGCTTAATACCACCTACTACCGAAACGGTTTCAGAAAACTGACCATCACCGGGTACTAACCCACTCGCGTTATCTAAACATATACATGGGTCGAAGATTGTAGTGCATACACGTTCATAAATTACTACTGTAAGGCTCTTGGTGCAACCAATGTTATCTGTAACCACTACTGTATACGTTCCGGCCACTAAGCCCGAAAGGTTTTGTGTAGTGATTGTACCATTCCATAAATAAGAATATGGCGCTATTCCACCGGTAACGTTAATATTTATTATGCCGGCATTACTTCCCACACAAATTGAATCGGTTTGAGTATGTGCAATATTTATTGCTGCGCTTACAGTAATGGTCACATCATCGGTTGCGGTACATCCGTTGCGGTCGGTAACCAATACTGTGTATATTGTAGTTACCGTAGGCGTGGCCGTAGGTGCACTGCTGGTAGTAGACGATAAACCAAGCGCAGGTGACCACGCATAAGTATAAGCTGGATTAGGCATTCCACCAGCGGTAATAGCATGTAACACCACACTCGAACCATTACAAATAAAAGTATCGGGAGTGGCTGTTACGGTTACAGGTGTAAGTACAACTACCAAAATAGAATCGATGTCTTTACAAACAGGGATGGTAGAAGTGGCGCGTCTTACATAAAACTTAGTAGTAGCGGCAATAGCCAAAGGATTTGTCAATGCACCTGTATTACCCTGTGCATCGGCAAGCGTGGCATGGAAAGTTGTGGTAGCAGGTATTGCATTTACATTTGTAACACGCGTTAACAAATCGTATGAAGCAGCGCCCGGAGCGCATATAGTATCGTTTGTTGTAGTGATATCAGGACATTCATTCACTGTTATTAACATGATATCGGAAACTGCATCGCAAACACCCGCAGGATCATTGGTTGTTAATTGTATAGCAACCACATGACCGGCATCGGCAGCCGAAGGCGTGTATTCGGCAGTAGATAAACTTGTAGGATTAGTAAGTGTACCTGTACCTAAATAATTTGCATCGGCAGGGTTTGGCACTATGGTCCATGTGGCCGAAGTGGCCGAACCACCAATTGTTCCGTTTAGCGAAGCCAAAGCACCGCAACAACCGCAAAGGGTTATATCGGCACCGGCATTTACTGTGGCTATCGGATCTACCGTAACCGTGATAGTGGCCGTTCCGGTACAGTTATTTGCATCGCTACCGGTTACAGTATACGTAGTAGTAGCGGCAGGTGTTACCGAAACTGAAGCGCCAGAAAGCGGACCCGGCATCCAGGAATACGTTACTGCTCCTGTGGCATCGATCGTTGAAGAAGAACCTTCGCAAACAGCAGCCGGTGTGGCAGTTGGTGTTACTACCACCTGTGGGTTTGATGTTACCGCCACTGTGGCTGTTGTGGTGCAACCATTTGCATCGGTTACAGTAACCGAATATGTGCCGGCTATTAAGCCTGATATGGTAGAAGTGCTGGCAAAGGTATTCCACAAAATAGTGAGAGCGCCTGTACCACCGCTTGCTGTTACCGTTGCAGAGCCATCATTGCCACCAAAACATGTTACAACAGTAGAACTCATAACTACAACCGGAGCGGGATTAACCGTTACAGTGATTGCGCTGCGCGGGCTTTCGCAACCCGGTCCCGGATCCTGACTTACATAGTAAGTATTTGTACCGGCAATTGCCGTGTTTACTATTGGTGCCGAATTTGAACCTGTGCCACCTGTTTGAGCTGAGTACCATTTTAAATTTGCTCCGGTAACATAGGTTGTTAAATCGGGAGCAGGAGAAGTATTTTGACATACCACCACATTGCCACTAACCACCGGTGCGGTTGGGTAACTACAAACATTACCTATTGTAAATAATTGACCTATGGAATCTTCAACGGTCATTGTCCATGGCAGTGCATCAACAATTTTGAAATTAATGTTTGCGCTATCTTTATTTGCAAATGGCACCAAAGGAGTACCGTTAGGCACCGGAATTGGCGCACCCGGAGGGGCAGGGCTAGCTAAAGTAAATATATTAGAAGACGACAATACTGTGTAAGGGCCTATACCACCATAAACGAGAACCGTCTCCGAAAACTGTCCATCGCCCGGTATTAAACCCGAGGCGTTGTTTAACATATACATGGGTCAGTAATATTGCCGCAATTGCGCGAGTATATGGTGGTGGAATTTGACTTTGTACAAACCATTTGCATCAGTTACAACTATGGTGTAAGTGCCGGCAGTGAGACCGGTGATGGAAGGCATGGTTGAACCATTCGTCCACAAAAATGTGTAAGGCGGAGTGCCTCCTGTTGGATTTATGAACACTACACCCCGTGTACTTCCATTACATATCGAATCAGAGAAAGATTTTGAAAGGCTAAGTGGCGATGCCGGCATTGTTACTGTAGCCTGACATGATGCTGTTACCCCAATGTTATCGGTAACGATAACTGTGTATGTACCCGCAGACAAGCCTGTAATACTGGAAGTGGCAGGGCCCGAACTCCACGCATATGAATATGGCGTGGAACCTCCGCTTGCAACAACCGTGGCTGTGCCGTTAGTGCCAGGATTGCAAGGAATATTAGTAGCACTGCAAACCACACTTAGTGGAAGGAAGGAAGCCAAGGTTGATGAACATGTGGCAGTGCAATTATTTGCATCCTTCACTGTTACTGTATACGTACCTGCCACCAATCCTGTGGCGGTAGGTGTTAATTGTCCATCGCTCCATAAGTATGTGTAACCGGGAGTACCACCACCGGGGGTTACCGTAATCTCACCATCATTACCTAATACTGTTATTAGCTGTGTAACCGCACATACAGCGCTAACAGCCGAGGCAGGCTGTGTTACTGTGTAGCTACATGTTGCTGTGCAGCCATTGGCATCGGTTACTGTTACTGTATACGTTCCGGCTGCAAGCCCTGTTATGCTTGTGCCTGTATTTGTGTTCGAATTACTCCATACATAGGTATAACCGCTTGTGCCATCAGCTGCTACCACACTTGCCGAACCTGTGCTTGCACCAAAGCAAGCCACATTTGTTCCGCTGCAGGTTGCTGTTACTGCTGTTGCAGGCTGTGTTACAGTGTAGCCACATGTTGCTGTGCAACCATTGGCATCGGTTACGGTTACTGTATACGTTCCGGCTGCAAGCCCTGTTATGCTTGTGCCTGTATTTGTGTTCGAATTACTCCATACGTAGGTATATCCACTTGTGCCATTAGCTGCTACCACACTTGCCGAACCTGTGCTTGCACCAAAGCAAGCCACATTTGTTCCGCTGCAGGTTGCTGTTACTGCTGTTGCAGGCTGTGTTACTGTGTAGCTGCATGTTGCAGTACAGCCATTGGCATCGGTTACGGTTACTGTATACGTTCCGGCTGCAAGCCCTGTTATGCTTGTGCCTGTATTTGTGTTCGAATTACTCCATACATAGGTATAACCACTTGTGCCATTAGCTGCTACAACACTTGCCGAACCTGTGCTTGCACCAAAGCAAGCCACATTTGTTCCGCTGCAGGTTGCTGTTACTGCTGTTGCAGGCTGTGTTACTGATGGCTGCATGTTGCAGTGCAACCATTGGCATCGGTTACGGTTACTGTATACGTTCCGGCTGCAAGCCCTGTTATGCTTGTGCCTGTATTTGTATTCGAATTACTCCATACATAGGTATAACCCCTTGTACCATCGCTGCTACCACACTTGCCGAACCTGTGCTTGCACCAAAGCAAGCCACATTTGTTCCGCTGCAGGTTGCTGTCAATGCCGCTGCAGGTTGTGTTACCATATAACTGCAAGTTGCTGTGCAGCCATTGGCATCGGTTACGGTTACTGTATACGTTCCGGCTGCGAGGCCCATATGGTTGTGCCTGTATTTGATTCGAGCCTCCATACATAAGTATATCCGCTTGTGCCATTAGCTGCTACCACACTTACCGAACCTGTGCTTGCACCAAAGCAAGCCACATTTGTTCCACTGCAGGTAGCAGTTAATGCCGCTGCAGGTTGTGTTACTGTATAGCTGCAAGTTGCAGTACAGCCATTGGCATCGGTTACGGTTACTGTGTACGTTCCGGCTGCGAGGCCTGTTATGGTTGTGCCTGTATTTGTATTCGAGTTGCTCCATACATAAGTATATCCGCTTGTGCCATCAGCTGCTACCACACTTGCCGTACCTGTGCTAGCACCAAAGCCACATTTGCCGCTGCAGGTTGCTGCAATGCCGCGGGTTGTGTTACCATAACGCATGTTGTGCAGCCATTGGCATCGGTTACGGTTACTGTATACGTACCAGCCATAAGGCCTGTTATGCTTGTGCCTGTATTTGTATTTGAATTACTCCATACGTAGGTATAACCACTTGTGCCATCAGCTGCTACCACACTTGCCGAACCTGTGCTTGCACCAAAGCAAGCCACATTTCCAGCCGGTGTACTGCTGTTGCAGGCGTTACTGTGTAGCTGCATGTTGCAGCAAACCATGGCATCGGTTACGCTTACTGTATGCGTTCCGGCTGCAAGCCCTGTTATGCTTGTGCCTGTATTTGTGTTCGAATTACTCCATACATAAGTATAACCACTTGTGCCATCAGCTGCTACCACACTTGCCGAACCTGTGCTTGCACCAAAGCAGGCCACATTTGTTCCGCTGCAGGTTGCTGTTACTGCTGTTGCAGGCTGTGTTACTGTGTAGCTGCATGTTGCAGTACAACCATTGGCATCGGTTACTGTTACTGTGTACGTTCCGGCTGCGAGGCCTGTTATGCTTGTGCCTGTATTTGTATTCGAGTTACTCCATACATAAGTATATCCACTTGTGCCATTAGCTGCTACCACACTTGCCGAACCTGTGCTAGCACCAAAGCAAGCCACATTTGTTCCGCTGCATGTTGCTGTTAATGCCGAGGCAGGCTGTGTTACTGTGTAGCTGCATGTTGCTGTACATAAGTTTGCATCTGTTACAGTTACAGTATAAATGCCAGCTATGAGGCCTGATATGCTTGTGCCCGTATTGGTATTCGAATTACTCCATACATAAGTTAATGTGCCGGTGCCTCCGCTTGCCAATACACTTGCCGAACCGGTTGCACCGCCAAAGCAGGCAACGTTGGTTCCGCTGCATAATGCACTTACGGCCGAGCCGGGCTGACCTACTAATATATTTGCTAATGAGAAAGTACATCCGTTAGCATCGCTTACTGTTACTGTGTACAGACCTGCTGCAATACCTGTACGGTCTTCTGTAGTTACTGCGCCATCGCTCCATGCATAAGTATAAGGTGCTAAGCCCGGTGTAGTTGTTATATCTATCGAACCTGTTAAAGCTCCGTTACACAATACATTTACATGTGTTTCGGATAAAGATAAAGTAGTAGCCGATATCACCACCGATTCAATATCTGAACATACCGGTGTAGTGCTGGTGTTTTTACGAATGTAGAAAGTACCGGTTGTATTACTTACAATGGCACTGATGGCATTTGTTTCATTTTGTGCATCTAATAAAGTTGCATAATATGCCAATGTACCTGTGGTAGTATTTGCATCTGTTACAAGCAATGACAAATCTCTTGTGCCGCCTACACACATTACTGCCGGTGTGGTTACAAGATTTGGAACCTGATTTAATGTTATTGTTAATGTACTTACTGCCGAAGGACATGTTCCGTTAGCATTGGTAGTTAATGTTACTGTTATTATTTTGGGGAAAGCTCCAACTAAATCAGAACCTGCCGGAGTGTAAGTTTCACCTGTGCCACTCCAAGCACCACCGTTGCTGAAAAGACCGCCACCGTTGCTATTCCAACTGGCACCAGTTGCACTGCCGCCTATGCTACCGGTTACAGTAAATACCGTACTGCAGCACACACAACCTGCTATGTCTGCACCTGCTGTTGCTGTAGGAGCAACATCAATAGTGGTTGTGGCCGAAGTGGAAGCCGTGCAACCATTGCCATCGGTTACAGTTACTGTAAATGTGCCAGCAGTAGTAACTGATATAGTTGATGATGATTCCATTGTACTCCATAAGTAACTGGCAAATGAACCAGCACTTAAAGTAGTTGAACCACCTGCACAAAATGCCAATGCACCAGTGATAGATGGCGTAGGCAATGGATTTACTGTA
>JADKFV010000025.1 GCA_016717325.1 Bacteroidota bacterium | reverse complement strand
CGTAACCCGCCGACCAACCCACTTCCTGAGGTTAAAAAATTATATTTAGCAACAAGGTCGTTAAGTTGCGATGGTTTGGTATCGTTGATGAGTGGGAGTGTTTGCTCGAGCCATTGGTAAGGATTGATATTGTTTATTTTGCAAGTACCCATGATTGAATAGATTGCAGCGGCTCTTTCAGCGGCATCGGTGTGAACCGGCAAACAAATAATTTTCTACCTATTGCCAGTGGCCTTATGCTGTTTTCTACCAGGTTGTTGTCTATTGGATTTTTCCGTTGGTAGTATACTGGAAATAATTTATCCCATCGTACAAGGGTGTAGGTTATGGCTTTGTCAACGGAGCTTTGCGCAGTTACGTGCTGATGTTGTCTTGCATCCATTGCTTTAGTTGCACAGAGTATGCTCCACTTTCTTGACGCAGTTGCATGGTGGTCATGTAGTCTAGTCTTGTTCTCGAGCAATTTTCTACTGCATATAGTTGAGCAAAGAAGTTAAGCGCCTGATTGTGCCCGCGTGTCGTTTTGCAGGGCTTGGTCAAAATACCTTCGTGCATGGGCCATGCGGCCTACAGGGTTGGATGTTTTTGTTTTTCAAATTGTTCATACACTTGGTAGCCGTCTGTTTGCAGGTGTCCTGTAAAACCTTCGAAGGCATATTAGTTGGCCCATCGCGCCCGCACCCTTTTTGATAATCAAAAGTATAAGATTTTTCTGTAGAGGCGATATTCCCAATAGTAGCCCTGGTGGCTGTGCCGTTTGGTTTGTCGCGGTCAACACTTTTAGTATGGGCGATTCATCAACCATCAGATATTGCGAGGTGAATATTTCTTTTCGCAACACATCCGCCAGGGTACAAGTAGTTGTGCGCTTTGGCGCGTCAGTCGGTAATGATGGACGATGGTATATGCATACCCGTTACGTTCAAAAGCGTTGCATCTGTCGGTAAAGCGGCAAGTTGTATACCTATTTATCTACAATGATGGTTGCGAGCAAACTGGCTCCGGCCATGCATTTGTCAATAGGGCGTGGTGGTAGCGATGCCGTTATCACGCCTTCGTTATTTGGCTTGGCATATTTGGACCGCACATATTTTTTACAAATAAATGGCCGGGCTTTATGTGCAATTCTTCGGTTACTTCTTCGCCTATTTTTTTAATCCACTAATATCTTCTTAGCTGGCTCTACTTAAAATAATTTCGCGCGGTATGTGTGCCGGTATAGGAATGCGGCCTTGATGTGTTGTTTCTTTTTTTGCAACTGTACGTGTATACGTTATCTGTTGGGTTGTGAGGTTCTTATGTAATTGTGAGTGTGGTTGGTTGATGATTAATATCTATTACCAATTGCAATTGATTCTAATTGGCAACCTCAAGCCGCTCGCTCTTGGTTCAAATATCATACGTTTGAGTTGGGCTAACTCAAAGGATAGTTTTCATAATTGGAGGAAAGTGTTTCGTAGTTGGAGGAAAGTATTGTTTTTCTGATGTAAGGATTTCAATAATCTGTTTCTGCTGAATACTTTGTTGTAATAACTCTTGATAAGAAAGGAGTTTAGCAGTTGCTTCAATCATGCGTGGAAATATACAACACACGTTGGCTTGAGAGTATTGATTTTGTTAACTTTTATCAACAATCGCATGCTCATATCGCTTGCGTTTTTATGCTCGATAGCATGATGCCTTCGAGTATAAACTGCAGATTGTTGCGCTGATAAATTTATGGCCGTTGTTTGCGAGTTGTGTACAGGAACTTCATTAAGTGCCACGCTCCAATCGTTTTTGATAAATGGCATATCCATCGTTCTGCCATTGCAAGGGTTTGATGAGGTTGCGCGGGCGATTGATAAATAAATCGGCCCATCGCCACTCAATACCGTGCGTGAAAATGCATTTTGCACCAAGCCGCACAAACTGTTGTATCCTTTGCGCATATCGGTCGCACCTGCATACAGGTGATAGCGTGTAGTGGCCGGAAATGTTATTTGCATACAATAAGTTGTTGCAGGTAGGTAGCTTGTACGTGCTCATGTATCTCCACCGAAAATATTGTGCGCAAAGTGCAAGGTGGCAAACATCGCTTGAGGGCTGTTGCTCTCGAAATTTCGATGGGCACAAATTGCTTGGGTGCAGAAACTTGCAGCTGCTTCGGGAGCAAAATGTGTAGTATGGAATGTTGTGTTCCAGGGAATATGCACGTTTGCTCTTTCCCGATTCTTTCCAATCATTAATATGGACTTGCTTTTGATCTTTGCTAAATCGCGATTTGTTTGTTTGCATTTTCTCTTTATTTTACTGCAAACTAACAGACTATGAAAAATATACACATATGGGTTGGTCGGTGGGTTACTTTCTTTCTATTTAATCCCATCATAATTGCCTGCATTAACGGCATCTATTTCTTGCATTGTTGATTTTACAATTACTTTTAAATTGGGAGGCACAGGTTCACCTTTAAAAATATTAATTATTTCTTCGGACTTGCGTAACAAAACACGGAGCAACCACGAGGTGGTTTGGCTTTATTTACAGCCTTCAATTTTTCGATATTTTCTGCCATCGGGCGCAAGCTTCTTGTTGGTCTTTACTCATTTCATCGAGACCTTTGCGGTGCAGAACATAAAGTAAGTTCGCGCACGGGTTTAAAAGCATTGCTGTTTAAATTTTCGACTAACCAATATCTGTTGCGGTCGTTTCAAAAGCACGCCATCCCGGTTCAGTACATTGGCATGTTTTACTTATTATTTTAGGCTTTAGTATTAAAGTAAGTGCTGCCACCCATCATTGAAAACGAATCGTAATCTGAACCCTAAAATTATGTTAACAGTAGCAAGCACGCTTACAAGGTTTGAATTCTGTGCATTTTCGTTGTACTCTAGTTGTTGAAATTCCACAAAACGAAATTCAAAATAATCGTCTTTAATATTCACCATCATTGATGGATATGCTCTTGTTTTTGTAAACTGGTCTGTTAAATTAGCGAATTTATCGATGCTTTGTATTGATCGGTGGTAGATGGTCGCCGAGTCAATATTAATATTCATAGAGCATTCTGTTTTTCTTCGCTGCGATGTTTATCATTTTGTCAACGGGTATTATTCATGAAATCGGTCATCACCTGCTGCATGTTTGTAAACACACTTTTTATCGCTGCCGGGTATTTTAGCACTATTAACCTGCACTCTGCAATTTAGTTCCTGAGCATTAACACCAATGATAAATGATATTAAAATAAATGTTATCGATAAAATTCTTTTTTTCATTTCGTTAATAAAGTATTCAAAGTTAATTAATATTTTTGATCATTATTTTTTCAGCATGATTCAAAATATCAATGGCTACCATTTTTTTAGTTTTCAATTCAAAGTGTAATTCATTGCCTTCATTATCCAGTATGCATATTTTGTTGTATCGGTCGCAAACCCGGCACCATCCTGCAAAGAATTTAAGACAACCAATCAATGTCGCGAGATTCTTTTCTCTAATTGTTTTTGCGTATTCTAATTCATTGTTGGTTTCGAGCAAATCCAGCAATAATTGACTTCTTTTTCGACCTAATGTTGCCGATATCAGTGTTCGTTTTAAAAGATGACATATCATCCTCTTTCTTTTAATTTTTGTGTGGCAACATGTTCCGGAGTATAATGTTACAGCTGCCGACATGATAAAAATATCAGCCTTTTCGAATGAAGATAAGCTTGCATTTAAGCATCCTCAGCGGTATCAACACAGAAATTTCCATGTTTGGGTTTGTATATCCTAAAGCGCCTTTACCAATTGTAATTTTACATTGCGCCACGCTGTAAGGCTTCTTCGGCCAAGTACAGCACCCATTTTACCTGTCGAATGGTTGCTGAATAAACCTTACAGGATCAATGGCCTCTCGCGTTGGACCTGCTGTTAGGCCACCCGCTGTTTGTTTTCGGTGAATTTGAAACGTGTAATGAACGTAATGCTTCATTCTTAGTGTGGACGGTTCTTCCATGCGGCCATCACCAATCAATCCACTGGCTAATTCATGATGCCGGGCCAATGTAGTAAAGAATACTCCGTTGCCTGAGTGTATTTAAATTGTTTTGTGTGGCAACATGATGGTACATGTCTAAATCCATAGCAGGAGCAATCATCCTTTACAACGATGCAGAAAGAAAACAAGTAAGCAATAAATTATCATAAATGCCTTGAGCCATTTTAGCAATTGTATTTGCACTTGCAGGTGCTACTATAAAAGCAACCAGGCCCACATGCCAAGTTCTATGGTTATTCCATTGTCCTTCATTGTGAATGTTGCTAAGCACTTCGTTTTTCCAAACAGTGGCCAATGACAATTCGCTCACAAAATCGTTAGCCGATGGAGTGAGCCGCTACTAGCACCGCAACCGGCTTTAATAAATGCTTGAACAAGTTCGGGCGTTTTATAAACGGCAATACTACCTGTTATGCCTAATAATATTCTAGTTGGCTGACTACTCATTTTAAATCTTCAAGCACATATTCATTTGTATCTCTATCCTAAAATAAAATGCAGTTGAATACTAAATATACAACTGCATTTTTGACATAATTACAACCGAAAAGATTTAAGATTCTTTTAGCGGATTGCGATGATAAATTTTGTTTTCTAAAAACTCTTCCAACACCAACTAAAGTTGCTTTGGGTTGACGTTCATAAAATTTAGAAATTTCTATTTGCTCACGGTTTTCAAATACTTCCTCTAAATTGTCAAGTGGTTTGAAATTCTTGCAATTTATCTGTAAGTTCTTCTTTTACTTTCGCAGCAATTTGATTGGCTCGTTTGCTAATAACAACAATGCTTTCATAAACATTGTTTGTTCTCTTTCGTAATCAAGAGTGTTGCGTGTTATTATTTCATTTGGTACTTCAGGATTCACCATTGTTTTATTTTTTTAATGATGCCCTTTTAATTTCGTCTGTTATTTTATCGGCATATTTTATTTGCTTCATCCATGAACTTTCCATGCTCAAAATTTTCTTTGTATGCATGATAGTTGTCTATAGCAACTTTAAATCTTTTCCGATTGCTTCGTTTCATGCTTTTGTAGGCGTAAATATATAGGAAGATTTCGTGTAAAACAAACATTCTTCTTTATAAGCGCTGTAGGGATAATCTTTTACAACATTGTTCAATGATATTATCGCAGCTTTATAATCTTCTATTTGGTAATAAAGTCGGGCGTTCTTAAACGCTTTGGTTTCAAGTTTCAGCCTTAGCTCGTCCATTATGGTATTGCATTCTGGCTATATAATGACTTTTGGGATATCTGTTGTGGAAACAACTGAAATTGCTTAACATTCCATTGTGTTCGACTGGTCGAGGCTATTTATAGGTGAGTCAAAGGTAATTGCAATATGCCACCAAATAGGCGCATTCTTCAGCATAAATACTTGTACCGTATGTTTTGGTAAAGTTTCGAAATAATATGCTGAAATATAATCTTTAGTATTGTAATGGCATTTGGCAAAATAATAAAGTGATAATTCGCCTTTTTCAGACCGATAAATAGTAACCAATTCTTCGAACAATTGCAATGCTCTAAAATAATCTTTGGCATTTAATAACTTAAGCTGCCTGATATTTTGTTTCCATATTAGTACTTTTCTGTATTTTTAAATTTACTGCATTATGCAAGAGCAAGCACTAAACCCAAATAGAAGAAGAAATGCCCTTATGTTTTTAATATCATGGCGCAAAAGTAATAGAAATACACAAACGTGAACCGTTCGCTATAAGTATTTAGTTAAGCAAATTAAAGCAATAAAAAACCCGGGCATATAGCCCGGGCTCTTTTATAACTTGAAACAAGTAATTACTTAGCTAAACGTATCACTGCGTTTGCAACTGCTTGACCAGCTGAATCTACTGCTGCATGTAGCTGCGTCTGTAGCGTTTTCAGCTGCATTTACTGCTGCGTCTGTAGCTTCTGTTGCAGTTTCTGTAGCTGTATCTGCTGCTTTTTCTGCTGTTTCACCACATGATACTGCGAAAGTTACTAATGCAACTGCTACGAATAATTTTGCGAATTTGTTCATCTTAATTTTTTTAGATTTATTGTTAAACTTACCCTTTATACCAGCGGAGAAAAGGTAACCCAAAATGAAAAATATTTTCAATTTTTATTTAAAAGGCTTCAAAGCTTCAAACCCCTGTTTTTAAGCTATTTGACAATCACTTTATTTTAAAATATTTGATATCTGGATTATTCTGGACAAATATGGTTGTATTTCATATTTAGTTTTCAAAAAAATGCTTTGTGCCCAAATTATATTTTTTGTGCGGGTTTACATTAAACTTATAAAGTATAAATGATAGCGGATATTGTAGTGAATATAAATGATAGTGAAATTATAGAAGCATTCAGAACTGACAATAAATCGGTGATGCAAGGTTTTATAAAATGAACTACCAATGGTTTCGCATTTTGTGATTTATAATGGTGGTACCGAATCAGGGCAAAGGATGTTTATCAAGAGGCTATCATTGTAATTTATGAAAAATTAATGACCGTTCTTTAGTATTAAACTGCAAATTGAAAACATACCTATATAGTGTATGCAGAAATTTATGGTTGAAGCAGATTTCAAAAAAAGGAAAGTTTGCCGGGCAGATTGAAGATTTAGAAGAGTTTTTGCCCATAGAAGAAGATAACGGAATGGAAGCGGAAAAAACCACCTTTTCGAAATCATGAATAACTCTATGCTTCAAATTGGAGAACCTTGCTTTACACTTTTGAACGATTTTATATTCGTAAAATGAATATGAACGACATTGCGGAGAAGTTCAGGGTACACTAATGCTGATACAGCAAAAACGCAACGTTATAAGTGTATGAACAGACTAAAGAAGATATTTTTTGACATTAAGAATAGTGCATAAGCACTAAACAGAAAACGATACGAAACGGGGGAGGGGATAAATTATATATTATGAGTACAGAGAATAGCATTATTGAATTAGCAGAACGATATGTAAACGGGCAGATGTTGCCCGATGAACAGCGCGAGTTTGAATTGAAAGTTCAAAACAATGCATACTTAGCTAAGATTGTAAATGAGTTTGTTTGTTACACGAAACCATGGCTACTTATGCCACGCGGTATTCATTAAAGAACAGGAAATGAACCAGTGGCACAATAATATTGAATTGCCTGAGGCTAAGCTAATAGAAACGGAAAAGGTAACCACAAAGGCTGAAGTTGAAACTAAAAAGCAAGAATTACCTGTTCAGCATGAACCTGTTAAAGTAATATCATTTTTATCAAAGAAATAAAAAAGCACTTTGCTGTTGCAGCCTCTGTTGCCTTGTTCAGTGTTTTATCAACTATAGGAATATCAAGCTATTTAAACTCAAAGAAGACCAGAGCATATACTGAACTTAAAAAGAAATCGATAATATTAAGAAGTCACAAAAAGTATTGGCTAACCAAATTAATATTACCCATCCAAAAGGAAGTAAAATTGCTGATAAAAAATGGCAGCCGAAGCAAAGTTTGGTGGCACAGGATTTTTACTTACTCCCGATGGATATATTGTTACCAGTTTACATCTTGTGCAGGATGCAAAACAATTGCAAGTTGTAAATAATGGATTTGGATATGATGTTGATGTAGTGCAATCGGACAAGACTTGTGACATGGCATTGCTAAAGATAAGAGATAGCAGTTTTGAAACATATTCAGGAGTTCCTTATCGTTTATATTCAGGCTTGGCACAAATGGGGCAAACCGTATTCACGTTAGGATACCCTCGTGCCGATTTGGTTTTTAGCGAAGGTTCCATAAGCGCTCTAACCGGTTATAATGACGACACTGCATCCTATCAAATATCTGTACCTCTCAATCCTGGTAATAGTGGTGGTCCCTTGTTCGATCGGTATGGAAATATTGTTGGTATTATCAGCGGCAAGCAATCGCGAACAGATGCCGCAGCATTGCCATAAAATCCAACTATGTACTTGAAATGATAAATAAAGTAGAACCCGGAGCTTTGAATTTTCAAGTATCAAGAAAATACCGAGTGAACCTTGCCCAGATGGGACGTGTTCAACAAATTGAAACTTTGAAACCATACATTTTGAGGTTCGGGTAATTAATTAATCTGAACTTTTTTGTTTCGCACTATTCTTCAATTTCTTTTTGTAAATAATAAAAGTCAGAACTCTTCCTATTAATTTCAAATAGTGCTATTTTGATTTCAAAATTAAAAAGCAGCCTAGTTTGATAATTACTTTGGTAGCAATAGTATTGGATGACTTTTCTCCATTTTAGTTTTTCATGCAATGCTTTTCTTCTTGCGGCTAAAATAACCTTCTAGTATCAATGTATTTGGAAGTTGTGCTGCTTTCCGAATTGTAAAAAAAATCACAAGTATTTTCTGTCGCAAATTTCTTTGAACCCAAATTACCTAATTGAAAGTATCAATTGCGTTACGCTTAATAAAATCAAACCTTTTAGCTTCAGTGTTTTTCAGCAAATGGATGATTTTCTCTGTTGGGATTAACCCAACTATTATAGATAATTCTTCGGCTCGTTCCTCATCTGCTTCTGCATAACTTGGATTGAAGTTGTAATTGCAAATGGAGTTAAGTAGTAATCCCAAAAAAAGAGCCCGGTAAAACCGGGCTTCTCAAACTTAATATGTCGAGGTAGTTTATTTCGAATTAATGCTTATTAATTTGTGTAAATCAAAACCTGGGCTTTGAATTTTTTATCTGTTTCTATCAGGTTGTTCACGATGCGGCAAGCGTGTAATACAGTTGCATGATCTTTACCTCCACAATGCATTCCTATATTTGACAATGATGACTTTGTAAAGCTTTTGCTAAAGTACATGGCCAATTGACGTGCCTGAACAACTTCGCGTTTGCGTGTTTTCGATTTCATCAGTTCCAAAGGAAGGTCGAAGTAATCACATACTACTTTTTGAATGTAGTCTATTGAAATTTCGTGAGAGTTGTTTTTCACAAACTTGTCAATCATCGATTTTGCTAAATCGAGTGTGATGGCTTTTTTATTTAGTGATGCCTGTGCAATTATAGAGATAAGAGCACCTTCTAATTCACGTATATTATTTGTAATACTGTAAGCAATGTATTCAATTACTTCTGTAGGTAATTCAGTCCATCGAGATACATTTTCTTTTTCAGGATTGCAATTCGCGTTTCCAAATCAGGTGATTGCAAATCGGCATAATCCCCACTTGAAACGTGATAATAATCTTTGTTCCATTCCCTGTAAATCGACAGGTGCTTTATCGGAAGTAAGAATGAGTTGTTTTGAATTCTGATGGAGGTGATTAAATATTGGAAGAAAATATCTTGTGTTCTTTCCTTTCCTGCAAAAAACTGTATATCATCTATAATGAGTACATCCATCATTTGATAGAAATGAATGAAATCATTTATCGCATTATTTTTACTGCATCAATAAACTGATGTATAAATCTATCACTTGGAACATAGAGAACAGTTTTGTCAGGAAATTGATTTTTTATTCTATTCCTATGGAGTGAACCAGATGGGTTTTTCCCAAACCAACACCACCATATATTAAGAGTGGATTAAATGATGTGCCTCCTGGTTTTTGCTACTGCATATCCGGCACTTCTGGCCAAACGATTACAATCGCCTTCAACAAAATTATCAAATGTATAAAGAAGGATTCAATTGTGAATCGATGTCGAGTTTTTAATCCGGGTATGATAAACGGATTTGGTATTGTACCCGAAAGAGTACCCGAAACATTTACTGTAGGATTTTTAAATCACCACTATTTTTGCCGGGAAATTTTACCGTGTATGGATGACTATTATTTATAGCTTGCTCCATCACAATACTGTACTCTAACCTACCTGCAAGTGCCCAATTCTTTTTATGGTTTTACGAAGAAGATCAATGTAATGTTCTTCTAACCATTCATAAACAAATTGACTCGGCACTTCAATAATGAAATGTTATTTTCTAACTTAACTGATTTGATAGGTTCAAACCAAGTTTTAAAATTTTGCTGGCTTACATTGTCCTTTATCAGCAGGAGACAATTTTCCCAAACAGTTGCAAAATTTTTTTCCATATTAATTTCTAAGGCTTTTAAAAGATTCTAAGGTTGGCTTCAAAATGAAGCGGAGACAAAACCGATTATTATTGTGCTGCAAATATATGTTTAGATATTTAGTATCCAATACAAACTTGAAGAAAAAAAAATTAAAAAATTTTCGCTACCCTATTGATTTATTCGACACTTTTACTGTACTGGCACTTGTCAAAATTTTCCTGTTTTCTTCTCAAAATAAAATCTATTTTACCAAGACGAACACCTGCCCAACCTACCTGCGCTATCCACACACTTTTTCCATCGCGGTTAAAATATTCGTAGGGTGTTTCTATCATTGTATGTGAGTGACCTCCAATAATTAAATCGATGTTTAATGATTGCTTTGCCAATACAACATCGCTTGGCCTCTGATCGGGATACTTAAATCCCATGTGTGATAAGCAAATAATTAAATCACATTTTTCTTTCTTTTTTAATATGTGTGAAGTTACGGCTGCACTTTCAATAGGATCATTATATACAAGTCCTTGCCACATTTTTTTATCTACAAGACCATTGAGATCAACTCCAATTCCAAATACACCGATACGCACATGTTCTTTTTCGAAAATTTTATACGGTTGCAATTTTCCATTGAGCAATGTTTTGCTCACATCATAATTTGTATTTAGTAAAGGAAAATTTAAATGAGGCATTTGTTTTACCAGTCCTTCTACACCATTATCAAAATCGTGATTGCCTATTGTGCCCGCATCATATTGCATACGACTCATAAGTTTCATTTCTAATTCGCCACCAAACATATTGAAGTATGGAGTGCCTTGAAAAATATCTCCGGCATCGAGCAGCAAAACATTCTTTTCCTGCTCACGAATTTTATTTATTAATGCATGACGATATGCAACACCACCAAGCCCCGGGTATTTAGGATCGTTTTCGGGAAATGGATCGATATGGCTATGAACATCATTTGTATGTAGCACTGTTATTTTTACAAACTCATCGGCAGCAAAAGTTTCGAATGGCCACGATACCATACCATAAGCTGCAGCAGCAGACGTCATTTGTTTTAAAAATGTTCTTCTATTTTGCATTGGTTATTCTCCCTTCAAGTTTTACTGAAATTGTTTTTCCAATTGTTGTTTGCGATTCTATGTATGAAAGTATGGCATCACGAACTTTTATTCCCGGCACTTTTTTTTCTGCTGCTGCAAGCATAGTTAATTTATCGCCACCGTTTGCAAGAAAATCAGAAGTAAGTATGCAATATTTTTTTTCGCTTTCGATTGGTAAATTTTTTATCAAAATATTTTGCGCCTTTCCTGCTTTTATTTCCATTGATATTCCCGATACGGGCATGCCACCTTTAGCAGCAATAAAATCACACAACTCAATAACTGCTTTTCCATTTACATAAACAAGCACAAGTTCGTTTTCGAAAGGCATGAGTTCAAACACGTTTCCCATTTTCCATTTTCCCTTTGGCATAGGTGTGCGTAGTCCTCCGTTATTCAAAAAACAAAAATCTATTTTTTCATCCTTCAATTGATTTGCTAAAGTTTGCATGCAGGCATCGGTTGCAAAATTTCCCAACAATCCTTCTGGCGAATTTTTTTCTAATGCTGTTTCGCTTTCGCCAATAATTTTTTCCATTATAGCATCCACTTGATTTTTGTATGGCAACATGAAGTTCACGTCCGAAGTATCGGCCATGGGTTCATGTATATTATCTAAAGCAACAGAAGAAACTTTTGTATGGTGAAGTGTATAATGTGTTCTGCATGATGTGATTGCAAAAAACAGAAATAGCAAAATTGGAAAACGATACATTATTGAAAATTAATACTACAATATTAAGAAATTTTCTTCGCTTTGCAGAAATAAAAATAAATATTTTTCATAATGAAAGGTGAAGTGTCAATACGTGTGCGATATGCCGAAACCGACAAAATGGGTTTTGTGTATTACGGAAATTTTGCAACATATTTTGAAGTAGCCAGAGTGGAAACATTGAGGCAGCATGGCATAAGCTATAAAGAGATGGAGGACAACGGTTTTTTGTGGCCCGTGCTGGAGTTTAATATAAAGTATTTTAAACCTGCTTACTACGATGAACTACTCACCATTACTTGCGAAGCAAGTTTGGTAAGCAGCACCAGGGTGGTATTTGAACAATGCACGTACAATGCCGAAAAAGTTTTGCTAAACAAAGGACATGTCACCTTGGTTTCGTTACATTCTGCAACCATGAAGCCTGCGGTTATTCCCGATGCAATAATGAAGCATCTGAAAAGCAAAGAGTAACAATTTACTAAAGTGTATAAAAAAAGTTTCAATTTTAATTGAAAATTTTTTGTGTGTCGAAATTATTTTTTCTTCAACAGTAAAGAAATTTTATTGAAGTCGGCAGCGGCATTTACTACTTTGGTAAAATTATTATACTCGCTCACCGGCAATGATAATATATCATAATATTCGTTCACATCAATGGTAAGGGTATTGCCTTCTAACTTGTAATCAGAGATAAATCCATAGCCTTTATTACCTTCTGTTGGAGGCATCACGATATTTATTTTCAATTTTTCCATTCCCGAAATTGTGTAACCTTCGGGCACAATAACTCTTATTTTGCGCAAGTACGTTCGGTTGAAATCGTTTTCTACTGCAGTAAGACGAGGCTTCTCATCGTATAATTCGCTTTGTTGTCCTATGGTTTCACCAACTTTAACAAGGTAGTTGTCGCCAGCTGCTTCTATCAATGCAGGGTTTATATAATTGCATTGCAGTATAAAAGGCTCGTTTACTTCTTTTGTGTTTATATCGAAATTTGAAACTTTTATATTCTCGAGTTTCGACTCATCGCTGTTTTCTTTTATAATTTGATTAATTATTTTTTTACGATCATCTTCTTTCGAATAAAAATATGCAGGCCTTATTCCTATTGCTGAATAACCATTCATACTTCTTTTGTAATCGATAATTGCAGCGGCCATGTCGGGTTTGAAAGTGATAGTGAAATCCATATTGTCGTAACTGTATTCGCAATTGGTGGGTTCAATATATTTTATCGAATTAACACCACTTTTTAAATCACCAAGTACAATCTCTTTTATAAATAATCCTTTATTACCTCGCATGGCATGTTGTATCATTGGATAACGTAAGGTTATATTATTTGTAGCAACATAACCTTTACTGTGAGGGAAATAAAAAGACAAATTTTCAAGATAGGTCCATGAATCAAATTCGGATCGAATTTTTTCGTAACGGCTGCATGTGAGAAGTATTTCGTATTTTATTTCGAAGTAATCAAAAAGGGCGGCATACAAACGGTTGATTCCAATTTGGGTGCCATATTTATTTTTTATAATTTTTCGCTATTTCTTCTGCATCACTTTCGTCCAGAATTTGAAAGTTTGTTTTATATTATTTTCGATGGCCATTATTTTATCGTCAATACTCAAGTTTCGATTTTCATTTTTTTGCAAATGATGCAATGTCTTTTTGCATTCTCGTGATCGTGATGCATCATTTCATAATAATGCTGTCCGGCTTTGGCAAAATTGAACACCTTTCCTATATTGTTATAAGTGTTATAATCCATTTTGTATTCCACGCGCATGAGGTTGGCCTCATCTTGCGAAAATGTTTCGTTATACAATAATGGAATATCTTTTTGTTCCGCTCTCAAAACATTGTTATCGCCATCAACAGTATCGGTAAATGCTGCAAAACCATTATAGCCTTTTGCACGGAAAAGTAAATTCTTGGGGCTTATTATTTCTACCTTTTCGTTGCGGATATAATTTTTTCCCTGCACCGATTCGGTACCCCAGTAGCGTACTCCATATTGCACCAGGTAATAATACTCTATAATACTGTTTTTTTCTAAACCATCCAATGCAAATATTGCGAACTTGTTTCCGTCTTCTTCAATTTCTTTGATGTCTTCTTTGCCAAATACTTTTATTTTTCCGGCAGGGCTTATGCTTCTTGCTTTAAGTGTAAGAATATATTTTTGATCAGTGATGGGAAGATAAATTTTATTAAAAGATTCAATGGCTTTGTCTTCGAGCAAAACAATACTTTTAAATCGGAAGTAGTAAAAACCCAATTCGCCTTTCTCGTTATAAGCATATTGCAGCCCACGTTTTTCTTCGAGTATAACGGCAGACTCCTTTTTTTCGGTGTCGCTCAATTTCACCACCGGTGGTTCTTTTGTAAAATCGAAGTCTTTATATTTTAAATCTTGTGCATTTATTGTTGCAGAAAAAAACAAGACATTTAATACCAATGCAATTGTTGTTATTTTTTTTGCCAGCATATATTTTTTATTAAATTATTTTAATTTGTTTTTACAAACTCAGGTACTTTTTTGTAGCTTGATCCAAGTTTCGAAATCATATCATTCCAGATATCGAACATGTTTGGTTCTATAGTTAATGTGTGCAAAGTGATTGTACGTTCGAGTACAATATAATTTCCTTGCTGCGAATATTTAAAATCGAAAGAAAATTTCTCGTTATTGAAATTACTGTTTTCAGGAAGTTTTACCAACTTATATCCTTTAGGAATTTCGAGAACAGTTTTGCTGATGTTTGTTGTTTTGTAATTGTATTCCTTTTCATATTTTTTTTCTTCTTTATCGATATAGCTATTTTGAAAAGGCTTTTCGAAATTCATATTGACAAAAATTGAATTATCTACCTGAGTAATGTAATCGTCAATTGAAAAATTAAAATTCATAACCAAAGGATTATCGCGTTCCTCATTACCGGTGTAAAGCAATGTATCTATCTTGCATTTATTATTTCCTGTTTTTACAAAATTGGTAAGGCGCTCATATTTATTTTTCGATGCCATTTCTTTAAGTTGAATATCGAGATTGTATTTTCCAAATCCTCTGTAATCAGTTTTTCCTTTTCCCTTTATTGTTTTGTTTTCTATTTTCAAAAATAACGAATCGTTCAAAACATTATATTTTGCATCCATCTCGGGCACTTTGTATACTTCATACTTGTCGGGCCCTTCAATTATTAGTGCCTCTTTGCCTTGTATGTGATATGGGTTTACGCCAAAAGGAATCATATTAAAAGTTGCATCCAGAAATGTCCATTCACTATTATTTTTTACCGCACATATCATGTGGTTATTCATTTGTGGTGTAGGCAAATCTTTGTAAGTATAGGGAATATCGCGTGTGCCTATCAATGTCATATAAGCATCAATGCCCGCTGTGTTAAGCATACTGCTGAGAAGGCTGCTCATATCTTTACAATCGCCATATCTGCGGTCGCAAACCATTTGAGCATTGCGCGGCACATAGCCGCCAAGCCCATCTTCGAAAGCAACATATTTTATATGATCCTGTACCCAATAATAAATGCTTTTTACTTTTTGTTCACGTGTAGTACATCCTTTAATCAGTGAATCGACAAGGTGCTGCAACTCGGGCGATTTTGTTTTGTTCACATCTTTGGCAATGCTATAGTACCACGAAAAAATCCATCAACATCCGATAGTACTTTTATTGTTTTACCGTCTTTTTCATACTCGGCTATATAGGGTATAATATGCGTGGGTCTGTTACTCATAGTGCCCGCATCCGATTCAAATTCCTTTTTTTCCATATCGATACCTTCCCATGTGTATACAGTTTTATTTTTCGATTCGGTCTGTGTAAATTTCACAATCGATTCGTTGCCAAAAATTTTGTATTTTATTTTTACATTTTTAGGTACAGTAATACTAAAGGTTGCACGTTTTACCGGCACATAACTATCGAACCAAAACGAACCTAAAAAATGCGGGTCTTTATACACTTGCTCATATTCTAATTGTGTAATGGCTCCGGGTTGCAATGCCGGAAAAATAAAATATTTTTCTTTTTCGTCATCGTAAAAAATTCCATCCTTCGATGCTTTGCGGTCTTCAATATTTTTTACATTTTGTTTTTTGTATTTTTTTCCATCGGGCACATAGGTGAGTGCTTCTACATTATTTATCTCTTCGAAGTGATCGCTGTAGGTGAGCGATTTCTCGGCATAACTTCCTACCTGATCGTTCATCATTAATATTTGCTGCAATATTTCCGATTTAATTTCTAAACCATTGTCACCCACTTCGATGTTCATTTTCTCCTGATTGTTGAGGTACATTACATTCGATAGTTTGTACTTCTCCTTCAAGGCATTGTAATCAATTTCGGGTTGAGCCTTTGCAATGCCTATAGTGGCAAAAAGTAGAATGGTAAGAGTTTTAATATTTTTCATTTACGCGATTTACAAAACAGAACTATTTATTTTAATAATCATTGCAAGTTAACAGAAATTAAACGTATTTAAAAAGTGAAATATTTTATAAAAAATATTTTATCGAAACTAAGTTGTATTGTCATGTAAAATAAATTTTCCATGCTATTTTTTCACTTTCCTGAAAACAATACCGCCAAAGTTTCTACATTTTTTAATTGGCTTTAAATATGTGCAACACAATTCACAAATCTGCTTTATAATTTTAAAAAAATTGGTGCAGGAATTTAGAACATAAATTCAAATATAATTATAATGAGATTCTCAAATAAAAATTAAAAACCAAAAATAAATCAATGAATAATTTAACCATCAAAGCACAGGAAACTTTACAACAGGCGCAACAAATAGCCATGATGGCGCAGCATCCATCTATCGAAACTGCGCATATATTAAAGGCGTTGCTCGATACCGATGACAATGCCACTCCATTCTTAATGCAAAAACTGCAGGTAAATCTTGCTAATGTGTCTGCGAAACTCGATGGCATTTTAAAGTCGTTTCCCTTTGTACAAGGCAGTAGTTTGCAACTCTCGGGCGATGCTAATAAAGCAATGATGCAGGCACAGGCATCACTCAAAGAATTTAAAGATGAGTTTGTTGCTGTAGAACATATTCTGCTGGGTTTGCTAAAAGGCAACGATAAAGTAGCACAATTGTTGAAAGATGCCGGCCTCACCGAAAAAGCACTGATAGCGGCAGTTAAAGATATGCGCAAAGGCAGCACAGTTAACTCTGCAACGGCCGATGAGTCGTACAATGCATTGAACAAATATGCCCGCAACCTGAACAAACTTGCCGAAGAAGGAAAGCTCGATCCGGTTATAGGCCGCGATGACGAGATAAGGCGAGTGCTGCAAATATTATCGCGCAGAACAAAAAACAATCCTATACTGGTAGGTGAACCCGGTGTGGGTAAAACGGCTATTGCCGAAGGCCTTGCACACAGAATTATAAATGGCGATGTGCCCGAAAATTTGAAAAACAAGACAGTGTTTTCACTTGATATGGGGTCGCTTATTGCCGGAGCAAAATATAAAGGTGAGTTTGAAGAACGACTTAAAGCTGTAGTAAAAGAAGTGACTGCCGCTGCCGGTGATATTGTTTTATTTATAGATGAAATACATACGCTGGTTGGTGCAGGTGGTGGTGGCGAAGGCGCTATGGATGCTGCCAATATTTTGAAGCCTGCCCTTGCCCGTGGTGACTTGCGCGCAATAGGCGCTACTACACTAAACGAATATCAAAAGTATATTGAGAAAGACAAAGCCCTCGAGCGTAGATTCCAAAAAGTGATGGTGGACGAGCCCGACATGGAAGCATCGCTGGCAATATTACGTGGGTTGAAAGACAAATACGAAGCACATCATAAAGTACGCATTAAGGACGAGGCTATTATTGCAGCTGTTGAACTTTCGACAAGATATATTAGCGATCGCTTTTTACCCGACAAGGCAATAGACCTTATTGATGAAGCAGCCTCTAAATTACGTTTAGAAATGAATTCGGTGCCCGAGGAATTGGATAATATACAGCGTAAAATTATGCAACTCGAAATTGAACGCGAAGCTATCAAACGCGAAAACGATGAAAAGCGTTTGAAAGAACTGAACGAAGAAATTGCCAACAGCAACGAAATTCGCAATGCCATAAAAACACGATGGGAAAATGAGAAGAAGGTAGTTGAAGGCATTCAAAATTTAAAACAAAATATTGAGCAGTATAAAATAGAGGCCGAGCAGGCAGAACGTGCCGGTGATTAT
This sequence comes from Bacteroidota bacterium, assembly GCA_016717325.1. Taxonomy (GTDB): domain Bacteria; phylum Bacteroidota; class Bacteroidia; order AKYH767-A; family OLB10; genus JADKFV01. The sequence goes on along the minus strand of JADKFV010000025.1, from coordinate 43,124 downwards.
GGACGTGTTGCCGAAATACGCTATGGACGCATAAAAGAAGCCGAAGAGCAGGTGCAGAAACTGCAGGTAGATTTGATTGCGGTGCAAACTTCGGGTGCACTTATGAAAGAAGAAGTGGATAGCGAAGATATTGCCGAAGTGGTAGCCCGATGGACCGGCATTCCTGTTAAACGAATGTTGCAAAGCGATCGTGAAAAATTGCTGCATATGGAAGATGCCCTGCACGAGCGAGTGGTGGGTCAGCACGATGCCATTGAAGTATTGGCCGATGCCATACGTAGAAGCCGTGCAGGACTTAGCGATATCAAAAAACCTTTGGGCTCATTTATTTTTTTGGGAACTACCGGAGTGGGTAAAACCGAACTGGCAAAAGCCCTTGCCGAATATTTGTTCAACGATGAACACGCCCTTGTGCGCATTGATATGAGCGAGTATCAGGAAAAACATACCGTAAGCCGATTGATAGGTGCGCCTCCCGGATATGTAGGTTACGATGAAGGCGGACAACTTACCGAAGCCGTTCGCAGAAAGCCTTATTGCGTGGTGTTGCTCGATGAAATTGAAAAAGCCCATCCCGATGTTTTTAATATTTTATTGCAAGTGCTTGATGATGGCCGCCTTACCGATAATAAAGGCCGCACAGCAAATTTCAAAAATACCATTGTTATTATGACAAGCAATGTAGGGGCAAATATTATTCAGCAACGTTTCGAAAACCTTACAGATGCCAACCGCGATGAAGTGATTGCTGCAACCCGAATGGAAGTTTTCGATTTCTTGAAAAAATCTATACGGCCCGAATTTTTGAATCGAATAGATGAGGTAATAATGTTCAATCCTTTGCAGCGCGATGAGATTAAAGAGATTGCCAAAATAAATTTGAAGGCCATTATAAAAAGGCTGCACGAAAGTGATATAAATCTTGTTGTATCGGACGAGGCAATGGAATGGCTTTCACAACTGGGCTATGATCCACAATATGGTGCGCGCCCTTTGAAACGTGTGATACAGAAAAAAATACTCAACGAATTATCGAAAAAAATATTGAGTGGACATATTCAAAATGACAAACCAATAAATGTAACACTCAATAAGCAGAAAGAGTTTGTTTTTACAAATGAGTGATAAAAATTTGACGAAGGATAATGCAGGCAGATTATTTTTATAGTTTTGCCCCCGCAACATCTACCGTTCTGCTCTTACTCAGTTAGTTTGTAAATTTTATTTCCTGTTAATATTTAATGCGTAATTAATTGGCGAGTAAAAACCTGAAAGGTATAATGGCATAGTTGTTGGCAAAAGATAAAAATCGTAATCTCAAAACTCTAAAGAAATATGAAAAAAATGTTTGTGGCCGTATCGGCAATGTTATTATTTGCTGCAGCTTGTAAAGATTATAAGCAGGAACTTGACCAAGCCAATCGCCTTAATTCCGATTTGCAAGGCCAGGCGGAATATAAAGACAGCACTATCAACGATTTTATAAAAACAGTAAATGAAATTGAAGGCGGCTTAAACTCCATAACCGAAAAGCAAGATGCTGTGCAAATGCAGGCAAAAGATAATGAAACCCAAACACAGGCACGCGAACGCATACTTGCCAACATACAGGAAATAGAGCAAATGCTGCAGGCCAACAAAGAGAAATTGGGTGCCCTTCAATCGCGGCTTGCAAAATCGGGTGTGAAAATTAAAGAACTCGAAGGTATGATTGCAAGTCTCAACAGTCAGATAGTGCAACGCGACTCCGCCATAGTTTTACTCAACGGACAAATAACCGATTTGAATGGAAAGGTTGCTACTTTGAATACTACTATCGATACCATGTTGAGTGCATCAACAGCAAAGACAGGAGTTATCAATTCGCAAATTGCAAAGATGAATACAGCATACTACACCAAAGGCAACGCGAAAGATTTGGTATTGAAAAAAATACTTTCTAAAACCGGAGGATTTATTGGACTAGGTAAATCGCAAAAAGTAACAGGCGATTTCGATATGAATGAGTTTACTCAAGTTGATATCACTAAATTTAATAAGATAGATATCAACAGCAAAATATTCGAACTCGGCACAGCACATCCTACCGATTCGTATCGGGTAAATCGGCAGGGTAAGGATATGGTAATAGATATGGAAATTACCAATGCCGAAAAATTCTGGAGCACATCAAAATATCTTGTAATCATTACAGGCAAATAATTTTTTGAAAAATATAATTTTGAAAAGCGTTGTTATTTTTTAACAACGCTTTTTTTGTGGGTGTCAATTGCGTTTAAATTTTTAGTTCGAATAATTTTGTTCTATTTCGCACCCATTCGTTTTACAAATGTTTCTCAAAGAATTAAGTTTATTTCAATTTAAAAATTATCGTGATGCCAATATACAATTGCATCAGGGTGTAAATTGTTTTGCCGGCAATAATGGTTCGGGCAAAACTAATTTGCTCGATGCTATTTATTATTTATCCATGACCAAAAGTTATTTACAGCAAAGCGATATTCAGAATATTTTGCACGCACAACCACAAGCCATGATAAAAGGAGTGTTTCAGCACCTTGACGAAGAAAAGGAAATATTGTGCTTGCTAAGGCGCGAGCAAAAAAAAGTAGTTAAGCTGAACCAAACAGAATATGAAAAACTATCGGACCACATTGGTCTTATGCCTGTGGTGATGCTATCGCCAATGGACCATGAGTTAATTACGGGTGGGAGCGAGGTGCGCAGAAAATTTATCGACAGTATTATTTCGCAATGCGATGCGGCATATTTACAGCATCTTATACAATACAATAAAGTATTACTGCAACGCAATGCATTACTGAAATTACATTCTCGACAAGGAGTAATTGATTATACCATTTACGAAATTTACGATACACAACTCGATATTCATGGCACTGCTATTCATAATAAACGCAACGATTTTTTTGGCATTTTCAATGAGTTGTTTTTGCAGGCATGCCACTACATAGCACCCGAAACCGAAGCTGTCGCTATCACTTATCAATCGACAATCGGCAATCAATCGATAAAAGAATTGCTCGAAAGGAATTTTAAAAAGGACCTTGCTCTCGAGTACACACATGCAGGCATACACAAAGACGATTGGGATTTTACCATCAATAATTATTCTGTAAAAAAGTTTGGATCACAAGGGCAGCAGAAAACATTTTTGGTAGCGCTTAAACTTGCGCAATATCAATACATACAATTGATGAAAAATATTCAACCCATATTGATGCTCGATGATATTTACGATAAACTGGACGATACACGCTTAGGAAAATTAATGCAAATGGTAAGCGAACATAAATTCGGACAAATATTTATCACTGATACAAATATTAAACGTATCGAAAATATTTTTTTAGAAATGGGCGAGCCACTAAGAAAATTTCATGTATCGAATGGGGAAGTAGAAATGCTGAAATGAAGTGAGAATACAAGTTTTTGATTTGTAATTGGAACGCAGATTTTTATGATGGTAATTATAAATGCAGATTTTTAATTTCTAGTTGGAACCCAGATTGTTATAATAAACCGAGATTGTAAATCAAAGAGAACAGGATACCTAAAGCGAAATACTGACTATATGCAGGGGCTTTGTAACCCTTATTATCTATTCAAAATTCCGTTGGCTAAAGCCGAACGGCAATGAGGCTTCGCAAAAACTTTTGAACTATTAAACTTTAAACTCTCCAAATTCCGTTGGCTAAAGCCAAACGGCAATGAGGCTTCGCAAAAACTTTGAACTTATAAACTCTTGAACTTTCTAAACTATTCAAAATTCCTTGGCAAAAGCCGAACGGCAATGAGGCTTCGCAAAACTTTTGAACTATTAAACTTTGAACTTTTGAACTATTTATTCCGTTGGCTAAAGCCGAACGGCAATGAGGCTTCGCAAAAACTTTTGAACTATTAAACTCTTGAACTTTAAACTCTCCAAATTCCGTTGGCTAAAGCCGAACGGCAATGAGGCTTCGCAAAAACTTTTGAACTATTAAACTTTAAACTCTCCAAATTCCGTTGGCTAAAGCCAAACGGCAATGAAGATTCGTAAAAACTTTAAACTTCCAACTTTAAACTTTAAACTAAAATTGTCAATCATCACTATGCCCTTTACCTATTGCAGGTTTACCGCTTCTCCAAAGTTTATCTTGTGCTTCCATTTCTTTTTTCATTTCATCGCTCATTTCAAAAGTCTTTAGAGAATCGAGCGGTGGACTTCCAGCATCGAGCCATGCCGTGTACCAAAAACTTCCTACCGAAATAATGGATGCGCGCATACGTCTTTCAACCATGCCATCCAACATTTTGTCGTAAGCTTTTGTGTATGCTTCGGAATAAGTTCGAATGGTAGTATTGCCACGTTGCTCAAAAGCATATTTTTTATCCTGATCAAATTGTGCATTCAACTCACGTTCCATTCGTAAAACCGAATCGTGGGCTGCAAAACTTTCGCGAACTACATTCCAGATGTACTTTTGCGGGTCGCCTATATAAGTAGCTTTACCAATCAGGTAATCATAATCAGCACCATACAATTCGGGTATACGCGATTCCCAAAAACCATGTATTCCATTTTGATTTGTGAGTTGCCCGTTATAATTTTCGGTGCAATGCAATGGCACATGTGCATCGCCTATGTAGTGCCCAATTTCGGCAGAGTAGCGAAGTATTTTTTCCATATTGCCATCCTTGTAAGCTTTGGTAAGTTGTGCCAGCATACGCGTTACATGCCAGGGCACAATGCCATAAGCCATCAAAGTATCTTCGCTAAATTTTTTTACCGCATCATTCCAGTAAATTGGTAACGTATCGAAAGGATTTGCACCATAATGATCGAGATCGATGTAAGGGCGAGGTGCTTCTTCTTTGATGGCATATCTGCGTTTGTCCGGGTCAACGGCATGCTCGGTTATAAATTCAATATTCTTCTTGTAAAAGGTCACCATTTCGGGAGGCAACGAAAATACCGCCATACGATTGATGCGCTTATGCCCCCAAAATCCCCATGAACAAAGCGTTACAACTGCTAAAGCAATAACACCTGTTTGCAAATATTTATTTTTAAACTGCATGAATGTTTGTTAAGTTAAGCCAAAGATACTAAACCAAACACAATAAAACGGTGTTTTTTATATTTGATAATAATGTAGAAATTCGCACAAATAAATTCAAAACAGAAAAATGAAATTCAACACTATAGAAGAAGCACTTAACGATATAAAAGCGGGCAAAGTGGTGATAGTAATAGATGATGCCGACCGCGAAAACGAAGGCGATTTTGTAACTGCAGCTGCTAATGCCGCTCCCGAGGTTATAAATTTTATGGCCATGCATGGCCGCGGTTTGGTGTGTGCAGCATTAACCGAAGAGCGTTGTCAGCAACTCAACCTCAACATGATGGTTGACGATAACACTTCATTACATACTACAGCGTTCACGGTGTCGGTCGATTTGCTTGGGCATGGATGCACTACAGGAATATCTGCAAGCGATAGATCGAAAACTATTTTAGCACTTATTAATCCCGATACAAAAGCGGAAGAGTTAGGCCGTCCCGGTCATATTTTTCCATTACGTGCTGTTAATGGTGGCGTACTTCGCAGAAGTGGCCACACCGAAGCAGCAATAGATTTGGCGCGCCTCTCCGGCCTTCAACCTGCGGGGGTATTGGTCGAAATAATGAATGACGATGGCACTATGGCACGCACACCCGACCTTATGAAAATTGCTGCCAAGTTTGATATTAAAATAATCACCATCGAAGATTTAATAAAGTATCGCCTGGCAAAAGAATCGCTCATTGAAAAGGAAGTTTGTGTAAATCTTCCAACCCTGCATGGCGATTTCGATTTACATGCATACAAACAAACTAATACAGACCAGGAACATCTTGCATTAGTAAAAGGCAGTTGGAAACCCGATGAAGCTGTGCTTGTGCGTGTACACTCATCATGCATTACGGGCGATATATTTGGGTCGTGCCGCTGCGACTGTGGGCCACAATTGCATGCTTCTATGGAAATGATTGAGGCCGAAGGCAAAGGTGTAATTGTATATATGAATCAGGAAGGACGTGGAATAGGATTGTTGAATAAACTTAAAGCTTACAAACTTCAGGAAATGGGACGCGACACTGTGGAAGCGAATTTGGAACTGGGTTTCAAAATGGATGAACGCGATTATGGAGTAGGGGCACAGATACTGCGCGATTTGGGCGTAGTAAAAATGAAACTCATGACAAACAATCCAACAAAACGTGCAGGCCTTGTGGGTTACGGACTGGAGATAGTTGAAAATATTCCTATTTATATTAAAAGCAATGTACACAATCATTTGTATATGAAAACCAAACGCGACAAAATGGGACATACCATCAACACCGATGATAAGGAATTATAACTATATCTGTATACGTATATATCACATTTCGAAAAATATAAAAAATTTGTAAGGGTGAACAATAAAAAAATCAGAGATTTTGTAAGCCAATTTCATTTTGCATTGATTACCTTCTTTTGTGTTGCTGTGTTTTTATTTTCTGGTTTTGAAAAAGCAATTGCACAACCAAAAGAAAAGAATGCGCTCGGCTATAATATTTACAAAAGCGATACCATAAACCGTAAAGATAAGCAAGGCCGCAAGCAAGGTCCATACTGCAAGTTTTATAAAACCGATACTGTTTTTTACAAAGGACAATTCGTGAATGATAAACCACAAGGCACATTCACTTACTACACCGAAAAAGGCAAATTAGAATCCACATTGGTTTGGGATGCAACCGGAACAAAAGCCACAGCGAAGCATTATTATGAAACAGGAAAATTACGTGCAAAGGGAAATTATATCAATCAGAAAAAAGATAGCACATGGATTTACTACAATGCCGATGACTCCCTTGCATCAATAGAAAACTATAAACTTGGAATACGAAATGGCGATTTTAAAGTATATTATAAAACAGGAGGGTTAGCACGCCACGAAATATATTTAGCCAATAAACTGAATGGCCCCGGGCGTGAATTTTTTGGCGATGGCAAAAAGAAAATAGAATGCACATACAAAAATGGCAACCTCGATGGATATTATAAATTATATTACTCCACCGGCTTTGTGCATATTGAAGGGCCTTACAAAAATGGAAAACGTAATGGCACATGGAAGTTGCACAAAGAGGATGGAACCGTAATCGCCACCGATATTTTGTTGATGGAAAGTGTAAAGAGAATAATATTGAAAAGGCTACATTGGAGTAGAGTTATTTGGTTATTAGGTTATTAGTTATTACGTTAATGAGTTACTGGGTTGTTGAGTTGTTAGTTGTTTGGTTGATAGAACATTTTGGAAATTATTTTTGCCTTGTTTTATTTTTTACGATTAGTGCACTAAATATTTTTGAATTAGAAATACAAAACCTATAAATTAATCTTTGAACATCCGTGATATTTTTGAGCAAATATTCTTTATTCACCCATTTCGTTTTTCATCTATAAATAATGCAAACAAATTTATTTCAAAGCAATTTTGGTTCAAGCCATAATTTATTGCCGTATCAAGGCACAGTAAATTATTATGGCAAAATATTCAGCACCAGTGAAGCGAATGAATATTACCAAAAATTGATGGAACATATTGAGTGGAAAAACGATGAGGCAATTATTTTCGGCAAACATATTATTACCAAACGTAAAGTAGCGTGGTATGGTGATATTGCCTTTCCATACACTTATTCTAACGCCACAAAATTTGCTTTGCTATGGAATGCGGAATTGGCACAATTGAAAACAGCGGTTGAAAAAATCACGCAATCAACTTACAATTCGTGTTTGCTTAACTTATACCACAATGGCAATGAAGGCATGGCGTACCACAGCGATGACGAGAAGGCTTTGCTTAAAAATGGAAGCATTGCCTCGCTCAGTTTTGGTGCGGAACGTAAGTTTTGCTTCAAGCATAAAGCGGACAAGAGTGTTGTTACTACTTTTCTTCAACATGGAAGTTTGCTTGTAATGAAAGATGAAACCCAAACATTTTGGATGCATCGGTTACCACCAGCAAAATTAATTTCTCAACCAAGAATAAATTTGACTTTCAGGACTATTGTATCACCGCATTAACCAATAGTGTTTTATCCGGACTTATATAACTGAAAAACACTGTTACTAGTCAGAAGCAATATTACAATTTAGTAAACTTATATGCCGAATGGAAAATACCATTATTCGATAGTTTAGCAATGTATATTCCGGCATTCAAAGGTGAACAATCCAAATCAATATTGCTTTCTCCATCGGGTATGGCATTTACCATATATGCACGGCCTTCGCTATCGTATATGGCTACTGTTACATTTCCTTTAATATTATTTTTATCGTAATGCAAACTCAATATGTCTGTAACAGGGTTGGGCGATATTGTCGCACTTTGTACACTACTGTTTTGATTTATTCCTAAACCTGTTATTTCGCTTATATTAATATTGTCGAGGTACAAATTATTGCCACCAGCCGATGAAGCTACAAACTTATACATCACCTGCGGCTTACCGGCATATTGATTTATATTGATTACTTCTTTACGCCATTCAGTTGCAGCAGGCACAAAATTAGTAGTTACATACCCTGCAATTGTCTTTAATCCCGACCCGCCTTTGTTATAAATTTTAGCGAATGTTTGGCCACAATCTTCCGAGGCATACACTACCAAAGAATCGCTGAGGTTGGGTAACAGACGTGCGTATGCAACATCAAAACTCAATTCACCCGTTGTGAGTGCCGAAAAATCATAATTTATGGTAAATATATCATCCTTCAATCCTGAATTAAAGTTACCGAAATTTTTGTACAATATGCTTTTGGCACTCAAGCCAAAACCTCCTGCTGCCGTAGTTTGCTGCCATGTAAAATCATTATCGTAATTAATCATCTCCCAGCCTGCAGGCAATAGAGTTGTTCCTTCAAATGTTTCACTGAATGGAAGGGGTGCCACATTATTCGTTACTTCAACGTATACGGTCTTGGTTAATGTATTTGTGCCTGCACTGTTTGCGGCACTCAATGTAACATCGTATGAGCCAGCATTTGTGTATGTTACTGTAACCGAATCGGCAGTTGACGTTGCCGGAGTACCACCAATGAAAATCCATGAGTGTGATGTTGGTCCTTCGGTAGAAGCATCGTAAAACGTTACTGATTGCCCCACACATATTTTTTTGCGTGTTGAAATAAAATCAACAACAGGAGGTGCAACGTTATATAAATCCGATTCCCATATTCCTCGCCCATAGGTTGCAGCACGTATTTTATTTATTGGATATACGATTTCTAATTCACGCACAATTACATTTGGCAAACCCGCCATGAATGGTTGCCACGCTTTCATCGAATTGTTTTTATAATAAATGCCGACATCGGTACCTATGTATAATCCATCGTTGCTACCTGCTTCGTATGCTATACAATTAACAGGTAAGTTTGGAAGGTTTAATGATATGTTGGTCCATGTTAATCCTGCATCGTTTGTTTCAAACACCTTGTTGCCTTTAATGAATCCTGAACAAGTAACCCATGCACGCATTGGATTTACTGCATCGAAAGCAAGATAAGTTAATGTCAATCCACCTGTTGGAATATTTGCACCTACATTAATCCACGATACTCCACCATCACTGGTACGATTGAGCTGGCTACCAACTCCGCAGTATATGTAGTTAGAATCGGTGTTGCTTACTGCCAACACATTAAAATTGTTAACACCAAAGTTGCTGATTTTGGTAACAGTGCCACCGTTGTTGGTGCTACGATAAACATCTTTATAAGCAACGTAGAACGTACCTCCGGGTGTCATTGTAAATGGTGTTACCCAATCACCAGTTCCATTAAGTCCACCCAGAATATTATTAAAACTTAGTCCTCCGTTGGTTGATCGGCCTATGCTTCCAAACTGGCTTGCCGAAAATAAAGTATTGGGATTGTTTACGTGTACAAGTTGTTCCATACCATCACCTCCACGTATTTCATTCCATTCATTATTTTTTCGCATAGCGGAACTGTTATCTTGCGCCCCGGTAAGAATTAAATCGGTATTTATTTGTGAGCATGCCAAGCGATAAAATTGAGAAATAACTATTCCCGATGACATATCTGTAAACGATGCCCCATCGTCTGTCGATGTGAATAAACCTCCATCATCACTCGAATATAACACACCATTAAAATACTCAAGTGCGTGTATGTCACCATGCACATAAGGCAAACCATTTGAACCCAACCAATTTGCAGCGCAAGTTAAGGTTGCACCACCATTTGTCGATTTCCAAATATTCAATCCACCACAAAAAACCAATTCGGCATCGGTGGGTGAAACGCATAATGGAAGTGTGTACCAGGCTTGCCCATAAGTATCGCTGCCATTCACATTTACCCCCATTATATTAGGCGAAGTTGAACGTGTAATGAATGTATTACCTGCATCGGATGAGCGATACAAACCTTCGAAAACATTTGTTCCGGCTTCACCAGCAATTAAATAAACATAATCGGGATTTGCAGGAGTAACAGCAATAGACAATCGCCTAACATTATTTGATGCGGGAACACCATTAGCTATAACCGAAAAAGTAAGTCCACCATCTATTGATTTTAAAAATAATGTACTTACAATGTAAACTGTATTGGGATCACCCGGTTTGTATTCGATGTCGGAATAATTTCCTTTACGCAACTCTACCCAAGTAACTGCTGCATCGGTAGTTTTGTATAATCCAACATTAGTTGCTGCCATTAACTCATTCGAGTTATTTGGATTCATGATTACTTTACGCACTATTCGCGAGTTGCTATTTAAAAAATTCAGTCCGGTAGTATTCCACGATTGCCCACCATCCGTAGATTTAAGAACTCCAAGTCCGTAAGTATCACCGGCATCACCATCGCCCGAAGAAGCATAAAGAATATTTGTGTTTTGTGGATCGATAACAATGTTGGTGAAGCCAAGAACAGGAAGCTCATCGGTATTATTGGCCCAGGTTGCACCGCCATCACTTGTCGACCATATTCCGCCAGAAGCGGAAGCGACATAAATTTTATTGGGATTGGTTGGATCTACTGTGGTTGAATTAATGCGCCCTAACCCGTGTACATTATTTTGTGCATTGCGAACAAAAGGCCCTAGCGCAGTCCAGTTACCCAATGTTTTATAACTTGTTGCAGGATAGCGTTTATTGAAATCGTTCATTTCTAAATAAGCAATCATAGGATTGGGCAGCTCGCCTGTTGGTGCAACCCGGGGCTCTATGAAATTTTCCCAACGCTTATACATTTGATATTCGCCATCTTGTTCTTCGTTTTCTTTTTTGCCTCTTCGTACATTTTTGCGCATTTCTTTCTCGGCCTTCTTAAATTCTTTGGCATATTTTTTTTGAATGTCATAAAAGTTGGCTCCATCTATTTGCATGTCTTCGCGCCAAGTTTGTGCAATCGAAAAATTGCTTGCCAGCACAACTAAAACAAATAAATAAAGTGTAGATTTTTTCATCATGTCTCGTAATTTTTTTGATTTTTATATTTTGTGTTGTAAATATACTTCATGAAAATTTCTATTTTAATACCAGCAACGCTAAGTTAACGAATCGATAACAACTTTAACATTTTTGCGTTAAAAAAAAGATAACATTATTTGGTTTTTAGCACGTGACTGAAAAGTGCATTTATATTTAAACATTAAATGATAAGCGTGAATCCAAAGAAAAGGGCTGGTAAAATTTTCTTGCAAAATGGTTAAAAAAAAAGTGATTAAAGAAAAATAGAGTTTAAGTCAATTCAAATAAACCTTGCCTATCTGAATCAATACGAACATTAACAAAACAACAATTAACTAATAGCAAAAAATTACGCTGCCAATTTTTTCCATTGCAATATTGCCTTGGTCGGTTGTGGTGATGTTATTATTATTTTGTGTGTTTCTCCTATTTGCATGGTAATAAAATCTCCTTGCACCATTCTTACTTTGCGCTCTTGGCCCTTTTGGTTTTTGATATAGCATTCGCACGAACCTTCAAGAATTAAAAAACTTTCCAGCAAATCGTGGTGCACTTCATCGGGTACAAAATCTTTTACCCATGCAACAAAAAGTTCGCGATGTTCATTCGATTCTAAAGTGTGCAAATATATATCATCATATGCGGGAGGCTCGATGTGTGCAGTTGCCTCTTGCCAATCCATCCAATTGGAATCTTGGTCGAGAACAGGAAGAGAATTCAAATCAATATTTTTTGTTGTGCGCTTTTCTGCTGTCAGTTTATTGATCTTAGCAAATATTTTATTGCGCAAGTCCTCTGGTGGATTTACAGCATGCGATTGAGCATAATTGATTATGGCTTCTTCTGCCTTATCCAATTCACTATCATTCACCGAATTGTTATTAGGTGCGGCCAAAATATTTTTTATTTTTTCTTTATCGAAATCAAAATTGTTTTCCATGATTTTACTTTTTTGAAGTTTCAAAATAATTGCGTAAGTCTATCATTGCCGCGCGTGCCCTGGTTTTTATTGTTCCTAATGGTATACCAAATTTGTCGGCTATTTCCTGCTGAGTATACCCTTCAAAATACATCCAATCTATAATTTGTTTATGCAAAGGATTCAATTTTTCGGTAATATTTTTTATGCCTATAGTATCAATTGCCAAGTAAGTTTTATTATGCATTGCACCATAACTTACGATATTTTCAAGGGTTTGGGTTTGTTTTTTTTGCGTATAATATTTCGAGCGTATAAAATCGATGGACGTATGGCGTGCAATATTAATAAGCCAGGTTGCAAAGCGTCCTTTCGATGGATTGTAACTATTTATATTGGCCCATACTTTTACAAAACTATCTTGCAATAAGTTTGCTGCATCCTCTTCATCGGGCACAATGCGTGTAATAATACCATATAACATGCTGCTATAGTTGTCATAAAGTTCTGTAAAAGCATGTTGGTCGTCCTGCTTTATTCGATCTATAATTGTTGTTGAGGAATCTGAAATTTCGGTTTGCATTTTTAAAGATGTGGAAAATAACAGTTAGACAAAAATAAGCGGATTTTTCTTGCTATGCAAAATTTTTAATTGATTATAGACTTTAATTTATTTCTACGAAATGAAATCACTTACAAACAAACTTATTTGCACAAATAAACTTTAGAAACAATCCTTTGATGTTTTCAAATAAATTGCAATCACACTACAGGTGTTTTTTCCAATAGTGTGAATGCAATTTTTTAAAGATAAATTGGTTGAATTATTTTTCTCAGTTCGAAAAACAATATGATAAAATATTTGCTCCCATTTTCAATGCTTTAATATGATTTTCGGGACTGTCTTTATGCACTTCCAGGCTTTCCCATCCATCTCCTAAGTCACATTCATAATCGTAAAAGCAAACCATGCGGCCTTGCCAAAAAATTCCATAGCCCTGCGCGGCATTTCCTTCATGCTCATGCACTTTGGGAAGCCCATTATTGAAATCATATTTTTGATGATAGATTGGATGATTAAAAGGTACTTCAACAAAATCTGCTTCGGGGAATACTTTTTTCATTTCTCGTCTGATGTATTCGTTCATTCCAAAATTATCGCTTACATGTAAGAAGCCTCCCCCAATAAGATATGTTCGCAGGTTTTGCACTTCTTGTGCATTGAATATAACATTTCCATGCCCAGTCATGTGTACGAACGGGTAATTAAAAATTTCGGGACTACCCACTTCAACAATCCCTTGTTCAGGATTGATATTCATTCCCAAATTATCATTACAATAGGTAATAAGATTCGGCAGCGATGTCTCGAGATTTGCATACCAATCGCCTCCGCCATTATATTTAAGCAATGCAATTTTAAATGATGGATCACCGGGCTTCATCGAGCCGAACAAGAATACCGAAATGGTAAGTAATAAAAACGCTGAAACTTTTCTACGAAACATATTTATAATTTTGTGAATTTGTGTGCTGAATGGAAAACTCCGCCTTTCGAAATTTTTGCCACATACATTCCTGTATTCATCGACACTAAGTCCATTTCGATATTTCCATTAGCGGCATTTTGTTCCAGAATAAGTTTTCCATTAGTATCGTATATGCTTACCGTTATATTTTCACCAAGCACATTTTTGTCATATTGAATGGTCAGGATATCGGCAACCGGATTGGGCTGCAATGTTACATTGCCGGCATTATTAATTTGATTGATGCCTGCGCCTGTAATTTCGCTGATGTTAATATTATCGAGGTATAAATTGTTTCCCCCGGCCGAAGCCCCAACAAAAACAAACATCACTTGCGGTTTGCCTGCATATTGGTTAATATTAATTACTTCTTTGCGCCATTCTGTGGCTGTGGGTACAAAATTGTAATTTAAATATCCATTAACAGTTTTCAATGCCGAACCACCTTTATTGTATATTTTTGTGAATGTTTGTCCACAATCTTCCGATGCATAAACAACTAACGAATCGCTAAGAGTAGGTAATAATCTCGCATGGGCAATATCAAAGCTCAGCTCGCCTGTGGCAAGTGCGCTAAAATCGTAATTGATGGTAATAATATCATCCTTAACGCCTGAGTTAAAATTGCTGAAATTTTTATACAATAAACATTTTGCACTCAATCCAAATCCACCCGAAAGGGAAGTTTGAGTCCATGTAAAATCCATATCGCGATTCACCAAATCCCAACCGGTTGGCAATAAATTATTACCTTCAAATCCTTCGCTAAATGGAAGAGGCGCAACTGTGTTTGTGACTTCAACGTATACGGTCTTAGTTAAAGAACCGGTGCCGGCAGAGTTTGTTGCATCTAAAGTGACATCATATGTTCCGGTATTTGCGTAAGTAACTGTAACCGAATCGGAAGTTGAGGTGGAAGGTGTACCTCCATTGAAAGTCCACAAACGAGAAGTAGGCCCTTCGGTAGAAATATCATAGAATGTGACCGTTTGTCCTACACATATTTTTTTACGGGTAGAAATGAAATCCACCGAAGGTGCTGATTTGGAATATAAATCCGACTCCCATATACCACGGCCATATGTTGCCGCGCGTATTTTATTGATAGGGTAAACTATTTCTAATTCTCGTACAATAACATTAGGCAGGCCGTTCATAAAGGGTTGCCAATTATTCATGGAGTTATCTTTATAAAAAGCACCCATGTCGGTACCTATGTATAGGCCATCGTTGCTGCCTGTTTCGTATGCAATACAATTTGCTGGCAAATTTGGTAGGTTAAAGGAAATGTTGGTCCATGTGGTGCCACCATCGGTTGTTTCAAAAATCTTATTGCCCTTGTTGTAGCCCGAACAAGTAACCCAAGCCCTCAATGGGTTTGTAGGATGAAATGCTAGATAAGTAAAAGTCATGCCATTATTTGGAACACTCGACCCTACATTAGTCCAAGTGGTTCCTCCATTTGTAGTACGGTATAAGGTATTGTTTCTACCGGCATATATGTAATTTGAATCGCTAGGACTTACATGTAGCAATGTTAAATTACTGCCACCAAAGTTGCTTATTTTGGTATAAGTACTACCATTGTTTATGCTACGGTAAACATCTTTGTACCCTGCATAAAATGTGCCCCCGGGCGACATTACAAAAGGTGTTACCCAGTCTCCGGTTCCATTAAGCGCTCCAAGAATATTATTGAATGATGCGCCTCCATTTACAGACCGGCCTATGCTTCCATATTGACTGGCAGAAAATAAAATGTTTGCATTATTTACATGCACAAGTTGTTCCATACCATCACCTCCTCTTATTTCATCCCATTCATTATTTTTACGAATAGATGAGCTATTGTCTTGTGCACCGGCAAGGATTAAATCTGTATTTGTTTGGGAACATGCCAAACGATAAAATTGCGATATAACAAGACCCGAAGAAAGGTCGGTAAACGAACTTCCATTATTTGTAGATTTGAAAATACCCCCATCGCTGCTTACGTATAAAGTATTGCCAAAGTATGCAAGTTCGTGAATATCGGCATGCACAAATGGTAAACCATTGGCACCGTACCAGTGAGCCTTGCAAGTGAGGGTGGTACCACCATTGGCCGATGCCCATACATTTACCCCTCCTGTAAATACTAATTCTGCATTTGTTGGCGAGGCGCACAACGATAGAGTATACCAACTTTGACCTTCGGTATCGTTACCGGCTGCCGCCCATCCCATTACATTTGGCGATGTAGCTCTTGTTGTAAATGTATTGCCCGAATTGGTTGAGCGGTACAAACCTTCAAATCCACTGTTATTTGCATCCCCGCCCAATAAATATACATAATCGGCATTTGCCGGAGTAACAGCAATTGCCAATCGGTTTACATTTGACGAACCCGGGGTACCATTGCTTATTACCGAAAAAGAAACTCCGCCATCAGTAGATTTTAAAAACAATGTACTTACCATATACACTGTATTAGGGTCTCCAGGTTTATACTCAATATCGGTATAGCTGCCTTTGCGAAGTTCTATCCAAGTGTTGGCGCCATCAATGGTTTTATAAAGTCCAGTATTTGTAATTGCCAGAAGTTCGTCAGAGTTATTTTCGTTCATTATTATCTTACGCACTATACGCGAAGTACTGTTAAGAAAATTTAAGCCTGTGGTGTTCCATGTTTGTCCACCATCTGTAGATTTTAGAACTCCCATACCGTAAGTATCACCGGCTTCGCCATCGCCCGATGCAGCATAAATAATATTCGTATTTTGTGGATTTATAACCAAATTACTAAAACCTAGAACAGGGAGTTCGTCAGTGTTATTTGACCAATTAATACCGCCATCGGTTGTAGCCCAAATACCACCCGAAGCAGAAGCAACAAATATTTTATTTGAATTGGTTGGGTCAACAGCAATAGCATTTAAACGACCAAGACCATGAATATCATTTTGAGCGTTGCGCACAAAAGGACCTTGTGCAGTCCAGTTACCTGATGTTTTGTACAACGAAGTAGGATTATTTTTACGAAATTCGTTCATTTCAAGAAAAGCTGCCATAGGGTTGGGTAATACTCCCGTGGGAGCAACTCTTGGTTCAATAAAATTCTCCCAACGTTTAAACAACATTAGTTCGTTGTCTTGTTCATTTTTTTCAGCTTTCCCAAGACGTGCATTTTTACGCATTTGCCTTTCGGTAGCCTTAAATTTTTCATTGTATTTTTTTTGAATATCGTAAAAATTAGCTCCATCTTTTTGGATTTCCTCACGCCACGATTGGGCATGGGTTGTGTTCATTATTAACCAAGCACAAGCGAACAATACAAACGTTGATTTTTTTAACATGAAATTATTGTTTATTTATTTTAAAATTAAGAAACGCAAAGATAATAACCGAAACAAATTTACTGTTACCAATTAGTACCTTAATTTGTAACAAAATGTTAAAACATTAGTTAAATAGATTGCAATATATTTTTATAAATTTATGTGATTGAAAAGTGGTCACCTAAACGGGAAAGAACATAAAATTTGCGCCTCGTTATTTTTTTTTAGATTTGCCCACCTTAATTTTAATCACAAAACAAATATTAATTATGTCGTTAAGTAAAATAACAGCACTTTTAGGTGACCAAGCCGCACATTTATTGGAACATAAATGTACCACTGTAGACAAAACACAACTCCATTTGCCCGGGGCCGATTTTGTGGATCGCCTTTTTATTCCGTCAAACAGAAATAATAATGTGCTGCGTAATTTGCAGAGTATCTACAGTCATGGTCGTTTGGGCGGTACAGGCTATGTTTCGATATTGCCTGTTGACCAGGGCATAGAACACAGTGCCGGTGCGTCTTTTGCTCCCAATCCTATGTTTTTTGATCCGGAAAACATTGTAAAGCTTGCCGTAGAAGGTGGTTGTAATGCAGTAGCATCTACATATGGAGTATTGGGTGCTGTGTCGCGCAAATATGCTCACAAAATTCCCTTTATTGTAAAGATAAACCACAACGAGTTTCTTACATACCCAAATAAGTTTGACCAAATAATGTTTGGCTCAATAAAAGATGCTTACAATATGGGTGCGGCTGCTGTAGGTGCTACTATATATTTTGGCAGTGCCGAGTCGTCACGTCAGATAGTGGAAGTTGCCAAAGCCTTCGAAATGGCACATGAGTTGGGCATGGCAACTATTTTGTGGTGTTATATTCGTAATAATGGTTTCAAAAAAGATGGTGTCGATTATCATACTTCAACCGACCTTACTGCACAGGCAAACCATTTAGGTGTTACTATTCAAGCCGATATTATTAAGCAAAAATTGCCAACCAACAATGGCGGTTATAATGCCATTCAATTTGGAAAAACGCATCCAGATGTATACTCAAAATTGACTACAGATCATCCTATAGATTTGTGCCGCTATCAGGTGGTGAATTGTTATATGGGCCCAATAGGATTAATTAACAGCGGACGTGAATCGAAAGGCGCATCGGATATGGCAGAGGCCGTTTCGACAGCAGTTATTAACAAACGTGCAGGCGGTCAGGGTTTAATTAGCGGCCGCAAGGCTTTTCAAAAGCCCTTTGCCGATGGTGTGGCTATGCTTAATGCCATACAAGATGTATACTTATGCAACGAAATTGAGGTTGCCTAAACGTTGCTATTTCTGTTACATAACCATATTAATTTAAACAAATGAGTTGGTTTACAAGGATTAAAAAAGGTATTACTACCACTACTACGGAGAAGAAGGAAACGCCAGAAGGCTTGTGGTATAAATGTGTGAGTTGTAAACACATACAAACTGCCGATGAACACAGTGCTAATGCATATGTATGCAGCAAATGCGGATACCATGAAAGGATAGGATCGAAAGAATATTTCGCTCTTTTGTTTGACGATGGTGATTTTGCGGAAATAAATGCCGACATGATTTCGGCTGATTCTTTGGAATTTGTGGATACAAAAAAGTATGAAGACCGCCTGAAAGATACCATCAAAAAAACCGGATTGAACGATGCGCTTCGTACAGGTTTTGGAAAAATAAACGGTTACCCGGCTTTAATATCCTGCATGGACTTCAGCTTTATTGGTGGAAGCATGGGTTCGGTGGTGGGCGAAAAAATTTCGCGTGCTATAGATTTTTGCATTCAGCACAATTTGCCATTTATACAAATTTCAAAATCGGGCGGGGCACGTATGATGGAATCGGCAATGAGCCTTATGCAAATGGCAAAAACCAGCGCCAAACTTACTCAGCTTTCAGCAGCAAAATTGCCTTATATCTCCATACTTACCGACCCTACAACTGGTGGCGTTACAGCATCGTACGCCATGCTTGGCGATTTGAATATTGGTGAGCCCAATGCACTTATAGGATTTGCCGGCCCTCGAGTTGTGAAAGAAACAATTGGCAAAGATTTGCCTAAAGGATTTCAAACAGCCGAGTTTGTGCTTGAACATGGCTTTCTCGATATGATAGTAAATCGCAAAGAAATGAAAGCTAAACTGGCGCAATTGCTGGAGTTTTTTGTGAAGTAAAATGGATGATACTCCCCAATATATAAAAGACAAGCAATTGGAAATATGGCTGTCGAAAACAATTTCTCAAAGAGTAGAACAATGTATAATCGATAATGAAGCTTTGTATTTGGCTAGCATACACATGCAAAAACAAATTGCTGAAAAAAGCAAAATCAAAAACAAAGCCGATAAAAATCTGAAATAACTTTCCTTTCCAAAACAGGAAAATCATTCTGCAACTTTTCGCAAACTCAAATCAAATTAGTATTGTTTTTTACATATAAACTTACCGTTAGTATTTCATTATAGAAACCAAAAGCAGGAAAAAAAACTTTAATTAAACCTATCCCTCTGTTTGGTAATTTTCAAATCGCGCAGGGTGGAGGATTTCACATTAATTTGAAAGAAATAAAAAGTTTGAGGACCAAGCGGTACCCAATCGAAACTCATTTCCCAACAATGCAAGTCTTTTTTAAAGCCTAAAGAAGTGTATGAAAAATCGTTGGTTTGAAAATCGTAACCCGAATTGTACGTTACCGACCAGGTTGGAGTAAGTTTTAAATCGCCACTAAAATTTACTGTTTGTGTGATAAAATCTTTTGTAATATTTTTTGAGTATTGTATGTTATAACCAACCGAAAAATTCCAAATCACAGGAATGTAATCAAGCTCGGGTGCTTTCTTTTTTGTTTCATCAGTTTCCTCTTTCTTTTTTAAAAGTTTGGTTGTTCATCGAAAACTTATGCTACCATTTGCCTGAGTAAAACGCAATAACTTTTTGTTTACATTATATTCAAAGCGGTTAATTCGTTTTCCCAGAGTGTCTATTGCATAAGGGTCGAACGAACAAGCACCAAACACATTTACAAATTGCAAAATGGTAGAGCGCGCATTTACATTTACAACACTCCAGTTAAAAGTTTTTACCGACATGTTATAGCCACTCGAAAAGCTTAAACTTTCGAGCAATTTTACTTTTTTAAAATTTACCGCAGTATCAGTGGTTTGTCGCATTTTCAACTCCACATTATTATCGGCACCAAAAGAAATAAATCCGTACTTACCCGATGAAGGCCCCGAATAGACTCCGTTTTCGAAAATAGAATATTTTGAAATTGAGCCGGCAGAATCTGATTGATATTCGTTGTAGTATTTAAAACGAGGCTGACTATAATCGGGACGATAGTTAAAAGCGACATTTGGAGATATAGTATGGCGTATGCCGGCAATTTTTCCTTTTCGAAACATTGCTGTTCCAAATATGCGGGTGCCTAATGATGCTCCGGCACTATAATCGTTCGAAATGCGAAATTCTTTTACAGTATCGGTTTCCACTTTGTTAATGGTGCTGTTCCAATTTTTGCGTATAGTGCTAAAATGCCAGTTCTGTGTATACGATGCCGAAGGAGTTAAATTGAAATATTTAAAAACCCTGAAAGATGCACTCAAAGGTACAGAGTGACTAACACCATAGCGGATTTTATCAAGCGTTTCATTTTTGAATAACAACGTATCAAAAGTATTTACCGAGTTAATGGCATTTGATGAATAGCCAATATTTATTTTTTCGTACCAGGCAGATCTACCTGGATTGTTTTTTCGTAAAAATGGATATAAAGCTGCCATCGAAAAACTCATCTGAGGTAATGATATTTCAATAGCACGGGTGAGCGAATTTTGTGAATGCCGGGCAGCAGCCGAAAAATTGAACCGATTATTTTTCGACCAGGTATTGTAACTTACAGATGAGTTGAAAACGCTTTGTAAAAAATTATCGCTGGCAGTTACCTTGTTTCTGAAGTTGGTAGAAGTTCCCGCATTTACACTTCCTGAGAAATTTGAATTGCCTCGTGCTTTGGGATCTTGCTGATGTGACCATCGAATAAAAAAGTCTTTGCGAAGCGAGTAGTCGGGCAATTCGCGTTCGCTGTTTTTTAGCTTCGAAAATTCTAAATTTAAAGTACCCGTGTAATGATATTTGTTTACATACCTCGATTGAAAACCTGCACCCCACGAACCGAACGAATAAATATCGCCCGTTAGCAATAAATCGAAATTGTCGTTTACGCCAAAATAAAATCCCCCTTCGCGGAGAAAAAATCCCAATTGAGCTGATTCGCCATATTTTGGGATAACAATACCTGAACTTCGTCCCTTTTTATTTGGAAAAAATCCGAATGGAATGGCAAGTGGAGTAGGCACATCCTCAATCACAAGATAAGCCGGACCAGTTATTATCTTATTGTTTTTTATTATTTTCAATTTTTCGGCACCGATGTAAAAATGTGGATGTGTGTCTTCGCACGTAGTGTACTTTCCGGTTTTTATATAAAAATTATCATTGGCAGTTTTCAAAATGGTATCGCCATGAATATAACCATCGCCTTGTTGGGTAATCACCTGAGAAATTTTGCCACGCTTGGAGCCAAAATTATATCGAATAGTGGACGAAGTAAACTTTTCGTCATTTTGTGTAAATACGGGTTCGCCAATTATTTTTTTTGCCGAATCATTCATTAAACCTGTGGCATACATTGTTTTGGTTTCCCAGTCTATTTCAATATAATCTGCATTGAGCGTTATATCTTCGTATTTTATTGAAGCATTATAATACAGGTAAACTTTATGTTGCACCACATCGAACAAAATAGAATCGTAAGAATTATAAATCACTTTGCTTTTAAGTTCGTTGCTTAAAGAACGCTTTATGGTGTCTGTTTTTATGGTATCGGCCACAAAAGAAAATGCAGGGTTTTTGCTGGCATATATCTGGTTAAAAATGCCACTAACTGAAATTAACAAACATGCGGTAATAAGTTGCAGTATATTATAAGTATGTTTGTGAAATCTGTAGCAAAGAATCATCATATTTGCGTTAACTCAAAGAAAGGCAAATTAAGCCATCCGGAATAAATAAATAAACATTTTAAACGTGAAGAAAGTCATCATTATTATCTTTTTAGGATGTGTCGCTTTGTTGATGTCGTTTGGCATTAAAGAGCGCGCAAGTTATAAAATAAAAACAGTTGTAATAGATGCAGGACACGGTGGCCATGACCATGGGTGTAAAGGAGCTGGCAGTAAAGAAAAGGACATTGCTCTCAAAATATCACTTAAGTTGGGCAAGTTGATTGAACAAAATTATCCCGATGTAAAAGTTATTTATACCCGCAAGACCGATGAGTTTGTTGAATTGCATGAACGTGCCGAAATTGCAAATCGAAACCATGCCGATTTGTTTATTTGCGTACATATAAATGCCGGAAGCAAAGTAGCGCAGGGTACCGAAACATATGTGATGGGTTTGCATAAATCTGATGACAACTTAGCGGTATCGAAAAGAGAAAACGAATCTATATTGTTAGAAAAGGATTATAAAACACAGTACGAAGGTTACGACCCCAATTCACCTGAAAGCAATATAATATTCAGTTTGTTTCAGAATACCTATCGCGAAAAGAGTTTGATATTTGCCTCAAAAGTGCAATATCAACTGAGCGAGCAAGCAAAAAGATTTGACCGTGGTGTAAAGGAAGCAGGTTTCATTGTTTTGTGGAAAACAACTATGCCTTCGGTACTTATCGAATGTGGTTTTTTATCGAACCCGAAAGAAGAAAAATATCTTATTACAGAAAAAGCCCACGAGTCTTTATCAAAATCTATTTTCGATGCTTTTAAGGAATATAAGATTGATATGGAAGAAGGCGATCTGGCAAATAGTAAATCGACAACCACAATTACAACTTACGAAAACAAAACAGTAGACGAAAAGCTGGAAGAACGTAAGACAGAAGTAAAACCAAAACCAGAAACCAATATTATAGTTGCTAAAAAAGCTGATGATAATATAAAGAAAACTGCTGACCCTATAAAGCCAAAGCCTCAACCATTAATAGAAAAAAAGGACACTGCGGTAAAAACTGTTGTAGAAAAAAACAACACCGATACAAAAGACAAAACTGGCACACATTCTAAATTAGATACTGATACATCCACATTAATTGTTTCGAAAGTGGAACCCAAGGTTACTTCTAAAACAGAATTAAAGTCTGAAGTGAAACCCAACATTGAGCCAAAAAAGGAGCCTGAGAAAAAGGTTAAGCCCACTGTAAAAAAAGCGGACGAGAAGAAAAATGAAATAAAGCCACAGCCACCAACTATCCCAACCGATTTTGTTGTGGATAGTTTGGTTACCGATATGAACTTATTTTATACCGTACAAATAGGAGCAAAGGCAGAACCTACGGTTGAAGAACTACAATCTTTTATGAGTGTGCCCGGAGTAAAAGTTATTAAAGTTGATGCCGGGATGAAACGTTATGTTGTGGGTCATTTTAAATCTATTGCCGAAGGCCAGGATATTCTGAAGCAAATGCATGATATTGGTTTTGTAGATGCATTTGTTACTCCTTATGTAAAAGGAAAGCGTATTGCAATTTCTGAAGCCAAGTTGGTGAAATAGGGTTTATAATATCATTTTTTCCTATAAAAATCGTCCATATCAAATGCAACGGTAAAGTGATTGGTGGCACCTGCCAGATGATATATACTGCGGGCATAACTAAAGTTGAATTTTGATAATTTTATGCCTAATCCAAAATTAAATCCTACTGCTTTCATACTTGTTTGCACACCCAATTCGTTTCTGCGTTGAAAATTGTATGCTGCCCGTATGTGAAAGTTTTTCGATAATAACAATTCAATGCCCGGCACACAATGACGAATGGCTTTTGTAAAAAAGGAATTTTTCTTTTCTATCACTTCTCCGGTTTGAGGATCGGTTTCTTGCGTACTGCTTCCATTTGGATAAGTAATATCCCATTGCTGCATATTGTTTATATTTAAATTGAAACGAAAGGGCGCTTTTCCCAGTCTTTTCGAAATTCCAAACTGAACTTCTACAGGTAATTTTTCTTTGGCTCCTGAAGTGTATTTTTTTAGTTGCACTCCCACGTGTTTAACCAACAAACTCATGGTAATTAATCTTGCAGTATTAGTATAGCTCACTCCGGCATCAGCTGCCAATCCTGTTGATGTATAATCGGCAAGTTTGCTGTAAATCCCTTTGAGTGCAAATCCATAAGTAAAAGCGCTGTCGCCTTGGAATGGTGCTCCATAGCTTATTTGCATGGCATACTCTGCGGCATCAAAATTTCCCAGAATGGATGCAAACTCATCTGTTTGGGTAAAATCACCATAGTTTACATACTTGAGCGATGCTGCAAAAGTTCCGGTTTTATTGTAATGCCGTGCGTATCCAATTGAACCATATTTTATATCGGTAAGATAATCGGTGGCAGCAAGTGTAATTTTATTATTCAGTTGCTTCTGCAACAATGCAGGATTCTGCAAACCTGTGCTGAGGTCGTTATCTATAACAGATATAAAAGTGCCACCCATGGCAGCTATACGAGCATCGGAATTGAGATTGAGAAATTCGTAAGTATTGTTGCCACCAATTTGAGCGCACAAATTTGACATCAAAGTGGTTGCAATAAAATACAGAACAACAATTGTTTTAAAAAATTTATTCGTAATAATTTTTGACTTGGTATTAAAGTTCATGCAAAATATTTTTGGCAGTTTGATGTTTTTATAACGACCCGCAATTTAAATTATTGCCGCGAATTTATTACAGTTTTGAGTTACTTACTTTCTTTCAAAACCATATCGATAGTTATGGCTGCAGCAAGTATGGCCATTTTATTTTCTTTGTTCGAATAATCGGCATTGAGCGTAACATTATACTTATCGGCCGAGGTAAATATTTCTTGCATAGCACCGGCCCATTTTTTCGAAATTGAACCTATTGCTGTTCCTGCATTATCTTTTATGGTGAAATTCCACGCCTTCCAATCGCCACCTATTTCGGCAATTTGAACTCCGGTATTGTCAAGTATTTTGAATGTCGGTTTAAAGAGTTTGAACTTTTGTTGAATGGTTCCTATCTCCATGTCATTGGAATCTTTAATCGAAATCTTCGACATCCAAAAAGTCCATCCCCGAGAAATGGAAGCTTCCTTGCGTTCATCAATGTTTTTTATTTCCAGCAAGAATGGCAACATTGCCTTATTGAGTAATAAACGTAAAGCCTTTTGCCCGGTAGATAGTTTCTGCCTGACAGAACCTACTTGATCGCCTTTATCATTAAATACTTTGTATGAATTTTCGAATTGAAAGAAGTTTACTTTTTCATCGATGAAGTAACTATTAGTGTCGAAAAAATTTGTGTTCATGTTTAGTTTGGAGTTTTTAGTTTATAGTTTGGAGTTTTTAGTTTGTTGCTAGGAACTTAATTCGGTTAGTGATTGCAGGCGCAGAACTTTTTTTTTGAAATTTTCTGCTGACATAGTTAAATGCAGTTCTTTTTTTATTTCAAATTATTTTGGAATAGCATTCTTGTAACTTCTTATTTCTAAAAAAAATGTGTATAATAATAGAAAGGTGTTTTTACTCTAAACAATTGCACAAATGAAATTGAGATTACGTTATAAAACCACCATAACTGTATACGTAATAAATTAATACAGCGGATATTTTTTCATCATAGCATTTACCTTCACTTTTGTTTCGGCAATTACTGTTTCGTTTTCATGATTCAGAATAACGTTTTCTATGAGGCCTACTACTTTTACAAAATCCTTTTCTTTGAAACCCCGCGTTGTCATTGCAGCTGTACCCACGCGTATACCCGATGTTACAAATGGCGATTTATCATCAAAAGGCACCATGTTTTTATTTACGGTTATATCAGCACGCACGAGGGCATTTTCAGCTTGCTTGCCGGTGATATTTTTTGAGCGCAAGTCTATCAACATTAAATGATTATCGGTTCCGCCCGAAATTATTTTATAACCTTTATCGACAAAGGCCGCAGCCATGGCTTTAGCATTTTTTACAACCTGAACACAATACTTTAAATAATCGTCACTAAGTGCTTCTTCAAATGCCACGGCCTTCGATGCTATCACATGTTCCAACGGGCCGCCTTGTGTTCCGGGAAACACAGCCATATCTAACACAGCCGACATTGGTCTGATTTCTCCTTTAGGCGTAAGCAATCCAAATGGATTTGGAAAATCTTTTCCCATCATAATAAGGCCGCCACGAGGACCACGCAATGTTTTGTGCGTAGTAGTGGTTACAATATGGCAATGTGGCAACGGATCGTTGAGGAGGCCACGCGCAATCAACCCCGAAGGATGCGAAATGTCGGCAAGCAAAAGAGCGCCTATGCTATCGGCAATTTTGCGTAGCTTTTTATAATCCCAGTCGCGAGAGTAAGCCGAGGCACCACAGATGATTAATTTTGGTTTTTCAAGTTCAGCTTTGGCTGCTACTTTTTTATAATCTATCATTCCGGTTTTTTGCTCTACACCATAAAATGTAGCACGGTACAATTTACCCGAAAAATTTACCGGACTTCCATGTGTAAGGTGACCACCATGCGAAAGGTCGAAGCCCAAAATAGTATCGCCAGGTTTCAATACACCGAGCATTACGGCAGCATTGGCTTGCGCCCCCGAGTGAGGCTGCACATTGGCCCATTCGCAATTGAATAATTTTTTGGCACGGTCTATAGCAATCTGCTCTATTTGGTCTACAATTTCACAACCGCCATAATATCGTTTTCCGGGTAAGCCTTCAGCATATTTATTTGTGAGGCACGAACCCATGGGTTCCATCACTTGCTTGCTAACAAAATTTTCTGATGCTATCAGTTCTATCCCATGACGCTGGCGCTCTAACTCTTGTTTCACCAAATTAAAAATGGTGGTGTCTCTTTTTATCATTTTATATTTTTATTTTTTACTGAAAATATTTTTGTTGTATTTGTTTTGAGCGTGCGAATATATTGAAACAATATAATTTCCAAAGTTTCTAATTGCGTTTCATTACATTAATGATATTGGTGATATCTACAAAAGCACCAACTTGAAAAGAGTGCTCACGTAAAAATTCATACTTTCTAAAAGGAGCACTACCTATATCGAAGGTGGCACTTCCATAGAGTTTTATAAATGGCAAACCTATTGTGCCGCCAAAATATAGCTGTGTTTGATCGAATGATATTGGTTCCGTAGTTTCTTTGTAACCATATTCAGTGGGAGAAATGATATAGAAATCGCGATGATAATAGCTTGCAGAAATATGCTTGAGGCGAAAACCAATATTAAGTGCACCATAATCGAAACCGTATATATTAAAACCCAACTGTAAAAATCCACCGCTATAGTTTAAGTCTGTATAGATATTTTCAACATAAAGTAAATCCATATATGGCTTAATGTTATAAGTGCGTACCCGACTTATACCTTTGTGCAGGCCGACATAGCCATCAAACACAACAACTCCTTTGCCCTTTGTACTATCGGAGGCTGGTATATAAAAACCTATGCCAAAACCATTTGAATGTTGATTGCGTTGATTGAATGCACCAGACTCGCTATCCGTTAACTTGCCTTGATTATATTGATAGTGAGCCATTATGCCCAGGTTTGAAACAGGTGAAAATGATGCCTTTATAGATTGATTGGTGCCAAAGCTGAACTCGCTATTCAGCTGCATTTTTTTGTAAAGGCTTGGGGCGTGGTAGCTGTCGGATCTGTAATATGGTATTTTGCAGGATGCAGAAAGTAAGATTAAAAAAATAAAAAAGAGACGTAATACGTTTATAATTGTTTTCATTTCAATTAGTTTTGAGTTCACAGTTTAACGTTGCTATCCAAATTGTTATTTTTTATTTGTGCTTCAATTTGTTCCAAATCATTTTGCCAATTCAAGCCGGGCATCAATTGTTGCATTTGTTTTATTTTTTCCAGTGTCTGCTTCAAAAAGGCTTGGTGTGTGGGTGAACTTGCATGTAAAGGTCGATGGTTAATAGCTTTTGTTAATGCCAGAATATCATCAGCAATTTTTCGTGTCGCTTCATCCAGATAATTCTTTTCGAAATATTCGAAAATAATTTCTGTTGCCAAATAATTGGGATGCACCAAATCGATATCATAAAAACGATAATCGCGCAACACGTCAATTACAATTTCGTACGCAGGAAAATAATTCACTGTATTATATTTTGCTTTCAGTTGATGCACTGCGTCAATCAGTTGAGCCTTGCTAAAATTATTTTCGACCACACCATCGCGTATGTGCCTTACAGGGCTTACTGTAAAAACAAAATTCAATTGGGGATTTATTCGCTGCAACAAATTTATAATGTTGCTCAGCATTGTTTGAATCTCGGATGATGGAATCATTTTTTTATGAAACCATTGCGATGGGGCACGGTGACAGTTGGCAACCGCAATATTATTATCGACTAATGTATAATGATATGCACTACCCAAAGTTATTACCATCCATTTGCATTTGAGTAATAAATTATGTGCTGCATTTATACGACCGTTTATTTTTGCCACTACCTTTTCAGCATCCACATCCGAAAATTCGCTGTGGTGGTTCCAACTATTATATATGCCATTCAGCACAAACAAATCATCAACGGTGTATTGCTTATTATAAACAATATCATGCACATGCTTCGCAATACTATGAGGGTCGAATAAAATACCGGTGGGATTGTGCAGGCAATTAAATTTTCGCTCGCTAAGCATCTTACCAATATTGGCCGTAAAGCACGAACCTATTAGCAATAAACCATCATCGTAATTTATGGTAGCTTTTGGCTTTTCTATATTGATATCCAATTGGAGTTTCATATTTTATATCAATTGCGATGAAGCCATTTATAGTAATACAATTTATTTTCACGGTAAGGCAATATTTTTACCTGGTATACAGGCAACATTTTTTTGTGGCGAAAACAGACGTGAGGTGGTTTCTTCTTATCAAAGTGAAATTTATTTCGCTGCCGATTGGTTGCGCATTGTATAACGAATCAAAATTATTTTTTACGGTTACTTTGTTTATTTGTGTGATATAATCATCACTGTTGATGCCTGCCTGCCATGCTGCCGAATTACGATTTACACTTGTTACTTTTGTGTAACCTTGTGTGCCCGAAGTTTTTATTCCCGAACCAAAGCTTAGTGAACTATCAAGTGTAACAATTAAATCTATTCCTCCTTGCTTGAGTTCTTCTATATCAGGAGTGGCACTTGCAGCAAACACATACTTTTCAAAAAACGGACTCATGTCTTTCCCCACAAGTAAATTTACTTCCTGTAAAAAGTCTTCGAACGTAAATGCCCTGTCCAGTTCTTTGAAGTATTTATTATACATCGATCGCATTAAATCGTCAAGGCACTTTTTGCCTTTGGTATTTTTTATTATTTCTAAATCGAGCATCCATGCCACTACCGAACCTTTGGTATAATATGATATAGTTGCGTTTTGTGAATTCTCATTTGGCCTGTAATATTTTATCCATGCATCGAAACTTGACTCGGCCAGACTCTGCACATTATTGCCCGGTGTGTGCAGCACATAACTTATTGAACCGGCAAATGCTTTTGTATATTCTTCTTCTGTTAAAAAACCGGCACGGTAAGTTAAAAGGTCATCATAATAAGCGGTGAAACCTTCTCCAATCCATAATAATTGAGTATAATTTTCATTATCGTAATCGAATGGGCCGAGAGGGGCAGGGCGTAAACGTTTTACATTCCAGCAATGAAAATATTCGTGGGCCACCAACCCTAAATAACCTTTGTAACTTGAAATCGAATCGAAGGTGTTGATGCCCGATTGCAATGAACAGGAATTTTTATGTTCGAGGCCACCACCACCACCTGCAAAGTGTTGCGAAAAAAATACATAGCGCTTATAAGGCAACTCGCCAAAAACATTTTCGCATTCCTTAATTATTTTTTTGAAATCATTGACTACTTTTTTCTCATCGCATTTTACATCGCCAAATATGGCTATCTCATGTTCGGCATCATTATAATTAAACATCATAGTTTGATGATTTCCCATTTCAATTGGAGAGTCGGCAAACTCATCGTAGTTGGTTGCAGTGCGTGTCCATTGATTGTCGCCAACCTGCGCAAGAGGTGTTGAAATTTTATTCCAATTGCTGTATGGATTTATTTCTATGGTTGACGGCACATCTACATGCCCATCGATGTACATACAAATATTACTTGGATTTATAAATGCATGTTCGGCATCGGTATGGCAAGTACGTACCGTTAATTCATTGGCATAATACGAATAGGTTACAAGAATTTCTTTTTTGTTGGTAGTGTTTATTTGCCAGGTATTTTTTCTTGTTTTTACAATTTCAATATTTGTTTTGCCTGCAAATGCTTGCACGCTTTCTATGTTTTTCGAAAATTCGCGAAGCATATAACTGCCTGGAATCCACACCGGAATTTTTAATAAAAGTTGCGATTCATTAATATCCGTAATTCTCATACTCACATTTATGTTATGCGTTTGTGCTTCACTAAAGTTGAGCGAATATTTTATTCCTAGCGCAAAACATTTTCCGCTAATTATCAAAAACAACAAGGCAATACAAATCGATTTTAAAACTGCTAACATTCGGTTCTTTATTTTATTGCAAATTAATACAAATGTGCGGAGGAAAGAAATTGTTTTGTTAGAATAATGCGGATTCTATAGAATCTATAAAAAAAAGAAAAAGCACATCAAACGAACTGCATGTTTGTTTCATGTGCTTAGATTGCGATTGTAAATTATGATTTATTCCAAATTTTTAAACTGGCCAACGAATTCGCAATTTTTCAAATACAATGTTTGGTTGTCGTCTGATGTCACATTGCAATTAAATGTTGCATGTACGGTAAGTACACCTTTCGAATACTTGCTTTCCAATATTTTAAAATCTGAATAAGATTCATCCGGATTGGAATAGTACCAAATGTTTTTTTCCATGTCTATTAATTGAATTGTAACTCCCTCGTTGTTATATTCCACAACATTGTTTTCTAGTTGCGAAACAATGTATTCATTCCAAGTCATTCCACTGCTTATTTCTCTGTTCCCAAAATTTCCCTTTTCTATTGTCAATCTGAAGCGCTCCTCTTTATCTAAATTAGTTATTGAACAAGTGGTTTTGTAAAACTCGGTGCTGAATTTAAAATCAGCAGTATTAACAGTAAAGCTTGTACCGGGAGTATATCGCCATAAATATAGAAATGCTCATCACCAATTTCAAAATATGCCTGCCTTTCCGAAAATAAATTCATGAAAGGTTTTTCGTTCGAAGAAACATCGTCCTTCTTGCAACCATTGATTGTTGCAACTGCAAATATGGCAATTGCGATTTGTGCAAAGTTCAATTTTGTAAATTTCATTTCGTTGTGTTTTTAAAGTAATAAATTATTTAAATCGATATTGTAATCCCGCCTGAAATTCATATTGTTCGAAACGCATGGTGCGTTTGGCTCCCTGGGCGCGTGATTCGGAAATTGTCAATGGTGTTACAACTTGTGTATATCCTGCATTTGCCTGCACATATAATTGAGGCGTTAACTGATATTCAAATCCTGCTAAAACACAAGGCGCAAAACATGTTTTGTATTTTGTGTCGTTTGTATAATAGGCTTTCGTCTCTTTATTATTTACTGTATTAATAATACTCTCGGTATGTTTGAAAGGAATAAATACATGACTGCCAATCAATAAGTAAGGAGTGAGTTTCCTGTTTTTCACGAATTGCCATCCAAACATTATGGGAATATCAAGCATGTATATACGTTCTTTGGTTAGCAGCCTTGCGCTATCTCCGGCTTCGTTTCTTTCGGGCATTATTATTATATCATTTGGTGTAGTGGTTATTGGCGACACATTTATACCAATTGCAGTACCATCAAAATTTAAATTCCCAACTTTTGTATGAACAAATAATTCTCCCGAATTATCTTTCCATAAAGATGGCACATAATCTTCGCGATTATACATGCGTAACCCAAACCCAAACCGTGCTCGAAAATATTTTTTACTCACATAATCGCTCATTACAAAATAGCCCGACGCGCCAGGGCCAGGTGCAGTGGCACCTCCATCGCTATACTTCACACCTTCAGATGTAAACTCAGTATTCTGATATTCCGATTCGTTTATCAACCTTGCATATAAAATCCCAATTCGGAATCGGCTTTTGGGTTCAGGTTTCGTTTTGGTTTTTATTGAATCGAAAAAGGATATATTATTTAAATTTCCTAGTAGAGAATCTATCATATATCTTGAAAATTTATTGCTTGCTATTGAACTATCCACAACTGGTATTTCATTGTTCGTATTAAAATTTTCTGCATTCAATTTTTCACTCGGCTCTTCATCATTCTTTGCAATCGCGGTGCTATCAATTTGTAAATTGGTTGTTTCATTCTCACTTGTATCAGAAATTATCGATTCATTTTTATGCTTAATAATTTTATTTTTTTGTGTTTTTAGTTTTGGTGCCTTTGTCCCGTTTGCCAATTTCACATTCCCGGTTTTATTTTCTGCTATGGATATATTATTTGTAGCCTCTTGCAAAGGAATTTGAATATTATCATTCAACGAGTCGGATACTGTTTTTATAGCATTCGAATTTACATTTGTGTTTTGACTGGTTGCAATTTGTTGTGCAGCATCATCATCTTTTAAAATTACATAAAGCGAAACTGCAGTTAATGCTATGAGTAAAAATGCAGAAGCAAAAAACCATATCAGGCCCTTACGTTTTTTCTTTTCGGGTGGCAATTGTTTTTCGATGCGCTCCCACAGTTGTGAACCAGGGTCCACTTCAAAATTATCGAACATGTTTTTATCGGTACTCATGATTTTTGAATTTTAAAATTTTTGATTTTTTGCTAATGCCTGTAATAATTTGCGTGCATTGGCACAATGCCATTTCGATGTGCCTTCGCTTATGTTAAGTTGCGCAGCTATTTCTCTGTGTTTATATCCCTCAATAGTATAAAGGTTAAAAACAATGCGTGTGGCCGGAGGCAATTGTTGCATCATCAATGCGGCATCATAATTTCCCATTCGTTCAAAAATGTTATAAGCACTTTGCTCGGTATTGTAGAAGGTTTCATCAATAGTCTGATACTGCAGTTTTTGTTTTCGAAAATATTCCAGCACTGTGTTTACCGTTATGCGTTTCAACCAACCCTCGAACGAGCCATCCCAATTGAAAGAACCGAGTTTATTGAATATTTTTACAAATGCATCCTGACACAAATCTTCAGCTTCCATTTTATTTTTTGTATACCGAAAGCAAATACCCAGCAACTTACCGGCATAAAGCTTATATAACTTTTGCTGATAAACCCTTTCGTTACGAATGCAACCCGACACTATTTCTTTAATGGCATCGTTAGCATCTATAACTGCAACCTGCATAATTTTTCGAGTATCATCCATCGAAACCGAAGTATTGTCCTTTTGTAGGTGTAGTGATAAAGCAAACATATACTATCTTTTTATATGTAGATGCATTAACAAAAGAAAGGGTTGGGTAACGGTGTGAAATAATTTTATTCTTGCTGAGCATTTTTTATTTGCCCTTTGAAATCAATAATCCTGGCATTTTACTCATCAATGAATAATATTTAACTTTGCCAATACTTAATCATTAAAAATCATGCTGTCGAAAAATAGTCTATTTGTAATATTGATGTTGTTGAGCCTAAGAGGCATTGCCCAAACTCCACCACACTATTTTCACCAACCTGCCAATGTGGGGGTAAACAATTTGTTCCTCAATGATGGAGTATCTAAAAAATTTCTTTTCATTTATACACAAGCAGAACTTGCATCTATGGTATCGCCCGTAACGGGTTCCTTGTCCTTCGACACACTTTTCCTGCGCAGTAATATGTCGTCCACAATGAATTTGACCGGCTTGGTAATCACAATTGGCCACAGTACTCTTAATGTGCCGGTAAATAATTTTGCTGCTAACTTTAATGTAGGAGTATCGCAGGTTGTACTCAATGCACCTAATATTTCTATTACCACTCTGCCTGGTGCATGGAATGTTCCTTCCGATAAATGGACCGCTTTTCCTATTGGTAATTTTACCTATGATGGCATAAACAATCTTGTGGTTCAAATGGAATATCAAACCAATTCGTTTCCTGCTCCCTTTTATGCCGAAAATGGTGGCGTGCCTATAAGTGTGTATGCAGGAACTAATGGTGCTGCCAATGCAACAGGCAATACTGCCAGGCCCATGTTTGGCTTTACAGCATCGTGTAATTTATCGCTGGGGGCCGATACAATTATTTGCCCCGGTCAATCGGTTACCATTAACGGAACTCCAAACCTTGGCTCTTACTTTTGGAATACCGGTGATACCACTTCCACAATTATTGTTTCTTCACCCGGTACGTATATACTCACTGTTAACGGCTCATGCGGATTTCTTATTGATACCGTTATTGTTACTCAGGGAGTTTGTGGTGTGCCACTTATCAATATATCATCAAGCGATACCATTTTTTGCGATAAGCAGTGTATTGATTTTACAGACCTTTCAATAAACACGCCCACATCATGGCTGTGGACTTTTCGGGAGGTAGCCCATCAACTTCTACCGACCAAAACCCGATAGGAATTTGTTACAATAATTACGGGGCATTCGATGTTCAACTTATAGCGTGCAATGCTGCCGGATGCGATACCCTTTTATTACCTGCCTTTATTACTGAGTTGCAAGTGCCGGCACCTCCGTCAGTTTTTGTGCAGGGCGACTCGCTCGTGTGCACCACTGTGGCTGCAAGTTACGCATGGTTCAATATTAATAATGCCAACCTGATTTTAGGAACCAATAATTATTTTGTGCCATCAACTGCAGGAGTGTACTATGTGCTTATTACCGATAGCAATCAATGCCAAAATGTGTCGGCCAATATATCATCAACGGTAGGTATATACGAAGTTTTGCTGAGTACAATTAATTCCTACTGGAACAACGATAATTTTGTGATTGAAAGTAAATTGCCTTTGGTTGGTTATGCCGTCACCGACATGAGCGGAAAGATTATTTTACAAGAAAAAATAACCGGAACACAGAAAATTATCATTTCAAAAAACAGTTTTACCTCCACCGGAGTTTATTTTATTCGGGTAGAAGGATTGGATGGAAGTACGCAGGTTTTGAAAATAGTGAACAAACCTTAAACCGCCCCCTTAATAATTTCCTCTGCCAATGTGTTTCGCGATAAATAACTAAATAGTTATTGTTGTCAAATTTCAAAATAGAATAAGGTAATGTAACCCAATGTTAGGTAAATTTATTTTCCAAAATTGCCTCCCCTTGTGCGCTTATAATCATGAAGTAAATTTATCGCCTTTCCAATTTTTCGGATTGTTTACAATGTAATTTTTAATAGCATGATATTCACGATCATTTCTGATGATATGATCGTGATAATTGGGTTGAAAAAAATGATTGTTGCGATTATATTTTGGCAACGCTAATTTGTACTCATCAATATGATCATCAATTTTGGTATTTACCCCAGATTTAAAACCAGCAATAAAAGACGAAATTGATTTTGGCAACCGAATTGGTGCGTTTCGTTTTATTTTAATATCCATATCATTCATTGATGGGGCATGCCATGTTAATTGCGTATGTGGTGATGATATGGGTTGCGATTGTATGGATTGGGAAGGTGCGGATGGCGGTGGTTTGGATGGCGGTGGTGTGGATGGTGATCGCAGAGACGCACGGCCGTGCGTCTCTGCAATGCGATCGTGACCATCGTTGCGATCGTGACCATCGTGGTCATCACGGCCACCGTGATCATCGATTCCGTTTTCATCATGGCCATCACCGTTCCGCGCATTGTTTTCATCATTATTATCACCATTACAAATTTCCACAATTGCATGTAGATGATTTGGCATCAAAATAAATTCATCCAGTATCAATTCATCACGTATTTCAAATGATTTAAACCATTCCTTTTCAACAATTTTTCCAAATTCGGATAATGTCATTATCCCATTTACAATGGAACCAAGGTTACATATTCTATGTTGCGTAACGATGGTTAAAAAATATAGGCCATTGGATGAATAATCATAATTGGGTTTTCGGTTTGATGGAATTCGATATTTGTTTTTGAATTTGTCCATTGTTTGATTTTTGTACATATATTCCTACACCGCCCCCTTAATAATTTCCTCTACTACGCTGGGGTCGAGTAGGGTGGTGGTGTCGCCTAAGTTTGTGGTGTCGCCTTCGGCTACTTTGCGGAGTATTCTTCGCATTATTTTTCCTGACCGGGTTTTTGGTAGTCCACTCACAATTTGAATTTTATCGGGCCGGGCAAGTTTGCCTATGATGCGGCTCGCAGTTTCCTGCACATCGGTGCGTATATGGTCATGGTTGCTGTCGATATTTTTGCAAATAACAAAGGCGTAAATTCCCTGCCCTTTTATATCGTGAGGGTAACCCACCACTGCCGACTCAATCACATATTCACTTTCGTTAATGGCATTTTCTACTTCGGCTGTTCCAATGCGATGCCCCGACACATTTATTACATCGTCAACACGGCCAATGATGCGGTATAAGCCATGTTCATCTCTGCGTGCGCCATCACCGGTAAAATAATAATCTTTATAGTTCGAAAAATAAGTTTGGCGGCAACGTTCATGGTCGCCATAAGTGGTGCGCAAAATGGAGGGCCATGGAAATTTTACACATAGATATCCTTCCACATCATTGCCCTGCAACTCTTGTCCTGCGCCATCGAGCAGCACAGGTTGTATACCAGGAATAGGGAAACCCGCATGTGCAGCGCGTTGTGGATGTATGCCAGGCAACGATGTTATCATAATTCCTCCGGTTTCGGTTTGCCACCAAGTATCAACTATCGGGCATTTTTCTTTACCAATATTTTTGTGATACCAGTTCCATGCTTCTTCGTTTATGGGTTCGCCCACGCTGCCAATTACTTTCAGCGAAGAGAGATTATATGGCTTTATCCACTCATCGCCAAATGCCATTAACGAACGTATAGCCGTTGGCGCAGTGTAAAACTGATTCACTTTGTGTTTGTCGATAACGGCCCAAAACCGGCCGGCATCGGGATGAGTGGGCACACCTTCGAACATGAGTGTGGTAGCACCTTGCAGCAAAGGGCCATAAACAATATAGCTGTGTCCTGTTACCCAGCCAATGTCGGCCGTGCACCAAAACACATCGCTGTTACCACACTTAAACACATTTGCAAAAGTGTATGCAACATACACCATATACCCTGCACAGGTATGCACCACACCTTTGGGTTTTCCGGTAGAGCCCGAAGTGTAAAGAATGAATAACATATCCTCGGCATCCATCATTTCGGCAGGGCAATTTACATCGGTGATAGATGCAATTTCATCGTGAAGCCAATAGTCGCGGCCGGCTGTCATTTGTGTTTCCAAATTACAACAATTGGCTACCAAAACTTTTGTTACACTGGGGCAATTTTGCAATGCCTCGTCCACTACTTTTTTTGCCGGTATTTGTTTGCCGCCACGGTTTATGCCATCGCTTGTAATTACAATATTGCAGGTAGCATCCGTAATTCTATCGACAAG
Organism: Bacteroidota bacterium; assembly: GCA_016717325.1. GTDB lineage: Bacteria > Bacteroidota > Bacteroidia > AKYH767-A > OLB10 > JADKFV01. The sequence goes on along the minus strand of JADKFV010000025.1, from coordinate 5,092 downwards.
CGAGTTGGCCGAAAAGCCTGCAAACACAACCGAATGTATAGCACCTATGCGTGCACATGCAAGTACCGCAATAGTAAGTTGTGGTATCATGGGCATATAAATACAAATGCGGTCGCCTTTTTTTGCGCCATGTTTTTTCAATACATTGGCCATTATGCACACACGCTCGTGCAATTGCTTATAGGTGATGTGTTCGCTTGCAACATTTACGTCATTCGATTCCCAAATGATTGCTATTTTATCGGGTTGCGTTTCAACATGGCGGTCGAGACAATTTTCGGTAATATTTAACTTTGCCCCTTCAAACCATTTTACGTTTGGTTCGGTAAAATTCCATGAAAGCACCTTATCCCATTTTTTTGCCATTGAAAATTTTGCGCAATTTCTTCCCAGAATAGTTCAGGCGTTTCAACACTTTTTTATATGCTGCGTTATAGTCGTCTAGTGATTTTATTTCCATCATCATTAATGTTTAATTGTTTTTAGTAGTGTATAAGTTTACAAGTATAGTTGAATGCTTTTGTTTGCCACAAAGACTCAAAGGCACGAAGTAAAATTTATTGTGTCCAGAGTTTCAGAGTTTTTTTGTAGCATTTTTTTCTCATTCATTTACAAGTCATAAGTAAAAAATAAATAATTGTTGTTGCCACAATGTTCGATAAAATATTTACAACATCATTGGTCACAAATTTAAATCCACGGGCAAGTTTGTTATTAGTTTTAATATTTGCAATATCACTCAGTTCGTTTGTTTTATTATCCAAATATTTTGCCTGCAATGCGCTTCCCAAAAAGCTATCGGTTACACTTCCCAACATTCCACCTAAAAGTACAAGCCACAAATATTTTGCAGCAATAGTATTGTCCAAAATAAAAACACAACAGCAAATTAATAACGACCCTAAAGCAGAAGCCGCAAAACCCAACAAAGTAACACCGCCCGAAACGCCTTTCGTCAGTGGCTTTAAGGTGAGGATGTCTATAACTTTGCTTCGACTATGAATGCCAATTTCACTTGCAAAAGTATCGGCTGTGCTTGCTGCAATGGATGCTGTGTATAAAATAAAAATCCATTCATGTTTGTAAATGGCATACAGTAATATCAACATTAGAGCCAAACCGCCATTGGCAAATACCTGAATATAATCGCGGGGTTTTTTGCTTTTTTCATCGGTTTCAATTTTGTAATTCCTGTTCCACTTGCTAAGTAAAGTGCCTGCAATAAAAAAAACGAAAATAGGAATCGTCCATTTAAAACCGCCAATAGCAGCAATGCAAAACGCCATAAAAAAAGCTGCAATGGCACCATCGATAGATAGCGAATTTTTACTGTAAGCAAAATATGCGAAAGCTATGGAAACAAGAAATGCAATGCCAATGGAAAACAATGACAGCGGTACCAATGCTATAAAAAACAAATACAATAACAATGCACCGCCAAGCGGCACAAAAAAATTATCGCTGCCGAGCGATGACATCGATTCTAATACCGTTAACATAATTGCAATAGTGGTAAGCAAAAAATAGCGTTCAGCAAAATTTATGTTGAACCAACTGGAGGGCAAAATATTTTTATGCTGAAATAAATTCTCCAGAAAAATAAAGATACAAATGGTGGTTACAAAAAAAGCAATGTTACCAACGATAGATTTTTCATCGGTAAGAATTTTATATTTTTTTCTTGCCATCGTTTGTCCAATTATTCCGGCTATGGCATCGCTCCAGGCCATTATCAACATTGGAATCAGGATAAGCCATTTGTTATTATCGTAAAATAAAATGAGAAGGATGAAAAATGCAATTACAAAATAGACTATGCCCCAACTTCGGGCTTTGGCTTTGTTTACATACAGCAAGTCGAAGCGAATGGCAAAAAACAGTATGACAATAAATGCTGCAACAATGGCTATAAGTAAATTTCTATCATCAATATAAAATGGACTCACTGCACATAAAGAAATTACCGTGATGTGTAACAATTTGCCGGGAATACAGCACAGGAATAATTTTCAGCCGTGCAGTAGTTTCGCTAAAAGCCGCTACCACAGCAATGATTAAAATGAAAATGGTAATCGGATTAATCACATTGTTCAGTATAAAATGATTAAAGCAATGAAGGGAATATTTTTGGGATAAATGAAATGGAAAAAATTAATTTCGCACAATCAAAAAGAAAAAAATGTTTCGATTAAAAATGGCCACTGACCCGCGTTGGGTAAATATTGTAGAAAAAAATATTCACGAAATTCTTACCGACCATGCATATTGCGAACAGAAAGCCGCAAGCAATGCTATTTCGATAGTGGTAAAATATCCCGAGCACAGCGATATGGTAAGTGCCTTACTCGATATAGCACAAGAGGAACTCTCGCACTTTAAAATGGTGCACGATAAATTGTTGGCGCGCAATCTTACATTAGGCAAAGAGCGCAAAGATCCTTATGTAAATTTGTTGCTCGATTTTGTGCGCAAAGGCGGCTCGCGCGAGCAAAATCTTGTTGATAGATTATTGGTGTCGGCAATGATAGAAGCCCGCAGCTGCGAACGCTTTCGTGTGTTGAGCGAAAATATTAATGATGCCGATTTATCGCAATTTTATAACGAGTTGATGATAAGCGAAGCAAACCACTATACCGTATTTATAAACTTAGCAAGGCAGTATGGCGATGCCGCTGATGTAGAAACACGATGGAACCAATTTCTTGAATACGAAGGAAAAATAATGCAACAGTTTGGTGTGAAAGAAACTATACATGGATAGTTTTTTTTCAAGAAATTAAATCAATCACAACACAAAAAAACAATTATTGCAACTTTTTTTTATGGAAGAAATATTCCACTGCTAAGAAAAAATCCTAAGACTTGTTCCGCTTAAGCTTGTGTTGTATTGTTTAAGGTTTGTATTTGCCGGACCCTTGGTTACTGCACCGTTGCTGTTGAATTGGGCACCGTGATTTGGACACACAAATTTATTTTCCGATGAGTTGAAATTTACAGTAGTGCCTTCATGTGTACATGCGGCTGCAACAGCTAAAAAAGTTCCGCTTTTGGTGCGGGCTACTATCACTCCGTTTTTTACAACGAAGCCACCGTTTGCCGACAAAGCGCCTTTACTGATGTCGATTGTAAAATCAACATTCGTAGGGCCACTGTCAGTTTTTTTACAGCCCGATAATCCGGTAATGCATGCTGGTATCATCACTGCTGCTACCCCAAATCCCACCTTCGATAAAAATTCCTTTCTGTTCATTTTTTTATTCTTTGTTTTGTTATGAAACAAATCTTGAAGCAATAATGTTAATTTTTCTTATCACTCCTTATAACTATCAATATTCTAAAAAAAAATCTTTACCCGAAAATTATTTTTGCCGAACCAAAACAATTCAATATTGAACGCGACCAAACATCGATTGAAAACAAAGGCTTGAAAGCGATTTATATTCAAAGCGATGCTTGTCCGATTACTCAATTTGTTTTGGAAAAATAAATGATTAAAAAAGAAGGGTGGGGAGAGAAAATTAATTTATTTTTTTTTGGGGTTAGAGTTTTTCTCTTCAAGTGATTCTGCTAATTCGGTTTAATGTTTCTCACTCTGTCTTGCAATTCCTGAATCCGTTTTATCAGCACTTCAAACTTTTTTGCTTCTCCATAAATCATGTAGCTTGTCATAGCATCATAATCCTTTGCCCATGCATCAATAATTTCAGCAGGTGGAATGATGTTTATTTTATCCGGTGTATGATTTGAATAGTCAACTCCGGGGATTCTCGAAAAAATTTTCCGGTGGTCAACAATGTGCCAATACAAATCTTTATCTTCTAATGCCTTTGCAGAAAATTCCGTGTCCATTATTTTTTCAAGGTCATACAAGTGCCGGCTCAGGCGGTCAATTTTCATTTTGCCTGATGGTTTTTGATACTCTTCATGCAGCAGAAATATTTTCTCAAGAAAAGTTCGTTCAGGATTTACGGTAGGAATGCTAACAGGTTTGTCCGCAAAAGGTCTTCCTCCAAAATGTTCTCCCACCATGGAGCTAAATAATTTTTCAGTGAATGGTTCAATCAATGAGCGACTGCCGATTTCAACAATAACTCGAGGCTGCAGGTAAGCCGACTTCTCTGTTACTACCGGATAGTTTACCGCAATTTTCAGAGGGTCGTTATCGTTGGCAGTAACATCAATCAGTTCCAGTTCTACTTCGCTGTATCCGGCTTCCGTAAAAGTTTTTTTCAGCAGCGGAAAAAATTTTTCAGAAATGTATTTGAACGAATGTTCGCGAAGTTTTTTCACTTGTGAGTTGGTCATCTCTCCTTTGAATCCAAGAAACTTTCTGTCCAACGACAAATCAATATCTTCCGAAAAACGCTCAATCAGGTTCCATGCTTTGCTTAATGAAGTGCCACCTTTAAAAACGGTGTGCGTTGCAATCTCTGTTGTGAAAACCATTTCCAATGTGTGCATCACCCACCAATCCTTTTCAATGGCTGCTGAAGGTAGTTTCAGCTTCTTAGCAATTTCGCCAAAAATGTTTTGCTTATTTTGTTCGGTCAGCTTAAACCATTCCCGTAATGCCTCTTTATTCATTGTCTTCTTGTTTAAGAATAGGTTTCATTATTTCTCTTATCCAAACAGGAGCAAGGCGTATGTCATGTTCCAGTTTTGTTCTCTTTTCCTTTTGCAGCAAAAGCTGAATTTTTTTTATTTCAGCTTCTGTTACATTTTCCTTTCCAATTGTGCGAAGTGCCTGTATTGCCAACCCGCTGATTTCGCCAACTGCCGCTACATTTTTTGGTGTTGTTTTCCTGAGGGTGATGATGTAATTGCCAACTTTTATTTTTCTGGCAGCACCATCAGTAAGATAAATAATGTTCATGGGCATCTGGGTAGAAAGTCCCAAACGGTTGAGTGCATAAAAACCTGTTGGAACTATGCTCGCTTTGTCTCTTTTTGCAATGGCTTTTGCAATGGCTTCAATGCCGGGTGTTACTTTTCCAATAATGGTATCTATTTTGCGGACGAACATACATACCGGCAGCAACCCTTTCCAATTCTCCTTTAATCACCAATCTTTCCAATGACTTGCTTATAGCTT
>JADKFV010000024.1 GCA_016717325.1 Bacteroidota bacterium | reverse complement strand
CACCTAAAATGAGACATACTATTTTAATTACTTTTTCCATATCGTTTAATATTGATAAATTTCTATATATTCTTTTACTGCCTTTTCCCAAGAAAAATTCAATGCCACCAGCCGCTTGCGAATTTCCTCTAATAGTTTTGGATTGGCATACAAATCCACTGCGCGGTTCACACTGTATAAAATATCCTCAACATTCGCATTGGTAAATCGTATACCGTAACCGTTAGTATCACCAATATCAACTACAGTATCTTTCAATCCACCAACGGAACGCACCATTGGCACAGTGGCATATCGCATTGCATATAATTGATTGAGACCACAGGGTTCAATAATTGATGGCATTATCAAAAAATCGGCACCGGCATATAACTTATGTGCGAGTGCTTCATTGTAACCAATATAGGTAGCTACGCTTTGAGTGAACAACTCCCTTACACGTTGCAATTGATTTTCTATGTCGGACGAACCCGAACCCAACACATAAAAATTAACATTACCCACACGTGATAAATATCGTCCTATAGCCTGAGGCAGAAGTTCGCCTCCCTTTTCATTTACAAGTCTGCCTATGAATACTATTAAAGGTAAATCGGGATTAAGACTTGTGTCTTTTAATATTTCCTGCTTACTTTTTTGTTTGAATTTGAGGATGCTTTTTGCAAGTTTTACGGTCAAGTTTTTATCCGTTTTTGGATTCCATACATCAGCATCAATACCATTTACAATTCCTTTGCTTTTTTGCCAATGTTGATTGTACAATGATTGAAGAGGATTGGGCTGAAAACGCAACTCATCTAAATAACCTCCACTTACTGTAGTTAACCAATCGCAACATTTAATGGCGCATGCAAGCGGATTAATGGTATCGTCCCAATCGAGGGAACCCTTCGACTGGAAAGAAAATTCCGGAAAAAAGCGTGAATTATACCAGGCAAATGCACCCGTGTATAAACCATTATGTATAGTAAAAACAGTGCGCACATGGGCAAGCAAACTATAAGCAGGGCAATGCTTTATCATAAAAGGAATAAGGCCTGTATGATGATCGTGACAATGCAAAACCTCGGGTTTATCATTCCAGTTTTTAATCCAATCTAACGCAGCCTGTTGAAAAAACAAAAACCTCAAATGATCATCCTGGTAGCCATAAATATTTTCGCGAAAGAGCAAATCGGGAATATCAACAAGATAAACTTCAAAGCCCAAACCGGCATCTACACACTGATTTATGTAATAATTAAAATTGAAATGTGAACTACTAAGATTTCCTTTCCACACATTCACCTTGGTGTTTTGCTGCACCCACTTTTGGTTATATTGAGGTAATAACACACAAGTTGAAAGTCCGGCTTTATTCAAATATTTTGGCAGTGCTCCAACCACATCTCCAAGCCCTCCGGTTTTTGCAATGGGGAAACACTCTGCCGCTAAATGAACAATTTTATACATAATGAATGAGGTTTATTATTTTTCAAAAATAGAAATGTTTGTGCAATAAAAGCAATTTGTTTTAATCCGATAAAAAAAAGATGAGAAATTAAAACATCGAATGATACATTAAAGAATTTTAAAAATAAAAAAGTTATGCCCTGAATGCCCATTGAAAAAAATAGGGCAACATGATACTATATGTTTCTAAAGTATGCCGCCCTCCTATCGACTCGTTGTAAAACAAATCGCGTTCACGCACAAATCCTTTAGTCTCTAGTTCAACAATTAAATCATATGTATCGTCTATGCTATCAATAATGCCATTGTTATTTCTATCGGCTGTTTCGTCAAGGGTACCACATTGCAACCAAACTTTCAGCTCCGGTTTTTGAGTGGAGTCACGTACAACTTTTTGTATAATTTTATCTGTTTCCTGATAGCCATCATTCAAGCCTTTGCTACGCCACCAAAAAGAACCACTACATACTCCCACTTTTGTAAAAAGGTGAGATTGGTTCCATGCTATATCAAATGCCGACAGGCCGCCCAAGCTAAAGCCGCCCATAACAATTTCATCGAAGTGAAAAACATCAAGCACTTTAAATAATTGGGGGATTAATTCATTCACAATAAAGAGTGTATTCTGTTGCAAGATTACCTCGTTTTTAAAATCGGGAATACCTGCAACACCATATTCATCTATTCGCTGCTTAGCATGAGGAGCTATTAAAATAAAAGGGCGGCAAATTTTTTTATCCCAAACATGAAACAAAATATTTTGCATACCCATAGCTTTCATATCCTGACCATCGTTGAGAATAAGTAAAGGATAAGTTTTACTCTTATCGAAATTGGCAGGCAAAATCATGTCGGCAATCACTTTGCGATTGAGCGCTACAGAAAATAAATCTAATGTTGTACTTACAGTATTAATCATAAAAATTAAGCGGATGCAATTATATGTACTTTCAATCAATTTAAAACAACATAAATTACTGCATTTTTTTTTACTACAAATGAATATAATGATGGTGAGGCAAATGAAAACAGACCTGTGCGAAGTTTCACATGAAATGAGCGTAACTAAAATATAAAGTTTTACGTAAGGTTTGTTTTAGACTTAGAAAAATTACCTTTGCGCGAAATTTGGAAACGGATGAAAGAGCAATATTTGAAATGGCTATCGCCAAACACAGGAACAGAGATTGAAATGTCTGTTTTTGGGCATGGCGGAATTCCTCTTGTTGCATTTCCTACATCGTTGGGTAAATTTCATCAAAACAAAGATTTCAAGCTGATTGAGTCGGTAAGATGGTATGTTGAAAATGGCTTAGTTAAAATTTACTGCATAGATGGAATTGATGAAATAAGCTGGTACAACAAAAAAATAGAACCCTACATACGAATATATAACCACACTTGCTACGACAATATGATTCACAATGAATTGTTGCCATACATAAAAACAGATACCGGTCGAGATAAGGTGATAACAGCCGGATGTAGTTTTGGAGGATACCATGCTGCAAATTATGCCTTTCGTCATCCCGAAAATGTGAGTAATGTTATAGCTATGGGCGCATCGTTCGACATTAAAGATTTGTTGAATGGATATAATGATGAAAGCGTATATTTCAACAATCCTCCCGATTATTTGCCCGATAATAAAAATCCCAATCTGTGGGATATGAAAATAATACTTGGCACCACCGAAGAAGACCCTTGTAAGAATGCTAACATAGATATGAGTTATATACTCGACCGCAAAGGGATGAAACACCTGTTGGATATACGCACCAACGGAGGGCATGACTGGCCTGTTTGGTGTCAAATGTTCCCTCATTACTTATCATTGATTTAATTAGTTCAAAATAAATATATATGAAGAAAATTGGAATTCTGTTTGGTCAGGAAAATACTTTCCCCCAGGCATTTGTAGATGCGGTAAACAGCCGTGGCGAAAAAGATATAGTAGCCGAATTTGTAAAAATTGATAAACTTGGGCAAGCAACCGATACAGGTTATGCAGTTATCATTGACAGAATAAGTCAGGACATCCCATTTTATCGTGCGTATTTAAAAAACGCTGCCATGATGGGAACTGCAGTAATCAACAATCCATTTTGGTGGAGTGCCGATGAGAAGTTTTTCAACAACTGCCTTGCAGTAAAAATTGGCGTGCCTGTGCCAAAAACATATTTGTTGCCATCGAATGAGCGACCAACTGATACAAATGAAAACAGCATGCGCAATATGGAAATGCCACTTGATTGGGGCAAGATGTTTGAAGACATTGGTTTTCCTGCATACATGAAACCACATTATAGTGGCGGTTGGAAAAGCGTTTACAAAGTAAACGACCCAGCTGATTTTTTTGCCAAACATAAAGAGACAAAGCAATTGGTGATGATGTTGCAGGAAGAAATTATTTTTGATGAATACTTCCGTTGCTATTGCATAGGTGGTAAGTATGTAAAAATAATGCAATATGAACCACGCAATCCACATCACTTACGTTATGTGATTGATGGACCTGCACCAAGTGCTAAATTATTGAAAACCGTTGAAGAATATACGCTTCAATTGTGCCAGGCATTGGGCTACGATTTCAATACTGTGGAATTTGCCGTACGGGATGGAATTCCTTATGCTATAGATTTTTGCAATCCTGCACCCGATGCAGATTTAAAATCAGTAGGCCAGGAAAATTTTGATTGGGTTGTAAAAGCAGCTGCTGATTTTGCAATTGAAAAAGCAAAAGCTCATAAAGCCGGACAAGATAACCTTACCTGGGGTACCTATATGAAAGAAGTTACTGGAGCATTAAAGCCTACACCTGCTGCCAAGCCTGCGTCTGCTGCCAAACCTGCACCACCTGCCAAGGTTGAAACTGCTAAAACTTCTAAAGCTGACGATTTGAAAAAAATTGAAGGAATAGGACCTGCAATTGAAAAATTGTTGCATTCGAATTCAATTACAAATTTTAAAGAACTTGCTGCATCAAATGCAAAACACATTAAGGATATTCTTGATGGTGCAGGCAGCAAATTCAAAATGCATAATCCTGCTTCATGGCCTGAGCAAAGTAAGCTTGCCAGCGATGGCAAGTGGGATGAACTTAGCAAGTTGCAGGCAAAGTTAAATGCAGGCAAAGTTTAATTTAGTTTGAAGTTTTTAGTTTAGAGTTTTTAGTTTCTATTCTGGAGTTTTCAGTTTCTGGTTTTAGCTTGGAGTTTGTGGTTTTGAGTCAACAATTTCTAAAATAAATTTATTGGTCAGTTTGAGTTCTACTAAATTAAAATTAGAAAAACACTGATTAATTCGCATTCAAAACTTGCTTAAAACAAATAGGCTCTTACAAATTTTGCAACTGCAATATTTGTAAGAGTTTTTTTTTGGTCAATAGTTAATAAAAGCGTAAAAATATGGTAACCATTATTTTTAATATATGTATTTTAGCGCGGTAATTGTATCGCAAATTGGTTTTAATGCCAGAAACGAATCGAGAAATATTTTAAAAACAAATAATCATTTATGGATTTCAGCAATTTCACTTTAGGTATTGAAGAAGAATACATGGTCATTGACCCGGTCACCAGAGAATTAAAATCACACGACCAAAAAATAGTTGAGGCAGCATCAAAAATTTTGCCTCAGGACCAGGTGAAAGCAGAGATGCACGAAGCGGTTGTGGAAGTGGGAACAGGCATTTGCAAGAACACTGATGAAGCCCGTGCAGACTTAGCCAAACTTCGCAGAACAATAAATAGCGTTGCCACAGAATTTGGTTTGCGCATAGGTGCTAGTGGTACACATCCTTTTAGCAAATGGGAGGCACAATTAATTACCGATGCACCACGATATAAAGAGATTGTTGCCGAAATGCAGGATACGGCAAGAAGCAACCTTATTTTTGGTTTGCATGTGCATGTGGGTATGGAATCGCGCGAGTTGGCTATCCATATTGCAAATGCCATGCGTTATTTTTTGCCACACGTTTATGCACTGTCAACAAACTCTCCATTTTGGGAAGGCCGTAATACGGGATTCAAATCATTTCGTACAAAAGTCTTCGATAAGTTTCCCCGCACCGGCATTCCCGATTATTTTGAAAGTATAGAAGACCACGACAACTATGTAAAGTTGCTTGTGAAAACAGGATGTATTGACAATGCTAAAAGATATGGTGGGATTTACGCGTGCATCCTTTTTCAATACCGTTGAATTCCGCATTTGCGATGTGCCCATGTTGCCAGCGAAACCATAGCAATAGCTGCTGTTTTTCAGGCATTGTGTGCAAAATTATATAAACTCAAATCGCAGAATTTGAATTTTATAAATTACAAACGCTTGTTAATTAATGAAAATAAATGGCGCGCTTCTCGCTACGGTATTGATGGACGTATGATTGATTTTGGAAAACAAACCGAAGTAAATACGCGCATACTCATTGTCGAATTGTTGGAGTTTATAGAAGATGTGGTAAACCAACTTGGAAGCAGAAAAGAAATAGACTACATTTATAAAATGCTGGAAGGTGGCACAGGTGCCGACAGACAATTGGCCGTTTATGAAAAAAATAAAAGCTTAAACGATGTAGTAGATTTTATTTTAGAACAAACACTTGTAGGTACGCAAGCGTAATTTCATGCTTTACTGTTGAATTCAAAATATTAATTCATTTTTTACAATATGCATCAAATAAAAATAGCCATACTCGATATGTACAAGGGCGAACCCAATCAGGGTATGCGCAACATACACGAGATATTGGATAGCTATGCCGCAAATAAAAAATTGATGTGCATTACAAAGTATTTGATGTGCGTGGCAAACACGAAGTACCTGATATATCCTACGATGCTTATATAGGCACTGGTGGACCTGGCAGCCCTATCGACAAGGAAGGGTGGGAAATGAAATGGGTAATGATGATGAATTCTATTTTACATCACAATGCCAATAATGAAAATAAAAAATTGGTTTTTCTTATTTGTCATTCATACCAGGTTATGTGTCACCATTTTAATATCGGTATTGTATGTTTGCGTAAGCGCGAATCGTTCGGAATATTTCCTATTCACAAAACGCATGAGAGCAATACAAATCAATTTATGTCACAATTGCACGATCCATTTTATGCAGTGGATTCACGTAAGTATCAGGTAGTGGAAGACGAAAATTTTAATAATAATAAACTGAACGCGAAAATTATGGCCATGGAAAAAATTCGCGATCATGTGCCTCTGCAACGTGCAATTATGGCGCTGCAATTTACTCCCGAAATATTCGGCACTCAGTTTCATCCCGAGGCCGATGCTTTGGGTATGATATATTACCTTGAAGGCGAAGAGAAAAAAGAACTGGTAATAAAAAATTATGGAATACATCGTTATCACAGTATGCTCAATCACTTGAACGACCCCGATAAAATAATGCTTACGCAATTAATATTTCTTCCAACTTTCCTTGACGATGTTCTTGGTCACACTTTAGTTCAACAATCGAATATATGATACAGTCTGTTCGCGAAAAATATAATGCCGAATTTAATCCGGAAAAATATAAAGAATTTTTAGAGGCTTTAGAAAAAACCTACAACAAAGAAGTAGTGTTTCGGGTTGCCGAAACGCCCATATTTGTTGACAAAATTTTGCGTCAAAAATTGATAGATGCAAGCGAACAAATTGTTGATATTATTTGCAAGCCCGATTTTAAAGAAGCATCACAACGGGCTATACCTGCACAATACAATGTAAAAAACGAAAACGATCACACCCATTTTATTTGTATCGATTTTGCTATTTGCAAAGATGAAAAAGGCGAACTAACACCACAGTTGATAGAACTGCAGGGATTTGCAAGTTTATACAGTTGGCAGTGGTTCATTTCCAAAATGTATAAGGAATACTTTTATTGCCCCGAAGGTTTTTCGCCATACTTCAGTGGATTGAATGATAAAACCTATCTCGATTTATTGCGCAAAGTTTTAATTGGCAAGCACGAATTGGAAAATGTTGTCTTACTTGAACTACGACCACATGAGCAAAAAACACGCATCGATTTTTACATTGCAAATGCCGAATTAGGAATTAATATTGTTTGCCTTAGCGAAGTTATTCAAAGAGAAAATAAATTATTCTACAAAATTGACGACCGCGAAGTAGAAATTAAGCGTGTATATAATCGGTTGATTTTTGACGACCTCGAAGCCAATAAAGAATTTAAATATGATGTTGATTTATTTCGTGATATAGATGTAGAATGGGTATCGCATCCTAACTGGTTTTATCGTATTAGTAAATACACAATGCCAATGTTGCACAATGAATTTGTGCCCGAAACTTTTTTCCTGAACGAATTAAAAACCATTCCTGCTGATTTAGAAAACTATGTTCTTAAACCACTGTTTAGCTTTTCCGGTATGGGAGTAATTATAGATGTTACACGCGAAAATATAGAAGATGTAACCGATCCCGAAAACTGGATACTGCAACGCAAAGTTCAATATGCCGAAGCATTGGCATCGCCCGAAGGTGGTGTGAAATGCGAAATACGTATGATGTACCTGTGGCCCGATGGAGATACCCGCCCTACCCTAGCCGTTAATCTTGCAAGAATGAGCCGAGGTAAAATGATTGGCGTACGTTACAATAGCAACTTCAATTGGGTTGGTGGCACGGTTGCTTTTTTGGACGGGAATTAAAATCATTTATTTTCTTTCGGGTTTAATATTATTTTTTTTTCAGGCTGCTTCGAATAATAATACAAACAAAAAAGTTTGAACAAAAATCCAATTCTTAACCCTTACAGTATACGTGCCACCATTTCTACTTTACTATCGCGCCAAATATCGTAAGGACTTATATAATTATCGAATATGGAAAATTTCAAACCTGCTTTATGGTAACAAGCATCAATTAGTTCGCTGCAAATATATTTGCGGTCGCGGGTTCTACGTGTAATGCGAAAAAGTATGCGAATCATAATGCGCAAAATTTCGAAGTTATCATAAGGCTTTGTAAGTTCATCGAGCCCAAACGAAATGGCATTATTTACCTGCTTAACATCAACATGTGGATTAATGTTTGCAACAACGATATTGCCTTTGTATGGTTTGTTGCGACCGTGGTAGTCTTTCAGGTATTTCGAAACCGGAGCAAGTCTCACTCCTATTCCCACTTCGCTTTCGAGTATAAGAACGCGGCCAAGTTGCTCGTCTTTATATATCACTCCCACATGACTCCAAACCGACTTAGTAAAATATTGAATGACTTTCGAAAAATAATAATTGCCCGAACAAAAAACCAGATCGCCAGTTTTCAAGCTACTACGTATATCCTCATAGTTAGCCTTGGGCAAGCGGGTAATTTCTCTTTTACTTATTGGCTTAGCCATTACTTTACAGGATATTATTTATTCCGAATACCAAGGATTTCCATCATAAAACCAAAACAATAAAAACACTTGCAATTTTATGCAGATTTCTGTTTTCTGAAAAATGGAATTATCAAAGCACCAAAAAACAACAATAACATTATGGATGACGAAGCAAGCGATATGGTTTCGCCTGTTTTATAAATCACAGGTTCGAATTTAAATTCTATGGTATGGTTCCCTGCAGGAACAATCATACTACGCAAAACATAATTGCAGCGCCAGTGTGGCGTAAGCTTTCCATCAACATAAGCATTCCAACCTTTTTCGTAATATATTTCACTCATCACACAAAGTTGATCTGTAGCACATTTCGATTTATATACAAGATAGTTGGCATCGTATTTTGTTAACTGAATGGTAGCTGCACTATCGTAGTTAATTTTAAAGTTTCCAATTTTATCTTTAAACCTTTGGTCGATAAAAGCGGTAACACGAGGGTTAAACTTTTCGAGCGATTTCGACTCTTCATCCGCATTTGCAACTATTTTAAATTCGGGCACAAACCAAGCTGAACCGCAATGTTCCGGATTCATTTGTGCCATTGGAGGTTGTCCTTCTTTTGGTGACACGATAAAATATTTTGTATTGAGCATATTGAGCACACTCATATTATTTTTCGAAATATGATTTTCAATCAACTCTTGATAACGCTCGAGTTTTGCTCCATGATATCCACCAATAGAATTATGATAGTATGAAGTGCTGGCATCGTTGAAGGTGCTTACAGTGGTGTTGATTACACGATAACCTAATTCTTTATCTTGCAAGATCTGCTCATCGGCTGCGCTTGTTGTAAATGGATTATCGGTTTGTTGCTTTGGTTTAAAGTGTGAGTCGTTTAAGTAACGCTTACTAATGGGCCACATATCTATTAAAAACAAAATGGGCAATGCTATCAAAACGTATTTCATCTCGAGTTTTTTCTTCAGGTAAAACCAAATGGCACCAAAAGCAAGGAGAACAAAAAACAAACTGCGCAATGTATCCATGCGAAGCAATTTTGCACGATCAGCTTTCAATGCAACAAGCAAATCGGGGTTCTGCGCAAAGTTTGTATCAACAGGTCCTGAGTAACTAAACCCGGCAGAGCCAATTAATATCAAAACCAAAAGACCTCCAACAACATATAAGCCACGCATCAAAGCCTTTTGTTTTTCGGCAAGTGCTACTTTAGCATCAAATAATTTTTTCAACGTGAGCATCGATAAAAATGGAATAGTAAACGAAGCGATGATAAGTATGAATGATACCGAACGAAACTTATTATACAATGGAAAATTATTGTACCAAAACTCGTTGAAGGCCATGAAATTTTTTCCCCACGATAAAACAAAACTCAGGATGGTAGCTGCAAAGAGCCACCATTTTTTTCGGCCCTGCACTAAAAACATTCCTACAGCAAAAAAGAAAATGGCCATTGCACCCATATAATCTGCCCCATTTACACTTGGTTGATCGCCCCAGTATATAGGCGCCTTTTGCGAAAATGATAATGCCTGATCGGCACCAAAATTTTTAGCTATATAATCATATGTTTTCGAGTTGGTACCTATATCACTTTGCGAAGGGCCGCCTAAAATATTTGGAACCAATAAATTGAATGTTTCAGCTTTACCATAACACCATTGAAAAGCATAATCAATATCAAGTCCCGATGATGCCGGGGCGTTTACTTTTGTCAACTCACTCTTACCACGTGTGCTATCTTTACCATCTTCGTAGGTAGTGAGCAACGAAGTACTGTTCGACATTACACCAATAAGCGAGGCCACACCAATAATTGCACATGCTGTAAAATACTTTACCATGGTTTTGTTCTTAATGGCAAAATATAATTCGGAGATAAAAACACCATAAGCATCAATCCAAGGTAATAAGATATTTGAACATGGTTAGCCATAATTTCAAATGCCATACCATATGCTGTGAGTCCGGCACCCAACAAATAATTGCCACGAAATGTTTGCAATATACCTGCTACCACAAGTGGCATCAATGCAATGGCTAATGCTTGCGAATTGTGCCCCGCCTGTATGATATAAAAATTGAAAGAGCACATGGCAAAACTTATTCCACCGGCTATTGCAAGTCGATAATCGAACTTGAGGGTGATGAGTAAAACATAAAAACTTATAAGCCCGGCAAAGATGAAAAATGCCGGAAAGGGACAAATTTTTAATAAACCTTTATATACATACAATAACAAATTATTTTTCGACTCCATTGAAATTTGATAAGCCGGCATACCACTAAACATGCGGTTTGTCCAAAGTGGTTCGGTTCCATGCGCTTCACGAAAATCATTAATTTCTTTTGCTCCACCCAACCATGTATCGTTATCGTGCCCATCTACTTGTTCCCCCTGAAACAAGGGAATAAAATATATAAAAACAATGATAAAAAAAGTTGCAATTGCAACCGCGTGTGGCCATACTTTTTTGAAATCCATATCTGTTAATTAAGATGATTTATTTTTTGAGAAGTGGCGAATATAATAATATAAATAAGTCAAAAGGAATAAATTTAAAAGGCAAGAAAAGTAATGCAAAGAGGAAAATTTAAAAGTCAAAAAAAGCAAGTCAAAAGGAATAAACTCGAAAGTCAAAAAAATATATTTTGAAGGAATAAATTTTAAAGGCAAAATACTTTATGTTTTGAATGACTAAGTTGAGAAAAATAATACATGGAATTTCTTTGCAAAGTTTTGAGAGAATATTTTCGGCTAAAGCCAAATACAAATTATTTAATCCGTCCGATAAATTTGACGGCAATGATGGGCTGCCGCGAAAAAAAAATTTGTACCTTAGGGACTTTGTGGCAAAAAATATTTTAAATTCCTTCGGCATTCATTCGTGCATTCCGCGACACTGCGGTCGGGGCAAGCGTGGCTAAAATCTTTCGGCTAAAGCCAAATACAAATTATTTAATCCGTCAGATAAATCTGACGGCAATGATGGGCTGCCGCGAAAAAAAAATTTGTACATTAGGGACTTTGTGGCAAAATAACAATTTCACTTCCTTCGGAATTGATTTGTGCATTTGTGGTAAAAAATCCAAGTTTAAATTTTAGATTTTTTGCTTCTGCATTTTTCCTATAAGCCAATAAAAAATACCGGGAGCAAAATTGCGAAACGGTACGGCCAAAATATCGAAACGCCCTATGTAAGTATGCCTTTGATTCTTACATATGGCTTTCAATATTTTTTGCTGCCAGTTTTGCATCCATTCCTTTGGCTTGGGCCGGACTGTTTTGTTGCATCAACTCTCCATTGCCAAGTAATGAATTATAACTCACATTGGTATTAATATTACCGGGACAAACAATATTGATGCTTACGTTTTTCGATTTCAATTCTCCACGCCAGGCATCAAAATAACCGTACAATGCATGTTTCGATGCACAATAGGCAGCATACATGGGCAAGCCGAACTTACCGAGCAAACTGGTGGTAACAGCTATTTGACCTCCGCCTTGCTTTATCATTTGCATGGCAACTGCTTTGGATAATGTTACGATTCCAAAAAAATTTGTATCCATTATTTGTTGCTCCACTTGTTGAGTAGTTTCAATTGCAAAACTTTTTTGCGCTATGCCGGCATTGTTTATCAAAATATCTATACGTCCAAATTTTTCAATTACAGCATTCATCAAAGTGTCGGTATTTTCAATTTTCGAAACATCGAAAGGAAGAATTAGATGATTTGAATTATCAACAAATTTCGCGCTCAATGCATTTAGTTTTTCACATTACGGGCGCTTATAATTACTTTAGCCCCGAGGCTATTTGCCTCTAATGCCAATGCTTCGCCCATACCTGACGATGCACCTGTTATCCAAATTACTTTTCCTTTTATGTTCATTACAACATTCCAAAAAAAAAGCAACTCACTATTCTGTAAATTGCTTTTCGTTTTTAGTGGTCAAAAAATTATTTTTTCTTTTTATCCTGAAAGTCCAGCGACTTGATCCCAAGGTTTTTCAAAAACCGCTTTACTCCTATTTTCACTGTTTCTTTTGCTTCGGTTAAAAATGCTTTCGAATTCGATTCATCGGGACGTGTTTTAAATCGTGAATCGCGAAACGTAAAATCGCCTGTAATCGGTGTATAGAAATAGCAATAAAATGATTTGCGCGATTCGTGATCAGGAATATTGATACGTCCATACCCATGATACGATTCATCGGTAGTTTCCATTATCACTGCACGGTTAAAGTTTGGCAGCACACATGCACCCATATTCTTCACTCCCTTGTCCCACAACTCGAGACCACCACCGTACTCATCTTTCCAATATCTGTTCAAATAAATGAGCAAATTAATTCTACGGTGTAAGTTTTTCATTGGATTCATATTGATGTCTACATGTATATCGACAAAGCTACCCGGCCCACCCTGATGTACACCACTGCCCAATGCATCATCGGTACTGCTAAGCCCTTCTATGCCGGTTATTTTGCTAATCATATAATAAGTTCGCTGCTCGTTCATGGCTCGTTGCAATTGCTGAAAAACCGGATCGAACCTTTCTAAATGATACTCTTCTTTTTTATTTTCATTCATCGATTTGCGCTTTACGTTAAGGTCCTCGAGAGGTGGAAACCCTTCATATAATTTTTGTGCTGTGTCTGTCTCCAAGAAATTTTCGAGTATCACATACTTACATGGAGTGGCGGCCATGAACTTATTATGCAAATCGGCAATTGTATCGCTATCGAAATACTTATTATTAATCATGCTGCAAATTTTATTCTTTGCGCGAAGTTAATTAATAATCGTTTTCAAAAAAAAATATTAGTTCTTTAATAACAAATTTTGAGGGGGCACAATTGCGAGAAGTTTGTTACGGTGTGACAATACAGCCAAATAAACATTTTCAATTTGCTAACAATCTTAATGGTTTAACTGATTGGTTTTGAATGGCAAATAAAAACCAAAATCATTGGTTGAAAAAAATCGAATTAATCCTTTATTTCTTCGTATGGAACATATTCACCATCGCTGTTTGCATTTTTCGATTCGGACTTATTATTGTTGAGTATGGTAATATTTCCATCATCGTTCGCATTATTTTGGTTCTGGTTTCGGTTGTTTGTTCGTGGTGGCGTATTAAAACTTTTCAAAACCCTAAACAATACAAACGCAACAAGTAGTGTGACAATAAAATCGCGCATCGTTTTTATTTATTATGATGGCAAAAGTACGCGAAATGTTACAAATATGATTGTGATGATTTGATAAAATTTCTACAATTTTCAATCAGTATATAAACAGACGTTTGCAGTGCCTTTACAAAAAACAATCAGTGTTTTGAAATAAAAGCCTAGGTAACAAAAGTAAAACCTTCCATGGCTAAATCGGTATCGGGAAAAACTTCCTGCGCTTCGGCCAGCAATGGTTCAAGGTTGATATAGCGTGATGAAAAGTGGCCTATCAACAGCCGCTCAACATTGGCCCTTTTTGCAATGATAGCAGCTTGTTTGGCAGTGGAATGAAAAGTTTCGTGAGCACGCTTCTCCATATCGCTCATAAACGTAGCTTCGTGATAAAGCAAATTCACATTTCTTATTTCATCTATTATAGCTTCATCATACATTGTATCGCTGCAATAAGCATAAGTATGAGCCGGCTTTGGCTCCATGGTGAGTTCGCTGTTTTTCACTACATTACCGGTATCGTCAATATAATTTTCGCCTTGTTTAATATTTTTATAAAACGATAATGGAACATGGAAAGATTCTACAACAGGTAAATTAAGATTACGGTGTACACGCTTTTCAGTAAAATGAAAACCAACTGTCGGAATGCGATGGTTTAGCAAAATTGTTTTTACACGAATTTCTGCATCATCGAGCAAAATTTTACTGTTGAAAAACTGCAAAGGATGAAATATAATATTGTAACGCAATTCTGTAGATGACACCCTTAATTGGAGTTCGATAATATCCATCATATCGGGCTGAGCATAAATATTGATTTCCTTGGCGCGGCCGTTGAGGTTCATAGTAAATAGCAAACCCATCAAACCCAAATAATGATCGCCATGTAAGTGAGAAATAAAAATGTGTTCAATTTTATTCCAGTTTATTTTGTAGCGCAGCAATTGCATTTGAGTGCCTTCGCCACAATCAATCAAAAAAAGCGCTCATTCAACTGAAGAATTTGAGCGCTTGGATGTCTGTTATTAATAGGTGTGGCAGAGTTGCTGCCAAGCACCGTGATTTTGAAAGGCATTATTTTTTCGAAACTATCATTCGCTTGGTAAAAGTTTGGGCACCATTACTTAACGAATACATATAAACACCGGGAGCAAAATCTGCAGCATCAACTTTAATAATGTTTTTGCCCGGGTCGCACAATACATTGTTGCGGAAAATTTCTTTGCCAATCAAATTGAACACTTTGAATGTTACCGTTGATTTAACTGCAACTGTAAAACTAATGTTCGAGGTGTTATTGAAAGGATTAGGCTCGTTCTGTGCAACATCAAACTTTAAATTAGCATTGTTTTGAATTCCATTTGCCTGATTGATTACTATAGTATAATAATCAACAGTATCTATTTGTGCTGGAATTTGAAAGTTTCCATTTATGGTGTGACCACGAGCGCTTAATACTGCTTTTAAAGGATAAGTCCCGGCAGTGGTAGGAGTTCCAGACAACAAAATACAACCGTTAGAACCACCAAGAAATTGACAATTGGTTGTGTTACAAGCAAATGTAATTCCCGGAGGAAAACCCGAAAATGACAACACCGAAATAGAATCAATTTGAATAGGCACAATAAAGAAAGTATCTAATGGTACTTTAACCTGAACTACTTCATTGTAGGCAATCCCTACTGTTCCTGCAACAAGGCCTGTTGCGCTATCGGGATAGATACCCGGTTGAGTAATTGCAGTATTGGGAACACATTGTGAATACGTTTGAGAAACACAAAACGAAAATGCAATTGCTAATAGAAGTATTATTTGTTTCATAATGTTTGCTTAGAGATTTGAGTGACAAAGGAAAACATATTTTTGATTAAATCAAATGTTAATCAAAATCAACTATCAAGTGTTATGAACGTTGTTTTCAGAATGCTATAGACCTGCCAAAAACTACAGTCATTGTTAAAGCATAGTTTCAAAGCAGCTAGGGCTTATATATTGTTTTTAACAATATTCAATCCATTAAATTTAGAAGTTCGTTATTTATTTGGCATAGATTCGGAGATTAGTGCTTTAAAATAATAGCAACTCTTTTCACGTTCAGATAATTACGGCCTTGAGGGAACTTTTTTAATTTAGAAACTGAGACACCCAAAATAAAGTCTCTATCTTTACATCAATAAAAAATCAAATTCTTTTAATGATAGCCATAATAAATTTTGGAAGTAAAAAAGTGCCTGATATCGAAAATATGCTGCGAAAGCTTCAAATGGATTATCAAACTTTCGACTACCAAAACGTAAATTCATCTGCATTGAAAAAGGCTTCGGCAATAATTTTAAGTGGTGCACCCATGCTGCTTACAAAGGCTGATGTTAATCCATTAATAAAACAATTTGATTTTATAAAGAAATGCAAAATTCCTGTTCTTGGTATTTGCTTCGGGCACCAGCTAATTGGTTTGCTATATGGTAGTAAGGTTTACATGGGCGAGCCGATGCGAAAAAAATATTTCGTAAACGTACTAACACCTAAAAATATATTTCAAGGCTATGGTAAAAAAACTGATGGCGCAGGACCATACCGAAGGAATTAATTTGCCTTCAGATTTTGAGTTGATGGCAACATCGGCATCTTATGAAGTTGAAGCAATGTGCCACAAATCGAAACCGATTTTTGGTGTGCAGTTTCACCCCGAAGTTAGTGACAAACCGGGTTTAAAATTAATTGAAAATTTTGTGAGCCTGATAAAATAATTTTGTTTGTCAAAAGAAAAGCGAACATGGTTTTAACTTGAAAAATGAACGTTTCGAACAAAACTCACTCAAAGTTAGGCTCAATACCTTTTATAATTATAAAAAAAGTTCTTTATTTGAAAACTATTTAATTCACATCAAGCATTTGATAATTAAAGTTTTGGTGCTGCCGGTATTCAAAAATGACTACGACATTTGCCATTATAGATCAACTGCTTGACAAAAGTGAAATGATAATATCTCACATCAATTGAAAATAATTACTAAATATTTTTTTTGTTTCATCATACTGTCTTGCATTTTTTTACAAGCTGAAGCAGGTGCTTATGTTTGGACACAAAAGGCTTCGTACCCTGGAAATGGTTTAGCATTTGGAACTGGTGTTAATGTAAAATCGAAATTATATTATGGTACCGGTGAAACATTGGGATCTGTTTATAGCGAATGGTGGGAATACAATCCTGCAACAAATACGTGGGCACGGCAATCCGATTTTCCCGGAACAAAACGATTGAGGGCATGTTCGTTTGCCATCAGCCCTTATGCATTTGTTGGATCAGGTCAGGACGACTTGTCTGCAACCAATACTTTCAGTGATTTTTGGCGATATGATGTTACTAGTGATTCCTGGTTGCAAATTGCAGGGATGCCATCTGCCCGAACTGGTGCTTCGGCATTTTCATATATTGACGAAGGTTTTGTAGTAAATGGCGATGGCACCAATGGCAAAGAATTGTGGAAATACGACCCGGTTAATAATGCATGGTCAGCTTTGAAAAACTTTCCTGCTAATGGTGTTGAGCAATCTTCTGTGTTTGCCGAAAACGGAAAGGCATGGGTTTGCTGCGGGACTGACGGGAGTGGCGGTTCATCGGATTTATGGCAATACAATATTGGTCCAAATACATGGACACAAAAAAGTTCGTTTCCCGGTAATGCACGTTGGAATGCAGCAGCATTTATGCTCGATGGCAAAGGAACCGTTGGATTAGGATTGAGCAATGGTAAATTGTATAACGATGTGTATCAATATGACAGGTTTCTGAATAGCTGGTCGCAAGTAGATTCTTTTCCCGGAATGGCACGTATAGGTACCACCGCATTTGCCGAAGGTGACTATGGATACATTTGCGGTGGGCGCGATAATGGACAATACTTCAATGATCTTTGGTCTTTTGGGCCGCCCATCGATACCGGACTTATTGACTCGGTGCCTGAATTTTGCAGCATCGACCTTACACCAAATGCCACAAAAGGAAAACTCTATCTCGACTGTGATAATGTAATAAACAAAAAACTTGAATTCAATCTTTACGATTTGAAAGGGCGCATTGTTTACTCACAATCGTTCAATATGCAAACAAAATTTCTTGAACTGAATATTTCAAAATATCGCGAAGGAATTTATATTTATGTAATCAACTGCAACGACCTGTTTGTTACAAGTGGAAAACTTGCCATTATTCAATAATCCATGCGCTACTTTATTTTTTTGAGCATTTTTTTACTTCTTGCAACAACATCAGGTCAAAAGAGAAATCACCAACTTCAATTGTGGCCTCCAATTGGTTTGCGAGTTAAAATCGAAACTTTCAAAAATGCCGATATCAAAAACAATCCTGTTACAACTGGTTATGGCTATCGCATTTTTATGAACGACACTTTAAGAGTTGAACAACCCAACATACCAGCAGCACCCGGCAATAATGGCTTTGCTACCGAAGCCGATGCGTTTATAACAGCATCGCTTGTAAAATCCAAAATTGCCCTTGGTATTATGCCTCCAACCATTACATTAACCGAGTTAGATAGTATGATGGTGAAGTATTGAATCGAATTATCGAAAATAATGAAATCGTTTTTATAAAACTCGGAGCTTTTAATCGTTAAGAGTTGCTATGCTAATATGCATTTGCGTAAGGTTGGACATGTTGCCGGGGGCTTTTTTTGGGTAGTCCTTGTGATACTTTGCAATGGACGAGCAGCCCCCGCCTCCCAAAGGGGGGAGTTAATGCGGGTTTCGCCAAATCCATTTTACAATAAAATAAATATTGAGTTGAGTGATTTTAAAAATAAAAGTTATGTTTTAAAAATAGTGGATGCTATGGGTAAGGTTGTTTTGCAAAGTGAAATAAAATAAAAACAAAGCACCCTAAATTTACAATCATTAATACAAGGAATGTATTATGTAAAAGTAGAAAATGAATTGCGTATTTTTGTGGAGAGAATTATAAAGCTATGAAAAAACTTGCTGTACTTTTTTTGTTAATGTGTAATTATCAGGTCAGTGCCAACACACATCCGTTTTACGGTGGTGAAGCTGTTTATTGGGCGCGCTCAATTTTACATTTAGATGTAATTGATATTTTGCCACCTTTGAGGAAAGTAAGACCGCTTAATGCGATTGGTGGCATCTTAACAAAACAAAATTCTGTGTATAAAATTTTTCCGAATCCCACAAATGACTTTGTTTCCATAAAAAGCAATAATGATATATACCATAATATATATGCAAATATTTTTGATGGAACAGGCAGGTTGCTTTTAACAAAGACTTTGCTTGAAAAAGATACTAAAATCAATTTGAAAGATTTTTGTGGTGGCTTTTATCAAATCAAAATTTTTGAAGGCGATGCAATTAAGCAAACAGAAAAATTAATTATAATCAAATAATTTTTATATATAGAGGTATGATATTTTATCATACCTCTTTTTAATTTTATAAACAATGAAATTTTATTTGATTATTTTAATTTCGCTTTCTTATAATATAATAACGGCACAAAAGCAAAACAATGTTTGGGTTTTTGGTGATTCGGCCGGAGTTGATTTTAATAATCAAATCATTGCTACTCCAATATTTTCAACTATGGATGGTAGAGGTAGTTGTGCAAGCATTGCCGATACAAATGGATTATTAAAACTTTATTCATTTAACGTTATGGATGGCAATACTAATTCAACCTATGTTCACAATTTCAATTTTGATACTATTAATAATGGGAACAATTTATTTGGTGTTGGTTTTTATAATCAAATAGTAATTGTTCCATCTCCAAAAATCGATTCTCAATATTATTTATTATATTCTGGTACAATTACGCCAAAAGGCTTTTATTATGCAATAATAGACATGGCTCAAAACAATGGATTAGGAACAGTAATTATACGCGATCAACCATTAATTAGCAATATAGAAATGGGAGATTGTACACAAGCTATTCAACATGGCAATGGTAGAGATTGGTGGATAATAATAAAGCCATCAATTATGGTGACAAAACATAATCGTTTTTATGTGTTTAAATTAGATACAAGTGGGTTTTCTAACTACACAACTACTGATTTTAATAATGCAACTGATGGCACTTTTCAAAAAATAATTTTCAATAATAAAGGTGATAAAATGGTTCTTATAAATTATAATGGTTTTATGGCCGAGTATGATTTTGATAGATGTACAGGAATTATTGGAAACGAAAAAATTGTTTTTCCTGAACAAAGTACAAACATTGATAGATGGTTTTGGGAAGGGGCTTACTCGCCAAATGATAGTTTGTTTTATGCAACAAAATTGTGGAATGTATTTCCAAAAGACACTTCACGTTTGTTGCAATTTAATTTATTTGCCACGGATATTCCTGCAAGTTGCGATACTTTATATGAACAACGTAATCCTAATTTATTTGGCGCTTTGCGTAAAGCACCTGACAATAAAATATATATGGCAAGTTGGTATAATTGGGGCTTTCCTGCATACCCCTACCCTGATAGCGTACGCAATCAATACAACGAAAATTTAGGTGTAATAAATTATCCTGATAGTATTGGTAAGGCATGTAATTTTCAACCATTTAGTTTTTATCTTGGAGGAAAAAGGGTGTATGCTGGCTTACCCAATAATCCAAATTATAGTTTGGGGCGACTGTCGGGTAGTCCTTGTGATACTTTGCAGTGGGTGGGCACGCCCGAAACCCCCAACCCCCTGCAAGGGGGATTAAATGCAGGGTTTGTGGTCAATCCCAATCCATTCTCAACAAAAATAAATATTGAGTTGAGTGATTTTAAAAATGAAAACTATGTTTTAAAAATAGTGGATGCTATGGGTAAGAAATTTGGCAACAGGAAATTGTGAAACAAAAAACAGAAATAGATTTAGAAAAAATAAAACAGGGAATTTATTTTGTTATGCTGAGTGGTGGAAATGATATATTTACAGGGAAAATAATAAAGATGTGAAAATGCGGCCTTCGCTCACCCGTTGCCCTAAAGGGCGCAACAATGGCGTACATTTGAAAATTTTGCTTGTATAAGTGGCTGGCTCCCCTTCAGGGGCTGGGGGTGCGGGCAGGCAATTTTTACTAAAAAAAATAAATTAAAAAAAAATAAAATTATGAAAAATCTCATTTTGGTATTTCTCTTTTTTGCAATGTTCATTGCAACACACGAAGCAAACGCCCAAGCCTGCAATTTGCCCATTATGAATATGCACACCGTGTATATTTTCACAACAAAAACAAACCACACTATGGAAGAAGTAATGGGAGCAAAATTAAACCCCATGCTTTTTAACTTTGTGTTTGTAAAAACAAAAGACAAACTTTTAGAAATAAAAAAATTAGCAACAGAAAATAAATTGCAGTCAACAGTGTTTGTTTTTTTTAGTAACGGTAAGGCTATACGTTACTGCAATGTGGAGGAGTTTGCAAAGGCTTTGGAGAATAAACAACTTTTAGAAATAGAAAATTAGGCATTGCTTTTCGTAAACTCGAATTATACTTGAATCCGGATAAAATTATACATTCCAAAAAAAGGTAAGGCCTTAGGTATTTTGCAATTTTGCCTATGCCTATATGCATCTTTTGCATGAGTAAACAATTTTGTCTCCAAAAAAGTATAAACAAGCATGCCCATCCATTTTACAGAACCTATGTAGTGGAAATTGCTATACTACTCAATCAAAAAAAAAACCGCTTCAATTTTCATCAAAGCGGGAAATTTTAATTTATCAATTCGGTTAATTATTCTTCTTTCGAGGCCATTAACAAATCGTATTCTTCTTGCGAACCAACTACCAGTTTATCGTACTCGCGCATTCCGGTTCCTGCAGGTATTAGATGACCTACAATTACGTTTTCTTTCAATCCTACCAGATTATCTATACGGCCGGCAATTGCCGATTCATTAAGAACTTTAGTGGTTTCCTGGAACGAAGCTGCCGATATCCAACTCTTAGTATGTAAAGAGGCCTGAGTAATTCCTTGCAATAATGGTCGTGAAGTAGCCGATACAGCCTGGCGTGCTTCTACCGGTGTTTTATCGCTGCGTTTAAGCATAGAATTTTCATCGCGCAGTTTGCGCACACTTACTATTTGCCCGGCTTTAAATTGTGTAGAATCGCCAGGCTCAAGTATTACCATTTTATCAAATATCTCATTATTCTCTTCAATAAAATCGAGACGGTTTGCAGCTTCCCTTTCGAGGAACTTAGTATCGCCCGGATCCTCAATCTCAACCTTACGCATCATTTGACGTACAATTACTTCAAAGTGCTTATCGTTAATTTTCACACCCTGCAAACGATACACTTCCTGCACCTCATTTACAAGATACTCCTGCACTGCATTTGGGCCTTTAATATTTAGGATATCGCCCGGAGAAATTACACCATCACTGAGAGGTAATCCTGCACGAATAAAGTCGTTGTCCTGAACAAGAATATGCTTAGAAAGTGAAACAAGATATTTCTTTACATCGCCATCTTTTGATGTTACTACAATTTCGCGGTTACCACGCTTGATTCCACCATATGTAACAAGACCATCAATTTCAGAAACCACGGCTGGGTTACTTGGGTTACGTGCTTCAAACAATTCGGTTACACGTGGTAAACCACCAGTGATATCCGAAGTCTTTCCGGCATTACGCGGAAGTTTTACCAGGATATTTCCTGCAGTTACTTTATCGCCTTTATCAACAACAATATGCGCACCTACAGGTATGTTGTATGATTTTAATACCGTCTTATCTTTAGCAAGAATTTTTACTACCGGGTTACGTGCTTTATCGCGTGTATCGATAATTACTTTCTCTTTAAATCCTGTTTGCTCATCCTGCTCCTCGCGGAAGGTAATACCCTCATCAATATGTTCAAAGTCTATGGTTCCGGTTGCTTCAGTAATGATTACAGCATTGTACGGGTCAAATTTACATATCTCCTGACCTTTGGTAACCTGCTGACCTTCGTCTACAAACACATGGGCACCATAAGGTATATTGTTAGTGGCTAGAATTGCACGGGTTTTTGTGTCAATGATTCTCATCTCACCCGAACGACCTACCACAACAAACAATTTCTTTCCATCTATTTCGAATGGTAAAGTACGAAGCTCATCGAACTCAATAATACCGGTATATTTTGCAAGAATGTTGGTTTCGGCAGCAAGTTTACTTGCGGCACCACCGGCATGGAATGTACGAAGGGTAAGCTGTGTACCAGGCTCACCAATGGACTGTGCTGCAATTACTCCAACTGCTTCGCCACGTTGTACCATTCGGCCAGTACTTAAATTACGACCGTAACATTTACCGCATACGCCCTGCTTACTTTCACATGTCAATACCGATCGGATTTCAACGCTTTCTATTGGAGAATTTTCAATTAATTCTGCTTTTGCTTCAATAATTTCTTGTCCGGCAGAAACAAGTAATTCACCGGTAAGAGGATGATAAATATCGTGCAATGAAACCCGGCCTAGTATCCTGTCATATAAAGACTCAACAATCTCTTCGTTATTTTTTAATGCTGTTTCAGCCAATCCGCGCAATGTGCCACAATCTTCCTGATTGATAATAACATCTTGTGCCACATCTACTAACCTACGCGTTAAGTAACCCGCATCGGCTGTTTTAAGGGCTGTATCGGCCAAACCTTTACGGGCACCATGGGTAGAAATAAAATACTCGAGGATTGAAAGTCCTTCCTTAAAATTGGAAAGAATTGGATTCTCGATAATCTCACCTCCCGATGCGCCAGATTTTTGTGGTTTCGCCATCAATCCCCTCATACCACTCAACTGACGAATCTGATCTTTACTACCACGGGCTCCAGAGTCAAGCATCATCCATACCGCATTGAAGCCTTGCTTATCGGCAGCAATTTTTTTCATCAGGTTTTCTGTGATGCGTGAATTGGTACGTGACCAAATATCAATTATCTGATTGTAGCGCTCGTTGTCGGTAATAAAACCATTACGATAGTTATCAATTACTTCCAACACTTCATCTTCAGCTTTGCCTATCAATTTTTCCTTGTCTACGTCAATGTCGATATCACCAATATTGAATGACAATCCACCTTTGAAGGCTGAACGGAAACCAAGGTTTTTAATATCATCGAGGAATTGTGCAGTACCTGCTATTCCAACTACTTTCAATACGCGTTGGATAATATCACGTAATGATTTCTTCGTAAGCAACTCATCGATATATCCAACTCCATCGGGCACTACCTGATTGAACAATGCACGACCAACATAAGTATCAATTATTTTCGAAACCTTTTGTCCGTTTTCGGTTAGGGTTATTCGAATTTTTATGGCAGCATGCAAATCTACCATGCCTTCATTGTAGGCAATATTTAATTCTTCGTAAGAATAAAATGTAAGCCCTTCACCTTTTACAGGACGCTCGGGAGTGCCCTTACGGCTTTTGGTAATATAGTACAATCCCAAAACCATGTCCTGCGATGGTACCGTTATAGGTGCGCCATTTGCAGGGTTAAGGATATTGTGCGATGCAAGCATAAGCATTTGTGCTTCAATGATTGCGGCATTTCCAAGCGGAACGTGAACGGCCATCTGGTCACCGTCAAAGTCGGCATTAAAGGCTGTACAAACCAATGGATGTAACTGAATGGCTTTTCCTTCAATCATTCGAGGTTGAAACGCTTGTATACCAAGCCTGTGAAGTGTAGGGGCACGATTCAACATTACAGGATGGCCTTTCAAAACATTTTCGAGAATATCCCAAATAATAGGTTCTTTTTTGTCGACTATTTTCTTTGCAGATTTTACCGTTTTAACTATTCCACGCTCTATCATTTTTCGAATGATAAACGGTTTGAATAATTCCGATGCCATATCTTTTGGCAATCCACACTCATGCAGTTTCATTTCAGGCCCTACAACAATTACCGAACGTGCAGAATAATCAACACGTTTTCCCAATAAATTTTGACGGAATCGTCCTTGCTTACCTTTCAATGAGTCGGAAAGTGATTTCAATGCACGGTTGCTTTCGGTTTTTACAGCATTAACTTTACGCGAGTTATCGAATAAAGAATCCACCGATTCCTGAAGCATACGTTTTTCGTTACGTAAGATTACATCAGGAGCTTTTATTTCCATCAATCGCTTTAATCGATTGTTGCGTATAATCACCCTACGATACAAATCATTTAAGTCTGAGGTGGCAAAACGACCGCCATCCAATGGAACAAGTGGACGCAATTCTGGTGGAATTACAGGTACCACTTTCACAATCATCCACTCGGGGCGATTGATAATATGCTCATTGGCACTACGGAATGACTCAACAACCGAAAGGCGCTTTAATGCTTCATTC
The DNA here is from genome assembly GCA_016717325.1 of Bacteroidota bacterium. Taxonomy (GTDB): domain Bacteria; phylum Bacteroidota; class Bacteroidia; order AKYH767-A; family OLB10; genus JADKFV01. The sequence continues at coordinate 69,881 of JADKFV010000024.1, read as the reverse complement.
TTACGTTGCTGCGATGTCTCTGTAGCTGCCTGATTACGCAAGCGATATGACAATTCATCTAAATCAAGACGTGCCAATAAATCACTTAGTGATTCTGCACCCATTTTAGCAATAAACTTATTTGGGTCAGAATCGTCAAGCATTTGATTTTCCTTCGGCAAAGTTTCGAGAATATTTACATATTCATCTTCGGTAAGGAAATCAAGATAATTGATTCCATCTTGTTCTTTTATTCCAGCATTAATTACTACATAACGCTCGTAATAGATGATTAAATCTAATTTTTTGGTTGGCAAACCAAGAAGGTAACCAATTTTATTTGGCAACGAACGAAAATACCAAATATGAGCAACCGGAACTACCAGTTGAATGTGCCCCATACGCTCTCTACGTACTTTCTTTTCGGTAACCTCTACCCCACAACGGTCGCAAACAATGCCCTTGTAACGTATGCGTTTGTATTTACCGCAATGGCATTCCCAGTCTTTTACCGGGCCAAAAATACGCTCACAAAACAATCCATCGCGTTCCGGTTTATAGGTACGATAATTTATTGTTTCGGGCTTTAATACCTCGCCTGCCGATTGTTCTAAAATATCTTCGGGCGATGATAAACTGATGGTAATTCGTGAAAAATTACTCTTAACTTTTAATTCCTTTTTCAATGTTCTTTTGTTTATTTATGGAGAATTAAATATCTTATTTATTAAAGTTTTGGAACAGGATTAATCAAGTGTTATTTTCAATCCTAATCCGCGCAATTCGTGCAACAATACATTGAACGATTCGGGTACACCCGGTGCCTGCATATTATCACCTTTTACAATAGCTTCATATGCTTTTGCACGGCCAACAACATCATCCGATTTCACAGTAAGTAACTCCTGAAGAATATTGGCAGCTCCGTATGCTTCTATGGCCCAAACCTCCATCTCTCCAAAACGCTGGCCTCCAAACTGAGCCTTACCACCCAAAGGTTGTTGCGTAATAAGAGAATATGGTCCTATTGAACGGGCATGCATCTTATCATCCACCATATGTCCAAGTTTCAACATGTAAATTATTCCCACTGTAGCTGATTGGTCGAAACGCTCTCCTGTTAATCCATCATAAAGCTGTGTTACACCATATTTTGGTATTCCTGCTTTTTCAGTATAACTATTGATATCATCCAAAGTTGCTCCATCAAAAATTGGAGTGGCAAACTTAAGCCCAAGTTTCTCACCTGCCCATGCCAACACGGTTTCATAAATCTGTCCGATGTTCATTCGTGAAGGTACTCCAAGTGGATTCAAAACGATATCTACCGGGGTTCCATCTTCAAGGAAAGGCATATCTTCGGGACGTACAATCTTTGCAACAATACCTTTGTTTCCATGACGACCGGCCATTTTGTCACCAACTTTTAGTTTACGTTTTTTAGCAATATATACTTTTGCCAACTGCATTATTCCTGCTGGTAATTCATCTCCTACAGTAAGGGCATATTTCTTACGCTTGGTAGCTCCCATTATATCCTGACAACGGATAGTATAATTGTGAAGCAGCTGACTAATTTTATCGTTTAATTCCTTATCGGTTGTCCACTTTTGAGGATTGATGTTTGCAAGATTTAAATCCATCAATATCTTTTGCGTGAACTTTGTTCCTTTTGGGATTAAAACCTCTTTAAGCAAATTGTTTACACCTTGCGATGTTTTTCCATTTACAAGGGTAAAAAGTTTCTCTATCAAATGGCTTTTATGTAACGCCAATGTCTTAGCCTGGTCTTCGTCAAGTTTTGCAAGAATTCCTTTTTCATCTCCCTTGCTTACTTTATCCTTAATGTTACGTGTAAACAATTTTTTATCGATTACCACACCTACTACTGAAGGTGGAACCTTTAACGAAGCATCTTTTACGTCACCGGCTTTGTCACCAAAGATAGCTCGCAACAATTTTTCTTCTGGTGAAGGATCAGTTTCTCCTTTTGGAGTAATTTTTCCAATTAGGATATCACCTTCACGCACATCTGCTCCTACTCTTATCATTCCATGCTCATCGAGGTCTTTGGTTGCCTCTTCGCTTACATTAGGAATATCGGCAGTAAGTTCTTCCATACCACGTTTTGTATCGCGCACTTCGAGGCTATACTCATCAATGTGGATTGAAGTGAAAATATCCTGACTCACTACTTTTTCGGAGATCACAATTGCATCCTCAAAATTAAAACCCTTCCAAGGCATGAACGCCACTTTCAGGTTTCTACCTAGTGCAAGTTCTCCCATATTGGTAGCATACCCTTCAGTAAGCACCTGGCCTGCCTTTATCTTATCGCCTTTTTTACAATTGGTTTAAGATTGATATTTGTGTTTTGATTTGTTTTTTGGAATTTGATAATGTTGTAAACCTTTAAATCATCTTCGAAGGAAACAAGTTTCTCATCATCGGTCCTAAAACTACGTATATGTATTTCTTTAGCGTCAACGTATTCAACAATACCATCATATTCCGCATTAACAAGAACACGCGAATCTCTTACAAGGCGTCCTTCGAGGCCTGTACCTACAATAGGAGCTTCTGGTTTCATCAATGGAACAGCCTGGCGTTGCATGTTCGAGCCCATGAGTGCACGGTTGGCATCATCATGTTCAAGGAAAGGAATAAGTGATGCGGCAATTGAGGCAATTTGATTAGGCGCAACGTCCATCAACTGTAAATCCTGAGGTACTACAATCGGGAAGTCACCTTCTTTACGTGCCTTCACTTTATCGGTTAAGAAATTACCAGCCTCATCTACCAAAACAATCGCTTGTGCTATGGTTTTACGGTCTTCTTCTTCGGCAGATAAATATATGATTGGACTATCTACATCAACCTTACCATCAATTACCTGACGATAAGGAGTTTCGATAAAACCAAGGTTATTTATTTTAGCAAACACACACAAAGAAGAGATAAGACCAATGTTTGGTCCTTCTGGTGTTTCAATAGTACACAAACGGCCATAATGAGTGTAGTGTACGTCACGAACCTCGAAACCTGCACGCTCGCGCGACAGACCTCCGGGTCCAAGTGCAGATAGCCTTCGCTTATGAGTTATTTCGCTCAATGGATTTGTTTGATCCATAAACTGACTCAACTGATTGGTACCGAAAAATGAGTTTATTACCGATGATAAAGTTTTGGCATTTATCAAATCGGTTGGAGTAAATACCTCATTGTCGCGAACATTCATACGCTCACGAATAGTACGGGCCATACGGGCCAAACCTACTCCAAACTGAGAATAAAGTTGCTCACCAACAGTACGAACCCTACGATTACTTAAGTGATCAATATCATCAACATCGGCTTTAGAATTGATTAATTGTATCAAATATTTGATGATACAAATAATATCTTCTTTAGTAAGTACCTTGGTATCAGGGGCTGTTGCCAGTCCTAATTTTTTATTAATACGATAGCGACCTACTTCGCCCAAGTCATAACGTTTATCAGAGAAAAATAATTTCTCGATTATACCACGAGCCGTTTCCTCATCTGGTGGTTCAGCATTACGCAACTGGCGATAGATATGTTCTACTGCTTCTTTTTCTGAATTGGAAGTGTCTTTTTGCAATGTATTGTAAATAACTGCAAAGTCAGCAGCACTGGCTTCGTCTTTATGTACAATAATGCTTTTTACACCTGCATCAGCAATCAAATCGATATGATCTGATTCGATGATAATTTCGCGCTCCAAAATAACTTCATTACGCGTTATAGAAACAACTTCACCGGTATCTTCATCTACAAAATCTTCGACCCACGACTTCAAAACCCTTGCTGCCAGTTTACGACCAATACAGGCTTTGAGAGCGGCTTTGCTTACTTTTACTTCATCTGCAAGTCCAAATATTTCAAGAATGTCTTTATCTGTTTCGAAGCCTATAGCTCGCAATAATGTTGTAACCGGAAACTTCTTTTTACGGTCGATGTAGGCGTACATCACATTATTGATGTCGGTAGCGAATTCAATCCATGAACCTTTGAAAGGTATAACACGGGCGGAGTATAATTTGGTACCATTAGCATGGCGGCTTTGCCCAAAAAATACACCCGGTGAGCGGTGCAACTGAGAAACTACAACACGCTCGGCACCATTTATTACAAATGTTCCTTTTGGTGTCATATATGGAATGGTTCCCAAATATACGTCCTGCACTATTGTTTCAAAGTCTTCATGCTCAGGATCGGTACAATATAATTTTAGCTTTGCTTTTAATGGAACGCTGTAAGTCAAACCACGTTCGATACATTCTTCGAGACTGTAACGAGGGGGATCGATAAAATAGTCCAAAAATTCTAAAACGAAATTATTCCGGGAATCGGTAATAGGAAAATTTTCACTGAAAACCCGGTATAAACCTTCGTTATGACGATTATCGGACGTAGTTTCCAACTGAAAAAAATCTTGAAATGACTTGAGTTGAATGTCGAGAAAATCAGGATAATCGATATTGAGTTTTGCTGAAGCAAAATTTACACGCTTGGTGCTTTTATCGTGATACGTGCTGATTGAAGCCACTATTTTAATAAATTAAAGTTTGTAAAGTAACGATATGGAGGAAATTAAGTTTTCGATGAGATAAAATAGGAATAAGACCATCGTTGCAATGCGCAACAATGGCCTTATATAGTGAGAAGACGAAGAGAATTACTTCACCTCTACTTCTGCACCTGCAGCAACCAATTGCTCTTTTAAAGATTCGGCATCAGCTTTTGACACGCCTTCTTTAATTGCTTTTGGTGCACCGTCTACAAGGTCTTTAGCTTCTTTTAAGCCTAAACCAGTTAAGTCTTTTACAAGTTTAACAACGTTCAATTTTGCCTGGCCAGCGCTTTTCAAAATCACATCGAATGTGGTTTTTTCTTCAGCAGCAGCAGCGCCACCACCTGCCGGAGCAGCTACCGCAACTGCAGCAGCAGCAGGCTCAATTCCGTGAACATCCTTAAGGATTTTTGCTAATTCATTTACTTCTTTTACTGTAAGGCCAACAAGTGTATCAGCCAATGCATTTAAATCTGCCATTTTTTATTGTTTATTAGTTATTGTTTTTAATTTTTATTTATCGAATTTGATATCTACATACCCATATGGAAGCTATGAGGTGAAGCGATTATCGTGATTCCAAAGTTTTTATAATTCCCGAAATGGTATTGCCGCCTGATTGTAAAGCGCCCAATACATTGCGCATTGGTGATTGTAGTATTGAAACCAAATCAGCTATCAATTCATTCTTCGACTTAAGGCTTGCTAAAACAGCAATTTGATCATCACCTTTGAAAATTGAATATTCGATATAAGCGCATTTTAAAATAGGCTTGGTATTGTCTTTTACACTGCGTATTTCTTTTATCATTTTAGCAGGTAAATTTGCTGTTTCACACAACATCAATGCCGATGAACCTTTGAGCACATCAAAAATTGGTTCGTACTCTGCAGCATTCATTTTTTCTAATGCTTTACGAATAATTGTATTTTTTGCCACGCTAAGTTTTACGCCTCTTTCGTGACACATTTTGCGCAGTTTTGTTGTTTTTTTAGAGTCTAAGCCTGATATATCGGTTATATAGAAACCATTATATGAAGAAAGAGTCTCTACCATACTATCTATTGCCTGGTTTTTTTCTTCTCTTGTCATCGTCTTTTTTTTTAATTAATAAATAAATTAAGAAACCGATTTGGTATCTATATGAATTCCACCACTCATAGTACTTGATAAGCTTACACTTTTCAAGTATGTTCCTTTGGCAGCAGAAGGTTTAAGCTTGATAATTGAATTTACAATTTCGCGTGCATTTTCTTCCAGCTTAATTGGGTCGAAAGAAACTTTGCCTACAGAAGTGTGAATGCTTCCTTGCTTATCAACTTTAAAATCGATTTTACCTGCCTTTACTTCCGTTACAGCTTTACCAACATCGGTGGTTACTGTACCTGTTTTAGGGTTAGGCATTAGATTTCGTGGTCCTAATATTTTACCAAGTTTACCAACCTTGGCCATTACCGAAGGCATGGTGATAACGATATCAATGTCGGTCCATCCTTTTTCTATTTTTTGGATATACTCATCCAAACCTACATAATCAGCTCCGGCAGAAGTTGCTTCGGCTTCTTTGTCGGGGGTGCATAACACCAAAACACGAACAGTTTTTCCGGTACCATGTGGAAGTGTTACCACTCCGCGTACCATTTGATTTGCTTTACGAGGATCTACCCCTAAGCGAATGCTTAAGTCTACCGAGGCATCGAACTTGGTATAGGTGATATCCTTCACAACTTTCGTTGCTTCTTTTAAAGTGTACAACTTTGTAGCGTCATACTTGGCATTGGCTGCCTTTTGCTTTTTTGTTAATTTAGCCATTATTTAAAATATTTCGATGTACAATCGTGCAGTATTAATGCACTCCATCGGTTAAAAATTCTTTTTTTTAGAAAGGTTTTGTTCCTTCAACGTTTACTCCCATACTGCGAGCAGTACCTGCAACCATACTCATTGCCGAGTTAATATTGAAGCAATTCATATCTTCCATTTTGTTGGTAGCTATTTCTTTCACTTTATCCCAGGAAATAACACCTACTTTCTTACGGTTAGATTCAGGAGAACCACTTTTAAGATTTACTGCTTCGAGTATGGAAACCGCAACAGGCGATTTCTTGATAATGAAATCGAACGATTTGTCGGTATAAACTGTAATTACAACAGGCAATATTTTACCTGCCTGATCTTGAGTACGGGCATTGAACTGCTTACAAAATTCCATAATGTTCACACCCTTTGCTCCCAATGCAGGACCAATAGGTGGTGAAGGATTTGCAGCTCCGCCTTTTACTTGTAACTTTATTAATGCTCCTATTTCTTTTGCCATTTTTGTTTTATTTATATATTCCTCTTTATTAGTGCTTTATCAGTATTTCCTAAAGTGGAAGCCTAAGGATTTTTTTATTTGATAAAAGCCCGAATATTGAGAATTGTTATTCTTTTTCTACCTGCATATAACTCAACTCGAGGGGAGTTTTGCGGCCAAATATTTTTACTATTACTTTAAGTTTGCGTTTTTCTTCATTTACTTCTTCTATCACACCGGAGAAACTATTGAAAGGTCCATCAATAACCTTCACCGTTTCGCCTACTACATAAGGTATATTAGCTATTTCCGGAGAGTCGGCCAATTCATCAACCTTACCTAAAATTCTATTTACTTCTGAAAGGCGCAATGGAGCCGGTGCTTCTCCTTTTGGTCCTAAAAAATTAATTACTCCGGGAATACTTTCAATTATATGAGGTATTTCTACCTGTTAAAGTTGCTTCTAATAATACATATCCTGGCAAGTAACTTCTTTCCTTACTTATCTTTTTTCCATTTTTTATCTGGTAAATCTTTTCAGTTGGAATAAGCACCTGCGATACCATTTCGGTAAGTTTAAGTCGGGCAATTTCCATATCGATGTATTGCTTAACCTTTTTCTCTTTGCCGCTTATGGCCCGTATTACATACCACTTCTTTTCTGCAACTTCAGTCATGTGCTTAGTTTGATTAAATTAATCCGTATATAAATGACAGCAAAGCCGAAAAAATGATATCTATCACATAAATCAAAACACCAATAATAACTGTTGTAATCAATACCGTTGTTGCCGATTCCTGCAACTCGGCCCATGTTGGCCACGATACTTTGTTCATCAGCTCGTTATATGATTCCTGAACGTATAATTTTATTTTTTCCATTTTGTTTATTTATCAGCTATTGGCTAGTAAATTCTTTTATGTTTTCTTTAGTTAAGCACGGGTGGAGAGATTCGAACTCCCATCAACGGTTTTGGAGACCGGGATTCTACCCTTGAACTACACCCGTAAGAACATTTAATTTAAATTCTGATACAGTGTCATTCTGAGAATTTACCCGATATCAAAAAACTTTTTATTTAGCAAAAAGTCATCGAAGGGTTTTTCACCTCCGATGACCGATTATTTTTTATTGCAGAACCCTATTTGATTACCTCTGTAACCTGTCCGGCACCTACTGTACGACCACCCTCACGGATAGCGAAACGTAAACCTTTGTCCATGGCTACAGGCACAATCAATTTAACAGTGATTGTAACGTTATCGCCAGGCATTACCATTTCGCGACCTTCTGGCAACTGGATTTCGCCTGTTACGTCTGTTGTACGCATGTAGAATTGTGGACGGTAGTTATTGTGGAATGGAGTGTGACGACCACCTTCTTCTTTTTTCAAAACGTAGATTTCGGCCTTGAATTCAGTGTGAGGAGTTATTGAACCTGGTTTGGCAATAACCATTCCTCTGCGGATTTGGGTCTTTTCAATACCACGTAATAACAATCCAACATTATCTCCGGCTTCTCCACGGTCAAGTATCTTGCGGAACATTTCAACACCAGTTACAGTTGAAGATAATTTCTCTTCCTGCATTCCGATTATATCAACTGTTTCACTTGAGTTTACAACACCACGCTCGATACGACCTGTTGCAACAGTACCACGACCTGTGATTGAAAACACATCTTCAACTGGCATAAGGAAAGGCTTATCAACATCGCGAGGAGGAATAGGAATAAATGTATCTACAGCATTCATAAGATCCATTATTTTTTCAACCCACTTGGCATCTAAGTTCAATCCGCCTAAAGCCGAACAACGAATGATTGGTGTATTTTCGCCATCGAATTTGTAGAATGTAAGCAATTCACGAATTTCCATTTCTACGATGTCTAATATTTCCTCATCGTCAACCATATCCACTTTATTCATGAATACAACAATTTTAGGAACACCTACCTGACGTGCTAAAAGGATATGCTCACGAGTTTGCGGCATAGGACCATCGGTGGCAGCTACCACAAGGATAGCACCGTCCATTTGCGCAGCACCCGTTACCATGTTCTTCACATAATCCGCGTGACCAGGACAGTCAACGTGAGCATAATGGCGATTTGCCGTTGAATACTCCACATGTGCTGTATTGATTGTGATACCTCTTTCTTTTTCTTCCGGAGCATTATCGATAGAATCGAAAGAACGTTTTTCTGACAACCCTTTTTCAGCCAAAACGGTAGTGATGGCGGCAGTTAAGGTTGTTTTTCCATGGTCAACGTGACCAATTGTTCCAATGTTTACGTGTGGTTTGGAACGATCAAATTTCTCTTTTGCCATTTTGCTATAGTGTTAAATTGTTAACTTTATTTATTAAGACTTATTTACGTCAATTTTATGTGAATGATAGAAAACCATTTTCATCATTCTTTTTTTTAGAACCAACCTGATACAATTCAGGTTTTCAACTTTTCAATTTTCGAAATTTTACTTCCAAAAAAAGGAGCCGTTGAGGAGAATCGAACTCTCGACCTCTTCCTTACCAAGGAAGTGCTCTACCACTGAGCTACAACGGCCAGTGTTTGCTAGGCTTGTGTTACTTGTTATTAGTTAATTGTTATTTGTGCTAATATCAAATTTCCACATTTACCTTGAGCGGAAGACCGGGCTCGAACCGGCCACCCTCAGCTTGGAAGGCTGATGCTCTACCAAATGAGCTACTTCCGCTTGAAGAATTCAACCCTTTGTTTTGTTGAAACTTGTTCCGCAAAACGTGGGGAGTGGTGGATTCGAACCACCGAAGAAATTAATCAACAGATTTACAGTCTGTCCCATTTGGCCACTCTGGTAACTCCCCCTGTTGAAAAAATAAAGAACCTTTTAAACAAAAAAAATTCCCCGCTGCAATATGCAACAGGAACCCCATTTTCGCTTGAGCCGAAGAAGGGAGTCGAACCCCCGACCTACTGATTACAAATCAGTTGCTCTACCAACTGAGCTACTTCGGCCTGTTTATCAATAAGTTGAGTAACTTTTTTGACTACCGTTTTTTTTCGGACTGCAAATGTAGAAACAATAATTTTATTTACAAGCCCTCTGCCCTAAAAATATTTTTAACTTTATTGCATTTAAAGTTGCCTCAGCGAATTCAGGCACAAAAAAACAGCTTAATGCAATAGTATCTTGATGGCCTCAATATGGTTTTTCGAAATGACTTGGATGAAATACACACCCTTGCTTAAATTAAAAATAGGAATTTCGATTTGAAATTTGTCCGATAAATCTTTGTTGGCATATACAACGCTGCCCATGGCATCGATTAATTTTATCGACTTTACAACATTCTCCGTCAACCCTTTTATTGTAAGAGTATGCGTAGAACCATTAACAGTGGCTGCTACTCCGTTTTGCAAAGCATACTCATTAAAATTTGTATTGGTAACAAAAAGCGAAGCGCTCCAACTGTAACACCCATTTGTGTCGGTTACCAAAACTGAATACCAACCGGGTTGTGTTGCATTGTAAGTTTGACTAATAGCATTTGCAATCAAATTGCCATTCAAAAACCATTGATTGCCCGTTGCTACCGAAGAGGTGAAAGTGAAACCATTGAGCGAAATTGTAGGAGCTGCGGGTAAAGGATTGTTGATAAATAAAATAGAATCGGAAGCGACACAGCCATTTGTATCAGATACATTAACAAAGTACAATCCTGAAGTATCGGCAATGATGGATGAAGTCAACTCGCCTGTGTTCCAAAGATAAGCCAGGTTGGGACCAAATGCATTTAAGACAACCGGCACATCGCACGATGTGGTATCGTTTCCAAGATTTATTGTTGGATTGGGATTTATAGTTGCAACCATCACATCGCTCGCCATGCATCCATTAATGTCGGTTACGGTAACTGTATACGCTCCGCTGTTGGTAGCATTTACTATTTGAGAAGTTGCACCATTACTCCATAAGTAATTTGAATAACCACCACCGGCATCTAATACCAAACCAGCACAAACAGTTGTATCGTTACCAAGTGAAGGCTGTGGCAAATCGTTTACGGTTATAGTAAAGTAGGTTTTCGAAAGGCAGTATGGCGTTTTTATTACCACTTTTATAGTATGAGTGCCAAGCCCAATGTTTGAAATAGCAACAGAATCGCCACTTGCAGCAAGCACATTATCAACTAACCATTTTATATTGCTGTAAGGATATTTCAACTCCATTGCAGCAAATAATGTATCGTTTTTACAAAGTGATGTTTTCGCAAACCAAGCATTGGCAATTAAATTATCGCAATCGGTAAGTGTATCAGTTACAGTGTTTGTTTGCACCGGAGCATTAAAATCAAAATAAATAAAACTTGTATTGTTAATAGGTGTGCCAAGTGGCAAACTATCATTCAACTTTATACTAAACTGAACATACCCATGACTGTTGGGTTCATCATTGGTACTATCGGGCAAGTTGATGTTAGGGAAATTGAAACGCAAATTATTTCCTACCAATTGCACTTGTGGCAGATGCGAATACGCCAACAACTCAAACGTGCTGGCATCGAATGCAGCATCAAGCATATCCATCACATATATATGTTGAACAGATGCATTGCCAGTATTTTGAAACTGTATGGTGTATGTTAAATTACCATCGGCATTCTCAATTCTCTCTATTGGATAAACTGATTTTAAATTGGGGTCATAACTATTTACAACCGTAAAGCAATGTGTGAGTGTATTGTTTGCAACATTGTTATCACCTATGGTTGGTGTTACATTCACTTCAAAACAAACTTGGTCACCCATCTGTGCAAGTGTATCCGTTTGCACTTGTATTTGAAAATCATTATCAAAATCAACCACACCAAAATCTGGAATGGTGTATGTGAGTGTATCGCCATTAACAGTTGGAGTTAGTGCGCCATTAACGGTGCTAATATACGATGCCGGGCCATTGATAATAACTTGCACAGCACCACTTGTGCCTGCGGCACAGTGGAGGCCGTAATAATTGCTTAAATCTCCTGCGAGTATTTTTATGTTTGAGAAGTTGGCGGGGCGGAAAATGCCGGAGCCTTGCGTTATTGTTGTAGTGCCTATATCAAATCCTGGTTTGCAGCCGATTGCGAAATCATTATTGTAATAAAAGGAATCTATTGATGGAATGTAAATTAAATATTCATTTGAAATAGGGCAACTTAATAAATATTGCAAATTAGTGATATCAACTTTTATTTTGAAATATCCTGTATCTGAATCGAAAGTATATAACCCTTCGCCACCTGTGTATGTCTGTTGCAACAATACATTATTTGTATCTGTTAATACCAATTTCATATTGCTTAATCTTTGCTCTGCATTATCATAAATGCAATTTGTATTTGTATCTAAATAAACACGTCCGTCAATTTTCCAATGAACATCACAGCCATTTCCATTTAATGGTATGCATAATGGAATCGATGATAATGGTGGATTACTGTTATTGACATTGCCATAATTAGGCAAACATAGGATGCCAGTATTAGTAAAATCTAAATTATAAATTGTATTGAGTTTTGGTAAGCAATAAAGAGCAGGGTTATTGGAACAATTTAACTCATATAAAGTATTTGGAAAAGTTGAGAGGCTTGTCAATTGATTGAAATCACAATATAGCTTAGTCAATGAAATAGGCAAGGTAGGTAGGGTTATTAATTGGTTGGAATCACAAAATAAATTAACTAATGAATTTGGCAAGTTTGGTAGGTTTGTCAATTTGTTACCACCACAATTTATTTCATTCACCATACTTGGCAAGGTTGGAAGATTTGTCAATAGGTTTGAGGCACACCATAAATAGGATATTGAATTGGGCAAGTTGGGTAAGCTTGATAATTGGTTAGAAACACAATTCAAAACAGATAATGAATTTGGTAAAGTTGGTAGACTGCTCAAATGGTTGTATTGACACAATAATTTAGTCAACGTACTTGGCAATGCTGGCAGACTTGCTAAGAAGTTATTGTAGCACCACAAATTATCCAATGAGCTTGGTAAAGTAGGTAGGTTTGTTAGTTGGTTGTTCTGACAATATAAAATGGATATTGAATTTGGCAAAGTTGGCAAGCTAGTTAACTGATTGCCACCGCAATATAAACCAATTAAGGAATTTGGCAAGGTTGGCAAGATTGTTAATTGATTGCTACCACAGTTAAAAGAAGTAAGTGACGCAGGTAAAGATAGGAGATTGGTTAAATTATTTGAATGGCAATCTAATTCATATAGGTTATCAAAATATTGTATCCCAGTTAAATCACTTAAATTGAATCCAATACACTTAACACTCCAAGCATTCACCACAGCCCCGCAAGTAGTATCCATCATATTGCCATTCATACAGCCTGCATAGCCGTTGGCATTGAGCCATGCTACAAAGTTGGTGTCGGGGATTGTAACATATTGGGCTTGGGTTTTGTTTGAATAAAGAAATACAAACGAAATTAGAAGAAATAGTAAATGCTTTTTCATAAGAACTTTTGTTTAGTAGTACGGTAACATATTTGCTGCCATAACAATGCCACTTTCAAATGTATGAGATGTTTTGATACTAACACTATCTTAATTTATTTTTTAGTTACTGACAGGGTATGTATTAAATTTAAAATTATGAAATGCCCGCAAAAGCGTTCAACTTGATTCTAAATTTTTATTACAGATACACTTACTCCCTCATGCCAAATGGTATCGGCACTTAGGTCAACTTCAATTATATTCCATTCAATGAAGTACTTCTTATTGGTTGCTTGCTTAAATATTTCTATATTTGACAAAGGTTCAAAAGCAGGGTATTTAAAGTAATGCTTCATGTCAAAACTTTTTTCCTCGCCAGTTGAAAATTTTACATGCAATACGAAATCATTAGTAGCTAATAGTTTTTCGATAATTCTCATTGGTTTTACTTTAGTGCGTCAATTTTGAATATGGGTTGCCCTGCGATTGCAAGCTTCCAATCGGCCATCAACTCGTCTCGGTGTATTTCTATCCATGCTGCTACAAGTTTTAATTTTGAAGAAGGAAAATCACCAGCAAGCATGCCTCCATCTTCTATGCTTATTACTGCTGTATATTCAGCATATTCAATATGTATGTGAGGCAGTTTGTGTTCTTTGTTATCCATAAAGAACATTCTGACAATTATCCCATAAAACATCGAAATTACTGGCATTTATAATAATTTATCTTGCAAATATAATGATGCTTTTTTATTTCTATTATAAAATTACAATGTTATTGCGTGCTCGTGTATATCACATCTTCACCACCCGCTTCACACCTATCAAATTTTCACCATCAAAAATTTTCAAAATATAATTTCCTACGCTAAATTCTTGCAAATTCATTTGTGCGTTGTGCGAATTTATTTTTTGCGTTTTCAATTCTTTGCCTAGCATATCGTATAATTTTATTACACCATTGTTGCTTACAATATTTGTAGCAATGGTGATTGAATTATCTGTTGGATTTGGATAAACAGAAATATTGTTTTGGGTTTCGGTAAAATTAAATCCTGTACCAATAATCGTATTTATTGTTGAGTTGGTTTGCACCGGTGGATTAAAATCGAAATAAATGTATGATGTGTTTTTTATAATTGTGCCTATGCTTAAACTATCTTTTAGTTTAATGCTAAACTGCACATAGCCATGACTGTTGGGCTCGTCATTTGTACTATCGGGCAAATTAATATTTGGAAAATTGAATCGCAAATTATTTCCTATCAATTGCACTTGTGGCTGATGTGAATATGCCAACAACTCAAACGTGCTTATATCAAGCGAAGCATCAAGCGTATCCATCACAAATATATGTTGTGCGGGTGCATTACCTGTATTTTGAAATTGAATGGTGTATGTCAACTTCTTATCATTAATACTTAAATTATTTACGGGCGAAACAGATTTCAAATTAGGGTCATAACTATTTACAACCGTGAAGCAATGTGCGAGTGTATTGTTTGCAACATTGTTGTCGCCCATTGTTGGTGTTACATTTACTTCAAAACAAACTTGGTCGCCAAGTTGTGCAAGTGTATCTGTTTGCACTTGTATTTGAAAATCATTATCAAAATCAACCAAACCAAAATCGGGAATGGTGTAGGTTAGCGTATCACCATTTACAATTGGGGTGAGCGCACCATTAACAGTGCCTATATACGTTGCCGGGCCGGTGATAATTATTTGCACTGCACCACTTGTACTTAGCACAATGCAGGCCGTAGTGATTGCTCATATCGCCTGCAAATATTTTTATGTTGGCGAAGTTGGCGGGGCGGTAAATGCCGGAGTCTATTACAACAGTTGAGGCACCGATATCGAAGCCCGATTTGCAGGAAATTGCAAAATCATTATTGTAATAAAATGAATCAATTGAAAGTATATAGATTGCATATTCATTTAAAATGGGGCAACTAACTAAAAACTGTAAATTAGTTGTGTCAACACTAATTTTAAAATATCCAGTATCGGAATCAAAGGTATATAATCCTTCACCACTTGTGTATGTCTGTTGTATAACTAAATTATTTGTATCTATTAATAACAATTTCATATTATTTAATCTTTGCTCTCCATTATCATAAATACAATTTGTAATTGTATCCAAATAAACATGACCTTCCATTTTCCAATGAACACCACATCCGTTTCCGTTTAATGGTATGCATAGTGGTATTGTAGATAATGGAGGATTGCTAAAAGTAACATTACCGTAATTTGGGAGGCATTGAATGCCTGTGTTCGAGAAAACGAGATTAACAATTCTGTTTAGTTTTGGCAAGCAATACAAGTTTAGATTGCCAGAACAATGTAAAAAATAAAAAGAGTCTGGCAATGACGGCAGGCTTGTTAATTGGTTCATGCCACACCATAATTCAGTCATTGATTTTGGCAAAGTAGGTAAACTTGTTAACTGGTTGCCACCACAACTTAAGTAAGTCAAAGAATTGGGTAATAACGGTAGGCTTGTTAATTGGTTTGCTCCGCAAGAAATGTAAGTCACAGAATTTGGCAATGAAGGCATGTTTGTTATTTGGTTATTAAAGCAAAGTAATTCTGTCAAATATTTTGGCAATGCTGGCAAGGTAGTTACATTGTTATTAATAAAGTTCAAGTAAGATAATGTATCGTTCAAGATTGGAAGGTTTGTCAACTGGTTATTATTACAAATTAAACTAGTTAAAGAATTTGGCAATATTGGCAGGTTCGTAATTTGGTTGCTATTACAATCTAAATAAATTAAAAAATTTGGCAATATTGGCAAACTCGTTAATTGATTGTTATTGCACCATAAATACTTCAATGAACTTGGCAACGCAGGTAAATTTGCAAACTGATTGTTCATGCAAGCCAACTCTTCCAATGAATTAGGCAAGGGCGGTAAGTTTGTTAGTGAGTTTTGACCACAAAATAAATTGGTTAATGAATCAGGCAGTCCCGGAATGGTAGTTAATCCATTATAGTAACAATCTAGGTAAGTCAAGTGGATTGGAAATGCTGGAAGACTTATTAATTGGTTGTGAGAGCAAATTAGGCTAGTCAAATTATCAAAATATTCGATACCTGTTAAATCAAAAATATTTTTATTAAAACAATTAACACTTGTGGCATTCACCACCGCCCCACAAGTAGTATCCATCATATTACCATTCATGCAACCTGCATATCCATTTGCATTTAGCCATGCAACAAAGTTGGGGTCGGGTATGGTTACATATTGCGCTTGTGCTATATTAGTTGCAAAAAATATTGCAATGAAAAATAAAAGGCGGAGTAGTTGTTTTTTCATTTTCTAAAAATGTAACGGCACAGTTTTTTTTTAAAATCGATGTAAATATAAAATATTTAGGGCAACAATCGTGCTATTGCTTTTATTATTTTTAGACACTAAGAGGCACAAAGAAGTTCGAATGCAAAAAATATTATTACTACCTCTGCTAAAAGTACGGCTGCTGGTATGCCCAATTTGTGATGGAAACATTTTGCAATTTCAAGTGTCAATGGCTTCCGTTTATTGAGGATGGATGATACGTAACTTTTGTTTCCAATTTCACCCACCAGGTCTTGGTTGCGAATACCACGTTCTTGCATTTTCAACTTGATTGCTTCAATTGCATCGGGTGTTGGAATCGGAAACTTTTCGTCTTCGTACTTTTGTATCAGCATCAATACTATTTCTAATTGGTCGCCCAAAGTTGTATTTTTTTTAACTCCTTTTTCAAATTGTGCGTCAACCCAAGTCATATAGGTTTCGTATTGCTTGTTTGTTTTTATTGGTTTAATTTCCATTATATTTTTTGTATAAATTTTATTTTTGTAACATCAATTTTATCATACTGTGCATGTGTACCAAACCATTTTACATGTATCGTTTTAAACTCGAAAACCAATCGAACTACTAATCGGAATTTATTTCCTAAAATATTAAACACCACTCTGTCATCGCTTACTATGCTTGCATTAGGGTAGTCAGCTTTAAGTTGATTAAAATTTTTGTATTCTTTCTTTATCAACTCATGGTACCATTCTAACAGCGCATTTTGAGCCATTGGATACTTTTTGCAATAGGCCAATAAAGTTTTTCGGGCAATGATATCGTACATTGATGCAAAATAAAGAAGTTTTCTATTGGCAAACAAGCGCTTTGAAATAAAATGTTCACGTTCCACATTTTTTATTGCTGCCTATGCCTTTCTTTTAATTTTAACCTCAACATTCTTCCTCCGATTATTGTTGAAAGAAGCAATCCTCATGGCTCAACTTCCTTCCGATGCCGGGATTGCTTCAGTAGTTCCTCCTTCGTAATGACGTGAGGAGATTGACGTATATGTTTTAGCTATCGAGTCTCTCATAACAAAAAATCAAAAGAGAATGCGGACTCTAAAGCGGTTTCTATGCCGCGCCTGCCCCGACCGCAGTGTCGGGGAATGCACGAATGAATTCCGAATAAAATGCAAATGGCTTTTAGATGCTGAGATTGCTTCAGTCGTTCCTCCTACGCAATGACGTGAGGAAAGTTGTTGTTAGCTTTCGAGTCTCTTATGCCAATAAAAACAAAAGAGAATGAGAACTCTAAATCGTTTTATTTACAGAGAATGCACGAATGAATGCCGAATAAAATACAAATGCTGTTCCATAGACCTTTGTGTCTTTGCACCTTTGTGGCTATTTTTTTTCAGGGCAATTCTTTTATCACTAAATTTTTAGTTTAACCTTTATTTTATTTATTTGCCACATAAACCAAAATATGTTATGCATCCGTTGTTGCAAATGATAGGTGGAGGCGAAGGCGACACTCTCGATTATAAAAAGGAAATAACTTCGGCAATAAAAATTGCGAAGACCATGGTGTCGTTTGCCAATCACAAAGGCGGACGATTGCTTGTGGGTGTGCGCGATGATAAAACTATAAGCGGCATACAAAGCGAAGAAGAGAATTATATGCTCGACCTTGCAGCAAATTTTTATTGCAAACCTGCCATCGCCATCGAAATTATTGAATGGAATTACAAAGGCAAAATTGTACTCGAAGTTAAAGTACCTAACGGTAACGATAAACCCTACTATGCAAAAGGCGATGACGAAAAATGGTGGGTATATATTCGTGTAAAAGACCAATCGCTATTGGCAAGCAAAGTTACGGTTGATGTGCTAAAGAAAAGTAGTAGTAACGAAAACACGCAGGTAAATTTTACTTCAAAAGAGAAAGCATTGTTAGATTATTTAAATGCCAACAACCGCATCACCATTAAAGAATATTGTAAGCTTATAAATATTTCGCGGTGGCGTGCTACAAAAACAATTGTAAATCTAGTAATGGTTGGAGTAATTCGTGAACACACGCACGAGGCAAAGGCATTTTTATACTTTGAGTTAAAAGCTGTTTACGCAATATAAGCCTTTTCGGTGTCCTCATTATCGTTTGTTTTTTTAAAAGGTACGAGAGACTCTGAAACGGAATTAAAAAAAATGTTTGGGCTCTGAAATTTGCACGGGCTCAAATTTTGTATTCACAAATATTTTCCATATTGCAGCTTCTAAATTTTACATCTTAAATCTTATTTGTATGAACATAAAGCAAAGGCTTATAATAATGAACTTTCTGCAATTTTTTGTTTGGGGTTCGTGGTTGATTTCTATTGGCGGATATCTTGGTGGTACCCTTCATTTTACCGGTGCACAAATTGGCGGAGTATTTTCTACTTTGGGTATAGCATCGCTTTTTATGCCTGCCATTATGGGTATAATTGCCGACAGATGGATTAATGCCGAAAAGCTTTACGGTATGTGTCATCTCATTGGTGCAGCCTTATTATTTTGGAGCTCAACAGTCACCGATCCAAATATATTTTTTTGGGTAATGTTGCTCAACTCGATGTTTTATATGCCAACCATTGCACTCAACAATACAGTGTCGTATACCATACTCGAACAAAAAGGATTTAATATTGTAAAGGACTTCCCTCCTATTCGCGTATGGGGCACCATAGGCTTTATTGCAGCCATGTGGACCGTTGACATATGCGGATGGAAATCGAATAACATGCAGCTTATTTTCAGTGCTGTGTCAGCCATTATATTGGGGGTATATGCTATGACCATGCCGGCATGTCCACCATCGAAATCGCAAAAAGATGGTTCGTTTCTTTCGTCCATGGGGCTCGATGCTTTTGTTTTATTTAAGCAAACCAAAATGTCAATCTTCTTTTTATTCGCCATGTTTCTTGGTGCGGCTTTTTACAAATTACAAATGCATTTGGAGGTTCGTTTCTCGAAAGTTTCAACATCACTCATCCCGATTCGTTTGGTGTGCAACATCCCATTTTACTGTTATCCATTTCACAAATTTCCGAAACACTTTTCATACTCACCATACCATTTTTTCTGCAACGGTTCGGCATAAAAAAAGTAATGATGATAAGTATACTTGCATGGGTTTTACGTTTCGGATTATTCGCCATTGGTGACCCTGGTAGCGGATTATTTTTGCTAGTACTTTCAATGATTATTTACGGTATGGCATTCGACTTTTTCAATATATCGGGTTCGTTGTTTGTAGAAAAAGAATCGCCTTCAAATATTCGCGCGAGTGCACAGGGATTATTTATGTTTATGACAAACGGGCTGGGCGCTATGATTGGCGGGTATTGCAGCGGTCTTATTGTTGACTACTTCACCGTAATAGATCCTGCTACAAAAGAAATAGTATCGCGCAACTGGCAAAACATCTGGTTCACTTTTGCTGCCTATGCACTTGTGTTGGCACTTATATTTCCTTTCGTATTTAAGTACAAGCATGATCCAAAAGCGTTGGAAAATATTTCGCATTAATTTTATTTTTTTTGCAATAATGAATCTTACCGTTCAAACTGGTTTTGTATGGTGTTTTATTTTTTGAGTCTACTCCGATAAATTATTTTTGCCACAAAAACACTAAGGCACAAAATTCCACTAAGATGTAACAAATCATTTTTAATGGTATGCGGAATTTGGTATTTTGGTGAATTAGAGCTCTTTAATATTTTAGACATTTCGGAGCGGACTCATTGTTTACATCTTAAATATAATACAATTACTCAAACGTTTATACCTACAGTTATTACATCAGCAAATCAATGTTCTATTTGCAATAAAACATTGCCTATCTTCTGCCCTGATTGGACATAAGTATATGCTTCCACTATTTGTTCGAGTTTGTAGGTTCGGTCTATTACAGGTTTAAATTTGCCGGCTTCGGCAAGCTGCTTCAAAAAAAGCACATCGTCTTTTGTAATTGTTGGCAAGGGAAATAATAATTTCTTACCACCGTATATAGGTGGTTAATGCCAGCAAAATATTCTCTCCGTTCTTTCCCAACTCTGTTGAAATGTATAATCCATTTTTAGTGAGCAAAGGTTTGCATTTTCCATAAGAACTTTTACCCACAGCATCAAAAACAAAATCGAAAGTGGCATTCAATTTTGTAAAATCTTGTTTTGTATAATCAATAACCGCATCGGCTCCTAACGATTTTACCAAATCAACATTGGCTGTATTACACACTGCCGTAACGTTGGCACCAAAAAATTTTAACAGCTGCACTGCTGCCGATCCTATTGCACCTGTAGCACCATTTACCAATACATTTTGTCCACTTTGCACTTTTGCAGCACGTATATCGCACAGGGCATAATGTGCACCTTCGGTAAGTGGTGCTGCTTGTTCGTACGATAAAATATGGGGCATGGTGGCCATAGTATCATCCTCGGCCATGGTCATATACTGCGCATGCGCGCCAAATTTTTTATCGTTGTAACCGAATACTTTATCGCCCACTTTAAACAACGTAACATTTTTTCCAATGGCCTCTACCTCACCGGCAAATTCGTTGCCCAGCACATTGAATTTTGGTTTAAACAACCCGCTAAAAAAACGCGATACAAAATATTCGGCACTTCGAAAACCACTGTCGGTGCGGTTTACGGTAGCTACAAAAATTTTAATAAGCACTTCGTTATCGGCAGGTTTTGGCTTTTCAATTTCGGCAAGGCTCACCACTTGTGGCGGGCCATATTTATAATATACGGCAGCTTTCATTTTTTTTATTGATTAGTTTTTTTTACAAATAGAATTAAGAATGATTAAAAAACGGAAGCACAAAATAGAAGAAAAATCGTGTAATAAACTATTACAAATGTGGTTACGAGTTCTACTATTGACGATAATGGTTAGCTTTATATTTTTTTCGGCCAATGCCACTGTTTCATCAATTCTTTTTTGGCGGGTCTCCAGCCTCTTAGCATTTAATATCCATTCTAATATTCCTCTCCGGGATGAACGTGGAAAAGATTCCCAGTTTAAAAAAGCTTTCGCATTGGTATCGAACTTTAATTTTAAATCGGATGGCATCGTCAGCTTATCAACTTCGTCCAAAGCATTCCATGCACCATTCTTTTTTGCAATCTCAATAATTTTCAACCCAGCTTTTGATATTTTGCTTCCCTCCAACAATTTTGCAACTTTGTCTTTGTTCACTTTACTCCAGTTACTTTTGGGATTGCGTTTTGCAAAAAACTGATAATAACTTTGTTCATCGCGCTTGTTTGGTTTACTATCAATCCAACCAAAGCAAAGCGCCTCATCTACCGCTTGAGGATAATACACGCTTGGGACCAGGCTCTCTTTTTTATAAATGATTAGCCAAACAGAAACTTCTTTATCATGGTTTTTTTCTAACCAATTGCGCCATTCAAGTTGCGACTTAGCGTAAAATGTTTTTATACCATCTTTCAATTCCATCTTAATATTAAATTAAATTAAGCACTGAAAATGCTATTTTATAAATCAACTATCCATAATGGGAAATGGTTCAGCTTTCAATTACATGCATATATCAGCTGAAGCATATAACTTCAAAAAACAAAATAAAAATAAAAAGGTTATCAATAATGCGTAATAAATTTGATTGATTTAATTTTTGAAACTTAAATATGCTTAATCAATAAAATACTACTTCGACAATTTATTTATACTAAGAGTGGTTAGATTTTCGAATGAAAATATAATTTACTCTTAGTAATGCCGAACAACTTTATTAGCTTGTTTTTCCAAAATTTAAGTTGTTTCGGTACACCTCCTGCCTGGCTTTGTCAATCCAAATTTTCGCCTCACTTTTTTCGTGACCGGTAAGGTGTTGCCCTTCTTCGATAATGGAATTAAAAATTTCTGCTGCTTCGGGTTTCCGGTTTCTTAATAAAAGAAAATCTCCATAATAAAATCGTGACTCGTAATTTACAAATCGCAGATTCATTTTTTTATATTCATTTTCGGCCTCATCGTACTTGCCTTTCTCGGCCAATGCAATGGCATACGACAAGTTAGCTTTGCTGCGTGCAAATCCGTATGTTGATGCAATACGTGGCGCAATGCGAATGATATCATCATAACGGCCCATTTGGTGGTAGGCTTTAATGAGGTTGTGTATAACATCTTCGCTTTCGTTAAACACTCCCGTAAGGGCCGGCTCGTATAAGGCGATTGCCTTCTCATACATTTTATTTTCGAGGTATGCATTGGCAAGTGCCACACGGTTGGTAAAAGTTTCCGAAAATTTGAATCGTGCTTCTAAATCTTTAATGCGTCCACCGGGATTTACAATTGATGCAACACCGGTTTGCAAATTGGTTATATCATTTTTGTTAATTACCTCGCTGTATAAATATATGAGGCAGCCTACGAGTGGAATAAATGCAATAATCCAAAGCCATTTGTTTTGAGTACCCTTTTTAAAAGAATGAAACAAGCACAAGCCCTGCAAAATTAAAATCAAATAATAGTACTGATAAAAATATCCCATAGGTATACCTAGATTGAATTATATTACTTTTAAACGAAATCGAATCACTGATTGCAAATAAAACGTTTTTATTTTCTTTTGGAAAACTGACCATTAACAAAACTTGAAATGAAAAATACTTTTACGGTTTTTAAGCTATAAGTTTTTTATTTTCCCATTCATCTTTTGTAATCTTATACCAATTGCAAGCAATTCCATTGTGGTCGAAATGTTCCATAAATGTCAATCCACATTTGTGCAATGCATTTATCGATTGTGTATTTTCAATATTGGCTGCAGCAAATATTTCTTCGAGTTTGAGAATTTCAAATCCATAGTCAATAGCTGCCAATGCGGATTCGGTTGCATAACCTTTGCCCCAGTACTTTTTTAGGAGACGATAACCAACATCATAAATATTGCAATGATTGTTCACAGGTTCGGTTAGAAATTTCAAACCACTCCAGCCAACAAAACTGCCTGTCGATTTTTCAATCACCGCCAACCGTCCTATTCCATGTTCCGCATACTGCCTTTGCACAGATGCAATTGTTTCTCGACTTTGTTCTAAGGTTGTGTAAGGATTATTGCCTAAATACTTATGCACTTCAGGATCGTTATCCAATTCAAACATTGGCATGTCATCATCAGCCTGCAACTCTCGCAATATCAATCTTTTCGTTTCTAATATCATGTCGTAAGTAAATGTTTAGCACTACATAAAATATTTCTACTTCA
Organism: Bacteroidota bacterium; assembly: GCA_016717325.1. Taxonomy (GTDB): domain Bacteria; phylum Bacteroidota; class Bacteroidia; order AKYH767-A; family OLB10; genus JADKFV01. The sequence goes on along the minus strand of JADKFV010000024.1, from coordinate 45,937 downwards.
CCACGGCCATTACCATTCCGTCATATTCTTTTGCACCTACTGTTTGCAATATGGTTGCAACTATGTCATTGCAAGTGCTTAAATAATTATTTAATCGCTGCACGCCTATCACTTTTTCATCGGTAGCATTTTCATCAAGCACGGCTCCATTTCTTATAACATTATCGCAAATAATAATAGTGCCTGGTCGCGATAGTTTTATTGCAAGTTTAAAATATTCCAGGTAAGGCGGTTTGTCGGCATCAACGAAAATTAAATCGAAAGGTGGTTCATCACTATTGATCATTTCCTGAAAAATGTCGATAGCCTTTCCTGTGCGCAACTCCACCAAATGACTGAGTTGTGCATTGTCAATATTTTTTTGCGCCAGTGCAGTTTGATGTTCATCTATTTCTATTGATATCAATTTCCCATTTAAAGGCAAAGCACGTGCAAGCCAAATTGTACTGTAAGCAAAAAAAGTTCCTAATTCCAAAATCCTTTTGGCACTGCACGCTGCTGCAAATACTTGCAACATTTTTCCCTGAACGGGCGATATACTAATGTCGGCAACATTTGCTTCGCGAACTGATGTTGATGTTTTTTGCAATGCTGTATCTTCTTTTGCAACTCGAAAAGCAATATACTCATCTACACTTTTAAATATTTCGTTATCCATTTTTAAAATTTAAGTTTTAATTTGATTCAAGCTGTTCAATATCTTTTTTGGAAGTTTTGCTTTTACAAAATTGTACGATTGCAAAATGTATTGCTCCCATTCTTTCCTGTTAAAAATATTTACATCCGGCACCAATATCCAATGATAACGCGCCACATATGGTGCCGGTATTATTCCATTTGTGTTTGACAATTTTTCAAACACCTCTTCGGTTACTTTGAATGATACAGTTAACGGAGCTTGTAACGATGCTACACAAAACATTTTTGCACCAATCGAAAAACATAAATCGTTTCCCCATTTAATATCTTCGGTCACATGCGGAATTGATGTGCAAATACTTCTTATCGATTCTATATTCATAATTATTTTCTTCAAATAATTTAATCCACAATGGTATTAAATAAACTGTGGAGATAAGCTAAATAATATTTTCGTGACGCAATAATAAATTCTTTTTGTCTTTTGCATCGTGATATTTTTAAATTAATTATTTTTTATTTATTCGCTATCATTGCAAATGTAATTGCATTCGTTCAGTAATGCATTTCAAATCAAACTTGCTTCACAAATTTCAAATCGCAATAAATAATTTCCATATGAAAAAAATATTCTGTCTTTCCGTTTTATTGTTTAGCTCATTAATATTGCAATCGCAAAAGTATGATGCTACATGGCAATCGCTCGATACAAGGTCTGTTCCGCAATGGTATAAAGATGCAAAGTTTGGAATTTTTATTCACTGGGGTGTATATTCAGTTCCTGCATATTGCACAGTTGGAAATTATTCAGAATGGTATCAGTATGGTTTAAATAATGGCGATAGTGCAAGAAAAGCATATCACAAAATTAAATTTAACGATTCGTCTTACTATAGTTTTGCCAATGATTTTAAAGCCGAATTATACAACCCCGATGAGTGGGCACAAGTGATAGAGAAATCGGGAGCGCGTTATGTTGTACTCACATCCAAACATCATGATGGTTTTGCAAACTGGCCAAGCAAAGAAGCCAACAAAACATGGGGCTTTGCGTGGAACTCTGTGGATGCAGGGCCTCATCGCGATTTGCTTGGTGATTTATTTACATCGCTAAGAAAAACTACCGTGCATGCCGGTATGTACTATTCGCTTTACGAGTGGTTTAATCCTCTGTGGTTAAAAGACAAACCGCGTTATGTAAAAGAACATGTATGGCCGCAAATGAAAGATTTAATAAACACCTATCAGCCCGATGTTTTTTGGACCGATGGCGATTGGGATGCACCTGATGCCACATGGAAGTCGACAGAATTTCTTGCATGGTTGTATAATGAAAGCGCGGTAAAAGAAAAAGTTGTAACCTTCGATCGCTGGGGATCGGGCATACGTTTCAAACATGGTGGCGTGTACACACCCGAGTATCAGCCCGATTTAGATTTTGAAGATCACTATTGGGAAGAAAGCCGTGGCATGGGTTTTTCGTATGGTTATAACCGAATGGAAGATGCGTGGGATTACAATTCAACACAAACATTAATTTTAAATCTGGTAGATAAAGTTAGTCGTGGTGGAAATTTTTTATTAGACATTGGCCCCGATGAACACGGAAAAATTCCTCCCATTATGCAGGAGCGATTACTGCAAATGGGCGACTGGATGAAAATAAATAATGAGGCAATTTATAACACAAAAAGATGGCGTGCATCATCGCAATGGAGTAATGGAAAGACAGACTACAAATCCAAATCGGGCAGTGGCGATCTGTTGCTAAAACTTACTGTTGACCCTGATGCGGGATATGCTGTGAAAGAATGCTTTTTCACTTACAATGCTACAGCAAATAATTTGTATATGATACTTCCAAAATATCCAAGCGATAAAAAATTCACTTTGCATGATATGGTGCTTGTGCCCGGAACAAAAATAGAAATGCTCGAAAATAAAAGAAGTTTAATATGGCAACAAAAGGACGATGATGTGATTATCACTCTGCCCGAATATGATCCCAACAAAATAAAAAGTCAATATGCCTATGTAATAAAAATAAATAATACCGGTGCATTTGCAACAAAACCAAAAATAGAAATTACTTATCCAAAAAATTCACTGAAGCCAATGATAAGCATTGATAATTCAATAAATGAATGCCGTTATACATTGGATGGCAGTGTGCCAACAGCAAAATCAAAATTGTACACAGGAAAATTTTACTGCGACTCCAATTGCACTATCAATGCACGATACTTTAAAACAGGTTTATTACCAGGGGCAGTTGCAACAAAGAATTTGAAAATTTACAAATGGCAAACTGCCGAAAATGTTACAGGCTTGAAACCAGGTTTAATGTATGCTGCATACAACTTAAATCCAAAAAGCACTGATGATTTAAAAAATGCAGTGCCTGTAAAAACAGGAATTAAAAATGCGATATCAATCAGCGATAGTTCGCGCACCGAAAATATGGGATTAACCTACGAAGGTTATTTCGTTGCACCTGCCGATGCCGTTTATACTTTTTATTTAATGAGTGACGATGGCAGTAAACTTTGGATAAACAATGAAGTGGCTATTGATAATGATGGTTTGCATGGCGATGAGGAAGTAGAAGCCGGTGTGGCTTTACGCAAAGGTATACATCAATTTAAAGTGGCATTTATTCAGGCCGGTGGCGCGGCAACTTTGAATTTGCAATACAGTGTTGATGATAATAAAAGACAAACCATTCCTGCAAACATGTTCTTTCATAAAGAGTGAGGGGATTGAAAAAAAGGAGTATTGAGTCTAATCCAAAAAGTTTTCTTTTTGCTGTAATTCAGAAGAGTTAAAAAAAATGAAAAGGATTATTTTGCCACAAAGGCGCGAAGGCACAAAGTTTATTAAATAATTGTATTCCTTAGTGCCTTCGCGCCTTTGTGGCCATCTTTTATTTTTCTCAACCAAATATTTATGTCGTACTGAGTAAACAATAAAATCCAATTGTAAATCAATTTGTTACTATGCAGTTTTCGGAGTAGCCTCAGTTTTATAATCACGAAATGAAATTTCACACCTTCATTAAACTTCAACCTAAATTATGTTAAGGCTTTCATTCGCATCTTCAATCAAGCGATACCAATTTTGTTTTTTTATGTGTTTTAATTTTGGTCGAGGTCTTTCTTTCACTGGGAAGAATTTCTTGCACTTCTTTCTCTGTCTTGTTAATGATTGTTACAATTACCTTGTTGGCAGTTTTAATTTGTATTTGTAACGATACAGCATCAATAAACTTTGTCCAACGAAAAATGTGCAACCTATCTTTAGTTTCGGTACGTATATATACACCGTATCGGCCAATAGATTTTACTTTTTTCAACAAACCATCTTGTGTATAGGTCAATGCCAGCACTTCGGTATAGCCAACGTTCATTGCACTTGTTTGGTTATAAATCAATACAAAAAATACATCGTCTACTCCTTTGCTAATCATAATGAAAGGCTCAATGGTATTCCAATAAAACTTATCGTTAAAATAACTTTCGAAATTTTGCTTATTAATAAAAGTATCAAGCAAAGTGGCCTTATGCTTGCCAGTTGTATCTATCATCCATTTTAAAACAAATTCTTTTGGTATTAAGCTTGAACTTTTATGGTTGCCAATACTATCGTACAATTCCCAATCACGTGAATAAACAAAATCATCCCTCAACGAATCTGTATCGAAACAAAATGGAAGATCTACTTTTGTAAAAAGCATCTTGAAATTAGCATAGGAATATTTATCGTCCTCTAAATGTAAACGCGCACTACCGCCTAAGCTTTTGTGCTTTGCATCTGTACAAAATACCATGCATGCGAACGCAAGAAGTATGTTGAATCGATGCAGCGATAATACATTTGTACTTTGAAAATACTTAGACTTCCCAACAGAGTTTATTGATTTCAACTGGTAGCTACTTAATTTTTTCTAGTTCAAAATTTCCAGTATTTGAGTTTTTGATAACACTGTATCCATCATTAAGTTCCAGTGTCCATCCATCACCATTCAATTTTTTCGTACCACTATTTTTAGGAATTGTGACAACTATTCTATCCCAGTTAGGCGCCATTAGCGCGCCATTCGAAACGGTTAGTATTCCCCACTTATCAACTATACGCATATTAGGGTAAACGGTACCATGTTCATTCAAAGGCATAATATTTCCCGGGTCGAAAGAAACTTGCATTTGCTCAAATGTAATTTCGAAATGAGGTTGTGTTACAAATTTATCAATATAGTCCGCAATAAGTTTATTCGTTTTTTCCTCACGCTCATTTTCTTCTGAAATAATTTTTGTGCCATTGTAATCTTCTGAAATATCGCTAACAAACTTCATCAAATCACCGGACAAAGAAATTCCAAATTCATTAATAAAAAAAGCAGTAAGATTAGTGCGATTTGAAACTTGCTTGATCCAGTTGCCTTTATATTTCGAAAGTAAATAGCCATAAACCGGAGTGGTATGATATGCAAACGAGCGCACAAAAGTTGGATTACTAAAGAACCCTCTTATATCATTTTCGAAATGTTGCTTTGCCACTGCAGTAGTTCTGTTACTGATAACTGTGCCTGTATACTCTGCAAGTCCCTCGTTAAGTTCAAGCAAATTTTCGGTTGTATCGGAGCCGGAAAATAATGATTGACGGTACATTCGAAATGACAATGCATTGGTTAAGTGATTATTTATATCCCTTTCATTTGTTGCCTGTACTGTCTTAATCAATGCTTCTAACTCCAGACGCAAATAAACTCTGCCATCCTTTTTGTCGAGGTGATTATTATCGACATTCATAAATTTCAACTGCAATGAAGGCTGTGCAACATGAAATAACTCGTGCGCAAACAAATTAATTCTATCGTGGTAAGTAGAAGGCAAAGGCAACATTATCATTGCCCAATCACGGCCATTCCATGTAACGCTGGTATTGGCAACATTCATTTCAGTTGGCAACATCCCAGTAAATATTTTCCCTTGGGGTTTCAGCACACCTGCTGTATCAGCAAAGTTTGCAATCAACTCACGAGTTTGCGGATCCACCAGCAGTATTGGCCCATATAAATCTTTGTTCCATAAATTCTGGTGCTTTTTTGTTTCCGTTTTTATATCTTCGAAATACACTGCAGCACTATCGGGCGATAGTTTATTCTGTTGCGCAGAAGTGATGATTGTGTAAAATAACAATAAAAATGAGGTGGTGATTTTTTTCATTTTTTAATTCAACGTTAAATTAAACATGGAGAATTCAAATTGGTTACCGCACTTTTCTATCAAAAAAGTAACCTTTCAAAAGTAACAAAGACCGATCGAAAATCGGGATCTACAAAAGTTGTTTTTTCGTTAAAACTTATAATTGAAAACTAAAGTGATGAATGCAACGCAATTTATCGCACTACTATTTCATCGCAAAAAATCCAGCAATTGTATCCAGCACCAATGTGCCAGCGAGGACACGTTTTCAAATTATTTGCCACTACTTTAATGTATCGTGCGTTGATTTTGGACTTGTCATTTTGCGAAGCGAATGTTTTTGTATTCGCAGTTTTAGTTGGTTGTGCTGCTTCGCAATTTATCGCATCGGCAAAGGGCAAATAATTTATTCCATCCATCGAATAAAAATAAGAAACAGTACGAGGAAAAAATATCCAGCTCTTTTGATCTTCCATAAAATCGCAACTAATACTATTCACATTTTTCGTTTCTCCTAAATCTATTACAGCAACCATGTCGGTGCCTTCCCACCCAAGCCAGTTGTAATGATAATCATCGTAACCACCAATGCCATCAGTAAGGGTTGCTGCTCCTTTTGCAGGATATTTTGGACTAAATGGAATTTCGAATGTCACAACTTTTTCCATTGCCAAATGTTCAATCATACCATGCGAAAAAATCCTTTGCCAGTCATTATAATATTTATCGGGAGGCAAAACATTTTCGTTTAGTGAGGTAATGTTTTGCTTTTTCAAAGTGGCTACAAAATCGTTTACACTTTTTTTTATTTCAGGCTTTACTTTCCATTTTCCTTTTTCATTCTTTTCGAAAATCCCTCTATCACCGGTGCCATAAAATTTTGCTTGTTCCAGTTGGGCATACCACAAAGGCAATGAAACACGTTCAACGCGGGAGGCATGCAATGCATTTTTACTTGCTTTTTCTTTTGCAATATTCAAATACTGTTTATACTCATCCATGTGCGCATGCGAAAGCCATGAGTTTTTACAGGCGATACAGGATTGCCATAAATGTCGAGCATTACATTTGCATTGTCTAAATTTTTCTCCAATGCATAATGATATTGCATCAATGCCTTGCCTGCTTTACCATAAAATCCATTTGCAAAATCGGTGCAGAGTGAATCTACATTTATATAGGGATTCCACAATAATGCGGAAATCAAATATGCTTTCATTTCACCAAAGTCGCTCCAATTGCCCGAACTGCCTTGTTCAAAAATATCGCGCACTCCGTTTGAATGAAAGAACTGAATGTTGGATTGCAGCACATTTAAATTTGGAAAAGGCGAAACATAATTTGAAAATTGTACTACATAATCCCATATAAGAATATTGGTTGTGAGGCTACTCCAATTTTCAAAATCATAGGCAAATGACCCTGCCGATTTATCGGAGGCGATAGGTTTGCTTCTATCGCATTCTATACTGCAAAACATAATATTTACATTGTTTGAAGGCTTTGTAATTTTGGTTGCACTGCGCGAATACTGATAAGCAAGTGTCGAAATAATTTTATCGGGAAACATGGCCGCCACCTTATTTACAAACCGAATTATCGAACCCGAATGACAGCCTTCTACTGAATCAATAGCACTACATTTTTCGCATTGGCAAAATCCATAATTATCATTTTGGCTCACCGACCAATATTTGGCATTTGGTTTTATCTGCATTTCGGTTTCAAGATTTTTAACAAGTATTTCAAACACTTCATTGTTGCTTAAACACAATTGTGCCGGCTGACGTTTGCCGCCATAAAATGAAAAGTACTCGGGATGCGAATCGAAATATTTTTCTTCGGGTACCAATTTATTAAACGTGTGCACCCACATGCCCCATTGCGAACTGCTATCGTTTGGAAAATGGCGCATAAGTTTGTGCCACTCGCGGTACTCATCGTCAACAGTTGCTGTGTAATAATATTCGCGAAAATCCATTGAAGGAATTTCTACATCATCAATTACATCGGGAATAACGAGTGTTGCGTTTTTTGGGAACAACAGCTTCATCGTTACTGTATTTTCGGCAGCCGCAATATCGTTCGAGAAAGCTATAAACGGAATATACTACTCCCTTGCCTGTGCCTCCATTTAAGATGAGGATGTTTTTTTGTGTGCTAATACTAAAGCCATCAGGATGATTTATTTTATTTTCTTTTAAATCATTGCGAGAAGTATTGCCAACAATTATTTCGAAATCGGATTTGGTATGTGTATCATCCACAATCAAAAAACTTGCTCCGGTAATTAAAAACAAATATTTGTTCAGCACATCTGCCGCATGTTTTTCATTTTCATTTGCCATTGCACTTATGACAATCGTATACTTTGTTTTTCCATCAGTAGAAAGTGTGAGCGAAAAACATTTTGAAAAACAAATTATAAAAAATATTGTGAGTGTAAACTGATGATGTATTCTATGTTTCATGCTGTTGGTTTTTAAAAGATAATGAACGAAAGTATTTATTAAATAAAAAACCCGCAAGATTTTTTAAATCTTGCGGGTTTGAAGAACGCTATATCAACAATGTTTAAAGAAGCGAATTAAAAATTAATGGACCTCTATCTTCCTTACTATTTCGCCTTGCGAATTTGATATTGACAACATATAAATTCCCGAGCCAAAACTTCCGACATCAATTTTCTTTTCGAATTTTCCGGTGAAGGAATTTAGTTTTTCATCATATACAATTTGTCCTATAGTGTTCGAAATTTTCAATCGATAATTATCTGTTGTTTGTGTGTTGAAATTCAAATTAAATATTCCACTGTTGGGGTTTGGAAAAATATCTACACTGCCAATGGCACCTAAATTATTTATGCCTGCCGAACTACAGCTATCAATAACTACACAAGCTGCACGTGCTGTGTTGCAGGTAATAGTGGTGTAATTCCAGTTATAAAAAAAGTAATAGTAACCCGATGATCCTGCATTGGTACCGGTTATATTTATTGAAGTACTTGTGTAAGGAAATTGCGCACCACTACTGTTACGCCACATATCGACCAGGCCACGTAACTTAATGAAATAGCCTGTTCCGGGATAGATGGTAAAATTAAGATTGAGCGTAGTTGCTATGGTAGGACTGGCCGGAACAAACATGGTTGTATCAATCAATGTATTGCCCTGGGGATCGATTATTTCAATAGTACGATTACCGGCACTGAAAGAAAAAACATCAACAGTATTGAGCACTACCGGATCGAGTACGTCAAAATAATTGCCACGAATATCGTTGGCCGTAAAATTTGCCCCCGGACCAAAACCATAACTATACTCTCCTACTGCATCGGGCGAACCACCGGGAAAATCTTCGTCAATATAAAAAGTTTTGCCGCCATTTATGTTTGGAGAATACGTTGAACCGGTATTTAATAAATTGCCACCACCGGGTGCATCCCACCAACGTAACACACCTGTGCCTGTGCCCGCTGCCGAAAGATTTGCAACTGTTGGTCCACAAACGGTAGCACCTACTGTTGAAGGTGCATTATACGGACTTGTAGAAATTGTTACAAAATTATTGAACGAGGTTGAGTCTACTCCATTTGCATTGGTAACTATAAGCGAGGCCGAGAAAGTGCCCGGACTATTATAAAACACCACAGGGTTTTGATCGGTAGAAGTTGAAGGCGAACCACCGGGAAACGACCAGTTCCATTGTGTAGGTTGTCCCGAAGAATAATCGGTGTAATGTACTGCAGCACCGGGACATGCAATTTTATTATCGGAACCAAATGCTGCACCCGGAGGATAACTACCGGCAACATATAAATCCGACTCCCACATACCACGGCCATAAGTTGATGCACGTATTTTTCCTGTAGCATAATATAATTCAAGTTGTGTTACAATAACGCGTGGCAATCCTGTGAGGAATGGCTGCCAGATATTTATTGACGCATCTTTAAAAAACACACCCACATCGGTTCCAATGTATAATTCATCGTTCGAATTTTCGACATACAAAATACAGTTGACCGGAACATTAGGAATCGAGCTCGAAAGATTTATCCACGTTGCCCCCTTATCGTTTGTTTGAAAAACTTTATTGGCATTTGTAAATCCTGAAAAAGTAACCCATGCTTTATTAGGATCGGTGTTGCTGCATTCTATTGCGCTTATTGTACCCGGAGGTAAACTCGAAATGGTTGTCCAATTTGTTCCGCCATTTGATGTAAGATATAGTCCTGCACTTTTTGCTGCCCACACTACATTGTTATCGGCTTTCGAAACTGCTATTGCATTTAAAGTACCTTGATTGGTAAAAGTACTTTTCTTTGTCCACGATGTTCCGCCATTGGTGCTTTTCCATACATTTATAAAACCTGCCCAAATTGTATTTGCAGTTACAGGATCTTCTATCCATGGTGTAACCCATGCACCTGCTTCGCTAATTCCATTTGTAGCCGACTGCCAACTGTTGCCACCATTTGTTGATTTATTTAACGAACCATTATATTGTGATCCCCACATATTATTATTGTTGCTGTGACTAATAAAGGCGAGCATGCCATCACCTCCCATTGTTTGTCCCCAATTGCCATCGTATAAATTAGTGCCGTTATCCTGCCATCCTGTTATCAAAAGATTTGGATTGGTAGTAGATTGCCCAAAGCCATACATCTGAGAAATAGCGAGATTATTATTCAATTCGGTAAAACTATTTCCATTGTTTGCCGAATGATATAAACCTCCATCGCTTGCGCAATATATTGATGTGCCACTTGTGTAAATAAGGTCGTGATAATCAACATGAGTTGTAGTTCCGATTGCACTCCATGATACGCCAGCGTTTGTAGATTTTAGAAATTGAGTTTGTCCTCCAATGATAACTTCCTGACTGTTTGTTGGGCACGATGCAATTGCAAGATCGTACCATTGTTGTGTACCAATATTTGGTGTGCTTACTTTTGTAAAACTTGTGCCGCTATTTGTCGATTTATAAAAACCTTCGGTGCCATAATTTGGTGCTGGTAAACCAACAATCATATACAAATAGTTTGCATCGTTGTTAGTGGTGCCAATTGCCATGCGGCTTACATTTGTTGCTACAGGAAGGCCTGCCGATATTTTTGTAAATGTTTGTCCACCGTCTGTCGATTTAAAAAATTCTGTACCACATGCATAAACAATATTGGGATCACCGGGCTTAAATTCCATATCTTTAAACGAACCTGTTTGCACTTGTGTAAATGTTGCTGCTGCATCGGTGCTGCGAAAAATTCCCGCAGATGTTGCAACCATAAGTATGTTTGTATTATCAGGGTTAATAAGAATCTTGCTCATTTGTTTTGTTGTCGAAACCGAAAACGATAACCCTGATGGATTCCATGTATTACCACCATCTGTCGATTTAAGCAAGCCTACAGAATAATTATCGCCCGCATCGCCATCACCGGTAACAAGGTACATTGTGTTTGTGTTTGTAGGGTCTATGCCTATATCGGTGCAGCCTATTACATGATTCAGGTTGTCGGTATTGGTAGACCACGTGGCCCCACTATTTGTCGACTTCCATAATCCTCCGGCAGGGGAACCTACGTATATAGTACTTGAATTAATTGGATCTAAACGCACAAAATTTAAACGGCCCGCTCCCGATAATGACAATGTATTATTTGGACCAATGAAAGTCCAGTTACCGGCAAATGTGTGAGGCGGATGCTGCTTGTAGTAACTACTCATTTCGTACCACACTTGAGCAGGATCGAAACGCTCACCGGTTTGTGATACACGTGGTGCCATAAACCATTCCCAACGCTTAAACTGCGCATAGCCTGGCATTTCGTTTTCTTCGGTATTTTCAAGATGATCTTTTTTCGATGCATTGCGTTTGCGTTCTCTTTCCATTTCGCGCAACTCTTTCGAATACTGCTTGTTGAAAGATTTTTGCACTTCGAAAAAATTGACAGATGGGTCTTTCATTTTTTCAACCCAATCTTGCGCCACAGCAGGCAACGAAATAATTATTGCCATTAGCAATAAAAAGTAATGAATGCTTTTTTTCATTTTATAAAATGTGTTAAGTGATTTTTCGGAAACTATTTATGTCTGCAATAATAAAAAAATATACGCTTAAATAAAATCTAATTCCAGCTAATTTATAACAATCTAAATTGGCAAAAAAATTGCACCAAAAATTTCACAACTTCATATCGGATTGCACCCGAAGCAATAATTTTTTTATAATTACTATTTGTCCAAGGTGATAATGTGAGTGCTCAATTATGCCATGAATATTTCTGTAAACATTACCATATTTTTCATCAGCAAAATTTTCGGATAAAACATTATCGGGCAATTGCTCAATTGCATTTGCAAAATTTTCGGCATCGAGCCAAACTTTATTCAGAAATTGCTCCCAATCTTCTTTGCTGTTTATTGGAGGATGATCGAAACTGAATTTATCATGCGCATCGAGTGGCTTGCCTTGTAATACCTGCAGGGCAGCAGTTACAAAATAGCTCATGTGAAAAACCAATGTGGCTATGGTATTAAAATCATAAACTTTTGTTGTGGCCAGTTGCCAGGTAACATCACTCAAATTATCTTTCACATTCGAATATGTCCAGTTTCCTCCAAACATTAAATCGCGAAAATGCTTTGCTATTTGTTGTGTCAGTTTCATCTTCTATAGTTTTATAATTACACAAATGCTTAAAATATCATCCAATAAAAATCTACATCATTGCTTCTTAAATTTCACATCTTTTAATTTAGCAACACGCTTTCCTTCGCGATCAAAATAAAATGCTTCTCCATTTTTAAAACCCGTATATCCAATAGTGACCATTTCCTTTTCATCGTAAATATCTTGAATACGGTCATACTCAAGTGGCTCAATAATTCCGCCCAAGTTATTTATCATGCCGTATTTTTTTCCATTGCCCACCACTGCCACATTGTAATAAAATGGTTCAGCATTTTTATAAATAAGCGGAACAACTTCGGCCCCGGTACTGTCTATGTAACCAAATTTTCCGTTATATGATACACGTGCCCTGCGACTCCAAAACATTTCGCCAAAGTCATATCCGTGTTTGCTGATAAGTTCACCTTTGTTGTTGGCATAAAATGCTTTGCCATTTGATGTAAGCAGGAACATACCACCGTCATAACTTTGACATTCCAGTTCATCGTAAATAATGCGCTGAATAACTTTTCCATCCTCATCCAAAATCCCATGCTTGTTTTTAACCTCGCCATCAAAATATTTTCTTTGGTAGCTATGCCTAAGAAATCGTATTGCGGTGAAACAATTACGTTTCCCAAATTATCAACCACACCATACTTAGCGTTTGTAAGGTCTGCATTTGCATACTTGCTGCCTAATAGTAAAAGGGGCCACTTTTTTTAAAGAATCTTCATTACAATTTTCGATAATTGAATAGCGACTATAAATATGCTTCTTCAATATTTTTGGATTTACAATAGATGGTGGGAGAATATCGAAGTCACTAATATGCAAACCACAAAGGCTATATGCTTTAAGTACTTCACCCTTTTGGTTTCTAAAAACATATACCGGAGGATTTGGGTCGTTAATGATCCAGGGATATGCACGCAATTGAAATTGAAAAACACTTATATCACTCACCCCGCAAATAATTTCCACCATTTGTACAGTGTCAACAAATTCATAGTAGTTTACGGTATATCCAAAGTATTCTTTCTTTTGCTGTGCAAAAAGTATTGAATTACATTTCAACAAAATCAATAAAGCAATAATATTTTTTTTCATGTCTACAAAAATGGAAATTATGTTTCACAATAATATTGTGAATATGTTAAACTTTCATTTTTGAAAATGTAATAGCAAAATTTAAAACCACCCGACACAACTGAAAAGCCATTAAAATCTATGGTGGCAAAAACAATAGTGTAAAACAAACTGTGGAAGAATATTTATTGTTTTGGAAACGAAATTTGACCACATGGTATTACCAAAAAACAATCGGCATTTTCCAAATTTTTCACTGCCGTAAATTCTATACCTAACGATAAAGCAAATGGATTTTGTTTAGCGGCTATTTGCTTTATCTCGTTATCGTGTACATAATAAAAGTATTCGTATTCATGACCTTTTGAAATGAGACCAAACTGAACCGGGTCTTTATGATTGATACTGGTAAGCACACCAAAAGTGATAACACAAGTTTCTAGGGGTTGCAAAAACTTGCCAAACAAATTAGTTGCTTTGTTTGCAGTGTCCAAAAAATGTTTTAGTGCTTCCGACATGCTTGCATCCTTCTGTATTCTTTCGGGAGTCAATGCCCGTGGCAATAAGAAAACATTCATCTTTACACTGTCGGTGCTGCAAGGTTGAAAATATTGCTTGGTGAGATCGATTTCTATTCGAACAGGAATTATCGTATCGTTATAAATAGTTGCAGTAACATATCGGTATCCAAATTCGTTGCCTGCCGAATCAAAATATTGAAAGCCTTGCCGTTCGCCATTTTCAATATACAGGCCTATATCCTTTTTTGTCCAATGTGTTTCTTGCTGGCTGTAAGTGCAAGAGCTTGTTACTAACAAGTAAAATAAAATAAAATAGTTTTTCATAGTCGATTTTTTAATTCCATTTAAAATATGTCAAAATCTAAATCCATTTTTTTGAAAAGCATAAATAATTATAAATATAATGTCCTTCAACTCGGTTGTTATGAATCACATATTGTAAAGATAAAATCAAAATCATCATTATAAATTAAAACCCGTGTGCCTTCAAAATAAAAACATATATTTTTTTTAAAATTTATTTATTCCACTATTACAATTCCATTTTCACTCCTAACAGAATAACGCAAAATACTGTAAGGTTTCCTTGCATAGGCATCTTCATACATCTCAATTGCATAATTTAATCTTGGATAAGAAATTCTTTCTGTAGAAATGCCTTGCTCAAAATTATCGGCAATGGAACGGGGAAAATTTTGCTGCTGACCCAAGTAAAGTGCTTTGACGTAATTCCTCATTGTATCAGGATTATTTGCTAAAACCTTTGGAGTCAATTCAATTTGAATTAAAATGGGTTCACCATTAAGTTTGTTGTCGGTAACTCCTTCACTTGTCCTCATTTGGAATTCTCTTTTTATCGGGGGTCTTGCAACTTTCTGTTGCGGTGCTTTTTTTGAACTATCTGTATTTTCTATTTGCAATTTATTTGTATCAACATTCAATTTGGTTTTTGGTGGTTCCTTTATTTCAGAAACTGGTACACTTTCATTTTCTAATTTGGTATTGGTATTGCTGCATGAAACTAACAGTAATGAGAATCCGAAACTTAGAGATAATGTTCTCCAATTTCCAATTAATTGTAAATACAATTTCTGTCTGTTCATTTATTAAATTGAAATTCTCAAAGATGTGTTGATTGAAAACAAATTATAGTTTTCTAAAACTAAACTAATCATACTAACGCTTTGCATTTTGCGCTTTCAAACTTTCAACAAGAATCTTAATTCCTTCTTTAGGTGTTGTTGCCGAAATATTGAATCGCTTTTCAAACTTCGTGCTATCAAAAAAATAATCCTGCTCGTATTGGTAAATCATTTCGGGAAACTCCTTCATTACCGGAATAAACAGACCCAAAATATGAATGAACCATACAGGCAATGCTTGAATTTTGGGCTCTACTTTCAACTCGTTTGCAATCAACTGAATCCATTGCAGGTTGCTTAATTTTTCTTTAGTTGTTGGCACATGCCACACCTGATTATATGCATCGTCTGTGTTGCCGAGTATGGCTGTTGCCTTGGCGGCATCCGGAGTATAGGTATAAGTATGAATTTTATTGATATCACCAAAAGCCTGTGCTTTTTTTCCTTTCATAAAATTATTAACCACCATCAAATTAAGTGCACTGCTCTTATTATCAGGTCCGTAAAAATCGGCCGACCTTGCTATTAGCGCTGTCAGGGTTTTCTTCTCTACTTCGTTCATTATCATCTCGTGCAATTCCCTTCTTATCTTGCCTTTTTTACTTACAGTTGCAATTGCTGAAGTCTCTGTCATATGTGGTATTGCAGATTTATCATATAAATATACATTATCAAAAAACACCAGCTTAGCATTATTTTTTTTACATGCATTAATAACTGCTTGCATAAATGGCGGCCACATTTTTTGCCAGACACTAAGTTTATATTCGAATCCAATTACAACATAAACTACTTCGCTTCCGGCAATGGCCTTTTCAATTTGGGTTAGATCATTTAAATCAATCGGGAAAAGTTCATCCGTTTCATTTACCTTTTTTGGATTTCTGCTTACCAGCCTAATCTTATCTGTATACTTTTTTAATTCTTTGGCCAATGGTATACCAATGGCGCCTCCTGCTCCTAGTATTGTTTGCATTTTTTTTATTATTTTAAAATTAATTTATATATGATACCTGTGTTTGCTTACAACTTATGTGAACCTAAAAACTCTGCGCCACCAAAGGCGTTGAATAATCTGTTGAGGTGAATGGCACAATCTTTCTATTTTTTTTACCGTTGAATTTTGCGGCTGTGTTTCTTTTGATTTTGAGTGACACGTTCTATTTTATTATTATTTTTTGTGTACTTACTTTTTTATCAGCAAGTGTAATTTTTAAAATATAAACCCCTTTCGAAAATCCTGTTAGATCAATTTGAAATCCATCATGGATTACCGAACCGGAGTATGAATATACTTTTGCTCCGGTGTAATTATAAACTTCAGCAACCACATTTGCTTTTGTAAGAGATGGATTTAATAATTTAATATTGAATATACCCGATGATGGGTTGGGATAAATACTGATGGAACCAGAATTCCCATTCATGGAGTTTATACTGGCCGAAGTGCTTGTAAAAAATGCTTTAAACATTGTTGATGCACTAATATTTTTCATAATCGAACTATTAGTATCGATATTATTTAGCACAGCATTGGTATCCCAATAAGTAAAAACATAACCCGGATTAGCAATCGCAGTAATTCTTACCGGGTTGCCATCAAAATATACTCCTGTCCATGGTAAGGTGTCGGGTATAATTGTGCTTATTTTTATTTTTCCTGACCCGGGCGGAAAAACATCGAGCGTAACATCTACCTGATCATTGAGGGCAAAATTATTCTGAATGTCATCGCGCACCTGACTGGTTCTCACTGCAAGTTCAGATAAAAATGTTTGATGATAGCTTATAAAAGCATTCATCTGCCCGTTAATGTTATTTGGATTTCCCCAACGAAAAAATTCCTTTGGCATTTCGAGTACTGTTTGATTAAACATATCGTTTGCCACAGATGAAAGCCGGGAGTATTTATACGAAGTATTCATCATATCGGCATACCGGTTGATGAAATAATTTTTGAATCGTGGATTTTTAATACCCTTCACAAAAACGTTGATGTAAGGGTTATTGGTATCGGCACCTATCACACGCGCAATATGATCATCGTATGCATTTGAAAACGCAAAGGGGTCCATACCTCCTTCTAAATCGATGAGACAAAAACGCCACCGAAAGTCGCTTGCATTGGAACGGTATATTTTAATATTGTTTTGAGGCCAATCTACATTGCACGACCATGTTTCGCCTATGATGTAATCATTGTAATACTCCATATCAAAATACTTATCTGCATTATTCCAGTAACCCGTGTCAGCAGGATTTAAGTTTTGAAACTTTTTATAATCCATATCAAATGTATCAACCGAACCTTCCAACGCTCTCAATGCATATCCATTCCATGCGCTTAAAGATAATATATCGAGCGAATCTTTATCGGCACCATCCAATTCTTCAAAATACTCTGCATCAATTTTTTCGCGCAACTCATACAAACCGAAATATGCACCGTTTATATAAACCGTTACAGGACGCCATGCAGTATAATAATTATTTGTTTGGGCTGCCATGCCTTCCACATGCGATGCATCTTTGTACGGCAGTGTGAGATAATAATTGCTGCCGTTGCGTAAATAAAATTTACTGTACTTGGCTCGTAAAGCACGGTTAGGAATAAGCTGATAGTTAATTGGACCATCACCCAAAACTGCATGATCCAACTCAACCCGCATAGAGTGCTGCGGCTGCGAACGACTACCTCCTAATCCACCGTCAATTTGAATACCTGCCTGTTGCGAAAAAATCATTTGCTTGGTTGTGTCAAAATATTCAACATAAGCAGCCTTTTCCCAATCGTATTGCCAATTATCGAAGATGCCTGAAGGGCCATATAAATTTAAAGAATCGGTAACGATTGATAACACAGGAGTAACATGATTGATGCCCAATAAATAACTCGCAACGGCAGCCTTATTCGGCAATTCATTGGCAGAAAAAACTTTTGCTTTCAATACTCCTGTAAAAAAAACCTGAACAGATATTCCATTGTAAAGAGCCGATGTGGAGTCAGGATCTTTACCATTCAATGTATAACGGACAGTGCTTCCGGGTCCATTCGGGTTGGTGATTGTTGTTGCAATAGGGTTATTGTAAAAGCCTGATGGCGTATTAATAACTGGCGGTAAAAGATAGGCGTAAAATGGTTGCGATAAATTGTTGGTGGCTGCAGGAGTGCCTTTTAAAAACAAAGCAGCATTAGAAGAAGTATCAGGAAATAAACCTACACTATTATCGGGTTGCCCGCAATTTACAAACAATGAACTTACAAGGTTTTGATTGGGATCGTTAAGGTAAATGGTTTCTCCTGCAGTTTTAATTTTAAAGTTGGTATGTAAACGTATGTTGGCATCAACCGGATCGAAGTCTGTAGTTACTTCATTAGATGAAACCAATTTCATTGCACAATCGATGTAATCGTAAACGGTGTTGACATCAGTTGAAACTACATCGAAAGCAAAACTTGTGATTAAGCCCGCTGTGAGGCCCGATGCTAAAAGTTCAGCGGCAGGAATAATCATTTGATTTTTTGCTGCCCAATACCAGTTACCGTATGGAGCAGGATAATCGAAAGGAGAATTTTGCTGAGTACCTGTCCCAACTATGTAATTATTTATTTTCATGTTAGGGCGCAGTTTTGCTTTTATTCCGTATTGTGCCTGGCAAATAAATGGGCTGCCATCCTGAAAAGCGAAAACAGTTGAATTGTATGGAGTAATAGTTTGATTGAATACTGAGTTGGTGGTATATCCCATCGAACTATACGAACATGTATTTAAAAGCAAAGCAGAAATACCATCCCAATAAAAAGGTGTTGTAAGCGTATGATCATTCCAGCCTACAAATGGATTGTAATTTGTTTCGTTTAATACATTAACAAATCCGCTAACGGGCTTACGATCTTTACCGCTGCAAAAAACAATTTTATATTCTCCGGGCAGCAATTGAACATTAGGAAAAGTCCATTGAGTAAAGTTTGCAGAATCATCACTCAATGCATAATCGAGCAAATGTATGGTATCAATTCCTGCATTATATATTTCAATCCAATCGGGATAGTCGCCATTTTCATCAACAATAGCAGCGTAATTTCTATTAGAACCTTCGTTGATAAAAACCTGGCTATAAGCCAGATTCAGCATGCTGCAAAAAACCAAGCAAAGCATTTTAAATGGCAAACATTTCATTCGATCTTTGTTATGACTGATTATTAATATTTCGTAATGATATAATTTTCTTTTCAATCATTAAAATGCCAGGATAAAAAAAGAGAGTTATTCAAAGGCACAAAATACCACATTGCCCAAACCTGAAAGTGAATAACCTTTCGCAAAAAAAAATTCAAGGACTATGTTGATAAGGCTGGAAAAATAAAAACACTCATCTCATGCATTTAGCGGCATCTTTTCAAAATGAAAAAAGGTAATCAATTAAACACCGGCAGTGAAGTCGCTAACATGAAGCTAACGTATATACTCCTAGTTAATTCCCTACGAAAAATAAAATGCTTTGTTATATCACATAATCAGTTTAGCTTAGTCCTGAAAACGAAATAGGATTGCCTTACTCTAATGCTAATTGTTTGAGGCCACTTCGGTGTCTCTAAATACATATTCAAGCCTGGTTGATAATTTGAAAACTCACATTAGAAAATATTGCTAATGATGCATGTAGCGCTTCTACAAAGGATTCTTAATCAACCTTTGGATTATAGTTTTTTTGTGATAATATCCTCAATAAAATTAATAATTGGAATAGCGGCTCTGTCATAGTTCGAAAGCACAATTACAGTATATCCTAAATCGGGGTAGATGTCTACTTGGCCTTCAACACCCGGAGCACCACCGTTGTGTCCGATAATCCGCATATTATTTTTATAAACTTCGCCAAAGCCCAAACCGTATTTTCTCACAGTCGATATTTTGGCATTTGGTGGTGATGGCATTACTACCCTACCCTTCGTAATGGCTTCCACACTTTTTAGGGAAAGTAGTTTTCCTGATAACAAAGCTTGTGAAAATTTATGCAGATCAATTGCTGTAGAATAACCACCGCCCGCAGAAGTACCTTTAACTTCTATAAATTTTGTATTGGGTACTCTTTCTATTTTTTCGCCCTCGGCAGGCGGCTCTTGATTGGGCATGGTTGGAGGTGTGGCATAACCTATTGCCATATTTTCATTCGCATTATCTGTTTCGTAACTATCAGTATTGTTCATACCGGCAACTGAGAAAATATTTTCTTTTACATAATTAAAATAGCTCATGTAGGAAATTTTTTCAATTACAGCACCCAATAATATATAACCATAATTGCTATATTCAAATTTTTCTCCGGGCTCAAACATCAGCGGTTCATCAATACCCAAGTCTACATAACTTGCAATTGTTTTTGCAGTATCCTTCATCTCCATAAATTTAGGATTTCTAAAAATATCGCCCGCACCGGATGTATGTGTGAGCAATTGTTCAATCGTAATTTTACCGAATGTTTTTTCAGGCAAGTTGGGCAAATACTTTACAACCTTATCTGTATAGCTAAGCAAATTCTTTTCTACAAGTTGCGATATAGCTATGCTTGTAAACATTTTATTCATCGAAGCTAGATTAAACTTCGTATCGATGTTGTTTTTGCTTTTCAGTTGTTTATCGGCAAACCCCTGTGCATTTTGAAAGACTATTTTACCGTCTTTGGCAATCAGTACTGTTCCCGAAAACTTATCCTTGCCAGATAAATCTTCTACCATTTTATTTATATCTGCAATTTCCTTTTCACCTATTTGATTGCTTTGTGCAGAGCTTGATATTCCCGATAACAATGCTGCACACAAAAAAATGATTGAGACTTTCTTCTTCATATTTGTTATTTAATTTTATTGAATATTTATTGTTGATTGATTTTTTAGCAATTAACCTGCTATGGCATTTTTTATTCTAAAACACGAATCACTGATATGATGATACCTTCTCAAAGACTACTGCTCGATTAGCATAAGTTTATTTTTTGTATCAATGGTAATTAAATGTTCTTTAAAAAAACCATATCCAAAATTAACAGAAAAGAAAAAATCGCCAGTAACCAAATTGATTTTAGGATTCGAAATTTTATATGTGCCAACTTCTATATCGCCATCTAATTCAGTTTTAAAAACATCAAAATCGCCCATTGGTGTTCGCCCTTTTGTAAGAAAGACAGGCTCAACTTTTAATTTATAAATACTGTCCCAACTTTTGGGAATAGAAATATAACCGGCACCACCACAGTCGAAATGCGCTAAAACTTCTTTGTTGTTCACCTTTACTTTTGCTTCTAAAAGATGGTCGAGGTTGATTTTTATCACATTGGGTTGTTGCAACAAACTTCCTTCTTGCAGTATTATTTTACTGTTCTTATAATCCAATGTGATCATAAATCCAGCAAAAGTTTGCATGCCAATTATTCCAACAGCTTTATTTGTAAAAAGCATTTCTGCAGGCATTGTAGCTGCTTCTTTGTTTTCCAATTTTAATCCTGCAAAATATAAATCAGGAATTAACACCTTCGGTTGAGCACCTACAAATTCTTCCTTTTCATTTACAATAGTGTCAAGGCCGACAAATTTAAACGAATACAATTTGGCTATACTATCCAAAATCATTATGCCTTCGGTACCGGTATCAAATATGAAACTTTGAGTTGCGTTTCCTGCTATTTGCGCTTCTATGACTATTAAATTTCTATCAATGGTAAATGGAATTTCGTATCGCATGTTTTTTTGCGCAAAGGTTGCAGCTACAGTCAATAGTCCGAGAAAAAGGAAAATGCTTCTTTTCATTTTATATACAATTTCTAATTAATTTTTCTAATAGTGTTTTCAAATTATTTATTTCGTTAAGTGCCAAACCCGAAAGGGCTTTTTTCCTGTTAGTAGTTACAATAGGATAAATATCTTCGATAATTTTGGCGCCAGAATTTGAAATTTCCAATTCAAATTTCCTTCTATCTGTAGTATTGATTTTGCGTTTCACGTATTTCTTTTTTACCAACAGTTCAATAATTCTAGTAACCGAAGCGATGTCTTTGAAAACTAATTCTGCAATCTGATTTTGCGAAAGGCTTTTATTCTGCTGCAAAGTTTTCAAAACCAGCCATTGGTCTATCGTAATATCAAAACCATTTTCATTCAGTTTATTCTGTGCAAACTTTCTATAAATTTTTATCGATTTTTCTAATGTATAAAAGAGTATCTCATCTAATTTTTCCATTCCCTTAATATTTATTGATGCAATAATATTTGATATATCAATTATATAAAAGTAAATTTCGATATTTAACAATAATTTATGCCGGATAAATTGGAATTAAGTGATATTGATAGACAAGTAATTGATTAATGCTCTACCAAAAACGCTGCTGCTGAATAATGATTGACAGCAGGATATAGTCAAAATTCCAAAGTTAGTTAAGTTGCAGTGGCACATATTTATAAATCCAACAGCAATATGCAATGTAAGTTGCAATTCAAAAAATAGATGACTGAGTTTTGGTTGTAAACAATTCAAGAAATTCCATACCGCGATATGAATTTCCTTTTTCATTTAATTTTGGGCTCCACACAGCAATACAATATTTGCCTGGATGAAAAGCTACTATGCCACCACCTACTCCACTCTTTCCGGGAAGGCCAACCCGAAATGCAAACTCTCCAGATTCATCGTAAAATCCGCATGTCTGCATTATTGCGTTTATCCTTTTTGCCTGGCTCATATTTAAAACCTGCTTATTGCTGCTTGTTCTAAAATCATCATTGGCCAGATAAAGAAATGTGTTTGATAGTTCTGGCAGTTCATTTCCAAAGAGCAAATGCAATAATAAAAATCAAGCACATCTGCAGGCTCATTAATTATATTTCCATAAGACTTAATAAAATTACACAAAGCTACATTTCGATATCCGGCAGATTTTTCAGAATCAGCAATCCGGCTTGAAAAATTTAATTGATGATTGTAAGACACACTTCTACCGAATTCTAAAAAATCTTCTTTTGCATTTTTCGAAAGACTCAAAAGAATATCGCAAATCACTAATGCACCAGAATTAACAAATGGATTTCGTGGAATTCCATTGTCCAATTCCAACTGACTAAGGGAGTTAAAAGCTGTTCCCGAAGGTTCTACACCAAGTCTTTCCCATAATTTTTCGCCCACTATTTTATATGCTAAACTAAGCGAAAGAATTTTTGCAATACTTTGAATGGAGAATTTTTCAAGAAAATTGCCGATGCCAAATTTATAATTATCGATGGTTGAAATATGGATTGCAAAATTATCAGGGTCAGCGCTTGCCAGTTCAGGAATATAAGACGCTATATGTCCTTTATTTTCCTTGCTCCTTACAATCTCATAAACTTCTTCGATGATTTCTTTGTAATTCATTTAGCTTCTTTTAATCTAGTGCAATTTGATTTTACGATTGTAAAGGTGGTGAATTTAAAATTTAAATATTGAGTCGACTGTGAAAAGTATTTTTTGCCACAAATGCACGAATGAATTCCGAATAATATTTTTGCCACGATGGCACAAAGCTTTTCGTACCAGATTCATTGCCGTCCGATTCATCGGACGGTATAAAAAATTTGTATTGGCTTTAGCCGAAGTGTTCTTTTTTGGCCGCGAATGCACGAATGCATTCCGAATAATATTTTTGCTACAAAGGCTCAAGGGCACTAAGGAATACAATTTACAACTAAATAAACTTTGCGTCTTCGAGCCTTTGTGGCAAAATAATCCATTCCACTTTTTTTAAACTCTTCTCCATTGAAGAAAAAATATATTTATCGGAGGGGACTCAAAATTCATTTTAGTGCAACGTCCTTTTAGATTACAATTTTTAGTCCGATTGAAAATACCATAAGCGCAAAATTTTTGATTGGTTTAAAAGTGGCACATCGTATATGGTTATAGTTATAGAATCGCTTCGGCCACCAAAATTTTTAAAAATGTCTTTTTCACATCCAGACGTTTCGGAGGTTAAGAAGTTGGCGATTTCGGAGACAAAACTATCTGCACACACTTTGTTCGAAGCGATTTACATTAGAAGCGATGTCTGTACTAATTTGCAAAGAGCGTTATCTTGGAAAGTTTTTTTTGTATGGGCTTCACCGCATTATATGATTTTACATTGTCTACGTTAATGTATTAATATTTTCTTTTTTACAATGCTTTTCTTTTCGTCTGTTATCTGAACAAAGTAAATACCTGGTACCATTTCATTTTTCTCAATTGTAAACTGTTTACCTGTAAAGTTTAGTGATCTAATTTCCTGTCCAATCATATCAATTATTTTTATGGTTGTGTTTTTTTGTTCTTCTAAAAATCTAATGGTGGTAATGGATGTAAAGGGATTTGGTGAGATTGTGATTTCGGGTTGAAGGCTATGGATTTCGGAGAAACCTGTAAACGCCCCCATTGAATCGAGCTTGGCAATATACATATCATCAACGCTCACATTGTTTAGTGTGGTGGCACCAATGGTGATGTTTGGAGAATTGAAATGCCCTGTAACATAACTGTTCCCGATAGGGTCCACCGCTATGCTGTTGGAGTATTCATAAGCAATGCCACCGGCTGCTTTAGCCCAAACTACATTGCCGATTGGATTATATTTTACCACATACAAATCAAAATAACCCGCGCTGTTCAAGGTGGTGGTTCCAATAGTAGTTATCGGGCTAATGATTTCACCAGTAACATAGCTGTTTCCGCTGGCGTCAATAGCTATACCGGTGCAAATTGTAGAACTAGAGTTGGCCCAGTCAACATTGCCACTTGCATTAAATTTAACAACAAAGTGTAACACTAATACCGCTATTAATTAGTGTGATAGTATCAATGATAATGTCGGAACCCCTGAAATTTCCTGCTATATAACTGTTTCCGCTCTTGTCAGTAGTTATGCCCAAGCCCTCATCGTCACCATTCCCGCCCATGGATTTAGCCCAAACTACATTGCCATTTGCATTGTATTTAACAAAAAAAATATCCGAAAATATACCTCCCATAGTTGTATTACTCAAAACGGTTGTATCAAAGGCGATTGTTGCACTAGTGAACCCTCCAGTAACATAACTGTTGCCACTGGTGTCAACAGCTATACTGAAGCCCGCTTCCATACCTGAACCTCCTGTCCCTGCTGCAGCATTTGCCCAAACAGGATTGCCGTTTGCATCGTATTTTACTACATATACATCAGTACCAAACACATGTATCAAAGTGGTGGTACCAAAGGTAATGGTTGGGCTAACGAAAGGACCTGTTAGATAACTGTTCCCGAAAGCGTCCACGGTTATACCATATCCACGGTCATCATCACTCCCTCCTGCAGAATTTGCCCAAACTATATTTCCGTTTGTATCATATTTTACGATGTATATATCATCATTTCCCGCGTTGGTTAAAGTGGTTGGGCCAAAGGTAATAGTTGGGCTACGGAACCAACCAGTAATATAGCTGTTGCCGTTGATGTCAACACTTATGCTGTAGCCAAAATCCTCATCAATTCCGCCTGCAGATTTTGCCCAAACTACATTCCCGCTCGAATCATATTTTACAACATACATATCTTTTAAACCGGCATTGTTTAATGTGGTAGCACCAAAGGTAATGGTTGGGCTGCTAAAATTTCCTGTAACGTAGCTGTTACCGTTTATGTCCACAGCTATACTTTGGCCATAATCATAACCAATCCCTCCTGCCAATTTTGCCCATTGCCAGTTGGGTGCTTGTGCAAATGTGTTCAAGCTCAATAAAGCAATTACAAATGTTGTGTACTGTTTTTTCATTGTGTATTTGAGGGATGCCTCCATAATTGGTTATTAATTTATTTGTTTGTTGTGCTATTTTTGTTGGTGGTATAGCTACCCAGCAAAGTTATATATTTCCCCTTCAATTTTGTGAAAATGTTTTTTGTACTTTGAAGTGGGTGCGCATTTTTAACAAATTTATTTTTTTAGCGTAGGCATTCTAAGCGTTGTCGGTTGTGTTCCCAAATAATTTCCAAAATGTTCGTTCAAACCACAAAAGTTTCAAGTTTGCAGGGTGCTAAAAAATTTGCAGCTAACTAACGGAAATCAGGATTAACGAAGTTTTTAAAAATAGAAGGCATTACAAAGTAATGAGCCTGTTTTATGCATGCCGTGTTCAACTGTTCGTGCCTGTTCAAATGTTACCGTAGTAGTTCAACTGTTTGTACTTGTTCTCAATGCCCTATTTTAAAAATTTTGTTATCTTTTTTATGTTCATGTGCTGTTGTGTTCACGCAGTATTATTTCTTTACAAACATACTCACCTCATGACCAATATTTACAAAGTAAATTCCTGTTGATAAACTTTTAATGTCAATGTTCAATAGATTGTTCATTGTGGCTGATATATCTCTCGCAGAGTTATAAACCTCGTTGCCTAAAACATCTAATATCCGAATCGTTGAAGGTTGTTCATAGCATGTTTTACAATGTATTATCAAAATGCCAGATGCAGGATTGGGATAAATGTCGAAATCATTTGTCAATGGTTTGATGTAAGATTCTATTCCGGTTACAAACACATTGAAACAATTGGAGGTATCGGCACAACCATTTTGCGAAACTACAACTGCATAATTTCCATTTATTGAAGGTGCAAATATTTGGTTTGATGCATTGGCAATTGCGCTGTTGTTAACACAATCTATCCATTGATAAGCCGCGTTGGAAAGGTTTGCTATAAGTGTATCATTTATCTGTGTGACAAGGGTGTTGGGCAGAGCATTTATAATAACAAAGAATGCTGCCGTATCACTTCCCAAACTATTTGTTGCAATACATTGATAGGTTCCGCTATCTGCTATCAGCGCGGTAATAATATTGAATGTTGGCAATGTATCGTTTAATAAGACGCTTCCATTTTTATACCATTGATATGTAAGGGGTGATGTTCCATAAAAGTTTGCAGGTAATGTGATTGTTGTGTTTTCGCAAGCAGAAATATTTTTAATTGTATTGATTGCGACAGGTGCTGACGGCACTTCATAAGCACCAATAGTTGGATGTGTACTATTTCTGATATTACCCACTATATCTGCACTCACATAATTTACCGGTGTTGCTGCATTGTTTATTTGTGTGGCATTGGCATACAAATCTGAAGTTGAAACAAATAGCGGGTCAAGCGCTATGGAATTTGAATCGCGTAAAGTACCGGCTTGATATTGTGCAAAGGTGCTGTATGCAGGAGTTATATTACCATAAGCAGAATAAATTAAATTATAATCGCTTCTCACATTTGGTCCTGTTAAATCAGTTCTTATTATTGAAGAGTTTGGATTATTATCAAAGCGGGCAATAATGTTATTTAAAATTAAAAGAGAATCATTGCCATAATTGCTGCCGTCAATATACATAGCAAAACCATTTACGGTAGAGCTGCCCCCATACATACTGATATTGTTGAAACAAAAATCATAGTTCTTCGTGCTGCTGCATCTCAATGCATACGCAATATTATTAAATGGTGCAGCTGTAACACTTATAAGGTTATTAAATACTTTCGAGTGATTGCTTATTATTCCGTTTGAAGAAATAATTTGAATGCCACATGAATTCAGTGGTACATTTAACAAGGTAATTGTGTTGTCGAATATTTGTGTTTCATAGCAGTATTGAAGCATGATGCCTCGTATTGTAAAAGTACTTGTTCCGTCAAATGTATTGTTGTTGATAATGGCATTGTAACATAAATTTAATGAAAGCATATCGTACGCAATATTCAAGAAATGATTCTTTTCGACAATCATGCTATATGCGTTTGCACCGTTAGCTGATAAATATACACCATCAGTTCCTCCCGAAAGGATACAATTTCGTATTACCATTCCTGTGTCACTGCAACCTTGAATTAAATGGTCAGTCTGGGAACCTGCACCACTGATAATGCAATTAGTGATACTTAAATAATTTCCGCGATTGACAAAAATAACTGCAATGTTATAGATTGAAGGCGGCTGATGGATGTACAATTGATGAAACCTGATGTATTTTGCCAGGTTAAGAAAAACACCACTGTGTTGTGTGGATGTTGTAGTAAAATTTATTTCAACGGCTGTGCTATCGTGGCTTTCACTTTGAAAAATTATCGTGTTGGCAGTTGATGCTCCAGTAATGGTATTGATGATTAAGCCTTCATAATAAATACCATCTCTTATATTAAAGATAACAGCCGCACTCACTCCGTTCGAATCCAAGGCAGCTATCGCTTCATTAATGGTTGTGTAATCAGGACTAATGCCACCAATAGTGTAATTACCTGCAAGCGGAGTTGCCGTGCTTTGCAAACTTGTGGCTATGAAAAGAAAAAGAATAAGTTTGTATGTGATAGTCATTCGCTATTTGTTGCTTTCATTTTTTAATTCTATCCGTTAGTATTGCTGATGTCGTTTGGAGTAGCGGTTAGCATTGCACATAACGTCTGTCTGTGAAAAAACCATTTCCTCAATATTTGCACATTTATAACATGTGGTAAAAATAAAAATTACATCGACACCATTGCCATACCATAGCAAAAAAAATAAATATGCATCACATAGCTGAGGGCTGCCTGCATCAAAAAGAAATATCAAGTTTAGATTTCAACATCGATACTGAAAAAGTTGTACGCTTTATTGATGCTTTTGTTTGCAAGCTCGATTTAGTAAAATTGAAATTTGGAAGAGGAATTGCTGTCGTGGTATTTTAAACAACAAAAGGCACAAATCGTATATGGTCATAGTTATGGAATCGCTTCGGCCACCAAAATTTTTAAAAATGTCTTTTTTTATATCCTGATGTTTTGTAGCTACAAGAAGTTGGCGATTTCGGAGACGTAAACCGTTTGCCAGCACTTAATTTGATACTAAGCGCAAAGCTTCAATTAAACAATGAACCGCGAATTTCTTGTAGGTCTGTGATGCGTTCGTATTTTTTACCAGGGTCCATTTTTTGTTACATTTATAAATCTGTCATTTTCGTAACGGTATGCTCCTCCAAACCCCACAAACCAAATTCGATTTTGCTGGTCTTCGTAAATTTGAAAAGTCAGCGGACCATAGTTTCCTTCTTCTATTCTATATTCAGTGAGTTTCTCACCACTTAAACGGTATATACTACGAGAGCAATTAAACCAAATATCACCTTTAGCATCCACAATTATACTGCCGGTTCCTTTACTTTCTTCAAAATGCATTTTTGAAATATTGGTAAGGATATTCTCTTTGAGATAAAAAAGACCGATTGAAGTCGAAACCCAGAATCCACCTTTTTTGTCTTCAACTATTTTGCAAACAAAATTGGTTGGAATACCCACTTCGTCAGAAACATTCTTTAACTTTTTATTTGTATATGAAAATAGACCTGCATTGGTACTGAACCACATTGTCCCCTTACTATCTTCAAGAATACTATGAACCATTTTTGTACTTGATATAGCAAGTGTTGTATCTATCTTCCCTTCGGGCAGTTCGAATTTAGTGAACCTTTGTCCATCAAATATGCAAGCCCCTTCTATTGTTCCAATCCAAACATGGCCATTGACATCCGTCTCTATGCACCAGGTACTATTACTTATTAAGCCATCTGATTTGTAATAATTTTTCACTGATGTACCATCAATACTGCTAATACCAGCATGATGCGCAAACCAAATTCTTCCATCTTTATCTTCTGCAATGTCTTCTATGGTGACTCCTTTTCCTGATTCACTTTTAAAACCATCAATATGAATTAATGAATCGCCAGATAGTTTAAACGCACCATTTTGAGTGCCAAACCAAATATTGCCTTTACTGTCTTGAAGTATACTCGGTATAACGCCACTTATCTGTTTGTTTAAATTTGGAAATTGAATTGCTTTCTCTTCTTTTATTACGTTTTGTTTATCACCATTATTCGCATGCCCATTCCAAGATGTCATAATAATACAGAGCGTAATTCCTGTATACAATTTTATTCGGTGAATTGGTGTTTTCTCTTTTTCATTGGGTTCTTATTTTATATAATGCATAATGTTTTGTGGGTTTAAGAAGTTGGCGATTTCGGAGACGAAAACTGTCTGCCAGCACTGAACTTGATACGAAGCACGAATGCTCATTTAACCACAGAACCGCCAATTTCTTGCAGGTGCTGTTAAGCATTCGTGCTACCGTCATTCGTGTTATGTGCATTATCTTCTAACTGTTCAATCGTCTTCTTAGCTTTCGCCAATCTTGTTGCCATGTTTTTCTCCACCAGTTTTACCGTTGCCCACTTTTCTAATTTGTGATGTAGAGGCACAAGCAAAGCCGCTATACAAACTAACGCAATCAACATTAAGATAGGTGAGTGATGAGTAATTCTTTCTAAGAATGGATGCAGTAATAGATTGAGAAATTCAAAAACAAGTAACAAAGCAATCACTCCAAAAAAAGAAATCAGTTTGGTGTTGGTAATAAAACTTCGGCTAAGAAAAAGGAATAGGATTATAAGGGTAACAAGTCCGATTGCGATTAATGCGTATTGAATATTTTGTTTTCGTTCTTCTTCAGACTTTGTTTTTTCTGCTGCTAACTCTTGTTGTCTTAACTGTTCATTAAACTCAAGTGTTTGCAAGCGGATGATCTTTTCACGACTGAAAACACTATCTCTTGTTTCAATCATTAGTTGTTGATACTTGAACGCGCTATCAATTTTATTTTCCTGTTTGTAAAGTTTTGTCAATAAAGTGCTGGCTTGCAGTTGCTGAACCAAAAGATTGAATTGCCTGTCAATCACTAAACCTTTTGTGGCATAGTAAATGGCTGAATCCCGCTGATGGAAGCGGTCAAAATGTTCGGCAAATTCGCAATAGCCACGGGCAAGTATCCGCATGTTATTTACTTCTGAACTTAATTGAAATGATTGCCTGAAAAATTCAACTGCCAGTTGTTCTTTACCCATCTTGGAATATATAATTCCCATTGTTGAATGTAATCCTCCTCCATAAACATTTTTGCCTTGAAATTTTCTGAAATTCATAGCAAGAGCTTCCTGAACATAGGTGTATGCAGAATCCAGGATTCCAAGTTGTTCGTAGGATTTCCCCTTATCAACTAAAAGCGCATTTATTACATCGTTGTCGGGAATAGAATTCGTTAAATTTTCTGCTTTTGTATAATAGTTTATGGCCTCGCGGTAATTTCCTGCATTTCTGTTTACCATTGCTATACCGTTGTAAATATTCCCTATAAGCATTGTGTCGGCAAGCGTTTCGGCTATTTGCAATGCTTTAAAATAAGTTTCCTTAGCATCAGGATAATTACCTGCCCACCACAATGAACCCGCAAGATGTGACAATGCCTGTGCTTCAGTGCCGGCAGGAAAACTGTTTCTGTTTTTAATACAAAGCAGCAACGCTTGCTGCGAATAAAATACCATCGAATCATTGCTCACATATTGATACACGTCACTTATGTACCATAAGATTTGCACTTTAACACTATCTGCATTTTCTGTTGCTAAAATATTACGTAATAAATCGATTGATTTCTTAGAGTACAACACCATTGAATCAACATTGGTGTTAGAATATGCATTGCTAATTTGAAGCACTAAACCAATTTTCACACTGTCTGTTGTTGCTACTATCAGTTGCTGTTTCAAACTGTCAATATGCGATTGCTGTGCATTTGTAAGTGCAACACAACAGAAAAAAAGAAAAGTAAAGCAGAATTTTATTTTGGTCATGTTGCAAATATCGCATTTGTTTTTTTACAACAAATCAATCCTTTTTCATGCATTTTATCTCCCCTTTTGGGTAGGTCAGCTTGCTCCGAAATGGGTGGGTCAGTATGCTCCGAAATATTCAGTAAAAAAAATATTTGCATGCATCAAATATCACAAGCCATAGAAATCAGGTAGATTATAGCTCGTACGATTTTCGAACTATGGAACACTATCCATTACGCTTTATTGATGCTTTTGTTTGCAAGCTAGATTTAGTGAAATTGAAATTTGAAAAAAAATAGTTGTCGTGGTATTTTAAAGAGCTAAAAGCGCCACAAATCGTATACACTCATAGTTAAACAATCGCAAAAAACGAAATTGCTTTACTAGCACACCTAAGGAAACCCCCATTAAACTCCGTACCAAGCCGCAAGTGTCGCTGAACACCCCGTAAGAGAATACAGGGTAGGCCTAATTGTCAAAAGCCCCTCGTTTTCAACTCGCCCGGGGGCTTTCGTCTATACGGCTAAATGTTAGCGGTTCGTTGCTTATCGTTATTCACTTGTTTTAATATGTACAAAGTCTTCATATTTTGTAAAATATTCCAGTCCTAGTACTAATAGTATTGAACTAATAGAATATACTTTCTGCATTAAAGGCTAATTCCAAATAACTAAAGCCATAAAGGAAAAGAAACAGTAATAAGTCGATAAGCATAAAATACAGCAAAATTTAAGTAAATGTAGTTTTGACTTTAGGATAAAGAAAGTAATTATAAATAGTCCAAACAATGTTAAAACAATTGAAATTGTTCCTAGGTCATGAGGGAGTTGCAATTAAGAAAATAAAAAAAATATTGGTTAATCCTATATATCTTAAAACGTTTGCCCATACTTTTAATGAAATCTTTTTCGACATATTTATAAAAAAAACACCATATCCAACCGACTGGAATCCCATTCCAAGAATTGCCCAAATTCTACCAGGGTTTTCTAAACCATTTAACGCTTTTGCCTCAAACAAATTGCTAATAAAATTTTTTGACCAGCCAAAGCCCACAGAATTTTGTCAAGCAACGAGCCACCAGGATAAACTGATGTTGCTATTACTATTAAAATCACCGAAATGACCACGCAAATCAAAACCGAATATTTTTAATCATTTGTCTAAGAAATAAATGCTCATTAGAATTCCAAATGTTTGAAGTTGCTGTGCCATAAGAGTTTCCACTAATGTCAGCCTTGAAACAACCACTTCCTCTACAACTGCATGTTAATAGCAAGTGGTAAAAATAAAAATTGCAACAACACCATTGACATACCTTAGCAAAAAATAGTTATGCATCACATAGCTGAGGGCTGTAGACATCAAATGGAAATATCAAGTTTAGATTTCAACATCGATACTGAAAATGTTGTACGCTTTATTGATGCTTTTATTTGCAAACTCGATTTCGTGAAATTGAAATTTGGAGAGGAGTTGTTGGCGTGATTTATTTGAGAGGTAAAAGCTCTACATATCGTATATTGTTACCGTTACAGAAATGTTTCGACCGCCAAAATTT
The DNA here is from genome assembly GCA_016717325.1 of Bacteroidota bacterium. Classification (GTDB taxonomy): domain Bacteria; phylum Bacteroidota; class Bacteroidia; order AKYH767-A; family OLB10; genus JADKFV01. The sequence goes on along the minus strand of JADKFV010000024.1, from coordinate 12,380 downwards.
TCAAAAATGGTTTTTTCACATCCTGACGGTTTGTGTGCAAACGAAGTGCGGGGATTAAAAGATACTACGTTTGGATTGAGAACCAAAAGATGAAGAAAAGAAAAGTCCGAAAAGTGATAGCGCCCGCATTTTGTTTTGCAAGCTGTTGGCGATAGTGTTACTTTTGGAAGTCTGCCAGTTCATAGTTAGTACTGCGTCCGCCTTGTTTCTCTTGTTGTAATATACCCTTGTCAATTAATTCTTTTATGTCACGCAATGCAGTGTCTGTTGAGCACTTAGCAATCGTTGCCCACTTTGATGATTTCAATTTTCCGTCAAATCCATCAAAAAGTTTGTTTAGTACTAATCTCTGACGTTCATTAAACTCTGTGTTTTCGTGAATTTTCCAAAACTCAGTCTTCCGTAATATTTTTTTCAAGGTGGATTCGGTTGTCAAAAGTGCGTTTTTAAGGCAATGCAGAAACCATTCTAACCAGTCTGTAATGTCACCATTGCTATGCTGAACCCGTTGTAAAATATCATAATACTGTTTTCGTTCAACCAATATTTGACTTGACATACTATAATAGCGTTCAGTTGTTCCGTCAGCACGTGCAAGCATTAAATCGGAAATCGCTCTTGCTATTCTTCCGTTTCCATCGTCAAAGGGATGTATAATGATAAACCAAAAATGACCGATTGCAGATTTTAGAACCGGGTCAATTTTATTTTTCTCGTTGAACCATTTCAAAAACTTGTCCATTTCTTCTTTAACTTTGCTTGCAGGAACTGCTTCATAATGAACTTTTTCTTTACCCATTGCTCCAGAAACAATTTGCATCTCACCAGTTCGATAGCGACCAACTTCAATTTTATGCATCCCGCTATGTCCTGCCGGAAAAAGTGCCGAATGCCATCCAAACAGCCGTTTGTTTGTCAAAGGCTTCTGATAATTTTGAGTGGCGTCAAGCATCATTTCAACAATGCCTTCTACATTTCTATTTGCAGGAACAAGTCCAGCTATGTTAATGCCCAGTCTTCTCGCAATAGATGAACGAACTTGGTCATAGTCTAGCTTTTCTCCTTCAATTTCAGACGATTTAATAATATCAAGTGTTAGTGTATAAAGATTTGCTTCTTCTTTGGTTGCAAAACCAAGCGAATTCATCTGTCCAATAATTTTACCTTGTAGGTTGCGGGCTTCTCCAAATATTGCATTAATGTCGGTTTCGCGCCAAGTAAAGCTTGTCCAATTTTTATAATCGTAAATGTATTTTGCCACTGGATAAAGTTATTGTTGCGGCAAATATAAACATTATTCACCGCATAAAAGCGGTGAATATAAAAATTATTCACCGCAAGTCTAAACAGCATAAAGTCAGTTTATTAGCTCGTTGATTGATGTGAAGTGCTGTAAAAACATTACCGCATACGTCAGCCTATGAAACAACCACTTCCTCAACTGCTGCACGTTAACAACATGTGGTAAAAATAAAAATTACAACCACACCGTTGACACAACTTAGCAAAAAAATAAATATGCATCACATAGCTGAGGGCGGCTGAAACCAAGAAGAAACATAAAATTAGATTGCAACATCGATATGTATCAGGTTGTACGATTTATCGAAGTATTTGTATGCAGTCTCGATTTAACAAAATTTAAATATGAAAGAATAAAAGTTGACTTGGCAATTAAAATTACTAAAAGGTCAACTAATCATTATGCTCATAGCTTATCCCCAATCAACGTTTCGCAAACCCCATAGCAAAAGTTTCTGCTCAATATATGTGAACTATTCGGGAGTGCTCACTAAAGGCTCAACCGAAGGTTTTTTCGATACAACGGTCGCAGCAGGCAATGCAACATGGGCTTCATCGTTTGCACTTAGTGTACAAGAGGTCTTTTATGTTAGCGGGAGTAAATTATTTCATGCGGAGCACAAAAGTTTGAGTTACAAAACAACCTTCTTTTTCGAAGTTAGCCCATTGCTTGCCCCACTTTTTTGAGAAACTTTCCGTTTAGCGTTTTTAGCTTTCAGTTCGGCCATCAACTTTCTGAAGTCACGAAGTTCAACTTCTGTCCAAGGTTTTGATTCAACTGTGAAGTCAACATTTTTTGGTTCTCTGATTAGTCCCATTTTGTTTATGATTTAAAGTATTGTGAAATTAATCTCAACGCTGCATTGGTTTCAATGAACATTCTTAGTCCACGAAAATGTGTAGCGTAAAGTGATTCTTGATAGTGTTTGATTAACGCTGTCTTAGCGTCAAAAGCAAGGAAGCCCTGAAAACCTTTGTCGACCGAAACCTTGCAAGCATAAGCAACGAGATTTCCTGGAACACCTAAATAAACTTTGTCTTTATTCTTATTGAACTTTGCACTTTCAATAAGGTGCATGAACACATGGTCTTGCTTATCTTCAATGCTGATGAGTCCTTGAATAATTGTCGGGTTGTTTGCTGTCGTGAGTTTATAAACTTCTTTGGTCTTGTCCTTAATCTCCTTTACCCAATCAAATTGCCAATCAACTTTCTTGATTTGGTTAACATCTCTCAAAGTCAATCGCACAACTTCCGTGTCAAACACCTCCCCAGTTGAAGTGTTTTCAATAGAGTTTGTGAGTTTGTCAATCACAAAGTCAAGTGGTATATGTTTTGATTTTTTATTCACTCCTTTTTGTCTTTAATAGTGTTTATGAATACTTCGCAGTTCATAGCTCAAAGATACGAATTAAGTGTCAAAAAAAAGTTTTTGAGATGAACAAAAGTATGAAGTTGAATATGCCGGATGAACGGGTGTGTAATTCCCGCAAAAGGCTTTTCGGGCTTGACGAAGATGATAGTTTCAAAACAATTAACCAACTTAAATATAAATATATTTTCGCTGTTCTCAACTCTCTTAAATGACTAATCGCCCACTCTCATAATACCAATGCTAATGGCAGTAAAATTATTATAAAGCTAGTCCTTTATACATCTTACTGAAAATCCACTTACTTTGTAAAAACCCCAACATTCAATTTTATCGTTGTTGTATGTAATTCGATAAGTCCAATTTGCAGGTTCAAGAGCTAATGTAGAAGTCCACCAAGTATCATGGCTACCTGTTTTTCTAATTTTCCCATCTACTGTGACATATGGTGTCGCAATAGCATTAAAAGCACATGCGTTTGTAATTGGGACTTTTGAATATAACCAACCTTTGTTAAATTTCATTCTATTTTTAATTAATTCTTCTCCGCCTAAATCAAATACTAGTTTCTTCCATTCTTCAAGTGTAGGAATGTGCCAACCAGGAGGGCAAGCCATTTTTGCATCTTCATATGAATATAAACGTCCATAAATTTCACATTTCTCACACCAACTCTTTTCTGTCTTAATATTTAAGTTTTGCAACAACCACTGCTTCCCTCCAATTATTATCGTTTCATAAACATTGCTATCTCGATTGTCTACAAATTTTGATTTAGTAATTGAGTCATTTTGAGCATTTAATTCGTACTGCAAATTCATCAGAATGCTACAAAATATCATTATAGAATTTAAACAAACTTTCATTTTCTTCTAGTGTTTTGTATTGTTAAAATATATTGCTGCGGTACTAGGCTGTAAAATTTGAGCATATTAAAAATAGAATAAATAATTTTAACTTTCTCAAAAAAATCAGAAATGAAAAAAATCAGACACACAGAATCACAAATTATCGGAATCCTGAAAGAGCAGGAACAAGGATTAAAAGTAACGGAGATATGTCGAAAGCACAACATAGCTGATCAGACATTTTACAGTTGGAAGAAACGCTATGGCGGAATGCAAGTAGACGAGCTCAAGCGATTAAAGGATTTGGAATACGAAAATGCGCGGTTAAAAAAAATGTATGCCAACTTGAGTTTAGAGCATGACGCAGTGAAAGACTTGCTCGAAAAAAAGTTTTAACGCCTGCCTGCAAAGAGCAATGCTTATCTTATCTCATTGAAGAAAGACAATTAAGCCGCACGCAGGCGTGCAAAATTTTAAAGTGCTCACGCAACAACAAGTACTATCGCAAGCTGATGCCAGACAAAGATGAACAGTTAAAACAAGTCATAGAACAAACCATTGGCTTCAGCAGAAAAGGAAGAATGAAAGTCATCCGGTTAATTCAAAAACAACAGCCAGCAATAGGCAGCAGTCGCATACGCAGAGTGTACGAGCGATATGGATTTGCATTAACCAAAAATTAAAACGTGGAGTAAAAGACAACCCAGAATCCAATTGCAGTACCACTAGCACGTAACATAGAGTGGGGTATGGATTTTTATGAGCGATGCCTTAATTGATGGAAGAAGAATACGCACATTGAATATTGTAGAGCAATATAACCGCGAATGCTTAGGCATCCGTGTAGCACACAGCATCACAGCAAAGAGTGTTATTGAGTTTTAGAACAACGCATTGAAATACACGGAAAGCCAATAAGTATCCGCACTGACAACGGACCTGAATTTACCTCGAAAGCATTTCAGCTTTGGTTGCATAACAAAAAAATAAATTGGAGTAAAATTGAAAAGGAGCACCACAACAAAATGCCATTGTTGAACGGTTCAATCGCACCTATCGTGAAGATATATTGGATGCATACTTATTTAAAAACATTAAACATGCACAGGAAATAACAAATAACTGGATTGAAGAATATAATACCAAGCGCCCGCATCAATCATTAAATCAACTAACACCACATGAATTTGCCGCAGCATAAGGTTTTTTTAGGCATGGAGCCTCAAGAATATCAACTTCTTACAGGCAACAAAAAAAACGGACGCAAATTGATGCGTCCGTTAAAGCACGATATTCCATCGGCATGAACTTATCCCTGGCAGGTTGCTCCTCAGCAGAGCCTGATTCCGTTTCAGTTCATGTTTGCAATTTTCAATCTCAAAAACTATATTTACAAACTGCTAAATTTTCCAGCCACATTCAGTTACACATCAAGAACAAGTGGTAAAAATAAAAATTGCAACAACACCATTGACATACCTTAGCAAAAAAAATAGTTATGCATCACATAGCTGAGGGCTGTAGACATCAAATGGAAATATCAAGTTTAGATTGCAACATCGCTACTGAAAATGTTGTTGTTTGTTAGTTCCATGGTTGCTATTGTTTATTAATTGTAATTTATAATTGTAGTTGATGCATCTTGTTTCAATTCTCTATAACGAAATAAGATTTTTAATACATTTATTTTAATTCCTGAATATAAGTTCCGTTGCCCAAAATAATAGTTTAGGTAAATATTGTTTTAAAAATAAACTGAGCGAGGTGCATATATAATTTACTTGATAAAATATCCTCTGCGGGGTAACTTTATAATAGCTTCACTATTTAATATTTCTAATCGCCCGCTGCCTGAGAGCATATCTGTTTGTTTGTCTATGCATTTGTTGTTTTTTAATATAATTGCTGGCAAACGATTACAATGTGACGGTAACGCAATGCGTAAACGCTTGTATAAGAATATAAGTATGCTTTGTCAATCGCTCATGCAAGAATATATGTTCCAAACACACCATCATAATAGTTGAGACCCATTAAGATTATTATTTCTCAATTTGATTCCACATTGTGGTAAGTTGATTCAAAATTTGATTTCTACTAAAATTGGTATTATCTTGAATGTTCAAATTCTTACTTTTCAAGCGGTATCAAATTACCCTCTTTTAAGTGTTTTTCCATATAGTGTTTCATCAATGGACCGGCAATTAAAATAGTTACCATGGTCATTACTACTAATGCAACAAAAACTTTTTCATCAATAATTCCTGCTTGCAATGCAATTAAACCCAAAACAATTTCTTGTGAGCCACGTGCATTCATTCCAAATGCAATGGCCATACTTTCGTTTTTACCAAGACCGCTTAAACGGCTTCCAACACCAGCGCCAACAATTTTTGCAATACAAGCTATAGTAAGAATTATAAGTACAACTTGCAAATCAAAATTGGTTACAAAGTTCACACGTAAGCCAACCGAAGCAAAGAACAATGGAGCGATGATATTGATAATAAACTGTTGTAATACATGTTGAGTAGTTTCTGAAAAATGTTTGGAATCACCAACAGCCACACCAATTAAAAATGCCCCAAAAACACCTCGAATACCTAAATATTCTGTAAAAACCGCACCAAGCAAGCACAGGCAAATTCCAACGGTAATGATACCTCCGGGAGGGGATAAGAATCTTGAAGTAAATGCCAAAATTTTATCCACTACCCAGCGTCCGATAGTTACCATAAAAATCGCAAACAAAAGCACTACAAAAATTGCTCCCGGAGAACCTTCACTTCTGGATGAGTTCATCATTTGTAAAATAATTGAGAATAAAATCCAGCCTAGAAAATCATCAACCATTGCTGCCGTCAAAACCAAACCACCAACTCTGGTGCGAATCATTTTTAAGTCAAACAATACTTTCACTATTACAGCAAGTGCTGTAATGGAGAGTGCTGTCCCAAAAAACATTGCCGCCACTAATTTATTTTCGCTGGGTGTGGATAGGATGTAATCATGAAAAAACCAGATAACGGAAAATCCTAAAGCAAACGGAAAGGCGATGCCAGCCAGACTAATAATAGATGCCTGCTTACCTTGTTCCCTGATTTGTTTTAAATCGACCTCCATACCGGCTACAAACATTAAAAGTATTACACCAATATTTGCTAAACCATCAAAAGCGCCAAAGGCTCGTTTATCAGCAATAAAAGTATCATAAAAAAAGTCAGGATAAAAAGTGCCTAACAATGAAGGTCCAATTATTATGCCTGCTAAAATCTCACCCACAACAACTGGTTGCTTAAGTTTACGGAACACTTCTCCTAAAAATCTGGACGCAATTAAGATGATACTAACAATGACTAAGAAATGTAAAACTTCTTCACCCTTAAGTTTAGAAACGGTTTCAACAACTTTATTTTTTTGAAGCGAATCTTCAACCGTTGCTTGGATTTTTTGTAAAGTGTCGATCGAATTGCTTGCTATTTGTAAAATCATATCAGCATTATTTTTGTTTAAGTGCGGCAAATATAGTATTTAATTAATATTCTACAATGTTGGTAGAATAGAATCTAAAACATTGCAATCATAAACTTTTAAAATGAATCGTGTTTTAATAAATGGCTAAACTAACTTTATTTTAATAACACTTAATCGTCAATATTAAATATTGGCCAATTTGAAAAACCAATGTTTGATTAACCACAAATGTGCCTGCGGAGCACTGTACCGCCAATTTTGGGTAGGTGCTGTTAGCAACTGAACCCTAACACACTTCCTGCGTGTTCCCATCAGTCAACATAAGTTTCTCGGATTACTTCTTTTACTTTTGTAATTTCTTTTTCAGTTAAACTGTCATATGCTTTTACAATTCTTGTTCTGTCAACACACCTTATTTGGTCCAATACTACCCAGCCTTTTGTCTTATTATGTTTTACTTCTACTCTTGTCGGATATGGTCTTGAAGAGGTTGTCATTGGTGCAACAACAATTGTCTGCAAATACTTATTCATTTCGTTTGGCGAAATAATTACACACGGTCGTGTCTTTTTAATTTCACTTCCTTGTGGCGGGTCCAAATTGACTAAAACTATTTGATACTGCTTTAATTCCATTCATCAAGATTTTCGTCTTCAAAAATGTCTGACATTAAAAGTTTGTCGTCTCCATTTTCATGCATTTTTTTAAATGCTTTTTCCCAACCTTTTCTGGGCGTACTTGTTGGCTTGATGATAATATATCCCTTTTCTAAAACCAGTTCAACTGCGTCTTTGATATTGTATTTTTCAAGTATTGATTTTGCAAGTCTTATTCCTTTGGAATTACCAATTGGTATAACGGCTATATTCATTGTCTATATATTGTAATTACAAAGTAAATACATTAATTTTTGCTTTCCAAATTAACTTTATAGAAATATGCTTGTAGTCCTGATTTAAAAAGTAGCGAAAAATTCGTTCGGGGTTTTGTCGTTAACCTCAGCCTGTGAAAAAACCATTTCCTCAACAGTTGCACGCTAACAGCATGCGGTAAAAATAAAAATTACAACGTGTGTGTGCTATAGTCAAAAAAAAAATGTTTTGCATGCACTTACATCTTGCATCAAGTGAGACAAAGCAAGAAACAACATCTATCGAAAACCTTTTTCTGGCGGTGTCGGATGTTGTGAGTTTGGGCAGACGCACTCTTTTGACTTTTGCAGGATGATCAACAACCTTGTGAGGTAAAGCATGGTGAAACTTTTTCCGCAACCTGTTGCACCGAAATATGTGTCAGACGATGGAAGTGTTTTCAGTTGTAGGACAATTGATTTTGGTTCGGTTATAGTATTAATCAATCATTCTCAAATTAAATAAGTTTCATTAGTTTTTTGAATTCATCCGCCACTTTCTTTTCAGCCGGAATTTCAACAAATGCCAATGATGAAATTTCTGAATTGTAAATACTTTTCAATTGTTTCCACAGGTTTTCAAAATCGGTAAGCAAAGGAGAATCAGCAACCGATTTTGTTTGCCAGCCTTTTGGTTCATCAAACATTTCTCTGTCGTGTTTCAGTATTTCATTAAACTGTTTTTAAATTTTGCCGACTTAATAAAAGCAGCACACGCTGCATCATTCATCAGAAAATACAAATCATAAAAATGCCTGATTTTTTTCGAGATACTTCCTGTAGCATTTTCTTCAAAAGAAAAACGAACAAGCGAAACCAATTTCTCCAACAGTGTTTGTTCCTTGTTTAGTACATTCACCATAAATGGTTGCAGTCCGTATTGTTCAACAAACTTTTCATTACCCGATTGAATCAGGAAATCATATACAAAACTTTTTATAGTAAGTGGCTGAAACGGGAACGGATTGGAAAATGAATTTACTTCCACAATCAGCTTGTTATTTTTGCTATTGGCATCAATGCCCGGGTATTCAAATACCGATTTGCGAAACTTTGAACCTTTACTGGTAACTCCTTCCATTTGTGTTTCTTTCAAATCGGTTGTCATTTCTTTTTCTACCATTCTGATAATGGTTTTTATTTCATTGCCCGTTTTTTTACCGTTGTTGATAATCGCAATATCCACATCTTCCGAAAACCGTTGGATTAAACCAAACCCCTTTGACAATGAAGTACCGCCTTTAAAAACTGTTTCGGCTGCATATTTTGATTTTGCCAAACGATGCAACAACAGCGTTATCCAGTAGTCCTTTTCTACAAATTCTTCCTTGATTGGCAAAGGCAAATTGTGCGATGCTGTTTTTATCAGCTCTCTAAAAACAGGTATGTCGTTGTGCAAATTCATTTGATATTCCAATTGGGTGCGGTTGATAAAATACTTTTGCTCACTCCCAATTTATATTGGCTCAACGGATTTATACTCTCTTTAAGTTTTATTAATTTCGGTGTTCTGCCTTGCTTTTCTAAAATAGCTCCCAGCAATGCCCTTACCCTTGGAGGATACAGCATTGCATAATCCACCATTTCTTTTGCCTGCTTTGTGTTTAGGTTTTTTATTTTTCCGCTTAGTATGGCTACATGTTTTTGTATCGGTATCGGGTATTTTTTTTTAAATCTTTCATAGCATCTAAAAAACCAAGTAGTTCATAATTTTCATCGGTTACTTCGGCATAGCTTTTTACGGGTTTTGCTTTAATGGTTCCCCTGTTTATGCTGATGCGTTTGCTGCGGCTGGCTATGCTGTATCTGAAAGCCATTTGGGTGGTTAGCCCTGATCGGTTATACAAGGCATAACCAGTGATGTAAGCAATGCGTTTGCCTTTATCAAATAAATAGGGTTTCAACAATTCAGCTTCGTTGGGTTTTAATTCACCAAACTTTGTTTGTTCGGGTTTGTAAAAAATGCCTTTTGAAGTTTTTTTGATGATGCCTTTTTTTTGCAGCCGTTCCATCACTTTTGCTGCCGACTGATAATCTGCTTTGGCTATACCCAATTCGGCATAGCCAAAGGTTTCCCCTTCCGGTAGCTTGTTTATTTGAGTTCGAATTTTTTGTACCAGTTTCATTTAGTTGCAAAGATAGGTTTTAGAAACAATATGTCAAGTTTTTGGTGCAGAAAACTTGACACCCAAAAGCAATTATATAGTGCAGTGAAAATCTTTTGTCTCCTTACGGATATAGTTTTTTGCATTTAAAATGTCCGGTTTATTTGAAAAATAATTGGACAATGACTTTCGTCTATCTGTGCGAATAGAAATTGCAAAAAACAAAATGCAGTTAATAAGAAAATTATCTTACTCAATCTATCAGTATTAATAATGCCCATAACGGCAGCCTGTGAAAAAATATTTCCTCAACTGCTGCACGTTAACAACATGTGGTAAAAATAAAAATTACAATAACACCTGCGCCATACCTTAGCAAAAAATAAATATGCATCACATAGCTGAGTGCTGCCGGCATCAAATGGAAATATCAAGTTTAGGTTGCAACATCGATGCAGAAAAAATTGTAAGCTTTATAGATGCTTTTGTTTGCAAGCTCGATTTACAGAAATTAAATTTGAAAGAGGAATTGTTGTTGGGGTATTTTAAATTGCGAGAAGCGACAATTATAGTATATGGTGACCGTTATGGAATCGTTGCGGTCGTCAAAACTTTCTAAAGTAAATTTTTCTTTTTGCATCCTGACCGTTGGCAACTACAAGAAGTTGGCGATTTCGGAGACGAAAACTTTCTGCCACCACTGAACTTGATACGAGGCACAAATGTTCATTTAACCACTGAAACGCCAATTTCTAAAACCCGCTGTTATAAGCTGGCCTTCTGTCCACCGAGTAGTTGAAACGCTTTGCTGTCAATGGTTTTAGTTTCTGTTTAGCAACTGATTTTTGTCTGTTGTTGGGTTGTGCGGTTGCGTATTTTTTATTTTCAGAAGGGGAGGAGCTTTTTTTAATTCGATTTTGACTGCATGGGAAAGTTGGAAGCTCTTTGCAAGCTTTGGTTTGTGCTTGGGCTTGTGTTGCTTGCAAATGTGCTTACACCTGTGGGCAGGTTATTTGAGTATGATTTTCTCAGTCTGTCTATCATACTTATAATTTACTATTTGTTCATTTAATATTAGTTCAATTGCCCTTTCAATTTCCTCAAATGGAACAACAAACCATTCTCTTGGTGTAATTCTTTTTCCTTTAATAATTTCAATGTCAACATTTAGGCAAACCTCGGCAAAGAACCTATGAAGTAATTGTTCTAATTTGTCCGCATTTCTGTTGTAACAAACATAACTTGAAACTTTAGTCACTTCCGCATAAAGGTAGGTCGCCTCATTCTTTGCATTTTTAATTCGTTCGTCAATGTGTGTAGAAGAAAAACCAATTTTAAATAAGTTTTCGATTCCAGCAATTTCGGGATGACTAGACTTAGATTTTAAAACATATATCCAACCTGTCTTAATATCTTCTTCCATCACCATTCCTGCATTTACATAAAGCTCGTTGTTGATTCCTTCGTTAGTATTTGTAATCAACTTTCCGCTTTTTTGTATTTGTTTTCCAAGTGAACGATAAAGCATATTGCTGTATGTTCCGTTTTCAAAAATGGTAAATGTTCGTCCTTCAACTCTTTCTCGGTCTCCTGATTTTTGTTCCCAAACTGTTTTTTCAAGTTTAGCTTCTTTGAGGTATAGCATTACTCCGTCAAGCAAATAATAATTTCCAACATGCAAGTTTTTCTCAATGTTGTGAAAGGGTTTGATTTGTCTTTTCCCTTCTTTAATTTCTTGATGCACTTTTTGAAACATTGCTTCATACGGTTTAAACTCTGCTTCTTTCAAAGGTTTTCTTTGTGCAATAAAATCCGCTTTTTCTCTTTCCTCTTCTTTTGAAATGTGCTTGTACTTGAAAATAGATAAATCGCTGTCGGGTTCTAACAAACCAAACTCATCATCATTTAAAATATCGTCAATAGAGGTTTTAGGCATTTCTACTTCACCTAAAAGATTATGTCTGTCGAAGGGCTTTAATGAAATTTTTTGTTGCTCATTTTCTCTAATGTTTTTCAAACGAGCTAATAGTCCGTATTCCGACATACTTGATGTATTTGGTTCGCGGTTGTTTTTATCAACGAAAGCATTTATTTCTTCAAACGAATCTACTAACCTTTGGTCTGCGGTTTTTACGTTTGAAGTTTTTGCAGTTGAATCCAACAAGCCAAACTCATCATCATTGAAGATGTCGTCTAATGATATTTTTTTCTTACTGTTGCTCATTCAATGCTCTTTGTCTTTTTAATTCACGTAAAAATATAACCGCTTCTGCCATTCGTTTTTCTTTCGGGTCATACGATTGAATGTTTGGTGCTTCGCTAGTCCGTCCAATCCATTCTTTTATTTTAGGCCATAACATCATGGCTTC
>JADKFV010000023.1 GCA_016717325.1 Bacteroidota bacterium | reverse complement strand
ATTGATGGCAATAAATGGTGGAAGCACTGATGCTACTTGCGGAAACTGTAACGGTACTGCAACAGTAAATGGTTCAGGCGGAACACAACCATACGCTTACTTATGGAACAACGGAGCAGTTGGCTCAACAGCAACCGGCTTATGCGCAGGTACGTATACTGTAACTGTTACCGATAAGCGTGGTTGTACAGCAACTACGATGGTAGTGGTTAATGGTTCAGCAAACCTGATGGTATGCGAAGTGAAACGTGTACATAAAATCACATGCTTCGGTGGCAATGATGGTGCCCTTGTAGTGAATGTAGCCAATGGTGTTGCACCATATACTTATGCATGGAGCAATGGCGCTACCACACAGGTAAACATGGGATTAACTGCTGGACACTACCAGGTAACTGTAACAGGTGCTAATGGTTGTACTTCATACTGCAAGTTTACTATCTGCGCTCCTGACCCATTGATATGCAACACTACCAAGCAAGATGCAACATGCAACTGCGAAGGCAGTGCAACAGTAACAGCAACAGGTGGAACTGCACCATACACATACTTATGGAGCACAGGTCAGATTACGGCATCTATCGACAAGTTGTGTGCAGGCAAATATGAAGTAACAGTTACCGATGCCAGCGGATGCAGCAATATGTGTGATGTTACTATAGTAGATGCAGCATTAACATGCAATGGATTTATGACAGGTCACTCACAGTCATACTACAATGCATTTAAACAAGATGGCAAAGACATTATGTCAAATTATCTTGATACACACTTTGGTGCAGCATTCCCTAATGGATTGGTAGTAGGATGCAGTGGCGGAAACACTATTACATTAACAAACGCAACAGCAGTGAAAAACTTCCTGCCATCGAAACCAAATACCAATGCATTAACACAAAGCTACATTAATCCTAATGCAGCATCGTTGAACAATGGATTGGCAGCACAGTTAGCAACATTAACATTGAACGTACAGTTCGATTTATATGATGGCAACTTAGCACCAAACAGCACAGTGAACTTTAAAGACCTTGTAGTGGATTCAGGTCCATTAAAAGGATTGACAGTAGAACAAGTGTTGATGGAAGGTAACAGTGCACTTGGTGGATGTGGAAGCAAATACACACGCTCACAAATACGTTATGCAGCAGCGATGATAAACTCATCATGGAATCTTGGAACAAAACGCAACAATCAGTTGACATGTCCAAAATCACCATGTTTGAAAAACGAATACAATCAGTCGAATGCAGTTGCACGTAATATGTTCAACGTATATCCAAACCCAACAATGGGTAAATACACGGTAGCATTTATGGGCATAGATGAATCAGCATACATAATTGAGTTGCGCGATTTCACAGGACGCTTAATCAGCACTAAGGCCGGTGTATCAACAGATGGAATAAACGAAGTAAACTTCGATATCAGCTTGTTGCCTCCAGCAGTGTACACAGTTAAGTTGACTGTAAAAGACCTTGGTCGTACAATCAGATTAGTAAAAGTATACTAGGCTATAAAGCACAGTAAAGCAAATTAAACAGAGCCCTCATCGAAAGATGGGGGCTTTTGTTATTTATGTGACTCAAAGAATTTACAAGTAGCAAATGTAGCATGCGTAAGCAATGAGGCTTATGCCCTGCATAAGCCGACTGCAAGGGCCACCGCCCGCTTGCCAAAAAAATATCAGTACGGAATTTTACTTGTGCTAATTTATTTTTTTGTGATTATTTGGTTGAGGAAAAGGTGCAACTTAAAAAGCATAATTGCATGCGTACAAGCTGAACATGCTGCATAGTTGCAGACTAAATGTAAAAGGTTGAGTGTAAAAAAAAGTTAAGTAAAATGGCTTTGAGTTTTTCTAGAAAAATTTAAATGATGGATTCACCATTCGAATTTGTTGTAAGTACATGACTCATATAATCGAAAAATGGACGAATAGATTTAAACAAACTACTCACTTCTTGAAAGAAATTATCTTTGGTCAATTCACTGTCTTTGAATTGATGGCGAAAAATAAATTGCTTGTGTCGAAGTAATTCGATAGCAGGGTGTTCGATCGAAAATCCTTTGGGAGCAGTTAACACTTTGTCGCCATGCATGATGCCAAAATTTTCTTTGATAGCTTTTTTATTTAATATCTTATTCCACTCCTTATAGTTGTTTTCGATATCGGTGCGTATGCGTTTCAAATCTTCGGGATTGGGACCAAAAAATCCACACGATAAAAAACTGCTGCCGGGCTTTATTTTCAAATAATAACCTCCTCTGCGTTGCTTGGATGCCCGTGTTAAACTGAAGGCAAAGTGTGGATTAAAAGTCACTTTATCTTTGCTAAACCGAACATCTTTGTAAATGCGGTACAAACTTTTTATACCCGAGGTGTTTTCAATTACATCGTGTTTGTTCATTTCGAAAATTAAACCATCTGCAAATTGACCCATGTTTTGCTGAGCCATTAAGAACTGGGATTTATGATTGTTAAACCAATCGCGGTTATTGTTTTTATCGAGTGAGGATAAAAATTGTAATGTTGATTTCGATATTTTAGGAATTGCCATTGCAAGTTTTTTTTGAATCGCAAATAAACGAAATGATAATAGATGTGGTAGCAGGTGCGAATGCAACAATTTTGAAAATCCTTTTTTGAGATGAAATATTGTCGTTGGATTTTTCACTTTTTAATCTGAGCAACTAAATTCAAACTTTATTTAATATTCAAATTGCAATTGTTTATTTTTGAAACAGGGCAAAGTATTTTATTGAATTGGCTTTACTAAATATTTAGTGATGGGATTCAATCATATATTATGACTTATAACGAAATCGAAACTTTGAAATAATTAACAACGGTATAGAAATACTAATGGAAAATTTTTGAATCATATATTTCTCGCAGAAAATCGCAGATAAATTTGCTCTGGGATTAGTGCAGCTACTTGTAATAAAAACCCTGCGGTATTAAATCTGCGGAAATCAGCGTAATCTGCGGGCAAGTATTTTCTCCCCTGGATTTTTTATAAACATGATTATTAAATATTCAATTGCATCCGTCAAGTTTAGCAGTTGAGAATAATTGATCATGGCACATTGAAACAAATCGGAAAGTGAAAAGAAAAAATATAAGCTGCGCGGTGATGATATGTCAAATTCAATACATTGAGATTGTTTGAAATTGCTTATGATTGCATTTGCAAAAGCATCGATTAATAATCGGAGTAAATTTTAAAATTATTTAATATGGAAAATCAAAGACCACCATTGCCGCCATTCACAATGGAAACGGCAAAGCAAAAAATACAAATGGCCGAAGATGCATGGAATAGCCGCGACCCCGAAAGAGTTTGTATGGCATATACTGTTGACACAGAATGGCGAAACAGAGCGGAGTTTATTAATGGGCGCGAGGCTGTGAAAGAATTTTTGAAACGCAAATGGAATGCAGAACTGGATTATAAATTAAAAAAGGAGTTGTGGACTTTTGGTGATAATAGAATTGCTGTGCGATTTGAATATGAATATCACAATGAACAAGGCCAGTGGTTTAGGGCTTATGGAAATGAGAATTGGGAGTTTGATGAAAATGGATACATGGCCAGGCGGTATGCAAGCATTAATGATTTGCCAATTGCAGAATCGGATAGGAGGTTGTAGTTTAATTTAGTGAGGGAGCACAGATTTTTGTGATGGTGATTATTTTTCAGGGCTTTTGTGCTTAAAATTTTGTGGCTGTTTCTTTAGAGGCAATAGCCATTCATATGGGGATTTGTATTGCTTTATAAATGCATGCTTTGGCCGAGGTATGAAAGTTTAAGAATTAAATATACTTTTACAATTAAATTGACTGACAGAATAATTTTAGGATGATAAAAGATTTAAAACGGGTTGTGGTTACGGGATTGGGAGCTATAACACCTTTGGGTAATAGCATTGGCGAATTTTGGAATAATATTGTTGCCGGCAAAAGTGGTGCTGCTATGCTTACAAAATTTGATACAACACATTTCAAAACAAAATTTGGATGTGAGGTAAAAGGGTTCGATGCTGAAAAATATTTCGATAGAAAAGAAGTGCGGAAGTATGATTTGTTTACGCACTATGCTGTGGCTGCTGCCGATGAAGCCATAATAAATGCCGGTCTTGATTTTGGAAAACTCGACTTGAATAAAGTGGGAGTGATATGGGGTTCGGGCAATGGAGGTATACAAACGTTTCAGGACCAGTTGGAAGATTTTTTTAAAGGCGGAAAAATTCCACGTTTCAATCCATTCTTTATTCCGCGCATTATTGCCGATATTCCTTCAGGCGTTATTTCTATCAGACACAAGTTGCGTGGGTTAAATTTTTCTACTGTTTCGGCATGCGCATCATCTAACACAGCTATAATTGATGCCTGTAATTATATACGATTGGGCCGTGCTAATATTATTATTACCGGTGGCAGCGAAGCACCCATAAACGAAAGTTCTATTGGTGGTTTTAATGCATCGCGTGCTATTTCTACCAACAACGAAAACCCTCAGGGAGCCTCGCGTCCATTCGATATAAAACGCGATGGGTTTGTGATAGGCGAGGGTGGAGGTGCACTTATTCTGGAAAGTCTTGAATCTGCTTTGAGCCGTGGTGCAAACATACTGGCCGAAGTGGTAGGTACAGGCATGGCTGCCGATGCGTATCATTTAACAGGCACTCATCCTGAAGGCGAAGGTGCATATCTGGGAATGATGGATGCCTTGCAGGATGCCGAAATTGATGCTTCGAAAATTGATTATGTAAATGCTCATGCCACATCAACACCTCTTGGCGATGAAAGTGAATTGAATGCGATAAGCAGGGTTTTTGGCAAAAGAAAAGATTTAAATATAAGTGGTACAAAATCGATGACAGGACATTTGATGGGCGCTGCCGGTGCTGTTGAAGCCATCATTACTGTAAAAGCTGTGCACGAAAATATTGTTCCGCCCACTATTAATACAAACGAAATAGAACCCGAGTTTAAAGACAACTTCAACTTCACTTTAGAGAAGGCACAACCAAAAGAAATAAATTTTGCCATGAATAATACTTTTGGTTTTGGTGGGCATATTGCCACTTCTATTTTTAAAAAATTTGTTGGCTGAGTTTTGCATTATGTAAAATTATGCCTTGCATAATTGTGATGAGTTTATTTTGAACTTGTTGCCAAATAATTTTCGCAGTTTCATAAACAATCTCTTTTGTAATACTAAAGCGACAATTAAATTTTATTTAGACCCAATCCATAAAATTATAAACTACCTGTTTTGAAATAGTGACTGCCACCAAAGTATTTAATACATAATGAAAAAAGATTTGTAGGCTCAAAATGTATCGGGATTGTTATTTTTTATTTTACAGACTGATTTAAAAAAATGACTATTGTTGCACGATGAAAGAAACAAAAAGTTGCGCCTATACTCTAAATATTAGTTGGATATGGGCTACTGAGTTGGGCGGGGCGATTAGTTATGGGCAAGCTTAAAAGACATACCGTTATGAAAAAGACAATTTACATTTTGACATTTATTTCATTTGCATTGTCAAGTTGTTTGATAGACACCAAACGTTCCTCTGACCCAACAACAGCAGAAAATGAGCAGCAGGACAATTCAGAAAACAATTTTGAAAACAACCTTAAAACTTTAGACCAAATTCCCTTGCCACTTTCACATAATCCACTTGGACAACTTCCAACACTTTCAAATAATTACGACAAGAAAGCTTTTGAAAAATATAAACACGTTTGGACAAGTCAGCCATTAGGTATTTTATTCAGCGACAATAAAACAGTAACGCTTGTGGACTGCTCCATTGGCGACTGGGGACTTGTTCCTTTCTTGACAACTTACGACAGACAGGGCAATAAAATTGACTCGTTAGGACCATATAAAAAGACTGGTGAAGATATGGGCTACAAAGCCATAGAATACTTGACAATAAGCAAGGACAAGACTATAACGATAAGCGATTCTGTAACAACTTATACTTTAAAAGCAGACAGTTCTGACATTGACGAAACGAGTAGAAAATCGACAAACGGTTCGACAAAATATAAAATAGAAACTGATGGACGAATTAGAGAACAAAAATAGAAAGCCAGCCACTAACAGCACCTACCCAAAAGGCGGGGTTTCGTGTTCCAAAGACAGTTTTGTGGTTAATCAAACATTAGTTTTTCAAATCAAGTTTTGTGGTAAAATTCCCGCCCTTCGGGTAGCTGCCAACCGTCAGTTTGTGAAAAACTCATTTAAAAAAAAGGGCGCACCTTATCATGGCTTTAACTATGGCTGTATACTATTTAGGACGGCATAAGTTTTTTTAATATATCAGTCCAACTATTACTCTTTCAAATTTCAACTTCTCTAATTTGAGCTTATCGAAAAAGGCATCTATAAGGCGAGCGGGATTGTTTGCCGAAATGCGACAATCGAGCGACTAAAATCTATCTGATGTCTATTGCCTTGTGCAATGTGGTGCATGCAAAATATTTATTTTCAAAAATAAGCACAGCAGTTGTTATGTTTTTTATTTTTACCACATGTTGCAAATATGTCGCTGTTGAGGAAATAGTTTTTTCACAGGCTGACGTTATAGGGTCATATTCCAACACCACAATAAACCGACAGAGTTAAAAATTTTAGTTTCATTATAACGAAACTTTTATTACCTTTGACGCATTGAACAATTGCAATGAATGGACAAGCATTTTGAAATCCTATTTTTAGACGAGGCATTTGAATTTTTGAGCGGTTTAGAACGGAAACATTACGAAAAAATACTTTATAACATTCGTAAATCTCAAGTAGAACTTAACCCCGAACTTTTCAAAAAACTCTCAGACGATATTTAGGAATTCAGGACACTGTATCAGGGTGTACAATATCGACTGCTTGCTTTTTGGGACAAGACTTCAACAATTGACACTTTGGTTGTTTCGACACATGGGTTTATCAAAAAAAGAAGTAAAGTTCCAGACAACGAAATTCAAAAAGCAGTTAACATTAGGATAAAATATTTAGCAGAGAAACAAGTAAAAAATAATAAAAAATGAAAGCATATACTTTAGATCAGGTGCAAGACAAACTAATTGGTAAAATTGGTACACCTGAACGCGACATATTCGAATATGAACTACAAATGGACTTAATTGGAAAAGCCATCAAGCAAACAAGACAAGAAAGACATTTGACACAGGAAGAACTTGGAAAACTAATTGGTGTTCAAAAAGCACAAATTTCACGACTTGAAAACAATGCGAGTAATGTTACAATGGACACTTTGATAAGAGTTTTTACAGCATTAAAAGCAAAAATAAAACTTCAGGTAGAACTTCCTAATCTAAACATAAATATTGGACGATAACAAAGCAGGTAACAGACAGGACTTCTTGCCTTGCGAAGCCCAAGGTGCTGATACATATGGATTGCACGGCCTGCCCCGACTTCAGTGTCAGTCGAATCCCCGGTGGAGCTTGCAGCGAGTATTGCCGAACTGTTCGCAACTGCTTGGTAGAAATTATTTCTTTGTGGTTTGCGGGTCGTTGACCAGGAAGGCTTTAACTATGGCTGTATACTATTTAGGACGGCATAAGTTTTTTTAATATTTCAGTCCAACAATTACTCTTTCAAATTTCAACTTCTCTAATTTGAGCTTAGCGAAAAGGCATCTATAAAACGAGCGGGATTGTGTGCCGAAATACAACCAACAAGCGAAAAAAAAATCTAGCTGATCTCTATTGGCTTGTGCAAAGTGGTGAATGCAAAATATTTATTTTCAAAAATGCTGCACAGCAGTTGTTAAGTTTTTTATTTTTACCACATGTTACTTATGTGCAACTGTAAGCTATTGTTTTTTACAATCTGGCGTTAGCTGTCAGGCAAGAAAAAAATGGTAAACTCAATGTAACGAAAAGCAAATTTAGTTCACAGATATAGAAAAACGACAATGACAAACTTATACATCTAACAAAAATGATTTCAGATAAGAATTTAGCACGAATTGCAGGCTTATGCTATTTAATTGTAATTGCAACAGGAATGTTTTCTGAAGTTTTTGTAAGACAGGCATTAAGAGTATCACATGATGCTATAATTACGGCTCAAAATATTAAGACAAACGAAATGTTGTTTCGTTGGGGTTTCGTGGCAGACCTAATCAACTTTGTAATTGGCTTACCAGCTATATTGATTATTTACCATATTTTCAAACATGTAAATAAACTTATGTTGCAACTTGCATTGGCGTTTGTCATTATACAGACAGCCATAATCGCTGTAAACCTTCTAAATCAAATTTCACCATTGTTAATATTAAGTAATGAAACTTATTTAAATACATTTCAACCGAACCAGCTTGCAGCACTTTCACTACTTTCTTTAAATATTCAGATACAAGGATATGCTATTGGTTTGGTCTTCTTTGGGTTTTATTGTTTAATAATTGGTTATGTGATTTACAAATCAAACATAATTCCTAAAATCTTGGGAATTCTTTATGCCTTTTCAGGCTTGTGTTATTTGATAAACAGCTTTACTATGTTTCTTTCAAAAGGCTTTGGAAACCCATTGTTTTTATATCTTGCTATACCAATTTTTATTGGTGAGTTATCTCTTTGTTTATGGTTGCTCATAAAAGGTATTGATACCTCTAAAATGATTAAAAACTGATACTAAAAGACAAGACGTTTATTGAAAATAAAGTGCCAGAACGACCAACAGTATCTACAAGAAATAGGCGGTTCAGTGGGTAAAGAAGCTTTGTGCTTCGTATCAAGTTCAATGATGGCAGACAATTTTCGCCTACTAAATCGCAAACTTCTTGCAGCTGCCAGCTGTCAGGTTTCGAAAAACCTATTTTTGAAATTTTGGCAGCCGAAAAGATTTCGTAACGGTGACCATATACCATTTGTTGCACTTTTAGCATTTCAAAATGCCAACTCAATTATTCTTATTGCAAATTTCAATTTCACTAAATCGAGCTTGCAAATAAATGAATAAATAAAGCTAACAACTTTTTTTAAAAAAGACCACTTTTTAATTCGGACAGTTTCTAAGTCCATGACAATTTTTAACTACTCAGTATGCATTTAGTTGTTTTTAAATATTTGGCCATTGTATAAATTGTATATAACAAGACTAAATCCCAATGCAATTATGTTAAGCCTTTCATAATAATAATTTAATAAACAGTAGTTTAGCCAAACACTATTTCGAAATGAACTTACCTTTATTAAAAACGCGAAACCTTGAAAGGTGGTTTCAACTTATGTCTGTCCCTGCGGGCATACACGTCAACTTAAGGAATACTTAGCTCGTTATTTTTTTTTAAGAGGCATAGGTTTACTTGTCCTCGGCTCAATTTTCTTTACTCGTTGTAGCACAAATGTGTTCTTATCTTCGATAACCCATTCCATATCTTCACCTTTTTCTATTTTACTTGCCTCTGCTACTGCAGCTGGAAAGTTGACATAGAATGATTTTGTAGCACCTCTATCTACTCGTTGTATTTTTACTTTATAACCCATTTCATATTTTATTTTGTGCAAAAGTAGTGTATATATTATAATAGTATATATACTATTTTTATGTTTTATTCCATACCTTTGATTTTATGGATAAATACATTAATTTTTTACATGATCTTGGGTTCGATCGAACCAAACTCAATAGCTTGGCTATCGAGAATAAATTCATTGAACGAATCAGAAAGCTAGATGGGTTAGACTATCTTTGGCTCTGCTACATAACGTAACAAAGGAGGTTGTTAGTTTTAATACTATGGCCAGCACATTTGTAGATGATATCGATAAGTGTGTTACCAAGCAAGCCTTGCACAAGGCCATGAGTAAAGAATTTTTTATCGTATTCATTGATAAAATTTTCAACGAGCTACTTCAAACAAAACTTGGAATTGCAAATAGCAAACTCAAATCTAAATTCAGGCGAATCGTAATTCAAGATAGCTCCATCATTAAACTCCCACAAAGACTTTATGAGTTTTTTCAGGAGTTAAAAATAATTTCTCACAAGTAGCCAATGCAAGAGTGCAAGTTGCTTTAGATATTCTAACAAATACTTTCACCCTTTTTTTCAATCGACTCTTATTCTATAAATGATAAATCTGCTGCACATAAATTGCAAATCAATAATGGAGATCTTATTATTAGAGACAGAGGCTATTGCACCATTGCAGAAATGTTGCGTATCCTCTGCCCATAAGGCCGATTTTATTTACAGGTATTATCATGTTTTTAAATATTATAACGTTAACACTGGAAGGTAATTGATGTATATAAACTTGTAAAGAATAAAAAGAAACTAAAGGCAAAAGTTAGAATTGGAAGCCCTGATGGTGTAATTGTAACATTGTGTGCCGACAAAGTAAGTGATGCTATTGCAAATGAAAGAAGACGTCAATTAAAAAGTCTAGTAGTGGCACACCTAGTAATGTGTTATTACAACTGCTCTCTTGGTCAATCTACTTTACATCTATTGATGATGATGAAATAACAAGCGAAGATATTTTTTCATTATATAAATTGAGATGGCGAATAGAAATAATTTTTTAAATCCATGAAAAGCCACCTTAACTTCGATAATATACACGATGTTTCCGAAAATCAACTCAAATTTATTCTCAAAGGTAAAATGATATGGCTATTGGTCGTTACTCAATTTATCTACGAAGTAATTAGCAAAGTAGTATTTAAAAAAACAGGCAAAGCCATTAGCCTACTTAAGCTTGTAAGGTATTTAAAAGACAATGTAAATGTAATGGCTGAAATAATGGCTTTAATAAAAAGAAAAATATTTGATGCCTCTGATACTATTGACATCCTAACCAAATATTGTTGTTATGATACAAGGTATGATAGGAAAAACCATCACGAGCAAATGAATGATTCGAGCTAAAGTTGACGCGTATGCCTGTAAGGACTATCCAATGACGCTAAATGAAGGCTGCAAAATGGGTAGTGCCTACGGCACAAAATACACGGTCTTTTTACTTTTTACCAAGCGGTAATCCCTACGGGATAAAAACCAATTCTCTTGACTTTATAGCATTTGGGTTTTTCTCCGATTATTTTCGGCAATTTTATCAACCCCAAAAATTTATTCACTAATCCAATTCAAAATCATTACTGCTTTTTAAAATTGAAATCGACTTTGTAAAAATTTGGGTAACAAGTGTTCATTTATTTTTATAAGAATACAAATGTCATTCATACCTTTATTCATCATTCGTTACATTCCCCGATAAAACCCATCCTACAACTCAACAACCAAATTCAACAACTCACGGATTTTGATGCAATATACATTGTTGCCCACAAGTACTATTGCAGCATAAAACAAAACAAGATGAAAAAAATACTCTTTATGGCATTGATGGTTGTTACCACATTTGTAACATCACAAGCATGGGCGCAAAGCCAAACGCAAACAATCAAAGGGATTGTGATTGACAAGGCATCGATGGTTTCTATACCCGGTGTAAATATTGTAATAGTGGGTTCCACACCACTTAAAGGCGCTAATACCGATATGGATGGGCGTTTTAAACTCAATGAGGTACAGCCAGGTCGTTACGATTTAAAAGTTTCTTACATCGGTTATAAAGAATTGGTAATACCCAACGTGGTAGTTACTGCCGGTAAAGAAGTGGTGGTGGAAATAGGGCTTGAAGAAAATGTAAACACATTGAAAGAAATTGTGGTTTCGGCAACCAAGAAAAACGAAACCATAAACGAACTCACCACCACAAGCGGGCGTTCGTTTTCAATGGAAGAAGTAAACCGTTATGCCGGTGGCCGTTCGGACCCATCGCGTCTGGCGGCAAATTTTGCGGGAGTGAGTTCGCCCGATGATTCGCGCAACGATATTGTTATACGCGGCAATTCGCCCACCGGAGTATTGTGGCGTATAGAAGGATTAAATATTCCCAACCCAAATCACTTTGCTACTGTAGGTTCTACCGGTGGGCCAGTAAGTGCTATTAATACAAACATTCTTAAAAATTCCGATTTTTTCACTTCTGCTTTTCCGGCCGAATATGGTAATGCAAACGCAGGTGTTTTCGATTTAGGATTTCGCAATGGTAATGCTGAAAAAGCGGAACACACTATTCAATTTGGCGCCCTCACCGGTATAGAAGCTATGACCGAAGGACCAATTAATAAAGAGAAAGGCTCATCGTATTTAGTGGCTTACCGCTATTCATTCACAGGACTTGCTCAGCAAATTGGCATTCCTATTGGCACCACGGCCACACCATTTTATCAGGATATTTCTTTCAAAATTAATGGAGCGAATACTAAGGCGGGTCGCTTTACTTTATTTGGTATGGCAGGAAAAAGTAAAATCGAATTTTTGCATTCTAAAACCGATAGCACCGATTTGTTTGCCGACCCTACCAAGGACAGTTACTTCACCAGCGATATTGCTTTGGCGGGAGTAAAACATTTTATACGTGTTGGCGAAAAATCTTATATCAACACCGTAATAGGAGGTACGTATGCGGCATCAAATTTCAATCTCGATACAATAGGAAACACAGAACAAAATATTGTGCGTGTGACAGAAAATAAAGCAACACAAATTCGTTACTCGGTAAATTCGTCTTTCAATTCGAAAGTAAATTCCAAATTATTTATCAAGGCAGGAGTGATTGACGAGGTTATAAATCTGAATTTATTTTATCGCGTAAAAGAAGATAATTCGCAATGGAACCAAAAATGGGATTACAACGATTACACATCGTTGATACAGGGTTACGCTCATGCAAAATATAATTTTAACGACAATGTTACTTTAAATGTTGGAGTGCATAGTCAGTTTCTTACTTTGAATAATTCTTTTTCGATAGAGCCACGTGCAGGAATTAAGTACCAGCTAAATAATAAAAAGGAAACCTACCGATGTTTATTTTCACCGCGAATTGCAAGCCAATGGCACGTATGATTTATCGAACAAAAATCTTGATTTTACCCGCAGTCAACATTTTGTACTGGGTTACGATGTGTTGCCTGCAAAGGATTGGCGTGTGAAAGTAGAAACATATTATCAGTTGCTTTCAAATGTTCCCGTTACCAATTATTCAAGCAGCTTTTCCATGCTCAATTCGGGCGCAAGTTTCAATCCTAACGAGCAAGGTTATTTGCAAAACAATGGTTCAGGTACAAATTATGGTTTAGAATTGACAATAGAAAAATTTTTTAGCAAGGGGTATTATGGTTTACTAACTGGAACTGTATACGAATCGAAATATAAAGGCAGCAATAGTGTGGAACACAATACGGCCTTCAACGGAAAGTATGTTTATAATGCGCTTGTTGGAAAGGAATTTAAATTGGGCAAAGAAAAACGCAATTCATTTACCATCGATGTAAAATGACACAGGCCGGAGGAAGGCATTATACCCTGTTGATTTAGCTGCATCGCAAGCGGCACACGAACAAGTTTTGATGGGCGATGAATTTGCTTTTTCGAAACGCAACAGCGATTTTTTTCGCCTCGATATAAAAACAGGTATCACCATCAACAGCAAGAAACGTAAATTATCGCAAGGATTATTTTTCGATATTCAGAATATAACAAACAATAAAAATGTTTTTGCCGAGCGATATAATCCTGTAAACAATCAAATAAACACTGCTTATCAAATAGGATTTTTTCCAAACTTCTCTTACAAAGTACAATTTTAAAAATACAGATTGTGAAAAAATTTCATCATAAACGGACATCCCAATGTGGATAGTTTTAATTTCGCTCTTGCAAAGAAATATAAAGAAGGTGCAAATGAAGCAGGTGCAGAAATCAGAGAAATTGTAATCAAAGATTTGGAGTTTTCGTTATCATTAAAATATGGATATCAAATGCGCACCGAACTTGAACCATGCCTTGTAGAAGCACAACAGCAAATACTTTGGGCCAACCATTTAGTTTGGATTCATCCGGTGTGGTGGGGTGGCTTGCCGGCAATAATGAAAGGGTTTATCGATCGCGTTTTTCTGCCAGGGTTTGCATTTAAGTACCGCGAAAATTCGGTTTGGTGGGATAAATTATTAAGCGGCAAAACGGCAACAATCATCACCACCCTCGATCAGCCGGGTTGGTACTACAGGTTAGCTTATGGCAGACCAAGCATCAACCAATTAAAAAAATCTACACTGGAATTTTGTGGAATAAAACCGGTAAAAGTTTTTACCATTGGGCCAATAAGAAATTCTACCTTAGATGCCCGAAATAAATGGCTAAAGGAAGTAGCCGGAATTGGAACGAAAGAAGCAAATTCTCATTCATCATTTTAAGGATTTAAACATTGCGGAAAAATAAAAAACGTTTTGTGTACATGATAGTAACAGGGATTTTAATATCGCTGTTACTTCATGCTATTATTCCCTGGCCCGAAAATGATCATCCTCGGGTATATGATTTCTTAATATCCATTATCATCACAATTTTAGTGTGGGAAGGCAATCTCCGGATTGATGATATGCTAAATAAAAAACTACCTTGGGTAATCAATCCGGCAAAACGAATATTGGTACACTTGCCCGTAAGCCTTGTGTTTAGTGCCTTTGCCATTTATATACCAATGCTTGTTTTTAATACCTATGTATGCGAAAATGTCGAATTGCACCAAGGGAAATTGATGCTATCGTCAATTGCAATAGGAGTACTTATTTCATTTATGATACTCTCAGTAGAAATAAGCACACAGTTTTTTTCGAACTGGAAAAAATCATTGGTCGAAGTAGAAAAGTATAAAGCCGAAAGTGCACAGGCGCAATTACAGAATTTGAAAAGCCAAATCAATCCACATTTTTTGTTTAATAATATGAGTGTGCTGGCATCGCTGGTATATAAGGATCAGGATAAGGCGGTCGATTTTATTAATCAATTATCAAAAGTTTACCGCTACTTACTCGATAGCCGCAACAGCGAACTTGTATCGCTCGATAGCGAACTTGCATTTATAAAATCGTACACCTATTTGCTTCAGATACGGTTCGATAAAAGTTTTGTTTTCGAAATGGATGTGCCGCAAAATTTATTGTCTAAACTTATTCCTCCCATGGCATTGCAAATGCTGGTGGAGAATGCCGTAAAGCACAACGAAGTATCGACCGACCATCCGCTAACTGTTTCGGTAAGTGCAAACGAAAATTATCTCACCATAAAAATAATCTTCAATTGCGCTCGAATGAAGAAGACGCAACTAAAACCGGACTGCAAATATACGGCGCGTTATAAACATTTTACTAATAACGAAGTGGAGATTATTGAAAACGAAAAGTCGTACATAGTGAAAATACCTTACTTCGAAAACTAAATGAAAGCCATTATTATAGAAGATGAAAAACTTTCGGCAGAGTATCTTACTAATTTGCTAAAAAAATTGAGCTCTATCGAAATAATTGCCGTGATAGATTCGGTGAAAAAAAGCCTCGATTTTTTTTCTGCACTACCCACAGCCGACTTGCTTTTTGTGGATGTGCATTTGGCCGATGGTTTAAGCTTCGAAATATTTTCTAAAATCGCAATTGATATTCCCAATATTTACTACCGCTTACGATGAGTATGCCATACAGGCTTTTAAAGTAAACAGTATTGATTATTTGTTGAAGCCCATTGGTATAAGTGAACTTAAAGAAGCGTTGCAAAAATTTAAGCGCCTAAAAAATGTGTATCCCCAAAACATTATCACCGACATTGCCTCAGCTTACAGCAACATGAATAAGTCTATAAAACCGCTTCCTAAGTGGTGAAAATGGGCGACACCATCACCACCATCAAGCTGGAAGATATAGACCATTTTATTTTCGAAGATGGTGTTGTATTGCTTACCACCAATGCCGGTAAACGATACAGCATCGATTACTCTCAGGACACCTTGAACCAATGCTGTTGCCCGATTCTTTTTTCGCATTAATCGCAAAGTGATTGTGAATATAAAAGCATTCAAAAAGTGGCACCTTATTTCAACAGCCGGTTAAAGTTGAGTAACGCAACTCTTATAGATGATGATGCCATAGTAAGCCGCGAACGTGTAAACGATTTTAAAAAATGGTTGGATAAGTAGATATTGTTTTACAAAAATTCTGCACCATCAAGTTAAGCCAATTTATTTTTTAACGCTTTGTGTTTTTCTCATTCACTTTTGCAACACAACATTGCCACTCTCTTGCTGGAAATGCAGATGAAATTAAATTAATACAAGAACTACCCGACAATTCATTCTATAAATACCACCATAAAATATACACATATGAGCAAAAAGAAATTAGCAAAATTGTAAGGCATTCTGACGGATTTATAGCACCTAATACAAATATATATGAACAGTTCGGGAATACTCACTGAATAGCTCCGCAAAGGTGCATATGTATTTTACAAAAAATTTTGCATATTAATTTTCAATACATTAGCACCGTGAAAAAATATATAACTCTAATGAGAGGGGCGTATATTTATGTGAAACATCTGCAATTATAGCACTGCTAACGAACAGTTGTGCGCATTAGCAGTCCAACTTTAATAAGATGAAAAGCTTTAAGCAGAAAAATCGAATCACTTTCGCAATTTTGAAATACTTGACGATGGAGGAAATATGAATACAAAAATCGAAGAGGGTTATTTCTCTCAAATTTTAAAGTTTGAACAATTGGATTTGATGAACAAATCACAGATAAAAACCATCACCAATTTTCGTTGGATTAGTTCTGTCAATCTTTTTAATGTTATTCTATTTTTATTGCGTTTGGGAACAAGTTTATTGATATGGATCACTCCATGTCACTGACAATCTTATTGATTCTCGGAATTTTACCTATAACAATTTTTAAATCAGCATTTAAGAGAGAATACCTTAAATTTTTAGTCGGCAATAAGAATCTTTGCTTCTAAAGTGATAAAAATTTCAAGCAGATGTGGACAACTTCATTGTTGAAATTAAAAATGCCAAAATGGAAATTTATGCGCGATAAATATTTGTGTTAAGCGATTATGAGGAAGCTTTAATTTCAAGAACAGTTGAGCTGGTTTACTCTGAAAAATTTATTGATGAAAGTGACCAATGAATGGTTGAATAAACTTGAAGAAAGGAAATAATTCGTGGAGAATAACTGCGATAACAAAAAAGATTAAATGGTGGCAAAATGTACTGTGTACATATGAGCCAGTAAGTGTGAAGGCTAAAAATGAGGGCATTGAGAACAAGTACAAACATTTGAACTACTACGGTAACATTTGAACAACCACAAACAATTGAACTACGGCTTATTAACATGCTGGCTCATTACCTTGTAATGCCCTCATTTTAAAAACTTCGTTAATCCCGGATTTACGTTAACGGCAATTAAAACCACCATGACCTTGAGCAAAATTTATAAGCAGACCGTACTTTATTCAAGTATAGTACT
>JADKFV010000022.1 GCA_016717325.1 Bacteroidota bacterium | reverse complement strand
CAAAAGCAGCCATATCCGTTTATAAATAAAAACGATAAAATAAATGTGGGCAAAGATTTATTGAACACCACTATTTTTAGCTTAACAGTTAATGATTTATTTTTTTCGCTTCAAAAGTTTGATGATGGCAAACACAAATATATTAAAGACAGAGCCTATGCATGGGAACGGCAGTTGAATAAAAATACCGAAAATGTGCTGAAACACAGGTTGAAAGATTACCTCATGCCCGAACAAAATGCACAAATTCCCATGCTGATGTTGAGTTCGACAATTGTAAACGATGGCCGCGTTTTATATATTACCCCACAGCCGGTTTCATATTTATTGCAAACAGGAAAGGCGCCCGGCATCAATACACAAATACTTACCAACGGTATAGAATTTACAAAGATGTTTGCCAACCACGATGCTCTCGATTTACAATTTAGCAGTGCCTTACGCATGAATGCCACCTTCCCTTATATTATGCCACCGGCATCGCTGCCAAGTATTCCTCCTATGGAATGTATGGACAGCGGCATACGCGATAATTTTGGTTTACATACCACGTGTAGATTTTTACAGGTTTTTAAAAAATGGATAAATGATAACACAAGTGGTGTAGTCATTATACAAATACGTGATACATACAAACATGCTGCATTTCGCGACAATAGCGCAAAGACTTTGGTTCAAAATTTATTTGCTCCACTGCGCAATGTATCCAACAACCTGATTATAATGCAGGAATACAACAACGATGCTTACTTGCAGTATGTGCTTGATTTATATAACCACAATATAAATTTGGTAACATTCGAGCTACCCGAAAGTGAGTTGCATGTGCCTTTGAGCTGGCATCTTACCAGCACCGAAAAAACATACATCGAACAACAAACAATTAACAAAGACAATGCGCAATCGCTGCAATATTTACAAAAAGTGATGTTGAATAAATAAGTCATGCTTTTTTGTCATATTGATTATCTTTGTACGAAATTTGCCATTGGGCAATGGATAAAGATTTTATATATAATTTTTTAATAAATAATAATATGGCATTAGAACTTACAGATGCCAACTTCGAGGAGTTGGTACTAAAATCAAACGTTCCGGTATTGGTAGATTTTTGGGCAGAATGGTGTGGACCTTGCCGCATGGTAGGCCCCTTTGTAGAAGAGCTCGCTGTAGAATATGACGGCAAAGCTGTTGTGGGAAAAGTTAATGTAGACCACAACCCAAATGTTTCTATGCAGTTTGGCATTAGAAATATTCCGGCATTATTAATTTTCAAAGACGGAAAAATTGTAGACAAACAGATTGGTGCAGCACCAAAGGCAACATTGGCGCAAAAACTCGATGCCCAATTGGCGTAATTTACTGCGTACATTCACACTTCATTAACAACTGTTTTAGTTTCTTATTGCTTTATTTGAAGCATGAAAACTAAAACAGTTTTTTTTTGATTAAAGATGTTGTCAAACAATTTCGGTGTTTGCCTTTATTCAAAAAATCTTGTTTCTACATTTGAATTCTTAATTTTCAATTATTAATTTTTAATTTCTAAAAGTTGTGCCAATAAACCAATACGAAATACAACACATAAGTCACCTCGAATTACTTGCGCGACAGGTAGTAGAAGGTTTTATTACAGGATTACACAAATCGCCTTTTCATGGTTTTTCGGTAGAGTTTGCCGAACATCGTTTATACAATACCGGTGAACCCACACGCCACATCGATTGGAAATTGTATGGCAAAACCGACAAACTTTTTGTAAAGCGTTACGAAGAGGAAACAAATTTACGTTGTCATATAATTGTCGACAATTCGGGTTCCATGCATTACCCCGAAGTAGATTCACGCAATCCAAATCTATTGAACAAATTTACTTTCTCGGCATACAGTGCTGCGGCAATAATGTATTTATTAAAAATGCAACGCGATGCTGTTGGCCTTAGTTTATTTAGCAATGATGTTGAAGTAAACACTCCGGCAAAATCCACAACGGTGCATCATAAATTACTTTATCAATATCTTGATACTGCAATTGCAAAAGGCACAACCAACAACAATAAAACTTCGGCAGCAGCAGCACTGCATCAAATTGCAGATAGTATACATAAGCGTTCGCTGGTAATTATTTTTAGCGATATGTTCGAAAACATGGAACAGCAAGAAGAACTGTTTGGTGCACTACAACATTTAAAATATAATAAACACGAAGTAGTATTATTTCACGTAGTAGATAAATCGAAAGAAATAGATTTCAATTTCGAAAACCGCCCGTATGAATTTATCGATATTGAAAGTGGCGAGCGTGTAAAAGTGCACAGCAATCAAGTGCGACAACAATACCTCGAAAGCATGGCAACATTTAAAAAAGAATTAAATATTAAATGTGCCCAATACAAAATTGATATTGTAGAGGCCGACATTCACAAAGGCTACCAACAAGTGCTGATGCCCTATTTAATAAAGCGGGAGAAAATGAACTGAGTTTTTTTAACTGTGAATTTGTTTAGTGTTTGAAATGCTCAAGAATGAAGCATCTCTACTTTGCAAGCAATAGGATGCGAAAGCGTATGAAGCATACGTATTCTAAAATAAAAAAAATAAGCAACCCCGGTTTATAGAACCCATTTCGAAATGCTTTTATTTTTTTTTACAAAAGCAATTTATATCGCAATCGCATTTATAAACTTTTAACGTTCGGGAAAATTCCTAAAAATAAATTACAAAGTTGTTTCCTGCAATCCGTTGTATAGAATTTTAGAATATTTACGGAACTTGAAACAGTAAAATACTTGGACAACAATAAACATTGTAAAAGCAAAATCAACTAAATAAATTACTTCAAAAATATTTATGATGCACCACCTTTTCAGGCAGGGATGCTTCGCAGTTCGAGAATACTCACTGTGACACTCAGCATTGCAAAGTCAACAACCCAACAACCAACAACTCAATAACCAATAACTTGAGGCCTCATGGAATAGGTTGACGCAAAGTTAGTTGAAAACTTTTCAAAAACATTACCTTTATGCAAAGAAAAGAAAGACAAAACAGAGTGTTTAGCGAAGAATTTAAAAAGGATAAAGTGCAAAAAATAGAACAGGGCAAATTAACTGTTTTAGAAGTTAGCAGAATATATGGGGTATCGACAGTTGCTGTTTACAAATGGAGGTGGCAATATGGCAAATATGGAAAGGATGAACGCCTAGTAATTGAAAAACATAGTGAAGCAGCCAAGACATTATCTTTGATGAACGAGGTTTTCAAGCTTGAGCAAATAATAGGGAAGCAGCAAGTAGAGCTATTGTACAAAGATGCGATTATCGATTTGGGTAGTGATTTATTGGGCACGGATTTAAAAAAAAAGTACGAATCCTCGCCATCGAAATGATGGTTCAACGGCATGGCAGAGATTACAAAAACGAGCTTATTTATTCCATCGCAGGGATTAGCAGGCAGGGATATTTCAAACAAAAACAACAACAGAAAAAACAAATGATTATTGACGATATTCTTTCGAAAAAAGTGGCGGCATCTCGCAAGAAGCACCCACGAATGGGTTCACGGTCAATGTATCATCAAGCACCTATTACTGAAATGGGCATCAACAAATTTGAGCAATGGATGTCGGCTAACAATTTAACAATAAGCGTATGCAAAAGAAGAATAGTAACAACGCTAAAGGGGCCAGGAAAAACGTATCCAAATTTAATAGAGGGAATTATCATTGATAATATAAACCAAGTGGTAGCAGGCGATATTACATACTATCAAGTTCATAAAAAGACTTACTACATATTCACACTAAAAGATTTATATAGTAAGCGCCTTGTAGGAATAGTTGGCAGCGATAATTTGCGAGCGCTTAACAGCAAAAAAGCACTAAGGCAATTTTTCAAAATAAGAAAAGGCCAATCGCTCAAAGGAATGATACACCACACTGATGCAGGTAGCCAATATAAGGCAAGTGCATATTTGGCAATGCAACACAAAGAAGGTATAAGAACAAGTATGGCTGAAAACTGTCTACAAAATGGCACAGCCGAGCAATTAAATGATGTGTTGAAAAATCATTACCTAATGTTTAAAGCTGTGAAAGGTATACGACAGTTTCAAAGCCAATTAGCAAAAATTGTAAAAATAATAAATGAAGACAAACCAGTTGAGAAACTTGGATACTTAACGCCCATCGCATTTGAAAAGTTTATAATGGATAATCCAAATGCAGCTAGGCCAAAATTTTTGATGCATAAATTTGATAAAAAAATCGTTTGATGATGGGGAGTTTTTTTTTGGAATATAGCGAATTGAAAATATTTATTTTATTTTGGTTTACATCTGTTAACCAAAATAAAAAGCAGTAGCTTTGTATGCAAATACAAAAACTACTGCTGGTGAAATATTTTCACTTCGCCCAATAATATTCCTCACAAGCACTGAACTCCCCAGAACAGCAACTTGCTGCGCTTCTCATTGGCTCGACAAACAAATAGATAATTTAAAAAAAATAAAAATTGGGTTTTCAACAGTTAACTTAAATATGTAAACTTTGTGTCAACCTATTTTATGAGACCTCAACTCAATAACCAATAACCAATAACCAAGAGTAACAAAATAACTATATTGTCGGCTCAAAAATAATTTATGCAAAAGAAGCATCAGGCAACATCCAATCCATTAAATATAATTGTAATAGTAGCAGCACTTGGCTACTTTGTTGATATATATGATTTGATTTTATTTTCCATCACCCGCATCGATTCGTTGCGT
This sequence comes from Bacteroidota bacterium, assembly GCA_016717325.1. Lineage (GTDB taxonomy): Bacteria > Bacteroidota > Bacteroidia > AKYH767-A > OLB10 > JADKFV01. The sequence goes on along the minus strand of JADKFV010000022.1, from coordinate 71,290 downwards.
GCTGTTGGTATTACCGAGCAAGCACAACTCACATCAACAGGTGAGCATTTACTCAATATGCAAATGATAGGCATGCTTGTAGGCGGCATTATTTGGGGCATAATGGGCGATAAGCGCGGGCGTGTTTCGGTTTTATTTGGAAGCATTATTATGTATTCTTTTGCCAATATTGCCAATGCCTATTTTATTGAGTTGAGTAATTATTTCAATGTTGATGCAGTGCAAATGTATGGTTGGTTACGTTTGATTGCAGGCATTGGTCTTGCCGGTGAATTGGGTGCAGGCATAACATTGGTAAACGAAACCATGACAAAAGAAAGTCGTGGTTATGGTACTATGATAGTGGTTTCGTTTGGTGTGCTTGGTGCAGTAGCTGCAAATCGTGTAAGTTTGTTTGGCTGGCAAAATGCATACATCATAGGTGGTGTTATGGGATTTTTACTATTGCTCATGCGCATTGGTGTGTACGAATCGGGAATGTTTCATGCATTGAGCGAAAAAAATCTAGTGAAGGGCGACTTCCGCAAATTGTTTAACAATCGCAAGCGATTTATTTCTTTTATTAGTTGCATTGGTATAGGGCTTCCTATTTGGTTTATGATTGGCATACTCACATCTTTTGCCGATGTTTATTGTAAGGCAAATAATATAGTTGGTATTAAACCCAAAGATGCCGTGATGTATTTTTACATAGGCACATCGTTTGGCGATTTCTTGAGCGGATATTTAAGTCAGGTTTTTAAGTCACGTAAAGCAGTGCTTTTTGGATATTTAGTTTTTGCAACCATACTTATACCTGTATATTTATTTTCGCAAAATTTATCTCCCCTGGCATTTTATATTCTGTCGGCATTGCTTGGTCTGGCCGCAGGATACTGGGCTGTGTTTGTAACTATTGCCAGCGAACAATTCGGTACGGATATACGTAGTATAGTAACTACCACTGTTCCGAATTTTGTACGTGGAGGTTTAGTATTGATGGCAACTACTAATATATTTTTGCGCGATGGTCTTCAACTCGATGTGCGTGTTGCAGCCTTGTGTGTTGGCCTTGCTTCTTTATTTATTGCTTTCATTAGTTTACGAGGCATGCACGAAACCTATGGCAAAGAGTTAGCTTATGTTGAAGAATAAAAACATGAATACAGATTATAAAAAACATAATACCAATAATTAACTTTAAAATGCAGATGCCAAAAAACCTTTTGATTTATGTTTCGATATTGATTTTTTGCTGCACAAACATTTATGCGCAAACATTCAGCGGCACAGGCGATACCATACCCGATGATGGCACGCCCATAGAGTTTGAAATAAATGTTTCCGGCATACCCGATACTATCGACATTACAAATTTCGGATTAGAAAAAGTTTGTTTCGATTTGTTGCACACTTACGATGCGGATATGCGCATAAATCTCATTGCACCTGACGGTACCATTATTTTATTGCTGGATGGATGTGGTGGCGGTGATGATAATTTTATTAATACCTGTTTAAACGATCAATCTAATGTTTCTATACTCACTGGCACTGCGCCCTTTACAGGCTTATATAAACCAATAGGCCAAATAGGCATGGTAAATAATTTTCAAAACCCTAATGGAATTTGGAAATTAAGAATTCTTGATACTTATGCGTTTGCCGACTTTGGAATTCTTAATTCGTGGGAAATAGATTTTAGCAATACACCTTCGGTACCAACTTTTTTTGATTCCACTTTTTTGCCCATGGTGCAAATAAATACTTATGGGCAATTTATTCTTGACGACCCTAAAATAAATGCGGCCATGACATGGATTGACAATGGTGTTGGAAATTACAATCACAGAACAGATTCGGCCAATGTTTATAATGGATTTATAGGGATAGAAATACGTGGGCACAGTTCACAAATGTTTCCGCAAAAATCCTACTCAATAGAATTGCGCGATACCTTTGGAAATGCTATTGATATTCCTCTGGCAGGACTCCCTAACGAAAGCGATTTTATTTTACATGGGCCATACACCGATAAATCGTTATGCGTAATAATGCTTACGTGCGACCTTACAAATAAGATGGGACGGTATGCAAGTCGTACAAAATATGTTGAGTTAATTGTGAATGATGAGTATCAGGGAATTTATGTATTGATGGAAAATATTAAACGAGGTAATGGCCGCGTTGACATTGCCAAACTCGACAACGATGATCTTGGGTGATTCGCTGACGGGTGGATACATTTTAAATTCGATTGGGGACCGGGCTTGCAATGGAATTCGAACTACCCACCCGACCCCGTGAATGTGGATAATAATATCGTAGAAATATTAATGCACTATCCCAAGGATGGCGATATTATGCCACAACAGTTTCAGTACATAAAAAATTATGTTGATAGTTTTGAAACTGCATTGTATTCAACTTATAGTGCCGATTTAGATATTGGATGGCGTAAGTATGGTGAGGAATATTCTTTCATTGATTTTCTTTTGCTAAACGAGTTATCGAAAAATGTGGATGGCTATAGATTGAGTTCTTTTTTCTACAAAAAGAAAGACAGCGATGGAGGAAAATTAAACATGGGCCCGGTTTGGGATTTTAATCTTGCCTGGCACAATGCCGATTACTGCAACAATCAATTTACAGCCGGATGGGCTTATCGCATTACCGATTATTGCGCATGGGATATGCCTGCATGGTGGAAAAAATTTGTAACAGATGCAAATTTCATTACCCGCACACGATGCCGCTGGAACGATTTACGACAGACTGTACTCGATACAAATAATTTATTTTTCTATATCGATTCGGTATCAAATTACTTAAGCATTCCTGCACAAAGTCATTATGATCGATGGCCTATACTTGGTGTATACGTGTGGCCAAACCCTAATCCTTTGGCACAAACTTATAATCAAGAAATAGCGAGTACAAAAAAATGGATTGCCCAACGTATTGCCTGGCTCGATGCCAATATTCCAGGAACTTGTACTTCGGCAGGTGTAATTGCGAACCAAAATAAGGACAATAATTTTAAGTGCTTCCCCTCTCCTACTGTTGATGAATTGCAAATAATTTATTCAGGTTTCGATGCCACCAATTGCGTGTTGAATATTATAGATGATAAAGGCAGCATAGTAAAAACGATAGCACATAATTTTATCCCTTTCAATACGCAACAAATTTCTGTTGATGTGAAAAATATATCGTCAGGAATTTATGCCGTGCTAATAACCAATACAGAAGGCGAAACAAAATGCCTGAAATTTATGAAGCAATAAATTTTTTTTAAAAATGTGGGTTAAAATTTATTCTGCTGCATGCGCTGAGAAAAAAAATGTTCAACACGACAGAAGTGCTTGAAATAAAAAAATCACAAATCAGAAATAAAAAATCGGTATCAAATAATTTTGTGAAACTTTGTGCCTTCGTGCCTTTGTGGCAAAAATATTTTTGATTGACCTATCACAAATTTTATTCATTAAAAAACTCTTCCAAATTTCCAAAATAAATTTCGTTCCATCCATCTACAATATCGTCATAAGCTTCGTCAGGAATATTTTTGTGCATCAGTTCAACTGATGTGCCCGAGGCATGCCAGTGTAATTTTATTGTCACAATCGATGGCTCTTCCTGCTCACCAAAATACCATTGTTGCACTATCTTTTTATTCTCAACAAACTCTATGTTGCGTCCTTCAATAGCACCATCCATTATCGAAAACTCGCTGCCTGGTTCGGTGCTCATAGTTGCTTCCTCGTTTGTCCACAACGATATCGTTAATGGATTTGTTAATGCAGTGTACACCTCTTCGGGTGTGGCATTCAGCATAAAATATTTTTTGTAGTCCTTCATTTTTTTTATTGTGTTTATTTTTTTGCAAAAAACTTTATGTCACTTAAAATAAAAAAACAATTTGCGCTTTTTCTGCCACTAAAGCTCAAAGTCACTAAATCCCACAAAAATTTTCTAAGGGGTTTTAAACACTATAGTGATGTGTATTTATAATTAAAAAAAAACAAGCTCATTATCATATTTCGGCAACACTAAATTCTTATTATTTAACAAAGCGATTGATACCTTGCCCAATATTCACAACATTAAAATTAATTAAATAACCCAATCGCAATCCTGTTATTTTTAAATGACTAAGTACCTGTGCCTCCCATATTGGATTTATTAAATCAATGGCCTTTGTTTCAATTATTACTTTATCCTCCACCAAAATATCAAGCCGCAATCCTTCATTAAAAGTCAACCCATCATATACAATCGGAATATCAATTTGCCTTTTAACGCTTAAACCTGCCTTGATTAATTCATGGCAAAGGCATATCTCATAAACTTTTTCTAATAAACCTGGCCCAAGCGATTTATGTACAAGATAAGATGAATGAACTATTATTTTTCCAATATCTTCCATTTCAGGTTCAATAGGTTTGTATTCCATTTTGAGGGATTTTGTGTTTTAGTGATTTAGTGGCAAGATTTATACTTTTTGTAAACACCACTATTGTTTGATTTGAGCTTATTTCACTTACCAATAAATTCAATAATTCGTTCTATTGGACGGCCGATAATAGCCTTGCCATCTTTCACAATAATGGGTCTTTCAATCAGGATTGGATTACGGTGCAAAATTTTTATCCATTGTGCATTAGATATTTTTTTGCCGGCATATTTTTCCTGATACAATGATTCTTTTGTACGCACAAGTTGAACTGCCTTCATGCCCAACATCTTCAAAATATCTTTTATTTCTTCTTCGCTTGGTGTATCAACAAGATATTCCACGGTTTCAACTTTCTCTTTTGTATTGTCTTTCATCATTGCCAATGCGGTACGACATGTAGAACAATTATTTTTGAAATATACTTTCAGCATTATGTAAATTCTAAGTGCGCGAAGTTGATAAAAAAACCAAAGCTTATTTAGGAATGAAAGCAGATAGTTATGATTGTGATGATAAACGAAGATATTGAATCATAAAAATCAATGTATAAAATATCTGTAACTTTCCAATCTCATTTCTAACTTTCTTAACCTTCACAACCTACAAACTTCCTAAACTCCTTTCTAACTTTCTAAACTTGCTGTTAAAAGTATTTTCCTGTTTCGCATAGCAAGAAAATAAAAGCTTATTGCAACACAAATGCTCACAACAATAAAAAAATAAAACATCACTTCAAAACCATATCTGTCGGCAATGCCCAAGCCGAGCAATGGTGCGCAGATATTTGCAATACCATATGCAATAGAATACAATGCGGCATATTGACCCTGGCGGTCAGCTTCGGGTTTCGATAGTACATACTTCATCATAAATGGCATGGCAAAAATCTCGGAGAAGGTAATTATCACTGTATAAAAAATTGCTGCTACCATCAAATTGTGGCCAAACAGCAGCATGCTAAAACACACAGGAAGACACAATGTCCCCATAATTATATAACGAAATATTCTCTTATTTTTTTCGAGCATGGTAATGAATGGCATTTCGATTACCACAACAAGAAAACCATTTAAGGCAAGCAACAAACCTATTGTGTTTGATGAGTAATTACATTCTTTAGAAAAATATTGCGGCACACTGGCAAAGATTTGAAAGAAACAAATGGCATATAACGAAACCAAAAAAATAAAAAGCAAATATGAAACATCTTTGTAAGCCGAAAGCGATTTTGGTTTTTGCTTTTCGATAGCTGAAGATTTTTTTTCGTGTGATATACGTGGTAAATAAAACCATAACATTACCGCTGCACCAATGCTGGTAACAGAATCAATTGCAAACAACCATTTGTAGCCAAAGTAAAGTGCTATAAATCCTCCTGCAGCAGGCCCCACCGAAAAACCAAGATTAATAGCCAATCGGATTAATGATACTGAGCGGGTCAAATTATCGGGGTCGCTATATTGTGCTGTAGCTTTCGAATTTGCAGGGCGAAATATATCGGCAACCAGTGCATAAAAAAATATGATAACACTTATCAAAAGTGGATTGGTCGTAAGCAATAAGCAAAGTAATATTATACCACTACCGGCAAGCGATGCCATCATAATATGTCCAAGGTTTTTCCTGTCGGTAAGCCAACCACCAAGGTACGAACCACATATACTTCCCATGCCATAAAAACTCATAACCAAACCTGCCTGAGCAAAACTAAAATGCAAATCGTGGGTAAAATATAACGAAGCAAAAAGCAAAACCATGGAGCCACTGCGATTGATAAACATGGAAATGGCAAGCACCCAAATATTGCGTTGAATATTTGAAAAAGAATTTTTGTATGCAGAAAATAAACTTCTCATGCTTTTAATTTCGATTGTAAATAAAGTGTATAAATTTATATTAAATCGAACAGCGAATTTATTTTCTGCGTAAATTCAAATCGGCCCTAAGCAGAATTGTTGTACAATTACGTGGTAAAAGCTTTGCCAATCATCGCTATCTTACATTGCGCTAACCGAGGCCTTTTTTTTGTCCAGCTGATGATGTGTGGCGAGGTATTTTTCTTTTGAGCCCTTCACATACTCGCGCAGTATTTTTCCTTAAGGGTTGTAATCTTATACACCATTTAGAGTAAATTTCATACCATCGGGCATAACTGTGGGTGTATACGTTATACGCGTTGGCAAGACTTGCAGTGAGTATTCCCGAACTGTGGTCGAATACATAGTAGGTATTTTCATTATTACAAAGAATGTTGTAAAAAGTATATGGCTCGTAAAATGGGTCGTTAGTGTGGGTGTAGTTGTAAGTAGATAACAGGTTGCTATCGCAAATAAGTTCATCAACAAACTCTACTTCACTTTTATTTTTTACAGCAACTTTCATTTTTTCAAAAATAGAAAAATAAATTAGTCTGTGTTGAGTGCCTGTGTTGAGGTTTGTTGGTTGAAGAAAACTAATTTTTTTAAATTGGGCCCTTTTGCAAAATACTGGGGGGGGGGGGGCCCCGAAGGGGAGGAAGGGGGGGGGGGGGGGGGGGGGAAGGGGGGGGGAAAGGGGGGGGGGAAGCCGGGGGGAAAAAAAGGGAAAAAGGGGGAAGAGGTAGGGGGGGGACGAGGGGTAGAGTGGGGGGGGGAATGGGGGGGGGGAGGGGGGGGCGGGGGGGGGGAAGAGAAGGGGGGGGGGAAGTGGGGGGGGGGGTGGGGGGGGGGGGGGGGGGGGGGGGGGGGGGGGGGGGGGGGGGGGGGGGGGGGGGGGGGGGGGGGGGAGAAGGGGGGGGGAGGGGGGGGGGGGGGGGGGGGGGGGGGGGAAAAGGGGGGGGGGGGGGGGGGGGGGGGGGGGGGGGGGGGGGGGGGGGGGGGGGGGGGGGGGGGGGGGGGGGGGGGGGGGGGGGGGAGGGGGGGGGGGGGGGGGGGGGGGGGGGGGGGGGGGGGGGGGGCTAACATAATTCACTTTTATTAAACCCGAATTATGCAATTAAAATTACCAATAGCATAACTTGCCTTTATGGTAATTTGAAAAAGGACCTAAGAACCGTATTAACCAAAAAAGGCTACAACATGTGTTGCAGCCTTTTTTATTATGGATAATTATATAAAGATTACTCTTTACCTCCGTCTAATTGGTCTTGCCAAGCTTTTAGTTCATCCCATTTTCCTTCGGCTGCCAACTTCGCTTGTGCTGGCCACGTGCCTGGTTTATGAGTTGAAAAACGGCTTCCCGCTTCGCTTAATATAGCTTCAAGCTTTTCTACTTCGGTTTCAGCTAACTGAGCCCAGGTGTTTATACCGGCAGCATTAAGAAGTTTTTCAATTGCAGGTCCAACGCCTTCCATTTTTTTCAAATCATCTTTTGGTCCAACGGCTTCTACTGCGGCAGGGGCTTCCGTTTCAACCGCAGCTGCGGCAAATAAATCGGGGGCAGGCGCTGCGGCAGGTTTTGCAACTTTAGCAGGTTTAGCTTTTGGAGCAGCAGGTGCTTCAACCACAGCATTTTTTGTCTTTGCTTCAACCTTATTAAGTGGTTTTGCAGAACGCGATGCCGGAGCCAGGGCTACTTGTTTGCCTTCGTAAGTAGAATCTTTTGAACGTGTAGGGGTAAGATTTTTTACTTGCTCAATGATGGCTTTAAAAGCATCAGGATGGTTCATTGCCAAGTCGGCTAATACTTTGCGGCTAAGGTCGATACCGCCTGCATGGCACTTGCCTATAAAAGTGGAATACGACATGCCGTGTTCGCGTACTCCGGCATTTATACGTTGTATCCAAAGTCCGCGTATGGTGCGCTTTTTGGTTTTACGGTCGCGGTAAGCATATTGCAAACCTTTTTCTACAGTGTTTTTGGCTACTGTGAGCACATTTCCGCGTGAGCCAAAAAAGCCTTTTGCGAGTTTGAACATTTTTTTGCGTCTTGCTCTTGACGCTACGCTGTTTACTGAACGTGGCATTTTTAATTGCTTTTTGGATGTAGCGTGCAACTTTTTTTGATGCAACTTTTAAGCTATCAGTCCTGGTTAAACTTATTTGAAATTCTTTTTTGAAATTAGATGGTCAACATTCTTTCTACACGATTCATATCTGTTTTGTGTACCAAGCCTGCATGCGTCAAATTGCGTTTGCGCTTTGTTTCCTTCTTGGTTAGAATGTGGCTTTTAAAAGCCTTTTTTCTTTTTATTTTTCCGGTACCGGTTATTTTAAACCTTTTTTTGGCACCCGAGTGAGTCTTCATCTTTGGCATGACTACTTTGTTTTTAATTTTTCCGATTTTCTATTATTTCGGAACTTGTTATACTTACTTATACTTTTATTTCTTCTTTGATATTGGAATCATGTGCAGAAACATTTTGTTTCCTTCCAACTTAGGCAATAATTCCACTTTGCCATAATCCTGCAAAGCCTCGGCAAATTTCAACAACAAAATTTCGCCCTGCTCCTTGTATGCTATCGAACGGCCTTTAAAATGAACGTAGGCTTTTACCTTGTTTCCATCTTCGAGAAAGTGTTGTGCATGCTTTACTTTAAAATTAAAATCATGCTCATCTGTCTGCGGCCCAAAGCGAATTTCTTTCATCACACTCTTTGCTGAGTTGGCTTTGGTTTCGCGCTCTTTACGTTTTTTATCGTAAAGAAATTTTCTATAATCAACTATTCTACAAACAGGCGGAACTGCATTAGGTGATATTTCTACCAAGTCCAAACCCTGGGCTTCAGCCATTTTGGTGGCTTCTTGCAATGAGTATACACCCACCGTTATATTTTCGCCCACCAATCGTACCTCTGTTGCGGTAATATCGGTATTGATATTGTGTTCGTTCTCTTTACGCGGACGATTCCTGTTTGCCGGATTAAATGGCTTACGTGGAAAACTTCCTCCTGGTCTGAATTGTGTTGCTATAACCCTTTCTTTTTAAAATTAATATTCAATATTTAAAATCTATCAAGCACTTGCGGCTTTTTCTAAATCCTTATTTATTTCGCTCATCAATAGCTTAATGCCCTCTTCCATTGTAAAGAAACCTAAATCGCCTTCCCCGTGTTTACGAAGCGATATACCATTTTCGGCTGCTTCTTTCTCGCCTATGATAACCATATAAGGCACTTTTTGCATCTCGGCATCGCGTATCTTACGTCCTATTTTTTCGTCCCTTTCGTCAAAGAAGCCGCGAATATCGCAATTATTTAGATTTTGTAAAACTTTTTTTCCATACTCGTTGTATTTATCGCTTATTGGCAACACAGCAATCTGCTCCGGTGCCAGCCACAACGGGAAATTTCCTCCGCAATGTTCTATCAATACCGCCACAAAACGCTCCATCGATCCGAATGGCGCACGGTGTATCATCACCGGCCTGTGCTTTTGATTATCGCTGCCTGTATATTCCAGTTGAAAGCGCTCGGGCAAATTATAATCAACTTGAATTGTTCCCAATTGCCACTTTCTACCAATGGCATCGCGCACCATAAAATCGAGCTTTGGGCCATAAAAGGCCGCTTCGCCAAGTTCCACAACTGTTGTCAGTCCTTTTTCATCTGCTGCCTCCTGTATGGCCTTTTCGGCTTTATCCCAATTTTCATCGCTGCCAATATATTTGGTTTTGTTTTCGGGATCGCGCAGCGAAACTTGTGCAGTATAGTTTTCGAAACCTAAGGCTTTAAAAACATAAAGAACCAAATCTATAACTTTACAAAATTCTTCCTTTACCTGATCGGGGCGACAAAACAAATGTGCATCATCCTGCGTAAATCCGCGCACGCGTGTAAGACCGTGCAACTCGCCACTTTGCTCATAACGATAAACGGTGCCAAACTCTGCAAGCCGCACCGGCAAGTCTTTATACGACCTGGGTTTGCTTTTATATATTTCGCAATGATGAGGGCAATTCATTGGCTTCAAGAAAAACTCTTCTCCTTCCTGTGGTGTTTTTATGGGCTGAAAAGAATCGGCACCATACTTTTCGTAGTGGCCCGATGTGATGTATAAATCCTTATGACCAATATGCGGAGTGATTACAGGTTGATAGCCTGCTGCCACTTGTGCTTTCTGCAAAAATGATTGTAACCGCTCGCGCAAAATAGTTCCTTTTGGTAACCACAGTGGAAGGCCCATTCCTACCTTTTCCGAAAACGTGAATAACTCCAACTCTTTACCAAGCTTACGGTGGTCGCGCTTCTTGGCTTCTTCAAGCATGGTGAGGTACTCGGTAAGTTCCTTTTGCTTTGGAAAAGTAATGGCGTATATTCTTGTAAGCTGTTTACTTTTTTCATCGCCACGCCAATATGCTCCGGCTATTGACATTACCTTTGCTGCCTTAATAAAACCGGTATCGGGTATATGAGGCCCACGGCACAAATCGGTAAAATTTCCCTGTGTATAAAACGATATTGTTCCGTCTTGTAAATCCTGCAGCAAATCGAGTTTGTAATTATCGCCCTTGTCAGTAAAATATTTTATCGCATCGGCCTTCGATACTTCTTTACGTTCAAACTTATTTGCTTGTTTTGCCAATTCAAGCATTTTATCTTCTATCTTTTTAAAATCATCGGGTGTAAACGATTGACCATTTAAATCTACATCGTAATAAAAACCATTTTCAATTGGAGGGCCAATTCCAAATTTCACTCCCGGATAATAAAACTCTAAAGCCTCGGCCAACATATGTGCCGATGAATGCCAAAAGGTGGCTTTCGCCTCTATACTGTCCCATGTAAGAAGTTGCAATGTTGCGTCACCATCAATGGCACGGTTAGCTTCTACCACTACTCCGTTTACTTTGGCTGCAAGCACGTTGCGGGCAAGGCCCTCGCTTATCGACTTAGCAATTTCCATGGCAGATGTGCCATTGTCATATTCCTTAATTGCTCCGTCCGGTAAAGTAATTCTCATAACCCTCTAAAAATTTGGACTGCAAAAGTAAGTAATTTTATCGGCAAAAAAATATAAACCCGAAAGGTAAATTTGAAATTCAATTAAGCCCATATTAAGAATGAAATTATGAATTGCTTAATTTGGAAAAATAACTTCGAAATGAATTCAATTCCAGTTTCACTTGGCTGCCCTTTACCAAATCTATATGCTTTGCGCTTTGGATGAATGAATTCAATTTTAAAACATAGTAAAACAAAAAAAGGGGCTGCATTGCTACAACCCCTTTTAATAAAATTATATACTAATTAACTATTGAACCATCAACCGAACAATACGCGTTGAACCTTCGCACGAAACTTTTATAAGATAAGTTCCTTTTGCAAATTGATTCACATCAATTGTGCGTTTGTTGTTTCCTTCTGTTACATCAAAGTTTTCTGTAGAAACTACCCTGCCTACCATATCGGTAATTATCAATGTTGCATTACCATCAACAAAGGCATCGAAGTCTAACGTTGCTAAATTGTCGGTAGGATTTGGATACAATGCCAATTCCGAAATATCCAACGCTGATCCATCTTCTTTACATGTGAATGATACTGGAAGAGTTCCATCTAATCCTGAACCGCACAAGTTGTTTCCTTTGCATTTTATTACTCCATTGATATTACCCCAGTTTACAACTATTGAAGTAGTTCCTTGTCCACTTACAATTGAGCTACCAGGTACTACTGTCCAGGTATATGATGTTGCACCAACCACAGGAGTGACAGAATATACAACACCTGTTTGGAACATACATGTAGTATTAGAGCCTATAATAACCGGTTTAGCAGCCTTGGCACTTACTGCAAGTAATCTTGCTGAGCTCATTGTACAAGAGTTTACTGCCTGCACGGTAATATTTCCTGTTCCTGTAAATGCATTGTTGTAATTAACAACAATTGCAGTACTTCCTTGGCCTGAAACAATTGTCACACCGGCTGGTACTGTCCAGAAATACGATAATGCTCCGGGAACTGATGCAATGCTATAAGGCACATTTAGTTTCTTACACAATCCTGTTGTTTGTCCGGCAATAGGGCCTGGTAAAGTTAAAGCAGCAGTAACTTTGTAAGATTTGAAACGTGCAATACTTGAACCACATACATTATTTGCTGTTACCGATATGGTACTAGAAACGGCTGCGCCACTAAAGCTAACCTGAATGCTGGTAGAACCTTGTCCTGAAGTAATTGTTGCCGTTGTAGAACCTGTTGACCAAGTGTAAGAAGTAGCACCAGGCACTGCAACAATGCTGTATACATTACCGGTAGAACTTAAGCAAACCGAAACATTACCAGTAATAGCACCAGGCTGAGCAGGTATGCTCGATAATGAAGTTATTGTAGCAGATAATATTACTGTACAACCATTGGCATCGTTAACTAATACTGTATACGTACCTCCTGCAAGATTGATTGCTGTTGCATTTGTACTACCATTACTCCACAAATAAGTGTATGGACCAGTACCTCCGCTTGGGGCAGAAGTAGCACTTCCATTTGTTGTATTAATACAAGTGGCAGCTGTTGTACTTGTATTTGCCAACAAAGCAGTAGGTTGTGTAATTGTAGCAGCGCATGTAGCTGTACATCCATTGGCATCTGTTACTGTAAAGGTATAGGTTCCGGCAGTCAAACCTGTTGTGGATGGTGAAGTTGAGTAAGGCGGAGTACCTCCACTACCAACAACACTTGCACTACCATTACTTCCTCCATTACATGAAACATTGCTAATCAATGAACATGTGGCTGAAAGCGCAGTAGGTTCACCTATTACAATAGTAAGTATTTGTGATGTACCACATTGATCAGTAACAGTAACCGTATACGTTCCAGGCGACAAGCCTGTTCTGTCTTCTGCAGTTACACCATCACTCCAAAGGTAACCATATGCTGGCTTACCATCTGTTGCTGTTATGTCAATTGTTCCATTAGTATTACCATTACACAATACATCGGTATGCGTTTCTGTAACCTGAAGGGGTGGGTTATCAGCTATTGATACACTGTAAGTTGCTGAACATCCATTTGCCTCAGTTACATTAACAGTATAAACACCAACAAATAAGCCTGATATATCTTGAGTTGTAGCTCCATTGCTCCATAAATATAAATACGGCCCACCACCTATACTTGTTACAGTCAAGTCAATTGAACCATTATTTGCTCCCTGGCAATCAACATCTACATGCGTATCAGAAATATTTAAAATAGGAGGACCAACCAGGTTAACGGTTACGTTGAAACTACATGAAGTAGCGTTACCACAACCATCAGTTGCAGTATAAGTAACTACAGTAGTACCCACCGGGAAGAAATCACCAGGGTTTTTATTGCTTGTTACTGTAACTGCACAATTATCAGAAGCCGTTGGCGGTGTCCACGAAACAGTTGTTCCGCATACCCCTGGATCATTACTAACAACAATATTAGCAGGGCATTGCTGTACATCTATATAAGTGATAGCAACACTATCCACCTGTAAACCAAGGGTAGCGTTAGCTATGCCATCTTGTGTACTGAAGTTCCATTGTAAAGCAATAGTTCCACCAATGGCAGCAGGAATGCTAAATTCAGAAGCTAACCATGTTCCGAACGATCCGGTAGTGCTTAAGGCAGCAGCCTGAACGAAGGCACCACCATTAATACTCATCCTTACAGATGCATTATCAAATCCTGTTGGTGGTGCTCCGCCTTCTCCATTATATGCATAACTGAAACGAACCTTTGCAGAAGATGCAGTTCCGGGAATTGACACTGTAGTTGACGTCAAATCTCCACTATTTGCTACGCCATTGTTGTAGTTACATTGTCCGTCAATTCCATAATAAGCCCATTGTGTTGGGTTTGGAGGAGTACCAGATGAACAGGATCCAGTTACATGCCATAAACCTGTTGCAGACCATCCAACAGGTAATACACCTGCCTCGAAGTTTTCAAATAGCGGTGTTCCGCTACCCGGGCCTGCACTTAATACCGGAGCTATATTATCTGAACAAGTTATCGAGGTTATATAGGTTGTGATGCAGCCATTTGCATCGGTTACCCTACGGTGTATGTACCAGCTGCAAGGCCTGAAATATTCTGTGTTGTAGCACCGGTACTCCATGAGAAAGTATAGGGTGATATGCCACCTGTTACATTGGTTGAAATGCTGCCTGTTGGGCTTTCAGCACATAATACACTTGTTGTTGTACCCGTTACAACAATAGCTGCACTTTGGGTAATAACTGATGAACAGGAAGTTACACAACCTGTACCAACATCGGTAAGTAAAACAGAGTGCGTACCGGCATTTAAAGCAACGGCAGTAGCATTTGTTTCACCATTATCCCATAAATAAGTTACTGGTCCAACAATAGTTCCGCCAGCAGTAGCTGTTGCGCTTCCATTATTTCCGCCAAAGCAGGAAACGTTATTATTTACACTGCAACTTGCAGTGAATAGACAACCTACAACACTTACTGTTGCACAAGCTGAAGCGGTGCATCCATTAGCATCAGTAACCGTAATGCAATATGAACCAGGCAATAAATTAATAAGTGGATTTCCGGGTGCATAGGTGTATGGAGCTGTACCACCTGTAATTGTATTAATAGTTACCGTTCCATCAGCTGTAACACCTGTACTCGCATCAGTTGCAATTGCCGTGGCTGCTAAAGCCGGTTGTGTAACAGTATAACAACAAGTACCGGTGCATCCCGCAGCATCAGTAACAGTAACACAATAAGTTCCGCCTGTTAAATTACTTAAAGAAGAATTGGTGGAGCCATTACTCCATAAGAAGGAATAAGGAGCAGTTCCACCTGATGCAGTAACAGCTGCGGTCCCGTCATTTACATTACAGGCTGATGCATTTGTTCCACTGCAGTTTGCAACTATTGTGATTACATTTATTGTAATAGTTGCTGAGGAAGTACACCCATTTCCATTTATAGTTGTTACCGTATATGTGGTGGTTACTGTTGGTGTTGCAACAGGATTAGCACAAGTTGTGCAACTTAAGCCTGCTGCCGGTGCCCATGAATATGATGATAGAGGCCCAACAGAATTCGAAGTAAATGAAACTGTAATAGTTTGAGTTGGTCCACCGCAGGTAGCAGTATTTACACCACCCGAATTGGATCCAACAAGATTTGGACGAACATTATATCCCGGATTTGTACAAGAGCAACTAGTTCCATCGGCACTTAATTCAACAACACCACCACCGCATCCGCTGCCGCAATTAAGTCCAACGACCCAGGTGTTACCACCGTCAGCCATTGTAAAAGCAGTAGCGTTTTTTAATGCGCTTGCAATTGACTGCACTGTTGAGGGGGTATTCGCTGTCCTACCAATAGCATCAAAAGTTCCTGACATTGTACAACTGGTGTATGGTGCCGGAACCAATGAGGCTCCAATGCATCCCATGTAGCACACTGTGCAGGTGTTGTTACTCCACCAACAAGTGTTTCAACCCAACTTAGTGTGCTGGTTGCGCCTTGAGTGGCATTGAGGATTGCACTGGAGCCTGCGCAAATAGTAGAATCGGTGGCTGAAGCTGTAATTACAATACCCGCATCAACAGAAATCAATGTAGTAGCAGTTGAAGAGCAGCCACCTAAATTTGTAACTGTTACCGTATACGTTGTAGTTGAAGCCGGACTTGCCATAGTATTTTGGCTGCTTGGATTGGAAAGGCCAGTGGCTGGTAGCCATGCATAAGTTGATGACGCAGTTGCGCTTAATTGAGCTCTAACCTCCCCACCAGAAAAAGCGGATGTGTGTATATTTACGTATAATAAACCGGCATACAAATCCAATTCTTGAGATGCACTCAATGTAATGAGACCCGTGGCCGTACCAGCGGTAACACCGGTCGGAAAGCCAATACTGCTTACCAAATCATGAATCACTCCGGCATTAGCACCCGCAGTAGCGGGCCCATGTATGTGCGCTCCTGATATATTTGCGCTTAACCCTGTTACTGTTACTGTTAGCATTAATGCATTATTAACTCCATCATAAGATGCAGTCACGTTGCCAGAACCTGAAGACCCATTAGGCGGAACTTCTTGAGTGCCTCCGAGTGTACCAGTAACAGAATAAGCATTGTCAGTTGCAGTTACAGCAATAGAATCACCAAGACAAATAACACCGCTTGTTGGCGAAACGGTTACAACAGGGCCTACACCATTAAATGTAAAACCTGCAAGTGTTCCAGTTCCACACAGACCAGTTACACCAATACTTCCTGAACTACCACTTGAGCTTACTACAGCAGTAATCTGTATATCACTATTAACTACAAACGATGCAGCGGCAGTACCGCCAAAAGTGACTCCAGTAGCACCTGTAAAGCCAGAACCTGCAATAACGACAGATGCTCCACTGCAAGCAGCCGTAGGAGCAAAACCAGAAATGGCAGGAGAAGGCAGGCAATTAATTTGAAATGATTGTGTAGTTGCAGTAATTTGTTCTGGGTCGCCCATAATATAATAAGCAGTTCCTGCTGTAAGAGGGCCAAAGCTAATGGTGCCAGCACTAAAAATATCATCTATGCAAGTCCATCCAGTGGGTAAACAACCGCCTGATGCAGGTTTCCAAAACCAGTCTACCCAGTTGGTACCAGTAGTTACCTGAAAAGTATACATTCCATTACAGGTCGGAGTAAACGAAAAAAGTTTTTCCTGACCAGGTGTACTGAACCCGCAATTGGTTATGTTCCAAATACCTGACCCTGTTGATGAATAGGAATTGGATACACCGCAATTTATTGTAGGGATAACCAAGCAAGGATCATAAGGGAGCACCTGGGTGCAGTAATTGTTTGTGCATGACATGAGCCATCCGTTCCGCAGGCTGCGTTGGTATTCACATGCTGGTAGTAAGTTCCTGCCACAGTTGAAGTCCATACTAATGGCGAAGGGCCAAAATTGATGATAGGCCCTGCAGGCGACCCTTGATGAATAGTAATATAATTTCCTGTACCTCCAGTTGCAGCAGAAGTGTATGTAGTGGCGGCAACAACTCCAAAAATTGTGGAATATTCACCACCAAATGCACATGTGGTAAGGGTAACAGTACTACCTGGCGAAACTGTACCGCTTCCAAATGAAGCACCATTGGTACATCCTGAACCTAATGGATTGGCCACAATTAATGTGTGGCAAGAGCCATCGGTGCCGCAAGCGGCATTAGTATTAATATGCTGATAATACGTTCCGGCAACAGTTGAAGTCCATGACAAAGGCGAAAACCCAAATGCTATTACCGGCCCTCCAGGAGTTCCTTCGTGTATAGTGATGTAATTTCCAGCTCCTCCAGTGGCAGATGACGTATAAAACGTAGCTGCGGCTACCCCTGTAATTGTAGAATACTCGCCTCCAAAAGCACATGTGGTAAGCGTAGTGCTTAATCCATCACTGGGTGCGGCACCGCTGCCAAATGCAGAACCATTGGTGCATTGTCCATTTAAACTTGTTGAAACAGTTCCTAAACAGAGGAAAAAACAAAACGCGAACCATGCTATTGCAGATTCCCACGATTTTTTTTGGTAAATTGTTTGATTCATAATTATTGATTTTAAATTTATTATTTGTATTATAAATGTGAAATGATGTTAAATAGAAAGGGGAAGCAAAGTTCGAACTGTCTTCGGGTGGGTGGTCCTTGTTAAAGTACCGCGCCTTCCTGAAAAAAGTAATTTTGCTACAAATTACAATATCAAAATACCTTCTGTTTTTTGGCATTAATTAAAAAAAAGAAATATTATCTTCGGGGACAGCGTGCAATGTACACGAATTTTTGAATGTATGTCTATGTGCTATCAATTAATTCATAATCAATTGATTTTCAACTACAAAAAAAATTAACCGATAGATAGTTTGCGGTTAATAACAATTTTCAAGGCCAAAATTGAAATTATTTCTGCAAATAAAATATAACAGCAAAGAGCCGGCAATTTCTTGCCGGCTCTTTGCAAATATTACTATTCTAAAAATCAAACTTACTGCACCACCAACTTCTCCATTCTCGTATAGCCGTTGAAAGAAACCTTTATGGTATATATTCCTTTAGTATAATTGGTAAGTTCGATAGGGAAATTATTTTCTCCTTCGGCAACTTTTATTTCTGATACCATCGTTTGCTTACCCAACACATCGTATACAGTTATAGTTGCATCACCCTCGGCAAAGCCATCGAATTGCAGTGTGGTTATATTGCTTGCAGGATTTGGGAATAAAGTAACTTCCGAAATATCGAAAGGTGATGACGATTCCTTACACGTGAATGACACGCTAAAATTGGCTTTGATACTACTACCACATGCATTGTTTGCTTTACATGAGATTACGCCATTTATGCTTCCCCAATTGTAGACTATTGATGTTGTACCCTGCCCGCTTACAATGCTGCTGCCGGCAACAGGTGTCCATGTGTAAGAAGTTGCTCCGGGCACAGGCGCAACAGTGTATACCAACCCTGTTTGATACTGACAAGCAGTGTTTGACCCACTTATTACCAACGACTGTGGCTTGCCATCGACTGTTATGGATTTTGCTGCGCTCATTCCACAACTATTTACTGCTTTTACGGTTATTTGTCCCGGACCTACAAAGGAGAGACCATAAGATACAATGATGGTAGTTGTGCCCTGTCCCGAATTAATAGTAACTCCTGCCGGTACAGTCCAAAAATATGAAGTTGCACCCAAAACAGGCTTTGTACTATAAGCCAAATTTGATTTGCGGCAAACACCATTAGTTTGACCGCTAATGGCAAGTGGAGCCGAAGGTGCTGCCGAAACTGAATATGCCTTTACCTGAGCTGCACTGCTGCCACAATTGTTGTTGGCCGTTACACTTACCGAACCGTTTATCGCGCCATTCGAAAAGCTTACACTTATTGAGGTTGTTCCTTGTCCCGAATTTATTGTTCCTCCCACTCCTACAGTCCATGTGTAACCGGTAGCATTTGGAACCGATAAAATGGAAAACATATTACCCGATGAATTTTTGCACACACTGGCAGGGCCCGAAATAGTGCCGGGTTGCGCGGGAGTAAGTCCGCCAAGCACTACGTTAGCCATGGCCTGCGCTGTGCATCCATTAGCGTTGGTAACTGTAACAGTATACGTTCCTAAAGTGCCGGTAGTAATAGTTTGTGTAGTGCCGCCTTGAGACCAAAGGTAACTTGCAAAACTGCCTGCATTGAGGGTTGTGGTGGCACCGTTACATATCGAAAAGTTGCCGCTTATAACCGGAATAGGATTGGAGTTTATAATGGTTGTAACCGAAGCACTACCTGTGCAACCGCTTGCATCAGTAACCGTAACCGTAAACGTACCTGCTGTATTTACTGATATGGATTGTGTAGTTGCACCCGTTGACCAACTGTAACCTGAATAGCTTCCTGCATCCAATGTTGTTGAACTGCCTGAGCAGAATGATGATGTTCCGCTGATGGTTGGAGCTGGTAAGGCATTGACTGTAGTGGAAACCGAAGCACTACCTGTGCAACCGTTTGCATCGGTAACAGTGACTGTAAATGTACCTGCTGTGTTCACCGAAATGGATTGCGTAGTTGCGCCCGTTGACCAACTGTAACCTGAATAACTGCCTGCATCCAATGTTGTTGAACTGCCTGCGCAGAATGCTAATGTTCCACTTATTGAAGGAGTTGGCAAGGCATTGACTGTAGTGGTAACCGAAGCACTACCTGTGCAACCGTTAGCATCGGTAACTGTGACTGTAAATGTTCCGGCTGTGTTCACCGAAATAGATTGTGTAGTTGCGCCTGTCGACCAACTATAACCTGAATAACTGCCTGCATCCAATGTTGTTGAACTGCCAGAACAGAATGCTAAAGCTCCGCTGATTGATGGAGTTGGCAAGGCATTGACTGTAGTGGTAACCGAAGCACTTCCTGTACATCCGTTTGCATCAGTAACAGTTACCGTAAATGTACCTGCTGTATTTACTGATATGGATTGTGTAGTTGCGCCTGTTGACCAACTGTAACCTGAATAAACTCCTGCATCCAATGTTGTTGAACTGCCAGAACAGAATGCTAAAGTTCCGCTGATTGATGGAGTTGGCAAGGCATTGACTGTAGTGGTAACCGAAGCGCTACCTGTGCAGCCGTTTGCATCGGTAACAGTAACCGTAAATGTACCTGCTGTATTTACTGATATGGATTGTGTAGTTGCGCCTGTTGACCAACTGTAACCTGAATAAACTCCTGCATCCAACGTTGTTGAACTACCTGAACAGAATGACAAAGTTCCGCTGATTGATGGAGTTGGCAATGCATTGACTGTAGTTGTAACCGATGCTGACCCGGTGCAACCGCTTGCATCAGTAACCGTAACAGTAAACGTTCCGGCTGTGTTTACAGAAATGGTTTGTGTGGTTGCTCCTGTTGACCAGTTATAACCTGCATAGCTACCTGCATCTAACGAAGTTGAGCCGCCTGAGCAGAATGATAATGTTCCGCTGATGGTTGGAGTCGGATTTGCATTTACTGTTGTAGTAACCGAAGTGCTTCCTGTACATCCGTTTGCATCACTAACCGTAACAGTAAACGTTCCTGCTGTGTTTACAGAAATGGTTTGTGTGGTTGCTCCTGTTGACCAGTTGTAACCTGCATAACTGCCTGCATCTAAAGAAGTTGAGCCGCCTGAGCAGAATGATAATGTTCCGCTGATAGATGGAGTTGGATTTGCAATTACTGTTGTAGTAACCGAAGTGCTTCCTGTACATCCGTTTGCATCATTAGCCGTAACAGTAAACGTTCCTGCTGTGTTTACAGAAATGGTTTGTGTGGTTACTCCTGTTGACCAGTTGTAACCTGCATAACTGCCTGCATCTAACGAAGTTGAGCCGCCTGAGCAGAATGCTAAAGTTCCGCTGATCGATGGAGTTGGATTTGCATTTACTGTTGTTGTAACCGAAGTACTTCCTGTACATCCGTTTGCATCAGTAACAGTCACCGTAAATGTTCCGGCAGTGTTTACAGAAATGGTTTGTGTGGTTGCTCCTGTTGACCAGTTGTAACCTGCATAACTGCCTGCATCTATAGAAGTTGAGCCGCCTGAGCAGAATGATAATGTTCCGCTGATAGATGGAGTTGGATTTGCATTTACTGTTGTAGTAACCGAAGCACTTCCTGTACATCCATTTGCATCGGTAACTGTAACCGTAAATGTTCCGGCAGTGTTTACCGAAATGGTTTGCGTGGTTTCTCCTGTTGACCAGTTATAACCTGAATAACTTCCTGCATCTAACGAAGTTGAGCCGCCTGAGCAGAATGATAATGTTCCGCTGATAGTTGGAGTTGGATTTGCATTTACTGTTGTAGTAACCGAATTGCTTCCTGTACATCCATTTGCATCAGTAACTGTAACCGTAAATGTTCCGGCATTGTTTACAGAAATGGTTTGTGTGGTTTCGCCTGACGACCAACTATAACCGGAGAAAGAACCCGCATCCAATGTTGTTGAACCACCTGCACAGAATATCAAACTACCACTAATAACGGGAGTTGGATTTGAATTAACTGTAGTAGTAGCTGATGCGCTTCCGGTACATCCATTACCATCAGTAACAGTCACAGTAAACGTTCCGGCTGTGTTCACCGAAATGGATTGCGTAGTTGCGCCCGTTGACCAACTGTAACCTGAATAAACTCCTGCATCCAAGATTGTTGAACTGCCCGCGCAGAATGCTAAAGTTCCGCTGATAGATGGAGTTGGATTTGCATTTACTGTTGTTGTAACAGAAGCAGAACCTGTACATCCATTTCCATCTGTTACCGTAACTGTAAATGTTCCGGCTGTGTTAACAGAAATAGTTTGCGTGGTTTCACTTGTTGACCAAAGGTAACTTGCAAATGTTCCTGCATCCAATGTTGTTGAACTACCTGAACAGAATGTTAATGCACCACTAATAGATGGAGCTGGTGCAACGTGTACATTTACAGTAGCACTTAACGATGTTGTGCAGCCACTAATACCATCATTGATTGTTACGGTGTAGGTAGTAGTAGTTGCAGGAGTTGCTGTTGTAATTAACTGGGTAGTATTACTTAACCCTGTTGCAGGCGACCATGCATAAGTGATATTGGTATTGCTGCTTTCAAAAGTAATTGACCATGAATTTATAGTACCACCATCTTGCGCAAATCCATCAGCTACCAAAAGATTCCAGGTTCCATTCATATCCCCGTTAAACATGCTTAATGCAGGGGCTGCCTGTGTAAATGCACCTGGACCGGGTGTCGACCAGGTGTCTGGTGAACCAACATTTGTTGGAGCATACGTTCCACCAGTAATTGGACCGTTATTACTCAAAGCAGGGAACCCATCTTTGAAAGTAAAATTCTGACTTACAATATCCGTACCGCCACCAACATCAGACATTAAAATCACATTGGTACCGGTAGGAGATTGCAATAAAATGTCTAAGTCATCAGGAAAGGTATGTGAAACACCATTTAACTTTACCGATTTCACCGTAACACCTGAAACAGGAAACCCTGAAACCACAAGTGGTGCAGGATAAGGTGTTGCATTAACCAATGTGTTTGGAATTGTAATTGGATTTGTTTGACTAAATGTAATGGTGCTATCTAAAGTAAGTGTTACGCTGCTGCCAGGGCAAACTGGTGTATTTGGACTTAACGTAATAGCGGGAGTTATCGCTAATAATGAAACTACCGTTTTTGTTGCCGAATTTGTACATCCGTTAGCATCAGTAACTGTAACTGTGTAGGTTCCTGGTAGGGTAATGGATGTTGTTTGTAAAGTGGACCCTGTTGACCAATTGTAACTTGCAAAAGTTCCGGCATCTAAAATATTGGTAGAACCATTGCAAATTGTAGCAGCGCCTGTTATAACCGGATTAGGCAATGCAAATAATGTAGTTGTTGCCGAAGTGCTTGCTGTGCAACCATTGGCATCGGTTACCGTTACTGTAAATATCAAAGCACTATTTACAGTAATTGTTTGTGTTGTAGCTCCAGTTGACCATGCATAAGAAGTATAAACACCTGCATCAAGAATAGTTGAACTACCGGTACAGAATCCTGTAGCACCTGTTATTACCGGAGTTGGAGGTGTATAGTTTGATGTTGTAACTGAGGCGCTAGATGTACAGCCTTCCACATTGGTAACCGTTACTGTGAACGTTCCTGCGGTATTAACTGAAATGCTTTGTGTCGTTCCCCCTGTTGACCAGTTATATCCTGCAAACAATCCTGTACTAAGTACACTCGAAGTTCCGGGACAATAAATGAGGTTACCACTGATTGATGGCGAGGGTATCACATCTATAGTTGTTGCAGCTGTTGCTGTTCCTGTGCATCCTGCACCATCACTAACCGTTACTGTAAATGTGCCGGCAGTACTTACCGGAATTGTTTGTGTAGTTGCACCTGTTGACCAGCTATAAGCAGTGTATCCAACACCGGCATCTAAAACATTGGTATTGCCCGAACAAATAGATAAGTCTCCTAAAATGACAGGCGTTAAGCTTGTACTTATACTTGTGGTTATTGAACCAGAGCCTGAACATCCACCTGCATTGGTAACACTTACCGTAAATGTACCTGCTGTGTTAACAGTTATCGTTTGTGTAGTGGCTCCGGTTGACCAGTTATATGTTGAGTAACTGCCGGCATCTAAAGTTGTAGCGCCACCTGAGCAGAAAGTAGCACTACCTCCAATTGCAACAGTTACAGGGGTTACTGTGATTAATGGTGTTGTGAAAGGCTGTAAACACCCGCTGCCGTCAGCAACGTTTACAGTATATGTTGTATTGGCAACCGGGGTAACTGTTTGAGATGCACCATTAAGGTTGCCGGGCTGCCAGTTATAAGTATAATTAATAGCAGGTGTAAATTTCCATGCTTCATTGGATGCTGCGAAGTTTGAAGCATTTCTGCCTGGAACAACTGTTGCAACAGTTCCATTTGCATTCTCAATACCCATGGTCATCACATCTGTACTGGTAAGTATGGATGTGTTGTGCATTTCAATTTCACCGGTTTCATACAAAATAATTTGCACAGTAACCTGAGCCGGTGTTGTGGCACAGCAATGCGCAACTGCATTCCATCTTATTACAAAGCGATTAGGTGAAGTAAGATTGAAATAATCAATGGAGTTTGGAGCGCCTACAAACAAGTCTGTCCAACAAACGGCAATAAGGTTGCTAAGTGTAGAACTGTTATTGGGAAGGAATCCTCCGGCACAACAACCAGAACCACTGTTGGAATTGAAAGAAATAAACCCATTGGTCGAAATTTTTAACTGAGTTTGAACTGAGTTATAAAATGGGAAATTAAATCCAATAGGGATAAAGCTACTCACAATATCATCGCCTGCAGGTCCTGCAATTGGAGTACCAGTAACAGGTGCAAATGGAATACTTGCTAAATTGTAAGTAAAATTTGAACTACCTGAGCCCAAAGCATTTAACTGAACAGGTGATCCGCAAGCAACCGGGTTAGGAGATGCTGTAACAGTTGCTGAAAAAGCAGGTGAGACAGTTATTGGATGGACAACAGAGTCACTTCCCAGCGGATTGGTAACAACAAGTTTTACATTGTAGGTGCCAGGCGATGTGTATTGATGCGTTGGGTTAGTAAGAATAGAGGTCCCTCCATCGCCAAAATCCCATGCCCAATTAAATGCCTGTGTTGATGCATCGGTAAATTGAACAGTACCTGCACAAGGTATGGTGCTTAGATTGGAAGTAAACGCGGCAACCGGTGGTTGCGTTGCAATCAAACAAAAAGGAGGCAAACTAAATCCTGCTGTTTGGTCTGTAGAACTGCTACTGCTGCCTTGCACCGCATTAAAACCCATACCCCTGCGTGCAAATGCTTCCCAAATGCGGCAACGGTGCGCATTATTATATAGTATTGCATCTGCATTCAATATGGCATCGCGGGCATCAAGATAACCGGGGCTGCAGGGTTGTAGTTTCATACCTTCCAATACTAAACGCATGGCAATATTATTTCCTGCAGTTGCAACCGATGGGTCAGAGTTGAATCCTAAATCATTAACCAGGAAACAAGTCATATCCCAAATGGCATCGCACCAAATTTCGCCTTTGTTATGCGGACCTGTACCGCTGGTAGCCAAGTCTGCATAGGTTTGTGGGTTGATAGCCATATTTACCGAGTAGCGGAAACGTCTGATTCCCTGTCCGTTTGTAGCTTGATTTAATGCATAAGTACCAATACCTCTGGCTTGTGTCAACATACCACCTGCAGCAGTATCACCCGGTTCAATGGTCATTATTAATGCCAACCAATCGCTCCATCCTTCACCACCCTGTTCGGCATTTTGAAGGCAACTTGAATTTCCCGGCCCACCGGTTAATCTATTTGATACACCATGTCCATATTCATGTGCAACAATACCGTTATCAAATGAGCCATCGCGGTCAGGGTTTGGAGCCGTCCATAAATACATCTGCATTCTCGGTCTTGACCCATCGCTTGGCGTTCCAAAGTTTGCATTGTTTGTTCCGCTGCCGTCAAAAGCCTCAGCCTGCACATAGTCATTACCTAATCCGCCATTGCCATAATTGTTTTGCTGAAAATTTCCTGCAACTTCTGTAAAACCTGCATAATACAATACATCATGAATTCTATTATTATCATAAAAAAGATTGGTAATAGAGGCATCTTGATTTACCAATGGCGCCTGTGTAAGATTAACAGGATAATTAAATTGCAAAGTGGCACTGTTAGGTGAATAGCCGGGCAGGTTATCATTGTTAGCATCTTCGTAAGCATGCACATTATTACCACGTGTAATGGTATATTCATTTCCAACAACTCCATTGTCATCATGCCATCCAAAAGGAGAAGACGATAAATTTTCCGGGTTTATTAAATTAGTACGTCCTCCAAATGAAGGAGCTTCAACAGGAAAAGCATAAACATTATATTCTCCAAGTGGCGGAGGTGGAGCCAAAGGAGAAAGTGGTGAAGCCGGTGCCGCTGATTCATGTTCATGCATTGCGCAATTATGATTAGGATCATCAAAACCGCAGCTAACTATCCAGTCATTTTTATCCAGATAATTCCCTGTTAAAGCATCAACACGAATATTCCACCAGTGAGGTTCATTAATTAATTCTATGCTTACATCCCATGCAAGGTAAATGCCATCGTCCATAGCACGATAAACCAACTGAACATTGATTTGACTTGCAGAAAGCGCAGGCGCTGTATAAGTATACTTGTTTTTAAGCGAATCCTGTTTTGTTAGTTTTACAGTAGAAATATTTTTGATTCCTAAATGTATTAACGCATAACCAATTGCAGCCTCGGCAGTAATAGTTGGCTGGTCGGCATTTACTTTACTCGCCATTTCGCCCACGATGGTTGGTTTCCCATAAATCACCATATTATTTTTTACTACAAACACACTAACGGCATTATACAAAGGAATACCCTTGTGTGTTTGCTGCGTGTAAATGTACCGCAAACCAGTCTGCGACTCGGTATAATCGTCCGACACAATATAGTTTTCGATATCACTTTTAGCCCAACTATTTTTCTCACGTTCTTTTGATAAGTTGCGCATCTATCAGCGCAATTTTACTTTGAGCATTTGTGTTGAGATTGTTTAGCATAAACATAGTAAATATGATTATGCATTTGAAAGCATTTGTTTTATTCATTTAATAAAAATTATTTTTAAGAGGGACTATTTGAAAACTCAATAATAGGTATTTAGTTTTTAAAATACGTAATTTAGTAAAGTATTTTGATTAATTATTTTGTAAGATATTGGATAGCATTGCTTTAGTTTTTTTGCCGCTATTAGAAATTGCAATTTGTTTCCATTTAAAATTTCAAGGCAACAGCAAAAACGGTTTTTTATATTAAAGGCATTTGCCTGCTAATCTTGTCAATGATTAAAGGAATACAATAAATAATCAAAAGAATAAGTCTTATATTTTCAACTTTTAAAACACCGATTGTAATAATAATAAAATGTTTAACCCAATTTATGCAATGGAAATTATCATTTGCAAAACGATTGAAAAAATCAACCCTTTTGGCTCCATTGCATTTCATCAAATGGGCGATTTTCTAAATCGGGATAACCCCAAATTTTGCTTATAGCTCGGCTCGTTCTTCAACTTCTACAGCATAATTTGAGGTTAATAATTTTTGTTGAGACAAAAAAAACAGCCGGCAATTTCTCACCGGCTGCTCTTTCAAATTACCATTCAACAAAACCTACTGCACCACCAACTTCTCCATTCGTGAGTATCCGTTGAAAGTTACTTTTACAGTGTATATACCTTTAGCAAAGTTATCGAGCTTAATTGGAAATTGATTTACTCCTGTTATCACACTAAAATTAGTAGCCATTATTTGCTTACCCAGCACATCGTATATAGCTATAGTTGCATTACCCTCGGCAAAGCCATCGAATTGCAATGTGGTAATTTCATCTGCAGGATTTGGGAATAATGTAAATTCCGAAATATCGAACGATGATGTAGCTTCTTTGCAAGTAAAAGCCACCGCAAAAGTTCCATTTGGGCTGCTGCCACACGCACTGTTGGCTTTACAATAAATTAATCCATTAATGCTTCCCCAGTTAACTACTATTGATGAAGTGCCCTGGCCGCTAACCAAAGTACTGCCTGAAACTATTGTCCATGTATATGATGTTGCACCTGCAACCGGAGCAACAGAATAAACCAGACCCGTTTGGTTTTTACATGCCCAGTTTAAACCGGTAATTACGGGAGTCTTTGGTTTGGCATTAACGGTTACAGTACGCGCTGCACTGCTGCCACAACCATTTTGTGCAACTACACTTATATTGCCTGTTGTGGTGAACGCGCTATTGTATTTTACTGTTATAGAATTTGTTCCCTGACCTGTGAGTATGGTAACACCTGCAGGTACAGTCCATAAATAAGATATGGCATTAGCTACCAAGGGACAGCTGTAAGGTGCACTGCTTTGATTGCAAAGCCCAAATAGCGAACCGGTGATAGCAAATGGAGTTGCAGGTAGCAAATTGGAAATAACATAAGTAAATGTCCGCTGTGTACTTGTACCGCAACTATTGCTTGCCACAACAGTAAGGGTAGCATTGGTAGCAGTATTGCTGAAATTAATAACCACATTGGCTGTACCTTGTCCTGAACTCACTGTTGCGCCCGATGTGGCTGTCCAGGTATAGCTGGTAGCACCGGGTACCAAGGCTATGGAGTATGGCGCATTGCTGTTTTTACAAACCACGGCCGGGCCTGATATAACTCCCGGTTGTTGCGGTGCTGCATTGCCTGCCACCACTGTTTTTGTTGTCGATGCTGTACAGCCGGATGAATTTGCAACCGATACCGTGTAGGTTCCGGGGCTGCTTACAGTAATTGATTGCAATGTACTGCCTGTTGACCAGCTGTAAGAACTGAAACCTGCATTAGCAGTAAGCACAGTTGAGCCGGGCGAACAAATAGTAGTTACTCCGCTAATTGAAGGTGCAGGCGCTGCAACCATAGTTACAGTTTTCGAAACCGTTCCGGTGCATCCAAAGCTATTGGTAACTGTTACTATATACGTTCCTGCTATATTTGCCGAAACTGTTTGCGTAGTTGCTCCAGTTGACCACAGGTAACCCGACCATGCACCTGCATTAATGGTTGTGAATCCTCCTGCACAAAATGCATTGTTGCCACTGATAACCGGAACAGGCAAACTGCCTATAACGATGTTGGTGCCATTATCACCTGCAATTACTGCGGGCGAACTGCTTACCACCCTAACCCTGTAACCACTGCCCGAAGGTGTACTTAACGGCACAGCGCAACTCATACTGCCCGATGCATTGCCCAAAGCAGTACCAATAGTAACAGGATTGGCAAAACTGCCTGCACTATTACTTAACTGTGCAGTAAAGATATTGCCACCTCCTACATCAATGGAATTGTAAGGAACGCTGATGATGCTGCCCACACATAGCGAAGTGGAAACTGCGCCCGTAATCAGTTGTTCACCGGGTTGTTCAAAACCCTGTGTGAGCATATTGCCACCCACATTAAGGGTGTATACTGCCGGCTCACCTATGTTATAAGTGAGCATGTTGCCGCTACCTGACAGTGTACCTCCTGCAGTGGAGATTACTTTGCGGCTAATGCTTTGGGAATTGACCATTGACCATTGACCATTGACTATGGTAATTGCTATTATTATGATGATTTTTTCATTTCATTTTTTTTATTAAATGATTAAAACACCTTAACAGCACGAACTTTACGTGTAGTACCCTTGCCGGCAGTAGCTTGTGTGCCGTTTGTAAAATCCTGCATCCATGCATTTGAGGCATTTGATTGATGTGAACTCCAGTAATTGGCATTGCTAAATCCGCCCAAATTGGCAAGCTTAAGATTGGTGTACATTAAGTTCAACTCATCCTTTGAAGGCAAAAACCAATCGGCTGAATTATTAAAGCTTCCAATTGCACCATATCCTGACCCGCATGTTTGAATCGGAGGTGGTGTGAATACGGCATATCCACAAGGGGGACAACCACCGAGTGTTTGATTAAATGTTCCTTGAGGGCAACATGACACAATTTGCTGTAATTGAGCTTGATAAGATTGTTGTGCAGCAGCATATGCCATTTGATAGCTAACCTGAGCTTGATCAAAGACATCATTTGCTTCTGATGTATTATTATCCCCTTCTCCCACTGCAGCTGATGTAGTATTCACATCTGCTGTAGGGCATCCCCAAGTAGCATTTGCATTATCGGTAGTTTTAGCAACCAAACCATGCTGACCAGTTCCATCAATATAAAATACAATACCACCATGATAGATATCACCAATCTGAATAGGGCAATCGTACCATGTTGGCACACCATTGCAGTAACGCAAGGTTGGAGCTTCATCACCTTTCATACCTGCCGGGCCAGCTGCAATGGTTACCCATGCCGTGCCATTCCAGTATAACATTTCACCGCTTGTAGTTCCGGTAGGAAGTCCTGATGATTGCCAACTTGCCAATCCGCCTGCATCAGATGTTAGTACTTTACCTGTGCCCGGTGTGCCTCCTGTTATCTTAACCTGACCGGCTACTTCTAATTTAGCTCCTGGTGTTGGGGTTCCAATACCCACATTGCCATCATGCTTTATACTCATTACTGCGCCATTGGTAGCGTTCTGCCCTGTAGTACCCGAATACCTGATGTGCATATAGGAAAAGCCCACGCCATCCTGCCTGCTTATGGTCCATTCGGTAGCATTCCCCTGCCCGCCTTCTAATTGTAATGCACCGCTGTTAAATGCTTTAATGTTACCTGCAACATGCAGTTTTGCTGTTGGCAATGTTGTACCAATACCTACATTGCCTGCAGTATCTAATCGCATCCGTTCTGCAAAACCTGATACACTGCGGGTTGAAAAAGCTAATCCTCCAATACCGCTTGCAGAAACCCTGTTTACTAATTGAATGCTTGCTGCACCTTCGTCATTATTAGTTACATTAACAGGATCGGCAAATGAAAGCCTTGCTCCGTTGCCGACATCCGTTGTATTCGTATTTACCAATTGCAATGCCTTGCCTGTAGTTTGTGCACATGCCGGTCCGCAATTATCCTGGTAAACTCTCAAAGCAGGTATTGCAGACCCTGCTGCAATTTCTTTTACTTCAAGACGTGCAACAGGTGATGGTGTGCCTATACCCACATTGCCTTGTATGATTGCTCCGTTAGTTGGCGCAGCCGATGTACCAGAATAAGATGCTCCCACTGCCAAACCGCCTTCCACATCTAATTTGTTTGCAGGCGTATTTGTTCCCACGCCAACATTGCCTCCGTTATTAAATACATTGCTTGAATTTATTATCCATGAAGTGCCATTCCAGTATGGAGTATTGCCTGCTGCGGCACCACTCGTTAATAATCCTGTCGGACCTTGCGCACCTGTGGCTCCGGTTCCACCAATCGGACCTTGAGGACCTGTTGCACCTGTTAAGCCAATCGGACCCTGCGGACCTGTTGCACCCGTTGCTCCTGTATTACCGGTTAAACCAATAGGACCTTGCGGACCAGTTGCTCCGGTTGCTCCGGTTGTGCCTTGAGAACCTGTTGCGCCTATTGCTCCCTGTGCTCCTGCAACTCCCTGCGGACCCTGTATGTTTCCTACATTTTGCCAACTGCTGCCATTCCATACATAAAGGTTACCGCCAATGAGATAAGCATCACCGGTATTTCCGGTGGGATGTGCAGTTTGTAAATCTAATAACGTATTATAAGAACCGAGAATACTAACACCTGTACCTGCAGGACCGGTATTTCCTTGTGGACCTTGTGCGCCTATTGCACCCGAGGCTCCCGTAGCGCCAGTTAATCCAATTGGACCTTGCGGACCGGTTGCTCCTGTTGCACCTTGTGCACCTGTTACTCCAACTGCACCTGGAATTCCCTGCGGACCTTGCGGACCTGTAGCACCGTCATTGCCGGCAGGACCTTGCGGACCAGTAGCCCCTGTTGCTCCTGTTTCACCTGTTAAACCTGTTAAACCAACAGGACCTTGCGGACCCATCGCACCGTCATTGCCTGCGGAACCTTGAATACCAGAAGTTCCGGGTACTCCTTGTGGACCTTGTGCACCCGGTGTACCATCGTTCCCTGCCGGGCCTTGCGGACCAGCAACACCCGTTGCACCCGCAGGACCTTGCAAACCCGATGAACCCTGCTGACCTTGTGGACCAACCGGACCGGGCAAGCCTGGCACATTGGCAGTTTCTGCATAAAAGGCATAAGGCACGCTGTTAAGTTGTGTAGTTCCCATATCAATATAGGAAGTTCCTCCTGTGACATCCAGTTCTACCTGTAAAAACTTGCCGCCTGTTGCCCACACAATACCGGAGAACGTACCGCTAACAGCAGTTCCCTGCCCAATGTTTACGGTAAATAACCCAAGCGTGTTTGTGGTTACGCTGTGCGTTTCTTTGTAAGAATCTACAAAGCCGTTAATAGTAAGGTCCCTCACCGTGAAGCGTAGGGAGATGTTTTGATTGGCAACTATGTTGCCACTTGCATTGCGCGCTACTCCCTGATAAGGGATTGCCTGCGGTGCTTGTGCATTGCTAATGCCGACCATAAGAAGGCAGAAGACAGAAATGCCCAGAATGATGTTGATGATTTTCTTCATTTTTTTAAAACTTTAGATGTTTGAGTAATGTTTTTTTTGCATTGTACAGCTGCAAAAATTTATCGGGACAAATTTGCACCTTGAAAGTGTGACTGTCAATCAACAATATTGTTGATTTTTTGGCACCCTTTGAATGAAAAATCAACAATATTGTTGATAGGAAAATCCAATAATGAGTTAATCGGCTATAAAATGAGTTCTCCATAAACTACATTGAAGTGTTTTATCATAAGAAAAATTGAATGGAAGAATATTCACTGGTGCGGCTGCGCCCTTCAGGGTCAGGGTGTGCGTTGGCGGGCGTTGATGGCTTACCCCTGCCCTAAAGTAGGATGGCATTAAGTTAAGGAATTAAATCCAATTGCCTGCGCTCACCCGTAGCCCTAAAGGGCGCCTCCGCGCAGGTTTCGTTACAACGGACTGGCTCCCTTTAGGGATTCAGGGTGCGCGGATGGCTTAACTTAATGACATTGCCATAAAGGGGGTTGGCATGCGCTCTGATTTCTTAACCCAATAACATTCACCTCTGTCATTTTAATTTTATCATGCATTTTCAAAAACGATAATTAAATTTACCAAACCCATTTATGCCTTTATGAAAAAAAAAATCCTGCTTTTTATTTTAATGACTTTGCTGAAATGTGTTCAGGCACAACCTGCAGCCGATAGCATTACCGAAAAAAAAATAAAGGTTGAAATGCTTACCGTTGAAGATGGTTTATCGCAGGGAAATATCACAAGTATTGTTCAGGATAAAAATGGATTCATGTGGTTTGGAACCAAGGATGGATTGAATAAATATGACGGATACAATTTTACTGTTTATGTGCATGATGAAAAAAAACCGTACTCCATTGCTAAAAATCATATTACAAATTTACTAGCCGACAAGCGCGGGTTTTTATGGGTTTTTTATCTTGACGGAAGCATAGATGTTTTTAATCCAGAAACAGATAAAGCCTATCATATTCAAAATACTCTTTTAAAAAATGAAGTTTCGTGGCAACATGCATTTTTGGATGCAAATGAAAATTTGTTTTTATACTCCGGTCACGGATTCTTGAAGGTGACTTTAATTGGCAAGCCTGAATTTGCAGAGTCTGATTTCAAATTAAAAGTTGTAGAGTTGACCGATTTTTTACCCAAAAAAATTAATGATACAAATCGTGTTTACTTTTTCATTTCTTCAAAAAATGAAATGTATTTATCGTATCGCGATTCCATTTTTATTTATCCGAATGCTGATGTATCAAAGCCAAACAAAATAAAACGTTTTTCGAAAAAAACTTTTTCGCAGGTTAAGCCAAGCGATAATTTACAAGAAGGTTTTGAATTTGTTGCTGCCGAAGATACTATTCATCATAGATTGATTTTAATTGGTTATCGAGCATTTACAATTTATGATGAAACCACCGGTTTAAAAACCGACAGTGCATACAACAGCATTGACTTAGGAAACGCAGATGTTGACAACAAAGGTCGAATTTGGTTTGGTGGTTTAGGTGGCGGAAACATTTACGATCCCGCCAAAAAAAACTTTACAAATTGCTTCCATTGGATTTAGCTATTAAACCAAAAGTGTTTGGAGGCATTGGCAGAATTTATAGAGACAGATGCGGAACCATTTGGATGGGCACTAATGGATATGTATAATAAAATTCAATCCCGCTGTGGAACGATTTTTACACATAGGAAATTCGCAGGACGGCTTTAGTTTGAATACAATTTGGGATGATTATAAAGAGGAAAAAATATGGCTTCGGAACTTTGCAGTTAATATATTTTTATACGACAGGAAATCGGAAAAGCTGATTAAAATTCCACAAACAGAAGAAACGAAAACAGGTAAAGGTTTTAAATTGAATGCTGATTACCAATCGCGTTTTAATACATTTTGTATTGACAAAGATGGATACTGGGTATTAAGGGATACATCGGTTGTTTATTTTGATAAGAGTTGGAAATTGAAAACAATATTTAATCTAACATACACCCACTGGATAGATTTTTGGGAATTAAAACCCAGGATTGATAATGAAGGAAAATTATGGTTGAGTTTTGGAATAGGTTCAAATGCAAAGCTTTACAAATTTGATAAAGACAAGCCGAATGACATAAAATCTTACCCTATTCCACATTTAACCGAAGCAGTAAAAGAATATCCATTAACATCAATTATTCTGCCTGATGAAAATAATAACCTCTGGCTTGGAACCATGGGCGGGCTACTTTTTTTCAATACTACCACTGCTGAGTGGAAGATATACGAACACAGTAATACTGACAGCACTTCGCTTCCAATGAATCAGATTTACACTTTATGTAAAGACCAATTCGAAAACAATATTTTGTGGGTTGGAACCAAAGGCGGAGGGCTTACAAAATTTAATATCGCAACCGGCAAGTGTAAAACTTATACAACTGAAAACGGATTGCCAAACAATGTGGTGTATGGAATATTACAGGATGATAAAGGTAATTTGTGGATGAGTACTAATAATGGGATTGCGAAAAGCCCTGTCCTCTCCTAAATCCCTCTCCAAAGGAGAGGGACTTGAATACAGACCTCACCCTAAATCCCTCTCCAAAAGAGAGGGACTTGAATACAGACCTCACCCTAAATCCCTCTCCAAAAGAGAGGGACTTGAATACAGACCTCACCCTAAATCCCTCTCCAAAAGAGAAGGACTTGAATACAGACCTCACCCTAAATCCCTCTCCAAAAGAGAGGGACTTGAATACAGACCTCACCCTAAATCCCTCTCCAAAAGAGAGGGACTTGAACAGCCATTGGGTGTTTAAAAACTTTACGGTAAAAGATGGTTTGCAGAGCAATGAATTTAACCGTTATGCTTATTGTAAATTGCAAACAGGCGAACTTGCTTTTGGTGGGGTAAATGGTCTCAACATTTTTAATCCTGATGATATTAATGATAATGTTTATGAGCCAAATATTTTGTTTACCGGATTTAAAATCGGCAACAAAGAAGTATCGATAATAGAAGATAGTGCAATACTTCGCAAAGCAATATTTGCAACCAACCAACTGCATCTCAATTACACACAAAATTTCCTGACTTTTAGTTTTGCATCAACCGATTATTCATCAACAAAAAATAATGGTTTCCAATATCAGCTAGTTGGTTTGGATAAAGACTGGCTACCGGCAACAAAATTGAATGAAGCAACATACACCAACCTCGACCCTGGCAGTTATACATTTAAAGTGCGCGGCACCAACAGCGATGGGGTATGGAGTTCGAAAATATCATCCATCAATATTTTTATTTCCCCACCGTGGTGGGCTACATGGTGGTTTCGCTCTTTAGTTGCAATGGCGGTGGCGGGCGCAGCTTATGGGTTTTACCGTTATCGCTTAATGCAGGCATAAAATTGCAAATGTACGCAACAGCATAGCGCGCGATTTGCATGATGAAATAGGTTCGACCTTAAGCAGTATCGCACTCTATGGCGCTTCAGCAAAAATGATATTACCGGAAGAACATCCTATCAGCAATGTACTTACAAAAATAAATGAGAGCACCAGCAGCATGAATGAATCGATGAGTGATATTGTATGGGCTATTAACACCCGTAACGACAAATTTGATAACATAGTAAGCCGCATGGAAGCTTTCGCAAATCAGGTGATGGAAGTAAGAGCATGTAAAGTTTTTTTTGAAACAAATAATGAGGTGAAGCAACTCGATCTCGACATGGAGCAGCGAAAAAATCTATACCTGCTGTATAAAGAAATTGTAAACAATGCCGGCAAACACTCCTCATGTATAAACCTTTGGGTTAAATTGAATTTGAATAATGGTTTTCTGAATCTGGCTATTAAAGATGATGGCAAAGGTTTTAATACCAATGAAACGGATGCTTACGCAATGGGTGGCAACGGATTATTCAACATGAAAAAACGCGCTGCCGAGTTGCATGCTGAAATAAAAATAGATTCAACCCCTGGAAACGGAACTGAAGTAAATCTTAAAATGAGGGTTTAAAAAATCAACAATATTGTTGATATGAAATAAGAATAAACGTGTCGATATTTGTACCATGAAAATAAAAGTAGTTGTATTTGATGATAATAAAACCCTGAGAGATGGTTTGCAAATGATGATAAGCCTTAGCGGCTCTTTGGAATGCATAGGTGCTTTTACCGACTGCCGCAATGTGGTTAATGTAATATCCGAACTGAAACCGGATGTGGTATTAATGGATATTGATATGCCATACGTTGACGGCTTGCAAGGCTTAAATTTATTACGTAAAAAGTTTCCTGATTTGAAAATTATTATGCAAACAGTATTTGAAGACGATGATAAAATTTTTGCCGCTATATGTGCCGGTGCCGATGGTTATTTATTAAAGAGAACCCAACCGCATGATTTGATAAAAGGAATTATAGAAGTTATGGAAGGTGGAGCACCTATGACACCAATTGTTGCAAGGCAGGTGCTTAGGTTAGTCAGCAACAAAACAATATTCCAAAATCGATCGACAATTTTGAACTTACCGCACGCGAATTAGAAATACTCGGATACCTTGTTAAAGGTTTGAGCTACAAAATGATTGCTGAAAATTGTTTCGTTTCATTTGCAACCATAAGCACACATGTGCGACATATTTATGAAAAACTGCAGGTGCATTCTGTTTCAGCAGCTGTTGCCAAAGCTTTGGAGCATAAGATAGTTTGACATAAACCCCAATTATGGAGTAGAAATTATCAATGGCAAAACGATTAAAAAAATCAACCCTTTTGGCTCCATTGCATTTCATCAAATAAGCGATTTTCTCAATCGGCAGAACCCTAAATTTTGCTTATAGTTCGGCTCGTTTCTCAACTTCTACAGCATAATTTGAGTTTAATAATTTTTTGTTGAGACAAAAAAAAACAGCCGGTAATTTCTCACCGGCTGCTCTTTCAAATTATAATCTTAAAAAAAGAATCTACTGCACTACTAACTTCTCCATTCTTGAGTATCCGTTGAGAGTAACTTTTACAGTGTATATACCTTTGGCAAAGTTGTCGAGCTTAATTGGTAATTGATTTACTCCTGTTATCACACTAAAATTAGTTGCCATTGTTTGCTTACCCAATACATCGTATACAGCTATAGTTGCATCA
Source organism: Bacteroidota bacterium (assembly GCA_016717325.1). GTDB lineage: Bacteria > Bacteroidota > Bacteroidia > AKYH767-A > OLB10 > JADKFV01. The sequence continues at coordinate 33,625 of JADKFV010000022.1, read as the reverse complement.
CCCTTGGTATAGCCATCAAATTCTGTATGAGAAATAAATAAAGGTTGATTTGGTTAAACAGCCTGACGTTATAATGAAAATTAGCACTATTAAATGAAGCATAATTTCATTGCACATTTTTACAATATGAAAAGCATTTTTGTCGCACCTTGATATTATTATTTCCGGACATGCGCGACTTTTTTTGAAGCATTTAATTCAATTTAAACGAATACATATGCATTCAATATTTCGGGAAAGTATAAAGCATTCATTTGATTTTTAGATTTTGTTTTGTTTCGATAAAATCAATTTAAGTGTGGGTTTTGCACACTATGAAATCAATCCAAATATTTGATGGCTACTTTAGCACAACCAAAACTTATGCGAAGCCAATAAAAATGGGTTTTACTTAAAACGGATTTGCAAGAGTTTTAAATTACCAATGCATTACTTTTAATAAAAAGCACTGCCCCTCAAAATCGACTATTCGCCTAACCTTTTAAACAAGTGAAGTATTTTTATTGTTGCGATAGTATGGTTTCTGTTTTATGGCATTGCAGTTGTCAAGTCAGTTTTAATCTAACAAATTATTAAAGGAAACAAGCTTCCTTTTGAGCGTGCAAAATATTTCGTAAATGGTTATAGTTCAAAAGGTTGTTGGTAATATTGCTCATCATAAAACTAAAAATAAATCATTTTATTATCTTCGCGGAAAATTCGACTTTAACATTTAAAACTATGAAATATTTTTTTGGCATTTTAGTATGTCTTTGCAGTATAAACTTTGCATTGGCGCAAACAAAAGTAAAAACATATGCACAGCAACCACTGTGGATACACATGATTGACAATCCATCAACTAACTACTTCGAAGCCGTAAAAGCGTACGAAACCTATTGGCAAAACCATGAAAAACCTGTGGACCTCGAAGAAGAAATGGGACCGATATCGGAACGGGTGAATGAAAAAAGTGATGTTGAAAAAAAAGAACACAAGCGTGTAGAAAAAGCTTTTGCCAAAATGAATAAACGCCAGCAAAAGAAATTTGCAAAGCAACAGCAGTGGCAACAAGAAATGATTTATCAATGCAAGCGATTTGAAGAATGGCAACGCGATGTTTTTGCATGGGTACAAGAGGATGGCAGCATACTTACAATAGAACAACGCCAAAAAATGTACGAACAAAAATTGCGTGAAGCAGCAGAAATTAAATAATAAACCACTGTCACCGAAAAAACCAGAAATGAAAAATATACTTCAATTAATTTTCGCTTTATCAATTATCTTTTGCTCGTCACAAGTCAAAGCACAATCGTGGTCGCCTGTTTCTACCGGAGCATTTCCAACCAATACAAGTGGTCAAATACATGGCATTAGCAGAGTAAGCGATGTAAAATTCCATCCTTCCATATCAACAAAAATGTATGCCGTGAGTGCTCGTGGTGGGTTATTTATTTCTAACAATGCGGGCAACACCTGGACAATGGCACCCGGTTGCGATCCTCTTACCAATGGATTACGATTCGCATCAGTGTGCGTTGACAACAACAACGACCAAATAATTTATCTGGGCACAGGCGATTTAAATTATTACTACACCGGTAAAGGAGTTTATAAATCAACAAATGGCGGCACAACTTTCACAGCATCGAATACCGGCATAAGTGCACGATTGGTTGCCGAAATAATAATAGATCCTTCTAATTCAAATGTATTACTTGCTGCAACAGATGCAGGAGTATATAAATCGACAAATGCCGGGGCCAACTGGACATTAAAAAGTGCCAGCAATCTGCAGTGCTCTCAAATGTTATTGAAGGCCAATGCAAGTACACGCACAGTTTATGTAAGCACTTACTCGGGCTTTTATCGGTCTACAGATTTTGGCGATACCTGGACACAAGTAACTACAGGTATATACGTACCTGCCGGATACACGGGTGCAAATGGAATTCGCATTGCTGTATCACCGGCCGATAGTAATCGGGTATATCTGGCAATGGTGGCAAAAAAAGGCACTGTATTTCAGTCGACCGATGGTGGCTCAACCTTTGCCGCAATGAAGGATTCGCATAATCCAAATCTTACTGCTTACTCAAACGACACCACTACCGATGGTGGACAAGGTGATTATAATTTCATGCTTGCAGCCGATCCTGTTAATGCTGATATTTTATATTTGGGTGCACACATGTTTTGGAAATCGACAAATGGTGGCAGCACATGGAGTCAACTTACTAACTGGTGGGCCGAACTTCATACCGACATGCATTGGGTGCGTGTAAACCCATACAATGCCAGCGAAGTATGGACAGCTAATGATGGTGGTGTATGGCTTAGCACAAATGGAGGAGTAAACTGGTCTCCAAAAAGTGATGGCATTTATGGCTACGAAATTTATCATGGTGCTTGCAGTCCTACCCGCAGGGATATGATAAGTATTGGTACGCAGGATAATGGAGAATTGTTTCATGCCAACGGAACATGGTATTGTAACCGCGGTGGGGACTGGGGTTCGCTTTGTCAGTTTGACTATCGTGCCAATAGCTCGCAGGTATACTATCTTGGCAATGCCAAGCGTGCCGATGTTTTAGGCTCCGATCAAACATACGGCCTTACTCAAACTTCAATCAATGGTTTAAGTTTTTGGCGCAACAATACAAACATAGCATGTGTTTCTGATACTGCTGTTTATCGCACATCAACATTATTGCAAGCCACACCTGTATGGACCAAAATATCATCGTTTAATAAAACCACACGCGATGTGCACATCAATGTAAACGATTCAAATAAAGTGTATGCCATTGGCAGTGATAGTGCCATTTATATTTGCAATAATGCATATGCAGTTTCTCCGATATTTACAAGAAATAAAATACATACCTCCACCATAAGCATTGGCTCCATAGCAACAATAAAGGGCAGCACGAATGTGATATATGCCACAGCAAATTCTAAAGTGTATCGCAGTGCCGATGATGGAAATACATGGACAAACGTTTCGAGTAATCTTCCATCGGTAAATTGGGTGGGTATTGTATCGGACGAATTTTTCTCTTCGGACGAATTGGTTTTTATAGCCGGAGGAAATTATGTTTATTATAAAAAAGCTTCGCAAACAAACTGGACATTATTTAACAGCTCACTGCCGGTGCGCACAAATATTCAGGATATTTCTCTTTACGATAATGGCACAAACCAAAGCATACTGCGCGTATCGGAATATGGCCGAGGCATGTGGGAAATTCCAATGAGTCAGTTGCGCGCAGTTTCATCAGAATTTATTGCCAGCAATCTATTACCCTGCATTGGCGATAGTGTTCAATTCTCCGATCTTTCAAACGGAAATATAATTTCACGCACATGGACTTTTACCGGTGGCTCTCCCTCCACTTCAACTTTATCAAACCCCAAAGTAGCTTATGCTTCAATCGGTACGTATGATGTAACCCTAACTGTAAACGATGCACTGGGCAATGCTACTACCACTAAAACAACTTATATAAATACTGCCGGTTCAAATGCAGCAGTGAACGAAGGTTTTGAAAATACTTTTCTGCCTGTAAACTGGACTGAACAGGATGCCAATAACGACAACAATAATTGGCAATGGTTTACATCCACAGGTGGTTTTGGCGCAAGTTACAAATGTGCCTACTTCAACAACTATGACCAACAAACAAATGGCGCATGGGATGAAATGCGCACACAAAAAATAGACCTTAACGGATACAACACAGCATCGCTAACATTCGATGTGGCTTACCAGCCGTATGGTTATCCCTACTCAGATACACTGGAGGTATTAATTTCGACCAATTGCGGAAATACATATTCTCAAATTTATATAAAAGGTGGTAGTACACTGGCAACAGTGGGAGGAAATAATTCTGATGCATTTGTACCCACTTCTTCTCAATGGCGCACCGAATCTATTTCGCTCAATGGTTTTATTGGCAACGGGGTAAATATTGCATTTCGTAATCGCGGTCGCTTTGGCAATAATTTATACATTGATAATGTAAATTTAAACGCAACTGTGGCCGCCACAGCCGGTGCCGATAAACTTATTTGCAAAGGAAACACTGCAGCTATTGGTATGTCAACAAATTCAAATCTGAATTTTAGCTGGTCGCCTGCCGGAGGTTTATCATCGAGTACTGTGAGCAATCCTCAGGCATCTCCAACAGTAAATACTTCGTATATACTTACGGTTACTCATGCCCGCTCAGGTGTCATTGCGAAAGACACAGTAATGGTAACAGTAGATTCGGTAACAGCAAATGCAACCACAACTGCCGTATTGTGCAATGGTGGCAATAGCGGCCAGGCAAGTGTAAGCACAACCAGTGGCATTGCTCCTTTTGCCTATTTATGGTCCAATAGCAGCAGCACCCCCACAGCAACAGGTTTGGTTGCCGGGGTTTACACAGTTACCATAACCGATAATGCAGGATGCTCTAAAACATGTAATGTAAATGTTGCACAGCCAACGTTGCTGAGTGCAACAACTACAAATACGAATACAACATGTGGCTTCAATAATGGAACTGCAAATGTTTTGGCCAGCAACGCCACACCTCCTTATACTTACCTTTGGAACAATGGCAGCACGAGTGCAAATGTTAGTTCATTGGCTGCCGGCACGTATACAGTTATGGTTAATGATGGCAATGGCTGCACAATAACTGCCACCTCCATAATAAACCCAAGTGTGGCCATAAGTCCAAACCCAACACAAAAAAACCTGCCTTGCTTTGGTGCAAAAGTGGTGTGTGTAAAGCAGCACCAACAAACGGTGTTGCGCCCTACTCTTTCTTGTGGTCCACTGGTGCCACTATCGACTCCATTGTCAACTTGAAAGCAGGAACTTATACATGTACCATAACCGATGCTGCGGGATGCACAAAAACACAAACATACACGCTCACACAGCCGCTTCAAATAGCAATTGCCATGAGTGGCACGCCAGCCACTTCTCCTCTATTTAACAACGGAACAGCAACAGCCACACCAAACAATGGTTTTAGTCCTTACAGATATTCATGGAATACATCGCCAATAAAAACAACACAAACAGCAACAGGACTTGTACCCGGCACCTATGTAGTAACAGTAAAGGACAACAAAAAGTGCAGCCGCAATGCTTCTATAGTAATTGGCACTGCAAGGTTTGGAGTAACGGACACAGGTGAAGAATTATTTGTAATACCAAATCCAACAAGTGATGTCATCAGCATAGAAATTTCAAATTCAGTGTTAAGCGGAAATGCCACTTTCGAAATTATTGATAGCAAAGGCAGCGTAGTATTAATGGAGCAATCAAACATCACTTCGCACGATTTTACTTTTTCGATTTCGCTGGCTCATTTGCCAAATGGTATTTATACTTTAAGGGCAAAAGATGCAAAAAATGTTTTTACGAAAACTGTGTTGTTGGAAAAGTAGTTCTAATAATGTGCCTTCTTTGCTGAAGGAGTAAATTTTTTTATAAAAAAATATAGGAAATGCAAAATTGAAGCCTATATAATTGCTGGCGAAATACAAACACAGATTTCTATTACACTCAGTGTGCACAAGAGCAATGCATGTAGATAACTCAAGCGCAACTTTCCAAAAAGACGCTTAGGTGCAAAAATCTATGTTACATCTAACGCACAAACTAAAACAAATACCAGACACAAAGAAAAACCATGATATTCGACAATGACCAGGCATTTACACATCAAGAAAAAATAGCAGAAGCACTTTAAAATATAACTTATTATACCGGACCATTCACATTGCAAAATAATGATATTATCGAAAAATAGAAATGCGTTTTTTGATAATTCATTTCAAAAATAACAGACTTCACTTTAATCAAAAAAAAAGAAGTCGAAAGAGTTGAAAACGAAATCGATAATAGACTTATAAGAAAATTTAGTTACTTATCTCCAAATGAAGTACCTTTACAAAACAAGGTAAGAGTTGTACTTATCTGTTGAACACAGCTATACTTAATTATAATTTATTAATCGTTTAATGGCTACAATATTTTTATCCTATGCGCATGAGGATTTTGATACAGCGGAGCAATTGTACTTCGCACTCAGCAACTTGAATCACAAGGTTTTTTTTGATAAAGAGAGCTTGCAAGTTGGAGAAGAATACAATTTTAATATTATTGATAGTATAAGACAAAGTGATTTTTCTATTCTCCTTTTAAGTCCGGAGTTTTTCTCAGAAAAATCATTCTGTAAGACCGAATTGAAAATCATTCAAAGTAATTGGCCTGTACCAAAAAATAAAATATTCCCTGTTATGGCCCGTGAAACATTATTTGACGAGTTGCCCAATTATATTAAATCGGTTTCTATATTAAAAATTGAGGGGAATTTAATTGCAGAAGTAGTTCAAAGAATACAAGATAGATTATTAGATTTTTCCCCCTCTGATTCTGTCACACACAAATTTCGAAAACTGGAAATTGAAAATCAGCTTGCGATAGTTGATGAAGAATGGAATAAGACAAAAAAACCTTATATGTTGGCTCAGGAATTCGTTCCAACCAAGGAAAAAGCTTTTGGCCTTTTTATCCTTTTTATATTCATTGGCTTGTTGGGTTATTTGGGCGGTAAAGAGATAGGAATAATCACTTTGTCAATATCGGGTTTTTTTGGTCTATTAATGTTTTTTGCGATATTTTCGAATGCTAAAAACTATGAAGCATCTGAGAAGATATACTTAACAAAAAAAAATGAAATAACCAAAGAATTGCCAATAGATAAAAGTGACATCTGATTCAAATAAGATTTAACCATTACACCTGCCGCACCCACCACATTCTGTAGTGGTGGAAGAATTGGTTTAAATGCAACGGTTGTACAAAGTCATCGGCAGGGGTTGCAATTACAGTTCCATGTAAAGAAGGAGCCCTTATATTAACAGATGAGGTGTTTAATTTTTCGGCTTTCCCTAATCCGGCTAACGAAGAATTAAATATTGAAATTGCTTGGGATGAAATTTTTGAAATTGAAATTGTAAACACGCTTGGCGAAACGGTTATCAAAACTCATAATCAAAGCAACATTGACTTATCAGATTTAGCAAGAGGCATTTATTATATAAAAGTATTCAATGAAAATCATAGCGCGATACAAAAGCTGATAAAGGAATAAAGCTACGCCTATTGATGATATACAAAAATAAAGTAGGCTGTCTCAAAAGGGGCAGCCTCTTTTTTTTAAAAACCAGGGTTATTAAACCTCCTTTTCAGAAGCCATTGATGATATGTTATCAGAAGTATCAACTGTGGTAGTTTTTTGCCAAATGGTATTTATACTTTAAGGGCAAAAGATTCGAAAAATGTTTTTACGAAAACTGTGTTGTTGGAAAAGTAGTTCTAATAATGTGCCTTCTTTGCTGAAGGAGTAATTTTTTTTATAAAAAAATATAGGAAATGCAAAATTGAAGCCTATATAATTGCTGGCGAAATACAAACACAGATTTCTATTACACTCAGTGTGCACAAGAGCACTGCATGTAGATAACTCAAGCGCAACTTTCCAAAAAGACGCTTTGGTGCAAAAATCTATGTTACATCTCTCGCACAAACTAAAACAAATACCAGACACAAAGAAAAACCATGATATTAGACAATGACCAGGCATTTACACATCAAGAAAAAATAGCAGAAGCACTTTAAAATATAACTTATTTTTACCGGACCATTCACATTGCAAGATAATGGTACCATCGAAAAATAGAAATGCGTTTTTTGATAATTCATTTCAAAAATAACAGACTTCACTTTAATCAAAAAAAAAGAAGTCGAAAGAGTTGAAAACGAAATCGATAATAGACATATAAGAAAACTTAGTTACTTATCTCCAAATGAAGTACCTTTACAAAACAAGGTAAGAGTTGCACTTATCTGTTGAACACAGCTTGTGACAATTCAACCAAAAAGCTAACAATAAAATGAGAAAGAAGATTTTATCATTATTGCTTTTCATGTTGGTTTCCAATGCTTCTTCAAGTCAGCAAAAGAATATTACTTTAAGACGTATCACCTCACAGCAAGGCCTTTCAGACAACCAGGTTACATGCACTATTCACGACAAACAGGGTTTTATATGGATTGGTACTAAGGATGGATTGAACCGTTATGATGGACAAGACTTCTATGTTTTTAAACACAATGAAAAGGACATCAATTCACTTTGCGGTAATATTATTTCTTGCCTTGAAATTGATAACGATTCATTGCTTTGGATTGGAAGCGCTTCGTCAGGGATGTGTAGTTATGATTTCAGAACTGGTAAGTTTAAAACGTATAATAAGTCAAATTCAGAATTGAATGTAAATAACATCAACGACATCACATTTGATAAAAACAGAAATTGTCTTTGGATTGCTCAGAATAATGCCGGCTTGCAGCTATTCGATTTAAAAACAAAAGCTACTGATAAAAATAAAAAGCTGATTTCCACCAATACTTATTATGATGTACTTGTTAATGATACCATACCATATTTTGCAGGAATTATTGAATCGCTTAAACGGTTAGGGAATATTGGCAAATTCAGAACGCAGGTCTCCGACACAGCTATGACTATTAATAAAATATTTCTTGGAAGCGATAATCATTTGTGGTGCGGTGCATGGGATAACGGGTTGCATCAGTTTGATTTAAATGGAAAAAGATTGGCAACCTGGTTTTTTGATAGAAGTTTAAAGTTGAAGCTATCAGGCGATGAAATACTTTGCCTTGCAGAAGATGAAAACAAAGTTTTATGGTGCGGTACAAAATCTTCGGGCATTCGTTTTTTTGATTTGAAAACAAAATCCTTTACCAACGATATTAAATTTTCAAATCCCGTTACATCCAGAATAAATAGTCTGTATCGCGATATTCGCAATCGAATATGGATTGCCTCCGAAACGGGATTGTATGTTTACGACCCGCTGCAAAATCAGTTTGAAATTACAAAGCTGCCTGTTCCGCCCGGAACTACTTCATGCAAAGCAAATGACAGGATTATTTTGAAAAGCGGGAGAGAATTTATTGTAACTCAGTGTGGCTTTTTTTACAGAAATTCAAATGATGAAAACTATCTGCATAAGGATTTTTATTATCGCGATGAAAGGCAGGAATTGACCAGCATTTTTCTTGATGAAAAAAACATAATTTATATAGGAACCAACCGCTCGGTGTTTACATTGGATACCGTAACACTTGAATTAGTTTTTCCTAAGGTCAGTTATGCAGCAAGCAAGCACCAAAGTTTTTTCATGGGTGGTTCGCGTGCAAATTCAATTACACAAATAAGGCATCACAATCATCCGCTTATTGCTGTATCGCTATATGGTAATTACATCAAGCTGTTTGATACCCAACGTAAAAACGCATTTATCAATTTAAAGGATACGAACGTAGAAGGAACTTTTGGGGATAATTTATCACGGAAAATTTTCAGTGATTCGAAAAACAATTTCTGGGTTTGTGGTGCCACCCATGGTATCAATCAGGTTTTGATTCCACAAAGGATTTCATTCGATGAGTTTCCTTTTGCCGACAGTATTGTGCGGGTGATTCATTCCCAATCAAAGACCTGGAATAGACCTGATACAAAAAATGTAAAATCAGTGAACAATGTTTTTGACATGACAGAAAACACTGACGGCTCTTACTGGGTAACCACACAGGGACAAGGGCTCCTGAAGTTTTTTCCCGAGAATGATTCTGTAACATTTGTGTCTTATGCAAATGAAATTAAGTCGTTGCAGGGTTTGGCAAAAGATAAAAATGATAATCTTTGGATGGTTAGTTCAACTGGTTTGTTGCATTACAATGTAAAAGGAAACCGTTACAAGCTGTTTGACATGCAAAGCGGGATTTCTGAAAATATCAGTGGGTATTTTTTTCGAAATGATAATTCAACAATACAAGATGAAATGAGTGTTGGTTTCGATGGTGGTTTTATTTCCTTTTATCCTTCTCAGATTATTTCAAACCACGAAAAACCATTTGTCAGTATTTCAAGATTGTGGATTATGGATGCGCCTTCTGATTCTTTGTTGTTTGATCAATTGAAATTGAATTACAATCAAAACTTTTTGAAATTCAATGTTGCTGCAAATAGCTTCTCCGACAACGGTCAAACCACATGCTTGTATATGCTTGATGGCATTGATGATACCTGGCGAAATAATCAAACCAATCCACTGATTACCTACACCAATTTGCCGCATGGAAATTTTACACTTAAAGTTAAGGCTGTCAACAGCGATGGAATTGAAAGCGATGTTTATGAATTGCCGTTTATTATTACACCGCCATTTTATTACACCTGGTGGTTTTATAGTTTGCTTTTAATAGTAATAACGAAATCTGTGTACGTTTTGTATCGTTATCGAATCCGGCAGATTTTAAAATTGCAGGAAGTTCGGAATAAGATTGCCCGCGATTTGCACGATGATATTGGTTCAACATTAGGGAGTATTCACCTTTACAGTCAGATTGCCAGTGCAAAGTTAAAAGGTGATAAATCAGATGAGATAAAATCTATCTTAGAAAAAATAGAAAATTCATCGGTAGAAATTATTGATAAAACCAGTGATGTGGTGTGGGCGGCCAAGGCATCAAATGATACTTTGAAAAATTTAATATTGAGAATGGAAGGTTATTCAGCTTCCATTTTAGGAGCAACCGGCATTCAATTTAATATTGAATATGATGAACGTATTACTGAAATGAAATTAGAAATGACAGAACGGAAAAATATTTTTTTGATTTACAAAGAAGCCATTCACAACATTATTAAATATGCCAACTGCACGGAAGTAAACATTAGCATAAAGAAAAATGCAGATAAATTATATCTTTCAATTTCAGATAACGGAAGTGGTTTTACTTCAGACGAACTAAAATCATATAATGGCAACGGCATTAAGAACATGAAATCAAGAGCTTCTGAAATAAAGGGTAGTATAGAAATCACATCGTTTCCAGGTAAAGGAACCATTATTGAATTAACTGTATAAAGCCATCTATTCACTTCACCATAATTGGTTATTGGTATTGAAAACAATTACACTCACTTTTGCATCCTGATAACAGAGGAAAAAAAATTGATGAAGGTAATTATTTTTGATGATAATATTAACGTGCGCGAGTCTATTGGTTTGCTTTTGTCAACTACTGATAATATGCAACTCGTTGCTGCTTTTGACTCCTGCAAAAATATGCTGGCAGATATTGAAAACATAAACCCTGATATTGTATTAATGGATATTGATATGCCCCTGATTACCGGCATCGATGCTGTAAAATTATTACGTACCAAATATCAGGCATTGCCTGTTTTAATGTTGACAGGTTTTGAAGATGACGATAAAGTTTTTGCTTCGCTGTGTGCAGGAGCCAACGGTTATATTTTAAAGAATGCCAATATGCAATCGCTTATTCAATACATAAATGAAGTATATCATGGTGGTGCTCCAATGACACCCGTTATAGCAAGAAAAGTATTAACTCAATTTGCAAAAATTCAACCTGTTAAGCAACCCGATGAAAACTATAACTTGAGCAGACGCGAGAAGGATGTGCTTCAGCTTTTGGTGAAAGGCAAATCATATAAAATGATTGCAGATGAATTAAACATCAGCTACGAAACCGTGCATTCGCACATTCGCAAAATTTATCAAAAGCTGCAGGTAAATTCTGTGGGTGAAGCGGTATCTAAAACAATTTCGAAAAATATACTGAGGACTTATTTGTTTTAGGACTTGTATAGTGTGCGAGTTATGAAAACTTCCAATAATTATTTATTTTCACTTTTAACTCCTGTATATCATTCAAACAAATGTCATAGATAATTTCCACATCAGTTCTTTCATAATGATGAGAAATAAAATCTCTGAAATTTATAATCGGTTGTGGATCCATTATAATTTTTGTTTCAAAAAAGTCAGGTTGTAATCCATCAATCTTTTTTATATTCTCAGCAATATGCTGCAAGCGCATAGCAATAGAATCCAATGTTTTTAATCCTTCCTTTGTAGACCTGAAATCTGATGGATTAGTAATATCCAACATGCGTTCCTCAATCAGTGAAATGGATTCTAAAATATTATGAAGTCGTTCGTTGATGATGGTATCATGCATACAAAATTTCCTTTTCAATTGAGTTTAAAAAATTCTGACGGAGATGATTTCCCTTTCTTGTAATATCTACGTTTTTATGCAACCGGTTTTCAAGGAATGATTTCAACCCATACAAATATTTATACTTAGGTTCACGAAGTTCTACCAAAACATCAATATCACTTGCTTCATTGGCTTCGCCACGGGCATAGGAACCAAAAATGCCAATATTCAAAACACCATAATTTTGTTCAAACAATTTCTTATTTGATTTTATAACCTCTAGTATTTCCTGACTTGTCATGATGCAAAAATGCTGAAAATAATTCTGATAATCATTCTTTTAATTTTAAATAAACAATTAACATTAAACATCAGCTACGAAACTGTGCACTCGCTCATTCGAAAAATTTATAAAATGCTTAAGGTAAATTCTATGGGGGAGGCGGTTTCAAAACCATTTCAAAAAATATTTTGCGCATGCTTTTCTTTTAAATTATTCAATTGTTATTTTCCTGCATTTACCAAATTCACCATAATTGGTGATTGATGTGAACAGACAAAATCCTCAATTTTGAATGGTTAAAACTGTTAACATTATTCAATGTGTCTTTTTTTTACGAAAATTAAAAAGTACATGAACCACATACTATCTGATATGAAAAAAATATTTATTTTCTTTTTGTCTGTAATTGCATGCAGCGCTTACGGACAAAGCGTAGGCATTAATAATCCCACCCCGGCAGCCAGCGCACTGCTCGATTTAACAAGCGCCAGCAAAGGCTTGCTTATTCCACGTGTTGCTTTAACCTCTACAAATATGGCAGGTCCGGTTCCCGGTCCTGTAGCTTCACTCTTAGTTTATAATACGGCAACAGCAGGGGTTGCTCCAAATAATGTATTGCCCGGTTTTTATTTTTGGGATGGTGTAAGGTGGATTGCTATGAGCGGAGGCACAGGCGGCAGGGACTGGTCGCTCACAGGCAATAGCGGTACCGTTGTTGGAACCCACTTTATAGGCACTACTGATGCAGAGCCGCTCATGTTTAAGGTTAACAATCAACAAGCGGGATACCTTGGTAATTCATCACCGTGGGTAACTGCATTTGGATACCAGGCATTGACTTCCACTACAGGTTCTTTTAATACAGCAATCGGCTATCAGGCGCTTTTTTCCAATACCAGTGGCACGGAGAATGTTGGCATCGGTAAGGAAGCGCTGCGCAGTAATATTTCCGGTTTCGAAAATGTTGCGATAGGGACTAATGCTCTTTTTGATAATACAACCGGAAATAATAACACAGCAATTGGAGATAATGCTTTAACCAACAATATTAACAGTCATGGAAATATTGCCATCAGCACTTCGGCTATGGCGAATAATACTTCAGCAAGCTACAATATAGCTATGGGTCATGCTGCTTTATTTTCACAGAGTTTTGCCAATGGCGGGACTACGTATCATGCACATAATATCGCTATTGGTTATACAGCGTTATATAACACTAACCCTGCAAATGGCACATCGGCTCAAGCGGCAAGGAAAATGTGGCTTTAGGACAAACTGCATTGTATGAAAATATTACCGGTTTCCGTAATACAGGCATTGGAACCGCTGCCAATGTAACCACCGGTGCACTTAGCAATGCCACAGCCCTGGGCTACCTTGCTTTTGCCTCCGCAAGCAATTATGTTCGCATAGGCAACACAGCTGTTACCGCTATTTTTGGCGCTGTAGGTTTTAATACCAGCGATGGCCGATTTAAAACCAATGTGAAAGAAAACGTACCGGGGCTTGATTTTATCATGCGGCTTCGCCCGGTTACCTACCATTTCGAAAAGCTGGCTTACAGCCGCCACCTTGGCGAAACACGCGATTCTATTAATGAAAGCGAGCTGCAACGCCAGGATGCACTTGGCAAAGTAAGCACAGGCTTTATTGCACAGGAAGTGGAGCAACTAGCCGATTCGCTGGGTTATGATTTTGACGGGCTTTACAAACCGCAAAACGATAAAGATTCTTATGGTATCGCATACCAGCAATTTGTAGTACCGCTTATAAAAGCGGTGCAGGAACAACAAAAAATTATTGTGGAAGACCGTGAACGCATTACCCGCTTAGAAAAACAAAATGCAGAACTGCTGAAGCTTGTGAATAAAAAATAAATGCAGAAAACTTCTAATGAAAGAACCGTCATGTATTTTACTTTTAATTCAATCATGCCGAAGCAGGGCGTTCATTTTTTGAAGTTGCACGACAGGATTCAACCTAGCTTGGTTTATGGAACGATATTCTTCATTCACCTGCACCCGAAAAAGACTTGAAATATCCATACGTGATTTGGCATTATGCACAAGGTATGGCAATGCTATTGCAAAATAAAATTCCTGATGCGAATAAACATCTTGCAGAAATGAAAGCGCTCATGACCGACACAACTAAAAGGATTTAACAATTTGGGGAATTAACAGTGTGTTTGATATATGTGTGATTGCTTCCAAAACTTTGGATGGAGAAATTAATGCAAAAGAGAAAAACTATACAAGGGCAATTTCACTTTTACAAGAAGCCGTTGCAAAACAAGATGCATAGAATTATGACGAACCGCATGACTGGTTTTTTTCTGTTCGACATCATTTGGGGCAGTTTTAATTGAAGCAGGAAAATTTCAGGATGCGATAAAAGTTTATGATGAGGATTTAAAAACCTACCGCGAAAACGGTTGGGAATTGCGAGGAGTGATGAATGCTTACGAAAAACTTGGCGACAAAAAGAAATATGATGAAACAAAAATCCGTTTTGATGAAACATGGAAATATGCTGAAATTAAAATCACATCGTCACGAATATTGTAACATATAAATGGCAGAACTATGAATAAAGAAATTAAAGTATAAATGACAAACAGGCTAAAGCCGACAAAGAAATTTGCGTGCAGCTTGCTGCTATTATAAACAGCCAACTGCGCGATACAGAAAATAAAATCTGGCATGCTCACCCTGTTTGGTTTTTAGATGGCAATCCAATTGTTGGTTACAGCAAACAGAAACGGGGAATCAGGCTGATGTTTTGGAGCGGGGCAGATTTTGATGAGAAGGATTTAAGCATAAGAGGACAAAAATTTAAGGACGCCTCTCTATTTTACAATAGCGTATCAGAAATTGTGGTAAAAGATTTGAAGCGTTGGCTGCAAAAATCAAGAGCAATTCAATGAGACTACAAAAAAATAGTAAAAAGAAAAGGACAATTAGAAAAATTAAACCAGGATTAATTTGATTTTCGCGATTACCATGATTGATTGACATGATTTTTAGTGATTTGAAGAAGTACAATTCCGGAAACCAAAATATCTTCAATATAAAATAGTATGAAAACAATACCTGAACACGATGTACGAATTGCAAAAATGACTTTTGCAAAGGTTTATCCGCACTACATCACAAAAGTGGAGGATAAAGGCAGGACAAAAGTTGAATTACATCAAGTGATTGAGTGGCTGACAAGATTGAAGAAGTGAGGCTACTTATGCACAAAATACAAAGCCCAATAAAAATATTTATTGGGCTTTTTGAATTTTAATGCCGACACTTCGGTCGGCATCCCGATCGAAGTGTCGGGGCTAATTACATTTAAGCTTACTTCACATACTCCTTAAAAATGCCATTCAACCATTTCAACATGGCTAATAAAAATATTGTGGCAACTATGAGTAACGAAAAATTTAGCAAGAAGAAATTTGTTTTATCATCGTAAGTATCCCAGAGGCTTGCAAGCACTCCGCTTAGTTTGTTACCTATAGAAGTGGCAAGAAACCATCCGCCCATCATAAGCGAAGTAATTCGTGGTGGACTGAGTTTAGAAACAACTGATAAGCCCATTGGACTCAGACATAATTCGCCAATGGTGATAACACCATAATTTGCAATAAGCCACCAAACAGCAACTTTTTCGCTGCCATTGCTTCCGGCTTTTACAGCAGCCACCATTACTAAAACAGACAGTGCAGAGATGAATAAACCTAAAGCTATTTTTGTTGGTGTGGTAGGTTCTTTTTTTCTGATGCGTAAAAATGAAAAGAACGCCACCACAAGCGGAGTGAGTAATATTACCCAGCCGGGGTTTATCGACTGACTTAAATTGGTTGCCCATACACTTACTTTTTCGCCTTCGGCCGGTAATTTATTTGACGACACATTGCGAAAGTAAATTGGATAATTGTATTCCTTTTCAACTTTGCCATTTACTTTTTGCAAACGAAATGCTGCATCGTATTTATCAACCGTATCGAGTTTGTATGTAAGGTCTTTTGATAGCTTTAGAGAATTAAAAACAGATTGTGCTGTACCGGTTATCTGACGGTCGGTATATCTATCGGCCCAGGTATTGAGTGCCGAACCATTGAGTTTAAATACGGCCCAAAACAAAATCACTACAGCAAATATTGCTAATAAAGCACCCACAGGTTTTTTTTCGTGGGCATCTGCCTTAACGTATAAAGAAGAATAAAAATATATCACCGGCAGGCAGGCAAATACAAATGCATCGGTACTATCCGAACCAAAAATATTACCGTCCGGGTTGGCATCATTTGTTATTCCTTTTATCATCCATCCCAAAACGCCAAACACAACAGATGGCAATAATATGAGCAATGATATTCGTCCCATAGACATATCACCGGGTTGTGTGCCTTTCATAATATCGAAATCTTTGTAGTGTTTTGTGCCTACAAGAAAAACGATTACGCCAATAAACATGCCTATACCTGCTGCAAGAAAAGCGTAACTCCAGCCCAGTGTGAGGTAGAGTGCGGCACCGAAAAAATTGCATATAAAGGCACCAATATTTATCCCCATGTAAAAAATATTATACCCCACATCTTTAAGATGTTTGTTCTCATCGGTAGAATATAAGTTACCCAGCAGTGTTGAAATGTTTGGTTTAAAAAAACCGTTACCAAATATTACCAGGGTCATAGCAAGATATAGCATTGGTAGCGAATGAATGCCCATCATACAATAGCCCACCCCCATAAGTAACCCACCAAAGATGATTGACTTTCGATAACCGAAATACCTGTCGGCAAGCAGGCCTCCAAGAAAAGGAGTAAGAAAAACCAGGGCAATAAAAGTTCCGTATAAGTCAGCACTTTCAGCTTCGGTCATGGCGAAACCATCTTTCACATCTTTGAGATAAAGTGTAAAAATTCCTATCATGAGGTAGTAGCCAAAACGTTCCCACATTTCGCTAAAAAATAAAAACGGTAACCCTTTAGGGTGTTTTACATCTGCCATATTATTTAAAAAGTTTGTTAGATTTTATTTTATATTTAAAACATTTGCCAATTACTTTATCCAAATGTCTTCGATAATAGTATCGCCAAGCTCGGCATTGAGTAATGCAATTATTTTATTTTTACTAAAAGTCATTTCTGCTTTAAGCGGTGCCGAATTTACAGCAATGCTTAACTTGGTACCATATAGTTTCACTTCGGTAGTTCTTATGTTGATAGTGTGTCCCATTACTTTTTCGTAGGCTTCACGAATTCTCACTTCATTGAGTTTCGATTTTAATTTATTTTGAGTGATTACTACTCCTATCAAATTCTTGATATTATTCTCCTCCGATTGCATGTTGCTAATTAATTCTCACAAATGAAACAATTTAGTGTCATACTTCAAATCAAAATAGTTATGCATAATTTTTAACATTGATTGTTCAAAATAAGAAAAGTATAATTACCAATATTTAAACTTGGCGTTGTACTATTGTAAAAAAAATAGCGCAACGCTGTATGAACGAAAACGAAGTAAAAGCACTTATCAGCCTTCTTGACGATGATGATAACGAAGTGGTTACCATTGTGGAAACTCAAATACTCAATTTAGGGCGTGCTGTTATTCCGGTGCTCGAAGATGCATGGAGCCAGTCGTTCGACCCGTTGAAGCAACAACGCATCATTAGCATTATTCACAAATTGCAGCACGATGACTTGCTTAGCAGTCTCGAGGAATGGAAAAAGAATCCCGATGATTTGCTCGAGGGTGCCATTATAGTTGCCCGGCATCAATATCCTGATTTGGAAGAAGATAAAATTCAATCGCAGATAAATCAGATAAAGCGTGATATTTGGCTAGAGATAAACGATAACCTTACGGCATACGAAAAAGTAAAAGTTATTAACCGTGTGCTTTTCGATATGCATCAGTTTAAAGGCAATACGGCAAATTATCACCTACCGGGAAATTCATACATCAACATTGTGCTCGAAACGAAAAAAGGTAATCCGTTACTTCTTTCTTTATTATACATACAGTTGGCAAAACAACTCGACCTGCCAATATATGGTGTGAATCTTCCCGAGCATTTTATACTTGCTTACGTTGACGAAATGAATATTCTTCGCGAGGCATTTAACGACAGCTCTACAAGAATTTTGTTTTACATTAATCCATTTAGTCGCGGAGTAGTATTTGGCCGTAGCGAAATAGATCAGTTTTTGGATAAACTTAAAATGGAACACGAAAAAGCATACTACGAACCTTGTTCGAATATAGATATGATTTCGCGACTGATTCGGAATCTTATTTTTTCGTACCAAAAAATTGGCGATACCGAAAAAGAAAATGAACTGGAAGAAATGCTCAAAGTGCTTTCTACAAAATAAATATAAGTGGATATACCTACCACTAATGAAACATTGAAACTAAAAAGGTGTTAATCCTGCACTAATAAATAAGTGACGACTTTTTACCTAAAATACATCAAATGAAATTTGCCTTTAATATAAAACCTTCCTCCATCTTGCGTGCATTTACTTTTGTGTTTGCCGGATTTGCAGTAGCCGGATACATTCTTAGTTTTGTATCGCCCGAAACCAATAAATTTATTAACTTCCATTTTCTTCAAAAGTTAGCGTTGTATTGCCTTATTTCCACAGCAACATTCAATCACTTTTTATCCACAAAAAAATATTTAGTCGTTCATCTTTTTATTATGATGCTAGGCAGCGCTTTGCTTTTACAAATAAATATTTTTTCGGCTCTCACTTCTCTGCTTTCGGTGGCATTGTTATTTACTAAAATCCCCTTCACCGATAAAGTAAAAATACACTTCCATTACCTTGTTGTATTTGCTGTGAGTATTCTATCCAATCAATATTCCTTCATGGAACACGGCTGGGTTTTACTGCTACCGGTATTGTTTTACGCTTCGGTATGGCCCGTAATAAATGATACCGGCAGACCAATTCAAAAATATACTGTTATTCTGCTAATGCTTGCCGCTATTGGTGTTTTTGCAATGGGATCATTAATACCGCCATTCCAAATTCTGGAAGCATTGCCGTTTATTATTATCTGGTTTTTTGGGGTTTTGTATCGCCTCAATCAATATTTTTCCGAGGACAATAAAAACAACAATGTACATTTACTTGAAAAAATTCCTTCAAATATTGTGTTGCTAAATGCTGCTATAACCGCAGTTTTTGCAGGATGGTATTATGGTGTTTTTATATTTTTGCTAATGCCTTTTAGTTTTGTTTTATTTAAAACATTTGAAGAACAATGAAAAACCTCATTTTTATTTCGCTTTTTTTTATTCCGTTTTGCGTTAATGGTCAAACCATTCGTGGCCGGGTAACGGATGCATCGGGATTAACGCCACTGCAGGGAGTGCAAATTGCATTTGAAAATGGCATTACAAATTATAATGATTACACACAGGCCGATGGCAAATTTCGATTAGCCAATATTGCTGCAGGGCGTTACAAAATAATTTTTACAAAAGACAAATACCAAACTTATACACTGGAAGAAGTATTATCCCTTAGTGGAAAAGAAATAGTGCTTGAAGTTAAAATGCTTCGTATAGCGTCACCGTTACAAATAATAGAAGTATCTGCTGTGCCGCTTGTACTTGGCAACCTCAATGCAAACCGAATTAGTGTAGAACAAACACAGCGCTACGCCACAGTGAACGATGATGTAGCGCGAGCAGCAACATATCTGCCGGGCGTGATGGCAGTGAACGATGGCACCAATCATATTTCTGTAAACGGGCACTCGCCAAACGATATAGGCTGGTATGTAAACGACCTCATGGTAATAAATCCCAATCACCTTGCCAACGCAGGCACCATTAGCGACCGACCCGCAACTGCAGGTGGTGGTATAAGTATGCTTAGCAGCAATATGCTTTCGCATACCAATTTTTATAATGGCATTTTCGATATACAGTTTTCAAACTCACTTGGTGGTGCTTTTAGCAATTACCTTCGCAAGGGCAATAACGAAAAATTTGAGTACGCAATACAAGGCGGCCTGGTAGGTGTTGATGCCGCCATCGAAGGCCCTATTAATAAAAAAAGCGGTGCATCGTTTTTGGTAAATTACCGGTATTCTTTTACCGGAATACTTGCAGCTATGGGAGTAACATTTGGTGGCGAGGATATTCGCTTTCAGGATCTATCGTTCAATATTCACTTGCCGGTAAAACAAAACAACGATATAAATATTTTTGCTGTTGCCGGTGCAAACAGTACATACTTTAGTGTTCCAAAAGATTCTGCTGAATGGACTTCGCAAAAGTTCCTCACCAATGCAGGATATTATGCCAACACCATTCTGGCGGGTGCATCGTGGTTGCACGCTTTTAAAAACAATAATTATCTGAAAGCTGTTATCGGTATTAATATGATGAGCGATGAACGCAAAAGTGCTCCTGCCAATAAACAACTCAACTATAATGCTTTGTATAATAATACCTCCGAAAAAAATTATTTGCCTTATCACGTTTTTTATAATCATAGCTTTGGCATAAAGCAAAATTTACGCGTTGGTATTATAGGCAGAACAGGTAATGCAAAGCAAGAGCAACAATCTGCCATCGACAAGGAAAACTTAACTATAGAAATTTATAACAGAAATTACACGCTGCAACAACATAACCCTTACATTGATTACAAATTGCAGGCAAGTAAAAAATTCGCTATCGAATTAGCGGTAAAAATGAGCATGGTGAATGATGCCAGCAAAGCGCAACCGAATTATTTAGGGAAAATAATTTTCAAAATTGATGAAGCAAATCAACTTCAGTACGCAGCAAATATGACAAGCCAATTGATCGAAAAATTTGTTTCACAAAATATGGAAACACAAAGAAATGATTTCCAACCTTCGTTCAACAATAGCCTCAATCATTCTATAATTTTTGCACATTTATTCAAGAATAATGCATTGCTAAAAACCGAATTATACTATCAGCAACTAAACAATATTGCAGTGAGTGCGGGAATAAAAAATAGCTTTTCCACATTGAATAATTTTGAAACTTCAACAACTCAGCCTTTTGTAAATACAGGAACAGGAACCAACTACGGAGTAAATATTAATTATATGCACCCGCTTAGCAATCACTTCTATTATATGATATCTGTTTCTGTATTCGATGCAAAGTATAAAGGCAGCGATAATATTGAACGGCATACCCGCTATGCAAACAATCATACAACAAATTTTGCCGGTGGTTATGAATGGAAAAATAAAAAAGCCAATAAAATATTTGGCATAAGTGCGCATGCTTTGTATGCGGGCGGTATGCGGTATACTCCTATCGATATAGATCAATCGGAACTTGCACAACAAACAATAGTGTATGATATTGCAGCATTCAGTTTACAGCAAAAAGATTACTTCCGCACCGATTTGCGATTTACTTATCGTGTAAATCGCACGCATCACAATTTTTTGTTTGCACTCGATATTCAAAACCTTGCAGGAAATATGAATACCGATTATTTTTACTATGATATATATTTGAAAAAAGTAGCCGAGAAAAAACAAATATCTACAGTTCCAATTATGTCGGTGAAGTATAGCTTTTAATGTTTTCTGGTTGGCAAGTTTATTAATACATAGTTGTTGTTACAACAATAACTTTTTACATTTGCGCCAGTTCTTTCATAAAAAGGTTACGAAGCCAATACAATAACAGAATGGAATCACGTGCAATTCGTGGGCTGACGCGCAACTGTATGAAGAGATTTTCTCTTTGAGCCAGATACATACTTCGTAACTTTGACTGATTAACTTCGCGAATATAAGTTAATGTCAACATCTCTGCCGCTATTATATAATAGTGATGTTGTGTTGCATTATCTTTTCAATTTAAAATAATTTAACACACATAATATTATGAAAAAAAAATCTTTACTTTTTATTTTAATGTTTGCAAACGTTCTCATGTTTGCTCAATCACCCGTTTATCGTGTATATGTGCTCAACGAAGGCTACTTCAACTGGAGCACCATGACGCAAGTTGTATCGCCTTCGGTAGGAGCTTATAACCCTGTGACAAAACAGTACAACACCATTGCAACTTTCAACAATGCAATGTTTGCAAGTGATGTAATCACCGATGGCAATAATCTTTATGTAGCCGCCAGCGATGGTATTTATTTGTTCGATAAAATAAGCAATGCTCAACTCGATTTTGAACCTGTGATTGGCATACGCAAAATGAGTGTTTGGAATAATCAATTGTTATGCACCCGTGGTGATGTTGGATTGCCCGACAACTACTTTCAAGTTTATGACAAAACTAATTTGAATTTGATATACCAACTCGACAAAACAACAGGGCCTGCTTATACCACCGAAGGTATAGTAGTTGCAAACGATACAGCATACATTGCTTTGAACAATGCATTTTACTTTCCAAACTATGTTGGCAAAATTGGCAAAGTGTATTTACCATCGCAAACATATACCAACGAAATAGACCTGGGTGCTGACGGCCTCAATCCTGATTATTTAACTTACGACAACAATACACACAAAGTAATCACGCTTAACAATCTTGATTTTACAAATGCATCGGTAAGTACTTATGATAATAACACAGGTGCGGCAACAACAACAAAATTAAATGTGGGTTCGGGTTGTGCTTCATCTGTATATGCTAATGCCGGAGGCGATATTTTTTATCAGGTATCGGGCGAAAGTGATTTGAAAAAATTCAATATTGCCACAAATGCAAATAATGGCTCACTCCAAATAAATAACTACATATATGGTATGGGTTATGATGCCACCAACGATTTGATTTATGCCGGAAATACTGATTATGTTAGCTTTGGCAAAGTATACGTGTATCCTTCAAACAGTAATATACCAACCGATTCATTTAATGTATCTGTTTCTCCAGGTACTATATTTGTTGATTACTCTTCTTCAACCAGCATGAGTGAAAACAATACAAACAGTTTCAACATCTTCCCAAATCCGGCAAATGAAATTATTACTGTAAGCAATTTAAATAATGCTTCACTAATAACTATAAGTGATGTTGCAGGAAAAAATATAATACAACAAAAAGTGAATAACAATACAGAGCAAATAAACATCTCTGCTTTGTTGCCAGGTTATTACATTGTTTCATTAGAAACCTCGAATGGGATTACCAAACAACCTCTACTTAAAAAATAATCACGAATTTATTCTAAATAAAAAGCCTCGAAATATTTCGAGGCTTTTTATTTTTGGTACACACCTAACATTTAAAAAATATGGTTGTGCCATGATGATATGACACAAACTTCCAATACAAAATCAACAACTATTGTACTATCAACTTTTTCTGTTGGCGCTTTTGGCCATACATAACTTCAACAGTATAAAAGCCTTTGGGCCATGTTGCTAAATTAAGCGGAATATTATTTCTTCCTAAATCAGCCTTCAAGTTTGAATGCATCATCCTTTTACCCGCAATATCGTATATGGTTATTGTTACTTCTGTTTGTTTTTTAATATCAAATATAAGTAAAGTATTAGAAACGGCCGGGTTTGGGGCGATAATAAAATCATGTTCAAAGTTAGATTCACTTACACTAACCGAAGTGAAGGAACATCCCGAAGGCACATATTTTAAAAACATAGAATTAAACGCATCTATACAAGCTACAACCAAATCACCTTTTGCAAGTGGAATAATATTATCGCCATCGAATGAAAAATGATCAAGACCAGTAACCGGCACACCGTAAGCAGTACATTTTTGAATTCCATTACTACCTAACAATTGTTTGTAAATACGATTGCCGGATGACGTACCCGTCCAAAAAACATTTAATCCATAAGAATCGTGATACAGTTTAGGATAAATGGCATTATAGTATGGCAATGTATCAATAGCCAAACCTTGCTTTGTCCAAAGCTTTTGCCCTGCTGAATTTATATATTGGGCAAACAATAATCAATAGGAATAGATGAACGCCTATCGCTCCAAACAAAATAAGCACCGCCATTGTTATCGGCAACAACATCAGGAAAATTTTGAACACGCACCGTATCGCAAACATGTAACTCAGTAACACCCCACAAAAAATTACCGGCAGTATCAAGTTTCTGTGCATAAATGTCGGAGTTGGTATTTGCACCCGCATCCCACACAACATAAAAGTGATAATTGGTATCAGCAGTGATTTTCATACTGGGAGAATATAATAGGTTGGCAGGATTTAGAAATTTACCTACAGGGCCCCACAAAATATTTCCTGCACTATCAACACGCTGCGCGCGCACTTGATAATTGAATATACTATAATACCTGTTGTATAAAACAACCATTCCTCCCACTCCATCGCTTATTATTTTCGATTGAAGTTCATCAACACCCGGCAACGATAAATTTACTCCTGTGCTATCCCAAACGTAATTTAAATTGAAATCCATTTTTTGCAAATAGACTTGCTTATCACTCAATTTTTCGGCTGTTAGACTTATGTACAAAAAGTTATCTTGTTTCAACATAGAAATGTCACCAAATGTTTGATAAGCATTCTGCAAAATGAGTTTACCTTTGCCCGGAATTTGCGGTATACCCTGTGCATCAAAATGTTGAATAAATGCACCGTTAAAAAAATCATTATCATCATATGCAACATAGCAACCTCCAATATCATCGGCAATAATAAAAGGAGACGATTGTGCATTAAATGTTGTCGAAGTAATTACAACTCCACTTGTTCCCCACTGTTGATAACCATTGGAATCAACTTTCTGCAAAGCAATATCGCCCCCAAATTGTGATATAGTAATACCAATAAAAATATTGCCTTGTTCATCAACATCGCTTGTAAACGAATTACCCATGCCGTTTGAGGACAATGGAGCCAAATAAGTAGGAGTGTCGTTATTGGCATCGGTAGTCCATTGTGCCATCACATTGCCCGAAAGAATTATCAGGGCCAAAAAGTTAAAAATAATTTTCATTTCACAACCATTATAAATTTTAATCATCGCAAAAATACGCTATGTCATTTAACAAAAAAGTTAAAGGCAAACTAAAAATCAAGTTAAGTTGAGATTACATTGATTGCAATAAATGAACTCGCATAAAAAGTGTTACAAAAAAAAACAGCCGGCAATTTCTTACCGGCTGTGATTTCAAATTGACTGTTTGGCAGTAGTTTATCAATTTACTACCAACCGTACTATTCTTGTATACCCATTGTAAGTTACTTTAATGGAATAAATTCCTGCAGCAAAAGCACCAACATTGATGGGGAATTTATTTTCGCCTTCGGCTACCTTAATTTGCTGCAACAAAGTTTGTTTGCCAACCACATCGTATATAGTGATGGTTGCATTTCCTTCGGCAAATCCTTCGAATGTCAATGTGGTAAAATCGTTTGCCGGATTTGGCATGAGTGTCAATTCGGATAAATCGAAAGGCGAATCGGATTCTTTGCAGGTGAAAGAAACAGATTTGAAGCCTTGTAAACCGCTACCACAAGTGTTGTTGGCCTTGCAATAAATTACACCGTTAATGTTTCCCCAGTTATATACTATAGAAGTAGTACCCTGGCCGCTAACAATGGTGCTGCCAGCAACAGGGGTCCAGGTATAAGAAGAAGCACCATACACGGGTGCAACAGAATACACCAGGCCGGGCTGGTTTTTACAGGCCCAGTTCAATCCCGAAATAACGGTTTGTTGAGGCTTGGCATTTAATGTAACGGTGCGCGGGGCGCTGTTACCACAAGCATTTTGAGCTATTACACTGAGCACACCGCTGTTATTAAATGCAGGATTAAATTTCACTGTTATTGAATTAGTGCCTTGTCCGGTTAATAAAGTAACACCTGATGGCACCGTCCAAAAATATGAAAGAGCGCCTGCTACCGAGCTGCACGAGTAAGGTGCATTATTTTGCAAACATAAACCATTGAGTTGACCAAAAATACTTATGGGTGTTGCCGGTAAGGCCGCAGAAATAACATATGCCTTAACCCGTGGTGCACTGCTACCACAAACATTGGATGCCACTACCGATACATTTGCACTTGTTGCTGCTCCGCTAAAACTGATAGTAACATTGGCGGTTCCCTGCCCAAGTGTAACTGTTGCACCAGGTCCGGCAGTCCATGTATAATTGGTAGCGCCCGGCACAGCCACTACCGAAAACATGGCCGATGTACCGGCACAAATGGCTGCGGGCCCATTTATTAACCCAGGTTGTACGGGTGTTACAAAATTATAGATAATGGATTTTGTAGCAGAAATTGTGCATCCTTTAGCATCGGTAACCTGCACGGTATACGTTCCTGCCACAAGACCATTGATGGTGGATGTGGTGGCACTGTTGCTCCACAAATAGTTATACGAAAGCGTTCCTCCGCTTACGGTAGCAGTGACTGTGCCATCGCTGCCGCCAATACATGTTACATTAGTAGAAGACATGGCAATGCCTAAAGCTGCAGGTTGTGTTACAGTAAACGAAGCCGAGGCAGTGCAATTATTAGCATCCTTAACCGTTAC
Organism: Bacteroidota bacterium; assembly: GCA_016717325.1. Classification (GTDB taxonomy): domain Bacteria; phylum Bacteroidota; class Bacteroidia; order AKYH767-A; family OLB10; genus JADKFV01. Next base: position 6,690 of record JADKFV010000022.1, on the reverse strand, counting down.
AGTATACGTACCTTGTGTAAGTCCGCTAATGCTTGCATTGGTTGCACTGTTGCTCCATATATACTGGTAAGAGCCGTTGCCACCGCTTGCACCGGCTGCCACACTGCCATTACTTCCACCATTGCAATTCACATGCGTTCCGGTGGGGGCTAAAACTAAAAGTGCAGGCTGCGTGATGGTATAGCTTGCTGTGGCAGTGCAATTATTCGAATCGGTAACTGTAACAGTATACGTACCCGCGACAAGACTGCCGGCCACATTGGTTGTTTGGCCGTTGCTCCACAAATATTTATATGCAGGGCCCGATGTAAATGGCACTCCTCCCGAAACAGCAAGGCTTATTTGTCCCGTACTATTGCCATTACATAATACATTCTGAGTAGTTCCTACTATTACTATTGCGGTGTTTTGAGTGATGGTAACTGTTTGCATAAAGGTACAACCTAACGAATCGGTTACGGTAAGCGTGTAATTGCCCGATGGCACATTGGTCAGATTTATTGAAGTTGTGCCATTGCTCCACAAATAAGAGAACGGTGCAGTGCCATTGGTAACAGAAACATATGCTTTTCCGGTTGAATTGCCATTGCACAACACATTTACCACCGAATCGACAACGGCAGTTACCGTATTTGACAATACAGTAATCATTGCCCTTTTGCCCTCGCATAATTCATCGGCAAGCGAATCGGCTGCAACATATACACGATAGGCTGTATAACCAATATTGCCACCGGCACCGGGCAATAAAGAATTGGTTGTGTCCGGATAATTTATCGACAAGTTGCCCAATCCGGCATACGAAATAGTGCTTGCATTGCAGGTAGAATCATTATACCATGTTAATGATATGGCAGGGTTTACACCTCCGGTGAAAGCTGCATCCTGAATGTTTAATGTAGAATTATCGCCACAGGCAATAACATTTACATCGGCAACAGGGGCCGAAGGATAATTGCACACGCCACCGGTATAAGTTATCAAGTTTGAATTTGCATCCATAACGGTTAGTGTATACGTATCGCCATCGAAAACGTAGAAACTGAGGAAGGCGCTATCGTTGGATAAAACCTGAATGATATCGGCACTGGTAACAGGGGTGGTTTGGGTCAAATTATTGACACAATCAACAGGTGCCAACGTTTTTGAAATGGGTTTACCACTGCCCGATGTAAGGCTTACCAAAGTCCATGGCGATGTACCTCCTAAGATGCTTAAAGTTGTTGCGAATTGGCCATCGGTTGATGGCGCTCTGCGATTAACATCGGCATTATTGGCACACACACAAAGGTCGGCCGGATTTGGCAAAATACATGGTTTGCGGCCAATGGTGATGGTACCCGATGAGGAACATTGAGGTGTAGGATAAGGGTCACCATAATTTGTAGTTATGTAAACTGTGTATGTACCCACAATTTGGTTTGGCAACGAATCTTCAAAAATAATCCAATTGTCTAAAGAATCAAGAATCAAATCATTATTTCTGTCATCGGGAAAGCCGTCTAAGTCGGCATCGAATAAACCAGAATAAGAAAAACTATTGAAAATGTCGCGTATGGTATCACCGTTCGAATTAACCCACACATACCGAATGGGGCCATTGGCCTCGAGGTGCTGCACTATGGCCTTACCGCTGCTAGGCAAACAAGCAGCACTGTCCTGGCTCATATAAATGGTTTGCACCGGTTCGCTAAAATTCACCACAATTTGATCGGAACCGGAACAACCGCCTAAGGCATTTGGCAGTTTCACAGTTACCGAAATGTTTCCAATATTATTTAAATCGAGCAAGGCCGAATCCAAATCTGCAACAGGGCCAAAAAGAGTGCTCCAGTCGAATGTAGTACCCGGAGGATAGCCGCCAGCGTAAGCACCGGTGTCTTTTGCATGCACATAATATCCATTAGGAGAGAAGGTACCACTGCAACCCAACGAATCGCCCGGAGTAATTACAGGTTTGGGAAATTGACCAACTGCAACCGTTACCGAACTGCTGCGAGTACAACCTGTAACAGTATTGGTGGCTGTAACAGTGTAAGTAGTAGTAGTTGCAGGTGATGCTTTTGGATTTGATATGGTGGTGCCACTAAGCCCTGCAGCGGGCGACCATGTTTGAACAAGATTGCCTGCACCACCTGTTGTGTAAGAAACAATGCCCACAAAATTGCGGAAGTTAATGGTACCTGTTAAAGTTCCTCCAAATCCCTGTTTTAATACAATATTGGCATCAGTTGCTATGGGTGTTAAAATGCAAGTGGTGCCGGTACCATTATAAGCAACCGAAGCACCACCAAGGGCAAAAGCGTAGGTAGCACCTGCCGGTATGGTAATATTTAAATCAAGTGGTATGAGTGTCATAGTTGGCGTGGTGCCTGTAGCAGTGCATACTGCAGAACCTATAAGTGACCAACCCGGTGCTGTAGTAACATTTGTGGGGGCAGTACAATTGAGTGGCGTGGTGCTATAATACACCGATTGTGTAGGGCTACCCACAGCCGAAGCAGCATAACTGAGATAATGTATAACAATAGGATTGGCGGATATATTTTGAATATCGAAACCAACACAACTCGAGCCATTGCCTGTAGTAGTGGGAGTGGCCAGCAACACGGTATTTGGGGTACCTCCTCCTAAACCGCTTGATAATTGCGCGGAATCGCCCGCACATATAGCAGCAGGCGTGACAGTAAGATTCAGAATCGGTCTGGGATTTACATTTACCCGAATGGTATCGGATTTTTGACATCCGCCTACTGTATCCAAAGCAAGCACTGTGTAGGTAGTGGATACTGTTGGGCATGCTGTAACTGCTGCCCCTGTAGTAGAGCTCAATCCGGTGGCAGGCGACCAATTAAACACATGGTAATTGGCAATTGCAGAAGCATTCACATTTAATGTATCGCAAGAAGCCTCACAAATGGTTTTCAACTTCATGGTGGTGGCCATGGGTGGGGCAGTGTTTACCACCGCTACGACCGGAATGCGTGGGCTTATACATTGGCTTCCGGTTATTAATCCAAGCCTGATACCGGGTAATGTTGCATCATTATTTGTAAATACAAAAGGACATCCACCCACACTGTATACTCGTCTTACACCGGTTAATGTGTTTTGACTCACCGTAAATCCGGTTCCGGTAAATCCGCAATGGCTTACATCTACCGCCAGCCACTTTGTTGGATCATAAGCAAAAGGAACATCGAGTGTAATGGTTATCCAGGTACTTGCAGTGCTCACTAAGTTTTTTGTAGCCGGCAATACTACCGTGGTAAGCGGACCTGTGTATAATGCACCGCCTGCATAAGGTGCAGCTAACTGACCTAACTTGATCGTAAATGTGTTATACACTCCATTGGCTGTTGTAGAAGCAAAAAAGCTAATTGAAGTAATTAACCCAGCCCCAGCTGGCGCAGGTGAAACAAATTCGCCAGGGCCTACAAACCATTGTACTTGCTTACCTCCAGCTACATTGAAAGGAAATGAATTGGCACCACCGGTAGGCACATAATTTTGGGAAGAAGTGACGACAGGAACTCCGCCCGCAGTGGATGCCTGCGCATAGAAAGTGGTGGTACTTGATATGTTGGTGCAATACGAATTTCCCGTACCAACCGGAATTCCGCCTGTAGGAACACTGTACCAGGCTACATCATAAGCTGGATCGTTTTGGGTTGCCGATAAACAAACCTGACCAAATCCACACACTGTGTCGGTAACAGTATTTACAATAAGTGGATTATTTACCACCACCTTTTTTATTACGGAATACGATGTATCGCCACAATAAGCAAATACTCTGTAATAACGGGTAGAAGTAATGGTATCGGCATTCAAAGTATCGTCAGTGGCTAAATTAATATTGGTAAAGTTAATGGAATCGGTAGAAATTTGCCATTGCAAACTACCCGATGTGCCAAATGCGCGTAACCTGGGAGCGCCTGAAACGCACATTACAGTGTCGCCAATAAACGCAACTTGAGGAATTAAAGGTGTACTGTTAATTTCTACTTTTATAGAATCGTTGGCTATGCAACCACTTAATGGATCGGTCACCGTTATATGATAGGTAACAACAGTATCAACCCCGAAGAAACCTGGCGACAAAAGAGGATCTTCTACAGATGTTGATGAAAGTCCTGCCGCAGGTGACCAGCTGTAAAACACAGTACCTCCTGTAAACCGAACATTGGGGCGATCGTTCAGCAAGGTTCCTGTTGCAGCTCCACAAGCGCTGGCATTTATGGCATTGTAGCGTGCAGCCCCTGCCGATGATGTATAAACAATATCGAAGAAACCCGGAATGTTATGGGTGAAACACTCGCTTACCAAAACGTTACTTACTCCGTCCCAAAAAAACGGAGTAGTAAAATTGTAAGTGTTCCATCCAATGGCACTGGCAATGGCCGTATCGGTGTAAACTGTGCTTAAACCTGTATTGATATGGGCGGTGGATGGGAACACGGCCGGTATACCTGCATCGGAACGCATTTTTATATCCACATTGTAAGTTGTGGCTGTAAGTTTTGACGACACCAAAAAAGAAAGAGATGCAATGTTTGTAGGGCCAAATAAACCGGCAGCATTCAATTCGGCAGGTGTAAAAATCATTTGTGAGTATTGAGTGGCATTACCGCCATAGATTTGGCCGTTTACAAAATTCGCATCTTTTCGTGTGCCTATTTCAATAATACTTGATTTAGCTGCAGTTGAATTAAATGCCAGCAAAGGCACGGTAGGGCATATTATTGTATCGTGAAAACTTAAAAACAAAGTTGGTTTTGGTTGTACTGTCAATGTTTTTGTAGCTATTGCATTACAATCACCATCCACATCATGTGCTGTGAGGGTATACGTGGTTGTTTGTGTCATGCCGCTTACTGTAACAGTTGTGCCAGTGGTTGCACTCAGTCCGGTAGAAGGTGTCCAGACATAACTTTCGTATACACCTCCTACACTATCAATTGCAGTTAAAATTGCATTTGCCGAATCGCAAAAAAACATTCCTGCCGAAGATGCAATACCAATAGGTGAGGAAGGATTTACCGTGTAATTGACAATCGATTGGAGGCTGTTGCAAACCGTGGCAACATTCCAATTATAAAACAAACCGAATGAACCGGTGGGAGTGGTTGAAAAACATGCATTGCCTGCGTTTCCATAACAACTGATATTGATGATACCCGGTATTGTCCAAGGCAATGTTGCTGTAACGGTGGCTGCTTGATGGAAAGAAAGATTAGGATTAAAAATTGGTTGCAGTCGCCAACTACCTTGTGGCACAGTCATATTTAAGCTTACCGGCTGTAATGCCGTAGTTCCACCGGTAATATAAATGGTATCGTGCACCGAAACAATTTGACCCGAAGTATTTACCAAAGCAACAACCAAAGGCCACGAACCGGCACCTAAATTAGTTGACACATCTACAGAATTTATCACTATTCCTTCGGGGTTAAGCACTTGAAAATTCATAAATGACGCCACATCAGGAAAATAACCTAAGGGTGGATCGGAACCATTATAGCCAAAAGTTGCACTGCCACTACCAACCAACTCACTCACGTAAAACGAACCACTCTTAGTTACATATTGCGAATAAGCAGAATCATAATCCAATATTTGACCTCCAATTGTATCGGTCCATAATAGGATGTTGGCAGGATTGGCAGGATGTGCAAACACATTTACGGTATCGGGCCCGCAAACAGTATCACCAACTACTACAGGAGCAGATGGTGAAAGCAATGCAGATACCGAAACCGTTGAAGATGATGTGCAACCATTATTAGATGCTATAACGGTGTAAATGGTTGTACCCACAGGTGGTATAGCCTTCGGGTTTGTAATACTTGTACTGGTAAGGCTTGCTGCCGGTGACCATAAATAATTGATTACACCTGCAACCGTTGCTGTAACTTTCAACTGCGAAGAATCGCCAAAACAAAGGTTTGCTGGAATAGCTGTGGTAGCACTGATAACAGGAGTTAAGCCCACAAAAACAGTTACGGTATCCTGGTTCACACAGCCGCCACTTGTACCCGTTACTATATACGTAGTATTAATTGTTGGAAAGGCTGTGACTGTAGCTCCTGTTGTGGAACTCAATCCGGTTGAAGGCGACCAGGTATAAACATAATTTGTGTCAACGCTTGTTGCCGTGAGTGTAGCAGGACCGGCACCATTACACAAAATGGCATCAGTGCCAGCATTAATTGCCACTGCAGCTGTTGGTACCACTGTAATTGAGGATCTTGATACCGAAAAACATCCTGTAACGGTATTAAATTCTTCGGCATAATAGGTTTTTGCTGTACATGCAAAAGGAGTAACAAAAGGAGTTCCCGAACCTACCTGTATACCCCCTGTTGGCGAATCGAACCATCTTATTACGGTACCCACTCCATTGGTATGGGCATAAATTGTTGCACTACCACATCCACAAAAAACATTTGTTACGCTATCAATTGTTGGTGTGGGTGGCTTTGGGTTTACATTAAGTGTCACTGTAGAGGTATTGGTGCAACCGGCAGTGCCTGTAACTGTAACTGTATACGTTATAGGCCCGGCTAATGTAGGGCTTGATTTTGGATTTACCACCGTTGTACCCGACAAGCCTGTGGCTGGTGACCAAACCAGTGCAGCATTGGGATCACCGTAGTCGTAAGTTACTCTGCCATTAAACCTTCTATT
>JADKFV010000021.1 GCA_016717325.1 Bacteroidota bacterium | reverse complement strand
CGTTGTACAAAAATTAATGAATGCCGGAGAAATAAAATTTGCAATAAATGTTGCAGCATTGCCATCGGCAATTTATTATCTTGGTAGTAATAATAAATTGTTTGATTTTGTAGATGGTTTGGTGGTTTATTGATATTTAAAAAAAAACATTATTTCATAATTCGAAACAACTTAATTATATTTGGATGGTTATTATTTCAAAAACAAAGTTAAGTCAAAAAAAAACACCATGATGCAATACAATCTTTAAATGTATGGTACAATACTTTGTCGAATGGGGACTATCAAAATTTGAGTCAATTAAAATCTGATTTTAAATCAATTGACTATGTTGGAAATGATAGGTACGTGTTTAATATAAAGGGAAACAATTACCGATTAGTAACCATGATTTTTTTTGATATCAGAACGGTATTCATTCGTTACATAGGTACACATGCAGAGTATAGTAAAATTGATTGTTCTGTAATATAAAAGGAGAAAAAATGATAGATAAAATAAGAACCGAAAAGCAATACAAACAAATAATGACAATGATAGAGCAATATTTGTTTCGTGCCACACAAGCCGGTGGTTTTCACAAGTTAACTAAAAAAGATTCTCTACAACTACAAAAGTTATCATTACTTGCCGAAAAATTTGAGGATAGAGAATTAAAAATTATGCCACTCAAAATGGACATAAATTCAATGGTAAAACAAAAAATAAATGATATGAATCTTAGTCAAGTAAAGTTGGCATCTTTATTAGGAATTGCACCAGCAAAGCTGTCCCAAATTTTGAATGGAAAACGCCCGATAGATATTCCTTTTTTAAAAGCCATACACAAAGAATTAAACATTGATGCAAATTTTTTATTGGAAAACGCATAAATAAAAACGCTTTACAAAAATTCCAAAACCATTCGGGTTGTAGAACTAAAATTGTGGCAACACCGGTTTGTTATTCAACACCTTTTCTATTTGTTGCATTACTTCTGCATTGAGTAATGGCAGCACATCCATACAGGTTAAATTTTCTTTCAGCTGTTGCAGCTTTGTTGCGCCTAAAATTACTGTGCTTACATTTTCGTTTTTCAGGCACCATGCTAATGCCATTTGGGTTGTAGTAATGCCTATTTTTTCTGCGATGGTGGTAAGTTGTTTTACTTTATCTATACGGGTTTGAGTTACACTTCTATCGCGCAGCCATTCTAATCCCTGTATGGCCATTCGCGAATTTTTTGGAATGCCTTTGTTGTACTTACCAGTTAAAACACCTGCCAACAATGGGCTCCAAATAGTTGTTCCCAATCCTACTGTTTTAAATATCTGCAAAAATTCACACTCCAGTTTATCGCGTTCAAACATATTGTATTGCGGCTGTTCCATTGTAGGACCTATCAACCTGTAATCTTTTGCTACGGCATGGGCATGCATAATTTCCTGTGCACTCCACTCGCTGGTACCCCAATACAAAATCTTTCCTTGTTGTATTAAATGGTTCATGGCCCACACAATTTCTTCCATGGGCACGTTTTTATCGGGGCGGTGGCAGAAATACAAATCGAGATAATCTAAATTCATTCTTATAAGTGCTGCATCGCATGCCTCCATAATATGCTTGCGCGACAATCCTCGCTGATTGGGTTTGCTTTTTTCGCCATGCACCCCAAAGAAAACTTTGCTCGATACAAGGTACGATGTGCGATCCCATTTTTTCTTTTTCAGCACTTTGCCCATTGCAAGTTCCGCTTGCCCGTTGGCGTATATTTCGGCACTATCAAAAAAATTTATCCCCGCATCATAAGCATGGCTCATCAATGCTTCGTTTGTTTTATCATCGGTAACTTTACCTATGGTAAGCCAACTGCCGAGCGATAATGCGCTCACTTGTAATCCCGATTTTCCTAATCTGCGATATTCCATATTTAATTATTTTTTGTTTGTTTTTTAAAACTGATGAATGTTTGGTTGCATATTGTTGCAAAGTAATAAATTAAAATTTGATTGGAAAGGTTTTAATTGGTTGAAACGAATTGGGTTACACAACATTTACAACTATCGGAAATTTTTTTAGAAAATAATTAAAAAAAAAACAGAATCTTTTAGCATTGAGCATTCTTATTATTCTGTCAAAATATTCAGTAATGGTTTCTGCACTATTAATAGGATAATTTTTTTGAATATCAAACCACAAAACGAAGCTTTGAATTCCAAACCCTCATCCACTTTAAGTTTAAAATCTTGAAAATATTTTTGATTTAAATGTTTGAGCAAATGAATAATTATTTGTGGGTTGTACTCCCGGCAAACTGGGTTTTTGAACTCAACATATACAAATACTGTTTATAATTATCTGCATTTCCGAAATATTTCAAATTGGCGCCACTACACATTTTCCCATTTGATAAAAACGTTAAGCAAATAGTTTCGCTGCTATGTGGAGTAAAAGAAATACCATAAAGTTTGCTGTTATATTCACTTTTCTGGAATGAATTTTTCGGAAAATGAGTTTTGTGAATGGTATATTTCCATTCATAAATTTCGGCAATATCTTTTACCTCATCTATCATTGCTTCTAAGGAAGCGCTTTTTTTAAAACTACCACTATAATGAATACTTGCCACTTGAAAAAAAATTTCGCGTCCAAGGGAAAATAAACAACAGCAATCGCCTTTACAGTTTGCAGTTTCAGCGCCCATTATTTGCCAACAACTAAACACGTAATTATGATTTGTGTATAAAGGGTATTTAGCAACAGAAATTCCTTTTATAATTATTGCCGTAAAATAATTTGGCAAATAAAATCGTGCTATGATAAATAAGAAAAAATTTCGCCCGTTCTATCGATGATGTTTTTCAAATTGATACAAAGCACGGGTATTTGTGCTTCGTTGGCTACTATCTTTTGTTCTTCGTTGCCCATAATGTAATCGCCTATATGCGTTTCGGGGTCTATTAATGTTACTAACATATCGGCATTAATTTCTTTTGCCGCCTTCAAGGTATCTTTACACATCGAATCGCCTTTGAAAAATGAATTTATAATCGAGGCATTCATTTCGTTATCGTCAAAATATGCTTTTGCATACAGCAAATTATTTGATACACGATTATGTAAATATTCGTCCGATGCTTTTTGTGGCAACAAATGTATGTGTGCATTAAACGCTTTGCCAATACCTTCTACCAAAGGCAACACTTGTTTTATTTCGCGACTAAAGTCGATGGGCACAAGCATGTTTTTAATTTCACAAAAGGGCAATTTTTGCACCACAATATACGGTGTTTCCGATTGTGTCATTACCTTCATTGCCCGGCTGCCCATAATATGTTGCATGCCTTTTACACCATGTGTACCCATCACAATAATGGAGGTGTCTATTTTTTTTGCAATGTCGCCTATCACATCAAAAATGCTTCCGGCCTGCACCATCGATTTACATTCAATGCCCGATTTGTTTTGATTGGTAGTGGCCATCATTTGCAATAATGCCGATTTTTTTTCTGCCTCGGCTGCCTTCCCTCCTTCGTTTACATGCAAAAGCACAATTTCGCCTTTCATGTGTTTCGATAAATCTGTTGCATATGCCAATGCATTATCTGTAACTGGAGTAAAATCAATTGGAACTAAAAATTTCATTATGTGTTGGTCTTTTTTTTTATAATATGTATAAAGTGTTGTGTTACTACATCACTATTAATTTTTATTTACTGTTTATACTTTCCAAATATTGGCGCTCGGCTTCCTCTAAATTTTTGCGCAGTCCTTCGTCCATTAATTTTTTTGCGGTATCGGTATAGAATTTCGCATTCTTCAAAAAATTGTATTCGGTGCGTAGCCAGTCATTGTGGTCATTTATTATTGCCTCATGTTTAAATTCTATTTCCAGTTTTTTGGCCACGTTATCAAAATCATCTTCACCAATGTATAGAATATCTGCATCGGATATTATCATTTCTAATTTGTTCTTTGGCTGTGGTGGATATACTGTTGCCATTATCAATGACGATACTAAATCTATTTGTTCGTCACTATAACCATACTTTGGCAACACCTCACGGGCTATTTGTGTGCTGACAAATTCATGATTGTTGTATGTTTGGGTAAAACCGGTATCGTGAAACAATGCTGCCGTTTTTAATATTACCATTTCTTCGTCATTCACATTTTCGCCTCGGGCAATGGTTTCTATATTACGCACTACTTCCACTGTGTGTTCTACATTATGGTAGTGAATATAGTCGGGCAGGTTGGCCGGCAAATATTCCATCACATAAAGGTAAGCAAGTTCAAAATTCATAGGCTTTGTTTTTGCGCAACAAAATTAAAAATAGCATTTCATCATTAAGAGCTAATGGCAAAGTTAAGCCATTATTTGAATTTGTGTTGCAAACATAAAATTATTGTGGTGAAATAAAAAAACAGAAATAAACAAGTAGTGATATAAATGGATGTGTTTTGATTTTGAATTTATATGTTGAACTTACAATTGTGCGATTGCTCCTTGGTACTTTAATTTATTCTATTCAAAAATCATTACTCCTTTTTCAATATATAAATTGCTTTCACATTATTCCAAAATATTTATTTTCTCCTTTTGAATTTCATATTATGATTTTAATATATCTTTACGTGAACCAATTAAAAATTATAGTTATGAAAGCAAACCTGATTCTTCGTTATTCGTTATTCGTTATTCGTTTAAATTTTGCAGGTAATAAAATTAAAAAAAATGCTGCGATAGCAACACTTTTTTTGCTTACCAACTATGCCATGCAAGCTCAATCTCCCACAGTTACGCTCACTCCTTCGCAACACAATGGATACAACATAACTTGCTTTGGCAAAACGGATGGAAGTATTACTGCTAATGTAATTGGTGGAACACCCCCGTACACTTACGTATGGACCAACGACCAAACAACACAAAACATAAACAACCTTGCAGCAGGCTATTATAGTGTGCGTGTTACCGATGCAGCTATGAATGGTGTAGAAGCCGACATTACCCTTACCGAGCCGTTACTATTGGAGTTGCAAACAGCTGTTTTCGCATATCCCAATGGATATAATGTAAGCCTGTATAATGCTTATAATGGCAGCATAACCGTAACAGTATACGGAGGTGTGGCTGCATACAATTTACAATGGAACGATGGCAATACAAACCAAAACAGAAGTGCACTTGGGGCAAGCTCGTATATGGCAACTGTAACAGATGCCAACAACTGCCAAAGCAGTAGCGAGCGACTAACACTTACCCAACCCGAACGCAGCGACTGGACTATGACAGGCAATGCCGGAACAAACAGCGGCACCCATTTTATTGGCACTACTGATAATAAAGAATTAATATTTAAAACAAACAATACGGAGCGGCTGCAAATTACAAGTGATGGCAATTTAAAAATTAAAAACATGGAGAGAACCAATCCCGGATTGGATTTGCTTTTTGTGAATGCAAATGGTGAAGTTGAAGTTGCTCCAAAAAATTGTAATCAAGCACTAAATATGCCTTGGTTTTTGGGTGGTAATTATTTTGGAGCTAACAGCACCACCACCGAAAGACAAATAGGGACTTGCACTAACCACGAATTTACATTTATTACCAATGCATTTGAAAGAGCACGATTTACAAATGATGGCAATTTGGGTATTGGTACCACAACACCACAAAGTAAAGTTGCTGTGAATGGAAATTTATCAATTGGTGATTCGTATGCTGGTATAAATGCACCCGCTAATGGATTAATAGTTGAAGGTAAAGTTGGTATTGGGACAAGCGCAGTTAATTCGCTTGCACTATTGCAATTAAAAGGGGCTACACCCAATTTATATATTACCGACAATTCAACAGGCACTACAAGTATCAACCTACAAAACAACAATGGATATTGGCATATAAGCGGGCCTCGCTCTGGTGAAACAGGCAAGCCTCTCTCAATTTTTTGGAATGATAATTCTAACTACTCAAGAATTTTTAGCATATTAAATGATGGTACAGTTGCAATAGGCATCGACCCATCGGCCATCACTTTACAAGGCGGCACCACACCTTACAAATTAATTGTGAATGGCAAACTTGGCGCAAACGAAATATGGACTTCACTTGGAGCACCATGGCCCGATTATGTTTTTGAACCAACGCATAAATATTTATCAATTGATGAATTGCAAAATTATATTAGCAACCAAAAACATTTGCCCGGCATGCCAACAGCAAATGATATTGCAACAAACGGAAAATTAAATGTAACGCAAACCATCATCCAACAACAAGAAAAATTGGAAGAAGCTTATCTTTACATTTTTGAATTGAAAAAAGAAATTGATACTTTGAAATTGCAACTAAAAAAATGAAGGTGATGAAAGCTAATTTTATAATTTGCTTTTTCGTATTAATTTTTAATATTTCAAAAGCACAGATTCCAACTAATTTTAATTTGACTGATATTCCGATTGAGACCAATTCCAATTTGTTTTTAGGAGAATGCGCTGTGGCTATTGGTATTTGGGACCCAGCTGTAGTTTTTATTGGAAGTAATATTAAGATAGGACAAGCAATAGGACAAGCTGTTTATTTGAGTTTAGATGGTGGTATAACTTGGTCACCACATCCGCAAACAAATAATAATTATTTTGTGCCAATTGCATCAGACCCTTCACTTGTTATTGATCGCAATAAAACATTGTTTTTTAATTATTTGGCATCACAAGTTGAATTGTTGAGTTCTGAAAAGACTCTCAACTATAGTTTATCAAATGTATTATATGGAGCAATTAGCACAGGCAATACAAACGATAAAAATTATGTTGAGTTGGATGATAGACCTACCGAATTAAACACACAAATATATTCCGCTTGGATGAATGGTAGCAAGGACATGGTTGTAAGAAGTGGTAGTGTTAATGGGCAGACTATTAATTGGAATGTACCTTTAGATATAACAGGTAGTTGGACAGCAATACCAAATGCAAGCCATTGGGGAGTTAATGTTGCTGTTGCACCAACAAGTGATGCTTATGCGAGTTGGGGAATTGTTTCAGGCTCGCAAGCTACTGCCCCTATAAAGTATATAGGTTTTGCAAAATCAACAGACAAATTCGCTACACAATTTACAGTAGATAAAATTAATAATTTGACATTAAAAGGGATAAATCATAGCCTTTCAACACCGGTGCTTTCAGCCACCAGGATGGTAGGGTGGGTTAGCCTTGCAATTAATCAACAAAACAAAAACATATTTGTTGCCTGGCCTAATTTTGGCCCTCCTTGCGATGACAATCTTATGCCAATTGGTTGCAATACAAATACTGACACAACTGATATATATTTTATAAAATCAACCGATGATGGTGCAACTTGGTCAACACCTAAATTGGTTTATGATATTAATTCGCCAAGTTATGGTAAAAAGCATTGGAATTCGGTAGTGGCTTGTGACCCATATACTGGATACTTGGGTATATTATATTATACAGTGGATGCATTTAATAAAGTAGACGTTTACTTAGCTCTATCAGTTGATGAAGGGGCCACTTGGACAGAACAACAAATAAGTGACATTCCTTTCAATGCTTTACCACCAAACAAAGCAATTGTTGATTATATTTCTTTGAAAATGAATAATGGTTTAATAATTCCAGTTTGGTCTGGCTTAAATCCGTTAAATTCAAATCATCAAACAGTATTAACACAACCCATACAAATGGATATAGCTCCACAACTAAATTTATGTAGCCCTGTAACGCCCTATTATGAAATTGTAAAAGCGCAAAATGACATTGTTTTATCAGACGCTGGCTGTGGATATGAAGTATTAAGTGGAGCATATATTAATTACTACACTGGCAATAGTATTAAAATGGCAACGGGTTTTCATGCCTCACATGGCAGTAAAATACATACGCACATCGAAACTATACCCAGCCCGTTTAATGCTCATTTGCGTGAGTTGCAAAACGAGAATTTAAGATTGCCAATTGTAAATAAATTGGCATTAACAGTGATGCCAAATCCTGTCACAGACTTATTTAACAGCTCTTGCACCAATGAAGCAGATATAAATTTAACTTTAAAAATATTTGATGTATACGGCAATTTGGTAAAGATGATTTTTGAAAATAGGGTTGTGTTGAAAGGTACAAGTTATATCACATTAAGTAAAAAAGATTTAGACCTAAAAGCAGGTATATATATTTGCTTAGGCGAAAGCAATATTGGAAACGCATCAACAAAAATTGTTTGTATAGATTGATAAATATTAGGCTAATGAAAAATTATTTTTTTCTATTACTGTTTTGCCTAAATATTAATTTTATTTTTAGCCAAGGCATGATTAAGCAATGGGACTATAGATATGGTGGAACAATCACAGATGTTTCTTTTTGTAAACCAATTTTATTTTTTGATAATTCCATGTTGATTACAACATATTCAAATTCGGATAGCACAGGCAATAAAACAAAGAATTCTATTGGTGGGACAGACGTTTGGCTAATTAAAGTATCACCTAATGGAATAATTAATTGGGAAAAATCAATTTTTGGAAATGATGGTGATGGAGGGTTTTCACATATTTTAAATCAAGACAATAGTGTAGTGATTGGAGCAGTTTCTGATTCTAAAAAGGGCTATGATAAATCGGATGATAATATTGGTTTAACAAATTTTTGGGTAATAAAAATTGATTCATCGGGTAATAAAGTTTGGGATGTTACTAGAGGTTCATTACACACAGATGCATTAGTAAAAATAGTTCAAAGCCCTACTGGAGGTTATGTGTTAGGTGGTTTTACATTAGGTGGCATAGGAGGCGATAAAACAGAACCAAGCTGGGGTAGTTGGGATGTGTGGGTGGTCGGAATTGATTCGGTGGGAAATAAACTTTGGGACAAGCGTATAGGAGGAAGTTATTTTGATAAACTAACGGATATGGTTGCAACATCAGATGGAGGCTATCTATTAGCGATACAAACTTCAAGTGGCATATCGGGAGATAAAACTGTTGCAGACCATGGCGACTATGATTACTGGGTTGTAAAAATTGATTCGGTTGGTAACATAGTTTGGCAAAATACGTATGGGGGTGATGGCCAAGAAAGTATTTATAGTATTACGAGATTGCATGATGGAAATTTTTTACTCGGTGGCATTTCAACATCCAATACAAGTGGTACAAAAACCCAAGACACAAAGGATACATCACAAACCGACATATTTCGTAGAGGCGATTATTGGTTGGTAAAAATAGATTCGGTTGGTAATCAAATATGGGATAAAGATTATGGTGGTGTAGATGCTGAAAATAAAATAGGAAATATAGAACAAACATTGGATGGTGGATTTATTATTACAGGCAACTCATACTCAAACCAAGGTGGTGATAAAACAGAAGACAACAACGCAAAAATAGATGCCCCTTGGTTGGTAAAAACTGATTCGAATGGAAATATCATGTGGGACAAAACCATAAAAACTCAGCCGGGTTGGTGGCACGATGAGTTGGCATTTACAATACAAAACCACGATAGTTGTTATACAACAGTTGTATCAACACAAAGTGATATAGGAGGCTATAAAACACAGCCGAATTGGGATACAACGGGCCAAACA
The DNA here is from genome assembly GCA_016717325.1 of Bacteroidota bacterium. Taxonomy (GTDB): domain Bacteria; phylum Bacteroidota; class Bacteroidia; order AKYH767-A; family OLB10; genus JADKFV01. The sequence continues at coordinate 86,124 of JADKFV010000021.1, read as the reverse complement.
AAAGATATTTGGATCATTAAGCATTGTGATACTACTTCTAATATTGGATATGCTACTTCGCATAATCATCAAAATGTATTGATGATTTATCCTAACCCAAACAAAGGTATTTTTTGGATAAAAACATTTATAGATAATTCAATTTCAAAATCTATGTTCATTTACACCATCACAGGAAAATTAATTTACAAAAAGGAAAATGTTATTGATAATATTGTACAAGTAGATTTAAGTAGTGAAGCAAGAGGAATTTATTTTGTAAAAGTTATTCAGCAAAATAATGTGATGGTGGGTAAGGTAATTTTAGAATGATGTTTCGTTAGATGATAGAATATAAATTCAAAGCAGATTATTGCAAGTTATAAAATTTATGATGTGTTGGAAAAAGAAATCATGAATGGTAATCCTAATGAAAAAACATTTGAAGTAAAAACGGAAAAAATAAAAACCAGGTATTTATTTTCTGAAATTATCTACATCACGCGAAATCAAAAGCATAAAATTTGTCAAATTATAATGACAAAAATGAAATATGCTTTCTTTTTTATTCTATTGTATGGTATCAATCATAAGACATTTTCGCAATGGAATAATTTGTCTATTAATTCCACCCAATTTCTTTATGGGGCGTATTTTCTAAACAATGATACCGGTTTTGTTTTTGGTGATGGGGTGGTATTTAAAACAAATGATGGGGGTATTAACTGGAATTCTCCTGCATTAGCAATTACATCTAAATTCACTGCTATGACTTTTATAAACACCAATATTGGCTTTTTAATTGGAAGCGCAGGAAAAATACTTAAAACAACAGATGGAGGCAATAATTGGCTTTTACAAAACTCACCCACAAATCAACTGCTTTATGCTTTAGATTTTGTTGACTCATTGAATGGAATTATAGTAGGTGATTATGCAATAATTTTAAAAACTAATGATGGTGGCATTAACTGGTTTCAATTGCCAAAATCTTTGTTGTTTGGAGACTCCATTTACGAATTGCGGACAGTCCAATTTATAAACGATACTGTAGCATATGCAGGGGGGGGGCCCTCGTATGGTTCTACTGGCATTTTAATTAAAACAATAGATGGTGGCAATACATGGAATACTGTTTTTGAATCTTACGATTTTCCTGTTTTTCTACAAATTGAATTTGTTAATGATTCAATAGGTTTTGCCTCTGGCTCATGTCATACCAATAATCCTTTTTGCTATCGCTCGAGAGTTTTAAAAACTACTGATGGTGGCATTTCATGGACAGAAATCTATTTTGATTGGGCAATAGAATTACGGAGTATTGATGTTATAGGCAACAAAATATATTCTGTTGGCTATCAAAATCCTGTAATTGCTTATTCACCCGATTATGGATTAACCTGGACAAACCAAGACCCACTAAATTTAATTTATCCATATCAGGTTTTTTTTACCGATTCCCTCACAGGTTACATAGTTGGCGATAGTGGCAAAGTTTTAAAAACTACCAATGGCGGTGTAGGATTTTTTGAGCAAAACGTAAATACAAATTCGCTCTCAATTTACCCTTCACCTTGTAATGGAAAATTTACTTTAAGTGTTGCAGAGAAACCAAATAAATCAAAATCCATTTACGTATCCACCATAACTGGAAAATTAATTTACAAAAAAGAAAATGTTTTTGATAATGTATTTCAAGTAGATTTGACAAAAGAAGCAAGAGGAATTTACTTTGTAAAAGTTATTGAACAAAATAATGTGATGGTGGGTAAGGTGATTTTAGAATAATGTTTCGTTAGATGATAGAATCGAAAATAAAAAATTTCAGTGTAAAAGTGTATTTTCAAATTTATAATGGCTTTGGTGTTTTTTTAATATTGGGTTAGGCCAATTTAATTTCTCTAAAAACTAAACGCAATACCACATTGTGTATAAAAACCTTCGGTGCAACGCTCAGTGGAAATGTTGAAACATAAGATTTAAAAAACTGAGCAATTGACATAGCCAGCAATTTAACTATGAGAGAATCATCAGATTTAAAGTTGATGCAATAATTTTGTACTAACACTTATCTTGTTTTTATATTTATAATTTGTATTCATTTTGAAAAAATCCCTTAATCTTTATTTGAATAAACATGTATCTTCGCAAAAATAACAATATGAGAAAAATAAACACTACTATCTTATGTATTGCAATAATTGTTGGTATTGGTTGTAAGAATGCCATGTCGCAATATGCATTGCCCGAGAAAGCAAAATGTGAAACATTAAAATCGCGCACACTCGCAGTGCGATTATTTACAGACGCCAATGGAGAATACACTGCCTACAACGATGCAATAAAAAAAGCCTACAACGAAGAATGGAAAATAACTGCGGTAGAATTTTTTTCGCCAAAAGATTATGCTGACCTAGTAAAAGAAGGAAACACAAAATATGCTGTTGTGTATGCCGGTGATGCGCTCAGTACTCGTACACTGGAGCGTGTGAAGGGCAGCGAAATTATTCATTCCAAAGAATTTCGCTTTGCCCATTTTGATGTAACCTTAGCCAACATTACAGGTGCCGATAATTTGGATCCTGTAACCGTTGTTTCGTTTGCCAATGACGATTTATTGCCATCCGAATTTTTCTTTGCTACACAACAATTGGTATTGCTTGTAAATGCTTCGTTGAATGGTGTTGTGGGTTTAGCATTTTTTGATCACGAAAAAAATATTGAATATATTAAATCAAAAAAATTGGCAGTGCCTGATGAACTATTTAATGAAAAAGATTTAGCGAAAATTGCCGATAAATATGAGTTTCCAAATAAAGTTGTCACCAACAAAGAACTTAACGATTTGGTATTGGCAAAAAATGAAGAGTATGTATATCCAAAAATAATATGGTCGAATATGCACAGTGCTTATGGCTGGGTAATGATAAGTGCAAAGGATGGTTCGTTGCGTTCGTTTATGTCGTTCGGTGGCATAAAAACCAATAGCGAACAAAAAGCAAACGAAGTATTAAAAACCGGACAATTGAAAAATGCCTTGTCGAGTTTTATGCAAAAAGTAAACAATCGCTATAAATAACTTTTTGAACTTTTTTTTAATAACACAATAACTATTAACCAACAACTTTTGATTGCTTTGCATTAAATTAAACATAAATAAAAATGGGATTATTATCATTTATCAAAAATGCCGGCAGTAAATTATTTGGCGGCAAAGAAACCGAAGAAGAAAAATCGAAAATTGTAACCGAACATGTAAATTCGTTTAAGCTTCCAAATTGTGATATCACGGTAAGTATACAAGGCGACACGGCAACACTCAGTGGCACTGCCGAAACACAGGATGTAAAAAACCGTGCAATGGCCGCAGCGGGAAATGTAAACGGAGTGAGTGAAGTGATTGACAACGTAACCGTGAAAGAACCACCACCGGCTGTAGAGTTGGAGAAACAATTTTATACTGTTGAAAAAGGCGATTCGCTTTCGAAAATTGCAAAGGCCGTTTATGGCGACCCAATGAAATATCCCATCATTTTCGAAGCCAATAAGCCGATGCTTACCAATCCGGATTTAATTTATCCCGGACAACGGTTGGTTATTCCTGTGATGTAAAATATTTTTATTGCTTATTAAAATGCCTATTTGGATTACCAAATAGGCATTTTATTTTTTTGCTTGTTTGCCGTTATTACATATCAACATTTTTTATTTTCTCAAAAATATTAAACCTAAATATTAATTCTAATCCGTTTTCATAACCCTCAATACACTTAATCCATTTTCGTTTTCTATTGTTATAAAATATATTCCTTTGGAAAGTTTGCTTACATCTAAAGATGGTGTTGATGTGTTTATATTATTCCATTCACAAACAACATTTCCCAATACATCATTTATATGAATTGCATTTTTATCTGTCATAAAAACTCCATCAATAAATAAAATATTTGCAACCGGGTTGGGGTAAATATTTATTAATGAAGAACTGTGATTAACGCTTTCAATTCCCACGGTACCATATTCAAAAATTCCCATATCGGGTGCTGCACCTGCAAAAGGCAATCCTACATTTATGCCTGCATCAATACATGGACTAAGTGCTGTGAGGTGATAATCGGCCGTTGGGTTTACAAACTGCGGATTTGCATTTATCATACCAGCACCGGGTGTATAAACAACGCCATTTATAAAAACCACCGTATCGAAATCGCAATAACTTGCTGCCGCACTCGAACCCAAAGAAGAGCCGCCATTTGTAAAATAAATTGCCGCATCACTATTGTCGCGAATGATAGCGTTCTTTACATTTATTTGTATGTTAGTGTTAATAGTAGAGTCGAGCGACAACCCTTTTATACCATAACAGTCGGCACTGGCAGTATCTATAATATTTGTAATAGTGCTGTTTACCACATTCCATTTTGCATTACTACCATAAGTAGTTTGATTGTAAATGCCCGAATTGCGGCAGTTGGCAATAAGCAAATTTGCAATTCGCACATCGGATATACTTCCTTTCCAATGAGTAATGGTAACACAACCTGTAAATGCACTTTTGGCTTTCGTTTGTGCAATAGTTACATCTTTCATACAGAGGTTAGCCGTGGCACCATTGTCACAAATAAAAGCTACCGCACCAAAAAAACCACCACCATTTATAAGTTGAAGGCCATCAAACACAATATTAACCGTATCGCCACTACACTCAAAATAAAAAATTTCGGCAGTGCTTTTTCCATTCAATATAGTTGGCGTAGTGTATGGGTTGTGGCTTGTAAATGTATTGTTCCATCCACCTTGTATCATTACGGTTTTAGGAGTAAAGCCCTGATAGTTTAAATTGTATGTGCCGGCCTCTATTCTTATAAGCTCGCCCGGATTGGCATTGTCAATTGCATTGGTAATATTGCCACCTGCGTTTACATCAACCGTTACAGGCGATGCCGGGTTGTTGGCAATACTGCCCAGTTGATATTCGAAAAGATTGAGCACATTATCGTTGTCTAAATCGGCCCATGCATCGGTGGCATCATTTGGGTCGAGGCCATACTGTGTTTCCCATGCATCGGGCATGCCATCATCATCGGCATCGGGCAAAAACGAATTTGTACTTGTTGCCCTTTTTGTATTGCTATTTAGGTTTACAACATCACCATTTTGTTGCGATGCATTTTGTATTGCTTTAGCAACCGTGTTATTGTATAAAATGGTCTTATCAATTGTGTTTTGTGCATTGCTATATACTTTGCTACAACAACATAACCAAAGCCATCAGTTTTGCTTTCATGAATTAATCTTAGATAAAATATTTGAACCAATTTCAGTTTCGAATAGTGCGCAAAACTAAATTATTTTCGAAAGCCGGTTTTTGATTTACCCATTGTGTTGAGTAAGTTGTTGTTTTGTTAAGAATGATTTATTGCTCAATTGTTTCATTGTTGTTTTAAAATGAATTTGAAAACCTATTCAACAATCTCGCTTCTTTTATACACCCTCCAAAATCCGATTGAAAACAATGCATACGAAATAATGCCGAGTATGGCGTGCATAAAATATACCTTATGTGGACTCCGCCACTTTTTATATTTTGAATTGGCAGCATGAATATTAAACATTTAAAAATTTAGTAATAACACTTATAATAGCGGGTGTAACTATTTGAACAGAGATGAGAAGAAGTGTTTTTAAGCAATGCCCAAAATGCTCGACCACCAAAAATAAATTTGCAATCAAGCACGAAAAAATATCATCTTTAGCAGCCGAATAAACACAAAGGAAAAACCATCACCAATGAGCGATAAATTACTCAAGGCCCTAATGCAGCTGTTTGCCATTGTTGCCAATGCAGGCAGGCTTACCGAACAGGGGCGCGCTATAGTAGAAAATTTTTTGCAACAACAACTCAATCCATCTTTAGTACAATTATATCTTGAAGAATTCGACCGCGATTTGCAATTGTTGCAGGGTAAGGCCGAAGAGGGCAAAACAAAAAAACGCGTGTCGGTAAACTCCGTAAAGGTGTTGCGTATATGTACCGAAATAAATAGCGAGCTCAATCAAAAGCAAAAACAAATTGTACTTATTCGTTTAATAGAATTTGCCTATTCGAGCGATGAAAACATTGCCGAACTGGAGCTCGAATTTCTTTCTACGGTTGCCAATGTTTTTAATATCAGTAACGAAGAATTCGAAATATCACAATCATATGCATCGCACCGTAAGGTAAACGAGATTGTGGATGTGCCCGAAATATTATTGATCAATAAACAAACCGATTCGCCATTTGTAAATGCCCGTCATGTGAAGCACGAATATTTCGATGGCGATTTATTATTGCTGCACATAAAATCGACCGACATTATTTTTGCACGATACTTTGGCAAAGGCAAAATTACAATCAATGGCAGCGAGGTGATGAATGATGCCGCACATGTTTTATCGCAAGGATCGGTTATCCGTTCGGGAAAGGCACAACCCATTTATTACAACGATATTATTCGCAGCTTTTTGAACGATGCCCAACAAAGCGAAATAAAATTTTCGGTTAGCAATGTTGAATATGTTTTTCATTCGGGCAAAATAGGGTTGCACAATACCAATTTCGAAGCCTCATCGGGCAACCTCATTGGTATAATGGGTGGCAGCGGTGCCGGCAAATCAACCTTACTCAACATACTCAACAGTAATCTTAGTCCGGCACGTGGCGAAGTTTTGGTAAATGGAATAAATCTGCATACACAAAAAGAAAAGCTCGATGGTATAATTGGTTTTGTGCCGCAAGACGATTTGTTGATGGAGGACCTTACCGTTTTTCAAAATTTGTTTTACAACAGTAAATTATGTTTCGGCAATTTATCGAATATCGAAATTGTAAACAAAGTTTATGCAATGTTGCAGTCGCTGGGCTTACTCGAAATAAAAGATTTAAAAGTGGGCGACCCGCTCAATAAAACAATAAGCGGAGGTCAGCGCAAGCGATTAAATATTGCACTCGAATTAATTCGTACTCCTTCCATTTTATTTGTTGACGAACCCACAAGCGGACTATCATCACTCGATAGTGAAACCGTTATGGACTTGCTAAAGCAACTTGCGGTAAGTGGTAAACTTGTGTTTGTGGTGATACACCAACCATCGTCCGAAATTTTTAAACTCTTCGATAAGTTATTGATACTGGATACTGGCGGTTATCCAATTTATTATGGTAACCCGGTCGATTCGCTCATTCATTTTAAACAACATGCCATGTATGCCGATTCCGATGTGAGCATGTGTGAATCGTGCGGTAATATAAATCCCGAGCAGGTTTTTTCAATTATCGAAACCAAGGTGGTAGATGAGTTTGGCAAGTCGACCAATGCACGAAAATTTTTGCCTACCGACTGGTATAATTTTCATAACAGTAAAAATATTACCAACGATAGTAATATAAAACCAACCAACGAAATTGAAAAAGGTGATTACCATAAACCTTCGCGCTGGAAACAAATAGGGGTGTATATTATGCGCGATATAAATTCGAAACTCAATAACACGCAATACATACTTATCAATTTTCTGGAAGCACCGGTGCTTGCATTTATACTTGCTTACTTTTTGCGTTACTCTAAAAATAATGGCGCATATATTTTTAGCGAAAATGTAAACCTACCGGCATATATTTTTATGTGTGTGATAGTTGCTTTATTTATGGGTCTTACATCGAGTGCCGAAGAAATTATTCGCGATCGAAAAATATTGAAGCGTGAAAAATTTCTCAACCTCAGCCGCTTTAGTTATTTGTTTTCGAAAACGTCCATCATGTTTTTCATATCGGCAATACAAACAGCAACTTTTGTAATGGTAGGAAATTTTATGTTTGGCATTCATGATATGTACTTGTGTTACTGGCTTGTATTATTTTCGGCATCGTGCTTTGCAAATTTGATGGGGCTCAATATTTCGGCAACGTTCAATTCGGTTGTTACCATCTATATTTTAATCCCATTTTTAATTATTCCACAAATAATATTGAGCGGGGTGATAGTAAAATTTTACAACCTCAATCCGGTAGTAACCACACAAAACAAAGTGCCACCCATAGGAGAAATAATGGCTTCGCGGTGGGCTTTCGAGGCGCTGGCCGTGCATCAGTTTAAAGAAAATAAATATGCCAAACTTTTTTTCGAAATAGATAAAGCCACCAGCAATGCCAATTTTAAAAAAGGCCCGTGGATGGAAAAAATGAACGATAAACTCGATTCGTTGCATGGCAAGTTATATGGCGCACAGCAACAATATCAATTACAATTGTTCAACAACGAATTACAAAAAGAGCTTGCTGCATTAGGCAACTATGGCGGTGCATATTCTTTTAATTATAATAGCGTTATAGATGATGCGGCTTACAATAAATTGAAAGAAGAGTTTAAAAACATTAGCAAGCAGTACAATGTAATTTTCAATACAGCAGCGGCAAAACGCGAAGCAATAGTTAAGAGGCTGGGCGAAAAAAATATTACCCTGCTAAAACAAAACTACAACAACGAAAGCCTCAACGATATGGTTACCGACAAACTGAGTGATGTAATGATAACAGAAGAAGATGGAGAGTTGATACAAAAATTTCGCCCTGTGTATTTAGATGGCTCAAGTCATTCGTTTGTACGTGCACAGTTTTATGTTTCGCGCAAAAATGTTTTTGGCCATTATATAAGCACGTTTGCAGTCAACATTATTGTACTATGGTTAATGACTTTATTTCTTTGTGTTGCTTTGTATTTTAATTGGTTGAAAATTGTATTACACTACGGAAGTGCTTTTGTCGATTTAGTAAAAGCCAAATTAAACAATATCAGTATTTTTAGAAAAAAATCCGTGCCTACTGTTTCGTAAATGAAATGTGCCATTGCAATATTTTGAAAAGGATGAATTGAAATCCATCCCTACAAAATTGATTCGAGTCTATGCTCTATTGCTTGCGCGAAAATGATCTGCACAGAAAAAATTGCACAGCATAAGTGCCGTAGGCACGAAGTATTTTGTAGCCATGGGTTTTAACCCATGGTATTTCGTATTGTAAATTATATTTTTGTACAGAAGTATCAATGTTTGTGGGGACACAAACATTGGCGGAATGGGGACACAAACATTGGCGGAGAGGGGACACAAACATTGGCGGAGTGGGGACACAAACATTGGCTGACGCGAACTTTGGTCGACACCATCATTGGCGACACAAACATTGGCTGGCGCAAAAAAAAATCCTATTAATAATTGCCTTTCGTAGAAAACAAGATTTGGAACTAAACCATTTTGGTAATTGTAAATGGAAGCTTTACTATGGTTTGATAATCTTCACCGGCCTCCATCATATCTTCGTCTTCTTCTTCGTACATCCAGGTTACGGTAACGGTGCTTTTGCCATAGCCTTGCAGTATTTCAAGTTTACGAAACACATCGAGCAAACATTTCGAAGAACTTGTATTAAAGTATTCGAGTTGCACTATTATGTTTGTAGCTGTTGCAGGCGATTGGGCATACTTATCTAACCATTCATAAACAGGGCGGTAAAACTCAATACTATTTTCAGGTATCGATTTACCTTTTATTTCGAGTATGCCTTTATCGGCATAAAAATTTATTGTTGGTGTTTTTACACTTGGCTCTATGATGAGATTTTCCATTTCGAGTATCGGCTAATTAATATTTACTATAAGACTAAAAAAAGAGAATGTATCTGTAACGGGTTGAAAGCTATAATCAATCTTGTGGCCCGATTTACGTGCTATATCAATCATGCCCAATCCTGCACCGCCTTTGTCCGACAGTTCGGTTGCGCTTAATTGCTGGCGATAGAATACCCGCAGTTCATCGTGGGTCATGGCATTTATTTTATCTATTTTGTTGCGCAGGTCATCCACATTTGCAGTACGTATATGGTTACCGGTAAGTATGCGATAACCCGTTTCATCGCCACGTGCTATCATAAAAATGGCACTGTTGGTTTCTTCGTCAACGGTATTTTTTGTATCATTCTTTAATGCTTCCATATGGTGATATACGTTTTGTAAACATTCTACCAGTATATGATAAAGTTTCTTTTTTCTGCGGGGTTCTTCGAGCGATGTATCGAGGTGCGACTCCATTATTTGATACACCGAAGTTAACAGGTCTTGCGTAATATCACCTTTGAACGAAAGGATAATATCATCGCGCACCATATTTTGATATAGGGTATATAAATCTGTCATGGTATTAAAAAATAAAATTTCTGTGTGTCATTAAACGTGTTCATTTTTTAAACTATTAATTTTGCAAGGGCACTCCCATCTCATCAGTTTCTTCTTTGTTTTTTAATGCCAGTGCTATTATCAATGAATAAATGGTGCCAAAGAATATTGTGTTAATACCTGCAAAAATTGTTGCCGATTCAATAGAGCCAAAAAATTTGAACATCGATTCCATCTTCAGATTGTATGTTCCGTTATCAATTTGCTTTTGTATCTGTATTTCCATTTGCTTATCCATAAATTCGCGAAAGCCTTCATAATTTATGAAATTGCAATAAATAAAATAACAAACAGAAACCATCACAGCACTTACCAGGGCCAGTGTTACTCCGGCTTTGAAAATGGCTTTGAACGTCATGTTATTATCAAAGTGTTTTATCTTGATATACCGCAGCAGAAAAAAATAAACAATAAAATAAAGTACAATTGCTATCCAGTTTGATCCTGATTCGTTAGACACTATTTTTAGTATTGTCAACACTACCATCGACATGGAAAAAACCGTAAATATCAATGCCGGAAGCAGAAATTTTTTCATCGCACAAATTTCGGCTAATATATTGAAAATGTAAATGTTTGCACACCGGATAAAATTTTTATTCACACATTGCCATTCAGGGCGAGTACAATAAGTTTTTTCCTTTCTATTATAGTTGCATCATATTTTAATACTTTTGGGAACCTCATAATAAAACTACATTCTTGTGAATTGGTCCTGTCATACTTTTTTTAAGAACATTTTAGGCACAGTAATTATTCTGTTTGTTATATTGTTTTTTGACACCGGTTTGCATGCACAAAGCAATCGTGTACCTTTCTTTGGTCGCAAACCCCCTGTTGCCGACACTATTCCTTACCTCAATATTTTTGATGCCTGGAAATGGGATGGTAAAATTTTTTCGTCAGGCGAAATTCCTGCAAAAGAATTTAAACAGTTTTTTCCTGATACGCTCTCATTAAATAATGGAGAGTGGATAACATTGAATACTGAGTGTGCTTTGTCGCCAAAGTTATTACAACGCGAATACACCATAAAGTATAAAGTAAAAGGTTCGCTCCTGATATCTGTTAATGGAGAAAAAATACTTGAGACAGGTGCGTTTGCAAAGTCCCGTAGTTTGGTTTCACAAATGCAAAGTGGTTTCGTTAATTTTACTGTTCACGATACTTTAATGACCATGCAGGTAACCTACCGACAACATACGCAGGCGGCAGGTAAGCGCCTTTCTATTGCGATAGGCAATGCTGATTGGGGCGAAGAAAGTAAAACTGAACAACAACAAGAAAAATATATGACCTATGCAACCGGGGCATTTTATTTTGCTTTTGCCATAGTGTTTTTATTGCTGTTTGTATTTAACCGCACACAATTCGAAAATTTATACTTCGCATTGTTTTGCTTATTTGTATCGGTTTATATTTTAATCGATTTGCTTTACGATAGTTTTTTATTGGACCACATTTCGAAGTATAGTATGGTAATTGCCATCGAGTTTTTATCCTTATTTTTTGCAACTATTTTAGTTGGAAAACCAAAAACGAAAATACCGCTGTTCATTATTTTCCTTCTCGGTTTAATAACATGCCATCCATATTTTTTGTACCTAAATGACGACACCACCCTGAGTACTGTTTTTGATTTTCTATTTGCCTTTTTATTATTTTTAGTGAGTTTATCAGCTTTATATTTTTTACTTCAGGGGTTTGGCAAAAAAAAATGGGAAGCAAAATCTATACTTTATGGAAGCCTTGCCGGTTCCTTTATTGGAGTTATATTGCCCATTCTACTTGCTATTGCTTTTCCAGCAAAATATCCTCATTGGGTTTCGCAATATAAAATTCTGGGTTATCTTAGTTCAATCGGGTTTTCACTTTATCCCTTAACGGCAGCATATGTAATAGGTAAAAGAAGCGGCATCAATCAAAAACAATTGCTGGCACATGTAAATCAAATTGAAAAATTGTCGCAAGAGAATTTACAAAAAGAACAAGAGAAGAAAAAAATACTCGAAGAGCAAAACTCCCAATTAGAATTGAAAGTGAAAGAACGCACAGGTGAGTTGGCAGCAAAAAACGATTTGATAACTTTGAAGAATAAAGAAATTACCGATAGCCTTATTTATGCCAAGCGTATACAAGCTGCCATACTCCCCGACAAAAAAATGATGCTGAATAGTTTTGAGGATGCATTCATTTTGTACTTGCCTAAGGATATAGTGAGTGGCGATTTTTACAGCTTTATGCGAAAAGAAAATAAAATAATAATTGCCGCTGCCGATTGCACAGGGCATGGTGTGGCCGGTGCTTTTATGAGTATGATAGGTACATCGCTGCTCAATCAAATTATTAACGAAAAAAATATTACAGCCCCTGCTTCCATTCTCGAACATCTTAATGACGGGATTATCACAGCCCTCAAACAAAAAGAAAGCGACACCAATGATGGTATGGATATAAGCATTTGCACTTTCGATTTAGATGCAATGACAGGAGAGTTTGCCGGGGCCAACAGGCCATTATTACTATTGCGCAAAGGGGAGTTAACAACTTACAAACCCAACAAACTTCCTATAGGTGGTTTGCAAATAGTGGCCGATAAAAAGTACACCACCACACAAATAGATTTGGTAAAAGACGATCACATTTATTTTTATACGGATGGCTATGCCGATCAGTTTGGTGGTGCGATGGGCAAAAAATTGATGATAAAGAAATTTAAAGAATCGTTACTTACCATTGAAAATAAAGCAATGAGTGAACAGAAGGATCATTTGAGCCGTTTTTTTTATGAATGGAAAGGTCATCATGATCAGGTTGATGATGTATTGGTAATAGGTATAAAAATATGATGTTTGTATTTTAATACACGGTTATAATAGAATAAAAATTACACTGTGACAGATGCGGGTTTTGAAATGAATAAATCTTTATGAGAAAACAAATTTGCTATGCTTTTTTATGCTTCGTTTTTTTTGCGCTCAATGCAATGGGGCAAAATAATAATGACGAGGACGATGTTTCTAATGATGGAAATTTTGTGCCTGTAAAAATAAATGCCGGTGATGACGAAAACTCAGATGAAGATGATACCACTGATATAAATGAGCCCGATGTTCTTTTTTTGGATTCGTTGTGGAAAACAAAAAAAGGCGATGATATGCTGTGGGCTTCACCCACGTTTGACGATAGCAGTTGGGACAAAAAGAATCAGAATTCTATTTTGCGTTTCGATAACATAAATGCAATTACCTGGTTTCGCATTCACTTTACTGCCGATAGTAATGCATGCAGCGAACCACTGGCATTAAAAATGATACATTATGGCACTGCGGCAGAAATATTTCTCGATGGGAAGATGATTGCACAATACGGAAAAGTAGGCAACAGTAAAGATAGTGAGGAAGCAGTACTTACCGTTGAAACCAAGCCTGTACCATTTTTAATTCAACAGCCGGGTCGCCATGTTTTTGCTATTCGGTTTTCTAATTTTCATGCGAGCGAGGCCAAAATTGTTGGCATCACCATGGGCAAAAAATTTACTTTTAGTGTAGATAAATTGAGCAACGACTACGATGACATTACCGACCCTTCGCGTTATTCAGCTTTCGTTTTTTATGCCTCCATTTTTATTACGCTGGCAGTAGTGCATTTTCTTTTTTTTATTTTTTACCGCCAAAATATTATTAACCTCTATTATAGTTTGTATTGTTTGGGAATATTTGTTTTAATCTATTTCATATTTGTGGTGCTCACCTCATCCGATTTTCAAACCATAATGAATTTCTCTAAACCATTTCGATTTATTATGGCTGCATTATTTATTCCTCTTGTTGCCATGTTGCACAAAATATTCTATGGCTATTTCAGACGTATATTCTGGGTTATTGTTATTATTTATGCTGCCGCTCTTATTGCCGCTATATTCGGTTTTTATTCTCTTGCCAAAGGATTAATGATAGCCACGCTTTTTACAACATTTGTAGAAATAATTCGTGTCATATTTGTTTCGGTGCGTAAGCGCAAAGATGGTGCATGGATATTTGCTATGGTACTTTTACTCGCCCCTGGTTTAAGCCTGGTGTGTTCTATGCTTCCACACGAAATAAATTTATTTGGCTCCCATTTTATCTTCAACAAAACCCCCATTGTTATAGGCAGTTTAATTTTGGGTTTACCTTTTAGCATGACACTTTATCTTGCCCGCGACTTTGCCCGCATGAATAAAAACTAAAAGTTCAAATAGATGAAATTACAACATTGTCAGAAAAAGCATTGCATCAGGAAACCGAGAAAAAACAGATTCTCGAAAACCTGAATAACGAGCTTGAAGATAAGGTGATACTTCGTACGCAGGAGGTGATGCAGCAAAAAGAATTGGTTGAAATAAAAAATAAGGAGATTACCGAAAGTGTAATTTATGCCAAGCGGATACAAGCGGCCATTCTGCCCGATATAAAATTGATGTACCGCCACCTTGAACAGTCTTTTGTGTTGTACATTCCCAAGGATATTGTGAGTGGCGATTTTTATGGCTTTGTACACAAAGAGGATAAAATAATAATTGCTGCTGCAGATTGCACAGGGCATGGTGTGGCCGGTGCATTTATGAGTGTGATTGGCAGTTCGATGTTCAATCAAATTATTAACGAAAAAAATATTACTCAACCTGCTGCAATTCTCGATGCACTGAATGATGGTATAATCGATTCGCTTCGACAAAAAGAAAGTGACTCTAACGATGGTATGGATGTTTCAATACTTGCCTTTGATTTAAATAAACGTATTGTAGATTTTGCCGGAGCCAACAGACCCATGTGGCTTATACGAAATGGGGAGTTGCTTACTTACAAACCCAATAAATTTCCTATAGGCGGCATGCAAATTATTCACGAAGAAAAATTTTCGCAGCATCATATTCAATTACAACCCAACGATACTATTTATATTTTTTCGGATGGTTATGCTGATCAGTTTGGAGGCGAACTAGGCAAAAAATTGATGACCAAACGGTTTAAAGAAATACTTGTTTCTATACAACATTTATCGATGCCGCAACAACAGCTGCATCTAAAACGGTTGTTCGAAAAATGGAAGGGGCAGCACTCGCAGGTTGACGATGTTTTGGTAATTGGAATAAAAATTCCCTAACAGATGATGCTAAAAACTTCGGAAGTAATTTCCTTTTTACATAATACAGCAATGTTCAGCAATCTCTCGCAAGAGGCCCTGCAACTTCTTGCTATGAATATACGGTATAAGGATGTGCCGGCTCACGAAATTGTTTTGAATAAAGGAGACGCAGGCAATTCCATGTATATTGTAATAAGTGGACAAGTACAAATACACGATGAACAACATGTTGTAACTACACTTAATGCTGGCGATTATTTTGGTGAACTTTCGTTGCTCGATACCGAAGTGCGTTCCATGTCTGTTACTGCCGTTACCGATTCATCGTTACTCGAAATTACACATAACTCGTTTTATTTATTAATTCAAAACCATCCAAATGTTGGTCATCATATTATACCCGAGCTTACTAAACGAATGCGCGAGCAGAGCAAACAAATAATTGTGCAGCTCAAAAATAAGGAAGCCGAATTGCAGGAGTTGGTCAACCAACGCACTATGCAATTGCAACTTAAAAATAAAGAGATTGTAGACTCTATTCACTATGCCAAACATGTGCAGGAAGCAATAATGCCATCAGTACATTTAATAGAAAAGCACTTCAAAGATTCGTTTGTACTGTATCTGCCAAAGGATATAGTATCGGGCGATTTTTATTGGATGACCCACACCGAAAATAAAATATTGATAGCCGCTGCCGATTGCACAGGGCATGGTGTATCGGGTGCATTGATGAGTATGCTTGGCGTATCGCTGCTCGACCAAATAGTAAATGGCAAAAAAATAACTACCCCAAGCGAAATATTAAACCAACTACACATTGCTATTGTAGAGGCATTGCATCAGCAAAATACACAAATAAATAATGGCATGGATATTTGCCTGTGTTGCTTCGATTTGGAAAATAATGTATTACAGTTTTCGGGTGCCAATCGCCCATTGATTCAAATTGCAAATGGAGAATTGATAATGATTGCTGCCGATAAAGTTCCTATAGGTGGCACACAAATAGACCGGCCTGCTACGTATACAAACCATGTTATTACATTAAATGTTGGGAATCAATTTTATCTTACCACCGATGGCTATGCGGATCAGTTTGGTGGTGAAGCCGGCAAAAAACTGATGACAAAAAAATTAAAAGAAATGATTGTAGACATGCGCGAACTTTCGATGACAGAACAAAAAAAATATTTAGAAAACTATTTCAACACCTGGAAAAATAAATACGAACAAGTGGATGATGTGCTTGTGATTGGTGTTTGTGTTTAATTGTTAGGTTATTTGGTTGTTGAGTTGTTAGGTTATTGGGTTGTTTAGTTATTGTGTTATTAGTTTATTGATAGTTTAAAAACAATATTGCTTTATTGTGACCAAACAGTGTTTGCATTTATTTGGCTTTCATTCGTGCATTCCCCGACACTGCGGTCGGGGCAGGCGTGGCAAGAAAAAAAACCTTTAGTTCTCGCATTTACCCGACACGGGGCAAATTTGCGGCTTTCGTGGTGCGCGGCAAAAAATCCGAGGCTTAGTCCTCAGCCAATTCCAAATTATAAATCCAAATCGACCGCCTTTGCGTACTTAGTGGATTTCATTCGGCATCGTGCAGCATTTTGCATCGAAAAAAGATGGGATCCCACCAACCGGGAATCGAACCTGGATCTTAGGTTTCGGAGACCTACGTACTATCCATTGTACTACAGGACCAAATCAATACAACACCGAATATTGTTGCGCCCGCAAAAATAGTATAAGTTACTCAATCGCATCTCTAAATAAAAAAGAAATTTGGGTATGCTTCTTAAAATTGAAACCAAAGATTTATCTCCCTTTTTCGAAAAGATTATCGCTGCGTTTCATCGCCTCGCGAAAATACTGGAAAGGCACAAACAACATTCCGAAGCATTCGCCTTCATACTTGCCCATGTGTTTGTGATGTACTTTGTGCGCCTTGCGTAACCCGCGCGCATACCAACTATTAGCATTGCGTAAAAGCTTAAACCGCTGATGAATAAAAATATCGTGCACCAGAAAGTAAGCCATGCCATACAACATTATTCCTAATCCTAATGCAAATTTAAAATCGAAGCCCGCCTGTGCACCCGTAAGCATAAGCAAAAAACTAGGCACTGCAAAAATTAAAAAGAAAGCATCATTTTTTTCGAAAAAACCATCATGAGGCTGGTGGTGATCTTTATGTAAGTACCACAAAAAACCATGCATTACATATTTGTGTGTGCACCATGTTATGCATTCCATTAATAAAAATGTGCCGAGTGTTATACCTGCGTTTATCAATATTGCCATCGCGTTTAGTTCTGTTTAATCTGTCAACAAAAGTATAACAAAATAGTTGAGTATGGTTGCAAAATTATTTTTCGTTCCAGCGATAGGTATCTACCTGAAGGCCGGCAAGTTCGAGGGCGCGGTCCACAACGGTAGCAGCAAGCAATTCGAAAGTAGCAGGTTTACTATAAAACGAGGGCGATGCAGGGCAAATAATTCCTCCGGCTTCGGTGATGCTTTTCATATTGTTGATATGTATCAAACTCAATGGTGTATCGCGTTGTACAAGAATCAGCTTGCGCCTTTCTTTTAGCACCACATCGGCAGCACGGGTAATAAGGTCGTTCGATATGCCGGTGGCAATACGTGCCAAGGTTCCCATACTGCATGGGCACACTATCATCACATTATACCTTGCCGAACCCGAAGCAAACGGTGCATTAAAATCTTGACTACCAAACGTTTTAAAAGGAATATTTTCGTAATCTTTATTTCCTAATTCGTATTGCCACACTTCTTTAGCATTGCCCGAAAACACAACTCCCACTTGCTCTATTTGGGGTTGCAACAGTATCAACTTATCGAACAATACTTTTGCATATATGGCACCACTTGCGCCCGTAACGGCCACTATTATTTTATGTTTCATTGTTGTGTTTGTTTGTGTGCAAAAAAATAATGCACGTTGAATCCTAAAATCGAATTGTATTGCCCAAGGTAAATGCCGCTTTTTACGCCATTTGTGCGAATGGGTGTTAACGAATTTTGTGCCAATACTTGAATGGTAAAATTTGGCGATAATTTAAAATCTAACGATGCCTGTATACTCACTTCGTTCTTTTTAAATGGCAATTGGTCTTTAAACTCTCCGGTATCATCACCTTCATAGGTTGCCACTATGCGGGCATATACTAAACCAGCTTCGAGTGCTAATCTTTTTTTTGTTTTATAAACAATGGTCAAAGGCACTTCGGCACAGTGCAATCGTAACAAGTACGAGCGGAAAATGTTTTTGTCGGGCTGCGAATTGGTGCGGCTTCCTTTTTGAATATATGCCATGCGGAGGTAATAAGCCCACCGCTTATTGATATCGCGATATATAAAAGCACCGCCATGCAAGCCGGCTTTATTAAATCCTGCAAGTTGATCGCCCGATACCTGTGACGATACAAAGCCGCCAAATATTCCGCCTTGAAATGACTGGCAGAAAATGTTCTGCTGCACGCACATAATTAAAATGGCTATTACCCAAAATTTGAAAATGCTGCCTGGCTTATTTCTTTTATAAAATTTATTTCGAAACAAAGTGTGTGTGATTTATTTGTTGCAAATGTATGAAATGAAAAGTGGAGGTGAAACCCGTTGATTTTGGTTTGTCAATTCTCCAAGCCAAAATATTTTTTTTTGTTTTTTCGATTTAAAAACCTGGTTGTTGCTCCGTGAATTTTTAATCTACCACACGTTAAAAAAAATTGTTTACAATAATCCCAATAACACATCGTTAACAATACTCAAACTACCAAAAAATTCATTTGCAAAAACACTTACCATAAGGTCCGTGAATTTTAATTTCTTAAAAATTTTATAAAAATGAATCAACAAAAATTAATGCTATGCAGCATTTTAGTTTCGCTTATGGTTATCAGTTGCAAAAAAGACAAAACCACCGAAACCAATCCGGTAATAACGGAAAGCACAAATTACAAGTTTCAATTGCCATTAGCCATTGGTAATTATTGGGTATACGAAACCGTTGAAGTTGATAGTAATGGCACTGCTGTGCCTTACGGCAATCTCGATAGTTGCTATGTTTCAGGTGATACTTTAATCGGAAACAAAACTTATTTCAAATTGTATTGGAAGCCACTTGTTTTTCAAGCTACTGTGTCTTATGCGCGATTCGGGTGGCTACAGTGTTGACCAATATGGCAATATTTTAAATCAGAATTTTACCATTGGCGATACCATTTCGGTATCGTATGATTCGACTCTCTATTTTACCAACTACCACTATTTTGCACAACCTCCTGCAGTTTACACAACACCTGCCGGCAGCTTCAATAATTTAAAAATGATAGCAAATAAAATTGAATTCGACAGCTTGCCTTACTCACCATTTAGCCCATTAATATTTAATCAAATTGAAGCAAACGGTGTAGGCGAAATATTTAACGAGATAACATATACTTCTTTTATCCCACTAAAGAAAAAATATGAACGCAGATTAATACGATATCAATTGCTCTAACAAATCAGTATCAATATTATAAAAAAACTCGCTCACATAATGTGAGCGAGTTTTTTTGCTTGTTTGTAATCGCCAAACAATTGGGTAGTTGTTTTCTTTTTACAAGCATTGCTGATCATCAAAAAAATGTCGAACACACAGCGTTTGTTTGCCAGAGAAAGAGAGCAATCCATATATTTAGAAAATTAAAATATTAATACGCCAACAACTTCTCTATCACAGTACTTACTTTTTCTGTGTTTGGAATCATTGTAAATTCAAGTGTTGTGTTAAGTGGTATAGCGGGCAAATTTTCGGAACCTATTACCATTACCGGAGCATCGAGGTATTGAAAACAATGCTGTTGGATACGTCCACAAAGTGCTTGTGCAAACGAATTATTGTAGGGCTCTTCGGTTACTATAAGTGCACGATGATGTTCTTTTACTGCATCGAAAATCGCAGCTTCATCGAGTGGATATAAAGTACGCAGATCAATAATTTCTATTTTGCCTTCAAAGTTTTTCGCTGCATTTTTACTCCAGTATACACCCATGCCGTAAGTGATTATTACCATGCTTTCGCCTGCATTTATTTTATCGTCATCGGCAGTAATAACTGTGCGTGCTTTGCCAAGGGGAATAATATACTCTTCGTCAGGCTCAATTGTTTTTGCATCATCGGTTCCTTTAATTTTACTCCAATACAAACCTTTATGTTCGAGCATCACCACCGGATTAGGATCATAATAAGCAGCTTTCATCAATCCTTTCAAATCGGCACCGGTACTTGGATATACCACCTTTATGCCTTTTATATTTGTAAGAATACTTTCTACACTCGATGAGTGATATGGCCCGCCACCACCGATGCCCAATGGGCACACGAATGATACAACTCACAGGAAATTTTCCATTGGTAAGATAGCATGAGCGGCTTACTTCGGTAAATAATTGATTGAGGCCCGGCCATATATAATCGGCAAATTGTACTTCTACTATTGGCTTTAAACCTGCGGCACTCATGCCCACAGTAGAGCCAATAATAAATGCTTCTTGTATAGGAGTGTTAAACACACGGTGGTCGCCAAACTTTTGCGCCAGTGTTGCGGCCTCACGAAAAACCC
Source organism: Bacteroidota bacterium (assembly GCA_016717325.1). Taxonomy (GTDB): domain Bacteria; phylum Bacteroidota; class Bacteroidia; order AKYH767-A; family OLB10; genus JADKFV01. The sequence continues at coordinate 65,105 of JADKFV010000021.1, read as the reverse complement.
CGCCCAGCCTGCGTCCTACATCTTGTCCATATAATAAACACTCAGCATGTTTTGCCATCAGCTCCTGTATAGCAAACAATGCGCTATCAACCATTACGGTTTTTTCTTTGCCTTCGGGTTGGCGTATGCCGCGCTCTTCTGTTATTGTAGTAGGTGCAAATTCATGCAAAAATAAATCTTCGGGCCGTGGGTCTTCGGCATTTTTTGATTTTATAAAATCGGCTTCAACTAATGCACGGGCATCATTTTCTATGAGTATCAATTTCGATTCATCGATTCCACTTTGTAATAAAAGCTTACGCAATTTTGGAAATGGATCGCGTTGTGCGGCTTCTACCAAATCGTCACGATACCACTCTTTGCGCACACCCGATGTATGGTGATTCAATAACGGTACTTTAGCATGAATCATAAACGGTCTGCGTTCGGCACGCATTATTGAAATTACATCTTGTATTGTTTCGAAGCACGTTGTAAAATCGGTACCATCTATACTGCGCACTTCCATTCCTTTAAACCCCTGTGCATATTCGTTGGCATCCATTGCACGCGTTTCTTTTGCCGTGGCCGAAATATCCCAACCATTATCCTGCACAAAATATAAAATGGGCAATTGTTTTAATACCGCCATTTGAAAAGCTTCGCTCACTTCGCCTTCGGTTACCGATGCATCGCCCAGCGAACACACTGCAATGGGCGCATCGAGTGCTGTCCATTCATTTATGCCTTGCAACTCTTTGTACTGAATTCCCATTGCAATACCTGTAGTTGGTATTGCCTGCATACCCGTTGCACTGCTTTGGTGTGGTATGGTTGGCATGCCTTCTCTGCGCAAACTTGGGTGGCAATAATAGGTGCGACCTCCGCTAAAAGGATCATCGCGTTTGGCCATTAATTGCAACATGAGTTCGTAAGGTTGCAAACCTATACTTAGTAAAATAGAATCGTCACGATAGTATGCCGATAAATAATCTTGTGGCTGCAATTGTAATCCTAAAGCAATTTGCACTGCCTCGTGCCCACGTGATGTAGCATGTACATATTTCGAGGTGAACTGCGCATTGGCTTCATATATTTCTGTCATCGCTTTGGCAGTGCACATTTTTTCAAAAGCACTTAGCAGTGTGTCTTCGCCTATTGATGTTTTCTTTTTCGATTGTGTAAGCATGTAGCAAAAGTATAAATTTTTGTTTGAAAGTTGAGGGGGAGTTTAAAGTTGTGAAGGTTGGGAAAGTTTAGAAAGTTAATAGAGTTTTCTTGAATTAAAACCCCTTGTAGGAGCCTGCCCCGACCGAAGTGTCGGGGGTGGGGTGCATTTAATTTTCCACGAAGCATTCATTGCCGTTCGGCTTTAGCCAACGGATTTTAATAGTTCAAGAGTTTAATAGTTGTAATGTTTAGAAAGTTTTCTTGAATTAAAAACCCTTGTAGGTGCCTGCCCCGACCGAAGTGTCCGGGGTGGGGTGCATTTAATTTTTCGCGAAGCTTTCATTGCCGTTCGGCTTTAGCCAACGGAATTAGTTGAGAAATTTTCCGCGAAGCTCTCATTGCCGTTCGGCTTTAGCCATGTGAATTTAAGAGTTAATCCAGGATATTTTACTTTGGGTGTAGATTGTGGTGGTTTGAGCAATAGGATGTTTGTTGTACATTTACAAACAAAGAAAAAAGTTTTGAGCACGAGATTTATTAAGGCATATAAATGAAAATAATTTTTACGTTATTAATATTTCTGTTTTTTACTTTTAATGGTCAAAGCCAATTTTCAAATAATGTATGGTGCTTTGGTGATAGTGCAGGTATACGTTTCACAAATGGAATTGCAACAAATTTTAATAGCTCAGTAAAGTCGAGAGGCTCTTGCGTTTCTATTGCTGATTCGAATGATTTTCTTTTATTCTATGCATTCACAAATAGTCCTTTTCAATATTATACCGGTAGAGTATTCGACAATAGTCACAATTTGATGCTAAATGGTGATTCAATTGCGAGCCGAGATTGGTATCAAGAAATGGTGATTGTTCCAAAACCAAGTGATACTAATAAATTTTATTTGTTTTCAACATTAGTAACTTCGTTTAAAGGCCTCTACTACTCCGAAATAGACATGTCATTGAACAATGGCCTTGGCGCAGTAACACAAAAAAATATACAACTCGATACTTTGCAGGGTATTGATTGCTTAACAGCCATTAAGCATGGCAATGGAAGAGATTGGTGGTTAATGTATTGTCCAAATTTTATACCTGATAGCAGCGATCTATTTTATTTGTATTTGGTAGATAGTAATGGAATAAATCCACCATTTGTAAAACATGTAGGGCAAAAAACCTTAACTAACGAAGCGTCAATAGCTTTTAATGTGAAAGGAAATCAATTTGCCCGTTCCACTTTATATGGCTTACTTGAATTATTCGATTTTGATAGATGCACAGGTGATATTACTTCACATGCAATAATCGAAAATCAACCAATTGTAAATGCGTATTTTTCTTTAGCATTTTCACCAAGCGGACGCTACTTATATACTTGCAAGCCCGCTACTAAAGTTTTTTTGTATCAATTTGATTTACAGGCAGCAAATATAAAAGCAAGTCGATTAACACTTGATACGAGTTCATACCCAGCTTACAGCGGAGGTTGGCTAAAGTTAGCACCCGATAGCAATATTTATTGGACTAATCGTTTTTACGATGGTTGCGGAGGTACTACTTTTTGTGACACCACCTATAACATGTACAACATGAACCTAAGCGTAATTAATGAGCCTGATAGCCCAGGCCTTGCCTGTAATTTTACCAAATACAGTTTTTACTTGGGGGGCAATAGAACATTATGGGGCCTGCCCAATAACCCTGATTATGATTTGCCGGGCGATAGTGGGTGTAGTAATGTCAGCAGCCCCCCTGCCCCCCAAAGGGGGGATCAACAACTACACGCCACATATATTGCGGCTTGGGAAAAGTTGTTTGTAAATGCACAAAATTTGAAAGGGAAGAATGTAACTATAACCATATACGATGCTGCTGGAAAAGAAAAATTTGCAAGGGCAAAACCCCCAAGTGGGGGTTTGGGGGTTTTTGGCGGATACTTTACACTTGATGTGGATTGTACCGGTTGGGCAAGTGGATTGTATGTAGTACATTTACAAACGGATAAGGAAGTGTTGAATAAGAAGTTTGTGAAGGAGTAGTTCAAGCGGGAAAGTTTAGTTCTATGGTTTAAAAGTTGAAGAGTAAGTTGTTTGAAACCGTTAATCACTTGCCGTAGTGTCGGCTTTCAGACAACGGGATTAGTTGAGAAAAGTTTCCTCAAACCATAGGAGGTGGCAATTCCGCTTGTCGCCAAACTAGATTCATTGCCAAAGATTTTGTGGATAAAAATAATTTTTTAAAAATCATCAATTATTCTATCCGTTTATGTATAATGTTTCCTGTTTTTAAAATTGTATTTTGTTGCTCTTCAAATATTCTGTAATGATAAATTCCTTCGGGCAAATTTAATTGTGATACATTTATTGGTTCACTTGAATTAATTATAGAAGCAAAAACTATTTTTCCTAATGGAGATATTAATTGAAAAGAAACCTTTTCGTTTGTAAAAATATTTTTTACATTGATAAAATTTGAAAAGGATTTGGCAAAATTTCAATTGTATTATTTTGCTTTGCATTATTACTTATTGCCGAAGGGCTGCCACAACCACACGATGAAAAATGATTTATAAAAAGTATTTCTCCCTGATTGCCTATAGTTTTGTTGTATACCAAATTACCTGTTATGGTATTTGCACCTAACAATTTTGAGCTGGCACCGGAGTAAAAATAATCGCCCGTAAATTGATTTATAAAATCGCCACCCGCCCCGGGTTTAAACAATCCCGGTGTCCATCCGTTTGCCGATACATGCGATACATTTCCCGTTGCAGGATCAATTGAAGCAAGGTATTTCAATCCTGTACTTACATTGGCCGAGGTGCCAAATATTTCATGTGTGCTGCACTTCAGTGCTATATGTCCGAAATTTTCGTTGGGTAAATTATTTAATGGCGAATTATAAATGATGTTACCGGTAGTCAATTCAATTACAATTATTCCGTTACTCTGAAATGCAAAAAAAATTTGCAACAGGATCTATCACTGTCATACATCCAAAGCAATAACTTATGGTGGAGTTGAGCGCACTGATATTTGTAAAAACTCCAGTGTAAGGATTAAACTTTGCAAACCCAACCAAATTGGTGTTGTCTTTAATCAAGCCATAAATATTAGAGTCGCATTGGTTGTATTGAATGTGCGAAAAGTTTGTTAGCGGTGGAATAGGAAGCGTAATATTCGAATTTATATTTCCGCTGTTGGCATCAATGCTGATGAGTTGTGTTCCATCACAAAAGTAAAATTCTTGTGTGGTAACATTTACAGCCGAACAACTGTAAGTACCATATCCTGTAACAGGCAAAAGTTGCAAATCGGTAATGTTGCCGGTGGCGATTTCAATTTCGGAAAAATAAAAATGCCTGATTGCGTATTGTGCAATGCATAAACATAATTTGTAATCTGCGCGTTGATGTTATATGATGAAATGCCAAGCGAAACAATGATGGCGATCTTTTGTAGATAATTTGTTTTCATAGAGCATGCGTTTTATATAATGATGTTCAAATTTACAGAATAAAAATAACGCAAACCAAAAAATATTTCCTTGTGGAATTTATAAGCATGAGAAATAAAAAAATGAAAAACAAAAATGGCGTATGACAAATTTAAAATACATTGTATGAACACCGATGCTTATCGTTTTTTTAAAACCTACTTACTCGGTACATTTTTTTCGTAAAGTTCGATGTACATTTTGGTGGTGAGTTTGGTCATCAGTTCGCCTATAAGATCAAAAGGAATATCGTCAGGCTTTTTAAATCGCACACAACTTTTTCCCATATCCAATTTCCATTTGCTGTGCTTTGGAAATTCGGACACAAACCATTTCAACAATTCGGGATGAGCGTATATGCCCATGTGATAAAATGCCACGAAATTTTTTTGTGATGCAATAGCCGCCAGTCCCAACGGCAACTTAGGATCAACATGATATCCCTTTGGATAAATGGAATGTGGAATCACATAGCCAATCATTCCATAAGTCATTTGTTCTTTATATCCTTTAGGAATATTTTTTAAAATAACATTGCGCAGTTTTGCAAATGCGGCTTTGCGATCGGTAGGAATTTCGTCCAAATATTTTTCAACTGTAGTAGCTTTCAATTGCATGGAAATTTTTTTTAAATTATTACGCACAAAAATAAAAAACAAAATAAACTGATGGTTAAAATATTTGCATTCCTATTACCGTTTCAATAAATTATAAAGCTTATTAAAATATTCCCATTTTTAAAAATACAAAAAGCCACTAAATCACCAAAACGCTAAATCCCACAAAATTTTAAAATTGATTCGTTTACGACTAAGTGAAGTTTTTTGCGGTTACTTTTTTTTACCGCAAAGAGCGCAAAAGAATTCCGCAAAGAAATATATAAGAAATACAGACCTTCATTTTTGTTATTAAATAATTCCGTGTGTGTAGTCTTTTCTTCTTTGCGAATTTTGCGGTGTTTCTTTGGCCTTTGCGGTTACTTTTTTTTACCGCAAAGAGCGCTCAGAAATAATTGGAAATACTATTTCAACACAAACACATCAGCATCCATATAAGCAGGAAAATCGTTGCGGTATTTTTGCAGTGGCAATAACTCTATTGTGGTTTGTGTTATGCTACTTCGCGAAGGGGCAATTTTCGAAATCACATTTCCCAAAAAATCTATCACTGCCGAATCGCCTGTATAGTTTATTCCTTTTCCATCTTTGCCCACGCGATTTAATCCAATGCAGTAACATTGATTTTCGATGGCTCGGGCTATCAATAATTGCTTCCATGCTTGTTTGCGCCTCTCGGGCCAATTGGCAACATATAACAACAAATCATATTTCATTTTTCCATTGTCGTTTGTGTTTCTACTCCATGCGGGGAATCGCAAATCGTAACACACCTGTGGCATTATTTTCCATCCATTTAATTCAACCACAAGATGATCATTGCCTGCCGTATAAGTCAAATGTTCATTTGCCATGCGAAACAAATGCCGCTTATCGTAAGATTGTATTTTACCTTCAGCATCAATCCACACAAAACGATTAAAATACTTTCCATCTTCTTTAATAATCAAGCTGCCACACATAGCACAATTTTTTTTCGCGGCCATGTTTTTCATCCACATTATTGCGGCACCATTCATTTCCGAAAAATTTTCTGCAGCATTCATTGTAAAACCTGTTGTAAACATTTCGGGCAATACAATAAGGTGTGTGCTGTTTTTTTTAATGCCCTTCAATTGTTCGTCAAACATTTCGATATTGGCATCAATATTTTCCCAGTGCAGTTTGGTTTGCACCAGTGTTATTTTCAAATTATTTTTTATAGCCATTTTTTTGTGAAATTATATTTTACATAAACGTTCGGCAGCGGCTTGCAAAGTTGCATCATCTTTTGCAAAACAAAAACGCAGTAATTTATTATCGGTACCATTTTTATAAAATGCCGAAACAGGAATCGAAGCCACACCATTTTCTTTTGTCATTCGTATGGCATAATCTTTATCGTGCTCGGTTGTTATTGCCGAGTAATCGAGCAATTGAAAATACGAACCACAGCAAGGCAATATTTTGAAACGCGATGATAATAGCATTGAAGCAAAGTAATCACGCTTTTGTGCAAAGAATTTCTCGAGATAATTGTAATTATTTTCATCGCTAAGAAAAACTGATAGCGCTGCCTGTATTGGCGTGTTAGCCGAAAACACATTAAACTGATGCACCTTTCTGAATTCGGTCATCAGCATTTGCGGGCCAAGGATGTAACCCATTTTCCAACCCGTGGCATGAAAAGTTTTACCGAAAGAATAAACCACCAAACTTCGCGCGGCCAGTTGCGGAAACATACTCACACTTTGGTGTTGCTGTCCATCGAAAATAATATGCTCGTACACTTCATCGCTAAGCACAATTATGTTTGTGCCATCGGTTATTTTTTGCAACGCAATCATATCGTCTTTTGTAAGCACTTGCGATGATGGGTTGCCCGGATTATTAATAATTATCATTCGCGTTTGTGTCGAAATAGTTTGCTGTACTTCGTTCCAGTCGATATTAAAATTGGGCGGCATCAATGCTATGTGTATTGGTACGCCTCCGGCAAGTTCTACAGCCGGTGCATACGAGTCGTAAGCCGGGTCGAAAATTATCACTTCATCGCCCTTACTCACAGTGGCCATTATAGCAGTGAACAGTGCTTGAGTACCTCCCGAAGTGATGGTTATTTCTGTTTCGGGATTGTATTGTGCGCCAAAACGCAACAAGGTTTTTTTTGCTATCGCTTCGCGCAATGTTATCAATCCCGGCATGGGCGAATATTGATTCATGCCATCGCACATGCTTTTATTTATAAGCTCAATTAATGCCGGTGATACAGCAAAGTTGGGAAACCCTTGCGAGAGATTGATAGCCTTGCATTCGTTGGCAAGACCACTCATAATTGTAAAAATGGTAGTGCCCACATGTGGCAGTTTCGAAGTAATGTTTACAGTTGATGTTAGCATATTCAAAAATTAAAATCGTTTTACAAATATGTGTTTTATCGCATTGTTATTCTAATTTCGTAGAAAATATAAATGCATTTCTGTTATACTAAGAGTAGTTAGATTTTGGAATGAAAATATAACTTACTCTTAGTAATGCCGAACAACTTCAATAGCTTGTTTTCCAAAACCTGAGTTGTTTCGGTATAAAGTTATAACACAAATACTTTGGTGTGAAATTTTTGGGCTCAATGTTTTAGTGGATAGATTTTTGATACAAATAATAAATATTCGGAAGCCACTTTTTTGCTTCTTATTTCAATTTCGAAATTCATAATGTTACTTTACATTTTAAGATAAAAACAAAAAACAATGTTGTCACTTATTTCTAATTTCAATCGTGCAAAAGCGATTATAACAAAATCGTTTTACAACTCAACTGTGTTGATGTATTGTATGATATCCGTTTTTTATTGCAACTGCCTAGTAGCACAAAATGCTCCGGTGCGGCAATGGAGTTTATCGTGGCCAAGTGGTACCAATGCACTATCAGGATCTACCGGTTGCATACAAGCCATCACTCAGGCATTGGACGGTGGTTATGTTGGTGTTGGTTATATAAATGTAAACGGACAGTCGTTGCAGCCTTCGGCAATAAAAGTTGATGCACAGGGAAAAAAATTGTGGGAAAAGGTTCTTGACGATAACAACACCGCTATAGGAATATTGTACGATGTTATTCCTGTTCCTAATTCGACAGATGTTATTGGCATAGGATTTAAAAATGGGTTGGTAGTTTTTAGGCTTAAACAAAATGGGACCATTGCAACAGGTTTTCCAAAATATTTTAATGCAACAAATATGACGGGACTTGGCACATTCAATCCCATAGGTTTATCCATAAGGCCTTTTTATGTTGGCGGTGTGCATGCAGGTTATGTTATGTGTGGCGATTTATTTTCGTGTGGCACTTTTGGCGATCAATATCAATCGGCAGGTGGATTGGTAATAAAAACCGATGTGAATTTTAATCTCGATTTGAATTTTAAAAGCCATGCAAATACTGCTGGTTGGGGTAAATATAATTTTGGCAGTAATTTATTTTCTTTCAGTGATGATCGTGCAGCGGCACGTTGTGTGCGTCCTATAAATGATGCTTCGGGAAACGTTACATCGTTTGTTATAACGGGGCAAGTATACGATAGCCCATGTGTGTGTGGCACACCGGGTGGAGGTTGTGGCACTACAGCACCGCCACTAAATGTTTTTACGGCACGCATCAATTTGAATGGCACCGTAAATTGGAAAACAAGCCTTGACGAAACTACCATTGCCAGCTATAACGATATAGGCCCCGATACCATTTGTACTACAAACGGACTACCGGTAGAAAACAGCAGCCAGATAGGGTTTGCAGCCGAACAGCGCACCAATGGCAGCAACGAAATAATTATTCTTGCCGGAATGGATTGGACACAATCAACATTAAAGTCGTGCAGCTTTGTAACCGGAAAATTACATAACCAAACTTTTTGCGACCTCGCATTATTTACAATAAATGCCAATGCCGGTGGTGCAGTATTGGCAAACCGAAAAATGAATGTTGGTTTTTGCGAAGGCATAGAGTTTCGTCCAAGTATATTAATTGACAGGTGCACAAATAATTTGTTTGTAAGTGCAAATCATCATGGAAACAATAATGTGTTTACGCGTATTTTTAAAATTGATATCAGCACAAATACATTTACGCGTACATGGACAAAAGATGCAATGGGCGATGAGTACAGCACCATAAGTATAAACAACACTTTTTGTATGGCACTGGCAAAAGATGGTGGATTGGTTGTGGCAGGTTGCAACGAAAGTAATACCGAAGGAAATTTTATGTTGCGCTTAGCCAACGATTGTCAAATGAACGCAGTGTATGATGTTGATGGTTTAATCATAAACTCGGGCACCGTGGTTTGGAATACAAATAAAAAGTGCGTGGTACTATACGCATTCAAAATGGTGGTAAACTTGTTATAAACGCTAATGCACAAATACAATTTGCCGATACACGCCAAACTGTTGACTTCGAATTGTTGAATCAAAATCCGGGAAATTTACCTACAAAAATAATAGTTGAACCCGGTGCCCGATTGGTAATAAATGGAACTGCGGGAACACCCAAAACAACATTAAGAGGTTTAACATCGTGTTACAATTGCAATAGCGGAGCAAATTATAATAGCGAAATGTGGGAAGGTATTGAAGTATGGGGCAATCCCGATTTAGCACAAACTTTTAATGCCACCAATACCAATCAAGGTTACTTAAATGTATATGGCAATGCTGTTTTACAAAATATGTTTAAAGGCATTTCGGTAGATAAAACAAATTATGCTGCCTATCCCGATACGCGCATAAACATCGGCTATCCGGCAAATACGGGAAGGAACGGTGGTGGTGTAGTACAAGTTACTTCTGCCAGTGGTGCAAAATTTTATAACAACATTTTCAGTGTTGTATGTTCGCCATTTTATGGCAGCAATGTGAATTTTACTTCGCTAAGCAATTGCTTATTTAATGCGGCAGAATTTACAAACAATGCTGCCATGCGCGATTTAAATTATGTTGACAGTGTTGGCAAACCTCTTGGTGTGAACACTCATATGTTTGTTGATAATGCAAAATCGATAACGCTTACAAATTGTATATTCAAAGGATTTGCAACCAATGCATTGAAGCAACGTGGCAAAGGAATTTACACAAACGATGCAACTATTAATTGCACCTCTAATAATTTGATTACAAATTTTGCCAATCTTACTTACGGCATATTTGCTAATCAAAGTTCGGCATCAAATCAAATATTGAATGTGAGTGGAAATAAATTTAATAATTGCTACCGCAGTATTGTTACCCGTGGCACCCGCAACGATAATATTAGAAGTAACACCATCAGTATTCCAAACAATACCAATTCGAATGTGGGAATAAATACATGGGGTTCGGGCAATTTTTCTTTCGATGCAAATAATTTTACCGGTGCTACTTTGCCATTATCAACCACAAAAAGTTATGGCTTGTTGTTACATAATACTGGTTCGTTTGCAAGCAATGCAGGAGGCAACAATTTTACAAATCTGAACCTTGGAACACAAACACAAAAAAATTGTGGTACCGCTGCTACCAATAACGGCATGCAACTGTTTTGCAACACTTATACTAATATGCTAAACAGTGCCTGGTTTATTGCTCCATTCAATGCCGGTACATTGGCCAATCAGGGGCAAGGTTGTGCAGCAACAAACAAACAGGCGCGCAACATTTTTATCGATCCGCACAATTGTATCAGCGGTGCCGAAGTTCATATAAAATCGAAAGCCGCTTTTACATACTACAATGGTAATTGTGTGAACTGTAAACCCGATTGCAAAAGTGCGCTTGTTACTACTGCAAATTGTGGCAACGATAATGCTTCGAGTTGTATGCTCGTTAGCTGGCCTACTTCTCAAGCCTTTGCCGATTCCGTAGAAACACTCATGGGCACTACAACCAACACACAAATAAAAGGCACATACCGAAATACACTGGTGCAATATTATCTTACAAACAACGACCAAACCAATGCCGCACGTATACTCGAAACTGATAGCCTTAGCGATAACACAAAAAAAATACTCATTGCGTTTTATGTAGGGCAACGTAACTGGACAAAAGCGCAAAGCAAAATAAATCAACTTACAGGTGCAGCCGGCAGCGATAACGATGCGTACAAAATTTATTTTCAATTGATAAAAAATGTATTGGCAACAGGCAAGAGTTTACAGCAATTATCGGCAGCAGAAATTAATACTGTTGATTCCATTGCTACGCACGAAAGCACTGCAAGCTACAATGCGCAGGCTTTGCTCGAAACTTATTATAGTTACAAATATCCTATGTATGTAGAAACGGCCACCGGTGTTGAATATAAAAATGGAATTGCTGTAAATGCTTCAAGCACATTGATTCATTTGTTCCCTAATCCGGCAAACGATTTGGTAACTGTGCAATGGGATGGCAATGCCACCACGCTGATGATTACCGATGTAAATGGGCGCATAATTACAGCATTGAACATTGACGAAGAAGAGCACCAAAAAGCAATAGCAACAAACGATATCGATGCGGGAATATATTTTGTGACAGTGTTTTTATCCGATGGTCAACAATTGGTAACAAAACTTGTGGTGAGCCGATAAGTGCGAATTGCAAAAAATAAAAAATCCTCTGAAGCGTGAGCCACAGAGGATTTTTTTTGAGGTCCCGAGCGGACTTGAACCGCTGTAGCAGCTTTTGCAGAGCTGAGCCTAACCACTCGGCCACAGGACCTTTTTATTATTCGAGGCGCAAAAATAGAAAAATATATTGGTTTGCAAATCCTATTGGGTAAAAGTTTAGCCCTTTACAATCACCGCCACTTTTTCTATTTGGCCATTTACAGGTGGGTTATACTTTGTTACTTTTACTGTAGTGGTTTGTGCCTGTGCAACATTCTCTTTTATCTGTTGCAATATACGCCCGGCAACATGTTCAATAAGATTGCTTTTTATACTCATTTCTTTACGCACCAGTTTGTGTATCAAAACATAATCGGCTGTGTCGCCTAGTTCATCGCTCTCCACACTTTTTTCATTTTGTATTTCCAAATCAACATCAACCGAAAATTTTTGTCCTATGCTGTTTTCTTCTTTCAAACATCCATGATGTGCAAAGCATTCTATATTCTTAATTTCGAGTATCATATTTATTCCTTTTTTTTTACGATTAACTATTTCTGCTAAATCCATTTTATACCGTGGACTTTGGTTTTCTCTTTTTGCTAAATATCTATTTCCAAAAGTACCGGACAGTGGTCGCTATGTTTTGCATCGGGAAGAATAACACATCGCTGCAGTTTTTTTTCTAGTGTTTGCGATACTAATGTATAATCGATACGCCACCCAAGATTTTTTTCGCGTGCACCAAAACGATATGTCCACCACGTATAATGATGTGGGTCTTTATTAAAATGCCGGAACGTATCAATAAAACCATCGTTAATAAATTGTTCCATCCACTCGCGCTCTTCGGGCAAAAAACCCGATGACTTTGCATTGCTCACCGGATTGTGAATATCGATTGCACGGTGACAAATATTATAATCGCCACAGATGATTAATTTCTTACGTTTCTTTTTCAACTCATCTATGTATTTTTTAAAATCGGCTATCCATTGCATTTTATATGCTTGCCGCTCTTCGCCACTACTGCCCGATGGCATGTACACACTCATCACACTTACATCGCCAAAGTCAACTCGAAGCACCCTGCCTTCATTATCATAATCTTTTATGCCGCATCCGGTTTCAATATGTGTGGGTTTTTTCTTTGTGAAAATTGATACGCCACTGTATCCTTTCTTTTGTGCCGAATGCCAGTAATGATGGTAACCCATATTTTCGAACAGGCTCAAATCGAGTTGCTCGGGCGATGCCTTTGTTTCCTGCAAGCAAACCACATCGGGGTTCACACTTTGCAACCATTCGCTCCAGCCATTGGTAAGTACACTGCGCAAACCGTTTACATTGTATGTTATTATTTTCATAATTATCCTTTCTCGCTTTTTGCCAAAAGTTAAGTTTGGCAATGATATATCTTTTTGAGAAAATAATATGATAATACTTACTTACACTTATATGTTGGTTACCACACCTGTTGCTATTTATACTAAGAGTAGTTAGATTTTCGAATGAAAATATAACGTACTCTTAGTAATGCCGAACAACTTCAAAAGCTTGTTTTTCCAAAACCTAAGTTGTTTCGGCATAAATAGTTGGGCAAACATTAGTTAATTTAGCCTTTCGAAAATTTATGTGATGCCAATGCGTTTTACAAAAATGGAAATTAAGTTATAGTGCCAGGCTATTTTGTTTATAGAGTTATACTTTTTTCGTGCTTCATTTTAGCATGTTTAAATTGTAGCACCCTAAATGCCCAACCACTAAGCAATGTGCGGAGTAAATATATTTCCATTACAACAGATACTATCGCGATAGATACGTTGAGTATTATTCCTGCATCGTTAAAAGTAAAAACACTCGATGGAAAATATGTTGACGATAGCCTCTTTATTGTAGATAATGTTACCGCTAAATTGGTTTGGAATAAAACGTATTTGCCACTCATAAAAAGTTTAAGCGATAGCATGTGGATTAGCTACCGTGTGCTGGCCGTGAATTTAAATAAGGCGTACTATAATAAAACCAACAACCCGCAAAATCTGGATAAATATGGTTTTTCGCAATATGCATATTCGCCAAGGTTGGACGTGGCCGAAGATTTTTTTTCTACCGGTGGTGTAAGCAAAATTGGAAGTATAGCACGCGGTATTTCGTTTGGTAATAATCAGGATGTGGTAGTTAACTCATCGCTGAATTTGCAATTAGCCGGTAAGTTAAATAATAACTGGGAAATTGCCGCAGCCATTACCGACAATAATATTCCTATACAGCCCGAAGGAAATGTACAACAGCTGCAAGATTTCGACCGGGTGTTTATTCAACTAAAAAGCAAAGACACCAAAATTACTGCAGGTGATTTTGATGTTGTAAGGCCTGTAAGTTATTTTCTTAGTTTACAAAAACGCGGACAAGGATTGCTTGTTAACCATAACCATATACTAAGTAAAAAAGACAGCACCATAAATTCTACTACGGCAGGTGCTGCCATATCGCGTGGTAAGTTTGCGCGCAATGTTATTCCCGGTGTAGAAGGAAGCCAGGGACCATACCGGCTTACCGGAGCCCAAAACGAATTGTTTATCATTGTACTTGCCGGCACCGAGCGTATTTTTATTGACGGTCGATTGATGGTGCGCGGTACACAAGGCGATTACACCATTGACTATAACACTGCCGAAGTTGTATTCACTGCCCGCCAACTCATTACTCGCGATGTGCGCATAATTGCCGAGTTTCAATACAGCGATAAAAATTATTTGCGCACCATGTTTTATGTAAACAACGAATTTCATCGCAAAAAATTAAATGTTCGTGTTAATTTTTTTAATGAACAAGACAGTAAAAATCAACCGTTGCTGCAAACACTTGATGACTCGGCAAAGGCCATTCTTACACTGGCCGGAAACAATCCTGCACTTGCCGTTATACCGCAAATCGATAGCGTAGCTTTTAATACCAACGAAATATTGTATGCCAAAATAGATACTATTGTAAATACCATTTTGTACAAAAATATTTTGCGCTATTCTACCAATCCCGATAGTGCATATTACCGTGTAGTGTTTTCGCAAGTGGGCAATAGTAAAGGCAATTATGTGCAAAGCATTACTGCTGCAAATGGCAGAGTGTATAATTGGGTGGCACCCGTAAATGGAATTCACAAGGCAATTACGAGCCCGTTACGCAATTGATAGCACCCAAACGCGAGCAACAATTAACCGCTGCGGCCGATTATCAATTGGGTAAATTTTCAAACATTGTTTGGGAAGGTAGCATCACTAACAACGATGCGAATTTATTTTCGCCCATCAATAATAAAAACAATGTGGCCGGTGCAAGTTTGCTGACATATAATATTGCTTTGCCATTGGATACGCATAAAACAAAACCGCTAAAACTATTTGCAAAAGCAGATTGGGAATTTGTACAAAAGAAATTTACTCCCATTGCTTTTTATCGCAACCCCGAGTTTATTCGCGATTGGAATATTATTAATAACAGTGTTGCTGTTGACGAAAATATTATTGCTGCTGCCATTGGTTTGCATAAAGATGAAAGCCGTTTTCTGAAATATACTTTGCGCAGTTTTTTGCGCGATTCTCTTTACAGTGGTTATATGAATATTGTGAATGGCGCATACATGTTTCATAATTTTAAAATTAATACGGTGGCAAATTATCTTACAACACGCACACAAAATGAGTCGTCACGTTTTTTGCGTAGCCTTAGCGAATTGTCGAAACAATTTAAACCTATTGTTACAGGTGTGCGATTTGAACAGGAAGAAAATATTATGAAAGCCATACGCACCGATTCGTTGTATCCTGTTACTAATCGCTTTCAATGGGTTACAGTGTTTATGAATAATGCCAAAGAAAATACCGCCATCGATTTTAATGTGCAAGCCTCCAAACGGTGGGACGATAAAGTTTTATCGAATATCTTAGCACCATTTAGCAGTGCCGATCAGGCAAAAATAATTGCTTCTTACAAAAACAAAGTTCATCGCATTATTCTCAACAGCCAATACCGAAGCTTAAAGTATAAACTCGATTCGCTTACCAATAATAATGAAACAACAGTACTCAATCGTATTGATTATTCGGTAAACATAAACAAGGGTGGCATAAATCTAAACACATCGTACGAAACCGGAAATGGTCGCGAGCTGAGGAAAGAATATGTGTTTCTTGAAACTACTCCCGGACAAGGTGTGTATACGTGGATCGATTATAATAAAAATGGCGTAAAAGAATTGAACGAATTTGAAGTGGCTCAATTTACCGATCAGGCAAATTATATAAAAGTGTTGCTGCCAACAAATACTTATATCAAAGCATTTACAAATTCGTTTACGGGTATACTTGCCATAAATGCTTCGCAATTGATAAAGAGTGAAAATAAATTTGCCAAGTGGTGCAAAAAGTTTTCAAATCAGTTTGCTTTAAAAATCGATAATAAAATAACATCAAATAAAAATGGGCGGGGTTACAATCCATTTTATTCTGCCATTGCCGATACCTCACTTATCATTACCAATAACTCGCTGCGCAATAATTTGAGTTACAATAAATCGTCTTCGGTTTGGGATGCCGATTATTTGTATACTAAAACACAGGCGAAAAATTTGTTGAACAGCGGTTACGAATTTCGCACCAAGGAAATACATGCCATCAATACACGCGTTAATTTTTCTTCGCAATTTACGCTTGTGGTAAAAGGTGAATCGATAAGTGATAACAACAAATCGGAGTTTTTTACTTCGCGCAATTTTAGTTTAGCATCGCAACAAATCACTTCTACTTTTTCGTATCAATATCTTAGCACTTTCAATGCTTCGCTTATTTATTTATTTGGAAATAAAACCAATGCTTCGGAATTGAAGGAGCGAGCACAACAAAATAATATTGGCATTGAGTGCCGCTTATCAGGAATAAAAAAAGGAAACCTCAATACACAATTTCATTTTATAAATTTAAAATACAACGGTGCCGAAAACACACCCGTAGCTTACGAAATGCTCGAAGGTTTACGCACCGGCATCAACACAACATGGAATGTAAACTACCAACAAAACATTTCGAAATCGCTGCAAATAACAATTGGCTACGAAGGCCGCAAATCGCCAACAGTAAAAACTGTACATGTAGGCAACATGACTGCAAGGGCGTTTTTTTAGAAAAGGATTTTATAGGGGAAGGAAACTGCTTGTCATTATATTAGTTTGATGCCCGAAAAAGAATTGTGTTTTTAAAAGCTTAAACAATACTTTTTATATTATAATGAAACAAATCACTTATCTATTTTTGATATCTCTTATAATTTCCTAAGCGGAATTATAAAAATCAAAAACCATCCTACACACAATCAATCTTCTCCACTCTTCTGGCATGTCGGCCACCTTCGAAAAGTGTGGTGATAAAAGTATGCGCCATATCGAAAGCTGTTTGTTCATCGACAAAACGGGCGGGTATACATATTATATTGGCATCGTTGTGTAGGCGTGCAAGTTTGGCCACTTCCACATTCCAACACACTGCTGCGCGTATGCCTTTATGCTTGTTGGCGGCAATGGCCACACCATTGGCACTACCACATATAAGTATACCGTATGTGCAAAGTTTCAAATGTACCTGGTCGGCCACCTCGTGGGCATAGTCAGGGTAGTCTACACTATCGGCCGAAAAAGCGCCAACATCTTCTACCAACAAAGTTGTTAACTTTTCGGAAAGATAATGTTTCAATTTATCTTTCAACTCGAAACCCGCGTGGTCGCTGCCTATGGTGATTATCATTTTTTTTTATTTTTACAAAGGTATAAAAGTTATTGCTCGTTTTTCAACAAGAAATAACGGTGCAACCAAATAGAGCAAATACAATTTTGCGCGTTGCCCGTTTTCAACACCAATTAACAATCAAAAATGATAACCCACAAAACCTTTGCCGGTAAGGCATTGCAAAAAATGCAGTTTCAACATTTTGCAAAATAATAATTTGATAACATGTGAATAAACTTAAGTAAATATTTCTTGCGCTATCAATTTCAATTTCTATGCAGCGTTGTGCTATCACTTGTTAGTTGCAATTGGTTTTAGTTGTTACATCATATACACTGCTCATCAACAATTTTAAGTGCGAGTACTAACAAAAAGTTTTGCATAAATGTTGCTATTCACACAATGTGTATTTCTTGTACAAATGTTTCGAGTATCTTTGCAAACGTGGTTGTTTATTAATGACAAGTAAAAATAAAATATGTGTACAACTTGTTGATAGTGTGTTATCAAAAAAAGAATTATACATCATCAAAGCAAGTAGTAAATATTTTATACACATTACTAACAGCCTATATTATACTATATTTATATAAATAAAATTAATAATATTATATATGTCGTTATTGATAGATGAGCAAATAAGCCGGGCCGGGCACGTGGCCGAAACCGTGAATCCAAGTTTGGATTTGTTTGCCGAAATAAAAAAGCTGAAAGAAGAAAAGAACGCTGTGATACTGGCACACTACTATCAGGATGCCGATATACAGGACATTGCCGATTACATAGGCGATAGTCTTGGGTTGGCACAACAGGCTGAAAAAACAAAAGCCGATATGATAGTTTTTGCCGGTGTGCACTTTATGGCCGAAACTGCCAAATTACTCAACCCATCGAAGAAGGTAGTTATACCCGATTTAAGGGCGGGTTGTTCACTTGCTGACTCATGTCCTCCCGATGAGTTCCGAAAGTTCAAGGAACAGCATCCAAATCATGTGGTGATATCATACATCAATTGTACTGCTGCCATAAAAGCACAAACCGATATAATTTGTACTTCGAGCAATGCTATTCAAATTGTGCAAAGTGTACCTAAAGATAAACAAATAATATTTGCGCCCGACAAAAATCTTGGACGCTATATTATTGAAAAAACCGGGCGCGATATGGTTTTGTGGGATGGCAGTTGCATGGTGCACGAAATATTTTCGCAACAAAAAATTACCAAACTCAAAGAGCAATATCCCAATGCACAGGTAATAGCGCATCCCGAATGCGAGGAGGTGGTTCTTAAACTTGCCGATTTTATTGGCTCCACTACTGGTTTGTTGAAGTATACACAAACAAATAGTTGTAACGAATTTATTGTTGTTACCGAATCGGGAATCTTGCATCAAATGCATAAGGCATCGCCACACAAATTATTTATTGCCGCACCACCAAATAATAATTGTGCCTGCAACGATTGCCCCCACATGAAACTTAATACAATGGAAAAAATATATTTGTGTATGAAATACGAAAAGCCTGAAGTAAATATTGCTGCTGATTTAATGGACGATGCATTACGGCCTTTGAAACGGATGTTAGAAATTTCGGCTCTACATGGGTTGTAGTTCTTAGTTTCGTTTACGATGAGGATTGTTCTTCGTTCTTAGTTTTATTTGCGGAGAGGATTGTTTTTAGTTACGGATTTTTTATTCATTTCAGAGTCTCTCATGCCTTTGAAAAATAAATGATAAACGAGGACTCTGAAATGTATATGTTTTGTTCTTAGTTACGATTTCGTTGATGATTATTTTTGACTTATTCCTTTTGATTTATAACTTTTAACTTATTTAATGATTTCTCTTTTTGGTAAAATATATTCTGTTTTTTTATTTTTGATCTGTATCAATTCAATTTGTATTGCGCAACCACAAAAGCAAAACAAAGTAAACCCAAATGGTTACAACAGGTTTTTTTATGCCAATGGAAATTTGAGCAGCGAAGGCAATATGGTGAATGGTAAACCCGAAGGTTACTGGCGCACTTATTTCGAAAATGGAAATGTAAAATCGGAGGGCAACCGCAAAAATAATATGCTCGATAGTTTGTGGACTTTTTATTTTCCCGACAAAAAATATCGGCACAATACATTTATTTGAAAGGGGTAAAAAATGGAATGCAGAAAGATTTTTATCCCAATGGAAGTATTCGCAGTGAAGAAACTTTGTTGCAAAATATTAAACAAGGAACATGCAATTATTATTTCGAAAATGGCCGCATAAAATCGAAAGCCAAATTTGACAAAGGCCGGCAAGATGGTGTTACCATCAATTATAATTCGCAAGGTGATATCATCAGTTTGCAAACTTTTAAAAATGGATACTTAACAGCGGACGAAAAAATAAACAGGCGCGATAAGTTTGGTTTGAAGCAAGGCGCATGGAAAGCGTTTTACGATAACATGCAAATTAAAAGCGAAGGAGTGTGGGACGATGATAAAAAAAATGGCGTGTTCAAAGAGTATACTGCCGATGGGCAAATACTAAAAACCGAAGTATATAAAAACGATGAATTGCTTGTGCAACAACTTACCGAAGCTGTAAAAATTGAAGTGCAAAAGCAATATCATGCAAATGGAAAATAAAGAACAGTGTTACAATAGTTGAAGGTGTAAAACAAGGGTATAGCAACGAGTACGACACCGCGGGAAATATTTTGGCAACTACAGTTTATAGCGATAATAAAATACTGTCGCAAGGCTTGATTGATAACAGTGGTAAAGCACAAGGGTCATGGACACATTTTTATGATGACGGCAGTGCCAAAGCAAAAGGCTCGTATACCGATGGAAAAAAAACTGGCGATTGGCAATATTTTTACAAAGGCAACATCACACAACAAAGTGGAAAATATGTTAACGGAAAACCCCATGGACAATGGATATGGAAATATGATAATGGCCAAATACTACGCAGCGAAAATTATGTGAATGGAAAGGAAGAAGGACAAAGTACCGAGTACAATGAGTTTGGTAAAATGATAGCTCAGGGCAATTACACCTCAGGGGCAAAAGAAGGTTTGTGGACTTTTAATAATGGAGAGTATATTGCCACAGGAATGTATGTTGACGATAAGCAAGATGGTATTTGGAAAACGTATAATGCCGATAGTACTCTTTACAGCGAAGGAAAATATTTGCAGGGGCTACAACAAGGTAATTTTAAGTTGTATCACCACAATGGGCAAATACGTGAATTGCAACATTACAAAGATGGAATAAGAATAGGCGACTGGAAGTTTTTTGACGAGCAGGGTGTATTGCTTTACACAATTACTTATGCAAGCGATGTGATACAAAAGATAGATGGCGTGCGTATGCGACAATAATTTTCAACAATAGCTTTTGGTTCGTTAAATATTTATTATTTTTACAAAAAAAAATCAACATTATGGCATTAGAATTAGAAGGAAAAGTTTACAAAATTGGAACCGAAGTAACAGGAGAAGGAAAGAACGGACCGTGGAAAAAAATAGATTTCATGATTGAATATCTTGATGGACAGTATCCTAAAAAAGCAGCATTTTCTGCATGGACCGACAAAGTAGAGATGGTTAAAAAATTGAATATTGGCGATACTGTTACAGTTTCGTTTAATATTGACAGTCGTGAGTACAACGACAAATTTTTTACCGACCTGCGCATATGGAAAATGCAAATAGGTGGAACTGCCGGAGCCAGTACTGCAAGCAGTACTCAAAGTGCACCACAAGCAGTTAGTGCAGAGCCTATGTCGGCACCAACGGTCGATGACGATCTGCCGTTTTAATAAGGCCTCTTTATTTTATATATAGCTTTACCGGCAATTGATTTATTATATCGATTGCCGGTAATTTTTTACCTGCTTCAAGCTAAAGCAATAAATTTTTTAAATGAGTTTTTATACTTTATCAAAAATCCAAAGGGCACAATTAGTTATCGAAATTTACAACGATATTCTTGCAGATATAAGATACAACACAACCGAAAAAGTATTGCTTTATTTTAATGATGACGATACTTATATACGAAAAGCTGCCTATTTAAATATTGGTAAAATTTATATTAATCATAAAGAACTTGCCATCGCTACAATTGCCCTGTTGCATAAATTATTATTGAGCGAAGAATATAAAATAAGGCAAACGGTAATAAATGCGGCTGGCGAAATTGGAAAGAAAGATTTCGCGATTGTCGAAATATTTTTTGACACAGCATTATTCGATAAGCATCATTCAGTTCGAAATGCTGTAATAGGTTCGATAAAAAAGATGAGCGAAAAAAATCCTTTGCCTGTTTTGCAATGGGCACAAAAATATTTGCATCACCCTGATAAAGAAATACGCAGAGAAATTTGTCACGGTATAGAATTACGAGGGCGTACACATCCCCAGGATATTTTACCCATGTTGAAAGAATTACAATATGACACTACTGCACGGGTACGAAATACACTTGTGCATGTGCTTGGACAGATAGCGTATAAAAAAGGTTGCCTGCAAACAGTGATCGAACATTTAAATAATTGGGAGAATAAAATGCTTGTAGCGCAAGCTATCGAAGAAATAATTGATGTGCATTATCGCTATCGTAACTTTGCAGCAATCACTCAAGAGCAAGCCGAAGAATATATTAAGCATAATTATAAAAATTAAATAATGGAAGTACCACAAGCCAATCCACAGTTGTTAATTGAATTGGTAACAATGAAAATGCCTTTTGGCAAATATAAGGACCGCATACTGTGCGACCTTCCTGTTTCATACTTAGAATGGTTTCAACGCAAAGGATTTCCTGCGGGTAAGTTAGGTGTGTTATTAACCACACTGTACGAAATAAAATTGAACGGTCTTGAAGATTTATTGAAGCCATTAAAAAATAAATAGCCCGCATTTATTTTATAAAAAATGAAAGCCTCCACCATAGCAGAATTAAAAAAAGAACTACAACTGTTACCACAAAAACAGCTTGTAGCCCACTGTATTCGTATGGCTCAATTTAAGGTAATGAATAAGGAATTGTTGAGCTATCTTTTATTTGAGCAAAACGATGAGCAGCAATTTGTAGATAATGTAATGGAAGAAATGGATGCCATGTTCAAAGAAATAAATTCCAGTAATAGTTTTTTTCTCTTGAAAAAATCGATACGCAAAATATTGCGGCACACCCATAAGCATATTAAATTTTCGCAAATAAAAACTACAGAGATACAATTGCTCATGCATTTTTGCCAGAGCCTAAAAAATTTGAATATAGGCTTCGAAGAAAATAAAGTGCTATTGAATATGTACAATGCTCAGGTAAAAAAAATACATAAGGCCATCGAAACATTGCACCCCGATGAACGGTTAGATTATAATGCGGTTTTGGATTTGTAATTGGACATAATCAACTATTATTTATGACTTTGCCTGAAACGCACGAGTTATATCAAAACCCCGTAAAATTTGTAAATCCTGGCGTATTTAAAATCAACATAACAGCGGCAAAGCATAGATTATCAACTTTTAATTTTAACTTTAAACTTTTCCTCTTTTCTTAATTTATAATTCTTAATTTCCTTATTCTGTCCTCGGTTGGCGTCCCCGCCAATCGCCTATTTCCAATGTCAGCATCAGCCACCGCCTTTTTATCAGCTCCAACAAATCGAAATAATGCATTATATTTACAACTTAATATTTACACAAATGTATTTTTTTCACCCCAACCATAAATAGCTGGCAATCGCTATTGTTGGATGACAAATTGAAAGCACTTATCATTGATTCATTTGCTTGGTTCCATCATAATAAAAAATCTGCAATACATGCTTTTGTAATTATGCCAAATCATATTCATGCGATATTGTCACCACTGAATAATAATTTGCAAGCGGAGAATGAATCGGCATTACTTAGTTTTATAGGACATGCTTTTAAAAAATATTTGAATCTAAATCATAGAGAGTTATTAGCAAATTACAAAACGACACAAGCAGAGCGAAGCTTTCACTTTTGGGAAAGACGTTCGCATACTATTGATTTATTAAGTCGTAAAATAATAGAACAAAAGTTAGATTATATTCATGATAATCCTTGCCAGCAAAAATGGAATTTATCACCAAATCCAGTTTCATATCAGTATTCGCCTGCAAAGTTTTATGAAACAGGAATTGATGATTTTGGTTTTTTAACTTCTTATACTGAATTAAGTTGATGTTGGATTTGACGCAGTATTAATAGCTTTAGTTTGGTCTATACTTGTGATTAGTTTATACAAAGGGGGCGGGTAGCGAGGAGAAAGTAAGGAGCGGTTGGCGGGGACGCCAACCGAGGACAAATTTCTTCCATTTCTTCTTCAAACGATTTGGGTGAGGTTTCATTAATTTCAGCGATTGATAACTCCGCCTTCTGCGCATTGGCAATATCTTCGAGTAGTTGATTGACGTAGGTTTGCATTTTATATCATTTTTTAAAATTATAAATTTTTCTGTGGATGCCCATCAGGCAAATCACCATAAATTTTCTCATAAGCTAAAACGGTTGCTGACGGCTTTTTATATTTCGCTTCTTCATATTCTTCATCATGAATACGGTCAAGTTCTTTTTGAAATTCTTCAACTTTTTTATTTTCCATTTCTATCGCTAATGCTTTTTCAGGATTATAATCTTCGGGCTTTATTGTTTCTTCCTTATTAAAATTTATCAAACCCATTCTTGGAAAATTATACTCCCAATCACATCCTTCCTGCTTTAATACAGAAAAAATATATTCGTAAAAAGGTTGAAGGTCTCCTCTTGAGTCAATCCAAATTGTTCCCATATAAAAATCTACATAGTCAAAATTTATGCTGTCATTGTTATCTTTTGCTCCGTTTAGTAATTCAGCAATCATGCTTGCACAGCCTCTGAACGAACCTAAATCATATTCCTTGCCTTGTGCATCCTTCACGCTATGATTATTAGAAAAAATATCCCAAAGGCATAAACCCAATAAAGTGCGAGGTTCATTCTCTTCATCCACATCGCTAAGGTCTTGCTCAAATTCCGACAACGAAACTGCCTTTGCATCGGATCTGTTTTTACTAAATCGTTTTAAATTTTCAGCAATGCGTTTATGCTCTTCCAATTGCTGTTCAGCAATGGGATGAAAAAATTTTACACATTCGCTTTTTCTCCATCCATGAGGACAATATGCTTTTATAAATTCTGAATAGCCTTTAATGGTTTTATTCAATAGCACGATACATTCTGATTCCGAATAAATATTTTCGTCATTCATCATAACAAAAGTCAATTAAAAAATCATGCCGCTAAACTAAAAACATTCAAGCATTTATGTTACTGTTGTTTTAATTTTATGAAACCTTATCTAATTATGGCTATGTTAAAAATTTAGTGAAAGCATTAAACTTCAAATTCTATAACCACCAACAGAAATTCTGTGAGGTTGCGCCCTTTAGGCAAAGTGCCGACCGAAGTGTCGGTAGTCTGGGTGAGCGATGGCAATTATTATTTTCTTGTAGAAATAGTTCCACTAAATTTTTAGCATAACCCAATTTTTAAGTTTGAAAAAAAAATTTATTATGAAATGGTTGTGCAATAATCGTTTTGCAAATACCATGCACAAACTATACCTATCAAAATTGACTTACTGCTAATAATTCATTTTTATTAAATGCTCACTATTAATAAGTTGAAAAACTAACGGAGTGTAGAATAGGAAATAGTCTGGTACTTCTGCGAGCATATTAAATTTTCGCAAATAAAAACTACAGAGATACAATTGCTCATGCATTTTTGCCAGAGCCTAAAAAATTTGAATATAGGCTTCGAAGAAAATAAAGTGCTATTGAATATGTACAATGCACAAGTAAAAAAAATACACAAGGCCATGCAGTTTCTGCACCCCGATGAAAGGTTGGACTACAACGCATCGTTAAAATTATAGTAAGCCAAAAAGCGATATTTCTTTTGTGCCCGTGATGGGTGTTTTGATAAATACTTTTTGCCACGCCTGCCCCGACCGCAGTGTCGCGGAATGCACGAATGAGGGACGAATAATACTTTAATATGTCCCCGCCAACCGAGTTACAAAATAGCTTTAGTTTGGTCTATACTTGTGATTAGTTTATACAAAGCGAGCGGGTAGCGAGGACAATGTAATGAGCGGGTGGAGGGGACGCCAACCGAGGACAATAATCAAAATGCTTTGTAACCAAAGTGATATTTTAAACGTTACGGTTTGAATCTCCATCACCCCTGGACTAAAGTAAACGATGCTAACTTTCAATTTCAAAACTTCACGTATTTAAAATCAAGGTTCTACGACAAAACATAGATTTTAACTTTAAACTTATCCTCCTTTCTTAACCTTTAATTTATAATTCTTAATTTCCTTATTGCCATCCAATACCTTAATCAACCATCTATTGCCATATACGACCATCCATTGTCATTTTAGTATTCGCATTTTTATTTTTACTTCTTTTGTAATGTGAAATTTTGTATAAATACATTTCTGGTTGGCATAATTGTGCTTTCTTTTGCTGCATCAATAAATGGCCAGGCACAAACTATTGCCGGCAATTGGTTGAACTATACCACCTACGAGGGCCTGCCCAGCAACACAATACAGTGTATTACCAAGGACAGTAGTGGTTTTATTTGGATAGGCACCAATGCAGGACTATCGCGTTTCGATGGTGTTAGATTTACTAATTTTTATAATAGCCCCAACGATACCAATTCCATTCCAGGCAATGATATTAAAGCATTATTTGTAGACGATAAAAATAAACTGTGGATTGCTTGTAGTAATGCAGGTGTGTGTTGTATCGATTTATTTACCAACAAAAAAACTATTTTTAGAAACAATCCTAACGATACCAATTCGCTTGCCACCAATGGTGCCACTTTTACCAGACAAGATAATAATGGAAACATATGGATTGGTGTTTGGAATAAGGGGATAGACAGGTATAATGAAAAGGCAGGAACATTTTCTCACTTTAATTTTGCACCATTATCGAGCCCCAATTACAACCTCAACGAATGTTCTAATGCGGTGAAAGACAGCAAAGGAAATTTTTGGATTATTGCGCGCTGTGGTTTTACATGCTTCAATCCTGTTACATGCAAATCAAAATCATTTTTCCCAAAAGATACCTTAGGTGGAAGGGTGCAAAATGAAAATCAATTATTGAACATATGTTTAGATGCCGATGATAATTTATTATTTGGTCATTATAAAAAAGTATTACAATTCAATACTAAAACTGAGCTATTTGATACTTTGTTTTTTACTTGCAATAAAGAAGTAGTATCACTTTGTATTTCCCTTAAAAGTAAAAACGAATTGTACATTGGTAGCTATAATGGTTTGGGGCTATATAATTTAAAAACAAAACAATTTCGTTTATATGAACCTGAAGCAAAAAATCGCTTTTCTATTCTTACCGACACGAGTTGCTATTCTCTCTTATTATCCGATGGGATATTATTTGTTGGTTTCAGAGATGGATTATCTGTGCTTAGCCCGGCATCCCAAATATTACAACCGCAGGAATTGCAATGGGACGTAAAAAAAAATTATACCCCAACAGTAATTTCTCAACTTCTATACTTACCAAATAGCAAACATTTTTATGTTTCTACTTCTTATGATTTTGGAGTATACTTATATCACCCCGATACAGGCATTATTCGTAAAATAACAGGTGACGGAGAAGATTTAGATGTAAAGTATAAATCGTTAGAAGATAAAACAAAATATATACCTGTTGTGTATAGTGTGGAACAAGATAAAAAAATACCCGGCCTTTATTATTGTTCTACTCATATTGGTGTTTTTTGTTTCGATATTAAGACTGAAGCATTGTACAAATATAATTTTGTGGCTGATGATTCTATACAACAAGAAGCGTCAAAATATGTGAGTGCTATGTTTGTTGATAAGCACAATACTTTATGGGTGGCTACAAAAAAATATTTTTTGCATATAGATGTAAATACCAATAAATTAATAGCCGCTTTTCTATGGCCTACCATGCCCGATGAAAAAGCACGATGGAACATCAATAATATTTATCAATTAAAAAATGGCGATATTTGGGTTGCTACTTCCAACAATCGTATTTATGTTTTCGACATTGTGAAAAGCTCTTTTAAAGAAAAATTCGGCCCTCACTGCAAACATCAATTACAAAACAAAGTGGAGGTTTTTTTGGAATTGCCGGATGATAGGATTTATTTAGGCACATATGCGAGCGGCCTTGCATGTTATTTTACAAAGCTCGATTCATTTTATTTTTTCTCAAACACCGAATCGTTTATCGGCACACAAATATTTGCAATTATTACTGATGCCCGTAATGGATTATGGGTAAGTACAAATAATGCATTAAATTATTTGAGACACGGCACAAAATATTTTAAAAACTACACCAAGTATAATGGTTATCTTACGGATACCGAGAATAATTTATTTACGTATAAAAATTTTGTCTGGCTAACTCAAGGAAACTCAATTACTACCCTCGATATAAATAATTTTTGGAAAGATAAATTGCCTCCCAATGTTGAAATTTCGGCAATGAAAGTGCATAATCAAACATTGGTTACCGATACAAGTATTGCATTCAAAAAAAACCTGTTTTTCGATTATACGCAAAACACACTAAGTTTCGAATTTAGTGCGCCCAATTACCATGGCTCTGCAACTATTATTTATTATTATCAACTTCAAGGGTTTAAAAATGAATGGATAAGCAACGGTACACGCAATTTTGTTTCGTTTGCTCAACTGCCACCGGGTGATTATGTTTTCAAAGTAAAAGCTTTAAATTCCGATGGTGTATGGAGCAACCAAAATTGTTTTGTCAATATTGTTATAGCCCCACCGTATTGGCAAACGTGGTGGTTCAAATGTCTTATTGCATTTACCATATTAAACTTGGCTTATTTACTTTATCGGCTACGAATAAAACAAATTAAGAAAACCGAAAAAATAAAGTATGATTACGAAAAGAAATTAGCCAACCTGGAGATGAGCGCCTTGCGTGCACAGATGAATCCACATTTTATTTTCAACTGCCTCAATAGCATCAACCGCTATATTGTAAAAAGCGACCCCGACACCGCCTCAGCTTATGTAACTAAGTTTGCACGCCTTATACGCATCATTCTCGACAACAGCCGCAGCAACGAAGTATCGCTTTCAAATGAAATCTTGTCGCTAAAGTTATACATTGAAATGGAAGCAATGCGGTTCGATAATAAATTTGAATTTACTATAAATCTTAACCCAAAAATTGATGCAGACTCACTCCTTGTGCCACCCATGATAATGCAGCCTTATGTTGAAAATGCTATTTGGCATGGACTTATGCACAAAGAAACAAGCGGGCATTTGACTATAACCATATACGATGATGAGCAATACATTTATACTACATTTGACGATGATGGTGTAGGCCGCAACCACAATAAAAAGGCCGATGATAATACATTTACCAAACACAACTCGCATGGTATGATGGTGACAAAAAGCCGCCTTGCTATCTTCAATAATGCTGCAGCCATAAACGACAATATTACCATTACCGATAAAGTAGATTCGCATGGCGTTTCATTAGGAACATCGGTACAAATAAAAATTGTAAAAAAATATCTAACACCTACCAAACAATAAAAACAAATAGAAAAGAAAATGAAAGCCATTATAATTGATGACGAAAAAAATGGCATCGAAATGCTTGAGTATTTATTGGAAAAAAATTGTAACCATGTAGAAATTGTGGCTACATTCTTAAACCCCAAACAAGCGGTAAAAGAAATTCCCATATTAAAACCGGATGTTATTTTTCTTGATATTGATATGCCCGGCATGAATGGTTTTGAGTTGCTGCAAAACCTTACACCTTTTAATTTTCAAGTTGTATTTACCACAGCTTATAACGAGTATGCAATAGATGCCTTCAAAGTGAATGCTGTTGATTATTTATTAAAACCCATTGAAACAGAAGAATTAAAAGATGCCGTAAATAAGGTAGCCAAAATGATGCATAACCAAAATGATATGCAACCTATCGAAAACATTTTGGCTTACATACAGGCTGCGCAAGGCATCAATAAAATTTCGATTCCCACAGACGATGGCGTAATATTTTCGCTCACCGAAAACATACTTTATTTTAAAGCCGATGGTGGTTACACCGAAGTGTATTTTACAAACGGAAAAAAATTATTTACAAGCAAACTCCTTGGCGATTACGAAGCCGGTATTGCAACAAAAGGATTTTTCCGCATCCATAATTCGTACATCATAAACCTGCGCCACATCGAGAAGTTTGTAAAAAGCGATGGTGGCTATGTAGTAATGCAAGATGGTACAAGCATTACTGTATCGCGCAGACGTAAAGATGATTTTATGAAAGTAATGGGGGGGTAGGAAGTTCAAGGTTCAAAGTTGAGGGAAGTTCAAAGTTCAAGAGTTTAAAAGTTCAAGGTGAAAGAGTCCCGACACTTCGGTCGGGATGCCGACCAAAGTGTCGGCATTTGAAGGTTGAGAATGTTTTCGCGATGCTATCATTGCCGTTCGGCTTTAGCCAACGGAATTCTAAAGAGTTTAAAAGTTCAAGAGTTTAGAAGGTTGAGAAAGTTGAGAATGTTTTCGCGATGCTATCATTGCCGTTCGGCTTTAGCCACCGGAATTCTAAAGAGTTTAAAAGTTCAAGAGTTTAGAAGGTTGAGAAAGTTGAGAATGTTTTCGCGATGCTATCATTGCCGTTCGGCTTTAGCCACCGGAATTCTCAGTAGTTCAAGGTTCAAGCTTTTAGTAGTTTCTGTCCTCGGTTGGCGTCCCCGCCAACCGCTTGTGGTGGGCCAGTATATTTTAGTTTCACAAAACTGGGAGCTGTACAACATAGTTAAATGCGATTTATGTCCTCGGTTGGCGTCCCCGCCAACCGCTTGCTGAGGGGAATTTATTTTACTTTCACAAAACTAACAACCGAATAGCTTAATGTAAGCACTGTTAGTTTCGATTATCCAAACTAAAACTGTGCGATTGGCGGGGACGCCAACCAAGGACGCCAAGGAAATGTGATTTGTTGTAAATATATAAACCAATACTGTGCGATTGGCGGGGACGCCAACCAAGGACAAGAGTTTAGAAGGTTTAGAAAGTTTTCGCGAAGCTTTCATTGCCGTTCGGCTTTAGCTAACGGAATTTAAAGTAGTTCAAGGTTCAAGCTTTTAGTAGTTTCTGTCCTCGGTTGGCGTCCCCGCCAACCACTTATTGTGGGGGAAAATATTTTATTTTCACAGAAACCAGCAACAAAATAAAATAGGGAAATATGATTTGTTGTAAATATATAATCCAAAACTAGGCGGTTGGCGGGGACGCCAACCGAGCACGCCAACCGAGCACGCCAACCGAGGACGCCAACCGAGGACAAATTCATAGTGCCACCCCGCATCCTCCATTAATAATTTTCAATTCTTAATTTCCCAATCCACCATTTTTAATTCTTAATCTATAATTTTTAATTTCCCCCTACCACCCATTGCCCAAAAACGACCATTTATTTGCTTATACGGTGAGTTATAAAATTTATCATTTGAGGGTAAAGTGCCGCTATACATTTGTCCTATCATTAACCAATTAAAAAACAAAATTATGATGAAAAAATTAATCAAATTAATGCCTGCAATGGCATTAGCAATGTTTGTAAATCAAACACAAGCACAATGGACTACTACCGGCACCACTGTACACCCTACTACATTAACAAACAATGTAAGTATAGGAACCACAACTAATGGAGCCAATTTGTATGTAGAAAAAAGTAATGCGGTGACCCTGGGTATTAAATCGACAACGGCAGGGGCAACAATGTTTATGGACAAAGGGGTCTCAACCGCAAATGCTGCATTTGCATACAGGAATCTTGGTGTTACTATTTGGAATAGCGGAATGTTGGGTAGCAACAATTTCGCAATTAGAAATGTAGCCTTAAATTCTACGCCTATATTAGTAAACCAAACTACAGATAATGTTAGTTTGTGCTCAACCGGAGGAAATGTAGCAGTAGGCAACGTAACGCCAACCTACAAATTACATGTTGCCGGTAATGCCAGTATAAAAGATGCCTTAAGAATAGATGGCTTTGCACCCAAAATAGATTTTACATTTGGGGGAGGTACTGAAGCCTCAATGGAGGATGTTGCCGGAACAAAATTTTTAATCTCAACTAAATTCAACATTCCTATACAATTCACAGCTAATGGTACCACAGGCCTATATGTAAAAAATGATAGCCGTATGGGCATGGGCACAACTAACCCACAATCCAATTTGCATGTGTATGGAATCTATCCTGATTTACGCATACAGGGCCAAAATGGTTTAGGAACATTTAACCCGGTACGTATGTCGTTTTGGAGCGACCCACAAGGCAGTGCTCAAGAATGGCGTCCGGGCTATATACAATCCGATGATTCTGCAGGAGGAACATGGACAGGCATTATGCGATTTTTTACCAATGGTACATCATACGCAAATAGACAAAACTCAGTAGAAGGAATGCGTATTATTAATGGCCGCGTGGGTATTTACGATACTGTGCCAGATGTAAACTACCGCTTATCAGTTGGAGGCAACATGCGAGTAAAAGGCAACAGAATTCAGTTGGATAACAAGTGGATAACTTCGCCCGGGTTCTACGAACTTGAATTTGGTGCTGATGTTACAGCAGATGCTGATAACTTATATTACTCAGGTTCAATTTCTAAACGTTGGGTTGCTGTATATGCTACAAACGGCACTATTCAAACTTCTGATGCCCGCATGAAAAAAGAAATTAAAGACTTACCTTATGGCTTGAATGAAGTAATGAAATTACAACCTATCATTTACAAGTGGAAAGATGAAAAACTGGGTGATGATAATAACCTTGGATTCATAGCGCAAGACTTGCAAAAGGTTGTAAAGGAAGTAGTTGTTGATCACACTACACGCTTCAATCCTGAAACCCAAAAAATGGAGACTACAAAGAACGATGTATTAGGCGTAAAATATTCTGAGCTTATACCAGTTTTAGTAAAAGCAATACAAGAGCAACAAGAACAAATCACAACTTTAAAAAATGAGAATGCTTCAATGCAAGATTGTTTAAATTCTGTGTGCAACAATGCAACTGAGTCAAAAACCAAAAACGTAAATACTGAAACCTCAAACGCTCTTTTCCAAAACCAGCCAAATCCGTTTAATCAAACTACAGAAATCCGTTTTGCTTTAACTGTAGATTCTAAATCGGCAAACATCATTATACGTAATTTGAATGGTGAGCAAATTAAAGCTATTGCATTGAACCAAACAGGCAAAGGCCAGGTTACAATAAATGCAAATGAACTTGCACAAGGTACTTATACGTATACCCTCATAGTTAATGGCGAAAGTGTGGATACGAAATTGATGGTGGTAACTAAGTAGTTTATGAGTTTTGAATGTTGGGAAAGTTCAAGAGTTTTAGAGTTTAAAGTTCAAGAGTTTTCGAAGTTCAAAACTATATAGAAATAATACCAACAGATTAACCAACCGAAGAAACCTCCGCAGCAATGCGGAGGTTTTTTGCATTTATATAAGCCTTTTTTTATTTCCATCTGTAAGATTATACCCGCAAAACAACATTAAGTTATACAAACGGCCTGTGGTGTCAACGCTTATTTCAGTGACATAATTATGCCGCATAATATCCACTACTAATTTGCTTGGTATCGAATATGCAATCTAAAAATGTTCTTTTGGCGAGGATACCAACCGAGGACACCAACTGAGGACGAGTTCATAATGCCACCCAGCATCTTTCATTTATAATTTTAATTTGCATTTCGGCCAAGGTTTGTGTCCCCACAAACATGTATTACGCTATCCCTCCCGCCACCATTTTTAATTCTTAATCTCTAATCTTTATTTTCCCCCTACCATCCATTGCCAAAAAACGACCATTTATTTGCTTATACGGTGAGTTATAAAATTTATCATTTAAGGGTAAATTGCCGCTATACATTTGTCCCATCATTAACCAATAAAAGACAAAAATATGATGAAAAATTTAATCAAATTAATGCCTGTAATGGCATTAGCAATGTTTGTAAATCAAACACAAGCACAGTGGACTACTACCGGTTCAGTGGTAGCACCCACAACACTGACGAACAATGTATCTATTGGCACTACCAAATATGGAGCTAACTTGTATGTCGAAAAATACAACTCAGTTACCATGGGTATTAAATCGAGTATTAGTTCAGCAAAAATGTTTATGGACAAAGGAGACCCAAACTCGAGTGCTCAATTTGATTACAGGAATTATGGTAATACTATTTGGAGTAGCGGAATGGTGCAAAGCAACAATTTCATAATTCAAAATGGAACCAAAAGTACTGCGCCTATAGTAGTATTCGTAACTAATGATAATATTAGTTTGTGTGGAGATGGTGGCAAAGTAGGTATTGGTACATTTACACCAAATTATAAATTTGAGGTTGCTACCTCTGAGTATGACCCTGTGCTATTAAGGAATACTGGATCGGGCAACGACAAAACTTGTCTGTTAGGAATTAGAAATGGAAATACATCGACCGTACAGTGGTTTCAAGGAGTTGGCGGCACAGGTAATGCTTGGGGATTAAACAAAGGACAATATTATATTGAGCATTATAATACAACTTCTGCCCCAAAAATGGTGATTGACACAAGCGGAAAAATGGGAGTTGGAACTTTATCGCCTTTAGCAAAGTTGCATGTTGTTTCCAATGTTAAAGAGGCAGCGAGATTTGATGGAGGAAATCAATCATACATTAGCATACATGAATCAGGAATATTCCGTGCTTACATGGGTTCATTTTCAGGAGCGGCAGAGGATGCTGATTTTGGAACGCCAGCTTTTGCAACAGGAAAGGTTCACTTAACTACTAAGGCTATTCCACGTCTCACAGTGGACAATGCCGGACTTGTTGGCATAGGAACTCAATCGCCTTTGGCAAAGTTGCATGTAGTAGGCGATTTACGAATTACCAACAAAACACTGACAGATGATGGTAGCTTTGGCTTAGTAATGAATGCAGATCCATTACCAAGTTTTGATAATGCTTTCTATTGTGGTAATGCCAGCAATCGTTGGGTTGAAGTGTGGGCAGTAAACGGCATGGTACAAACTTCGGATGCACGCTTGAAAAAGGACATTAAAAATTTGCCTTATGGTTTGAATGAAGTAATGAAATTGCAACCTGTATCTTACAAATGGAACGATGAGAAATTAGGTGATGATAATAACCTTGGTTTCTTAGCGCAAGACTTGCAAAAGGTAATAAAAGAAGTAGTTGTTGACCATACCACACGTTTTAATCCTGAAATCAATAAAATGGAAACCACTCAAAACGATAAATTGGGAGTGAAATATGCCGAGTTGATACCTGTATTAGTAAAAGCAATTCAAGAGCAACAAGCACAAATCACGATGCAAAACGTAAAATTAGAAACAGTGATTGGCGAAAATTCTGAACTTAAAAATTGTATTGATCAATTATGTGCTAACAATACAGCTAAAGCATCATCGCCTGCTATAAGCGCAAATGCTTTATTCCAAAATCAACCAAATCCTTTTAATCAAACTACAATTATTCGGTTTGCATTATCAGCAGAAGTAAAAACAGCCAACATTGTTATACGTAATTTGAATGGTGAGCAGCTTAAAGTTATTGCATTGAACCAAACAGGCAAAGGCCAGGTTACAATAAATGCAAATGAACTTGCACAAGGTACTTATACGTATACACTCATAGTTAATGGCGAAAGTGTGGATACGAAATTGATGGTGGTAACTAAGTAGTTCAAGAGTTGTGATGTTGGAAAGTTCAAGGTTTAATAGTTCAAGAGTTTTCGAAGTTCAAAACTATATAGAAATAATAGCAACAGATTAACCAACCGAAGAAACCTCCGCAGCAATGCGGAGGTTTTTGCTTTTATACATAAACTTTTAATTATTGGAGCGCTATTAATAACAAGAAATAATATATTTACAATAATTCAATCCCCATTAATGTAACAATTATGTATATCGAAATGAATTTAGATTTGTGCGCTTTGTTTAGTTTTGCTTGTTAAAAATTAATTTTACAATTGTAAACTTTCATTTACAATGAATTTCATTATAAGTCACAGCAGATAATTGTTTTGAATAAAGTAATCAAACGCCCACAAAAAAAATTCCCGGACTGACTTGGTATCAATCCGGGAAAAAATCTGCCCCTTTATTTCAGATTTTTTTTCAACCTGTTTTCATGCGGTTTTTTAGTTTGTTTTCATGTGATGAACTCGTTTCATGTAGAGTTTTCTGTCCGCGGTGATTTTTAGGGTATACAACCCATTTGATAATCTATCTATGTTTATTATTGTCTTTGAGCCATTGAGGTATTTCTGTTCGTTCCATAATAATGCCCCTTGAATATCGAATAATTCTATCTGCACTAATTCATTCAGCAGCCAAGGCATTTCAACATTTACCAAACCATCGTTAGTTGGATTTGGAAAGACATTTATATCATTTACGTAAGTGGAATTGAAAACGTTAGTAGAATTTAGAATTTTTGCATAAATATTTTCACAAATGGTATAAAACTGATTATTTATTTGAAGCGTAACGCACACATTGTACCAGCCGGTATCGGTATACATGTGTTGTGGCGAGGTTCCGGAGCCATAAGTAGTATCGCCAAAATTCCAGATTATACTTTGAATATTGCAATTAATGGTATCTATATTAAAAGTAAACAAACCTGAAATGGTATCTTGAATGTAAGTAAATGGCTGCAGGCACGAAGAGGAAACTGCAGAAATGGTGCTGCAATAATTTGAAGTGCACCCATTTGCAGTTGTTATATCCAAACATACATTGTAGCTGCCTTGTGCGTATAAGTGAGATGGGTGCTGAAGGGTGGATGTGGTAAAATCGCCAAAGTCCCAGTTCCAGGTTACTACCTGTCCAATGGAATAATCGTTAAAATGAAACAGCAATGCATTTGCCGTGTCGGCCGCTTTGCTAAAATAAGATTGGCAGGTAAGCGCACTCAACAAAACAGTATCGCAATAGGTGGCCTGACATCCTTGTGCCCCCACCGATAAGCAAACCACCCACGGACCGGGGCCGAAATAAGTGTGTGTTGGGTTGGCTGCGGTATCACTGGTATTATCGCCAAATGTCCAATTATAGCTGGAGTTTGGTGGCACTATTGAGAGGTTGTGAAATGTAACTACACCACCGCCATTATCGGTAAACGTGAAAAATGGTTGACATGGTTGGTTGGGTTGTATCACTACAAAGTTGCAAAACGTATTAATGCAGCCATTTGCCGTGGTAATGGTTAGGCATACAGTATATGTTCCTGATGCTGTGTAACTTACTGTTGGATTAAAAGAACTGGAGGTTGTATTATTTCCAAAAGTCCAATAGCATCCGGTAATAAAATCACCGGTATCTGTTGTCGAAATATTATTGAAAAACACTGTTGATTGATTGACAACACTTGTAAAAAAAGCATTGCACATTACAGGTGCTTGCAAGTGAATAGTATCGCAAAATGTAGATGTGCATCCCGTATAATCTGTAATGGTTAAGCACACGGTTTGAGTTTGTAAATTATTAAATTGATAAACCGGGTTTTGTATATTTGACGTATCGCCATTTCCAAAATCCCAATGCCATGCAACAATATTTTGATTTAACGTATTGCCATAAAAATTTACCGTTCCATTATAAAGCTGATTAACGGTATATGTATACGATGATAGGCAATTTGAGTTTGCAATTATAACTTGCTTGCAGATAGTATCGTAACAAGCATTGTTTATGTCCGTTGCAATAAGACAAACATTATATATTCCACCACTTTGATAGGTATGAGATGGATTTTTTAATGTGGAGGTGGTTAAGTCACCAAAATCCCAAAACCATTGGTTGGTATTTACAGATGATAAGTTAGTAAAATCTACCACCATATTACCCATGTTTTGAAATGAAAAATCAGCCACGCAATAATTTCCCAATATGCTTATATTAACTGTATCGCAAGTAGTATGAGAGCACTGAGGGTTTTGTGCTATAATAGTATGGCAAACACTAAAGGTACCAAGGTTATTATAAGTGTGAATTGGGTTTGGCACGGTGTCTATTTGACCATCACCAAAATTCCAAAAATGGGTTACAATCTGGCCCATTGCAAATGAACTGTCGTAGAACATTATTTGACTGGTGCCAGGGACATTAGAATGTGAAAAGGCAGATAAACAGTTTTGCGAATGCGCCACTTTTGTTATTATAAGAATAAAGAAAATAACAAGAATTTTTCTCATGTATAGTATAATAGATTTTGTTTAGTTACCGGGAAAAGCAACCGCAAAAACACAGTTTTCGGTTTCTATATCAATGGCATCGTTTAGATTATTTTTATTGTAAAGTTTACAATTGAATGCTACTTTTATTTTTAATGTTGCTTCACCTTTTTCGTTTTTATCATAAGATAGAACTTCCAGTACTTTAAACTTGCTGTCCATAGGTTGGCTCTTAACATAGTTGACATACGTAGCACCGCTTTTATTGGTATGGGTTATTTTTACTTTCGAGAAAATGTCGTTAGTGATTAATGCTCGGGTATAACTGTATCCGGCAAAGCAAACACCGGCAAGCGACACGTTGAACTGCCGGCAAAATGTTGCCTGACAATTATTATTTACATCAAAAACATTGAGACAAGCGGTATGTATACCTGGAGTAAATGAAACCTGAGGCATGTGAAGAGAATCTATTATTAGACCATTGTCGAAAAGCCAAACAACAGATTGGTTACCATTGTATACAAATTGGAAATTGTTAGCATTAATATTACTGTATGTAAAATTCGGATCACAGCTGGTTGCCGATGTATTCATTAAGTTTTCGATTGTTGAAATACAGCCATTGGAAGTGTTTTCAACATTTAATGTTACTGGCATAAATTGGTTTATGGCCATATCTTTTATAACTTCGGACCCGCTTGCTGTATCGCCATTTCCAAACGACCAATTATATTTTTGATTTGGTAATAAACTAATCAGAGAATCGGTTTTGAAAGTATAGCGCATTTGAGGTGCTGTGTTTTCATCATAAAACAAATAATCGCCTGTGTGTACCAAAGTCATAATGTCATCAATGTTATTTGTTGACCGTACTTTATAATCAGAAAGTTCAATTGAAAGCGAACTGTTGCAATTATTACAGTCTTTTGGTGCAAATAATCCTTTAAGCCAAAATATAGAATCTTTATAATATTCCGTATTCATAAAGTACTGATTATTTCCGGCTTCGTATTTCACCGCATCACCTTTAATATTTCCTTCAAAATAAAATACCGGAACTTCATCGGGTTCAGCTATTATAGACTCCTTTTTGCACCCCAACATACCGCACAATATTATTGTACAAGTTAAAAAGACAAATTGTTTCATGTTTATCGTTTTATGAGTTTGTATATAAGAATCGGTTCTATAAACCGGTTAATATCCTTTTTTGTTACAGAACTTTTTTCATTATTCACTGCATCTACCGAACCTTGAAATAAATTCACACCTATACTGAAGTTTGCATTTATAGTATATTGATATTGAACCATTAGTCCAATATCGTATTGATGCATAAAATCGTAATTGCCAACTTCAGTAGTAGTTGTTTGTGTGCCGTGGTTTTCTACTTTAAGTTTTGTTTGTAACATGTATTCAAATGCACCACCAACGCCAACTAAATGACGTCCGGTTTTATAATGTAACATAAGGGGTATCTCAAGATATCTGCTTTGTGTTGGCAAATACTCTGTACGTATGTTGCTTGTGCCAAAAGAGTAACCCTTTTTGAAAGTAACAAGGGAATAATTATAACCATTTTTAATGTGGTAATTTGCTCCTGTTGATATTCCAACTTTACCGATTGTGTAATCTAGATTTAAGCCCGCCTTGTATGAAAGGTAATTATATTTATTTCCTATTTGTGATGTTATAGCAGGTGTAAGCCCTGCACCTGCAAGTAGGCCTAATGAAAATTGTTTTGCACGCTTTTGTTTTTCTATTTTAACTTCAATAGGAGCAGCCGGCTCTATCTCTTTCGTTTGCTCGGCAATTTTTTCAGCACCATCGGTTTTTATAATTTGGTCCTGATTCTCCATTGTTACTGGTGGCGTAACATTTTCAGCAATAGCAATATTTTCGGTAATGGTTGAATCTGACTTTATATCGTTCCCAACAGTTGAATCTGTTTGTGAAACCTCATTTGTTGGATTTTCAGCTACCTCAATTTTTTTTATTTCCGGTACATTGTTGTTTTCAATTTGTGCAATACTATCATTGAAATTCTTTTCATCTGATATCTGGTTATTAGTATTGTCTGGTATATTCGAGGTGTTATTTATTGTTGCGTTTATATCTGCTTCCGGGATTGTTTTTTCTAAATTAGCCTTATCATCAATTGTTGGTACTGTCGCATTACCTAACGTTGAGGTTTGTGTTTCTTTGTCTGAATTTAAAGGCTCTGGGGATAATACACTTAAGTCCTTGGCCTCATCATTTTGGGTCGAAGAAAGTGTTGTTTCTTTTTCTGTTATCGGTTGTAAATTTTTTTCTATTTTATCATTTTCAATATTATCCGCATTCTCTCTCACAGACTTTTGGTTTATGGAATAATCATCAATATTTTTTTCTTGCACAAACACTTTATTGCTTTGATCAACTATAGGCATGTTGCTTTTGGTTGCAACGCTTGTATTATTTTCCACCTTTGTTTCATCTTCGATTTTTGTAGAAGTAATAGCCGCTTCCTCTGTGGCTGGTATTGCTATTTCAACTTGCTCATTAGCAATTATATTTTTATTTGAAATATTTGATGGCGTATTATTGTCCCAGAGTAAATACGCTCCGCTTAAAGCAACAATTACAGTTGCAGGCACCATAAAAAACATCCATCCTGATTTGCGCTTTTCTTTGTCAAGCAGTTTTTCAGCGGCCAACCAGTATTTATCATCATAAGGTATTGGATTCTCATCCAGACTCTTATTGATAAGGTCTTTAAGTTTTTTGTTTTCGTTATTCATTTTGCAATTATTGAGTTATTTGCTGTTTTTAATTTTATCAATTTTTCGTACAGTAGTTTTTTAGCATTGTGCACATGCCATCTACTTGCGGTTTCATTTATTCCGAGTAATTCTCCAATTTCTTTGTGTGAGTATTCATCTACCACAAAAAGATTAAAAATTTTACTCGATGTTTCGGGAAGAGATTTCATTGCCATTAACAAGTGATCTGATAAAGAGTTGTCATCTGACGAATTTAATAGATTACTATATGCGTTTTCGTTGTACTGCTCCATTTCATCACTTACCACAATATGCATTTTGTGATTATAGTTCTTTCTAAGTTCATCTATAATACTACGTATCAGTATTGTTCGCAGCCAAGGTTCAGCAGGCATACTGGTATCATATTTTTTTATGTTATGTACTATTTTCACAAATCCCATATTTAAATGGCTAATAGCGTCTTCCTTGTTGTTGGTATATCGATAACAAATGCGCACCAAAAAGGGATATATCATTTTATACAACCTGTTTTGTATAAGACGGTTGTTTGATATACAGCCCTGAATGATTTCTTCTGTTAGTTCTATTTCCAAGCTAACTGTTTTATTATAATACGTATACTGATACTAGTTTGTGAGTAAAAATACTTTTATTTTGGTTTTGACACCATTTTCAACATGCTTAATTCAATTTGTGTTAAAGGCCTTATATGTCCACGTGGTAAATCTTTCTTCGTGAGGCCACCATAATACACCCTATCCAACTTAACTACTTCATAGTCAAGGTGTTCAAACATTCTGCGCACAATCCTATTCCGCCCTGAATGCATTGTTACACCCACAATTTTCTTTCCCATAGGTTGTGTATCATAGGCAACTTCATCAGGTTTAATAAAGCCATCTTCAAGTTCAATGCCTTCTAACAACTTATCGAAATGTTCTTTTTTGAAATTTTTATTTAATTCTACCTGATATATTTTTTTGACGTTGGTTTTTGGGTGCATCAACTTTTGAGCTAATTCACCATCATTCGTCATCAGTAGCAATCCGGTAGTGTTTCTATCTAGTCTCCCCACCGGATAAATACGGTCTTTAGTCACTTTTTTTGCCAGTTCCATCACCGTTTTACGTTCAAATGGGTCGTCCGTAGTGCATATATAGTCTTTAGGCTTATTCATCAAAAAGTATTGCAGCACTTCACGTTTCACATTAGATCCGTTGTATCTTACATCATCGCTAGGCATTACACGTACCCCTAGTTCTGTCACTATCTTTCCGTTTACAGATACAAGACCCGCAGTAATGAATGTATCAGCATCACGCCTCGAAGCAATACCAGCATTTGATAAATATTTGTTTAATCGTATTGAACCATCGGAAGGCTTTTTTGGTTCTGTTCCCTGACTTTTTATTGGCCTTTTATTTCTTTTGTCATAGGTATTTGTTCCTCTTGAAGTGTTTAGTGCGCCTGCCGATCTAAGGTCCTTTGGTTTATAATCTCGTTTAAAAGGCACTTTGCTGCTGGCCTTATAATCTTGCTTCGGCAATTCTCTCTCCCATTGTTCTGATAATTTATGGTTTGTTTTTTTTCTGTCAAAAGTGCGACCCTTTTCTTTGTAATTAATTGATTTTGAATCTGTTGTGTTGCGGCCAGCAGCTGTTTTAGATGGTTTTTTCGAATATTTTGATGGGCCGCCTTTGTTACTCTCATTTTGTGTTCTGGTTGAGTTTTGCGATTTTGAAAACGGGTTAATCTTTTCTCTTCTAAATGATACATTTTCTCGTTTTGTTACGTTTTCTTCTTTAGTGTTTTTAGGAAACTTATCACTATTGTTTGTATTGCTTTTTGACCGGCCAGTAAAAGTGGTTTTAGCTGATGCCGAAGGGTTTCTGCCACGAGTACTTCGTTTTACGGCAGGTGCTTTTTTAACAGAATTTCTTGTCTTAAAATTATTTTGTTTTTTCATTTTAGTTTTAGAGTGACTTATGGCATTATCAATAAACATTCAATCAATAGAATGCAGTTGTGCCTTTAATTTTTCCGCTAAAAGTAAAACAAAATTTTCAGATTTCATATTTTATTTTTATAGATTTAGACTGCTGGGGCCAAATAAAAATTTTGAAATTTATTAAAGAGCTCCGAGCAAATCAGCCTATAGGGGTATTTTTAAATTAGAAAAGTAAAGAGTATGGCTTTAGATTAGAAGTTGAGTGACTTACTATATAAAGACTTTTGTAAAATGCATTGGCTATTTTAACGTGTTTTTTAATTGAAAGCTTTAATTATGAAGCTTTATCCTTGAATAACTATTGTTTTAAATGCTTGACAGTTAATTATATATGGAAAATTTGTATTATTCTTTCTGGGCTATATAAATTATGCTTGAATAGTTTTTTATGTTAATATAACCTTGGAATAGCGTTAAAAGGCCCCAATAGAAGCCTTTAAGGATTCCGATAGCGCCATTTTTATAGGAATTCTTCTCCGAAAGCATTGACACGTAAAATCCATCATATGGCATTGGTTTTTTTTGTACTATTTTAAATCCGTGTTTTGATAAATATTTTTCCATTGTGCCTACCGAAAAGTGACTTAGATGTCTCGGCACGTCATAGGCCGCCCATTTTTCTTTATAATGTTTGCCATCTACAGATTCATGGTTTGGAACTGCAATAATTAAATACCCGTCATCCTTTAGGATTCTTTTAATGTTTGTTGCGTAGCCTTCAAGGTCCGAAACATGTTCTAGTACATGCCACATTGTTACATAATCGTATGTCATAGCCTGTAGCTGGTAGAAATTCACCGCTTCGAGTATTTTTAAGCCATACTTTTTAGTTGCCATCTCTCGTGTGGAGTTGTCGGGTTCAATTCCTATACCAGAATAGGCGTTTTGTACCATGTAGTTCAGGAAATCGGCTGTTCCAGTACCGATGTCAAGTAGCTCTTTTGTGGGTGTTTTAAGCGAGTTTAACAGGTTTAATTTTGACTTTAATGTTCTTTTGCGTATAATATGATAAAGTG
Organism: Bacteroidota bacterium; assembly: GCA_016717325.1. Taxonomy (GTDB): domain Bacteria; phylum Bacteroidota; class Bacteroidia; order AKYH767-A; family OLB10; genus JADKFV01. The sequence continues at coordinate 21,271 of JADKFV010000021.1, read as the reverse complement.
CGTTTATTAGGCCCTTTTTTGTGGCTGAATGTGAAATGTATAAGTCCGATGAATAGTATTTTCCTATTTCGTTTTCGTTAGGTCGTGGATTTGTGAAAACAAACCCACATGAATTGCATTTTACGATTTTGAATGTTTCACGTGAAACAGTGTAATCAATACATGAAATATGTTGTGAGAATTGATTATTGCCACATATTTGGCAATTTTGAATACTAATGTTGTTATCCATATTACTGTTTTATCTGCCCAGGTGCACCATCAAGATTGCTATGTCCGATGGTGATACTCCGCTTATACGAGCTGCTTGTCCTAAAGTTTTAGGCAGTATTTTGTTTAATTTCTGTATAGCCTCGCCTGATAATGACGATACCTTACCATAATCTATGCGACCTTCAATATTGATATTCTCTAGTCGGTTCATTTTTTGAACCAAGTCTTGTTCTTTTTCTATATAGCCTTGGTATTTCATTTCTATTTCTGCCTGCTCAATTATTTGTATATCTCCTTGGCTAATATCATTAACTTTAACACTGATTTTGTTTGAAAAGAAGAGAATGTCTTGCATTGTTATCTGTGGACGTGAAAGAATAGAAAAGAGTTTTTGTTTTTGCTTTGTAACTTCTGTTCCACGTGAAACAAGCAGCTCATTAATCTCCTCGGGATTAACTCCATCAGTTTTAAAATATTCTATTATTTCTCTTTTCTTGGATACTTTGTCCTCTACCGTTTTAAGCCTGTTTTCACTGGCAAGGCCTATTTTATGGCTAACTTCTGTAAGTCTAATGTCTGCATTATCTTGCCGCAATAAAGTCCTAAACTCTGCACGAGAAGTAAACATTCTGTAGGGTTCATCTGTCCCCTTGGTAACCAAATCATCAATTAAAACACCAATATAAGCTTCTGACCTCTTCAAAATAAGCGGTTCAAGCTCGTTTATTTTTAAATGGGCGTTTATGCCCGCCATCAACCCTTGACATGCTGCCTCCTCGTATCCAGTTGTTCCATTAATTTGCCCTGCAAAAAACAAATTTTCTAACCCTTTAGTCTCAAGAGAAAGGTTTAATTGCATAGGTGGAAAATAATCATATTCTATGGCATATCCCGGCCTGAACATTTTTACTTTTTCAAGTCCAGGAATTGATCGAAGTGCTTTGTACTGTATATCTTCAGGAAGTGATGTGGAAAAGCCGTTTAAATATATCTCACAGGTATTCCAGCCTTCGGGTTCTACAAATAATTGATGACGATCTTTGTCTGCAAATCTGTTTATCTTGTCCTCAATCGAAGGGCAATAACGAGGGCCAAGTCCTTTTATACGTCCCGTGAACATTGGACTACTTTCAAAACCTGTTTTTAAAATATCATGCACTAAATCATTGGTATAGGTGATCCAACAATTCAATTGAGATAATTTAGTCATGGTTTGATTCCCATTTTCGAATGGAGAGGTGTCAGGTAGAAAAGAAAACTTGCCTGGATTAATATCACCATCCTGTTTTTCCATTTTAGTATAGTCTAAGCTCCTACCATCCAATCGGGGAGGTGTACCGGTTTTCATTCGCCCGCTCGTAAAACCTAATGCAACTAATTGTTCAGTTAATCCGGTTGCAGCCTTTTCTCCGGTTCTTCCACCTCCAAATTGTTTTTCTCCAATGTGGATGATTCCATTCAAAAAAGTTCCGTTGGTAAGGATAACAGATTTACAAGAAAAGGAAATGCCCATAGCAGTTTTTACCCCTGCTACCTTATTGTTTTCAATAATTAACTCTTTACCCATATCCTGCCAAAAATCGACATTAGGTGTTTTTTCGAGCATGACTCGCCATTCATTGGCAAAAAGCATTCTGTCGTTTTGAGAGCGTGGACTCCACATTGCCGGTCCTTTACTTCTATTCAACATACGAAATTGAACAGTGCTCTTATCGCTAACAATACCACTATATCCGCCCATTGCATCTATCTCTCTCACTATCTGCCCTTTAGCGATACCGCCCATGGCAGGGTTGCAACTCATTTGAGCGATTGTTTGCATATTCATTGTCATCAACAGCACTTTACTGCCCATGTTGGCAGCAGCAGCGGCAGCTTCACAACCGGCATGCCCGGCACCAATTACAATAATATCATAACAATTTTCCATATAATTAATTGATATTCAATAATTTACAATTTTTGTAAAAAAATTGAATTGGACACAAAATAAAATCTTTTTTTTGGCAATGTAAAATATATTTAATAATTCTTATTTAATAAGGTTATTGCATTAAATTTGAAATCTTGATAGTAATAATTAATCCATCAAAAAAGCAAGAATTATGTCCTCTAATAATAGTTTAGTTTGTTTCAAAGCACTATTAATCCTCTTATTGTTTTCATACAACCCTCCCAATCAAGAAAACGAATATGAGGATTTTCGCACTCATAAAATCATTTATACTAAACATGTTTTGTGCAGAATGCAATGCAGGCATATTGATGAAAGTGAAATAAAAGAAATAATGCAAACCGGAAAATTGAATTTAGCAAAGAGCAATAAGTATGATAAACCATGTCCGTCTTACGCGCTGGAAGGAATTACCCATGATTATCAATCTGTGAGAATCATCATTGCTGATTGTGAAAACATTGCAAAAATAATTACAGTTATCGACTTAAAAACTAATTACTCGTGTAATTGTAATTAAACTGATAAAGCCAATTTGCAATCACAGACGATACGGGATTAATAATCCTGAAAAAAAATTAAAGAACTTCATGGATGAAAAAAAAATTTTGTACTGCCAACATTTTCGATTTTATGTGAAAAGCCAAAATCTTTTTCGATTTTTAATTACTTAACTCCGATTGAAAAAAATCAAATGACAATTAATATCAACATTTCGTTGAAAGACCACTTGTATTTTCATTAAAAATCTAAAGGTTGAGATAGGATTATAAAAAGCACCAATCATTCAAATTGGCGTGATTTCAAAATTTAATGGTGAATACAAGTTTATACATGGCTGTGTAATCTCAGAATTGTTTGAAACATCATCTAATGCATTGATTAATAAATATATATAACTTTTTTATTGCATTTTTTTTGCTTTATTGCTTCAATAAAAAAACATTGACCAACAATTATTAATTGTTGATTTATTCTTTCAAAGTATTTACCACAGTATTTTATCATATCACGCAATTCTGTGACCTTTTAAATCCAGTAAATTCTATTTATATTAATATTGGCACATGAATTGAAATGCCTGTGGTTTCCTATTCTGCTGGAGTTATTTAATGGAATCTTTTGTTGCAACAAGTAGTGCGGTAGCAATAAAATTAGTAAATATTGTTCTCAATTGACAATGAAGAGTTATGTGAATGATATTAATTGTATTGAATAATAAGAAGGGCAATTCGTATAAAACTGGTTTAGAAATATTGAAGTGAAATCTACCTTACGTAATTATTCTGTTTTATTTTTCTCACGTTCTCAAATCAATGAAGTTGGTTTGAGGGTAAATGCCATTGCTTATTTTTCTCAATGTCATACAAGTTGTTTTTCGAAAATATCCTCACACAGAATGTGTTTTTTAAATTGGCTTCAAACAATAGGTGGAAATATTTATTCAGAATTAAAAGCTCTTCATAATCAGGGGTTTTCTTTTTTCCTAAAAGCGAATTTATTCAGCCACCAATTTTTTAAATCTTCAGCATTTTATTCGCCATCAATCGGATTGCGAATCCTAATAATCGAACAAATTAAAATTAATAGCTATGGTCCAGAATCTTTACCAAAATCAATCTGATTTGAAAGGCAATTCTTTACAAGGAATTTCTAACATTAAAAAACAACTATTCGCAAAAAGCCTTGTGCTATTTGGAATCTTAATGGGTTTTTCTTTTAACTCTGTGCAATCACAAAATTGCTCCTGTACAGGAAATTTGGTGCAAAATCCAAGTTTCGAAAACGGAACAAATAATTGGAATTGGTCAGGCGGAAACCTTGGTGCTGGAAACGGAGGAATTGCATGCGGCTCGTATTCAGGCGATTTTCAAATCACCAATGCTAATAATAATTGGGTAAGTCAAACCATTGCAAGTGGAACCCTGGCAGCCGGTACAGTTATTAATGTATCGGTTTATGCAGGGACTCATGACCCAAGCCTATACCATCAGGTTGCTGTGCATTATTTCGATGCTTCCTGGAATTGGATGTCACAAACCGCTGTTGAGGTAAACAAGCTATTGCCAGGCCCACAACAATACATTATCACTAGCACCGTTCCAACCGGTGCATATTATGTTCAAGTTGGCTTTAGTGGAACTGGATCATGGCTCAAAACGGATATGTGGTGTGCTACCGTTTCATCTGCATGTAATAATGTAACCAGTGCAGGAACAATTGGATACGACCAAGCACAATGTGGTGGTTATGATCCTGCAAATATTCAAAGCCTCACATTACCAACGGGTGGTTCAGGAACAATAGAATATGTATGGTTAAAATCAACTAATAATTTTGCATCTTATACTATTATTCCAGGCGCTAATTTATCAAGCTATGATCCACCTGCAATAACACAAACAACTTGGTATAGAAGATGCGCCCGCAGATCGGGTTGCACAGATTATGTTGGTGAATCAAATATTATAGTGAAAACCGTAAATACAGGACTTACAGGCACAACAATGACACAGGATGCTACTTGCGGAGCATGTGATGGAGCAGTTTGGGTTATGTGGACAGGAGGGTCTGGAAATTATACTGTTAAATTGGATGGTGCAACCGCTACCAATTCTTATTGGTGGAATAGTACATATAATGAGTGGCAAAGTGACATATATTCACTATGTGCAGGTAGCCATTATGTTACCATTACTGATGTAACTACTGGTTGCGTTTTAACTTTAAATTTCACTATCAATGGTCCCGTATGCTGTAATGTTACCAATGCGGGTACTATTGGATATAACGAGTCGTTTTGTGGTGGATATGATCCTGCAAATATTGTGAGTATAACTTTACCATCAGGAGGAACAGGTACAATAGAATATGTATGGTTGGTTTCAAATAACAATTTCGCATCTTATACAGTTATTCCTGGAGCAAATGGAGCTTCATATAATCCAGGCCCTATCACCCAAACAACTTGGTATAGAAGATGTTCACGCAGGTCCGGTTGTACCGATTATGTTGGGGAGTCTAATATCATTGTTAAGAGTGTAAATTCAGCACCCACAGCAACCTGCACTTCAACTAACATTAATTGTAGCGGAACAAATAATGGTTCTGCTTCTGTTTCAGTTACTGGAGGTACCGCACCAATGACCTACTTATGGAGTAATGCTGGAAATACGTCAACAATCTCCAATTTGGCAGCAGGTACATATACTGTTACAGTAACCGATGCCAATAACTGCTCTGCAACTTGTACTGCAGTTGTGACTTCTACAGTTTGCTGTAATGTTACTAATCCAGGTTCAATCGGCTATGATGAGTCGGTTTGCGGTGCTTATGACCCGGCAAACATTGTTAGCATAACGTTACCTTCTGGAGGTTCGGGAACAATTGAGTATGTTTGGTTAATTTCAACAAATAACTTTGTAACATATTCTACAATACCTGGCGCTAATGCTTCAAGTTATAATCCTCCGGCAATAACCCAAACAACATGGTATAGAAGATGTGCCCGCAGATCGGGTTGCACAGATTATGTTGGTGAATCAAATATTATTGTCAAAACGGTTAAACCCGCACCTAGCGCAACATGTTCTGCAACTAACACAAATTGCAATGGAACCAATACCGGTTCGGCATCTGTTTCCGCTACCGGAGGTACTACGCCATATACTTATCTATGGAGTAATGCTGCAAATACATCTACTATTTCCAATTTAGCTGCTGGAACATATACAGTAACCGTTACGGATGTTAACGGATGTTCTGTTACATGTTCCACAACAGTCGGTACTACCACTTGTTGTAATATTACCAATGCTGGTACAATTGGATATGACCAATCTTTTTGTGGTGGATTTGACCCTGCGGATATAGTAAGTATAACTTTGCCATCAGGCGGCACCGGAACTATTGAATATATTTGGTTAGTTTCTACCAATAACTTTACATCATATTCGATTATTCCAGGAGCTAACGGCCCATCTTTCAATCCTGGCCCAATAACACAAACTACGTGGTATAGAAGATGTTCGCGCAGGTCGGGCTGTACTGATTATGTTGGAGAGTCAAACATTATTGTCAAGACAGTGAATTCTGCACCAAGTGTTTCATGTTCTTCAACAAATGCAAATTGCAGTGGAGCAAATACTGGTTCTGCTTCTGCTTTGGCTACAGGTGGTGCTTCTCCATACACATATATGTGGAGCAATTCTGGTACAACCTCAACTATCACTAATTTGCCAGCAGCAACATATACTGTTACTGTAACCGGTGCTAATGGATGTACAGTTACTTGTTCTACTACAGTAAGCTCTACGGTTTGCTGTAATGTTACCAGCCCGGGCTCTATTGGTTATGATCAGTCGCAATGCGGAGGTTATGACCCTGCCAATATAGTAAGCTTAACTTTGCCTTCAGGTGGTTTAGGAACGATAGAATATATATGGTTAAAGTCAACAAATAATTTTGCATCATATACTATTATTCCGGGAGCAAATTCAGCAAGTTATGATCCACCTGCAATTACTCAAACAACATGGTATAGAAGATGTGCCCGCAGATCGGGTTGCACGGATTATGTTGGCGAATCGAACATAATAGTGAAAACCGTGAGTACAGGTCTTACAGGTTCAACAATGACACAAGATGCCACTTGCTCGGCATGTGATGGTGCTGTTTGGGTTATGTGGACTGGTGGCTCTGGAAATTACTCTGTAACATTAGATGGCTCTACTGCCACCAATTCTTATTGGTGGAACAATACTTATAATGAGTGGCAAAGTGATATATATTCAATATGTGCAGGTAGTCACTATGTAACAGTAACAGATGTAACCACCGGATGTTTTTTAACTTTAAATTTTACAATCAATGGTCCCGTATGCTGTAATGTTACCAATGCGGGTACTATTGGATATAACGAGTCGTTTTGTGGTGGATATGATCCTGCAAATATTGTGAGTATAACTTTACCATCAGGTGGATCAGGGACAATAGAATATGTGTGGTTGGTTTCAAATAACAACTTTGCATCATATACTGTAATCCCTGGTGCAAATTCATCATCGTACAATCCGGGTCCAATCACCCAGACAACATGGTATAGAAGATGTGCGCGTAGATCTGGCTGTACTGATTATGTTGGTGAATCTAATATTATTGTGAAAACGGTGAATTCAGCGCCAAGTGTTATTTGTTCTTCTACTACTACAAATTGTAATGGAACAAATACCGGTTCTGCTTCTGTTTCAGCTACAGGAGGTGCCACACCATATACATATCTCTGGAGTAATTCGGGCAATACATCTACTATTTCTAATTTAGCCGCAGGAACATATACAGTAACTGTTACAGATGCAAATGCATGTTCAGCCACTTGTTCAGTTACAGTTAATTCAACAGTTTGTTGTAATGTAACTAATCCGGGTTCAGTAGGTTACGATGAATCTATTTGTGGAAGTTTTGATCCTGCCAACATCGTAAGTATTTCATTACCATCTGGTGGATTGGGCACTATCGAATATGTTTGGCTGCTATCATATGACAATTTTGCAACCTATACTGTTATAGCAGGAGCCAATGGTCCTACTTATGATCCTGGTTTTATAACGCAAACTACTTGGTTTCGCAGGTGTGCAAGAAGGTCTGGATGTTCGGACTATATTGGTGAATCAAATATAATTAAAAAAGAAGTTAAACCTATTCCATCTGTAGTTTGTACCTCTACTCCTGCAGGTTGCTTAGGAGGTAATACCGGAAGCGCAACTATCACAGCAAGTGGTGGAACTTCCCCATATACTTATCTTTGGAATACAGGCGCAGCAACTTCAACTATTAATAATTTAAATGCTGCAACGTATACAGCAACAGTTACAGATTTTAAAGGTTGTACCGCAACATGCAGCGTAACCGTTACTTCAACACCAAACTTAGTGGTTACATGTGTTGGTACAAATATAAACTGTAATGGTTTCCTCACCGGCACAGCAGCAATTTCTGCTTCGGGTGGGCTTCAGCCATATACATATTTATGGAGCAATGGTGCTGTAACAGCAACAATTGTTAATCTTGGGCCAGGAACCTACACCGCCACTGTTACCGATAATAGAGGTTGTACTTCCACTTGTTCTTATACAGTTACTCAGCCTCCAGTTATTACCATCAGCTGTAGCAAAACAAATGTAACTTGTAATGGATTGCATAATGGAACAGCATCTGTGGTTGCTTCGGGCGGAACGGCCCCATTAACCTACCTTTGGAATACCGGAGCTACTACTACTACAATCAATAATTTATTTCCTGGTTCATACACTGTAACTGTAACTGATAGTAAAGGTTGCAGCACACAATGTATAGTTAGTCAAATAACAGAACCATCACCCCTTGTTGCAAATTGCTTTGCTACCGATGTACCTTGCGCTGAGGCTTATTTTGGTTCTGCATCAGTTTTAGTTTCGGGTGGAACCCAACCATATTCTTTCTTATGGAGCGATGGTTCAACAGATGATAATATTTATGGGCTAGGTGCGGGAACATATACTGTTACGGTTACAGATAATAATGGTTGTACAACAATTTGTACTACTGTTGTTAACATTACAGGACCAGCACTAATTTCAACTTGTACTTCAACACCTGTTGCTTGCTATGGTGGAAATAATGGTACCGCAACAGCCAATCCAACTGGAGGAATGGCACCCTATACTTATTTTTGGAGCAATGCAAAAACCACAAAATCAGTTAATGGATTGGTATCAGGTACGTATACAGTTACCATTACAGATGCAAATGGTTGCTCAACAATTTGCAACGTTTCTGTTCTTCAATCTTCATTAATTGTAATTTCCTGTTCAGGAACCAATGTTTCATGTTATAGTGGAAACAACGGCTCGGCTTCTGTTTCTGCAACTGGTGGAACAGGTGTATATACTTATTTATGGAGTAATGGCAATACCAACGCTTCCATTTCAAACCTTACCGCTGGAACCTATACTGTGGTTGTAAATGACGCAAACAATTGTTCCTCACAATGTATATATATTGTTACTCAACCTAATGCTTTACAAGTAGTTTGTAACGGGACAAATGTGAGTTGCTTCAATGGTAATAATGGTTCGGCTTCTGTATCACAAACTGGTGGTACTTCTCCTTACTCGTATTATTGGAGTAATGGTTCAACTTTAAATAGTATTTCTAATTTGACGGCTGGAACCTACACGGCTACTGTCACTGATTCTCAAGGATGTACAAGTTCTTGTGCCTACACTGTTACTCAACCTATAGTATTGAATATTAATCCTACAGTAATCAATGTAAGTTGCTTTGGAGGAAATGATGGCTCAATTTCTTTGGTTGTTACTGGCGGTGTTACTCCTTATACTTACTTATGGAATAATGGTTCTACTTCTGCCAACAGAACTAACTTGGTTGCAGGAAGCTACACCGTTACTGTTACCGATGCAAACGGATGCACTAAATCCAGCGCTTCTACGGTGACTCAACCACCTTTGTTAACTGTTAACTGTTCAGGAACCAACGCAACTACGGTTGGTGGTACAGAGGGGACGGCTACCGTTGTTGCAACAGGCGGTACCACTCCATATGCTTACTTATGGAGTAATGGACAAACAAACGCAACTGCAACTGGATTAAGCATAGGAACATATACCGTTACCGTTACCGATTCAAAAGGTTGTACCGCTACTTGTCAGAAGTTTATTGATGAGCCAATACATAATTATGACCTTGCGTTGAAAAAAGTACTTACTAGTGTTGGTCCTTTTATTCCCGGAAGCAATGTTACTTTTACTATCACAGTCTATAATCAAGGAAATATTAATGCTACTAACATTCAGGTTACAGATTATATTCCAACCGGTATGTCTTTAAATGATGCTAACTGGACAGCAGTTGGTTCAAAAGCAACCCGTAATGTTCCTATTGCTTTTTTAGCTTACGGAAACTCAACAACAATTGATATTACATTACAAATAAATTCAAATTATCAAGGAGCTACATTAATTAACTATGCAGAAATTAGTGGCTCAACAAATGTTTATAACGATCCTGATGTTGATTCTCAAGCGGATAACATAAATGGAAACGATGCCGGAGGTAATCCAAACAGCCCAAGTGATAATGCTGTTAATGGTAATGGAACAGGTGCACCCGGTAGCAGCAATGCAGCTACAGATGAAGACGATCATGACCCTGCATTGATAGATGTACAACAAACGTACGACCTTGCCTTAACTAAAGTATTATCGAGCGCAGGCCCATTTGTACCTGGCGATAATGTAACATTTACGATAAGCGTATTCAATCAGGGAACCCTTGATGCAACAAACATTCAAGTGAGTGATTATATCCCAAGTGGTATGACATTGAACGATGCCAACTGGACTTCAGCCGGAGGTATAGCAACATTGAATACTCCAATAGCAAGTTTATTAAAAGGTGGCAGCACAACAGTAAATATCACATTAAGAATAAACCAAAGTTACCAGGGCCCAACATTAATAAACAGAGCAGAGATAAGCAGCAGCACAAATGCTTTAGGCTTACCAGACGTAGATTCACCAGAAGACCAAAATCCAAACAACGATGGCGGAGGTAATCCAAATAGCCCAAGCGATAATGCTGTTAACGGAGATGGAACAGGTGCTCCCGGCAGCAGCAGTGCTTCAACAGACGAAGACAATGCTGACCCGGCATTGATAGACGTAAAACAAACTTATGATCTTGCATTAACAAAAGTATTATCGAGCGCAGGCCCATTTGTACCTGGTGATAATGTAACATTTACAATTAGTGTTTTCAATCAGGGAACATTGGATGCAACAAACATTCAAGTGAGTGATTATATCCCAAGTGGTATGACATTGAACGATGCAAACTGGACTTCAGCCGGAGGTATTGCAACATTGAATACTCCAATAGCCAGTATATTAAAAGGCGGTAGCACAACCGTAAATATAACATTAAGTATAAACCAAAGCTATCAGGGTCCAACACTGGTAAACAGAGCAGAGATAAGCAGCAGCACAAATGCATTGGGTTTACTAGACGTAGATTCACCAGAAGACCAAAACCCGAACAAATGATGGCGGAGGTAATCCAAATAGCCCAAGCGATAATGCAGTTAACGGAGATGGAACAGGTGCTCCCGGCAGTAGCAGTGCTTCAACAGACGAAGACAATGCTGACCCTGCATTGATTGACGTAAAACAAACGTATGATCTTGCATTAACAAAAGTATTATCGAGCGCAGGCCCATTTGTACCTGGCGATAATGTAACATTTACTTTAAGCGTATTCAATCAGGGAACCCTTGATGCAACCAACATTCAAGTGAGTGATTATATCCCAAGCGGTATGACATTGAACGATGCAAACTGGACCTCAGCTGGCGGTATAGCAACATTGAATACTCCAATAGCAAGTTTATTAAAGGGTAGCAGCACAACTGTAAATATAACTTTAAGGATAGACCAAAGTTACCAGGGCCCAACATTGGTAAACAGAGCAGAGATAAGCAGCAGTACTGATGCTTTAGGTTTACCTGACGTAGATTCACCAGAAGACCAAAATCCTAACAACGATGGCGGAGGTAATCCAAACAGCCCAAGCGATAACGCTGTTAACGGAGATGGAACAGGTGCTCCCGGCAGCAGCAGTGCTTCAACAGATGAAGACAACGCTGACCCTGCATTGATTGACGTAAAACAAACCTATGACCTTGCTTTAACAAAAGTATTGACAAGCGTAGGCCCATTTGTACCTGGCGATAATGTAACTTTTACTTTAAGCATATTTAATCAGGGAACATTGGATGCAACAAACATTCAAGTGAGTGATTATATCCCAAGTGGTATGACATTGAACGATGCAAACTGGACTTCAGCCGGAGGTATTGCAACATTGAATACTCCAATAGCCAGTATATTAAAAGGTAGTAGCACAACAGCAAATATAACATTAAGAATAAACCAAAGCTATCAGGGCCCAACATTGATAAACCGAGCAGAGATAAGCAGCAGCACCAATGCTTTAGGCTTACCAGACGTAGATTCACCAGAAGACCAAAATCCAAACAACGATGGCGGAGGTAATCCAAACAGCCCAAGCGATAACGCTGTTAACGGAGATGGAACAGGTGCGCCAGGTAGTAGCAGCGCTTCAACAGACGAAGACAACGCTGACCCTGCATTGATTGACGTAAAACAAACCTATGACCTTGCTTTAACAAAAGTATTGACAAGCGCAGGCCCATTTGTACCAGGTGATAATGTAACATTTACAATAAGCCTATTCAATCAGGGAACATTAGACGCTACCAATATACAGGTAAGTGATTATATCCCAACCGGAATGACATTGAACGATGCGAACTGGACTTCAGCCGGAGGTATTGCAACATTGAATACTCCAATAGCCAGTATATTAAAAGGCGGTAGCACAACCGTAAATATAACATTAAGAATAAACCAAAGCTACCAAGGAGCAACACTGGTAAATAAAGCAGAGATAAGCAGCAGCACAAATGCTTTAGGTTTACCTGATGTAGATTCACCAGAAGACCAAAATCCTAACAACGATGGCGGAGGTAATCCAAACAGCCCAAGCGATAACGCTGTTAACGGAGATGGAACAGGTGCTCCCGGCAGCAGCAGTGCTTCAACAGACGAAGACAACGCTGACCCTGCATTGATTGATGTAAAACAAACCTATGACCTTGCTTTAACAAAAGTATTATCGAGCTCAGGCCCATTTGTACCTGGTGATAATGTAACATTTACAATTAGTGTTTTCAATCAGGGAACGTTGGATGCAACAAACATTCAGGTAAGTGACTATATCCCAACAGGAATGACATTGAACGATGCTAATTGGACAGCCATTGGTGGAATTGCTACTTTAAATTCTTCTATTGCTAGTTTATTAAAAGGAGCTAGCACCGCTGTAAATATTACTTTAACCATAAACCAAAACTATCAGGGTCCAACACTGGTAAACAGGGCAGAGATTAGCGGCAGTTCAAATGCATTGGGGCTACCAGACGTAGATTCACCAGAAGACCAAAATCCAAACAATGATGGTGGAGGTAATCCAAACAGCCCGAGCGATAATGCAGTTAACGGAGATGGAACAGGCGCTCCAGGCAGCAGCAGTGCTTCAACAGACGAAGACAATGCTGACCCTGCATTGATAGACGTAAAACAAACGTATGATCTTGCATTAACAAAAGTATTATCGAGCGCAGGCCCATTTGTACCTGGCGATAATGTAACCTTTACACTTAGTGTATTCAACCAGGGAACATTGGATGCAACAAACATTCAAGTGAGTGATTATATCCCAAGTGGTATGACATTGAACGATGCAAACTGGACTTCAGCCGGAGGTATTGCAACATTGAATACTCCAATAGCCAGTATATTAAAAGGTGGCAGCACAACAGTAAATATCACATTAAGAATAAACCAAAGTTACCAGGGCCCAACATTAATAAACAGAGCAGATAAGCAGCAGCACAAATGCTTTAGGGCCACCAGACGTAGATTCACCAGAAGACCAAAATCCAAACAACGATGGCGGAGGTAATCCAAATAGCCCAAGCGATAATGCTGTTAACGGAGATGGAACAGGTGCTCCCGGCAGCAGCAGTGCTTCAACAGACGAAGACAATGCTGACCCCGCTTTGATTGATGTAAAACAAACGTATGACCTTGCCTTAACAAAAGTATTGACAAGCGTAGGCCCATTTGTACCTGGTGATAATGTAACATTTACAATTAGTGTTTTCAATCAGGGAACATTGGATGCAACAAAACATTCAAGTGAGTGATTATATCCCAAGTGGTATGACATTGAACGATGCAAACTGGACTTCAGCCGGAGGTATTGCAACATTGAATACTCCAATAGCCAGTATATTAAAAGGCGGTAGCACAACCGTAAATATAACATTAAGTATAAACCAAAGCTATCAGGGTCCAACACTGGTAAACAGAGCAGAGATAAGCAGCAGCACAAATGCATTGGGTTTACCAGACGTAGATTCACCAGAAGACCAAAACCCGAACAATGATGGCGGAGGTAATCCAAATAGCCCAAGCGATAATGCAGTTAACGGAGATGGAACAGGTGCTCCCGGCAGTAGCAGTGCTTCAACAGACGAAGACAATGCTGACCCTGCATTGATTGGACGTAAAACAAAACGTATGATCTTGCATTAACAAAAGTATTATCGAGCGCAGCCCATTTGTACTGGCGATAATGTAACATTTACTTTAAGGTATTCAATCAGGGAAACCCTTGATGCAACCAACATTCAAGTGAGTGATTACATCCCGCAAGGTATGACATTGAACGATGCAAACTGGACCTCAGCTGGCGGTATAGCAACATTGAATACCCAATAGCAAGTTTATTAAAGGGTAGCAGCACAACTGTAAATATAACTTTAAGGATAGACCAAAGTTACCAGGGCCCAACATTGGTAAACAGAGCAGAGATAAGCAGTAGCACCAATGCTTTAGGTTTACCTGATGTAGATTCACCTGAAGACCAAAATCCAAACAACGATGGCGGAGGCAATCCAAACAGCCCAAGTGATAACGCAGTTAACGGAGATGGAACCGGAGCACCAGGAAGTAGTAGTGCTTCAACAGACGAAGACAACGCTGACCCTGCATTGATTGATGTAAAACAAACGTATGACCTTGCTTTAACAAAAGTATTGACAAGCGTAGGCCCATTTGTACCCGGTGATAATGTAACATTTACAATAAGCGTATTCAACCAGGGAACTTTGGATGCCACAAACATTCAAATAAGTGATTATATTCCTTCAGGCATGACTTTAAGCGATCCAAATTGGACGGTAGCAGGAGGAATTGCGACTATGAATTCACCTATAGCAATTATTTTAAAAGGCGGTACTGCTGCAGTAGATATCACCTTGAGAATCGAACAAAATTATCAGGGCCCAACATTGGTAAACCGTGCAGAGATAAGCAGCAGCACAAATGCTTTAGGTTTACCTGATGTAGATTCACCGGAAGACCAAAATCCAAACAACGATGGTGGAGGTAATCCAAACAGCCCGAGCGATAATGCAGTTAACGGAGATGGAACAGGTGCGCCAGGAAGTAGCAGCGCTTCAACAGATGAAGACAACGCTGACCCTGCATTGATTGATGTAAAACAAACCTATGATCTTGCTTTAACTAAAGTATTATCGAGCGCAGGCCCATTTGTACCAGGCGATAATGTAACCTTTACTATAAGCGTATTCAATCAAGGAACTCTTGATGCAACAAACATACAAGTAAGTGATTATATCCCAACTGGAATGACATTGAACGATGCCAACTGGACTTCAGCTGGTGGTATAGCAACATTGAATACTCCAATCGCCAGTATATTAAAAGGTGGTAGTACAACAGTAGATATCACATTAAGAATAAATCAAAGCTACCAAGGCCCAACATTAATAAACAGAGCAGAGATAAGCAGCAGTGCAAATGCTTTAGGCTTACCTGACGTAGACTCACCAGAAGACCAAAACCCAAACAACGATGGCGGAGGTAATCCAAACAGTCCAAGCGATAATGCAGTTAACGGAGATGGAACAGGTGCACCCGGCAGCAGCAGCGCTTCAACAGATGAAGACAACGCTGACCCTGCATTAATAGATGTAAAACAAACTTATGACCTTGCTTTAACTAAAGTATTATCGAGCGCAGGACCATTTGTACCGGGTGATAATGTAACATTTACAATAAGCGTATTCAATCAGGGGACCCTTGATGCAACAAACATACAGGTGAGTGATTATATCCCAACCGGTATGACATTGAACGATGCAAACTGGACTGAAATAGGTGGTGTAGCAACATTGAATTCTACAATAGCCAGTATATTAAAAGGTGGTAGCACAACAGTAGATATCACATTAACAATAGACCAAAGCTACCAGGGTCCTACACTGATAAACCGAGCAGAGATAAGCAGCAGCACAAATGCTTTAGGTTTACCTGATGTAGATTCACCGGAAGACCAAAATCCAAACAACGATGGTGGAGGTAATCCAAACAGCCCAAGCGATAATGCAGTTAACGGAGATGGAACAGGTGCGCCAGGAAGTAGCAGCGCTTCAACAGATGAAGACAACGCTGACCCTGCATTGATTGATGTAAAACAAACCTATGATCTTGCTTTAACTAAAGTATTGACAAGCGTAGGCCCATTTGTACCAGGCGATAATGTAACATTTACAATAAGCGTATTCAATCAGGGAACATTAGACGCTACCAACATTCAGGTAAGTGATTATATCCCAACAGGAATGACATTGAACGATGCCAACTGGACTGATATAGGCGGTGTAGCAACGTTAAACACAACAATAGCAAGCTTACTAAAAGGTGGTAGTACAACAGTAGATATCACATTAACAATAGACCAAAGCTACCAGGGTCCTACACTGATAAACCGAGCAGAGATAAGCAGCAGCACAAATGCTTTAGGTTTACCTGATGTAGATTCACCAGAAGACCAAAATCCAAACAACGATGGCGGTGGTAATCCAAATAGCCCAAGTGATGATGCAGTTAACGGAGATGGAACAGGCGCTCCAGGCAGCAGCAGTGCTTCAACAGACGAAGACAACGCTGACCCTGCATTGATAGATGTAAAACAAACCTATGATCTTGCTTTAACAAAAGTATTGACAAGCGTAGGTCCATTTGTACCAGGCGATAATGTAACATTTACAATAAGCTTATTCAATCAAGGAACTCTTGATGCAACAAGCATACAAGTGAGTGATTATATACCAACAGGAATGACATTGAACGATGCCAACTGGACTTCAGCTGGTGGTATAGCAACATTGAATACTCCAATAGCCAGTATATTAAAAGGTGGTAGCACAACAGTAGATATCACATTAACAATAAACCAAAGCTATCAGGGTCCTACATTGATAAACAGAGCAGAGATAAGCAGCAGCACCAATGCTTTAGGGTTACCTGATGTAGATTCACCGGAAGACCAAAATCCAAACAACGATGGTGGAGGTAATCCAAATAGCCCAAGCGATAATGCTGTTAACGGAGATGGAACAGGTGCGCCAGGAAGTAGCAGCGCTTCAACAGATGAAGACAACGCTGACCCTGCATTGATTGATGTAAAACAAACATTTGATTTGGCCTTAACTAAAGTTGTTGTTGGAAGTGGACCATTCAAGCCAGGCGATAATGTAACTTTTACTATAAATGTCTTTAATCAAGGGACTTTGGATGCTACAAATATTTCTGTAATTGATTATATCCCCAATGGAATGTCTTTAAATGACGCTAATTGGATTCAAACAGGAAACACAGCCTCTTTGGTTACACCTGTTCCATTTCTTGCTAAGGGCGCAACTACTTCAGTGAATATTGTTTTAAATATTAACAATAACTTTGCTGGTAATTCATTAGTAAACGCAGCAGAAATAAGCAATGCAAGCAATGCGCTTAATTTACCAGATGTTGATTCGCAGTCTGATACTATAAACGGAAACGATGCCGGTGGAAATCCAAATTCAGGTAGTGATGATTCAGTAAATGGGGATGGAACTGGAACTCCTGGTGATAGTAATGGCAACACAGATGAAGACGATGAAGACCCAGCCCAAATAGACGTTTGCTATACAGTTTTAGCATTTACGCATATTGATGTAAACTGTTTTGGCGATAATTCTGGCAGCGCTTCTGTAAGTGTAACTTTTGGCTTCCCAGCTTATACATATTTATGGAGCAATGGATCGACTTCAAATTCTATTTCAAATGTAGTATCAGGAGTATATATTGTTACCGTATCAGATACCAAAGGATGTACTCAAACGGGTTCAGTAACTATAATGCAACCGAATGCGCCTCTAGTAGCCTCATGCAGCGGCACAGCGGTATCATGTAAGAATGGTAACGATGGCAGCACAAGCGTAACAGCAACAGGCGGTACAGCACCATACACCTACTTATGGTCAAATGGAGTAACTACAGCAAGCAATAGCAATGTAGTAGCCGGCACATATACAGCCACCGTAACGGATGCCAACGGATGCAGCGGTACATGTGATTATACTGTAACCGAGCCAACACAATTGGTAGCCCTCATGCAGCGGCACAGCGGTATCATGTAAGAATGGAAACGATGGCAGCAATGCGCAACAGCAAACAGGCGGTACAGCACCATACACATACCTGTGGTCAAATGGAGTAACTACAGCAAACAATAACAATGTAGTTGCCGGCACATATACAGCCACCGTAACGGATGCCAACGGATGTACAGCGACATGTGATTATACTGTAACCGAGCCAACACAATTGGTAGCATCATGCAGCGGCACAGCGGTATCATGTAAGAATGGTAACGATGGCAGCACAAGCATAACAGCAACAGGCGGTACAGCACCATACACATACCTGTGGTCAAATGGAGTAACTACAGCAAGCAATAACAATGTAGTAGCCGGAACGTATACAGCCACCGTAACGGATGCAAACGGATGTACAGCGACATGTGATTATACTGTAACCGAGCCAACACAATTGGTAGCATCAGAGCAGCGGCACAGCGGTATCACGTAAGAATGGTAACGATGGCGCACGCATAACAGCAACAGGCGGTACAGCACCATACACCTACTTATGGTCAAATGGAGAACTACAGCAAGCAATAGCAATGTAGTTGCCGAACATATACAGCCACCGTAACGATGCAAACGGATGTACAGCGACATGTGATTATACTGTAACCGAGCCAACACAATTGGTAGCACCGTGCAGCGGCACAGCGGTCATTTAGCGTTAGATGGTAACGATGGCGCAAGGGTAACAGCAACAGGCGGCACCGCACCAACAACTCCCACGTATGGTCAAATGAGTAACGAAGCAAGCAATAACAATGTAGTAGCCGTGGAACGTATGAAGCAGCCACCGTAACGGATGCAAACGGACGTAGAGCGACATGATTATACTGTAACCGAGCTAACACAATTGGAGGTACCGTGCAGCGGCACAGCGGTATCATGTAAGAATGGTAACGATGGCAGCAATCATGTATCACAGCAACAGGCGGCACAACAACGCGCCCACTTATGGTCAAATGGAGTAACTACAGCAAGCAATAGCAAATGAAGCCGCCGGAACATATACAGCCACCGTGCAACGATGCAAACGGATGTACGAAGACACGTGATTATACTGTAACCGAGCCAACACAATTGCAGCATCATGCAAGGCACAGCGGTATCAGGTGGTATTTGTAACGATGGCAGCACAAGCATAACAGCAACAGGCGGTACAGCACCATACACCTACTTATGGTCAAATGGAGTAACTACAGCAAGCAATAGTAATGTAGTTGCCGGAACATATACAGCCACAGTAGCGTGATGCAAACGGATGCGGTCGCGATATGTGATTATACTGTAACCGAGCCAAATACATTGGTAGCGCCGCGCAGCGGCAGCAGCGGTATCTGTAAGAATGGAAACGATGGCAGCGCTGCAATAGCAACAGGCGGTACAGCACTACACCTACTTATGGTCAAATGAGTAACTACAGCAAGCAACAGTTATCCGTAGTAGCCGGAACGTATACACGCCACCGTAACGGATGCAAAACGGATGTACAGGACATGTGATTATACTCGTAACCGAGCCAACACAATTGGTAGCGTCGCAGCGGCACAGCGGTATCATGTAAGAATGGAAACGATGGCAGCAAAGCGTAACAGCAACCAGGCGGTATAACACCATACACCTACTTTGGTCAACAGCCTGGAGTAAGTAAAGCGAGCTACAGCAATGTATCAGCCGGCACATATACAGCCACCGTAATTGATGCAAACGGGATGTACAGCTTACTACGTGATTATACTGTAGAACCGAGCCAACACAATTGGAGCCCCAGCGGGCACAGCGGTATCATGTAAGAGGTGGTAACGATGGCAGCGGTCAAGCGTAACAGAACAGGCGGCTGCAACATACTCCTACTTATGGTCAAATGGAGTAACTACAGCAAACAACAGTAATGTAGTTGCCGGCACATATACAGCCACCCGTAACGGATGCCAACGTAGATGAAGCCATTAGTGATTATACCTCGTGTACCGAGCCAACATTACAATTGGTAGCGTCATGGCAACGGCACAGCGGTATCACGTAAGAATGGTAACGATGGTGGCACAAGCGTAACAGCAACAGGCGGTACAGCACCAACACCTACTTATGGTCAAATGGAGTAACTATAGCAGGCCAGCAATGTAGTAGCCTTGGCACATATACAGCCACCGTAGGGCAGATAACGACGTACAGCGATATGTGATTATACTGTAACCGGAGCCAACACACTTGGTAGCCCCGCGCAGCGGCACAGCGGTATCAGCGTAAGAACGGAAGCGATGGCAGTGTCAAGCGTAACAGCAACAGGCGTTAAAGCACCAAACACCTACTTATGGTCAAAGTGGAGCAACCACAGCAAGACAATAACAATGTAGTAGCTGGCACATATACAGCCACCGTGACGGATGCCAACGGACGTACAGCGACCCGTGATTATACTGTAACCGAGCCAACACAATTGGTAGCGTCATGCAGCGGCACAGCGGTATCTTGTAAGAATGGTAACGATGGGCACAAGCGTAACAGCAACAGTTGGTACAGCACCATACACATACCTGTGGTCAAATGGAGTAACTACAGCAAGCAATAGTAATGTAGTTGCTGAGACATATACAGCCACCGTAACGGATGCAAACGGATGTACAGCGACATGTGATTACACCGTCAACTTTATTTCAAACACAACTGAAAGACCATGCAGCGGTAACAGCGGCATCATGTAAGAATGGTAACGATGGCGGCTCAAGCGTAACAGCAACAGGCGGCACCGCACCAAGCAACTACTTGCTTGGGTCAAGTGAGTAACTACAGCAAGCAATAACAATGTAGTAGCCGGAACGTATAAGGAAACACCGTAACGGATGCAAACGGATGCACAGCGACATGTGATTATACTGTGCAACCGAGCCAACACAATTGGTAGC
>JADKFV010000020.1 GCA_016717325.1 Bacteroidota bacterium | reverse complement strand
GCCAACATTGTATGCATAAACTGCTGCTGGTAAATATTGAATTTGAATGTTATTAAATTCCTTCATTCCTGATTTGTCAATTGAAGTTACCAATGCCTGCTTTAGTTTATTTTCTTCACAAAAAGAAGAAAGGCTCTTTAATTCATTTGGTGCTTCAAAATATCTGTTGCTCCATTTAATTTCTACCGCCCAATCAGGTCTGTTTGTTTTTCTACTAATATTAACTAAGTCAACCTCTCCATTTTTCCACCTTGCATAGTATGGAATAAATGAAGTTCGTTGCATCCATTGACTAAATATGGCAGTTTCTACTATTGCTCCCATACCGTCTGATTCTGCTGCAAGTGGTGCAAACAACGCACTGCGTAAGCTTGGATTGGTGAGATAAATTTTAAAGAAGTTTTCTCGTTGGAAGCGTCCTGCTTTTTGGTCAACACGTTTTACAATATGAACTAAAAAAGCAGCTTCTAAGTATGACAAATATTGTCTGAGTGTGGTTTTCTTAACGCCACTACTTTTACTTAATTCGTCTATGCTACATTCTTGTCCACTGTTCCATGCTATGGTTGTAAAAAGAGAATTTAATTCTTGAACATCTTGAATACCGTATAGTCCCGGTAAATCGCGAAGCAATACTTTGTCAATGATATCTGCTCTCATAAATCTGCCAGGATTATTTTGTATTTCCTGGTTAAATATTACTTCAGGATAACCACCGAAATTCACATAATTAATAAAATGTTTGTTTAATTCAGTGATGTTTGTCGTTGAAGAAAAATAGCAATGTTTCCTTTCCAATTGATGGTATCAGCTTTAATTAAAGCGCCTAAATTTTTGAGGTGAATAAATTCATAGAATGTCAAAGGAGGAAGCATAAAATCAGTAAATCGTCCTGCGCCACTTTCATTGCTTTTTAGTTTTAATGCAGCAGCAGCAGAACCACTTGCAATAAATTTTGTTTTGCGGTAAACGTCAACCAATGTTTTTAAGTGAACTTCCCATTCTTTTAGATATTGAATTTCATCAAAAAATATGTACCATCCATTTGCATCTATGTGTCTCCGGTAGCTTTTTTCGCCATTGTAAAAAGCTCGTCAAGTGGTATGTTATTATAAATCGGTGTTTCGATTGAGGCGTACAAAATTTTCTGAGGAGATACACCATCTAAAATTAATTGTTGAATGGTGTGATAAAGCATAACAGTTTTTCCAACACGTCTTGGTCCCATTAATACACTCGCTCTGTGAACGGTTGTGTTTTTTACCAATGGGTAAAACAAATTGAAATACAGGCGGGGCTTGAACGACTGGTAATATCCGTCTAAGCTACCAGTCACCCACCAAGGGTTTTCAAATTGCAGCCTTGCTATTATTTGTTCTGCTGAAAAAGGATTTAGTGCCATAGTGGAGGCAAATATACAAAATAAGGTTATAAAAAAAACCTTATTTGCCTAAATAATGCTTTTTAAGTTGTTATGAGGTATTTCAAAAAGCTTAAATGGTCTTTTGAAAGTCAACTCTTATCATGATTTTTAGCACAATGACCGCTACACTTACTGTTATGTCAGCCTTGAAAAAACCGCTTGCTCACAGTTACACGTTAATAACATGCGATAAAAATGGAAATTACAACAACAATGTTGAAGCACCTTCGTAAAAAAATAAATATGCATCACATAGCTGAGGTCTGCTGACATCAAATGGAAATAACAAGTTTAGATTGCAACATCGATACTGAAAATGTTGTACGCTTTATTGATGCTTTTGTTTGCAAGCTCGATTTAGTGAAGTTGAAATTTGAAAAGGAATAGTTGCCGTGGTATTTTAAACTTCAAGAGGCATAAATCGTATATGGTAATAGTTAAGGAATTGCTACGGCTGGCAAAATTTTCCAAAATGGGTTTTTCGAAGGCTGATGGTTTTTTGGTTTAAGAAGTTGGCGATTTCGGAGACGAAAACTGCCTGCCAACACTGAACTTGATACGAAGAACAAAGCTTCATTTAACCACTGTACCGACAATTTCTTGTAGGTGCTGTTAGCTATGGTGCTTCTCATTTGTCCATTGTTTAGGAAGTCCAACTTTTCGTAACATTTCGTTTGCTTTTTCCAACTTGTCAGGGAACAAAACGATGTCGTCATATTTGTTCAATGAAATATCAATCTTCACAATTGGAATTTTTCGCTTTTTTAATTCTGTCGTTATCTTCATAGTATGAATTTGTAACTTTGTCAAAAGTAATAATTATTTCTTTTTCCGTCTAACCAAAAAACCTTCGTATTCAACATTTTTTTTGAAGGGTTCCCAGTCGTCATTTCTTTCTCCTAAAACTTCAAAGTCCGCAGTAACTTCTGATAGAAACTTTGTAATGCCCATTCTGTAAAGACGTGTCCTTGCTTTCGTGCTGCCAGTTGCATAAATCCAAACGTCAGGATATTTGTCAGTAAATGCGTAAAGCGTTGCAACTACTGTTGTTAATACTTTTTCGCTGTCACCATTGTTTGAAATTACAGTATCGTCTATGTCGCTGGTTGAGTGGTCTTTGTCGCCAAAAGCAAGATTATAAATGTCCTTGAGGTTGGTCGGTTGGTAACGCACAAGTTTATGAATTAGCCCTTTCTGTCCTTCGCTAATAAACTCAAAGGTCAGCAATTTGTCACTTGATGCTAATGGATACTTGGGTAATTTCATTTTTCAATAGTCGTCAAATTTTATGTCAAAGGTAAAATATTTTTCTGTCAGTTGAATGTTGCACGGTCGTCATAGCATTCTGACTAACGTCTGCCTGTGAAAAAACCATTTCCTCAACCAACGCACCTTAACAACATGTGGTAAAATTAAAATTACATCGACACCGCTAACATACCTTAGCATAAAAAATAAATATGCATCACATAGCTGCGGCTGCCGGCATCAAATGGAAATATCAAGTTTAGATTGCAACATCGATACTGAAAATGTTGTAAGCTTTATTGATGCTTTTGTAAGCAAGTTCAATTTAGTGAAGTTGAAATTTGAAAAGGAATAGTTGACGTGGTGTTTTACATTACAAAAAATGCCATTAATCGTATATTGTTACCGTTAGGCCCCCGCCACGACCAGCAAACCCCATAGCAAAAAGTTCTTCACGCCACTTGCGAAAGCTACCAAAGGTTCAGTGCAACATGGCCTTCATTCTTGGTGCTTCGCACCAAACGAAGTACTATCTGTTATGCCCTTGCGTTCTTGTCGTCCGTGTCTTGCAACCCTTGTCAATATTGAGTTTTTCAACCAACTGTTCGAATGTTTTTGTGTCGGTTTGTGTATTGGCGTTTTTAAAATTTTTAGAAGGGAAAGAGATTTTTAATTTTTTCTTTTCAGCGTTGGACAGGCATACTCTTTGGCAAGCTTTGGGTTGAGTGTCGGCTTGCGGGGCTTGCCAATGTGTATGACTGAGAAGGGTTGGCATTATTCGGGTATTTCAGGATCCGTTAACGCAATATCATTCACACCCATTTGTAAAAATGATCTTGTAATGGCTTGATGAGCAGTTTCAAGCTTTTTATCTCTAGGGTGTATCTTTATTGCACTTTCAATCAACTTTTTTAGTTCTTTAAGTTTACTAGATTTATCGGCTCTTTCAGTTACCCATTTTGAGATAAAGTAATAATTGCCCCTGCAAAATATATGATGAATATGAGGGTCTTCATTTCCAATTGATAAAATTTGTTCTTGGGCTATTTCATCTGCTTTTCTTTTGCATTCTTGAGCCTGAATAAAATTATTGGTGAAAAAACTTTGTTTGTAATACAAGTTTGATTTAGCATTTTTAATATATGGATTGTTAGGGCTTAATGATTCAGCCTGATCTAAATAATTTTCAGCAAGGTTCAAATCGCCACCTTCACCTTCCACTTCCAAGGAACCGTATTGAAGCCAAAATTGTGAGTCATCATTAAAAAATGAGGATACAGAATCGTAAACATTTCTAGCGCATTCAATATTCTTTCTAAATCTTTGATATAGTGTGTGATGATTAATAAGTGACTTGTACAAATTGAATTTTCGTGATGGACCTGAGTTTCTTTTAAGTTCAGGTGCAAGTATTGAAAGCACCCTAATATATGATTCTTTAAGCATATCAATATCAGCACAGTATTTAATTAAATAATCTGCTAATACTCTATGCCTTAATATAAATCGGTCATTATTATTTCCAGTCCACACAATCGTCCCTGCTAAAATTGTATGTAAGTAATTCAAAGCTTCTGAATGAGTAACTTTAGAAAAGCCAACAAAATCTTGAATAGAATTGGTGTAGCCTAATTCTGAATTTATTGCAACACATAAACATAGCGTTTTAGCTTCATAAGAGTTGATTTGATTAAATTCATCTCTTATAATTTCATCAAAGCTAAGACCTTTAGTTGCCTCTTTCATTGCAATTAATATTTGCTTTTTAGCTTTGTATTTGAATTCCTTAAAACGATCAGTTGAGGTTTTTCCTTGAAGTATTCCAAGTAAGTTATATTTTTCAAGTTTTTCAATTAAAGTTTTTATTTCATCATCATCAAGGTCTGGTATTTTAAAATCCAGTTTATTTACTAATTCTGGGTCAATGAAATAATTCAATTTATCATAATGATTGCTTCTGATAGAAATGATAAAAATTGGCGGCTTCTCTAATTTGCTACACTCTTTAATAATATTCATTATTTGAGGCAGAACATTTTTTGCATTATCAAACACTAAAATAATACTTTCTTTAATTGAAGATATTACGTCTAATATTTGGTCTGCTCTAGGAATAAAATCGGAATATGTCAAAAACACTGTTCTCCCGTTTTGAGAAAGTTGTAAACTAAGCCTTTTTAGAATTGTAGATTTACCTGAACCAGCAGTCCCAATTAAATTAATGACGTTAATTTTATCATTAGGAACACTATTATGAAATTTTTCTTCTATACAGTTAAAAACTTCATTAGTGATGGTTCTTTGGATATCTAGCTCTTTAAAAATATCATCCCAGGTTGGAGATGCTCCCATAAGATAGCCAGACCTTCCTTCGGCTAATTTCAACTCATTTGGAACTCTATTAAAAGACTTAGCAAATTCATTAATCGACTTATGAGAAGTTTTCGTTAAATCTGCGTATTGCAGTATGTTCAACAAGTTTGGGAATGTATCTCTAAGTATTTCTTCTTTCTTTGGTAAGTCGTCAGCTAATTTTTTTATCCAGTCTAAAAAATCATCTGTTGTACCTTCAATATGATGTACATTGTATTGATTTCTTAATATATCAGCCTTTACTGGAGACAAGGAGGGAGAAATTAGGAATGACCTTGGACGTCTTTCAGCATAACCTTCTCTCCCTTCTCTTGATTCAAGGTAACGTTCAAAAATGGGTTCATTTAAATCCGTACCTACAAAAATTGTCGGCTTAGTTGCATAATCATAAACGAATTGACCATATAATGGTTGATGTGATAATTGCGCTTTAGCGTACTGTTTTGTGGAAAAAACTATATCATTCGGATCGCAAGGTAATTTGCCGTGAAGGTAAATTATGTTTGTCGAATCAAGAGATATATCTCTTTCAATATACTCGTCTTTTGGGTAAACTCCTTCTTGTATACTTTTACCACATCTACGGTAAACCTTACTCAATACATCATCAATATTTAATGTATATATTTTGTACCAGTAAGGATTACAAACTGAGTTGTAAAATTCAGGAATTCTTTCACTTAATAAATTGCTCTCAAGAAAATCCTTTTTTAATTCCTTTTTAATTGGAGCACTTACAAATGCTTGATACATTTCAGGTAAAGGGGTACTATCGTATTCTCCGGAATACCCTAAAAAATCCCATAATTTTTTACCTAATTCAAATCCAGTTGGGAATTTCTCATTTCTCCTATTTTCAGCAGATCTAGAAAATCCTGAACCTAAAAAAAGAACAACTTGGTTCCTGCCAATTAGTCTTTTTAAGTATTTTAAATCACTTTCATTAAACATATTTATTTTTTTTATCTCGGCCCCATAAACCTATCTCCGTTAAAATGTATCATATGGTCAGGTACTTCCATTAGCCAAACTTCTGTTTCCCAAGCTATATTATTCGAGTGTTTTTTAAACTCTGACATATCAGGAAAAGCAGTTACATAGACTTTTCCGACTTTACAGTTTTTCAAAAAATCTTCTAATTCCAAAAGTCGTTTCGGAGAAACAGGGCCGTGTGAAGTAACAGCTTCAATTAAAAACAACCACTTTCTTTTATTGTCATAAATTACAACATCGGGCAGTTTGCTGTGCTGGTCAATCGGTATTCCTAAGTCCTTCAATCCTTTCTCGTCAACAAACAAATCCTTTTTTGGCTGTGTCGCCCAAGTAAAGCAGTGTTCCACCATTTGCAAACCGGGGGGCAAACTGTTCAACTATTGCAGCTTGAACCTCATTGTGTTTCCCTGCAGAAAGTTTTAGAATTTCACCATTTTGAAGTACTAATGGAATTTGAATCAATTCTCGTTCTTTCAAATAGACCTCCGAAAGTTTACCAACTGTATCAATGAAGTTTTTCAAAGCATTCTTCCAATTTCTTGTTTTGAATGTTTTTACGACTTCCAAAACTTCAGATGTCAAGGCATAATGTGCTCTTGGGCTATTGACAGGAAGACTTGGATTGTCTGGATTATAATCAACGACTCTTGCTTGAACGAATTGGTGAAGTACTTGCCTTCTGAAAGTTTCTCTTGTGTTTGGGGCGTATGATTTACCATAGTTTTCATTTACAAAAGTCATTATCCCTTTTGTAACGCCTAAACTTTGGCGTGTTGCTTTTGCCCACTTGTCATTTTCTTTGATGTTGCAAACCGCTAAAAATGTTAAAGCCGCCATTTCGTTGTATTGTGCTGGCGGCAGTCCTAACGCTCTTAATATCTCTTGTGCTTCTTCTATTTTACTCATATCAGTTCATTATTACTTCCAATTCAAAAAGTTCATTCACAATGCTGTTTACATTGTTCATTGAATAATCATTGGACAATATGATTTTATTGCCTATTTCTTTTATGTTGTTTAATGGTGGAAATCTCATTTCTCTCAATTCTGTAGCACTTACATTTACATTACCGTTAAAGATTTGGAAGTAAGTGTTAAACAATTCGCTGTTGAGCAAGGCACAAAGTCCAACTACTTCGTCACGGTCTAAATGCCCGTCTTTTCTATATATGTAGTTTACTTTGTTTTCAACTCCGATATAATCCGATTTGGCATAGTTGCAGAAATAAGGGGCTGCAATTAATCTGCTCTTGTCGTCTTTGGTGCTAAATCGTCTTAAAAGAATGTAGTTCTTGTTGGGTATCAACAAAGATTTTGAGCCGCTTTCGATTCTTATGAATTGCCCTTTTTCTTTCAGTTGTTTTGGCCATTCCAAAATCATTTTGTTTACGTTGTGAAGCCAAAACAAAGGAGCTAAAAATACTGTCCCGTTTTCGTAATTATTTTGGATATAGTCTAACGCACGGAACGAAACAACTGGACCCGTTGAAATTTTTATATTGAAATCACTCAAAACATTTTCCCAATTTGAAACCAAATTCAAAATACTTTCTTCTTTGTCGCTTGTTGGCAAATGCAAAATTTTCTCCTTTGAGTTCAGGTCAATGAGTTCCGAAGAATTGAAATATTTTATTGTTGGCTCAAAAATATCTTTAATGGCTGCGCTTGAAGAAACAAGCACTTTCTTGTTTGGGTCTATTTTTTCTCTGATTGCCTTTATTACAACAGTTTCTTGTAAAACGCTATCACGGTTGAAGGTGTCTTTTCGAGAATTGAACAAGTGTATCTTTTTAATCTGAACTGTATTAAAAAACAGCTCTCTGAACGCTTTGAAATAATTTCCTGATGCGAAGCTTCTTGGTGTGATAAATATTAGTTCACCATTTTCAGAAAGTAATTTCGCTGCAATTCCCATAAAAATTGAATAAATATTGGGCTGCCCGCTGACTAACTCTTGTGAAGCAAATACTCTTTTATCATCTTTGGAAAGCTTGAAATAGGGTGGGTTAGAAATAATGATGTCGAAATCTTCATCAACCTTCTTTGTTTCTTCAAACAAACTTGGCAACTTATTTTCTCTAAGAATAGAAGCATTGTCTAGAACAAAATCAGATTTGAGTAGCACATAGTTGAATTGAACACCTTTATTCAAAAGCCATTCTTTCAGATGATCAAGTGCTTTTTGTGAAAACGGAATTAATTCAAGGTCGGTCTCATAAGCAACTAAATCAATTCGCTCAATATCGTTTGAGTTATATGTGATTTGCTCAATCAAAGCACACGATAAAATTGCAGTTCCGCAACCAGGGTCTAAAATTTTAATTGATGCTTTACTTAAATCGCAATAAGAAGCCAAAAGTCGGGCAATTGGTGTCGGAGTAAAAAATTGTCCGTTTTCTTTCTTGTGCTTAGCTGTTACTTGTTGGGTGTAATTTATACCTAACCTGTCTGCAAAGTCACTTGGTAGTTCTTGGTTGAATGGTTCGATATTTATTATTTTACTCATTTCGCAACGTTTTGATATATGCTACTTTTTCTTCTGCGACTTTCAGAATATTCAAGTCTGCTTCTTCATCCAATATTTTGTAAGCAATCTGGTCACTCAAAAATTCTTCGAGCAACTCTTTTTCATTAACTTCAAAAAAGTCAGCGATATTTTTGATTAAATGTTTTGTCGGCTGTCTTTGGTTACGCTCAATTTTAGCAAGTAGAGAAGGGTCAATTTCAATATTTGCAGCAACTTCTCTCAAAGTCATACCGGCAGTTTCTCTCAGTTGTCTGAGTTGTTCTCCAAATGTTGTATGTTTTTTTACGGTTGCCATTCAGGACAAATTTTGTCCAAAGATAAGAACTCTTCTGAAATGGACATAAAAAGTCCACAAAAAGTTTTACACATCTTTAGTCGAGCATTGGGAACTTTTAGCTCTTTTGGTTTTGCGAAGGGTTGGCTGGTGTGTCGGGCAAAACCAAATGTGCCATTTGTGCGGCTGGTGTTTTTTTCTGTTGGTTCATAGTTGTTGTTTCGGTCTGTTAGGGTTGCTCGTAACGTTTGGCAGATTTGCGATGGGCGGGCTTTTCAGCACAAATATTCATTCGGAGAACGGCACTTTCATTAACCACAAAACTGTCTGAGGAGCACGAAACCCCCCTCTTGCAAATGTGCTGTTACCTGCTGGTGTTTTCATTTCGTCAATGTTTTAGTCCTTTACCATTTAATTTTTGTTATAGCCAAAATGTCCCCTTGTTAATAATACTTCTTTCCAATAAGATTCCCTGTTTATTATCACGTTGTCGTCAATTCGCAAAGAACGATATTCCAATAAACTGAATCTAAAATTTTGTCTTGCATAGTCAATGCCGTTTTCGGATATTATTTTAGTCAATTCGTCATTAAAGCCGTGTCCTGTCCCAACGTAAACTGCCCACCTTGACCAAATACCAAAGTCTCCGTATGCAGAACCAACATACTTTTTTCCGTTTGATTTGTCAGCAATTATATAAACACCTTTCACATTCTCCAATGCACCTTTCCAGTCATTCTTTTGATATTTGATAACTTTCTCTAATTCTGGAAAGTCAATGTTAATATTTTCGTATCCTGGAAAATTAATACCGTCAAATGGTTTTTTAAGAATTTCAGATATAACAAAGTTCTTGTAATAACCTTCAAGTAAAAATGCTCGCCCACGCATACCTTGATAGCGATAAAAGTCAATTACCAGTCGTCCGATTAACTCTTTATGTAAATCAACTAATTCAAGTTCATAACCAACTTCTGTGTCTGCCCAGTCTTCAAGTCTATTTGCTACTTTAAAAATGCCGCCAAAAAGCCATTTGTTAGGTTCGTGATAAAATTGAATTAAACTAAAAATATATTTTCTGTTAAAGTCGTTCTTATTTCCACGCCATTCATTCCAACCAACCCAACTGTCCCAACCTTGCAAATAAACAGTTAATGGCTGTTCGTGTCCGTTGTAACAAGCAAGGTGTAACTTGTATTGTCGTAAGTCGCTCTCGGTAAGTTTTAAAATATTTTCAGCCTTAATTGTCATTTGTAATTATTTTGATGGTTTGTCTTTTTAGCCTGTCCACCAACTCATGGCTATACAAAGCTTTTTGTCTACTATATCTGCATTTAAGGCTTTCAATTTTTTTCAAGTGTTTTATTGTCAATAGTTAATAGCGTGTTGTTAGTTTGAGAAGCAGTTGGTATATCCACGGAATATATTTCATTTTTATTCATAGGTTGAGAATAAACGTGCAGCAAATGTAAAAATATTATTATGCTGCAAACTATTTGAGGAATTTTTTATTCGCATGTAATGTTCAATTAAATTTGAGAACGGCATACCATCATAAATTTTTTGTTGGTTTGATAAAACCGAATTTTCAATTTGTGCAAAAGAAAAAAGTAATGGGGCAACATGCGTAGCGTATTTTATTGCCAATGGCTAAAGCCATTTGCAAACGGAGGGCTAACCAGCCCCCGCAATAAAAAGTATTTTCCTTTTTTCCTGTCTACTCTGATTGCATCAGCTTTGAATTTTAATAAACACCGGAAAGATGCAAGTATATACAGGGCTTTTTACGTTGAAACAAAAGATTATCTTTGCGCACCCAAAAGTTATAAAATGGAATTAACAGCAGAAACTTCTACCGTAGCAAATGTTACACAAGGTGAGGGATTGGTGCAAACCACATTAAAAAACAGCGTAACCATAAGTGGGGTAGGGCTTCACACGGGCAAGCAATGCACGGTAACGATAATGCCTGCAGCCGAAAATTATGGCTACCGTTTTCGCAGAACCGACCTGCCCGGCAACCCCGAAGTACAGGCCGATGTAGACAATGTAACCGATACAGCACGTGGCACCACCCTTACGCAAAATGGTGCGAGTGTAAATACTACCGAACATTTACTATCTGCCTTGGCCGGCCTCGAAATAGATAATGCCCTTATAGAAATTACGGGCCCCGAGTTGCCAATAATGGATGGCAGTGCGCATGCTTTTGTAGAGGCGTTGCAAAAGGTGGGCGTGCAGCAACAAAAGGCCGAGCGCAAATATTATGTGCTTGACGAAACGCTGACCTACGAAGATCCTTCGCGCAAGGTAGAAATGCTGGCAGTGCCCAGTGCCGATTTCAGGGTAACGGTAATGGTAGATTACGACAACGATGTGCTAGGCACACAACATGCACAAATACATTCGATGCGTGAGTTTGCCTCGGAAATATCGCGCTGCCGTACATTTGTTTTTTTGCATGAGTTGATGCCATTGCTAAAAAATAATTTGATAAAAGGGGGCGACTTGAATAATGCCATAGTGCTTGTAAGTCAGGATATACCCGATGCAGATATGGACCATTTGCGCAAAGTGTTTAATAAACCCGATATAAAAGTGGAAGGCAAAGGGGTGTTGAATCACATAGCCATGCACTATATGAATGAACCTGCACGCCACAAATTGCTTGATATAGTTGGCGATTTTGCATTGGTGGGTACACCGCTCAAAGCGCATATACTTGCGGCTCGTCCGGGCCATAAGGCCAATGTGGAATTTGCTGCAAAAATAAAAGCCCATATAAAATCGAAGCGATTGAAAAGCGTAGTGCGCACTTTCGATTTGAATAAACCGGCTGTGTACGATATAAATAAAATATCATCGATACTGCCGCATCGTTTTCCGTTTTTGTTGGTCGATAAAATTTTGGAGCTTACCGACACACGAGTTGTTGGGCTCAAAAATGTAACCATGAATGAGTGGTTTTTCGAAGGCCACTTTCCGGGCAACCCAATAATGCCGGGCGTAATTCAGATAGAAGCCATGGCACAGGTAGGCGGTATACTTGCCCTTAGCACAGTGCCCGATCCCGAAAATTACCTTACTTATTTTATGAAAATTGATCATGCCAAATTCAAACAAAAAGTATTGCCGGGCGATACCATTATTTTCGATTTGGAATTGTTGCAGCCCATTCGCAGAGGAATTATTCTTATGAAAGGTTGCGCATACGTAGGCGACAAAGTGGTGTTGGAAGCAGAAATGATGGCATCGATAGTAAAGAAAAATTAATAATAATATACATGATATCACCCCTTGCAGTAGTAAGCAGTAAAGCAACAATAGGTAAAAATGTAAGCATAGGACCGTTTACCGTAGTGCACGATGATGTGGTGATTGGCGACAATACTAAAATAGAAAATAGTGTTACTGTTTTCGATGGCGCACGCATTGGGGCGGGTTGTCATATTTTTCCGGGAGCAGTAATAAGTGCAGTGCCGCAAGACTTGAAATATGCGGGTGAAATTACTTTTGCAGAGATTGGCGACAACACCATTATTCGCGAGTTTGTTACCGTGAATAAGGGAACAATAGCTGCCGGCAAAACGGTGTTGGGAAAAAATAATTTGCTGATGGCTTATACACACGTTGCACACGATTGCATGATAGGTAACCATTGTATACTTGCTAATGGTGTTACCCTTGCCGGACATATTACCATTGACGATTACGCTATCATTGGCGGCTTGTGTGCCGTGCATCAGTTTGTACATATTGGTTCGCACGTAATGATAAGCGGAGGTTCGCTTGTGCGCAAAGATGTGCCACCTTACACCTCATCGGCCCACGAACCGCTGGCATATATAGGTGTTAACTCGGTAGGGTTGCGCAGACGCGGATTTACCAACGAAGAGATTGCTGAAATACAAAATATTTACCGCTATATATTTGTTGAAAACCACACGGTGCCTAAAGCACTTGAAATGGTTGAAGGGCAATGTGCTGCCGGCCCACACCGCAATCATATTGTTGATTTTATTCGCAAGGCTACCCGCGGAATTATGAAAGGATATATGCCGCAATTAGATAATTAACTGATTGACCCTTGGCATCTATCACACTTTCGGGCATTACAAAAAAATTTGGAAAGCATATAGTATTTCGCAACATAACCACCACCATATACGATGGCGAAGGGGTTGCCATTATTGGCAGCAATGGTTCGGGCAAAAGCACCTTGCTTAAAGTAATTGCCGGCTATGTGGAGCCATCGGCCGGTAAGGTGGAATATGCAATTGCCAACCTGCAGGTGAATACAAATAACTGCTATCAACACCTTAGCTATGCTGCCCCATACATGGACCTGATAGAAGAATTTACATTGAGCGAACAGGTAAATTTTTACTTTAAGTTTAAGCAAATGAATAACAATCTGAAATCGATAGAAGAGTTTGTAAGCAAATGTGGATTGGAACAGGCGAAAGAAAAACAGATAAAATATTTTTCATCGGGAATGAAACAACGCCTGAAATTGTCGTTGGCTATTATGAGCAATTCGCCTTATCTTTTTTTAGATGAACCACTTACCAATCTCGATGCACAAGGCACGGTGTGGTATCAATCGTTAATGACAGAATATACCGGTAACCGGATTGTAATAATAGGATCGAACAGCATGAAGGATGAAATATTCCTTTGCAGGAAAAATATAGATATAGAGGAATGGAAAAATTAATGGTGCATAATTTACTTATACCGAAGCAACTTAGGTTTTGGAAAATTTTTCTTTTGAAGTTGTTCGGCATTACCAGAAGTAAGCAGGTTTTTGAAAAAACCTGCTAACTTTTGGTATAAAAGGGCACAGTTTAAAAGCAGCAATGCAAATTACAACTCACCAACTTTGAACCAACAGTTTTTCAATACAAAAATGAACGGATAGAATCATATTTTTGCAACCGATTAAACTCTAAATTGCAGTCCGAAAACACAAAGAATATAAAATGATAACTAAAGTAACGATAAACAATTTTAAAAAACTGGAGAAAATTTCCTTTCCACTTTCTCAATCAGTCGTTGTTATTGGACCTAATAACTCTGGCAAGTCAACAATATTTCAAGCGTTGTGCTTGTGGGAAATTGGCGTGACGAATTTTATTCAAGCACACCAAAAAAAGGATTTAGGAAGAAATGGTTCTGTTACAATCAACCGCAAAGATTTATTGAATAGCCCAATCGCAGATGCAAGATTTTTATGGAGAAACCGGAAAGTAACAGAGAAGAACGAGCAAGGACAAACCAAGCATGTCAAGCTACACGTGGAATTGCAAGGTGAAGAGTTGGGAAAAAATTGGGTTTGTAAAGCAGAATTTGAATTTTCAAATGCGGAATCATTTCAATGTAGAATTATAAGCGGTTCAAAAGAAATTACTCAACTTTATAATTCGGGTGCAGGAATTCACTTTGGCTTTCTCCAACCAATGTCGGGTATTTCTACCAATGAGGACAAACTTACTCAAGGTTCAATTGAACGAAAACTTGGTGAGGGAAAAACAGCCGAAGTTCTAAGAAATATTTGTTACGAAATCCTTTATCCTGACACACCACATCCAAAAGGATATAACCCAGAAGAAAAGTGGTTAAAACTCTGCAAAGGTGTTAAGTCAATGTTTGGTGCGGACTTATTGAAACCCGAGTTTATTAAAGCAACAGGGTTAATTCAATTGGAATACACAGAGGACAAAATCCGTTACGATATTTCGTCAGGCGGTAGAGGTTTTCAGCAGACATTACTTTTACTTTCATACATGTATGCAAACCCCAATACAATTTTGTTACTTGACGAACCCGATGCTCACCTTGAAGTTATCAGACAGCGAGAAGCATTTCAACTCATCAACCAAGTTGCTAATGACATGAATTCTCAAATTCTAATTGCTTCCCATTCAGAAGTAGTTTTAGACGAAGCAGCCGAAGCATCAAAGATTATCGCTTTGATTGAGAATAAAGTTTTTGAATTAAATGAATCTTCTTCCCCACAGAGAATCCGTTACATCAAAAGGCATTAACTGAAATAGGTTGGGAGAAATACTATTTAGCCCGAGCAAAAAAACATGTTCTTTATCTTGAAGGTTCTACTGACTTACAAATGCTTCTGCACTTTGCCAACAAACTAAATCATAAAGTTGAACCCTTGCTAAGAGTTGCTAATGTTCAATACACTGCCGACAATGTTCCAGGAACGGCAATCAATAATTTTGCTTCACTACAAGAAATTTTTTCCGACTTAAAAGGGTTAGCTCTTTTTGACAATCTGCCAAATCTTCAAGACAATCCTAAACTAAAAATTATCTGTTGGACAAGAAGAGAACTTGAAAATTATTTTGCTCAACCCGAAATGCTATATCGCCATGCAAAACTTCTTGCAGCGAAATATCCTTCAATTGGTTCCGCTAAACTTGTTGACACCATGAAGCAAGCTGTTCAAGATTCAACCGTTCCACTTTACTTGAAAGATTTGAAAAACGATTGGTGGCACAAAGCAAAGTTATCAGACGAATGGCTTGATGTTATCTTTCCAGAGTTCTATAAAAAACTTGGCGTGTATAATGACTTTTCTAAAAGAGATTATTACCAACTTATAATGCTTATGAAGCCCGATGAAATCAATAAAGAAATTTCAGAGAAGCTTGATAATATATTTGGATTGTTGAGCTAGAATTGAATAGAATTAATAAAAAAGATAGCGGAACAGCAAAAACATAAGATTAGAAAGGCACATTGTTTTTTTAATAAATTGAAGAAAATTAATATTTTATACTTCTTATGGATTCGGTAACACACGTAGCATTTGGTGCTGCCATTGGCGAAATATTAATGGGACACAAGCTTGGCAAAAAAGCGATGCTGATAGGTGCTATTGCCTGCACAGTGCCCGATTTGGATGTGTTTTTAACAATGGGCAATCACGACCCGCTGGCATATGTACAAATGCATCGCAGTTATTCGCATGCTCCGTTTACGCATTTTTTTCTGGCACTGCCATTGGCATACATCACCTATTTGCTGTACAAAAAGAAACAGGATTTTTTGCCGCTGTATGGTCTTTGGCTGGTGGCCATGTTGCTTCATTCCACTGTTGACTTGTGCACTACTTTCGGAACACAATTTTTATTGCCTTTTACCAATCAGCTGGTTGCGTTTAATAGCATCAACATTATAGACCCACTTTACACTTTGCCAATGCTTGTGTGGTTTTTTACTGCATGGGTTCGAAAGCGAAGTAATTTAAATTCCCGGAAATTTGCAATAGTAGCAATGGTTGTAAGCCATTTGTATATGTTAAGTGTATTGGCAGTAAAAGGAGTGGCGCACCGTCAATTTACAAATCAATTGCAACAGCAACATATACCGTATACGGAGCTGTCGACCACACCGGCAATTTTGAATGGCATGCTATGGGCAGGCATTGCTTATAACGACAGTATGATAAGTGTGGGCGAATATTCTATTTGGGATAAAGATAAAAACACCCGTTTTGTAACTTTCAACAGGAATAGAAATTTGGAACAGCAGTATGCCGGTGATAAATTGAATACTGTAATTTGGTTTAGCCAGGGTAAGTATTTGATGGAAGCGGTAACCGATACCACAGCGCGTTTTTATATAGTAAAGTGGGGCCGCTTCGATTTTAGTAAAAACACTGCCGAGCAAACTTTTAAGTTTTATTATACACTTACAAAGTCGCAGGGCAAAGTAACCATCACTGTACACGACCCGGGCGATGATGATTTTAAATTTAGCGAAGCCTTCGCACAACTTTGGCAAAGGATTTTTTATTATTAATGAAAAGAAACTTTTTTAGAAAAGTAGCTGCCCGCAATTTCTATTCATCATTATCTTTGAGTGTTTTTTTTTGCTTTCATGGAAGCGGGCAGTAATATTAATTCGTGCTGATTTTACTATAAGACATCAGCACTGCCAAAGCAATACATTGCTGAATCGAAGTACTTCAATAGCCAATGTTATGCAATATCAATTTTACGATATTATGCTTTTAGCGTCTTTGTATGCGCTTGCTATGCCATTCCTGGTATCATCATATTTTACTTTACCATTTGCCACTAAATCTTTTGCTAAGTCTTGAAGCATTTCATATTTATTTGTCATGGTATCGCAAAGGTTGTCCATTTTATCTTTCAACCCCTCTGCGTAATCTTCGCCTTTATCCAGAATTTTTCTGCGTGTGCGCGATCCTTTTTCGGGGGCAAATAAAATGCCCAGTACGGCACCTGCTGCAACACCTGCAAGCACGCCCAATAATACTTTTCCTGTTTTCATATTTTCTTTTTTATGATTTTTTCTCCCTGAATAATTCTTAAAAGCACTGCGATAACAGCTACAACCAGCAGCACATGAATAATAGAACCGGCACTGTAGGCAAAAAAGCCTATGGCCCAAACAATAATTAAAATTACTGCGATAGTGTAAAGTAGATTTCCCATTTTTTTATTTTTTAAATTGTGTTTTGAAATTTATATTTTGAATGTTTGAATACAAAAAATGCAGGTATTGAATTTTCGGTGTGCGAGATAAATATTCCATTCTTCACCGAAACGAATGTTTGTAAAAGGCAAAAGCAAATTTTTATTTCCTTCTGTTTAGTGAAGACGTGGCAGAGGATTTATTTTAGATGGTGCCTTTCAGTTTTTGCAGCGTTGTCATTTTGTTCGTACGTTTTTAGTTGTGCAATAAGAGACTCTAAATACTGGCTGAGTTCTTTTATTGTTATTTCCTTTTCCTGGTACGATAGAAACAATGGTGTTTCATTTAGCAATTCATACAACTGTGGAAATTTTTGCTGAATGATATAAGTCACACGAAATATTTGCTTTTCTAATTCGTGAATGTTTCGCATTTTTTGCTCCATCAAATTAATAACATATAAACCTTATACGATAACATTGAAGTAGAAAGCATTCTTGTATGTGGTACTTATCAACCACAACAGCCTGTTGCATAAATTAAACTTAGCCGGTCACTTCTAATTCGATTTTACTATTTATTGTTCTTTGTGAAATCCTTAAGTGCTTGCCCAAGTTCATTCATGTCATGCTTTAGTTCTACTCTGAATGCTTCCAGGTTGTCCTTCGAATCTGCTTTGTAGCCTGAAAGTTTGTTTTTCATTTCTTTATTTTTTGCCTCTAATTCCGCATTTCGTTTTTTTAATTTTTCTTTCACTTTCTGTTTTTCATTTGCAATACTTGCATTTATTTCGGCAATGGCATTTTCGTTTGCAATTATCTGGCTATCGCTTTCGGCCTGAAATTTTGCCACCTCAAGTGTTAACTCTTCATTTGCTTTATTAAGGTCCTGCTCTGCTTCTGTTACGTTTTCCTGTGCGGCATCCACCTTGTCGGCCGATGTCTTACAACTGGTAAGTGCCATAGCTGAAATTGTTGCTATGCCGATAATGTTTAAAATTGATTTCTTCATTTTTTTTGTTTTTAATTTGTTTTAGTATTTGAATGAAATAAATATCGCTCAATATTTTATCGAGCGATATTTATTCACTCGTGTAAATTATAGTGCCGAAATTATTGAGTGCAATTCCTCTTTTGTTTTACCTAACTTTATTTGCAACTTTCCAAGCATCTCGTCTTTTTTGCCTTCCACAAACAATAAATCATTGTCGGTAAGCGATGCGTACTTTTGTTTGAGTTTTCCTTTCAACTCGTTCCAATTCCCTTTTCCTTCTGTTGTGTTCATCTTTTTATTTTTTTATTTTGTGAATTAATTTTCACTCAACAAAGATGCGACAACTGGCTTGGGATTTTGTTATATATTACCAAGTAACTTTTACAAAATTCACACCTTGCTTTTTAATAGTGAATCAAGCTTATGATTTATTTCGGTAAGCAAAGCAAATTGTTTTTGCTGCGTTTCGAATAATGTTTTTATTTCTTCTTCCAATAACAAATCTACTTTTTGATTGAGGCTTCTTACCTGCATTTCGGCTTTAAGGTTTATCATGTAATCGTTTTCACTGCGCATTCTGTCTTTTTCTTCCTGGCGGTTTTGGCTCATCATTATCACCGGTGCCTGCAAGGCAGCAATACTCGATAAAACGAGATTCATGAGTATGAATGGATACGGGTCGAATTTAAATTTGCCAATAGCAACTACATTAAAAATTATCCAGCATGTTAATACAATGCCAAATAAGATAATGAACCTCCAGCTACCACCAAAGCGGGCAACCTTATCCGAAATATTTTGCCCTACGGTAAGTATTTCCTCAGGTGGGTTTTGCAGATTGCGAACAATAAGTTTTTCAGCCACTAATGTGTCTTGTACTATTTGATGTAACTTGTTCAGATGTTCGTTTTCATCTGATAACATTTTTGACGTTTCTTTATTCCACATTTTATTTTTTTTTAATGTTGATTTAGCGAAGTAGTATTATGATGTTTTGTCTTTCTGCGATTGGTATGAAAACAAAAGCCTGCTTCATACGAAACAGGCTTTTTGCTTTCCCCTTTAAAAACTAATTCATTAAGAAACTACTAGAACAAAAATGAAACTCCAACGTATGCCGAATTTGTTTTTATATGTGTTCGGTCAAGAATATAATATGAATCTGCAGTCGTTGTTTTAGAGTTGTTACTAATGTCAAACAAACCATATACACCGCGAAAGCCAAGTCCAAGACGGAATGTTTTAGCCGGATTCATAGCGAAGTCAATTCCTGCACCGTATGCAAAACCTATATCGCTTTTCTTTACGTTCAATACAGGCTGAATAATTATTGCTCCTTCTCCTGCTTTACTTACCAAAGAGCTGCCAACCTTTAGGCCAATCTGAGGTCCAAATACCACATTTACATTCACCGGTTTCATTTTGCCTGAATTGAATGATGCTAAAATGGGAATATTGACATACGTTAAGTTTATCTTTTGTTCTACGTTCTGGTCCACATATTTTTGTTTTAGTGAGCTATATATTACTTCTACCTGCACACCTGCATATGGCGACAAATTGAAGCCGACAAACCCGCCAATGCCGTAACCTAATGTAAGCTTACCTTTTATAACTCCGCCATTCACACTTTTAATATCGAACGATGAAAATGTAGGCATAAAGCGTATACCTATTTCGCCTTTGCTTTGCGCTTTAATGTTTACTGTAGCCATTAAAAGAAATGCAGACAATGCTACAGATTTAAAAATGTTTTTCTTTGAATTTGTCATTTTGTTTTTGTTTTAAAATTTTATGATGCAAAGATGGCGGTCAATGGCCTTTAAAACATTACACAATATTTTCCTTTTGTTATATCATTGTTTCATTATCCGCTTTGTTGGGTTATTAAATTCCATTTTTTAAAATTTTTTTTTATTGATACCTGATAATAACTACATATTGTTTGGCAG
Organism: Bacteroidota bacterium; assembly: GCA_016717325.1. GTDB lineage: Bacteria > Bacteroidota > Bacteroidia > AKYH767-A > OLB10 > JADKFV01. The sequence continues at coordinate 87,775 of JADKFV010000020.1, read as the reverse complement.
CATGGGGTTACATATTTTTATACAATAGTAAAGTGTTCCATATTGTATTATATGGACTATTAAAACCAAAAATATTGGTGTTGCTTTAGGTTACTCTTCTGGTTTATCGTTGTCAAGAAGTATAGCATACTCCTTGGCCATGATAATTAATTCGCGCTCTGTTTTTTCCTCTGCATTTATCACAGCGTTGTTTGCTGGCTCGTGGGTTACAACCAATTCATTCACTTTTACATGCAGCGAAGCGGCAAACTTGTTAAACGACTTTTGAATAATAAATAAGCTTAAAAAAGTAATGCCATGTATAACATCGCGAATACACTCGTGCAAATTTTGCAAATAAAATTCCTTATGCAGTAGCCAATATATCACCAGACACAATGCTAAAATAAATGTAATGGAGTTGCCAAGCATGATAGTTGCAAACGTTACAACTTTTTCGAATATTCTTTCGGCATGTGCATATAGTTTTCGCATAATTTATTTGTGTTACTCGTTTATTTAAATGTTTTTGTTTTGAAAGTATGTTGCAAAAATGTTGCTCAGCCGGAAAAAATATTTTACATTATTTTACAAAAGTTTTGCATCATTCAAAGATAGGCAGGTATGAACAATATAAATGTGGTTACGCTTTTTATACTAAAGTTTAATTTCTGCGCGCTTTTTTTTCATTTTGTTGCGTGTTGGCGAATTATTCATTTTCATCATTTTGCCATAAGCACTTAAAAGCCATTGGGGCAATTCATTTTTATAATCTATTTTGTAAAATGAATGTCCATTGTATGGCACCACATTTTTATTTGACTTCATTACTATTTGATTTTGCACATCGCGCAGTTCGAAAGTTTTCATAAACGTTGCTTTACGAGCGTTGTTAATATGCTTGTATGCATCATCTATCACATGCTGATCGACTATTTTTAAGCATTTTTCCTGCATGGTGAATAGTGTTTTGCCTTCCACTTTTTTATTTATATACTTACTAAAAAGCGAATCACTAATAGATAATTTATTAATGAAAAGAGAATCTTACTCACTAATGACCGGATTATGGTTATTCAACTCTGCTATAAAATATTTTTTTTTGGCTTCGTAAAACAACAGGTACTCCATTTCTTTTGCCGAAAATAATTGAGGACTTACTGTTATCAATACATCGGGGTTTTCGTCAAGAAAATTGGCCAGCTTTCTTAAAAATTTTTCTTGTTTCGGATTCAGGCCGGGGTGTGTCATTTCCCAATTCAACATAAGTGATGTTTCGATTTCGCTTTCCGCATTTTTTACCTGTGTACGATAAACTGTAGTTACAGGTTTTACAAAGAGGTTTTCTACAGCATCCATCACCACATCGCGAAGCTGAAATTTTGGATTATTCAGGTTGCCGGCAATGGGAATTTCGTAATCAATTACATTGCCTTGTTCGCGCACAAAATACATTAGCAATCGCATAGGAATATATTTAGAGGCATTATTTTTTTGCCGGTTAGCAAGCCGGGGATCAATTATTACTAAATGATTGTTGCTTAAAATATTTCCATTAGTAACATGCCAGTCACCATGTATTTCTGCAGTACCACGATCCAGCGGAAATGAAGTAAGAGGTATAATATAAGGGTTGAACATTGCAGCCGACATTTTTCGAAAATTATATTTCAAATCGAAATCGCTGCTATCTTTAGGATTAATACTCAGCGCAAGAGTGGCACTGCCATAGGGTTTTATTGCGGCTTTAACATTTACTTCAACACGGTTCCTTTTTTCGTCTATCGAATCGGCTTCAACATTGAGCGGATCTAATGCGCAAGAAAATTTTTCGCCAAACGAATAGTCATTGAATATTATTTCGCCATCCTTCAACACCAACCGGTCTATTTTAAAATGGCTGGCAAAAAAATTCTTCGATAACACTCTTATGTGTTTGGCAATTTCAATCACTAAATTGAACCTGGCGCTATCGGCATTTGCGGCTGCAATATTGTTTCCATTTTCGCCAAACATGGTTTCAAGATTATTCAGCTTTTCATAGCGTTCATATTTAAAATATGGATGGAGCAATGAAATGGAATCATATGTATAAATGAATTTCTTTGGACTTATTTCCCGAATAGCCAAAATCAATCTATCGAACGAAGCAAAATCATTTTCTGCATTTTTGCCGAAGTGAAAATCTTTGATGGCTATTTGACCTTTTATGGTAACATTTTCTTCATCGTTAAAATTTCCGTTCGTGTTTACATCAGCGTCTAATGTGGCCTTAAAACTTCCATAGTTTGTAATATCTTTAAGGTATTGTTCTATAATATTTAAATCGAGGTTGTGTACTGATATTGCGAGTTTGTAGTCGAGATTTTTTAAGTTTATAGTTGCCCTGCCTTTCACATCACCACTATCACTTTGGGGCACAAACGAAAACGCTGTCGATATCGAATCAGTGTCCCAGTGTTTACCCTCACTCTCGATGAATACTTTCTTAATAGTGTAATCTATGGGTATTTCATTTTCGCGAAAAGTAAAAGTACCATCGGTTATTTTCACATTGAGTAAATTGATATGTTCAAAATACGATGTGCTGCCAGAATCAATCTTCGATGAAAACTTCTTAATAAGGTCGGTAATATTTAGTTGTTTTTTATTTTGAATTACAATGCCTGCCGGATGGTTTATGGTTATTTCCGATAATTCGAAAGTGTGATCAAATAACTTCCATAATGAAATGTTTATTCCAATCGCATCAGCCGATATAAAAACACTATCGCTTTGAAATTCGTATATCGAGACATTGTTTAAACGGATAGCGCCAGTTAATACGTTTACATAAGCACTGCTAAGGGTAATGTTTCGGCCAAGATATTTTTCATCATATTTTTCGATAACATATTTGGTTCCATATGATACAAACAGAATCGCGATAATCAATACCAAAACGAATATTGATATAATATAGAGAAATATTTTTTTTGTGTTTGGCATATTCAAACTTCACTTCCTGATTTAAAAGCCACATCTTACTGCCATTACGAAATGCTATTTCATAATTTGCATAGTTACAATTGCTGAAATAATCAGGGTTAAAAACGAAACTAAAAACATGGCGAGATATTTATTTATGCCAAATTCGCTTACAATAAATTCGATAGGATAAATAAGTTTTTTAGAAATATACTGCGAAATGCTTCGCAATGATTTGTTGCTTTTTATAATGTAATCGGAAGCGCCATTTCGAAATGCTTCAATAGTGGCATACACGTTCTCGTTGGTGGTGTAGATGATTACATCTGTTTCCGAATTGCTCTCTTTTATTGATTTTACAAGGCTGCCTCCATTGGCATCTTTCACGTTATTCGACAGTATTACTAATTGTATGCCATTGTTTATTTTGGCCAGGCAACCTGCTTCGGTGTCAAAACTATTTATGTTGACCCTGCTGCCAAATTTTAAATATAAATAATCGCTTAGCCTCTGCGATAAAGTTTTGTTTGAATCGACAATAAATATATTTGTTTGTGCCTCTTTCATGGTATTTACTATTAGTATTATTTATCCTGTTGTTAATTTATATTTGATTGTAAAACCTATTCAACTGTGCAGTTAAAATGTTTCAGTGATTATTGCGGTTTTGCTAACCCCCAAATTTTGTAATTGTTTCAACACTGCCTGCATCATTGGCGGTGGACCACACACATAGAACATTTGATTTAAACTCCCGGAATTTGATTTTATAAAATCTTCGTTTATTTTTCCAAATGCATATTCATTTGATTTTTCTTCAGATAAAATATTTATAAAGTTACTTCCCAGCATTTCTTGCAGTTCTGTTTCATAAATTATATCCGACTTGGTTTTGTTTGCAAAAATTAATTTGTTGTTACTTATTTCATTGCGCGAATTCAGGTACCGGAGTATAGAAATAAAAGGTGTAACCCCTGCGCCACCGGCAATAAAAGTCCCTTCGTTTTTGTATTCAATATCACCAAACACATCATGCAAATTAATTTCGTCTTCTGGCTTTAGTTTCAATAATTCATTGGTAACTCCTTTGTGACCTGCATATGTTTTAATGGTAAATTCCAAATAATCATTTGCAGGTATGCTTGTAAAAGTAAAAGGCCTCCTTGCATCGTTCCAGCCATCAACATTTAATGTAATCTCAGTTGCCTGGCCGGGATTAAACTTGTATAATGCAGGTTTTTCGGTTACAATTTTCAATACATCGCCAGTCACTTTTGTAATCGATTTTATTTTCACCTGATGTTGCATCTGCATGTTTTTTAAGGTTATTATTTTACCTTTAGCAAAAGTCTATATCATTTCAGACGTGGCTTTATTATCAGCAATCAATTCCATTGTTAAATCCTTTTGCCCTGCATTCACAAGTTCTATTTCGCACAATATATTTACATCTTCGCCCACCATCAGTCCGGTGTTTTCCAATACACTGTTCCAAATTAAACCCCAATCGGTTCTGTTTATTTTTCCGGTTATGGTAAACCCTGCTTTCTCATTTCCCCAAGGGTCTTTTACTATCCCTCCAAATTGCGCATTGAGTTTTATCCTTTTCGAAATTCCTTTCATGGTTAATATTCCCCACATATCGAAACTGTCCTGAGTGGATGAGAGTTTCATCATATTTGATGTGAAAGAAATTTGCTTATAAACTTCAGCGTCAAAAAAATCTTTACTCTTCAAATGTGCATCGCGTTTATCGTCACCTGTTGAAATTGATGCTGCATCAATCCATACATCTACAAGAGCATTTTTAAAATCGTTGCCGGCCGTATAAATATTGGCTTCAAATATTTTGAATTTTCCGGTTGTATGCGAAATCATAAGATGCCTGACTTTAAACCCTATTTCGCTATGCAGCATGTCCATAGTCCATTTGGTTTGGCTGTTGCCATTTGATGTTTCCATTTTATTTTAATTATTAATTTGTTACCAGGACCAAATACTTTGATGCACTCCAAAACTTTTCTGGATTTGTAATCACCAGGTTGATGCAGAATTTTTCGTCAATTGCATCTTTTTGTAATGTGTACGAACTGGCAGGATGGCTCGTAATCAGCTTTACATTTTTACTGTTAACAGGTATACTTGTAGTTTGTGTATAATCGATGCGTGTAAAATTATTGTTATCAATTTCGTCACTAAGTTCAGATGTTTTGCCAATGCCAAGCAAGCCACCTGTGCGGTCAATTACTTTAGCTTCGCGCAGTGCGTTTGATTTACCAACAACATAATATGCGGTATGCAGTGCACTTGTGTTGGCAGCAATAATTTGCGATTTTGTATTGCCGTCATCTATTAAATTTGAAACAGAAGTTTGCAACTGCACCACTTGCGCATTTAGATTATTCAATTTCTCATTCAACATTACAAGTTCGCTTTCTTTTTGTTCCAGTTGCTGTGTCATAGTTGTTATTGATTTTAGCATGGCGGCATTTTTATTTGCCGAGGATTTATACTTTTTATCAAGCTCTGCAATTTTGTTGCGGTTGTTTGTCATCAAATTATTGATGGCCTCAATTTCAGCATTGATTCTTGCTTTTTGTGATGGTTTTAATTCTCCATCAGTTACAGAATTTATGGCAATGATTTGTTGCTTGGATGCAACGGAATCTAAATTTTGCTCCACTTCATTAAATGAGGTGATAAACTCATCTAATGTCATGTCACGCTGAATGACAACCGACTCAAGCGAATCGTTTTTCACTTGCGCATCGGCAAGTTCTTTTTGGTTACATGCCGAAGCAGATATTGCTACTGCAGCAATGATTAAATATTTTTTCATAATTTTTTAAATTTAATATCGTTTTATTTTACTTTTTTATACTGGTACAAAGGAACTTTGGTTGGAGTGTACACTGTTATATCTTTTGAGTTTTGTATTACATATTTCACACTTCGGGATTGCTGAAATAGCAAATCCCAATCGCGTTTAAGCATACAAAGGATTACCGCCATGTGCCTTTAATCCAACGATAACCGCGTGGTCCATGTTTCCAGGATCCTGAGTGAAATGTTCGCCCACGATATGGCCTGGCCCAATATCCATTGCGATATGCATACTTGTGTTGGCGGTAATTCCATCGCCAATCACCATCGACCCATACATGTGTGGCGCCTGGAGTTGCAGGGCGCGCACCTTCTGCATAAATAGGTTGTTGCACTGAGTAGCCTGGTGCACACGATTGCAAGCCGGTTATAGTGGCAATGCTTAAAATCAAAATTATTTTTTTCATTCTTATATTTATTTAGGAACTGTGTTAAGTGTTTATTTTGTGATATGAAAAGACTGCGGCTTTTTATTTAAAAAATTATTTTACGTTAGGCAAACAGCGATTTTTGATAGTTTTATTTTCAAGCATCTATCGAAATTAATCAGATACAATAATCATAGGTTCTACTTCAAGTTTATTTTGCACCTCCGATATTCCTTGTGTTTCACGGGCAATTGATTCTGCTTCTGTTTTTTGAAATTGCGATGCTACTTTTCCCGTAAGCATTGCACGACCTTGCCTGACTTCCACATTTATTTCGAGTTTATGCAAAAGCCAGCTCAGGGCAAACGATCGCAGGATTTTGTTTTTAATTATGGTGCTAATACTTTTGTTTATCACATCATGCAATGGCAACATGTTGACAGGTGTTTTATGAAACCAATTTTCTGAGTTTTCTTTAGTATACATCGGCTTTGATTTAATTGATTTTTTTTAATCGCTTTTCATTCATAGGTAAATGAAACACTGCAAAGTTGCATAACCCGGTACCATGATTGATTACATAATTAAATTTGATAATTACTAAATTCATTCACACGAAAAAATAAAACGGAATGACAATATTGTTAAAAGCGAGCTTTATAACTGGTGGCAGTTGTAATTATAAATAGTGAACACTACACATTTATGAAAAAATAATTTGGGCTAATAAAATATGAAGGATGCTACAACGCAATTACATTCTATCCATATACCAGTTCAATTGTTTTTCCATTTTTTTGTATTTAAAAATGGTGGTGATAATTTTTTGCAAGCGCACAAAAGCCGTTTCGCTTTTTACAACGTAATCAAAAGCACGATGGTGCATGCAACTAATGGCTACATCAATTTTATCTTGCGAAGATAGCATCACCACCGGAATGTCGGGGTTAAAAGCTTTTATTCTATCAAGTGTCTCGATGCCGTTTATTGCTTTTTTATCTATACCATCCAGATGATAATCTAAAATAATAACATCGGGTGAGTGCGTTAAACTTTGTATGCAACGCTCACCTGATGTAAAAGTTTCTATTTCGAAATTAGCATGTTCTTTAAATTGAATGGATAATAATTTCAAAAACAATGCATCATCATCCACCAGGAATAATTTTACTAATTCTACTTTGTTGGCGGCCATACTTTCGGTTTTCATTTTTTTGTGTTTCTTATCATGTTTAATTCTTCTGTTAATTCTATACAAGCTTGTGTGCATATGCTTTCCAATTGCAATACCAGGTCGCTGATGCTGTCGGTTTGCATTTGTGTGCTGGCATACTCCTGAACTTTTTTTGCCATATTTTCGAAATCGATACTTATACCCATGATGGAAAACGAAGGAATCATTTTGTGAACGGATGCATGTAACAAAGGCCAGTCCTTGGAATGCAAACTTTGTTTCATCGAAGTAATAAGCGATGGTGTTTGTTCCAGATAAAGCGAAATCATTTCCATCATTAATTCGGGGTTCGCTTTGGTGCGGTGTGTAAGATAATCTAGATCGATACACCTTTCTTGTTTAATGTCAACGTTGCCAGGTACTGTTTCGCTTTTCATTTTTATAGCGGCAGGTTTTTTTACCAGCCCTACAATTTTGCTATACAATATTTTTTCGTCAACCGGCTTAGCTATATAATCATTCATACCAACTGTTTTGCATTTTGCTAAATCAACTGTTGTAACATCGGCAGTTAATGCAATGATTGGTATTTTCGAATTCAATGTATTGCGAATATAATCGGTGGCTTCAAATCCATTCATTACCGGCATTTGCAAATCCATTAAAATGATATCGTATGTTTTTTCCTGCAGTTTATCGATTGCAATTTTTCCGTTTTCGGCAATGTCACGTTCAAAGCCAAAATCGTCCAGCAATGTTTTCATCAGCAATTGGTTTAGTGCAATGTCTTCTACAACAAGCACTTTTATATTTTTTATTTCTGTATCCAGGTTCACTTCTTGTTGCTCCAATTCGAAATGTTCGTTTGCTTTTTGAAAACTCAAAATAAAACTAAAAGTGGACCCTTTGCCTAATGTGCTTTTTACACTAATGATGCCTCCTTGTGGTTCTACCAATTGCTTAACTATAGCAAGACCCAGCCCTGTGCCACCATACAGGCGCGATGTACCACTCGATGCTTGTTGAAAATTTTCGAAAATTCTTCCTATTTTATCCGCAGGAATTCCAATGCCGGTGTCGCTCACCGAAAACTCTAACGTAGCTTTTTTCTCATCCTGCTCTAGCAATTTTACGCTTACAGTTATACTTCCATCATTTGTAAACTTTACAGCATTACTTACTAAATTCAGAATTATTTGATGCAGGCGAACCGGGTCACCAATCAACACATCAGGAATTTTGGTATCGTATTCTTTTATTAGTTCAAGATTTTTTTCTTGAATCTTTGTTTCAAACAAATGCAACATAGATGAAATCGACATGGCCATTTTGAAAGGCGTTTGCTCAAACTTCATTTTTCCCGCATCTACTTTTGCTAAATCGAGTATATCATTTATGAGTACTATCAATGCATCACCACTTATTTTTATGGCTGTTAAATATTCTCTTTGCTTTGATGTTAATTCGGTTTTCAGTACCACTTTTGTAAACCCAATAATGGCATTCATAGGTGTACGAATTTCGTGACTCATGTTCGATAAAAATTGCTGCTTTGCTTTCACAGCATCTTCTGCATTGCGTGTTGCAGTTTCTGCTTTATCTTTTGCTTCTTCGGCAATTGCCGCTGCCAATTCAGCTAAGACGCGCGACTCGGTCAATTCTTTTTCAAATCGTTTTTGCTCTATTATCACACACGCTACTACCACCGCACCTATTACATTATTATTTCCATCAGTATAAACCGAACCATTAAACAATGCAGGTGTTTCTTTGCCATCCATTATGGTTAATGGAAAATCAGCTACAAATCCTTTTTCGAAAACCTGCAAGTAACCTTCGCGCGCTTTAAGTGGCTCAGTAAAATATTTGTCGAAATTTGTGCCAACCAATTGTTCACGGTTAAGTTCAGTAATTTTTTCGGAAGCATGATTCAAATCGGTGATTAACCCGGCCGGACTGATTACGAATAAAGGATCGCGGCTGGCTTCGATAAGGCTGAGCGAATAATTGGAAAGTAATTTTTGTGCTGTAACATCCCTTGCCGCAGCGAAAACTCCAAGTACTCTTCCCTCATCATCTTTATATACAGAAGCATTATACAAAACATCTATCAACTTTCCGCTAAGGTGTTTTATGGTGAGCGGGTAATCAGCCACAAAGCCATTTTCGAAAACCTGCTCATAACCTTCCTTGGCTTTTTCAGGCTCGGTAAAGTAATTGGAGAAATTAGTTCCTATAAGCTTTTCGCGTGCTATACCTGTAACTTTTATCGATGCTTCATTCACATCTGTTACTTTTCCATTCATGGAAATAGTTACCAGAGGATCTAAACTTGCTTCAATTAAACTACGTGCATATTGAGATGTTAACCTTTCATTATAGCTGCGTGCTTCGAGCTCAATATTTGCTTTTTCTCGTTTTGCTTTTTCCTCACTTTGTATAGCAATTTCTTTGTCAGCAACCAATAACTCTGCTGCCCGCTTGTCTTTCTCGTTGTTTTGAAAAACAAGTTCCAGGTTTGCCACAATTAATTCTGCAGCCCGCTTTTCTTTTTCGTTGTTCTGAAAAATAAGTTCTTTATTAGCGATGACTAACTCAGCAGCACATTTTTCTTTTTCGTTGTTTTGAAAAATGAGTTCTTTATTGGCAATGATTAATTCTGCAGCCCGCTTTTCTTTTTCGTTGTTTTGAAAAACAAGTTCTTGATTAGCAATGATCAATTCCGCAGCACGTTTTTCTTTTTCTTTAACTTGAAATTCAAGTTCTTCGTTTGCTATTCCTAACTCTGCAGCACGTTTTCTTTTCTCATCATCCTGGTATGCAAGTTCTATGTTTGCAATGCCTAACTCATCTGCACGTTTACCTTTCTCTTCATCCTGATAAGCAAGTTCTATGTTTGCAATGTCAAGCTCAGTGGCACGTTTTATTTTCTCTTCTCTTTGATAAGAGAGTTCGCTATTTGCATGGTCTAAATCTACCGATAATTTTTGTTGCGATTTTGCATTTGCATTTTTGGCAATAACCATTTCGGTTACGTCTACAAAAATTACAAGCACCGCTTTGCACGAATCATCCGGTTCTACTATGGGTTGATAAACACAATTAAAATAACAAACAGTATTAATATTGTTTTTGGTTAGTATGAATTCGTGTTCATTTATATTTAACGATTTTCTACTACTCAAAACCCCGTCTATTACTTCTTTAAGCCCTTGATCAATCAGTTCGGGAAACGATTCGAAGATTGGCTTTCCTAAAATACTTTCGTCTTTACCCAATATTTGAAGATAGCAATCATTCGCAAATTCCAAGACATACTTATCACCTCTAAAAGAGCAAATTGGTATGGGTGCTTGCATAAATAAACTATAGGCTTTCATGTTCGTTGGTTTTTTTTCTGCTGTAATTAAAGTGCTTCGCTATTGTCAATTTCGTTGTTCGGTGTTTCAATTTTGCCAACATCTTCAATTGCAATTCGGCTTTTGGATTTTAATAATTTGAATTGCGATGGTGTAAGGCCCGTTACTTTTTTAAACTGATTGGATAAATGCGCCATACTGCTATAATTGAGTTTGTACGATATTTCGGTAAGGTTGAGTTCATCGTAAATAATTAATTCTTTTACTTTTTCTATTTTATGCGCTATAATATATTGCTCAATAGTGCTGCCTTGCACTTGCGAAAATAAGTTGGCCATGTAAGTATAATTGTGATTGAGTTTCTCACTCAGGTAATCGGAAAAGTTTGTTTTTATAGATTCGTCTGTTTGATGAATCAATTCAATAACTACATTTTTAATTTTGTCGATAAGTATTGCTTTCTTATCGTCCATTAATTCGAGTCCTATATTAAGCAATGCATCCTTCAACAACTCGATTTGGGCTGTGGTTAAATCTTCCATTACTTCTACTTCGCCCATATCCACAAACACAAAGTGAAGCCCAAGTTTTTTCAACTCTTCTTTCACTTCCATTTTGGAGCGAACACTAAGCATGTATTTAATATGTAATTTCAAAAATGATTTGTTTTGTAAAATGTAAATTTACACTTCTTGTGCAGTGATTATCTTGTATAAAAAATATATAAGTTACATAATTCATACATTTTAGAATGCCAAAGTATTAATGGACGACAAAAAAAGCGTTCAACATCTGTGTTGAACGCTTTAAAACTTGCTGTGCAAAGTTTATTTTGAATGTGCAGAGTTTGATTTTTTATCAACCTCAGGTTTCACACCGCCTTTTTTGTCATCCGTTTCATTGTTACTTGACATCTGGTTGGGTGATTTTTGTGCCGGCATTCCTTTGCCTTTTTCATCATTTGCATGAGTTGCAACTTTGTTGTTTGCTGCGCCTTTTTGATTCTTATCCATTTGTTTTTTTTATTTAATGTTGCAATTTCATTACCGCAACATTGCAAAGATGATTAGCAATTGCATGTTTATTTTTACATCACAATCTGTAATCTTTACATTATTTAATGCCATTTATCGTTTGCGTCTTTTTTAACAATATTGTTAGGGTTAATAAAGTTAAAAAAAGATGCAGGAGATTTGCTATTAACTTCAGTTTTAAAATTTTGTAAGAGGCAAAATTCGTTTCGTAAATTTTCCTTTGCTTGTTTTTGTGTAATGTTATTTTCGAGGCAATAATTTTATTTCACAGAATTTCTTTGGCCCTTGTTTGCATAGAAGCATTTATCAAAGTAATACCATATAGCATTTCGCGGTATGTGTTTTAGATATTGTCGAATTTCGAGTCGGATAATTGAGCTGCCATTTATCGGTTAAAATACCAAATAGAAAAATTTAAAATAGTAGCAAAGGTAACCCAGGCAAAGTAAGGCACCATTAACCAGGCAGCAAGTTTGGAGTAGCGCGAAAAATTTAAAATGGTAATAAATATTGCAACGAATAATAAAACAATATCAAGCAATGCTATAAGCGGAGAATGAAATCTGAAAAAAATAATGCTCCACAAAAAATTTAAAGTAAGCTGTATACCAAACAATATTAAAGCATTATTTTTTTGAGGTTGAATTTTTATTTTGGTCCAGATTATATACAAAGAAATGGCCATCAGAAAATATAGTGTGGCCCAAACAGGTGCAAATAAAAATGCAGGTGGATTCCAGGACGGTTTATTTAAAGTTGCAAACCAGGTATTAACTTCATTGCCCGAGATTAATCCGCTAAGTAAGCCTACTCCTTCGCAAGCAAGAATGGCGAAGAATAGTTTTATGTATGACGGAGCGTTTTTTTTTTTGATAGCCATCTACCATTGAAACAAGTGTGTTGTGATAATTCTCCAGGTGCTTATTGTTTATTTCTGGTGATTGTACATCAGGAATTGTTACAGGCATCTCTTCGATATACTTTGACAACTCAGGATATTTATTGTGAATGGTCATAGTAACTGCTAATATGGAGGCATTAAGTTCTTGCTCAGTTTTCATATAAAGTATTTTTTTATTGTGAACTATTTAGTGCAGATGTGGTTTTAGTAATTTTATGAGTTAAAGGTTCAAAAAGTAAAGCCAGCGATTGCCGGTGTGTAAAATATTTGTATATCCAGTTAATAAAAACAATTACACGGTTTTTAAATCCCATTAATAGAAACAAATGTAAAGTCATCCATATTAACCAGGCAAAAAAACCTTGAAAGCTTATTTTTGGATTTTTTAAATCCACCACGGCTTTGTTTCGGCCTATGGTTGCAAGGTTGCCTTTATTTTTATACTCGTATGGTTGTATGGTTTTTTCCTGTGCCATAAGAACAAAATTGTTTGCTACATTTTTTGCCTGATCAATGGCAACACTTGCCAATTGCGGAAAGCCTCGGGGGTGAATTTCAGTTTGAATAAATGCAACATCGCCAACAGCAAAAACATTGTTGCTTGATATCACACGGTTGTAAATATCCGTTTTTAACTGGCTTGATTTGGTGATAAGCTGAGGGTCGATACCTGATGCCAGATTTCCTTTAACACCAGCAGCCCATATCACAAAAGACGATTCTATTTGTGTGGCATTATTCAATTCAAGTTTTAAACCATCATAACTTTTTACAATAGTGTCGGTTTTTACAATCACACCTAATTTGGTTAAATATTCTTTTGCCTTTTTTGAAGAAATACTACTCATATTCGATAAAAGTTTTGATGTTCCTTCCAGCAAATAAATTTTCATTTTGCTGAAATCTAATTCGGGATATTCGAAAGGCAAAGAATCTTTTTTCATTTCGGCCAAAGCACCACTTAGTTCCACACCGGTGGGTCCGCCACCAACTATTACTACCGATAAAATATTTTCTTTTTTTGACACCGCATTCTCAAAGTGCTGAAGTAGTGTATTGCGAATTTGCAATGCCTCCCAGGTCGACTTCATAGAATGTGTGTTTTCCTCTATCGATTTGTTACCAAAATAATTTGTGATAGCACCTGTGGCAATTACTAAGTAATCGTAAACGAAATTTTCGTTTGCTGTTTCTATTTTATTTTTTTCCATGTCGATATTCGTAACAGAAGCCACACGAATAGAAACATTTCTGCTTTTTTCAAAAATGATGCGCAATGGAAAAGAAATATTACTCGCGTCTAAATTTGCCATAGCCACCTGATATAACAATGGTTGAAATTGGTGGTAGTTATTTTTATCTATTAATGTAATTTTATAAGCAGGATGGTTGTTAAGCATTCGCGCAATTTTGAGTCCTGCAAAACCGGCACCAATAATTACTAAATGTTTTTTATTTTTCATTACAAAAAAAACCTTGCGCTACTGCGCTAAGTAACCACCATCTATTTCGAGAGCAGTGCCGGTAACAAACGAACTATCATCGCAAGCAAGAAAAATAAAACCATTTGCAATTTCTTCCGATTTTCCAAGCCTTTTCATTGGGTGTAGGTTGATGATTTGTTGTTTTACTTCTTCATGGTCCGTTATGCCACCTTTAGCCAACAAGGGCGTATCAATAAATCCGGGGCATATAGCATTTATACGAATACCCTCGGTAGCGTACTCCAATGCTGCCGTTTGTGTAAGACCAATTACGGCATGCTTGGCAGCTACATAATGGGCCGATGTTGCGAAGCCAACTTTGCTCAGAATAGATGCCATATTTATGATAACACCATTTTTCTGTTTTGCCATTTGTGTTAATTCATGTTTCATTCCATTGAACACACCATTCAAATTTACACCAATAACTTTAAGCCAAGCCTCTTCGGTCATGTCACCCACTTTGTTGGGCTCACCTCCAATGCCGGCATTGTTTAGTGCTACGTCAAGCGTAGTAAAAGTAGCCACTACTTTTTCAACTGCCATTTGCACTTGTGCAAAAACAGCAACATCACATTCAATAAAAATAGCCTTTGCATTTTCTGCTTTTATTTCTTCCATAGCCTCTTCTACCATTGGCGATTTTATATCTGCTATAGCTATGTTGGCACCTTCTTTTGCAGCAGCTATAGCACAAGCTTTGCCAATGCCCGATAGACCACCTGTAATAAATACTGTTTTGTTTTCTAATTTTACGGGACAACCTTTTGGGGACGGCAAGTTTTCCAATCGGGGGAAGAAATTTTCGACCCTCTCGTTTGTGCCGAAAGTTTGACTGTGAACTTTTGCTCCTTCCTTGCTATTTATTTACGAAAGTGTTCTGTTGTGGTTTTCGGAAAAGACGGCGTGTTGCTGTTCCTTTCTTTTTTTTTCGGGTTTCTCTTTCCGCTTTCTTTTTCTCCAACCCATATTATCAGCACTCTGGGCCCTTGTGTCTACTAATTCCTTTTCCCTTTGCCATCCTTGTTCTGTCACATAGGTATACCTTTTTTTTTTACAAAATACTCGCCCTTTTTTACCATAAACTTTCTACCTCTGCATCAATGCTTAATCGCTTTCACCAACTATTTTCGGGATAAATCAAATGGGACTCGGGTTTTTCTTTCTGAGACCGTTTACTATATTCACTAACCTTTTTTTTTTAATGCTTTGCGTAATATGCTGCAATATTACAAAAGCTAGCTTTGTTCGTTCGCGTATCTTCCCGGGCTCTACCTGACCTTTTACAAAAAATCGAAGTTCTTGTGTTAATTTTGAACCTCAATAAAAAAATAAACAATCCGTTGAAATCTCTTGATTTGAATTTTTTTTTTGCCGCCAACATCACCGTGGCCAAATAAACCGCCCGGCCAACGTAAGGAAAGCTGAAAACTTCTCTAAAAAAATCTTTTGTTCGTATTCTTTGTATAATATCCTGTAGAAATTTCTTCTCTTCAAAGAAAAAAAATTTTCCTTTATTAAGACCTAATTCCTCAAACCAATAAAAAAAAACGCAATATTCTACTCTCGGAAAAACGTTCTATTAAAAATTTTCCATCTCCCAGAATAGCTATTGGGACTAATTACTTGAATATTTTATAAAAAGGTAAAAGCGAAAGAGAGCGAATACTCTCTTTCGAATCTATTTTCTGCCTCTTTTCAGAATTTAGATTAATGGAATTTTATTTTTATTACGCATCAACAGAATCACGCATATGTTTTACTTCATCGTGCTGAGATTTTATCATCAACTTTTGTGCTCTAATCATTGCTTTTTGTGATTCACTCAAATGTTCAGCATCAAAATTTAATGCTTTTGTATAAGTGTCTACTGCTTCATCTTCGCCATACTCACACGAATTTAAAATGGCTTTACGGTCTTTGCCGGTAAGTGCAGCCTTTACATCCATCCAAACCCTGAAAAATTTTCCTGATATCAAAGTGCCTTCAGCAACTTTTCCATCAAGTTGTGCTACTTCTGCTGCCAGTTCCTGGTGGCATTTTTTACTCGTTGCTGCAAACTTACCGAATAAGGTTTTTAAATCTTGCTCTTCGGTTTCCTTTGCTGCAGTTTCGTAACCTTCAATTCTATCATTGTTGATTGTGATCAGTGTGTTTAATACTTCGATTTGTTTTTCCTTTTCCATTTGTTTTTTATTTTTTTTTAGTTTTAGTTTGATTAAATTTAATAGCAATTTATGTCGCTGAGCTTATTTTCAAGATTATTTTTTTCAAGATTTATTGTTATGTTTTGCATTTATTTTTATAAGGCAAAAGTGCAGAGTAATAAGCCCCCACTTGTTATACGATTTTCGAAATCTGTTATATTATTCTTGTTCTTTAATTTTGGTTTTACCAAAAAATAATTTTCGCTTCTGAAATAAAGAGGCGCCAATTTCGGGCTGGTTGTCGCTAATAAGAAAACCGAAAGGCTTGAGCGGTTCCAACCTATCGAACACCACTTTTAAAATGGCTATGATGGGAATAGCTAAAAACATTCCTGCAATGCCCCACAGCGCGTTGCCGATGAGCACTACTATTATGGCCACCAATGCATTTACTTTTACCTTGCTTGCCACAATTTTTGGAACTATAAAATTATTATCGATGAATTGAATAATCAGGTATAAAATTAAAACCCACAAAGCATAAATGGGGCTTTTTGTTGCAATAGCTATCAGCATGGGTAAGCTAATGCCAACCAAGCCACCTATGTATGGAATCAAATTCAGCAGCGCTCCTATAATGCCTAAAAGAATTGCATAATCAATTCCCAAAATTAGCAGCCCGGCAGAATTAAGTGTTGCCACTATACCGATTTCTATAAGCAATCCTATTAAGTAACTTTGGATTAACGTTTTTGTTTGCTGCAATACCTCACTGACAATTTCATTATTATCGTTTTTAAATATTTGTGCAATAAATTCCAATAGCAATGGTTTGTAAAAAAGAATCATGAAAATATAAACCGGTAATAATAAAATCAAAATCATTGTGCCGCCAATTCCCAACAAGGCAGTGCCCAGCATACTGGAACTATTATCCATGCCATCGGCTTTTGCATCTGTTATTAAAGTTTCTATTTTGGGTTTGCTTACATTGAGGTTGGTTGCAACCCAATTGATACAATCATTAAATATTATTGAAAATTTTTGTTTGAATAGCGGTAATGATTGTCCAAACATTGATGCTTGCGTTATAATGAAGTATGCCAAACCTGCTATTAAAAGTATTGTAGCAACCACGCTTAACAAAATCGCAAAAGTTCTATTAACTTTCTTACGGCAAAGAAAATTAACCACCGGATTGAGCAAAATGGCAATGATGGTAGAAAATACTATGGGTACTATAATATCCTGACCTACGTGTAAAATATAAAACAAAGCAACAAGGCCAATCAATATGATTGAAAGCTTTGCAAAAACAGGCCACTTGTAAGTATTTATTTCCACTCGTTTTTAAAATTAAAAATAGCGCATTAAAATTCGAAGGAATATTTCAATGCGCTATTTTATTGAAGAAGATTTTTTTGGGAAATGTTGCAAAAGGCTAACCCATGTGAATGGTTTTTTTAAGCAACTATTTCTTTGGCATTGTTTTTCCCATCGTGTCAATGTGTTCGCCTTCTTTGAACATGAGTTTTGTTTCTCCCTTTTTCATATAGTATCCACTTTTCATAATTATTGTTCCATCGGTAAGTGTTACATCTTTTTCCATTGTGCTTAATTCCCCATTTTTCACTACCATCATTTTTCCGTTTAGCATCATGTAGCCATCGGGTTGAATGACGGTGCCAGTTTGTTTCATCATTGTATCAGGGTGGTTTTGTATAGTGCGATTAGGCATGCGGTTATTTTCCATTTTGTATTTTTGTATACTGTCTAGCTCACGATCGCTTTTTTTGTTCAGGCCATCATTTACTTTTTCCATGTCGGGCGGATACATTTTGTTTCGTGTCGAATCTTTTTGCGCATAAACACCTGTGGTTATTATTACTGCTGTTAAAGCTAAAATTAATTTTTTCATTTTTTTTTGAATTTTATTTTTGATTATTAAATTTTTTTGAAATTGATAAATGGTTTTTGAATGTTAGTTGCATTGACCTAACAACATCCATATGATGACAAACACCACCACTGTACTAAGACAACCGCCTCCTAGTTGTTTTGCTCCGTAACCGGCTATTAAGCCTTTAAATATACTGTTCATGTTATTATATTTTTTTACTCTGCTAATTCTAAATTAATTGTACCAATGGACAAGTTCGATAATTGTTCGTCAGCGGTTTTCTCTTCTGTCAGTGTTGTATTGAGGAGTGTAAATGCTACCTCTAAATCCAATGTTTCTGCAAACCTGCACAATGTTGTATAAGCAGCAATTTCATGGTGCTCAATCTTTTGTGTGGCTGAAATAATAGCTGCATCGCACATTGCTCCTTCTTCGCAGCTATCTATTATCTCACCGGTCTCTTTTATTAATACCTCTAATGACTCACATTTTTTAGTAACCGGTGTTTTATCTAATGACTTAAATACATCCTCTAATCTTATGACATGTATTATAGTTTCCTCAAGATTTATTTTCAATGTATCAATCAATTGCGCGGATGTGGCATTTTTGATTAACCGGATTAACGTTTTAGCTAAAACTTTCTCGGCCCAGTAAATGCCTTTCAATTCATCTTCAAACAATTTCAATAGTTGAGAATACTGCATAACATCGTTAAATGTGCGTTTGGTTTGTATTCCATAAATGGAATAAGTGTTTGTTCTAATACGCATTTGTTTTTTATTTTTATTTTAAAAAAGAAACAAACTTCCTACTTGCGCAGGAAGTTTTTTCATTGGTTTTACATGCTTCCCATCTCTGATATCTGTTTCAAGTTTGTTTGTTGTAACCGTATTTAAATTTTTAATAAGATCGAATGAATTCGTTTCTTTTAACCTTGATTTAATGTGGCGTCTTTGGGGCCTTCATCATCAATGTTTTCTACCACAGGCTCTGCATCCATATCTGTATTTTCTTTGTAAGCAACCTCCTTTGTATCATCGCCAATGTGATTACGTTTGTTTGTTGCTGCATTGTCATCACCTATTTGGTAATTTGTACTTTTGGTTTCTGCATCTTCATCAGCCTGATGATTTTTATTTTCGTTCGGATCATTTAGGTTTGGCTGCTGATTGTTGTAGTCCTGATTTGTTTTTTCTTTTGACATTCCGTCCTTTTCCCAATTGACATTGCCGGCTTTATTATCTTCCATTTTATATTTTTTAAATAATTAGTACGTTTTAATTACAAGTCAAAGATGCAGCAGTTTGATGAGTTGTGTTTTATATAATTTTAATAAACCATTGTATGATTCACATTTCTCAAAAAAAAATGGTCACTTTTTTAGGACGACCAATTCAAATTTTAGCATTTCTAAAAGCTTGCTATTATTACTGTAAAATGTATTTTTTACTGGTTCTCAATTTCAACTTTTGATTCTGCCAGGCATCTGAATTCTTCATATGTAATTTGACGAACCATAATTCCGCGCTTTTCAAAATGTCCCAAATCTATTTACACAGCCAATGCTCCCAATGTCTTTTTCTAGCAACACCCCTTTTTTTTAACTTGAATCATAACTGCTTTTGTAAAGTGTAAAAATGAGCTCCGGGTTTCAAGTGTGTGTTATATAAAATGCACAGATTATTTTATGCGATTAATAGTTGTTGTACAAATGAGATTTGCATTCTCTCATTGAACTACTTTTAATTGTTGTGGATAGGAAATTGTTTAGTTGTTGAATCATGAAATTAGTAATCATCATTTGCAGCAAGGTTATTTTAATAAACACGAATGCACGCTTTGCAAATCGGAAATCAAAAAATGATGACGTTTTTAAATAAAAAAACTACCTGCGTTTAATTTACGCAGGTAGTGTTTCGCTGGTTTTATTACTCTTTTACAAACTTGAGTGTTTGTAAGCCATATGTATTTTGAATTCGCAATGCGTAAATGCCGCTTGGGTAAGCACTAAAACCAAATGATATAGTTTCAGCATCTTCGGCATTTGAAATCGTTTTGTCAAAAACTATCCTGCCACTGTTATCAATTAGATTTATTGTGAGTATACCGCCAATTTCTGTTTCTATATCCAGATTAACAAGCCCACTGGTTGGATTAGGCGAAATTACTGCGTTGAAAGTGTTTTCCCCACCTTGTATTCTCCAGAATGTTTGTCCAAACATTTTCTTAATGGTTTTGGTGCAACCATTGGCATCTGTTATAGTTAAGGAGTACTTTCCTTTGCAAAAATCTGTCTTGTTTGGATTTGTACCTCCATCGCTCCATAAATAAGTATAAGGAGGCGTTCCTCCAACCGCATATGCATTTATTACGGCACCATCGCAGCATGCTGGGCAAGTAATATCTGTGCGTAATTGCAAAAATATAATTGGTTTTAAAGGCTGCACAAATTTGCCTTTTGAAATTGCACTACATCCGTTATTTCCCTGGTCGGTAACTGTAACAGTATACGTGCCTTTTACATAATAACTTATTAAACTTGTTGTGCTGCCATTGCTCCATAAATAATTAAAGGGACCTTGACCAAATGCGCTGACGCTGAGCGTTCCGGTGCTGTCACCCGGGCACGTTTCTTTGTTTATTTGTATTTGTATCCTGCATTTAAGAAGCGTAAAGGAAGTATTGGCGCTGCAACCATATATGTCCGAAACAGTAACTGTATACGTTCCAGCTATAAGGTTTAGTATGTTCTGGGTTGTGGCTCCGTTGCTCCACTGATAAGTATATGCGGGTGTGCCACCTGTTACAGTAATATCTATTGCCCCATTACCTCCGGTGTTGGTGACATTGGTTTTAATTCCGGTTATTACAAGAATATCAGGCTGGCTAACTGTGGCTGAAGCCGATACTGTAAGACCAATATTGTCTGTCATGGTTACAGTGTAGGTGCCGGCAGGTACATTAATAATATTATGGTCAGTGCCACCATTACTCCATAAATAACTGTAAGGAGGATTTCCACCTACAACTGAACTATAAACCGCGCCATTTGAACCACCATTGCAATTCACATTTTGGGTTGTTAAATTGATAACCGGCAAGTCGCATATTGGATTGGTAACTATCACGGTTGAAGAATTTATAGCCCCTGCCTTCGATAATAAACGACCAATTACAGTGGCACCGGTATCTAAATTTAATGCTCCATTGGCGACCACTGTGCCTTTAAAATCGCAACCATTTCCTAAATATACAGCACCATTAATTTGCCAGTATACATTGCACACGGTAGTACCATGAACTAAAACTACTGCCGCTAGTGATGATGTAGCAAATGCACCATCAATCTTGAAAATAAATACTGCATTAGGATCACCCTGCCCATCAAGAATTAAGTCACCGTTTAAAGTAGTAGCAGCCCCTGTGCAATAAACATTGGGCGTGAGTAGTTGGTCATTACCCATTGTTGTGCCCAATACCAAACCGCAGGTAATAGGAGCGAATGAGCCATAGGCAATATCAACATCAATAGCAGCTTGTGCCGATACTGAGTCGGCAACATGAATTTGACCAACCAAATTACCGGGAGGAAAACCAGTGAATGCGCCAACATCTGTTCCTACATCGCCCTTTACAAAAGATGCGCCTGTATTGTTGAATGCACCTACTGCTGTGAACAAAGCGAAGTTTGATGTACTTCCTAAAATAGGAGTTTGAGCATTATTTTTGGCTGAAAATGCTACAATCATTATTGACATTAAAATAAGAGATAGTTTATTTTTCATATTGTCTTTTTTTAGTGTTGCGAAAACATTATCGTAACACGTCAAAAGTCATTGCTTTTTATGTTTTGGTTGTTACATAATTTTATTTCGTCTTTACAAAATTCATACTATCAGATTTTTGACAAAAAATAAAATCAGTATCAATAACTCCCGCTTTATCAGGTGTCTTATTATTTCAGTTAAGATGCTAATGATTTTGTTGCCGGAAATTTCAAAAAGTTATTTTTGAAATTATTATTTCAAATCATTTGTATCGAAAAATATTTTGTTCTAAAAAAAATTTTCTATCACTCAGAAACCATCAATAATTTTTTTTCTTTAATTTATTTTAATATTATCCACTAAAGTTTTCAGGTTATTCTAAACAACTCATTAAGGATTTTTCGAGATGATTCAGTTTCTATAATTGAAATTTTATAAAAGGCAAGATGGAAAGTTGGCGAATAGAAGTGTGAATAAAATGCGGAAAATTAATTTCTCTCAAATTGACTTTGCCTGCCAATATAGATATTCAATAATATGGAAATGGTGAGAAAAAGAAACACATAGATGAAATACGAATTAGGCATAAAAGCTATTGTAGCCACTGCCAGTAATAGCGCTGTGATTAACATGCTATAGCCGTTTTTAGCAAAATTTATTATTAAAGAATTATTTAGAATCATGGTGCTCTGAGTCATTGTAAAAATGAGTATGCCTGCACAAAGAAAAATTTCCCACGAAGTCATAAAATTTATGAAAGCCATCATTGTAATAAAACCAAAAACGCAAAGTGCCATTTGAAAGAGTGCATAATTTTTTAATAATTTATTGGTTTGATAGTTTTTATGTGACAATGTGTTTTGCTTTACTGTGGAATTTGAAGGTTCCCATTCGGGCGGCATTAGCAACAACTTAATTTTGTTCGACCATTGTGGCGTATCTTTCATTGTAAGCCACAAATACCTATAGTAATGGCCTATAGCTGTAAAAGGATTATTGTCAACATATTCGCTTTTTATTCCATATTTTACCGGTTCGGTTTCGGCTTGATATGTGCCAAACATTTTATCCCAAATGGAGAAAGTAGATCCATAATTCTTATCAATATAAATATCGTTTTTTCCATGATGAACCCTATGCAATGATGGTGTAATTAAAAACTTTTCGATTAAAGGTAGTTTTGGTACATATTCAGTATGCATTAAAAAATCGTATACGCCAGACACCTTTAAAATTATAACTAAAACAAAAGGCGAAAATCCAAAAATGGGTAAGCATGCCCAAAATATTATTCTGTTTATTCCTTGAAAAAGTGATGTGCGAAAACCATTACTAAAATTAAAATATTTTGATGAGTGATGTGTAACATGGCCTGCCCACAGGATATTTACCCTGTGCGAAAAACGATGATACCAGTATGAAAGAAAGTCGACAGCAATGTATGCCAATACCCATTGACGCCAGTCATTCGGCATTTCAAATATTTTGAAGTGATTGTAAACAAACTGCATTACAAAAAAAAGGAGAACAAAATATATCAGTGATCCTACCTGATCTATGGCACCAATGGTCATATTCATTGCAGTGTTACCTATAGCGTATTTGTTTTCGTTGCGTGAGTAGCTTACATACCACTCAATAAGGACAATAAGTAAAAATAAAGGAATTAATAGACCAACCGGATTCAGCATATTTGTTCTTGAATATAAATTATTTGATATCAAACTATATATCCCATCAAAGGTGCGAACATCAATAAGCAATGATTTGTAATTTTTTTTAATTTGTTTACATAATTCACATCTATTGATGTTTTGATATGGGCAATATTCTAAATTAAATACAATTATTTTTATGACAATTGTCAGGTTTGCTCACAAATTGTGAAGCAGACAATTATTACTCTTGCAGTGTAATGTTGTATTTAATAGATGGGTGGTGCATTTTTATAAATAAATATTATTGTGAAATAAATAACCCCATCAAATCCTGCCCAATATCTTTCCTGTAATATTTGTTTTCGTATTGAATTGAATCAACTGCTTCATAGCTTAATTTTAAAGCTGCTTGCAATGTTGGGGCCATACCTGTTGCAGCTATCACACGTCCGCCATTGGTTATCAAATTTCCTTCTTTAATTGCAGTACCGGCATGAAAAATTCCTTCGCCAGTTGTATTGCCGGTAATCAATTTCCCTTTTTCATAATCCTCGGGGTAGCCTTGCGAAACCATCATCACTGTAGTTGCATAATTGGCATCGATTGTAAGCTCAAACTTTTTCAGTGTGTTATTAGTTGCAGCCACAAACATGGCTAGCACATCACTCGTTATGCGTGGCATCACTACTTCGGTTTCGGGATCGCCCATGCGCACATTGTATTCTATAACGTATGGATTATCTTTTACATTCATCAATCCAATAAAAACAAAACCGCAGTAATTTATTTTTTCTTTTTGCAACCCTTTAATAGTTGGAACAATAATTTGTTGCTCTACTTTGTTTTTAAATTCATCGTTTGCAAATGGCACAGGCGATACTGCCCCCATGCCTCCTGTGTTTAAGCCTGTATCGTTATCACCAATTCGTTTATAATCTTTTGCTTCGGGCAATATGATATAATCCACACCATTAGTAAAAACAAACATCGATAGTTCGATGCCGGGTAAAAATTCTTCAATCACAACTGTGGTTCCTGCATTGCCAAATTTATTTTGTTGTATCATCAGTTGCAATTCGTTCAGTGCCTCTTCCATCGAATCTAAAATCAACACACCTTTTCCAGCTGCAAGTCCATCAGCTTTTAAAACAAATGGTGCTTGTAATGTTTGCAAAAATTCTTTTGCGCTGTCAATATTTTGTGTATCGAAAGTTTTGAAACGGGCAGTAGGAATATTGTTGTTGATCATAAACTCTTTTGCAAAATGTTTGCTGCCTTCAAGTTGTGCCCCTTCCCTCGATGGCCCAATAACAGCTATATGGTTTAACTTTTCATTATTACGAAAGTAATCCCAAATCCCATTTACAAGCGGCTCTTCGGGGCCTACCACAATCATTGTAATATTATTTTGCAGGCAGAAATTTGCAATGCCATTAAAATCATTAATGCCAATATTTACATTTTCGCCATGATTGCGCGTGCCACCATTACCTGGAGCAATAAATAATTTTGTGAGTAATTTACTTTGCGAAATGCGCCATGCCAATGCATGTTCGCGGCCACCACTTCCTATAAGTAATACATTCATTGTGAAATTATTTTTTCGATTGTTTGCGAATGCAAATCACCACAAAACTTTATAATGCGCAACTTTTTTTATTTGTTCTGAGAAATTATTTTTCCACTTACGCATGTCTAAGCAATTTTTACCATGGTATTTCGTTACGAAATTTTACTTTTGTAATCATTACATGTAATCAATGAAAAGAATATTTTTTCTCGTTTTGTTTTGCTTCTTCTTTATAAATGTACAATCGCAAAATAAATTTACCATCAGTGGATATGTAAATGAAAAGGGCAGCAAAGAGTCGTTGCCCGGGGCAAGTATATATTTGCCCGATTTAAAATCGGGAACAGTTACCAACAACTATGGATTTTATAGTATTACAATTCCTGCCAACGAATCGCTTCAAGTGGTGTTTTCATTTATTGGATATCAGCCGCAGATAAAAATATTAAAGCTTACACAAAATATTTCGCTCAACGTAGAGCTAAGTTCAAGTATCGACATTAATGAAATTACAGTTGTAGAAACACGATCCGAAAAAGTGAGCCAAAGCACACAAATGAGTGTGATTGATATTCCCATTCAACAGATAAAAGAAATTCCGGCTTTGTTTGGCGAGAAAGATGTACTTAAGGTTTTACAGCTGATGCCCGGAGTGCAAAAAGGTAGTGAAGGCAGTTCGGGTATTTATGTGCGTGGTGGTGGCAGCGATCAAAATCTTATAATTCTTGACGATGCCATTGTGTATAATGCCAATCACCTGTTTGGTTTCTTCTCACTCTTCAATGGCGATGCACTCAAAAGCGTGGAACTTACCAAGGGTGGTTTTCCTGCAAGATATGGTTCGCGGCTATCATCGGTTATTGATATGACCATGAAAGATGGTGCCAAAGATAAATTGCATGGTGAAGGCGGTATTGGTTTAATATCATCGCGCCTTACTCTTGAAGGACCAATAAAAAAAGGTAAGAGTAGTTTTCTGGTAAGTGGCAGACGCACATATATCGATTTGCTCATAGCACCATTAGTTGCAGCGTCCACAAATGGCGAAAGTACAGCGGGATATTTTTTCTATGATTTTAATGCCAAAGCAAATTACGATTTCAACGATAACAATAAATTATTTGTAAGCGGATATTTTGGAAAAGATAAAGCTTATGGTCGCGAAAATTACGGTGGCGATAAAAATAAATTTTCCATCGGATGGGGCAACGCTACCGGTACAGCACGGTGGAATCATTTATTCAACGAAAAATTATTTGCCAACACATCATTGATTTTTAGCAACTACCGTTTCCTGATAAAGAACGAAGAAACATTTGATGGTGATAAATACACATTGCGGTATTACACAGGTATACAGGATATTTCGGCAAAGTTCGATATGGATTACCGCCCGGGCGAAAAGCATATCATAAAGATGGGCGGGCAATTTACCCGTCACTTATTTACACCCAGTGCATTGGTTACAAAAGGTGATGGCAGCGATGATATAAATAAAGTGAGTAAAATATCGGCCATAGAAAATGCAATCTATATAGAAGATGATGTACGTATACTGCCACAGTTAAAAATGAATGCCGGTTTGCGGTTGGCGCATTTTTATTCTAATGGAAAAAACTATTTCAATCCCGAACCTCGACTGGCGCTGGCTTACAACATCAATGAAAGCACATCGTTAAAAGCATCGTTTGCAATCATGAATCAGTATTTGCATCAGCTAAGTAACTCGGGTGCCGGTTTGCCAACCGACTTGTGGGTGCCGGCAACAAAAAATGTTACTCCCCAAAATTCGCAACAGGTAGCAGCAGGCATAGCACGTGATTATAAGGATCGCAATTTTGCACTCACCATCGAGGGGTATTACAAAACAATGAACAAAGTATTGCAGTACCGTGAGGGTGCAAGTTTTATTGATATAGGCGACCCCAATCAGGTTGACAACGATTATAACTGGGAAGATAAAGTTACATCGGGTAAAGGCTGGTCGTATGGAGGTGAATTATTATTGCAACGCAAAGAGGGCAAACTTACCGGATGGATTGCATACACACTTTCGTGGACACAACTACAATTTGATGAACTCAATTTTGGCAAAAAGTTTTATGCCCGATTCGATCGCAGGCACGATATTTCTGTTGTTGCCATTTATCACTTACGTGAAGTGAAGCCTGAAAAAAATGGCATTACACTTTCGGCAACATGGGTGTATGGCACCGGCAATGCCATCACTTTGCCTTTGGGATATTATGATTCTCCAATTCACTCGCCCGGCAATGCTACATCGCCTGATTTTAATTTCTATTATCCGGGCAATTACCTTACAGAGTATACAGGCCGCAACGAGTTCAGGATGAAAGCCTATCACCGACTCGACTTCAGCATACAGATGATAAAGAAAATGAAACACCACACCCGCACATGGGAACTTGGTTTGTACAATGCCTATAACCGCTATAATCCTTTTTATTATTATGTAAGCGAGGATTTGCAAGGCAATGGTGTGTTAAAACAAATTACACTTTTTCCGTTGATCCCGTCTTTCTCTTACAACTTTAAATTTTAATTAATGATGAAAATGTTGATTGTATATAGACTGAAAAATTTGAGAACAATAATTAAAATGCTAAACAACTATAACCATATACGTTTAACATTTGTTGCAGTTTGCATGGCTTTATTATTTTTTGGATGCGAGCGCGATGCCAATGTTGATGTTCCCTTATCGAAAGCCAAACTGGTAATGCGTAGTTTTATTTCGCCAACCGATAGTGTGATTGCCGTGGATATTTTCGCATCACAACCATTGTTCAATTCATCGCAACAAAATAACAAGTTCGATACTTCCGCGGCACAGGTTTTTATAAGCAATGGCAGTGTGGAGTTTCCTCTCACTTACAATTCTACAAAACGTCAATTTCAAATTTATGTATTGCAGGCGTTTCCGGTTACTGCCGGCCAAACTTATTATTTGCGCGCCACTCACCCAAGTTACGATGCTGTGGATGCAAGTTGTACTGTGCCCGTTTCAACTATCGACAATGTAAAAGCAACAGTCGACATTACAGACCCATATGAAGTGTTTGCTGATGTATCATTCTTTGATATTGCGGGTCAAAAAAATTATTACCGGGTGCATGCGCAAAATGTATGGATTCCCGACTTTAGTTATTTTGGTGTAGATACAGTGGTGTATGCAGATTTTTTGTTGAGCATTAATAATTTTTATTCCGATGAAGGCAACGATGGCAAAGAAATAAAATCGAAGTTGCTAAATTATTACTCATACCACCCCGGTGATAGCACCGATATTTATGTACTCAATGTTGACGAAAACTACTACCGTTTTCATCGTTCGATTTTCACTACCGGAGGTGGTGATCCTTTTTCCGAAGCCACACCAGCTTATTCCAATATAAATAATGGTGTAGGAATTTTTGCAGCTTATACGCAGTTTATGAAGAGGGTTTTTTGATATTATTTTCGCATTATAAAATTTATATTTGCAAAAAAATTGGCTCTCATGCAAAAGCATAATATTTACGATAAAAACTTACTGAAACAAAAATTAGCACAGGAAACTTTTCACCGCATTACACTTTCATTTTACCGTTATGTAAATATTAAAGAGGTAGAACTGTTTCGCGATGAATTGTACGATGCCTTTGATGCCTTAAATATTTTTGGTCGCATTTACATAGCACATGAAGGTATCAATGCGCAAATAAGTGTGCCACAACATAATTGGGAAGCATTTGAGCAACTGGTACACAACAATACACTACTGAAAGATGTTCCTTTCAAAATTGCCGTTGAGGATGATGGTAAATCTTTTTACAAACTGATAGTGCGCATAAAAAATAAAATTGTGGCCGATGGATTGCCCAACGATGAAATTGATTTTTCGAAAGTAGGAAAACATATTGATGCCATTGAATTGAATGAAGTAATACAAGACCCCGACACCATTGTAATTGACATGCGCAATCATTACGAAAGTGAAGTGGGTCGATTTGAAAATGCCCTGTGCCCTGATGCCGACACTTTTCGCGATGCTTTACCCGAAGCAGTAAAAATGGTTGAAGATAAAAAGGACCATAAAATTGTTTTGTATTGCACCGGTGGTATACGTTGCGAAAAAGCCAGTGCCTATTTTAAGCATCACGGTTTCGAAGATGTGAATCAACTTTATGGCGGCATTATTGAATACGCACGACAAATAAAACGCGAAGGATTGCCATCGAAATTTATAGGTAAAAATTTTGTGTTTGATGAGCGTATGGGCGAGCGCATAACCGATGATGTAATTTCTGTTTGCCATCAATGCGGCAATCCCAGCGACAATCATGTGAACTGTGCCAACGATGATTGCCATTTACTTTTTATACAGTGTGATGAATGTGCGCAAAAAATGAAAGGATGTTGCACACCGGCATGTATGGAAATTATTTCGCTGCCAATTGACGAACAACGCAAACAACGTAAAGGCAAAATTAAAACCGATGCTCACTCGGTATATAAAAGCCGCCTCCGCCCTGATTTGAAAAAGTTGATTGCTGAAGGGAAAGTTTGATTTGGTTATTTGTTATTACGCTATTTTGTTATTACGTTTTAAATCTTGACGGGTTATAGAAACCTGTCAGGATTTAATCCTTGTCGACACATAATGGGATGGATTGAAATCCATTTCTACAAAATGGTCGAATCTACGGCTCTATTGCTTACGCATCAACGCCAATTGCACTCGCTAGCATCCTGCGAGTGTGTTTATTTCTAGCTTCTCCGGCAATCGCATGCATCCTACGAGTGAGTTTATTTCTCACCAATTGTATTTTGCTTTAATAGTCAATAAAGTTTTTAGTTGTAATGAAAATATTGTTTACCTTTGAAAAAAAAGCAATGACCATTTTAAAGGATAAAGAACAAATAACAATAACACTACCAGCAAACGTGGAGTTTTTATTTTTGCAAGACTTTTTAGATTATTTGAAAGTAAAA
This sequence comes from Bacteroidota bacterium, assembly GCA_016717325.1. Lineage (GTDB taxonomy): Bacteria > Bacteroidota > Bacteroidia > AKYH767-A > OLB10 > JADKFV01. The sequence goes on along the minus strand of JADKFV010000020.1, from coordinate 57,586 downwards.
AGTATTGTTGCACGCAGCAAGGCAAAGAGTAGCGTTATAGATATATTAGCTGAGCAATCGCAAACAGATTGGTGGAAGCAAAATAAAAAACGTTACGGTAAGTGAAATTACTTTTAGATACCAATATCCTCTTTAGTGCTATTTCAAAGAAGGAAGGTATGATTGCAGAAATAATTTTGAATAAAAAAAGTGACCATATCTTTTATGGGAGTTATTTTTCATACATAGAGTTATTCAAATATAAAGAAAAACTTTTGTAAGCATCTAAACTAACAGAACCAGAATTGCTTGAAGCACTTTATTTGATTTTAAAGCGTGTAATATTCATCAATGACTTTTCTATTTCACAAAAAGATTTTGATACTGCATTTGATTTGGTAAAAGACATTGATGCAAAAGATACTATTTTTATAGCAATGAATAATTTTCTGAAAACAATATTATGGACTGGCGACACAAAATTAGTTACTGGATTGAGAAACAAAGGATACAAAAGAATCATAACAACAAATGAATTGTTGTTAAAAATGCAATAATAATTTTTTAATTCTCTGCATTCACTCGCACCTGCCGATTTGCATCACAAAAAATGCGGCAACATCCAAAAGTATAATTGTGATAGTAACGCGCGTTAAAAGAGTAAGCATTTTTGTTGAAGAGGTGAAAGCGAAAAAAGAATCGCCTTGTTTTTATTTGCAACCAATACATTTCACACTTACATTTGTAAAAATAAAAAGTTCAATGACTCAAATAACGATTGATAAAAAGAAGTATGTGATTATTCCAGAAAAAGAATATCAACAATTATTGAAAAATGCAGCATAAAAATGTGAAAGTGAATTTGAGTATTCTCGCACTGTTGTGTAAGTTCGTCCACTTTTATTTTTGCAACTGATAATTTACATACTTTTGTAGATAGTATCCAAATCTGCGTACAAATTGTTTATATCCTTTTCAATTATTGTCCATACTATTTTGTGGTCAATGCCCATATAGTCGTGAACAATACGATTTCGAAAACCAATTATTCTAAACCAATCAATTAAATGATGTTGTGCTTTGAATTCAATTGGTAATCTGTTAGCAGCTTCGCCAATTATTTCAAAATTACGGATTACAGCATCTATAGTTTTAGAATCATTAATGTATATCTGATACGATGTGCCGTATGTATATTTTTTGATTTTTCAATGGCATCCAAAATATCGGAAAGTAAAAGTTTGGCATCACGTTTAGACATAACTTAAATCTTGCTCAATTTGTTCAAAATATTGATGCCTAACACCATTCCTTGAAACAAGGTCAACTTTAGTTTTTAATAATTTTTCGATTTCGTTTGCCAGGTCAATAAATTCAATTCCAATTGGTCTATCAAAGTCCACCATAATATCAACATCACTATTTTCAGTTTGCTGCCCTCTACTATATGAACCGAAAATAGCCAAGTTAATAATGCCATACTTTTCTTTAAGCCTTTGCTTGTGGCTTTTTAAAATGTGCAGGATTTCATCTTTTGTTCGCATAGCACAAATGTATAAAAGGAATTTGAAATTGCTACAGCACTTGAAAACCAATTTCTTCTTTGATTGGTTTCCTAATCAGCGGTTTTGTTGATGGACTCTTCAATTGGAAATATGAACAATGAATACAAATTTTTACTCAATTAATTTTACAGGCGAAATTTCCAACAACTCTGCAATACGATATATGTTTCAAATGCTTGTGTTTATTATTCCTCTTTCTATTTTGGATATTTGGCTCAACTCATGTCAGCAGAGTGGTTATTGAGTTAATAGGTTTTGAATTATTAAGTATTTTTTAATAATTTAAAAATTCTTGATGTGTTTTTGTAACTTATACGTTTTTGAATTTTTGCATTCCCTTTTGGGATGGATTAAAATCTATCCTTACAAAATTGAGTCGAGCATTTAGATTTATTGCTAACGTAATAAATCTTGGCTGAAAAATTTTGCCAAACAAAAAACCCGCTGGGATGCTGCATATTGTAACAGTGGGTTTAACGCACAGTATTTCAACTCCCCCATCAATGCGCTTCCAACCAATTGTGCCCCACACCAATTTCTACTTCGAGGGGTACGGTCATTTTAATTGCTTCGCGCATACATTTTCTGATTACAGGTTTTACAATTTCAACTTCATCGAGTGGTACATCAAACACAAGTTCATCATGTACTTGCAAAGTCATTTTTGTGTTGAATTTAGCCGCGCGAAATTCGTTGTAAATATTAATCATTGCCACTTTAATTAAATCGGCAGCACTGCCTTGTATGGGTGCGTTAATAGCGTTGCGTTCGGCAAAACCACGTACTACGGCATTTGCCGAATTTATTTCGCGCAAATATCGCTTGCGTCCAAGTATGGTTTCTACATAACCTTTTTCGCGTGCTTGTTGTATGCTGCCATCCATGTATGCTTTTATGGTGGGGTACTGTGCAAAATAATTATCGATAATTTCTTTGGCCTCGCCTCGCGGTATATTCAATCTTTGCGATAAACCGAAAGCGCTTATACCATAAATGATTCCGAAGTTCACCATTTTTGCATTACGCCTCATGTCACCGGTAACATCGGCAAGGGCAACATTGTAAACTTTGCTTGCAGTACTTGCATGAATATCAATCCCATTTTTAAATGCATCAATCATACTTTCATCTTTGCTAAACTCGGCAATTATGCGCAACTCAATTTGCGAGTAATCGGCACTCATGAGCGTAAATTTTTCGTTGCGTGCTATAAAGGCTTTACGAATTTCTTTTCCCCTGTCGGTGCGTATTGGAATGTTCTGCAAATTGGGATTGTTGCTGCTCAACCTTCCTGTGGCCGCTACAGCTTGTGCAAACGATGTGTGTACGCGATGTGTACGAGGGTTAATCATTTCGGGTAGTGTATCCACATAAGTATTTTTCAACTTTACCAGTTCGCGAAAGTCGAGCACCTTGGCAACTGCGGCATGTTTATCGGCAAGTTTGCTCAGCACATCTTCGCCTGTTGCATACTGTCCTGTTTTTGTTTTTTTTGCTTTGGGGTCTATCTTCAAATGATCGAAAAGTACTTCGCCCAATTGCTTTGGCGAAGCAATATTAAATCGCAGGCCGCACACTTCGTAAATTTCTTTTTCTATAACTGCAATATCATTTTGCAACAGCACCGAGTACTCGTTTAAAAATTGTGGATCGATGGCAACGCCTTCCATTTCCATTGCAACCAATACGCTCATCAATGGAATTTCTACTTCTTCGAAAAGTTTGTACAAATTATTTTTTCTCAACTCGGGCTCAAGAATATTTTTCAATTGAAAAGTAACATCAGCATCTTCGGCAGCATACTCCGATATTTGTTCAATAGCAACAGTGCGCATACTCAGCTGCCCGCCTTTTTTTTCGCCAATAAGTTTTTCGATTGGCACAGGAGTGTAGCACAAATATGTTTCGCTAAGCACATTCATATTGTGGCGCATATCGGGCTCCAGTAAATAATGTGCAAGCATGGTATCGAAAAATTTTCCTTTCACTTCAATATCATACCAACGCAACATGAGCAAATCGTATTTCAAATTCTGTCCTATTTTTTCAATGGCTTCGTTTTCGAAAACGGGTTTAAACTCATGCAAAATTTTTGTGGCCTCATCATAATTTTCAGGAAATGGAATGTAATAAGCTTCGAAGGGTTTGTAGCAAAACGACATGCCTACAAGTTCGGCAACATTGGCATCAATACCCGTTGTTTCCGTATCGAAACATATTTCTTTTTGTTGCAATAGTTGTATAATTAATGTCTCGCGTTTTTCTTTTGTATCAATTAAATGATAAGTATGTGCAACATCGGCAATGGTTTTGTAATTAATTAATTCGGGCGTCTCCTCGGATTCATCGCTTATTTTATTTTCAACAGCCTCAACCGGAGCATCAAATAAATTTCCTTGCGAGGATGTAGTTGCAGGAGGCAATTCTTCGCCCAGTACACGCTTTGTAAGTTGACGAAATTCGAGTTCATTAAAAATGGTTTTTATGGCTTCTTTATTTACAGGCTCTACCACAAGGTCGCTTACTACAAAAGGCACAGGGGCATCGAGCCAAATGGTGGCAAGTTTTTTCGAAATGATGGCACTCTCGGCACCTTCTTTTACTTTGCGTTGCAATGCGCCTTTGAGGTTATCGGCATTGGCAATTACATTTTCAACATTGTCATATTGTTTCAAAAGTTCACGAGCGGTTTTGTCGCCCACACCAGGAATGCCGGGAATATTATCGGCACTATCACCCATCAGGCCAAGCATATCTATTACCTGATCTACACGCTTTATTTCATACTTCTGCAATACCTCGGCCACACCCATTACCTCGGCAGGGCTGCCAAATTTTGCCGGCTTGTACATAAAAATATTATCGCTCACAAGTTGACACATATCTTTGTCGGGTGTCATCATATACACCTTGAAACCCTCGCGCTCAGCGGCTTTGGCCAATGTGCCAATTATATCATCGGCTTCGAAACCATCATATTCCAACACAGGAATATTAAACGCGCGAATAATATCCTTAATAATAGGGATGGATATACGCAGGTCTTCGGGCATCTCTTCGCGGTGCGCTTTGTAATCCACAAAATCGATATGGCGCTGCGTAGGTGCCGAAGTATCGAAAGCTACTCCAATATGTGTAGGTTTTTCGTTGTTCAATATTTCGAGCAACGTATTTGTAAAACCAAACATGGCCGATGTATTGAGACCTTTGCTGGTAATGCGAGGATTTTTACTAAAAGCAAAATATGATCGATAAATTAATGCCAGTGCATCGAGGAGAAAAAGTTTTTTCATAAAATAATTTTATAGTCTGAGGTTTTCAAAGATATTGTAAAACAAATTAAAAATGGAGAATAAGAATAGAAAATTAAAAATTAAGAATTGAGAATTGAAAAGCAAGAATTAAGAATTGAAAATTGAAAATTAAAAAGTAATATTTAAAAATTGGAAAAATAAGTCTTAGGAAATTCGTAAAATTGTATTTCACAATGATGGATTACTTTTCAAATTGCCGTAGTTTATAAGAAAAATACTAAATAGTCTTTAACCCATAACTGATTAACACAATAACCTAATAACCAATTAACCTAATAACCAACAACCCAAAAACCAATAACTAAAATACAGTTAAAATGAGTTTCTTTGTACTCGGCAATTGTGCGTTGTAAAATAAAAACCTCATTAGTACGTATTGCAAAAGTAACTGCCACATTTTTATTAAAACGAAATACAAAAACAATTAAAAATTATTTATGGAGAAACCACAAATTTTATGGGCCGATGATGAGATAGACTTATTACTTCCACATGTTATTTTTTTACGCGAAAAGGGATATGATGTACTAACGGTAAATAATGGTGACGATGCAATTGAAAAAGTGCGCAACCAGGATTTCGATATTGTTTTGCTGGACGAAAACATGCCCGGCCTTTCGGGATTGGAAACTTTGGCGCAAATAAAAAATCTGAAATCGCATTTACCGGTGATAATGATTACGAAGAGCGAAGAAGAACATATAATGGAGGATGCCATTGGAAATAAAATTGCCGACTATTTGATTAAGCCTGTAAACCCTAATCAGATTTTGCTGTCGTTGAAAAAAAATCTCGATAACAAACGCCTTATTTCTGAAAAAAGCAATTCGCTATACTTACAGGAATTCAGGCAAATTGGTATGCGCATTACCGACCGCCTCAATTATAATGACTGGGTTGATGTGTATAAAAATTGGTGTATTGGGAATTGGAATTGGAGCGCAACCCCGACCAAAGTATGTACGAAATATTGGTAAGCCAAAAAGACGAAGCCAATTTAATGTGGAGCAAATTTGTAGAAAATAATTATGTGTCGTGGCTCAAAACGCCCGACCAGGGCCCATCGCTATCGCATCAGTTATTTAAGAACAAAGTTTTCCCAATGGCCGATGCCGTAGAAGAACCAATTTATTTTGTGTTGATCGATAACCTCCGTTGGGATCAATGGAAAATAATTCAACCGGTGATAAGCGAATACTTTAGAGTGACAGAAGAAGATACGTATTGCGCTATTTTACCAACAGCAACACAGTATGCGCGCAATGCAATTTTTGCAGGAATGATGCCATCCGAAATCGAAAAACGTTTTCCTAAAATGTGGTTCAATGACGAAGAAGATGAGGGAAAAAATTTGTACGAACCCGATTTTCTTGCCGACCAATTGCAACGCAACCGAAAGAATTATAAATTTTCGTATACAAAAATTACCAACCATCAATCGGGTAAGGAACTTGTAGAAAACATACACCGTATGGCCGATAATAAATTGAATGTAATAGTGTATAATTTTGTAGATATGCTTTCGCATGCACGCACCGAAATGGAAATGATTCGCGAACTTGCCGAAAACGAAAAATCCTATCGCAGCATTACACTCAGTTGGTTTATGAATTCGCCTTTGTTCGAAGCATTGAAGCGTGTATCCGAAAAGCCATGTAAACTTATCATCACCACCGACCACGGAACTATACGTGTAAAGCAAGCGGTAAAAATTGTGGGCGACAAAAACACAAATTCAAACTTGCGGTATAAAAACGGAAAGAGTTTGTCGTACGATAAAAAGGAAGTATTCGAAATAAAAAACCCTGCCGATGCAATGCTACCTCGCCAACATGTTAGCTCATCTTTTGTGTTTGCAAAGAGCGATGACTTTTTTGCCTATCCCAACAACTACAATTATTATGTAACATACTATCGCGATACGTTTCAGCACGGTGGCGTATCGCTCGAAGAAATGATTGTACCTATTATTAGTTTGAGTACGAAATAGAATAGTATTTGTTGAGTGCAGATATATTCAGTCCGGTTTTTAAAAATAATTTTGAGATATTGGAATATATGTTCATTTCCAAGCGGCAGAATTTGCTTTTTTAAATTTCGGACCCCATTATCTGTTAATCACAGAAGCTAAAGAAGCAAACATCTTCCTCACTTTTATTTTAAGTCAACAAAAATTGACGGTTAAATTAATTTGCTAAGAATTTAATATTTTCCACTCCACTTGCTCATATTATTTAATCTTTTAATTTTGTGCGCAAGTTCATTCATTAGCAAGCACATTTTTATAAAAACAACGCCCGTTGATACTCTGCACCCGAGGCAGTAAAGTGATTGATAATCTTTTTTCATGAACAAGTTATATTTGTTTAATCATTTAATAAAAAGCAAAAATGTACCAACATCATTCAACAATTGAAAAGCAACAACAGCTTGCAGGTTCAAAACAATTAATTAGTTTATCGCGCGCCCAGAGAGAGAGAGAGAGAGAGAGAGAGACGACCTTTATTTAGAATTATTATAATAATGATTTTTCTAAATTTACACAACATGGCATACTCACAGTTTGCACAAACAACTATCCCCAATCAAGTAATAACCAATCCTGCGTTTACCCAAAGTGTGGTGAATACCGGTTGCGATGCCAAAGCCTATACTTGCGACCCGGCAATGGATGAATTTAGAGCCTATGTATGGGATGGCACTTCGCCTACTTTACTGGTGCAATATGCAAATCAAAATGCAGTGCAATTTGAAACAGCAATAGCATTGCCTATAACAGCCACCGACCCCGATGTGTGCCTTGTATATAACACTGCAGCAAATAGTTTTCCCATTCACAATGGATTTCCGGCAGCATTTGTTGTTTTTAAAAACAATGGAAATGTATATTTGAATATTTACAGTGCCGCAGCACAACCAGGATTATTCCAATGTAATTCAAGCCCCGGTTTTGTTTTGTTCAGTTCTACTTTATTGGGCGCTGTTACAAACAATACTGCAATAAATATTGATAGTGACAGGCGCAATAGATTTGCAATAGTATGGGATGATAATGGTCTACTAAAATCTCGTGCTGGGCGCGTAAATGCAAATGGAAATGTAACTTATGGCACTACGGTTACCATCCCTTTAGTTGGCACCCCAACAACGGCATCGATGCCCGATGTGGCCATATTTAATCCCGAAAACAATGCTGGGCAAGCCGAGGCACTTTACTGCTACAAAGGCACAAAAAATAACGAAGACTATATTGTTGTACAAAAGGAGAAATTAAATGCAGTAATAAATAACAACGGCATTACCGGTAGTGTGGAAAGAGAAGAAGTTTTTGGGCAATTTATTGAAGCAACTTGGCCACGAATTACCACAAGTAGGCCTGTACTGGCAACCGATTTTCCTACTATTCAATATACAAAAGGTGCTTGGTTTGTATGTTACGAATTGCATGATGTACAAAACGATTTGAACGATATTGGGGCTTTTTCCAGTATTTATGACTCCGAAATTATTCCTAATATTACTGAGCAGCTACCAGTTGTTTATACTAATGCGCAAGATTTTCCGGGGTGGAGCGCAATAAATAATTCTACAGCAACATACCAAGACAATCTACGCCCTGCATGCACATTCGACCAAGGCTTACCTTGCATACATCCGCCCGATTTGAAGCACGATTGCCATAGTAACATTACTTTAGCCTGGACACACTTAGATGCAAACGGCAAGCAAAAACCTATTATGTTATATGTTGATCCTTATGATGCATCTATCCAATTGAATCCCGTGACGCTTGACCCCAATATGAATTTTAATTTCAATGGTGCATTTTCAACCTATCAAAATTATTTGTACAATGAGGTGTCCCTTGTTAACATATTTAGCGGATTAGAATCCACCATATCTGTTGCTGGTGAACAAACCGGACGCATGGCCTTTTTGTGGGGCGATAATATAGCCAACCGTATGTTGTATAAAATTCGTTTACAGGGACAAGGGCCGCGTTTGGGTTATGCTACTTTAGAACAAAGTAATTTGCAAAATGCTACCACCTGGCAATCGTTTATGGAAACAGAAAATACCAATATTGGTAGTTATGTATTTTACGATAACATAGGCCGCCAAGTGAGTATGGAAGAAATACAAGGCAATAAATTGTACTCCTTTTATTTTGCCCGACATATTACCAACGGTAACCATATACGTTTAATAAAGCAATAATTATGTATTAACCAAACCACCTAACTTAGTATTAAAATAAGTTAGGTGGTTTTAATATTTTATGCAATGAAAAAAATTATTGTTTCCGTGGTTGTGTATTTTATATTTTTTGAAATAATTATCGCACAAACTGCTATATATTATCCCAACATTATTTGGCAAAAAGGTTATGGTGGATACGAAGGAGAAGGCAACGGGACCGGATGGAATAATTTATTAAATGTAGGAAACGACATTTATTTGGCTGGTAGCACAGGTAGTGATTCGAGCGGGAATATTACCACACATTTTTGTACCGATGCATTTACAGGGATATACCCTAACAATTTGTTATTAAAATTAGATACTATGGGCGCCCTTGTTTCACAAACACGCATTGCCACGGGAAAATTACCTCAATGGTACATTCCTTCCGAAAGCTATGTTTACAATAGTATGGGTGCACTTAATAACGATAGGCTGGTATTTCTTACAGAAAACAAATCGGGCATAGGCTGCTCGCAAACAAAATTTATGCACGATACTTTGGAAGTTGGCAATCAAATATTAAATGCCGATGCTTGGGTGCTGTATACCGATCGCAATTTGGTGCAAACAGGCGATAGCATGTATGGCTCTTTTGATAGAGATGGCGCAGAATCATTTATCCAAAAAGGAGAAAATGTTTTTATTGCAGGGGCTACAGATGCCGATAGTTCGGGCGATATTACAACGCATCCTTTCAATATAATAAATGCGTACAATAGTGATTTATATATTATGCAATTCGATACCATGATGAATAAAATAAGCGATTGTCGATTGGGTGGGGATAGCGTGGAGGTGGGATTTATTTTTGGTGATAATGGCATCGACCCACGACTGTTATGGATGGCGCAAACAAACTCAAATATTGGGTTCGATATAACCGAACCCTCGCGTGGTAAAGTTGATATATGGGCCGGGGTAAGTGATAATAATTGTAATATTGTATGGCAAAAAAGAATTGGGTCGCCCGGAATTGAAATTCCTATTCGACTTTTTAGAAATAATAGCGATGGCGGGTACGATGTATTCGCACAAAACGCAAGTGATACAATTGCATTTGAACATCAATCGGTCACGAACGGTTCTAATGACTTTTGGCTTGTCAAGTTAGATAGTATGGGTAATTATCTTTGGGATATGTCCATAGGAGGCAGTAGTGGGGATTTGCTTGTTGATGTTTGTCGAAGTATGGATGGTGGCTATGTATTATTAGGAACAAGCAATTCCGATTCGGGGCTTTATAAATCTAGCAATGCTTTAAACGGAAGCTTGGATTATTGGGCGATAAAGCTCGATAATAATTACAACAAAGTATGGGATGTAACCATTGGTGGTGGTTCTGAAGAATATGCAGCCGGAATTGTTGAATTAGATGACAGCAGCTATATAATCTCAGGTACTTCCTTTTCAGATACTGGCTATTATAAAACGGTGCAATTATTTGATAGCACTCCTCCTTACACTAATCCTGATTTATGGGTATTGCGTTTCAAGGTTGATAGTTTGTATGCGGCAGGTGGTGTGCAGTTATTGGATTTACCGCCTTTGCAATTATTTCCTAATCCTGCACAGGGTATCCTCAATATTTGTGGCTTACCTATGCCGCTTACACAAGCCAAAATAATATTTACAGATGCGCTTGGCCGTGAAGTAAAAAAAACGAATACTGTTGTTAACGGTGGATGTATACGTAGTATAAATGTAAGCGATTTGCCTTCGGGGTTTTATTCTTGCTTTGTTGATAGTGGAGGCTATGTTTTTAAAGGGAGGTTTGTGAAGTAAAAAAGCCACAAGGATATAGGTGGCATTGCCCAATTTCCATTAAAAAGACTTTTAATCACGATAACTTTTTCAATAAAACAGCTAGATTTAGAGGAAATGTTTTAGAAAGAGTTATATGAAGTTTAAGTAAACAAAATAAATTTGGCACGAGTTTAGCAATTGGCGGCTCAGAATTTAAATTTAAATAAACCTCTAAAAATCAATTTAAAAAATGGCATTCAACATCATTGACATGGCATCGGGTTACTTGACAAACGAAGTAATCAGCAAAGCAAGTTCTTTCTTAGGCGAGAACGAATCATCAACAGCAAAAGCTGTATCCACTGCTATACCAACTTTGGTTGCAGGATTAATGAACAAAGCCTCCGATAGCAATGGAGCATCAATGATTTTTAACCTGCTCAACTCGGGCAACAATAACGGCAGCATGCTAAACAATCTAAGCAGCATGTTTGGTGGTGGTGACGACACAAACAATTTAGTTTCGAAAGGTGCAGGCCTAATGGATACATTGTTTGGCAGCAAATCATCTGGAGTTGCCGATTTATTGTCATCAACCAGTGGCATTTCATCAAAATCATCATCATCTTTGTTAGCAATGTTGGCACCGGTTGTGATGAATTTGTTTGGTAAAGAAGTAGCATCTAATAGATTAGACCTTAGAGGTTTTACTTCATTACTTGGCAGTCAAAAAAGTTTTATAAGCGGCCTCATTCCTTCTGGTTTAACTTCAATGTTAGGTCTTGGCAGCATTGCCGACCTTGGCGGAAAATTGTTTTCCGGTGCATCTAATGCTGCTTCAACTGTAACTTCGGCTGCAAGTTCTGCATATCAAAACACACAGGAAAAATCGAGCGGCTTAGCTAAATTTTCGCCCTGGTTACTTGCTGCATTTATAGCAATGATAGCTTTATATTTTTGGAAAGGATGTGGCAAAGCCGAAGAACATGGTACCGAAGCAACCACCGAAGCTGCCGCGCATGGTGAAGAAGCTGCAACCTCAGTTGCAGTTGCAGCTGATAGCGCAGCATCTAATGTAGCCGATGAAGCCAACGGATTATGGGCAAATCTTGGTAAATTTTTCACGCGCAAACTTTCTACCGGTATTGAATTAAACATCCCTGAAACCGGAATCGAAAATCAATTGATTACATTTATTGAAGATGCAAACAAGCCTGTTGACAAAACTACATGGTTCAATTTCGACCGTTTGTTGTTCGAAACAGGAAGTGCAAGCTTGAAGCCTGAGTCACAAGAGCAATTGAAAAATATGGTTGAAATATTAAAAGCATTTCCCGGTGTAGATTTAAAAATCGGTGGTTATACAGACAATACCGGCAAGGCTGATGCAAACTTGAAACTATCTGCCGCACGTGCCAATAATGTGATGGCAGAGCTGGTAAAACTTGGTGTTGATGCAGCACGCTTAAAAGCTGAAGGCTATGGCGACCAGTTTCCTGTTGCTACAAACGATACAGAAGAAGGACGTGCACAAAATCGTAGAATTTCGTGCCGCGTTACTAAAAAATAATTTTAAAGCACTACTTTAAAATTTATGGAAAGGGCGACCCGCAAGGGTCGTCTTTTTTTGTTTTATCAATGCTTACCTTGATTATTAGGGCATTACAATTTGAACAACTGCCATTATGCAATTTAAAGGCAATACGATTTCAAAAACTTGTTCCCTTCGAAAAGTCTAAAAAAGAAAAATGCCACTAAATCACCAAAACACTAAATCCCACAAAACATTATTAATGATTTTTATACGATTTAGAGAAATTTTGTGCCTTCGTGTTTTGTGGCAAAAATTACTTTTCGGAGTGGACTCAAAACTTTAAACCAATAAATTAGGTTTGTAAAAATAGTATGGTTACCCAAAAATGTGCTTTAACTTATTCGCACCAACGATTTTCGGTAAAAGCATTTTGGTAAACATTAAAAAACTAAATTCGCACGTTTTTTTTAAAAGCAAAATGACACAGGTACAAATTATCAATAAATCGCAACATGTATTGCCCGGCTACGAAACACCATCGAGTGCCGGTATGGATTTGCGAGCAAGTATAGAAGCTCCCATGCACATGCAACCGGGCGAGCGTGCTTTGGTGCCTACAGGCTTATACATGGCATTGCCCACGGGTTACGAAGCACAGGTGCGCCCACGTAGCGGACTGGCATTTAAAAACGGGGTTACTGTGCTCAACGCCCCGGGAACCATCGATGCCGATTATCGTGGTGAAATAAAAGTAATGCTCATAAACCATGGCCACGAAATATTTACAATAAACAATGGCGACCGAATTGCACAGATGATAATTGCAACATATGCTCAAATAGAATTAATAGCAGTGCATACCCTCGATGCCACCGAACGAGGTGCCGGAGGCTTTGGCAGTACAGGAAAAAATTAAATCAAAAAACTTAAATCTAATTCAAAAGGATTAATTTAAAAGTTAAAAACTAAGAACTAAAAACTAAGAACTAAAATATGAAGATTATTGTTCCGATGGCGGGAATGGGAAAGCGCATGCGCCCGCACACACTCACAGTTCCAAAACCATTGATACCGCTTGCCGGCAAAGCCATAGTGCAACACTTAATGGAAGACATAGTAAAAGTATGCCCCGAAAAAGTAGACGAAATAGCGTATGTAGTTGGGCACTTTGGTGAAGAAGCCGAAGCCAATTTAAAAAATATTGCTGCATCGTTGGGAGCCGTGGGTACCATTCATTATCAGGAAGAACCTCTGGGAACAGCCCATGCTATACTATGTGCACAAAGCGCCCTCAAAGGCAAAGTAGTGGTGGCTTTTGCCGATACTCTTTTTCGCACCGATGCCAACATTGATGAAAATAGCGATGGCACCATATGGGTAAAACAAATTGAAGATCCCCGTCAGTTTGGTGTAGTAAAACTAAATGCCGATGGTGTGATTACCGACTTTGTAGAGAAGCCTCAAACATTTGTTTCGGACCTTGCTATCATTGGAATATATTATTTTAAAGATGGAGAAAATTTGCGCAGCGAGTTGCAATATCTTATCGATAACGATATAAAAGATAAGGGCGAATATCAACTTACCAACGCCATGGAAAACATGAAAGTAAAAGGCAAAAAACTTGTGCCCGGTAAAGTAACAGAATGGCTCGATTGTGGAAATAAGGATGCCACCGTATACACCAACAAACGTGTGCTCGAAATAAAATATCCCAATAATATTATTGACAAATCGGCCGAGCTGATTAACAGCGTTATTATACCACCGTGTTATATTGGTGCAAATGTAAAACTTAGCAATACGGTGTTGGGCCCGCACGTTTCTATTGGCGATAAATGTGAAGTGAACAACAGTGTGGTGCGCAATTCTATCATACAAACAAACACTAAAGTTAATGATGCGTTAATTGACAATGCAATGATTGGAAATTATTGTCAATTTACCGGCAAGGTACAAGATTTGAGCATGGGTGATTACAGTACACAATCATAGTTAGTTCATTTGCTTTTTAGTTTTTTTATAAAAAAATATTTCATGTATAAAGTGGTAAATTCAAAGTGGTATTTTATTTCGGTATGTAGTTGTCTTGTTTTTTGTAAATGTGTTTTGTGTAAATGTTATTTATGCACAAAAGAAAAAAAAGGATAATGTTAGCAGCGAGTCGCGCATGACCCTCGATAGATTGTTTGTAGATGCACATCGCGAAAAAAATACCGGCAGTGCCGAAAAAGCCATAAATGTTTTTAAGCAATGTTTAAGTATCGATAAGCATCATGCAGCATCGATGTATGAAATTGCAAAATTACTACGCAATCAAAATAAAAATGACGAAGCGCTTGAATATGCCGCCAGTGCATACGAAGAAGACAATACCAACGAGTGGTACGCTATGGAGTATGCAGAACTTTTACAGATAAACAACAAAGCCAAACCAGCCATTGAAGTTTATGAAACATTGGTAAAGCAAAAACCTGGCGATATAAATTACTATTTCATGCTTGTTGAATCATACATGCAAAACAATGATAATGAAGCTGCGCTCAAAGTGTTCGATAAAATAGAAAAACGATTTGGTGTCGATGCCGATATTGTAAAAGAAAAGCAACGTATATACATCAAGATGGGCAAGCTCGATAAAGCTGCCGAAGAATTAGAAAAATTAATAACCAGCGATCCATCGTTAGAAAACTATGGCTTGCTGGTAGAGTTGTATCAAATAAATAATGAAGAAGACAAAGCTTACGAAGTAATTCAGCGCATGAAAAAAATAGATGCCGATGATCCCCGCATAGCTTTATCATTGGCACAACACTATCGCGCAAAAGGCGAAAAAGAAAAATCGTATGCCGAATTGAAAAAGGCTATGGGTAGCAAAAAATTACCTGCCGAAACAAAATACAAAATCATGCTATCGTACTTGCCGCTGATGAATGTGGACGAAGGAATGAAAGCTCAGGCAAAAGAACTTTCAAAAATTTTTGTTGATACCGAAGAAGACGATCCCATGGCACATGCTATATATGCCGACATATTAATTCAGGACAAAAATTACAATGAAGCCCGCACACACTTGCGCGCCAGTTTAAAAAAGGACACTAAAACTTTTGCAACATGGCAGCAACTTATGAATTGCGATTTGCAACTTGCCGACTGGGTAGAGTTGGACAAAACAAGCAATCAGGCTATGGAACTTTTTCCTACGCAGCCTGTAGTATTTCTTTACAATGGAATTGCAAACGCTCAATTGAAAAGTTACGAAACGGCAATTAAATCGTTGATGGCCGGTAGCAAAATGGTTGTGCTGGGCGATCCACTTTTGCTCGATTTTTATTCCAGCCTGGGCGATAATTATTACAATGTAAAAAATTATCCCGAGAGCGATAAATATTATGAGAAGGTTTTGAAACTCGATCCTAAAAATAGCAGTGTGCTAAATAACTGGGCTTATTATTTATCGTTGCGTAAAGAAAATCTTGACAAAGCTGCAGAGATGGCAAAGAAAGTTACCGAGCTTAATCCGCATGTTGCTACATACGAAGACACATATGCATGGGTGCTGTATGCGCAAGGCAAATATGCCGAAGCAAAAACTATTTTAGAAAGTGCATTGCAAAATGGTGGTGACAAAAATGGTGCAATACTTGAGCATTATGGCGATGTGCTATTTAAACTCAACGACCCTCAAAAGGCGCTTGAATATTGGCAAAAGGCCGAACAGGCAGGCGATGCCAGCGAACTGATTAAACAAAAGATTTACGAAAAAAAATTGTTCGATTAAAATATTTTGAATAAAGTAATTTCTTTTCCGGCACGTAATGTTGTTTTTACATTTCATCGTGTTTTGTTGTTGATGTTTTTGTTTGCTGCTTTTGCTGCATGTAAATCCACACGAAAAGTAACAACGAAAACTGTAACCGTTCCTATTGCATTCGATACTATCAATTACCAAAAGTTTTCATCATCAGCACTTATCGATTCGTTGTATAAATATCGTTTCAGTGCTGTTACTATGAGTGCAAAGGCCGATGTGGTTGTGATAGATACAAACGATAAAAAAGAATTTAATGCCAACATAAGAATTCAAAACGACAGTGCTATCTGGATTTCGATAAATGCCATTTTGGGAATTGAAGTGGCGCGCATTCTTGTCACCACCGATTCGATTTTTGTAATGGACAGGTTGAATAAAAAATATACCAAGGCCGATTTTAAATACCTCAATGATTTACTTAAACTTAAAGTGGATTATAATACCATTCAAAATATTATCATCGGCAATTTCTTTCAATATCGCAACGAAAACAAATTCAATTCGGTTTATATTGAAGACAAAGGATATATTTTAAGCACACTGAACAAACGCAAATTGAAACGCTCACTCGAAGATAAAGACCCTAACAAGCCTATTATACAAGACTTCTACGTGAACCCAGCAAATTACAAAGTAGACCAATTACAAATTACCGATGATAAACTAAACAAAACTCTTACCACCGATTATAACTCATTCGAAGTAACTGAAGCAGGCGTATTTCCTATGTTGCTTAATACACAAGTGAGTGCTGATAAAAAATTATCTATCATCATACAGTACAATAAAGTTACGGTAAATTTGCCTGTAGAAATGCCGTTTAATATTCCACAGTCTTATGAGCCAATGCCGCACAGGTAAATTATTTTTTCCTTCTAAAGTTTTTATTTTTTCGCATGTTTTTAAATGCGTTTTTATTTTGTTGCTTTTCAATTTTTGCATACAGCAAAAAAGCATAGCACAACTAGTAAGCAAAACCCGTAACGATTTAGAAAAACAAAAAAATGAATTGCTGCGCGAAATAGAAGAAACTAACAACCAATTAAAGTTAAACGAAAAGAACCAAAAGGCTACAAAATCGCAACTGGCACAATTGGCAAAACAGCTGCGCACACGCGAGCAACTTATTCGTACCATTAATAATCAAATAGGAAATCTGGGTAGTGAGATTGAACAAACCGAACAGGAAATAGCAAATCTTGAAATGGAAATGTTGCAACTTAAAGCAGAGTATGCACGCATGATAACTTTTGCACAGCGCAATCGCAGCTCATATCAAAAGATGATGTACATATTTGCTTCGAAAGATTTTTTGCAAGCCACCAAACGTGTAAAATATTTTCAGCAGTACAGCGATGCCCGCAAGGTACAAGCATTTCGTATCGACTCGGTGCAAAAGGAATTGGCCATGCGGCAAACGTATTTACAAAATCAACGGCAGGTAAAAAGTAAATTGAAAACGACCGAGGAACAACAAAAACAAAATATTGCCGAAGAAAAACATGCCCAGGAAGATTTTATGAAAAACCTTTCGAAGCAAGAAAGTGTGTTGCGCAAACGACTGGCAGAAAAAGAAGCCACCAAGAAAAAACTTGAAAATGCCATTGCCGAAAATATTCGTAAAGAAATTGAATCGGTAAGAAAGAAGGCCGAAGCAGGAGGTAAAAAGAAAGATGATATTACCAGCAAAAATGCTTTTAGCCAAACACCCGAAGAACTTAAATTGTCGAACAGCTTTGCATCGAACCGCGGTGTGCTGCCGTGGCCTGTTGAGAACGGTGAGGTGGTTTCTACATTTGGCGAACATCAACATCCGGTATTGAAAAATGTAACTGTGAAAAATGATGGTGTCGATATTCAAAGCTCCAAAGGGGCTGCGGCACGATGCATTTTTGCAGGCGAAGTTACCGGTGTAATAAATATACCCGGCAGCTATGCGGCAGTAATTGTGCGTCATGGCGAATTCTTAACCGTATACTCAAACCTCGAAGGAGTTTTGGTACGCAAAGGCGATAAGCTTACAACCAAACAAAAAATCGGCATAATACATTGCGATACCGAAACCAATGTTGCAGAATTAAATTTCCAAATCTGGAAAGGCTTTACCAAACTTGATCCGCAAGCGTGGTTGAAAAGATAAACCAATATCGATTTGATGTGTAATGTGTTTGTGTCGAATAGCTTTGTGCACTTTCAAATTTGGTTACAACCTTGGTTAGTGAAAACATCTTGAAAGAGTATAAAAAAAACAAACACAAATTGATGCGTCCTTTGAGGCACCATATTCCATCGGTCTAAACTTATCCCCGACAGGTTGTTCCTCAACAGAGCCTGATTCAGTTTCAGTTCATGTTTGCAATTTTCAATCTCAAAAACTATATTTACAAACTGCTAAATTTTCCAGCCACATTCACTGCCTTTATTGTATTATATTGTATCGTATCAATATCCAATATTCGTTTCGTTTTACTATTTCTTTTTTGATGATACCAATATTACATGAAAATGAGAAAAAAGTTTTACTATCGTCTTCAGTAAAATTTCTTGCTTGACTAAATTTTGCAATCCTTGTAAATAGTTTTCCATTTATAGCCTCTGAATAATTGCATTGCACACAAATTACGGTGTCACCAAGTAAATGACTTCCATACGCATAGTATATTTTATTTTTTCGAAAATATATCTAAAACACCTTGTTTCTCCCTGTATTACATTTTTGCCTCTTACTAAGGAATAACTTTTATAATCAATAGTTTGCGAACTATTACACCAATAATAATAATCAACATTAAAATGAGTTGAATGGGTATTTATATTAAACTCATCATATATTCCTGCTTCGAGGCCGTTAGGGTTATCTTTTGGCAATGTGTCAACTATATAATAATCATCAAAAACATAAACACTATCAATTGCTTTGCTAACAGTATCTTCGTATATCCAATAAGTGCCTTTTTTAAAATAGCCATAGTCAAGCATTTGTTGAGGCATGCGCTTATCGTATTTTGTTTGGGTTGTTTCTTCTTTTTTGCAACCGGCAATTGAAAAACAAATTACAAAAAAAAGAAATGATAAGCGCCAGATATTTTTGGTGGAGTCCATATTTAAATATAATGCAATTTAATTTTTGGCATGTTGTAAAGATATACTAAAAGTTTGTAACAAGGTTACTAAAAATGGAATAATATATTCCAAAACCGGAATAATTTATTCCAATTCAAGAATAATTTATTCCTTTGAGAAAAATGCAACTACCGTATGAAGCACAAAATAAAAACAATCAGAGAGTTGAAAAATTACAGTCAGGAACATGTTTCAAAAAGAATGAACATGTCGCAATCGGCTTATTCAAAATTGGAAAACAGCGAAACAGAATTGGATTCGCAAACAAAACAATTAGTTGGTGCTGCACTTGACATTACAGTTGAACAATTCGACAATTTTGACGGCACACAAATTTTTCGTATTACAAGTCAAAATAACAATAAAGTAGACAGTGGCGTTATGAATGATTATCACGATAGTATAGAGTATTTGAAAGAAATGCTCACAAGTAAAAACGAAACCATAGAGCAACAAAAGCAAATTATAAAAATACAAGCCGATGAAATACTCACCCTTAAAAGTTTGATAAGTTTTATTGAAAATAAGTAATACAAACATTCCTTTGGTTCTATTGTTTTTTTGAAGAGCAACTAAATCATTAGAACAATTAAGAAACATTAAAATTAAAAGACTGACATCAAAATGGTGATTCATATTTTCCGTCTTTAAAACCCGCATGGTTTTTAAAACCTCGCTGGTTTGAATTATCCACCAACACCTAAAACATACTATCTATTTGTGCCGATAGTGGGCAATAGAAGAGCAGGCCACATAAAATGGCGAATAACATTTTTTTCATAAAATTTTGTTTTAGTAGTTTATATTAACTGTAATTGTGTCATTCGATTTCGGTGTAAAAGGAAAATCGTATCTTGTTTCTAAAGTATTTTTCGTAACGATATAATGATAAGAGTATTCAAAGTTTCCACGGAAGAAATAATTATTGTCGCAAAATAAAAACGTTGTGTCTATGTATAGGCCCTGTACTTGTCCTGCACAACCATTGCCGAATTCTAGTAAGTCATACTGATTAAACGGATTCACATTTTTCAAATGCACTTTTACGTAACTTTCGGCATATAAAGTCAATAATTGTTTTTGATTTTTTTTGCCCTGTGATAATGGTGCCTGTTGGTTTTCATCAATAAAACCATCTTTTCTGGCTTGACAATAATATATGTCATCAAAGCCAACAATTTCATCGTAAAAGGCCTCGCCATTTTCGTTGGTTGTGAGGGTGGTGACCAAATCGGTGCCTCCGTAAACGTCACCCCTTGTAATGCTGACCAAAGCATTTGCAATAGGCTTTTCGGTTTTGAATTCCTTTACATAGATGGTTACTTTTATTTCATCTCGTTTTACTTTGCGGCAGCTAGAAAATAAAAAACAAAAAATTGCAAAAAAGCATATGTGGTTGCGAGTGTGTTTTATCATGGTGAAGTTTTTCTTTTTGAAAGAAGAATATTAAAATAATTTCTAATATTTCTGCAATTAATTATGTTCCAAAGTTAGTTACTAAACTATTAAAAGCAACCGTCATTTCTGATAATATATCGGTATGGCCGACAACATACCAAGCTGCTCCGGTAAAAATTTTGTGCTAATGGTTTGTGTTTTCACCACCATATTAGCACAAACCATACAAGCACTAATAAATATTTTCTGCTTGGTTAGTGATTTAACCAATCATCCAATAGCGCACAAAAAAACTCCACCCTTGCGGATGGAGTTCTCTTTATTGATAAACGAAGCAGTGATTATGCTCCGTAGCGTTTTGCTAATTCTGCACCAACTTTTTCCAGCGTGCCAGTAATGGTATCGTCAAGTTTGCCGGCTTTTAAACTATCGAGTATTCCTTTGTGTTGTGTTTCGAGCACGTTTAGGAAATCGGCTTCAAAATCTTTCACTTTATTGATAGGTACATTGCGCAACAAACCTTTAGTGCCAAGATAAATAATGGCTGTTTGTTTTTCAACTGTAACAGGTGCATACTGTCCTTGTTTCAATATTTCAACATTACGTGCACCTTTGTCGATAACGGCTTTTGTAGCAGCATCGAGGTCGCTACCGAATTTCGAAAATGCTTCCAACTCACGGTATTGTGCCTGATCTAATTTCAATGTACCTGCTACTTTTTTCATCGATTTTATTTGGGCATTTCCTCCCACACGCGATACACTGATACCAACGTTGATGGCAGGACGTACACCACTGTTAAACAAGTTAGCTTCGAGGAATATCTGTCCATCGGTAATGGATATTACGTTTGTTGGAATGTATGCAGATACGTCACCCGCTTGCGTTTCGATTATAGGTAATGCTGTAAGCGAACCACCACCTTTTACTTTTCCTTTTAGCGATGGAGGAAGGTCGTTCATTTGCGATGCAATCTCATCGGAGTTGATAATTTTTGCAGCACGCTCCAGCAAACGGCTATGTAAAACCAATAACACTGCCATATTGCTTGGTCATTTCATGCACGGTCTTTCCAGTTAATGGGTTAATAATAGACCAATTTAAATCTACCTTCATATCATAACTTAAAGTGGGGGTAACTGGATTGAACGGCCCTCCGAAATTAAGAGATATAGGACTTGTAATTTGAAGAATTTGATGGTCAACATTATAATACGTAGCCTGTATATAATCCATTACTCTGTGAGTAATATTTTGTACTTGGGTTACAAGGTTTTTTGGTGCATCGGCTGCTGTTGGTTGCACAGTAACATTATCAACATATTTTACAACAAAAGCAAAACCCAACATTAATGCAATTATTTGATCTTGGCTCATTTCGTTATGCGGATTAAGATACCCTTGCGGCTGCCCGGTAAATGAACTAGGGGAATCTTGTCCTTTTATTTTGTCTTTTTCGTCTTGTGAATTGTTTTGTGTGTTTTCATCGTTCCATTGTGCATGATAATTTTCCTCTACATCTCCGCGCATGAAAAAACCGTTGGTGTTCGGCAGTACAGATCCTTGTGACAACTAACTTTCTGCCTTCAAATCGACCCTTTCCACACATTGAATTGCATAATACAATTCATTTAATGTAGGTAGAGTATTTTCTCCGGCATTTTTTAGTAGTTTGTATTGGGTTGCCAACCGCGCAATATAATCGCCTAAGTCCGCTGTTACATCGCCAAATTTTATCCCTTTCCAGCCGCCATCATAAATACCATCTGGAGCACCATCTGGATACCAATCTCGAGGCTCATATGTGAAAGCTTGTTCGTCCAATCGCCTTAACGGCCTGTGCGCTATGGGCAGCCCATCACCGGCATTGTTGCCAAGGTGCACAAAATACTTTCGGTATCGGTTTTCATAATTCCAATACTTTTTCATGTACCCACTTTGACTCTGTTGCGAATGTAATTCGGTTATGGCAATACATAGCCACAACAATAAAATTGCTGTTTTTTCCATATAAATAAATTTTAAAAATTTAGAGGCCTGTTAACTACTTATAAAAGTGCTTATTGTATTATGTTATATCGTATCAGTATCCAATATTCGTTGCGTTTTATTATTTCTTTTTTGATAATTCCGATGCGACAGGAAAATGAGAAAAGTGTTAAGCTTTTATCTTCAATGTAGTTAGCTGTTTGTTTAAAAGTAGCAACTCTTGTAAAATAATGTTGATTAATTTGTTCAGAAAAATTTGCGTTAATGCATATAACACTGTCTGTAATTTCGGGAACATTACTTTCACCATAATAAACTTTACCTTTCTCAAAAATATATCTGAAACAAGAAGTTTCACCATGAAAGAAAAGCGATGTGTAACCTCTAACTAGCATATAGCTTACATTGTTAGCAACTCTTGAACTATTTGCCAAATAATAATAATCAAGATTGAAATGAGAAGAGTGTGTTTTGAGATAAAACTCATCATAGATACCTGCTTCGAGGCCATAGGGATTGTCTTTCGGCAATGTATCAATGATGTAATAATCTTCAAATACATACACACTGTCCATTGCTTTGCTTACAGTGTCTTCGTATATCCAATAAGTGCCTTTTTTAAAATAACCATAATCGAGCATTTGTTGCGGCATGCGCTTGTCGTATTTTGTTTGTGTTGTTTCTTCTTTTTTGCAACCGGCAATTGAAAAACAAATTACAAAAAAAAGAAATGATAAGCGGAAGCTACTTTTGGTTGAGTCCATATTTAAATATAATGCAATTTAAATTTTAGCATGTTGTAAAGATGTAACAAAAATCCTTAACATGGTTATTAAAACTGGAATGATATATTCCAATTCAAGAATATTTTCTTCACTTGGAAAAGTACAACTACGATATGAAGCAGAAATTTAAAACTGTGAGCGAGTTGAAAAATTATAGTCAGGAACATGTTTCAAAAAAAATGAATATGTCGCAATCGGCTTATTCAAAATTAGAAAATAGTGATGCAGAATTGGATTCGCAAACAAAACAATTAGTGGCTGCTGCACTTGACATTACAATTGAACAATTCGACAATTTTGACGGCAAACAAATTTTTCGTATTACAAGTCAAAATAACAATAAAGTAGACAGTGGCGTTATAAATGATTATCACGATAGTATAGAGTATTTGAAAGAAATGCTCACAAGTAAAAACGAAACCATAGAACAACAAAAGCAAATTATAAAAATACAAGCCGATGAAATACTCACGCTAAAAAGTTTGATAAGTTTTATTGAAAATAAGTAATACAAACATTGCTTTGGTTTTATTGTTTTTTTTGAAGAGCAATTCAACCCATAGTATCAATTAAAAAAAAGTAAAATTAAAAGTCTGATATCAAAATGGTAATTCATATTTATCGTCTCTAAAACCCGTGAGGTTTTTAAAACCTCGCTGGTTTGAAGTCAGTAGGGTGCAGTTTTTTCACTCACCTTTTGAATCTTAAAATAGTATTTTTAAACAGATTTTCTTGGTTAACAAAAAACCATCACAGTTTAAATGTAAGTTGTGTTGGTTTGTTTTTCTTTCTAATTCACTTTATACATTTAAAAACAATCCAAAAACTAAACCTGATTCTTACGAAAGTTCGAAACAATTCAACAGAAAAAATCTATCTTCTCTATCCCAATTTTTCAAAATATAAAACATTACTTTTCATGCAATCGCGTGCAGCTTACAAACGATTTATTTCCCAGCCACTGGCGTTTAGCTTTTCAAAAAAAATATAATTGAAAATGCAAATAATATTAATTGTCGCAAAACTGCGGCAATAAAAAAAACATCTATTTAATTCTCCTCAACACCCGCGCACTATGATTTATGCGTAGAATAAATATTGCATTATCGTTCAATAAATAAATGATGCTGTAATTGCCCGAAACAATTTCACGTATATCTTTCCATGAAAACTCCGGTACTTGTTTTCCCAAGTTTGGGAACTGAATTAGTTATCAACTTTTGTAATTATTTTTTCAATTTGGCGGTCAGCATATCGTATGGAATCTTTGCGTATAAAATCATGAATTTCTTGTAAGTCGAAAAGAGCAAGTTCAGTCCAATCTACGGTTACCATTTTTTTATAATGTCCTTAACTTTTTTGTGTGAAATTGTTTTTTTTTGTTTTACCTGAGCAATACCTTGTTCCACTTTATCAATAAAAATAAGCTTTTCAATCAATTGGTCCAATTTAAATTCTTTAGGCAATTCACTCACAACTTCCAAAACATTTTCTTTTTTCATAGCAGCAATTTTTACGATAATTTATTTAGTCACAAAAATAAAAAAATAATTCCACTACAATCAAATAACAGATAATATAATTGATTTGCATATCAAGTCCTCGTATGTTGTAATTGATAGTTATTACCCAGCCATTGTCGGATTATTTTGCATAAATGAGTAAGAGCCAGTTTGATAATTTATCCAAAATATTGTTTTGCGTGTTTTGTATTAATTTCAGAGTCTCTCATGCCTTTGAAAAACAAAAAATAAATGAGGACTCTGAAATTCCTTTTTTTGTTCTTAGTTCGTCATTGCGAATTGTCACAGTGAGTATTCCCGAACTGCGAAGCAATCCCTGCATTGAAAAGATTTTTTGACGCTGAGATTGCTTCGCTGCGCTCGCAATGACGTGAGGAAAGAAAAAGCAATTGTTATCTAACAGTCCGTCTTTGCGAAGGAGGATTGTATTAATTTAAGATTCCCCCATCCCTTTGAAAAACAAAAATAAATAAGGAACCCGAAATTAAATCCTATGGCTATACAGTTTGAAAAAATTGTTTTACAATTTGATAATACGATTTGTAACTGATTTATTTAGAGTGGTGGTTCGTAAAAAATAAATGCCGGGTTTTATTTCTTCTGACGACCAATTAATTTTATGCAATCCTTCTGAATAGTAAGCGGAGGATTCCTTTATCAATTGCCCTTTGTCGTTTATTAATTTACAGTTGGTTAAGCATGTAGCTGATAAAACGATGTCAAATTGTATTTCATTTTCAAAAGGATTAATAAGCCCTTTTATTTCAAAATCATTAGTCAACTTGCAATCTTTTGTATTTACACTTATTTGACCTGCAACTTCTGTGTGTCCATTCATATCGGTTTGTGTTAATTTATAGTACATGGTTTTGCCCCAAACATCGTAATCGGTAATTTCATATGTTTTAATTTCCGAAGAATTTCCACTGCCATTAATTTTTGCAATGGGTATAAAATTCAATTCTGCATCGGCCTTTTCAACTACAAAATAGCCATTGTTTTTTTCCGATGCCGTTTGCCATTTGATATTAATATTCTCGCCATTGCATTTACCATCAAAATAAACCAGTTCTATTGGTAAAGGACAATTTAATGTGTTCACAGTAATATCGTCATAAATTATTCCGCAAAGCGATGTTGTAGTTGTCCACCGAAATGTGTTTACTCCCGGTGCCAGGCCCGATACTGTGCTTGTGGGGCTATTGATATTCGAAAAGGTGCCACTGCCACTCACCACCGACCATGTACCTGCGTTTAATGTGGAGGTTGCATTTAATGTTGTCGAAAAAATATTGCAGGTAAGATTTTTATCGGCACCGGCATTTGCAACGGCAACACCGGTATTTATCGATAAAGTATAATCACAATCGGAACCGGTGCTTCCATCTATCATTATGTAATATATATTTCCTATTGTCAAACTCGAAGCAGTTACACTAAAAGTTCCTGTATTGTTTCCATCGGTCATGCTGCATGGCGATTTCAAAGTAAACAACGAAGTAGCTGCATTAAACTCATAAATACCCACCTGAATACCTGTACAACTTCCGCTACCTGTAACAACAAAAGTTAATGTTGCCGTTGGCGCAAGCGCCTGAAACTTCAGCCATGAATTATTTTCAATAGTACCGCCAAATATTGCATCATCGGGTATGGGGCATGCTCCACCACCAATAATATTAAAGGGAGTGTCTTCACCATAATACACTCCGGTATTGCCGCAATAATTTGTAGTGTTGCAAATTTCGGTGGCTTGCGCAAAAATATCGGCCGCACCGGGGTTGCCACTACAAACCGGAACAGGAGCACATGAAATTGCCGCTTCCCATCCTGCATCCACACACGAACCATCCGATTTCCATTTAAATGTAACACAAGTACTCTTGGTTGCCAACTGCATTTGCGATGAGTAGACTGTTTGTGTTGCATCGTCTAACCATGTGAGAATTGCTATTGGTGTGCCGGTTGCTGAGGTGCCATCATATGCAAACAAAGTATCACCTGTACAATCAATATCGAAGAAAGCGGTAGTACCCGAAAAGTCGAATGATAATGGTGTTCCTGTACCGGAACAAAACGTTACAGTATAGTTTTCATTGTTCGTATACCCACCAGTACCACCGGCATCTCTAAAAACACCGGAGCAAGTATTAATTGTTAATCCATTTACAACATCCATTTCGTAAGGAGATGCAACTACAACTGTAGATTGTGTTCCTGAAAGTTCAACGAGATTGTAACAATTGGTGCCTGAAAAATATGTATATACTGCAAAGTTGTAAGTAAGGTTTGGCGACAGACCCGTAACAGCTACTGTATTACCTGTGCCGTTATAAACTACATAATTGCCGGTTCCAATTTGCGAACCCAAACCAAAAACATCATTCGCTGTGTATGATGATAACAACGTAGGATCGGTAAGTGTGCTTGTACTTAATTTTGCCACTACCAATACAGCATTACCATTTCCGTTTGTCCAAGAAAAATTCATGGATGATGTGGTGACACCACTAAATAAAATATTAGTAGCCTGCGTAGTTGGTGGAGTACAAATATTTAATGTAGCTTGTGTGCCACTCAGTTCAGTAACATTATAACAATTGCCTGCCAAATTGTAGGCGTATATTGCAAAGTTATACGTTACACCACTCAGCAACCCTGCCACCGATACACTATTGCCGGTACCATTATAAACCACATAATTTCCTGTACCTGTTTGTGAGCCGGAGCCAAATGTAACATTAGCTGTATACGATGTTCCTACTGTTGGATCTGTTAGTGTTGAGGTGCTTTGTTTTGCAACAACAAGTACATTGGTTCCATTACCATTGGTCCACGATAAATCCATTCCTGATGTAGTAACATTAGAGAAAACCAATGATGATGCTTGCACAGATGGAACGGTACATGCAGGTGGCGTGCCCACAACTTTTACATTATCATGCTGATATTTTGGGGTTGTACTTGTTCCCCAATGAGCAACTTTAATTTGAACTGTGCTGCCCGATAAACCTGCTATGTTTGCTGGAACCAAAGCACCGTTACCAATCTTTGAACCGAATGAAATATATGCGCCTCCATTGATGGAATAATAAGCCTGCACACCACTTGTACTTATGCTCGATATAGATGATAAGTCGGCCGATAGTGTAACATTAGTGTAACCCGAAATATTTACAACCGAAGATGTCCATACGCACGATGTTGCCAATGTTGTACCAACGGCATCGGTATTATACGATTCGAAAACGCCACTTACCACTTTGAAATAATCACCGGGAGCCATGGTTACACTCTGCGAAACATCAATGGACCAGGTTGTAACGCCTGTGGTATCGAAGGTAGTGCCATCTACTCCTTTACCATTTGTATTAAACTGCTCAAAATATAAAGTGGTTTGAGCAATTCCATTTACGGAGGATAGGGCTGCAAAAGCCACCAAAAGAAGCAACCTTTTGAAGTTCATTAAAGGTAAAAAAAAGTTCGAGTTCAGCATTTTGTTCAATATTAAAAATGGTCTTTCATTAAGTTCTAAAAAATCTGAGGTGAAATTATACTAACTTTGTATAGTATTCTGTATCAAAAAGTGGAGTATTTAGGAAGTCTGATTTTGTAAAAAATGAAAAAAAACAGTAAGGCTTTTACTTTAATTAAAAACCTTGATATGTCTGAAAAGAGATATTTCAAGCTATTTGCTGAGCGACATGCAACCGAAAATAAATCAATTATTCTGTTCGAAATAATAGACAATATATCAACAGAAAATGATGCGGAAATAAAGCAATTACTTGCTGAAAGAAATGTATCAGCAGCGTTTTTGGCTGCCGATAAAAATTATTTATACAATCAGATTTTACGTTCCCTGCAAGGGTTTCACCACAAAAAATCATTGACCATTTATCAAATTGAAAAGTTGTTGCAAATAGAATTGCTTTACGAAAAAGGCCTTTATGATCTATGTATTTATGAAGCCGAAAGCACATTGAAAATTGCTGAGAAGAAAGAAGATTTTTCATTGAAAATAGAGTTGCTCACCTGGTTGCGAAAAGCTGTCGGTTACTCCAAGGGACTCATGAGTGCTTATCAGATAAATCAAATGATAAAGCACAACAACGATTTGATGGCTAACCAAATTGCCTACACCGATTTATATTACGAATCGTTAAAAATAAAATTCGGAGGATTTAAAGCACGCGACATAAAACAGATTGCTCAATTCAAAAAACTGTTTCAAAATCCACTTTTGAAAGATGTAAAAAATGCAAAATCGCTTTTGGCAAAATTGCGTTACTATTTAATATATGCCAATTACTACTATGTAATAAACGATGCAAAAAAGGAAAAGGAACATTTGAAAATAACACTGCAACTGATGGAACATTCGGAGTACTATCATGTTGAAAATCCTTTCGATTATATTTATGTTTTTAATTTTTATTTAAACTTGTTAAAAAATGACAACACAACAATTTTTTATAAAGAGTTGTCGCGGTTCAAAAACTTTTCTGATGCAGTAAAAATTTCTAAAGAAAAATCGGAAATGCAGATTTTTCATTTCTCGGCACTGGTTGAATTGAATATGAAAATCGAACGGGGACTGTATAAAGATTGTCTCGAAATAATTCCCGCTATAGAAGCTAAATTGAAAAATTTGCCGACAGAATTGAACCTGCCATTCAGATTAATTTGTTCTACTTGTTTGCATATGCATATTTTAAAACGTCACAACATCGTAAGGCATTGCTCATTGCAAATCATATTATAAACAACTATCAGGAAAATGATAAAGAAGATATTTATAATTTGAGCAAAGTGTTTTTGCTCATATTGCATTATGAATTAAACCACTCCGATTTGCTTGAATACCTTGTTCCACGAACAATTAAAGATTTAAAAAAGAAAGGCAAGCTCTACCAAACCGAAATGCTTGTGTTGAATGTACTTCAAAAAACACACTCGGTTACCACGTATAATAAGGCACGTAATTTTGTAAAACTTCGTGAAAAATTATTGGATCTAAAATCAACAAAGTTTGAAGCCACAGCAAACACGCTTTTCGATTTCGAAGACTGGTGTAACCAAAAAATTATGCAGTTTAAAGATTGATATTTTTTGGCGCTTGGCTGAAGTTGCTTTTGATTAGTTTTTTAGCAAAACACTTATTATAATTTTGCCTTAACCCGATTTATTCAATTGATAATTTCAATTGCATAACGATTAATATAATAAACCCTTTTGGCGCTATTGTATTTCAACAAATGAAGCGTTTTCTAAATCGGGATTAACTCAACCAATACGAAACTTCGGCACGTAGCTTCCCTTCACAAGCACTATTTGGTTATAAAAAAATGATAGCTTCAAATAATTTTGCACAAAAAAACTCCACCCTTGCGGATAGAGTTCTCTTTATTGATAAACGAAGCAGTGATTATGCTCCGTAGCGTTTTGCTAGTTCTGCACCAACTTTTTCAAGCGTACCAGTAATGGTATCGTCAAGTTTGCCGGCTTTTAAACTATCGAGTATTCCTTTGTGTTGTGTTTCGAGCACGTTTAGGAAATCGGCTTCAAAATCTTTTACTTTATTGATAGGAACATTGCGCAACAAACCTTTTGTACCAAGATAAATAATGGCTGTTTGTTTTTCAACTGTAACAGGTGCATACTGTCCTTGTTTCAATATTTCCACATTGCGTGCACCTTTGTCGATAACGGCTTTTGTAGCCGCATCGAGGTCGCTACCGAATTTCGAAAATGCTTCCAACTCACGGTATTGTGCCTGATCCAATTTCAATGTACCTGCCACTTTTTTCATCGATTTTATTTGGGCATTTCCTCCCACGCGCGATACACTGATACCAACGTTGATGGCAGGACGTACACCACTGTTAAACAAGTTAGCTTCGAGGAATATCTGTCCATCGGTAATTGAAATTACATTTGTTGGAATGTAGGCCGATACGTCACCCGCTTGCGTTTCGATTATAGGTAATGCTGTAAGCGAACCACCACCTTTTACTTTTCCTTTTAGAGAAGGAGGAAGGTCGTTCATTTGTGATGCAATCTCATCGGAGTTGATAATTTTTGCAGCTCGCTCCAGCAAACGGCTATGTAAGTAAAATACGTCACCGGGATAAGCCTCACGTCCCGGAGGTCTGCGAAGCAATAAAGATACCTCACGATAAGCCACCGCTTGTTTCGATAAGTCATCATAAATAATCAAAGCCGGACGGCCTGTATCGCGGAAATATTCGCCAATGGCCGCACCGCACAATGGTGAGAAAAATTGCATAGGAGCAGGATCCGAAGCACTTGCCGATACAACTATGGTATAAGGCATGGCGCCTCTTTCTTCAAGCGTTTTTACAATATTCGCAACCGTAGATCCTTTCTGCCCAATGGCAACATATATACAAAATACGGGTTTACCTGCATCGTAAAATTCGCGCTGATTGATAATGGTATCGATACAAACAGCCGTTTTGCCTGTTTGACGGTCACCGATTACTAATTCGCGTTGTCCACGTCCAATAGGAATCATGGCATCGATGGCTTTAATTCCAGTTTGTAATGGCTCGGTTACCGGCTGACGGAAAATTACCCCCGGAGCTTTGCGCTCAATAGGCATTTCGAGCAACTCGCCTGTGATAGGTCCTTTGCCATCAATAGGTGCACCCAAGCCATCCACAACGCGGCCAAGCATGCCTTCGCCCACCATAATGGAGGCAATGCGGCTTGTACGTTTTGCTGTATCGCCTTCGCGCAGATTGCCTTGTGGGCCAAGTAATACTGCCCCTACGTTGTCTTCTTCGAGGTTCAGTACTATTCCCTGCAATCCGTTTTGAAATTCTATCAACTCTCCGCTTTGTACATTTTGTAAACCAAAAAGGCGGGCAATTCCATCACCTATTTGAAGTATGGTACCAACCTCTTCGAGTTCCGAAGCAGTTTTGAAGTTTGATAATTGCTGTCTTAAAATTGCAGAAATTTCTGCTGGTTTTATTTCGGCCATATTGTTTTTATTATTGAAGTTTATTTTTTATCGAATGAAGTTGTTGCCGTTTCACAACCATTTTGTTTTTAGGTTGCTTACACGTTCAAATATTTCTAATAATCTTTTACGTATGGATTTTCTTTGAAAGCCCTGCGTAGTTTTCCAATTTTTGTTTGTAACGATGTATCGTCCTGCTTATCGCCCACACGTATAATAAATCCGCCAATCAAATCAGAATTTACTTTTTCGGTAAGTTCTATTTCTTTACCAATAGCAGCTTTGATGCTTGAAGCAACTGCCGCACGTGTATCGGCATCTAAGGCCGTTGCTGTAGTGATTTGTGCCTTGGCGATACCTTTAAGGTCGAGGTAGCGATTGTGAAATGCTTCGGCTACATTCGATACATCGGCCGAACGACCTTTGCGTGTAAGCATTGCCAAAAATTGTATAGTAACCGAATTTACCGAACTATTAAAAATCGCGGTAAGTACATTTTCTTTCTGTGCAGGTTTTATTATTGGGCTTTGCAATACCATTTCCAATTCGCGATTGGCATTTACAGTATCGCTAATCAATTTCATATCGCTGCTTATTTGGTCGGTAAGTTTTAGCTCCTGCGCCAAACCGAATAAGGCTTTGGAGTAACGTACAGCAACTTTTGCATTTTTCATTGTTGATGAATTTTATTTGTAATAAAAATCGCTGTTAGTTTAAGTTTACATTTTCGAGAAGCGCTTTCACCAATGTCTTTTGTTTTTCGGGTGACGATAATTCTTCCGTCAATAATTTTTGTGCTATATCAACTGATAGCTGTGCCACCTGATTTTTTAATTCAGTAATAGCCGCCATCTTTTCGTTTTGGATGCTTTCACGGGCCAACTTTAACAAACGATCCGATTCTTCCGTTGCTTTGGCCTTTGCCTCGTTTACAATTTTGTCTTTTGTTTCGCGTGCTTCTTTAAGCATAGTGTCGCGCACGTTGCGGGCTTCGGCCAATATCTTTTCGTTGTCGGCTTTTAAAGCTGCTACATCGTCTTTGGCTTTGCGTGCCGAGTCCAATGCCTCTGTTATCGATTTTTCGCGCTCGTCAAGAGCAGTTAATATTACAGGCCATGCATATTTGGCCAACAGGAATACAATGATACCAAAGGATATCAGCATCCATACTATTAATCCTATTTCAGGTTTTACTAATTGCATTTTTTATTTCTTTTTGTGTTGTTCGAATTTTGAATACGCTTTCTTCTTGTTGTGAATGCGTATGCTTTTGAATTAGAAAAAATTTAAAAAACATGCCCCCAACCAAGCGTTGATGGGGCAAGTTTAATTTTTGTACGGATTGGCAATTACTTCAAGAAGATTACCAATAGTCCGATTACCATGGCGAAGAAGGCAGCACCTTCTACCAGGGCAGCTGCAAGAATCATGTTTGAACGAATATCGCCCAAAGATTCTGGTTGACGAGCAATTGACTCCAATGCACTACCGCCAATACGACCAATACCTAAACCAGCACCAATCGCAGCCATACCTGCACCCAATGCACCTAAACCATAACCGATACCAACATTGGCACCCGATACTGCAGCATCTAATAAAATTTGTGATAACATAATATATAAAATTAAAAATTAAGAATTAAATTTAAAAGTCAAAAAACAAAATAAGCAATAGGCAATTAGCAATGTGCAACAACCATAAAACTCAACAACTAACAACCCAATAACCAATAACTAAATAACCAGTAACTAAATTATCGCTGCCTCTTCCACGTGTGCATCGTGACTATGCGAATCGTGATGAGCTTCTTCAACTGCAGCACCAATGTATATTGCCGTTAGCAAAGTGAATACATATGCTTGTAAGAAGGCTACCAATAATTCGAGACAAGTCATAAATACTGTAAATGCCAATGATACTATCGAAACGCCATAACCCAGTCCCACATTCATTTCGCCAAAGATGAATATAAGTGCAAAGAAAGATAGTGCGATAATGTGACCTGCGGTAATGTTTGCAAAAAGTCGGACAAGGAGTACGAAAGGGCGGAGGAATACACCCAATATTTCGATTGGAGTGAGGAGAAATAATACCCACTTTGGTACGCCCGGCATGGCAAAGATATGGTGCCAGTAATTTTTATTTGCACTAAACGACACAATGAAAAAAGTTATTAAAGCAAGTGTCATTGTAATGGCAACATTGCCTGTAAGATTTGCTCCACCCGGAAATATAGGAACAAGTCCCAAAAGGTTGTTTATCCAAATAAAGAAAAACAGCGTCAGCAAATACGGAAGGTACTTCATATATTTCTTTTCACCAATGGAGGCTTTGGCCACATCATCGCGAATAAAAATAATAATTGGTTCGATAAGCGATTGCATACCTTTTGGCGCTAAACCTGCTCTGCGCTTGTATGCCCCGGCAATGCTAAATATTATCCATGTTAAGATTAACAAGCCAACCAACAATGACATTACATTTTTGGTAATAGAAAAATCCCAAAGGTTGGCATTGGCGGCTTCGTCTTCTTTTCCTTCACTATCAACCGCAACCAACTTACCTTCTTTTTCCATGTATCCTTCGTAAGCTGAATGGCCATGATCGAAATGCGATGAAGAAAATATTTTTAAACCACCGCGGTCTTTATTATAAACTATAACAGGCAATGGAATAGCAGTGTGGCCCCACAAGTGCCATGAGTGTGCATCGCTAATGTGCTCGAGAATCATTTTGCCGGCATCAAATTTTTCGGCTGCGCCATGTTCGCCTTTGGTTACGTCATGTTCTCCTTCGGCTTCATGCGTTTTGGCAGTACCGTTATCGAGCTCTTGTATAGCATTGTGGCCATCCTGTGCCTGCGTTGTAGTAAAAGCCAATGCAAAAAGCAAAGCCAAACTATAGGTAAAAAACCTTGTATATGCTGATTTGATGCGGGATATCATTACTTTCAAAAATGTGGTTTTTAAAATTCGCGCGCAAAGGTAAAATTTTCGTTTTCGAAACCAAACGAACATTCACAATAATTTTTATGCGATGTTTTATATAATAGAAATGCCACAAAAATTGAATTCATCAAACAGATTACACGAAATGACAGCTTTGATTTATTTGAATAATCAACTAATACTTTTCACTGTTAGGCAATTTATATAAGAAGTATGGTTTTTAAAATCTAAAAAGCCTGGCAACTTTCTAATTAATTTCGTGTAAACAGAATCTGTTTTTTCTGAAATGAAAACCCGCGAGGTTT
Source organism: Bacteroidota bacterium (assembly GCA_016717325.1). Taxonomy (GTDB): domain Bacteria; phylum Bacteroidota; class Bacteroidia; order AKYH767-A; family OLB10; genus JADKFV01. Next base: position 22,330 of record JADKFV010000020.1, on the reverse strand, counting down.
TAACATTCTCTATGGTTTGCATGTAATAATGGCTTAGGTTTAATTCATAAAGAGGTGGCGTCTTCCTTTTATAAATGCTTCTTAATTATAAAGGTTTGGCACAAAAAATAGGTGTTTTTCTTTATAAAACATCAAACAATTCAACAGAAAAAATCTATCTTCTCTATCCCAATTTTTCAAAATATAAAACATTACTTTTGCGCCACAAAAAAAATAAAGAAATGGCAACAGACAGATTTCAGGGAGTAGATTATTTTCAAATTGACGAGCTACTTACCGAAGAACATATACTTGTGCGCAACAGCGTACGCGATTGGGTAAAGCGCGAAGTATCGCCCATAATAGAAGACTATGCACAACGTGCCGAATTTCCAAAACAAATAATAAAAGGCCTTGCCGATATTGGCGCCTTTGGCCCTTACATTCCTGCCGAGTATGGCGGTGGAGGTATGGATCAAATATCATATGGTCTCATTATGCAAGAGATTGAGCGTGGCGATAGCGGTGTGCGATCAACAGCCAGCGTTCAAAGCTCATTGGTGATGTATCCTATCTATACTTATGGTAGCGAAGAGCAACGCAAAAAATATTTACCCGGCCTTGCCAAAGGCGATCTGATGGGTTGCTTTGGTTTAACTGAACCCGACCACGGTAGTAATCCTTCGGGCATGCTTAGTAATATAAAAGATGCCGGTTCGCATTACATACTCAATGGCAGCAAAATGTGGATAAGCAATGCACCCTTTGCCGATATAGCTGTTGTATGGGCCAAAGACGAAGCCGGTGATATACGCGGTATGGTTATAGAACGCGGTATGGAAGGCTTCACCACGCCCGAAACGCATGGTAAATGGAGCTTGCGTGCTTCGGCCACGGGCGAGCTTGTTTTCGATAATGTGAAAGTTCCTAAAGAAAATATTTTTCCAAACGTGAAAGGACTCAAAGGCCCGCTTGGTTGCCTCAATAGTGCCCGTTACGGTATTGCCTGGGGTGCAATTGGCGCGGCAATGGATTGTTACGATAGCGCATTAAGATATAGTAAAGAACGTGTACAATTTGGTAAACCCATAGGAGGGTTTCAACTCACGCAAAAAAAATTGGCCGAAATGGTAACAGAAATTACCAAAGCACAATTGCTTGCATGGCGCCTCGGTGTATTGAAAAACGAAAATCGCGCATCGGCTCAACAAATTTCGATGGCAAAGCGCAACAATGTAAACATGGCATTGCAAATAGCACGCGAAGCACGTCAAATACATGGTGGCATGGGCATTACTGGCGAGTATCCAATTATGCGCCACATGATGAACCTCGAAAGCGTAATCACCTACGAAGGCACACACGATATACATTTGCTCATCACCGGTATGGATGTTACCGGTATCAATGCCTTCAATTAATTAGTCATTGTTATAATAGTAAAAATGCCCGCCACATATTGTTGGCGGGCTTTTTTGTTGATGCATATAATATTTATTGTGGGGGCTGGTTAGCCCACCGGCATTGCGCTATACGCGCAATGCAAATACGCTCACGCATCATCAAACCACCTCACGCCTTTCCCCTCCATTTCAACCATTAGTTTTCTCCAACAATTACCATGAGCTGGAATATTCTCCAACAAGCCCACTCCGTTGCAATAATCTCTCAATCTAAAATGCTAGAATGTTTCGCAATCCTTACACAAATCAATTTCACTTTTTTTGCCTTTCATAAATTTATTCAACATTTCAAGGCGTTGGGGTTTCATATAAATTGTATGTAGTTTTTCTTTCAGTATATTTCCAATCACACCTTTCGAATTTAAATCGGCACAACACACTGTTATATCGCCATTGGGCAACAATACAAGTTGATGCATAAGCAAGCTGCATCCTACTTTATATTCCTTTTTCTTTTTGTCTTTCAATTCCTGTATCTCCACATCACCGCCCCAATTGTGGGCGTAGCGCAACTCGTAGCCGCTTACCATGTCGAGTAGTTTTTTAAATTCGCTGCTCATCCATGTTGTGTTAAGTTTGTTTTCGTACTCTACCAGTGTTATTATTCCTGTTGGAATGGGCTTGGCACTTTTTTTATTCAACTCACAGAAGGTGGTAATATTTTTCACAAACGTATCCCACTTAGCACGTAAACGCATCTCTTCAAATTTTTCTTTATTGCCTCCATCCATACTAAAACGAATATTGTCGAGCACACCCGAATTGATAATGATGTTCGAATTTTCTTCGTCAAGAATAGTGGCATTTGTAAGCAGCGCTACTTTTGGAAAATGCTTACCAGTTTTTTGAGCCTCCTGTTTATAGTGCTTTATAATTGACAGCATTTCTTCCAGTTTAGGATGCAGCAATACTTCACCGGCATTGTAAAGATGAATAGTTTGTACGCTGCGAAATCTTTTATCGCTGAGTAAGTCTTCAAAAAAATGTTTCAATGTTTGCGCACTCATTCGCACTTTGGGTTTTTCGTGATCGAGCGAACACAACTTACAACGCAGGTTGCAGTAACTTACAAATTCAATATTGATTTCGTTGATGGAGGTTTTTTTTAGCAAATGCCATTTATAAAACATCAAATAATTTGTGCTGAACGAAACTCCTTGCAAAACTTCAATAACTCGCCATGCAAAAGTGCTCTTGCTTATTTTTTGTACAAAATAATTTTTTACTTCAAACGTATTTATATCTAACCCGAACATAGCAAATCAATTAATTGGCAAGGATACAGCTCATTGGCAATATAAAACATGATATTTGTCAGTAAAACAATTCATTTAATTTCCGCCAGTAAAAAAGTATTTCAAAATATTTAACTTGGGTAATGTAACGAAGATTGAATTTGTTTGGGATTTGTATTTCTAATTTTACTTTTCAAAAAAAACAGGCCTTTTTAAATTAAGTTTTGAAAAAAAAGGAAAGCAATGTGTCAAGCAAATATTGTTGCTAAAAAAAAATTAAAAGCAGAAAGTGCATTCTCAATTCATTGCGACCAAAAAATTATAACATCAGCACTTGCGCAAAAATTCTGTTTTCAGCACCAGTTGTACTCCGTTTACTTTTCCTTCAATTTCTTTTTCGTTATCGGTGAGTTTAATATTTTTTACAAGTTGTCCACGTTTTATATCTGTGGATAGTCCTTTTACTTTCAGACTTTTTATCACATTTACCGAATCGCCATTACTTAAAATATTTCCGTTGCTGTCTTTTACTTCCATGGTCTTTTTTCTGCGAAGATATTCAAAAATAGTTTTTGCTTGCCATCGAAAAATTGATGAACAATTTGAAATCGCCTTGGGCTGTAGTCCTTTTCGGAAGAATACACATGCATCAAATATTCCATTCTTATAAGATTCAACATTCAATTTAGTATCGCTTTCTGTTATTGTTCCTCTGAAAATATTTTGCCCATTCGAAGCGAAAATTTCCAAATAAATTTCGCGGTTCAATACATCATCAAAATGTATAGTCATTTGCGAATTGGCCGGCACAGGAAATAATTGACATGGAATTTCTTCTTTTACTTCATTAAGCCCATAAGAACTATTTTCACATGAAGATATTGCCGTAGCATACAAGCCTCCGTAGCATCCCATATCGTTGCGACCGGTTCCCAATGAGGGAAAAGCAGCCACAACGGGTGTTGTGACATTGCACCATTATTGGAGTTGTCTCCAACAATTCTGCCCCATTGTTGGAGTTGTCTCCAACAATTCTTTTCCTTCATTCTGCAACAATTCTATTCCACAAAAAGATAAAACGTTTCGATAATCAACTTCGTACTCCAACCTTTTGCAATGTTAGTTAAGATTAGTTGGGTTCAAATAATTTGTCCATTGTTATTTCATTCTCAATCTCTTCCAGGTAATATTTATTTCGCATTGCAGGATATGTGGTTAACAAGGTGATAAAGATTGTTTTTTTAGTTTGTGTAGCCTGTTTAAAGATTGTTTTTTTTAGTTTTAATTGCTCGCCATAGTTCTTAGTTATTGCAAAATTTTCTTTAGTGAATTTAGCTTCACATAAATGAATGGTGTTATCTGCTCTGTCAATAATCATGTCTATTTGTGCACCAGGTAATGCATCGTTTCCCGTAAATTTCCACGAACTCAAAATAGTGTAAACGCCACTTATACCAAGTGCGCGTCTTAATTGCGAAGGGTGAACCAACCAAATATTTTCAAATGCATATCCACTCCAAGCCTTAAACGAGCTGCTTTTGTACAATTGTTCCCAGGTACCTTTACCACTTCCTTTATGTGTTTTTATAAATTTCAAATAAAACAGCGAGTATGCATCAGTAAGTTGATAAACTGATGTTTTTTTCTTGTGGATGAGTGGCTGATATTTGGAAACGAAATCACAATCTATTAGTTCTTCCATAGCACGTGATAGCGAACCTTCGCTTATTTTTATTTTCGATGCTATTTCAGTTCTCGCCATTCCTTGCGGCCGCGATGCAAGTGCTTCGATAATGTGTATATGATTGTCGGCATTTTTAAATAGTGAATGATACAATTGAGAGTATTCATCATGTAGCAACCCTCCTGCAACAAAACAAGTAGAATCAATAAACTGCGCAGCACTTTTCCCTTTACTTATTTCGTTTAAATAGAATGGAATGCCTCCCATTGCCATATATATTTCCAATACCTGATAGCGCGATAATTTTATTCCTAAGTTATTTAAAAATAATTCTGTTTCACATAGGTTGAATGGTTTCAAATGGATTCTATGTGTTACCCGGTTATATAATCCACCACGCGATTTAATAAGCTTTTTCTTTATCCACGATGATGCAGAACCACATGCTATAAGTAATACATTGTCCATTTTAGATAAATGCTGATTCCATAAAAATTCCAGAGCTGAAATAAACTCCGATTTTGGTGTGTCAATCCAGGGCATTTCATCAATAAAAACCACGTGTTTTATTTTTCTCTTAGGTAATTGCCGTAAGTAAGATGCCAAATATCCGAATGCTTCGTGCCATGTTAATGGCACTTGCTTTTTTTTTCTGTTGCCTGCTCTTTTCGTATACTCTTCAAAAAAATTTATCAACTGTTGCTCTTTTGCTCCGTCCTTTGTACCGGTAAAATCAAACACCATGTTGTTTTTTAAATATTGCCGTATCAAGAATGTTTTGCCTACTCGCCTGCGGCCGTATACTGCTAAAAACTCTGCCCTTCCCGAGTGCATTAATTTGTCGATTGATGCTGTTTCTTTTTCGCGACCTATGAGTTTTATTTTTTCTTTCATTTTTTTATACTTGGAGAAATCTATGCAAATATACTACATTTCTCCAAGTATGCACTTTGAATACGCAATTTAATTTCAACATAAGTTACTTTTATTTTATAATACAGTATTTTATATCCGTGGAGAAATGTATTGAAAAAACACACATTTCTCCAATTATACATTCATCGCTTTTTGCGAAACACTTTGCCTGAATCCATATCAATAAATGTAAGTTTCAGAGAAAAGATTTACACAGTTTCGATGCTCAAAACTATATCATCATTTATGGTTTTGGTATTATTTCTGTGCATGTCAAAGGTTATTAGACAAATCGGTTTGTTCAACTTATAAAACAAGTTGCATAACAATTAAAGAGTAATGTGTTGGATTGGCAAAAAAATATTTAATTTGTGGCCATAAACATAAACACAATGAATGTACACGAATTTTTAAATGATTGTAAGGTAAAAGTATGGCAGGGCACATATTCTATTGTAAAGGCTACACTTATTAAAGGAGAATATTTTGCTGCCATCAGCGATTTCAATGAGTTTACATTGATACAAAAGCAAGAACATGTTGAAGTAGATAATGTAATTCAGGAAGAAAAAGGCTGGCGTGTGCTGTCGTTCGATACCACGCTACCGTTTCAAATGATAGGCTTTATAACAAGTGTGTCGCGCGAATTGGCCGATAAGCAAATTTCTATTTTCGCCATGTCGGCATATTCTACCGAGCATATTTTGGTAAAGGAACACGACCTCGATAAAGCAGTTACCACACTAAAAGAGTTGGGTTGTGTAGTTGATTTTTTTTAGTCGAAAGCAAGTTGTAACGTTTTTTCAACTAAGATTTTTTTGTTCATGTTTAGAGCGTAATTCGATTTAGCAGAAAAATTGTTTTTTTAATTGAATTGCAAATAAAGTTTTGTGATGTGCAATTATTATGATGAACAATGAAAGCAGAGATTGCTTCGCTACACTCGCAATGACGATAATAACCAATGAATAGCAAAGATTGCTTCGCTTCACTCACAATAACGATAATGATCAATGACCATCCATCATGATTGGCAGAGATGCTTCGTTCCTCAGCATGACAAAGTCAACAACCAAGTAACTCAATAACCAATACCTATTTCTCAATGACCAATGACCCTTTCGACTTCGCTCAAGGTGACAATGACCAATGACAAGAATTAAAAATGACAAGAATTTAAGAATCAAACAACCCACCTTGCGCAGCATTTTTTATTCTGCCAAGATGTTTGTAAGCCATTTCGGTGGCTTCGCGACCGCGTGGTGTGCGCATGAGATAACCCTCCTGAATTAAAAAAGGTTCGTACACTTCTTCGATGGTGCCGCTTTCTTCGCCCACTGCTGTCGAAATTGTTGTGAGACCTACCGGGCCGCCTTTAAATTTATCAATGATTGCTGCAAGTATTCTGTTGTCCATTTCGTCCAAGCCGTGTGCATCTACATTAAGTGCTTTCAATCCGTATTGAGCTATTTCCATATCGATAGTTCCGTTGCCAATAATCTGCGCAAAATCGCGAATGCGCCTGAGCAATGCATTTGCAATACGTGGTGTGCCGCGGCTTCTGCGGGCAATTTCAAAAGCTGCTTCATCGCTTATTTCCATTTTCAATATTTCGGAGCTTCGCAAAACTATAAGTTGTAATAATTTCGAATCGTAATATTCCAGTCGCGAATTTATGCCGAACCGTGCGCGCAAAGGTGCCGTTAACAATCCCGAACGAGTGGTTGCGCCAATGAGTGTAAAAGGATTTATTTTTATCTGAACACTGCGAGCATTGGGCCCGCTTTCTATCATAATATCTATCTTATAATCCTCCATTGCCGAGTAAAGATATTCTTCAACAATGGGAGACAGGCGATGTATTTCATCAATAAACAAAACATCGTTGGGTTCGAGGTTTGTGAGTAAGCCTGCAAGGTCACCGGGTTTATCGAGTACCGGGCCCGATGTAGTGCGAATATTTACTTTCAACTCATTCGAAATAATATTGGCTAAAGTGGTTTTTCCTAAACCGGGAGGGCCATGAAGTAAAACATGATCCAATGCTTCACCGCGCAATGTTGCAGCCTTTACAAATACTTGCAAATTTTCTACTACACTAAACTGTCCGGTAAAATCGCCAAATGATAATGGCCGCAATGCTTTTTCGATTTCGCGATCGGCCGGGGTTAGATTTTCACTATCGGCATCAAGGTTTTTATTTATCATCGTGCGAAGTTATGCCAATTACATAAAAACACAAAACGCAATGTATAACAAACTTGTATATTTTGGGAAACGAAAAATTCAACATGCTTGCCAAACAGAAATTTTTAGCAATTGATATTCGAATGAAATTATTTTGTGTGAAATAAATCATAAAAAGTCGAGCACATTACATCCGTTGCCAATTATTTTTTTTGCATCGGCATCGAGCCATTTATTTAATACCGTGGCATAAACATCTCTGAAATCTACATCGTATATTAAATCGCCATCAATTAAATTCTGTAGGTTCGATGGGTTGTTGTATAGCCCTTGCTTTTTTAAATTGTGCCCTATTAAAAACATGTTGCTGGCCGTCCCGTGATCAGTTCCTTGTCCGGCATTTTGCGCTACTCTACGACCAAATTCTGAGAACACCATTATGAGTACATCATCTTTAAATGACGATTGTTCAATGTCGTCCATAAAAGATTTTACACCTTGTGCAAATTGACCAAGCAATCGGTCTTGTTGATTGTTTTGGTTTGCATGTGTATCGAAACTACCAATAGAAGTGTAGTAAACTTTTGTAGACAATCCCGAAAGAATGAAGCGTGAAATAAGACTCATGCTTTGCGAAAATTTCTCCTTATCAAATTCAGCAATATTCTTTTGTGTTTTTACTTTCGAATAAACGTAGTTGGCACTTTGTTCACTTTCAATAAGGGTCTTGTACAAATATCCCAGATTATCATCGGTTAGCATATTTGTTTGTACTGCGCTACAAACATTTTTTATAAAGGGTTCGTTAGCCACTCTGCTCAGTTGTGCCGGTTCCTTTATTGCCATTCCCTTGCGAGCTGCGCCTTTCAGAGCAAGCGAAAGCGAATCGTCTGTTTCAATAGCGTGATGAGGCTGTATACATCCATCACAATTCGAATCGAGATAACGACCAAGCCATCCTGTAGAAATTACCTCACTGCTGCTGCTGGCACTTTGCCAAATATCCATCGAACGAAAATGTGATTTGTCGGGATTGGGATACCCTACACCATTAATGATACACATATTGCCTGCATCGAATAATGATTTTAACGGTTTCAATGCAGGATTAAAACCCAGTTCATCATTCAACTTTAAAACCGTGTCTTTTGCAATCGAAATACTTGGCCGCACTTTATAATATATATCATTACGATAGGGTACAATAGTATTCAATCCATCGTTGCCACCCGACAACTGAATGACCACCAGTTTTTTGTTGCCTGTGCTGTTTCCCAGTGCCGACAAGGGTTTTAGGAATGATGGTAGCAGAATTGATCCTGATACCAGTGCTGATTGTTTTATGAAATCTCTTCTGTTCATTTTCTGTATTATGAAAGTTGATATTCGGGTAACGACAATAATGATAAAATATATTCTTTCAAATTGGCAGTAGAAAATTCGGGCAATAATTTTTGTTGTTCAGGGGATAAACTTTTTCCGAGCAATAAAATTTGCAATTCGTTTTCGTTTTTAATTTTCGAAAATTGATCAAGTATTTTTTGCCAATCTACTTCTATTTTCAGCATAGCAATTTTGTCGGCTTTTTGTTTTCGGTTTATCATAAATAGTTCATCGTCCATATTGTCTTTTTCGTCAAAATCGAACGAGCCTTTGTTTAGTATTACCGATGCCAGTTTAAGCCTGAAAAATAAGGAGCTGCTATCAATCCAGGCACGACCTCCCGGCCACCCTGCCACATTAGGAGGGAAAAATAATACCTGCCCTAACGCTTGTTGTATACGCAGCATGTATTTTTCATTGTCATATACTGGAGTAAATAATTTATTCATCGATGTTGCCAGTTCAACCGGAGATTTAATTCGGTTGGCCACATTAATGGGATCGTAAAACCAATCGGCCGAAAAAATAGTGAACATCAGTTGCTCAATGTTGTAGTTTGATTTATAAAAATCATCAGCAAGTTTTGTGGTTATGCTGCTGTCAATATTTTCATTTACAAAAAACTTATAAATTTTGTTCACTATAAACTGTGCGGTTTTTTTCTGCTTCAAAATTATTGCAATAATATCTTCGCCTTTAAAATTACCTTCTTCGCCAAGAAAGATTTTCCTGCCATCGTCATGTTGATTTTCGCGGAATTCAAATTCTCCTGCTCTGCGTTTAAATGCCCAACCAGTAAATGCCCGTGCCGCTTCTTTCACATCTTTTTCAGTATAGTTTCCGCGGCCCATTGTAAACAATTCCATCACCTCGCGCGCAAAGTTTTCGTTGGGTTGTTGCTTTCTATTTTGCTGATTGTTTAGAAACAAAATCATTGCCGGACTTTTGGAAACTGCCATTAACAAATCGCCAAAGTTGCCCAGCGCATTTTCTCTGATAATATTATTTAATGATTGTGCCATAGCAGCAAAACGAATTCGACATGCAAAATGACCGTGCCAAAAGAATGTCATTTTCTCGCGTAACTGTGCTTTGTCGTTTTGCAATTTTTCCATCCATGCAAGATTGAGCGCAAGTATTTCTGCCCTTTTCGATTGTATTATGGCCGCCATATCTTGCTTTGCGTCTCTTTTATTCTGCATTTCTTCCTCGGCAGTATTGTCTACACTGTCCAACGGAACAATATTTTGAGAATCGTTCATCAGGGACTGCAAAAGTATTTTGGGAATTTTATTTTTTAAATCTGCCACATCATTGACTGCAATGCCGAAAGTTGCGCGCGATAGCAGATGAATATTTTTTGCAAGTTGTCCATAGAATAAAATGCTTATAGAATTGAGATGTAAATGAAACGAATAAGTTTAAAAAATGAGTCCATTCCGAAAAGTTATTTTTGCCACAAAATCACTAAGCCACAAAATTTCACTCAGTCGTAATCAAATCACTTTAATGTTTTGTGGGATTTGGTGATTTAGAGGCTCTTTAATTTATTTGACTTTTCGGAAAGGACTCAAGAATCTTGTTATTAAAAAATGAAAAATAAAAATCGTACGTTGCGACTGAAAAATTATTTTTACAGAAAAAAATTATGCAGCAATATTTGGACTTACTGCAACATGTGCTAGACAACGGTACCAGGAAAGAAGACCGTACCGGCACCGGCACCATCAGTGTTTTTGGATACCAAATGCGTTTCGATTTGCAGCAAGGCTTTCCTTTACTCACTACAAAGAAACTGCACACCAAATCTATCATTCACGAACTTCTTTGGTTTATTGCCGGTGATACTAATATTAAATACCTGAATGATAATGGTGTAAATATTTGGAATGAATGGGCCGATGAAAACGGTGAGCTCGGTCCTGTGTATGGAAAGCAATGGCGCAAATGGGAAACTAAAGACGGACGGGTGATTGATCAATTGATCAATGTGATAGAAATGATAAAGCGCAATCCCGATTCGCGCAGACTTATAGTAAGTGCATGGAATGTGGCCGATGTAGATAAAATGGCTTTGCCTCCTTGCCATACCATGTTTCAATTTTATGTGGCGCCACCAAACGAATCTAAAGGTGAAACCCTGCCACGTTTGAGTTGCCAGCTATATCAGCGCAGTGCCGATATTTTTCTTGGTGTTCCATTCAATATTGCCTCTTATGCAATGCTAACAATGATGGTGGCACAGGTTTGCAATATGTTGCCGGGTACGTTTGTGCATACATTTGGTGATGCACATATATACAGCAATCATTTGGATCAGGTGCATTTGCAACTTACCCGCACACCACATGCTTTGCCACGATTGAAAATTAATCCCGAAGTAAAAAATATTTTCGATTTCAAATTTTCCGACTTCGAAATTGTTGATTACAATCCTCATCCTTCTATAAAAGCACCCATAGCAGTTTAACGGTATATGTATACGCACCATTCAAATATTTCTCTTGTTGTAGCGGTTTCGAAAAACCTGGCTATTGGAAAAAATAATGCCCTGTTGTGGAAATTGTCGGACGACTTGAAGTTATTCAAAAAAATAACTTCGAACGCCACAGTTATCATGGGCCGTAAAACGTTCGATTCCATTGGAAAGCCATTGCCAAACAGGCGCAACATTATTATTTCGCGCAATCAAGATTTTGAAGCATCGGGTTGCGAAGTTTTTGACACACTTGCACATGCTCTCGAAGCTTGCCATACAGACAAAGAAGTATTTGTAGTAGGAGGTGCACAAATTTATAATGTGGCTTTGCCTCTGGCTCACAAAATTTATATCACAAAAGTTGATGCCACATTTGACGATGCCGATACTTTTTTCCCGGCTTTCAATATGAATAACTGGAATATAATTACGGAGCAGAAATATTCGGCAAACGAAAAAAACGAATACGATTTTACATTTTATGAATTGGAAAGAAAATGAGCCTGAATAATACACAACGTATAGTTGATGAGTGGATTAAAATAAATGGTGTTCGTTATTTTAATGAGCTTACCAATATGGCATTGCTAAGCGAAGAGGTAGGTGAACTTGCACGTATTATAGCCCGTAAATACGGTGAACAATCATTCAAAGAAAACGAAAGCAAAGATAGTTTGGCCGATGAAATTGCCGATGTATTATTTGTTTTGGTGTGCATTGCCAACCAAACCGGTGTTAACTTACAAGAGGCATTTGAAAATAATATGGCCAAAAAAACAAGCCGTGATAAAGAAAGACACCTGAACAACCATAAACTCAAATAGGTTTTGTTTGTTGTAAACGCACTCCACAATAACACAGATTGATTATGAAAAATTTGCATGGGCTTAATAAAACACATCAATTACTTTTTTTAATAATTGCAATGCTATGTTTTTGCTCGTGTAACAATAATCAAAAAACAAAAAATGTTTCCCTTATCGAAATAGGATTTATAGATGCCTTTGAAGATGCCACATTAGCCAAAGCGCGCAATGGTTTTGTAGATGCATTGCAACAAAATGGATTTAAAAATGATAGTAATGTCCACATCAAGTTTCTCAATGCACAGGGCGATATTTCAATGCTTACTCAGGCTTGCCAGTCGATGTTAAGTGGCAATGTAAAATTTATTGCTACCAATTCTACCATGGCAACTATTGCAGCAGTAAAGCAAACAAAAGATGTTCCTATTTTTATGATGGTGGCACCAAGGCCCGATATTGCGGGACTTACGAAAGCCGATGGAAAGTCACCTGCAAATCTGTTTGGAGTTTACGAAACATTATTCTACATCGATTCATCCATTTCGATCATACATCAATTAAAACCTGATGTAAAGAAATTGGGATTGATTTATAACCAGGCCGAAACGCAATCGCAAGATGCATTAGAAGTTGTAAAAAAAGCATGTGCCAATAACAACATAGCGCTGCTCAGTTTACCTGTAAATAGCTCGGCCGATTCGAAAATAGTTACCGAAGCATTACTTTCAAAAGGTATTGATGTGTTTTTTGCTTTGCCCGATAATGTAATTTTTTCTTCGTTCGAAACCATTGCAAAGAGTTGCGAAAAATCTAATGTCCCTATTTTCACCAGTGAGGCAGGATTAGTAAGTCGCGGTGCTGTTGCCTCGTATGGTGCCGATTTTTATCATTGGGGTTTTCAATCGGGAGAGCAGGCTGCAAATTTTTTAAAAAGCAACAGCACTAAAAATTTGCAACCCGAAGAAGTGAAACTGCGCATACGTGTAATCAATAAGCAAAAGGCAGAACAATATGGAATAATTATTCCCGCAGGATTTGAAGTGATTGATACCGTATCAAAATAAAGAATTATGGAGGCTTACATTTCTGCCATCATTCAGGGTTTATGTTTTTCATCGTTAGCCTTGGGGATTTTTATTTCGATGCGGGTGCTCAACCTTCCCGATATTACTACTGATGGGTCATTTACGCTTGGCGCTGCAGTTACAGCTGTAATGTTGGCTCAGCAAATTCCTGTTTATTTTATTTTGCCGGCTGTGTGCATATGTGGTGCAATTGCCGGCAGTATTACCGGTATAATCCATACCGTATTGCGTGTACATGTTTTACTCGCAGGCATTATTGTTATGACAGCCTTATATTCAGTCAACCTCATCGTTATGGGCCGCACAAATATTCCTTTCGATGAGGGGTTTTTTATGTCGAACATTTTTGGTGATAGCAACACTTGGATAACCATGACTATATACGTAGCGGTTTTAGTAGTTATTATCAACCGGCTGCTACTTTCCGATTTTGGAATTGTGCTTCGTGCTTTAGGTTCTAATTCTACCATGCTTACTGCAAATGGAGTAAACACAAAAGCCCTTACTATAAAAGGATTGGCAATATCCAATGCGCTTACCGCCCTTAGTGGTAGCATGATAGCACAGCACCAGCAATTTGCCGATCTCAATATGGGAATTGGCATTGTAATAATTGGTTTGGGAAGTGTGATTATTGGCGAATCGTTGTTTTCATTTTTCAAAAGTCAGGTGCTATTTTTAAAATTGGTGGCTGTTTTTTTTGGTGCTTTGGTATTTCGTGTATTAATTGCTTTTGTTTTATCGCAAGATGTAAATCCCAATTATTTGCGACTCATTACCGCCACAGTTGTATTAGCAGTTGTTGCATTATCATACAAAAAAAAACCTGCCATTGATTAATATCGAAAATATATCTGTAACCTACAATGCAGGCACAGCCAATGAAGTGAAAGCATTGCAGCAATTAAGTTTGCAAGTGCTGCCAAAAAGTTTTGTGGTGTTGCTTGGCTCAAATGGATCGGGCAAGTCTACTTTTTTTAATGCGCTTAGTGGTACGGCACAAATTGATAGTGGCAAAATATTTATCGATAACCAACCCATACATGAATGGAATGCATATAAACGTAGTGTGCTGTTTACTCGTGTTTTTCAAAATCCTTTGCAGGGAACAGTTACGGGATTGAGTGTGATTGAGAACTTTCGCATTGCCGCATTGCGCACACATTCCAGTAAGAATATTTTTGCCGGAGTAAGTACTGCATTTCGAAAAAAAGTGCAGGAAGTAATATCTGAAAGCGGATTGCCCCTTGCAAACCGACTCGATACATTAATGGGAAACCTTAGCGGAGGGCAGCGACAGGCACTTACATTACTGATGGCAACAATGGCCGATTGCAAAGTAATTATGATGGACGAACCCACAGCAGCACTCGACCCACGCTCGGCAGAGTTGGTAATTAATACGACACAAAAAATATTTCAAAACTCGCCAGTTACAATTTTTTACATCACGCATAATATGAAAGAAGCAGTATCGCTTGGCAACAGACTTTTGATTTTTAAAGAGGGTCGAATTGCAATAGATGCAAGCGATACGGAAAAGCAAAAATGGGATTTGCAAAGATTGCATGGTTGGTTTGATGAGGGGTGAAATTGATAGTCGCAAGTTTTAATTTTGAGTCCTCGCAGAAAAGTCTAGAAAGGAAAATGCCACTAATTCACGAAAACACTAAAACCCACAAACATTACAATGATTTGGTTACGACTTAGTGAAATTTTGTGTCTTTGTGCTTTTGTGGAAAAATTGCTTTTTGGAGTCTATTCAGTATTAAATGTTTAAACGAAAAGGGTTAAAGAAATTTATATACTAAAATGAAAATAAATATTTTACCGACAATATTATACAGCATACTAATTTTTGGCTGCGCATTTGCAAAGATGCCTAAACAAAACTTTCTTTTTATTTATAAGTTAGAACACTATCGTCAAGTTTCAATTATTGCCGAACAGATGCCTGAATTCGTTGGCGGTGTTGATTCTTTGAAATCGTTCATGAAAAATACCCAAAGGGTTTTTGGGTTTGTGGTAGAAGCTGATGGAACATTTTAAATTTTTTATTTTTTGGGGGAAAAAAAAAGACTTGGGTTTAAATGCAGAAGCAATAAGAGTTGTGGAGGCCGAGGATTCCAGGGCCAGGGGAAAGGGTATTAATTTTGTCTTGCCCTTTCAATGTAAATCATAATCCAGAAGCCTACCCCAAATATTTAGCCACCAAGGGCATACGTCTGCCAAGACCAAAGGCATGTGGCGATACCCTTAATACGGGCGCAAACTGATAACGCTTATACTCATTGTTGTTTACCATGCGTAGTATGCGCGATACAAGTGCTTCGTCAAAGCCCATTGCAATTATTTCCTGAATGCTTTTTCTGTTTTCAATGTATTGCATCAACACCGCATCAAGTACATCGTACTCCGGCAATGAGTCGCTGTCCTTTTGATTAGGTCTCAGTTCAGCTGAAGGGGCTTTGTATATTATATTATTAGGAATAATTTCTTCGTTGCGGTTTATATATTTTGCCAGCTCGTATATTTTTGTTTTGTACAAATCGCCCAGCACGGCAAGGCCACCGCACATATCACCATACAAAGTTCCGTAGCCAACTGCCAGTTCACTTTTGTTACTCGTGTTTAATAAAATGTAACCTTGCTTGTTCGAAATAGCCATTAATAACGTACCCCGTATACGAGCCTGAATATTTTCTTCGGCTACATTAAATGGTGCATTGTTAAAAATGGGCTGCAGTGTTTTTTCATAGTGCTCGAATATTTCTTTTATGGGGATAATGTGTGATTTTGTGCCCAGCCTGTTTATCATCATCTGCGAATCGCTTACACTGCCATCACTCGAAAACTGCGATGGCATCATCACCGGCAAAATATTTTCTTTGCCCAATGCCATAACTGACAAGTAATAAACCAAGGCACTATCTATTCCGCCCGACATGCCAAATACAGCTTTACTAAAACCCATCTTGGCAAAATAATCGCGAATGCCAAGTATTAACGATGAATGTATACGTTCTATCTGAACAGCTTCGGTGTTAAAAACATTGAGTGCAATTTCACTTTGTGGGTGAGTTGGTTGCAGTGAAATAGAAGCTTCATTTTTTTCGCATACTATGTATTTTATATCCTCTTCAAAGTATTGAGTTTTCAATATATTTTTCCCTGAGCTGTCCATCACAAGCGAACCACCATCAAAAATCAAATCGGTATTTGCACCAACTTGATTCACATAAATTAAGGGCACACCATATTTAGTTACATTTTTTCGCAGTATTTGTTGGCGGGTTTCGGCATGCATATAATTGAAAGGCGATGCGGCAATATTTATCATCAAATGGGGTTGTTCTTTTGTAAGCTCATCCATAGGGCAATAAGTGTAAAGTGGATCATCTTCGAGGTTCCATAAATCCTCGCAAACAGTAATGGCTAATTTAAAACCTTTGTAATCGAAGCATTTAAATTCTTTGGCAGGTTCAAAATATCGGTACTCATCAAATACATCGTAGGTGGGCAACAGGGCTTTATGAACCGTATGTTGCACCTCGCCATCGGCAACAAAAAATGCGGAGTTAAAAAGATTTTTGCCATCGAGGATAGGATTGCGCGATGGGCCACCAACTATAGCCGCTATTCCAACACAATGTTCAGCAATATGTTGCACACTATCGAGACAACGAGAAATGAAATCGTCAAATTCCAAAAAGTCCAATGCCGGATATCCGCAAACATTCATTTCAGAAAAAACAACCAAATCGCAACCATCGCGCTTACAATTTTTAATTACATCAATTATTTTTTTTGTATTGCTTTCGAAATTGGCAATATGATAATTCAATTGTGCCAGTGCTATTTTCATCTTTCCTTTTGTTTTACTCAATGCAAATTCAATTGCAAAATAAACTTTAGTTATTCATATAAAAAAATAAAACCCGATTCATGGAACCGGGTTTCGCAACTTAAATATCTTTTATGATGTTAAAACAAGACACCAATGCTGAGTCCAATGTTATTTGTTACCGCTTTGTAATCTTTGTCTTTAAGTATGTCGGTAAAGCCATTGTTCCAATAAATAGTGCCAACAATGTCTGTCGACTCTGTAATATGATACTCGGCACCCAAGCCAATATGCAAAGCAACATGCATGCCTACCAGTTCTTTATTAAAATCTTTATCGGTTGTAGTTACTGTTCCAAACTCGGTAACGCTTTTACCTTTAATATTATACCCCAAACCAAGACCAAACTGCCCGAAGTAAGTGAACATGCCAATTGCATTTGTTTTCATTTTTAAGGTTACAGGCAATTCAACGTATTGAGCAGTAATGTTGCTATGAGCAGTTACAGCACCACCAAGTCCATCGGGTACGGCTTGCTCAAGTATCCCACCACGGTACATAACATGTAAACCTGTTGCAACAGAGTAACGGTCCGTTAAATTAAATTCGGCTGAAAGGCCGTAGGTAAACCCAAGTTTTATACCGCCACTGGTGAGGCTGTCGGTATTAGATTTTAGCCAGTTAATCATGAGTGGAGTTGCTGTTAATCCAAAGCGGAATTTTTGTGCATATGTTTGACTTGCCAACACACAAATGAATAGTGATAAAATAATTTTTTTCATATTATTAATTGTTTATATTATAAAATAATTTTTGATTTTTTGCATTAAAATAAGTGGCTGCAATGTTACACATTTAATATGAAACTTATAAAATATTTTCTTATCATATTTTGCTTTACGGGCATTTTCTCTTGCACACACAACCCTTTGGAGGTTGACGTTTCCAATATTGATGCCAAATTGAGTTTCAAAAACTTTGAGACCGATTTATTAAATGCTGATAACATTGATAGTATGGCCATCAAGAAATTGCGCATAGATTACGGTATTTTTTTCGATGTGTTTTGTTCACGCATGTTACGTTTGCCTGCAAATAACGACACTATTGTGATTCGCGAGTTGAACCGCTTTAAAAACGATGCTGATATTCGAGATATCTATGCCGAAGTAAACAAAGTGTTTAGTGATAAAAATGAAATGCAAGGGGAACTGCTCGATTTTGTGAAGCATTATAAATACTATTTCCCAGGCAAGGTGGAGCCACATTTTGTTACCTACATTTCTGCTTTTAATTATGCCAACATCACCACAGATAGTATAGTTGGAATAGGCTTGGATTTCTATCTGGGCAGCGATTGTAAGTTTTATCCTTCGCTGCAGTTTCCACAATATGTTACCGTAAAATTGAACAAAGAAAATATTGCAGTGAATTGTATAGGAGCATGGTATCAGAAATTGTGGGAGCAAGATGTTACAAAAAACGTTTGCCTCGACTTTATGATTTATGAAGGGAAGAAATTATATTTTACCGATGCGATGTCACCAAAATTAAGCGATGCAATTAAAATTGGTTATACTAAAGAACAGTGGAAGTGGGCCGAAAAATATGAGAAAGATAACTGGGCGGCTTTCATAGAAAATAAATTGTTGTTCGATAACGATTATAAAAAATTTATAAAACTTGTGAGCGATGGTCCTAACAGTCCCGGGTTTGCGCTCGAGTCGGCACCTAAGCTTGGTGCTTATTTCGGTTGGAAGATTGTAAAAGCATACATGGAAAAAAACAAATCTGTCACATTATCACAACTTATGATGGAACAAGATGCTCAAAAGATATTGGAAATGTCGAAGTACAAACCATGATTTTTTTTGAACGTTGTTCTATTTGATTGTTGTGATGAGTGCTTGTAAAATACTTTAACCGTTGCAAATAGAACAATATCTATTCAACCGAAAAACAGAAAACCATAATTAATCATGATCATAATAAAAATCTGCATTCTGCTTAACTCACCTAAATGATTTTGTACTATTGCACACAAAATATTTTGAAAAAAAATTATGAAACAGTCATCAATACATTTTGATATATCGCTTAGTGCGGAACAAATGCCTAGCAATATAGAGTGGAGTGCAAGCGACTCGGGAATTGAAGGAACAAAAAAGGCAAAGGCTATGCTGCTATCGGTGTGGGACGAAAAAGACCCCGGCACTTTGCGTATCGATTTATGGACCGATAAAATGATGGTGGAAGAAATGCAACAGTTTATTTACGAAACATTGCAAAGTATGGGCGATACTTATCAGCGTGCAACAGGCGATAGCGAAGGTGCTGCTGAAATTAAAACCATGAGTACTGCTTTTGCAAAAAAAGTGAAACTCATTTAATCGGTTTCTATTTCCCTAAAGCTTCAATTATTTCAAATTCTTCTTTCATGAGTGGCATAACCGAAAGGCGACCTATGCGCACGAGTGCAATATTTTGTAATGCCGGATGTGCTTTTATTTCAGCTAGTGCTACAGGGCGCTTGAAAGCTTTTACCGGAGCGATATTTACAGCCACCCATTGCGGGTCATTGGAAGTTGGGTCGGGAAAGGCCGCTTTGGTCACCTTGGCAATTCCCATTACGGCAAGCCCTTCGTTACTGTGATAAAACATTACTTTATCGCCCACTTTCATCGAGTTGAGATGAATGCGTGCAGCATAATTACGCACCCCATCCCAAAATGTTTCTCCATCGCGTTGCAAATCGGCAAACGAATATTTAAACGGTTCGGACTTTACCAGCCAATGTTTCATATGGATTTTATTTTTGGCAAAAGTAATTTTTAATAAATCAGATTGAGTTTAGTTTTATAATTTGTGTAACATTTTTGGGTTTTACAGCAGTAAAAATAAACTTTGTTTCCAATTATTTGTTCCCAAAAATCTAATTCAAATAAAAACTATGAATCGATTATTTCTTGCGCTTATTTTTTGTTTTTTCTCATTTTCTGTTTCGGCACAAAATGGAATCATAAAGGGCAAATTGATAAATAAAGTGAACAAAGAACCGGTACCGTTTTGCGCTGTGGCCATTGATGGTACTGCCATAGGTGCCAATACCGATGAACAGGGAGCATTTGTTTTTACAAACCTAAAACCGGGTTTTTACAATTTAAAAACATCTTGCATTGGATATAAGCCGTTCATATTATTTGAAGTGGAAGTAAATAATGCAAAGGCAATTTTTGTAACGCTCGAAATAGAAGAAAGTATAAGCGAAATAAATGAAATAGAAGTTACTTCAAGTGCTTATGTAAAAATGGAGGAGAGTCCTGTATCGTTGCGCACAATAGGAGTTGCCGAAATAAAACGAAACCCCGGTGGCAATCGTGATATATCACGCGTAATGCAATCGCTGCCGGGTATACAAATATCGCCAAGCTTTCGTAACGACTTAATAGTACGTGGTGGTTCGCCAAACGAAAACCGCTTTTATCTTGAAGGCATCGAAGTGCCTGTAATAAACCATTTTACCACACAAGGTGCATCGGGTGGACCGGTAGGAATGCTCAATGTAGATTTTATAAAAGAAGTAAGTTTTTATGCCGGGGCTTTTCCTGCTAACCGTGGCAATGCTTTGAGCAGCGTGATAGAATTTGATTATAAGGATGCCCGTGAAGATAAGCCTCAGGTTTCATTTACTGTGGGTGCTACAGATTTAGCTGCAACCCTCGAAACTCCGCTCACAAAAAATTCGGGTTTAATAATAGGTTGGCGCAGATCGTATTTGCAGTTTTTATTTCAGGCACTGGAGTTGCCTTTTTTGCCAAAGTACGATGATCTGCAATTTAAATACGAAAACAAGCTGAGCAAAAAAGATATTTTGGAAGTTGTTGGAATAGGAGCTTTGGATAAAGTATCGCTCAACTTAGAAGCAAACAAAACCGATCAGCAAAAAATTATTCTCAACTCCATTCCGGTAAGTGGACAATGGAATTATACGTTAGGTACGCGATATCGCCACTTTCGTGATCAAAGTTATTTAACGATTGTGGTTAGCAGAAATCATTTAAAAAACACCGCATATAAATATGAAAATAATGACGAAGAAAAAGGTCGAAAATTATTTGATTACGACTCACATGAAATAGAAAATAAATTGCGTATTGAAAATACTGCGCGCATAAACGGTTGGAAAATAAATGTAGGTGCAGGTTTCGAAAGCTCACAATATGATACAAAAACATTGCAGCAATTGCCCAACAATATTACTTTGAATTATACTTCAGATATTTCTTTTTTTAAGTACAGTGTTTTTTCGCAAGTGAGCAAAGGTTTTTTTAAAGAAAAATTGACGACATCATTTGGCTTGCGTGCCGATGGAAATACTTTCAATAATGAAATGAGCAATGTGTTGAATCAGTTGTCGCCAAGGATTGCAGCATCCTATATCATTACTCCGGCCTTGAGTATTAATGCTAATGTGGGGTACTATCATCAATTGCCGGCTTACACCGTTATGGGTTATCGCAACACAAGCGGCAATCTGGCGAATGCAAACTCCGAGTATATACATTGCATACATTATGTAGCCGGATTGGAGTACGATGCAAAGCGAAATTTGCGATTTACTGTAGAAGGTTTTTATAAAAACTATTTGAATTACCCTTTCAATATAAATGATTCTATTTCAATTGCCAATCAAGGCAGCGATTTTGGTGTGGTAGGAAATGCACCCGTTGTATTCAATAATAGAGGCCGTTCTTACGGTGTGGAGTTTTTGGTCCAGCAAAAATTATTTAAAAACTTTTATGGCTTATTAAGTTATACTTTTTTGCGAAGCGAATTTGAAAATGTTGCCGGAAAGTTTGTGCCCGCTGCTTGGGATGCACAGCATATGATGAGTATAACTGCAGGTAAAATATTTAAACGTAATTGGGAACTTGGTTTGAAACTTCGTGCAAGCAGTGGCAATCCTTACACTCCATATAATATTGAGCAAACTGTATTGATTTCAAATTACGATTTGTCGGGGAATGGTATTCTCGATAAATCGAAATACAATGCATTACGTTTAGATCCTTTCTATCAAATTGATGTGCGAATTGATAAGAAATACAGTTTTAAAAAATGGACTTTGGATGTGTACCTCGATATTCAGAATATTACAATTCAAAAGTTACGCAGGGCTTCCAGCTAACTGCTATTGAACGCGATGAAGCCGGCATGCCGTTAGTAGATCCAAATAATAGCAGCAGTTATATTCCAAAGTTGATAAACAA
>JADKFV010000019.1 GCA_016717325.1 Bacteroidota bacterium | reverse complement strand
AAATCATATACAATAGTTCGTGCATCTACTTTCTTGCTGATGGCTTTCATTTTATTTTCGCCCCACAGCAATGCGCAAACTCAATCGAAGAAAAAAACCGGCACAGAGCAAATATTATAAGACAAGTCAACTGATGTGAAACAAAGTAAAGGCATATATAGAGGCGAGCAGGAATAAAGGAACCGGAGGAGAAAAAGGTGACAGGCCGTATACGAAACAGGAGAATTAAGTACCGGCCATTAATGTTAAAGCACAACCTGTTTGGTTTTCAGGCACCATAAATATCATCTCACTTACAAATCGTGGCGTGCATGTGTCGATTATTATAAAAATGGCAAGTGACAAAAATTATAAAGATGCAACCGAGGATTATTATAATTTTTTAATTAGAATAAATATGCAACTTCCCTGTGTATATTGCGCACCTCAAAAGTGTGAAGTTAAATTTAAAAGATAGTAAGTACGTGCCGCAGGGATGATAATAATACACAACCATTTTTAATTATTTTGTTTGCAGCCCTTGCGCTGAGTTATCTGTCATTCACAGGTATTACTTTTATCAATGGTAAGCCGGTAGACATGTTTAGCGAAGTTCGCAAGGATATCATTTCTACCTTCAACAAACAAAAACCTCTTTACATTGATAGCTTAAACAAATTATTAAAAAATAAATGCCACAAAGAAGCGACAGCATGTAGCAGTTCACATGGGCTGGAACATTTTACTGGCACTTAATAATTCTTGCCAAAAGCAAAAAATAAAATTGTATAGCATGGTTTAAGGATAGCATGATAGAAAGGAGATTTGGTAACCAACGATTTTCGTAAGCCAATGCAAAAAACTTTGCGGCAATGGTGTAGGATTATGTAGGAGTAACCTCCCACGGCACAGTTTCGCGGGTCTATTAATCATACTTTTCGGGATGGAAAAACATATTCTTTCACGACAAGCCTCCCAAAGGATTGCAACTGAGCATGTCGGGATATACCAATATTAATAACGGCAATGCCAGCAAAAATACACAGCATCGAAAGAGTATAATGCCTTTGCTGACAAAAAGTGCGCTTATTATTTAAAGGTTAGCGATTATGAAGTATAAATGCAGGCCGACACATTTGAGCGGAAGTTTTTATTGGATCCAACAATTGGCACCGCAACAGCAATTTGGGATAGCACACCGTGTAAAAATTGATTGTAGATTTTAATAAAACACAAGCACAGTATTATGGCATGTATTTTGACAACGGCACTGAGTGTATAAGTGTTGACAATTTTTCGTTTCTGTGGCAACTCAGGAATTCACTTAATACAAAATACCAACCACTGTGCTGCAAAAAATGAGTAAAGACGAAAACTATCGGTTGGTGGTATTGAATTATGGTTTGAATATAGTAGTACAATCAAAAAATTACGACTGGTATGAACGGGCATTTAAAAAACGCTGGTACACATAAAGCAGGGTTTTCCCAATGCAACTATTGTATTGATGAGTGTGAGTGATAAAAGTTATCGTAACAATGGCGTGTACGAGACCGAACCCGAGCATACCAAAGTTTGTAGAATTGTAAAAAAATGGCGCAGGAAGCCGGCATATCATTTTGGAATTTGTGCTGAAGCCGCGAGGAAAACAGTAAAGGAACGTTGGGTTGAAGAAAAACCACGTGCTTGCAACCACAGATTACACACACATCCGATTCTTGACGGAGCGAAAAAATTGCCACACTTTTTACGATTATTTGCTGGCAGAATACAGTGCGTTTTTTAAAACAAAAGAAATTGCAATCCGATACATTGATACAAACAAATTTATAAGTGACTATTAAATCATTAATACTTTTTTATTATGTGTTTGTGCCAACCTGATTTGTATAGCACAGTTTGCCGGCAACAACGAAGAGGAACTTTTGTTACAGCAAATGCAGCAAATGAAATTTTTAAAGCGCAATGCATTTTGTATTTTGAATGATAGCACCCTCGGTTCGTTTTATAAAAATTTAAGCCAACTTGCAGAAACCAACACATGGCAACACAGGCGCAATTTGTTTGCCGATAGCGCTTTTACAACTGGCCTGGCAGGTTTTACCATCCGAGCCGACAGCAGCGATGCAACTTTTTGCCTCACGCTGCGCAATAACGAAGGCTTCAATTACGATTACAGTCACCTCGATTTATTTAACAATGAAAATCAATGGTTTTAAAATAAGGTAACCGACAGCACTGGGAATATTGCCGCACATTATGACGGAATTCATTCTACAAAAATTGTCACCGTTACAATTTCGATACGCTTATTAACAGTGCATGTATACGCGTTTGCATACAAGCGATAATGGCTTTTCCAATCAGTGTGTCGGGCATAAATACCTACAATGACAGTGCAGGCTTAATTTGCCATACCATAGGAGTGAATGGAGTGCCAACGTTTAAACACGGCGAATAATCAGCCGTTGTTCTTTGAGCACCTCACGCAATTGAATGCCGATATAATTATGCTTTCGTTTGGCACCTCAATGAAGCGTTTTTAGCCACAGTTGACAGCACAGTTCAATTGATAAAAAAGATTTATCCAACAATTCCTGTATTAATAACTACCCCGGCCGAATCGGGAATAAAATACCGTAAGCGTAAATACAAAGTACACCCAAACATGGCCAAGGTGCATGCAGCGTTGGTGCAATACTGTAAAGAAAAAAATATTGCCTGTTTCGATTTGTATGCTGCGGGTGGAGCAAATTCTTTTCAATGGCGTAAATGAAAATGATGGATGCCAACGGCATTCACTTTACGCGCAAAGCATACGAAATGCAAGCAATCATGTTATGGCAGTCGATGTTTAAAAACCGATGCCAGTAGTATGACCAGATTTTATAAAGTAGTATCCAATTTTTTAGGATGATAAAGTAAACTCCGTTGCTTTTCAATAGTTCATTCTATTTATACTTCCTTGTTTTTTCATTGGCTTACCGGTTGGTTATTAAAACAGGGCTTTGCGTATAGTTACCGTTACATTATTTTCTCTTTACTTTTTATAAAGCATGTGGGTTCTATGTACTTTTATTTTGATAGCGTACGTTGTCGATTTTAATTTGATAAATGCCATTCACTCTCGTTCCGAAAATAAAACGCAACGAAAGCTGTTACTTATATTCAGCATTGTGCTCAACCTGGGTTTTTTGTGTTATTTTAAATACACCAATTTATTTATCGATACATGGAATAATTTATCGCAACATCAGTTAAAGCTGATCGATATTTTTTTACCTGTGGGTATTTCGTTTTACACTTTCGAAAATTTGAGCTACACCATCGATGTGTATCGCAAACGTTTTAATCCGGTTACAAAATTTATCGACTACCTGTTTTTCCTTTCGTTTTTTCCAAAGCTAATGATGGGGCCCATTGTGCGTGCCGGTGATTTTATACCACAGATATATAAAGAAGTAAAACTTTCGGCAACGGCTATAACCAAAGGTTTGTTTTTAATCTCGACAGGCATATTTAAAAAAGTCGTAATATCCGATTACATTTATCCTAATCTGGTGCAATATGTTTTGACGATCCACCTGCGCCACACGGGCAGGAATGCTTACTTGCTGTGTATGGATATGCACTGGTAATTTTTGCGATTTCTCCGGTTACACTGGACAGCGCAATCGGTATTGCAAAGTGGTTGGGCTTGATATAAATGTAAACCTTCTTGCACCCTATCAATCGAAAAACATTACAGAGTTTTGGAGGCGATGGCACATATCACTTTCATCGTGGCTTACAGATTATTTATACATGTCGCTTGGTGGTAAACCGACTTGGCAAAACGCGCACATACATCAATCTGTTTATTACCATGTTGCTTGGGGGCTTATGGCATGGCGCCAACTGGACGTTTGTGGTATGGGGCGCAATGCATGGCCTCGCTTTAGCAGTGCATAAAAAATGGATAGAATGGTATCCACCCATTGAAGGTAAACAAACTCAACGTTGGTTAAATATTGTTTTCGTGTTGCTTACTTTTCATTTCGTTTGCTTTACATGGATATTTTTAAAGCCGATCTGCTTACCACCGCCATTGATTTTTTACACCAGATATTTTATAATTTTTATGTGCAGGGCTGGGCAAAATTTAGTGCCAACTATGCACCGGTGTTAGCGGTAATGGCATTTGGCTTTTTCATACACATGGTACCATTACGTTGGAATAATATAATAGTAAATCTGATGACACCATGGCATTGATTTTTAAAGCTGCTGTACTGGACATCATGGTTTTTATTATCATCCAATTTAAACAATCGGAACCTGTGTTGCCCGTTTATTTGCAGTTTTAGGGGTTTTGTTATTTTTGAGTACTTTTTTTATTGGCAAAAATTTATTGTTCACCTTGTTTTGGAAACATTCTTTCTTATGTTGCTGAATAAAGTTTTTTTCTGTTTTATTTGATTGCAAAAGGGTGGCATGCATCAAAATATTATGTACTCAAAATTATGCTGTAAATTTAGAATGGTCTATTTTTCTAAACTGCGGATTACGAAAAATATTTATTTTACAAAACCCTTTACATTTCCAATGCATATGTTTACTATGGCATTCACATAAACAACAATTCATTTCCATGTTAGCTATTATTTATATTTACTTTCTCCGATTTATGTATAGTGAGCGAAGGAAACTATTAGTTCCGTTTGCTTGTAAGTGTTGTGGGTGCTGATTCTATGAATCATCGAATTACGAGTTAGTGCGCATATACGAATGAAAAGGATAATTAAATTCGATGATTGGGAATGGTCTTATTATTTTGAAAATTATGCAGAGTATGCTGCAATTGAATTATATTTTAAACAATTTAATAAATAGTATTTGAAACAAAAAGTGAAATGATAAGAAATACCCATCGCAGCATAGGTAAGCCCCTTAAGGGGTTTGGGGCGTATTCCATTGCAAGGCAATGCCCAATAGAAGGAGGTGCTGCAACTTATAAGGCACGAGCAATGGAACAATTATATGCTTCACAAAACCATTATAATGATAGGGATTCATGCGACAGAGCCGGTATTCCATTGCGTAAGCCAAACGTAGATAAGCAATTTAGCAAAGGGTTTAAAATTTATCCTAACCCAACTTCGCAATCATTCACGGTTGAATATGCCATTGATAAAAATTGCGAAGCAGTATTGTATATAACAAATAGCATTGGCCAAACACAATTGAAAAAGGCAATTGATAACAACAAAAATTCAATTGTTATTAATAGTGAAAATTATGCAGGTGGCATATATTCATGCAGAATAATTTGTGCTGAAAATATCTTATTCCAACAAAAATTAATCATTATAAAGTAATTGGTATGAAAAGGATATTATTTATTGTAATAATTTTTGGTTTGCCGTATAATTTATTTTGTCAAGGCATTACTAATATTTGGATGGCTGGTTACGCAAGTTGGGGAGGCATTCCTTATGGAGGAATTACAATTGATTTTATTAATGGAATACCAGTAATCAATTACAAATACATCCCTATGAATTTTAGTCGAGGTGTTGCCACCATAAGCGACAGCCTCGGTAATATTAAATTATATACGAATGGTATTTGGATTGCCGGTGCCAATGACGATACTATAGTGGATGGTGGAGGAATAAGCCCTCCGGTTTATAACGATTCTTTAGGATTGTGGCTACCTAAAACAAGTTTATTTTTACAAAAGCCCAATGATACAAGTACTTATTATTTGTTTCATTGTTCATTTGATAATCCCCCTTATGATAGTTTGTGTTTATATCTTCGTCAAACTACTATTGATATGAACGTGAATAATGGATTGGGTGGAGTTATAAGTAAGAATAATGCTTTGATTAATGACAACCTTAACTTGGGCGGTATAAATGCATGTAAACATGGTAATGGCCGCGATTGGTGGGTCACAATATTAGAACGATATTCAAATTGCTTTTATCAATTGTTAGTGGATCCTTATAACATAGGTACTCCATTTAAAGTCTGTACCGGCACATATAGACCTAAAAATTCTTTATCAAGTTCATATTCACCTGACGGTAACAAATTTGCTTTGATAACACTTGACTCAACGTATCATTATCGCTTAGCAGTGTTTGATTTTGATAGATGTACGGGTTTATTTTCAAATGAAAGGACAGCAAATTTTGTCGGGTCACAATCAGAACCAGCAGCGGTAGGACTTGCATTTTCTCCGAATTCAAATATGATTTATGTATCTACATATTTTAGAATATATCAATTTGATTGCAGCCAATCAAATATACAAGGCACTAAAATTCAAGTAGCCGAATGGGATAGTTTTTACTCGCCTTCTCCCCCATTTGCAGCGATGTATGAATTTATGGCTCTTGCACCAGATGGTAAAATTTATATAAGCACAGGCAATAGCACATTAGTCATGCACATTATAGACCAACCTGATAGCCCGGGTGTGGCTTGTAATTTTATACAGCATGGGTTGCAGCTTCCGGCATTTTCGGTAAGCGCACCGCCTAATCATCCTAATTATTTTTTGGGGGATAATGGATTGTGTAATAATTTGGGTTCTAATACACCCCAAACCCCTGAAGGGGCTTTAATACGCGTGTTCAATAACCCTACGTATGATAAATTTACACTATGGTTTACACCGGATAAGGATGTGGGTGTATTGGAGATATATGATGTTAACGGTGAGTGTATACGTAAGGAGTATGTGGCTCAATGGAGTCAGTATAAGACTGTGGATATTGGTGCGCTTAGTGCGGGGGTTTATTTTTGTAGGATGCGGTGGCCAAGTGGTGAGGGGAGTGTTAAGGTGGTGAGGTTGGAGTAGTCATGTAAGCCAAAATACACCCCAAACCCCTTAAGGGGCTTGCATCCGCACAGGCTTTTTATTTTAGGTTAAAAACAGATTCTTATGAATAATGAGCATTTTGAAAATTTACATTCTACAGCAAAGCCAATTCAATTTGAGTTTGCGAAACAAATGCGAAAAGAACCAACCAAGGCAGAATCAATTTTATGGTCATACCTTTCAGACAAACAAATGCAAGGTTTAAAATTTAGAAGACAACATCCACTGGGTAATTTTATTTTAGATTTTTATTGTCACCAAATAAAGTTGAGCATCGAACTGGATGGAGAAATACATCAGGATGAAAAACAAAAAGAATATGATTGTGAGCGCACCAAATTTCTAATTGAAAAAGGTATATTTGAAATCCGATTTACAAACGATATTATTTTAGATAGAATAACTGATGCATTAAATGAAATTGAAAACACAATTCAACAATTGAAAAAGAAATTAAAATGATAAGAAATACCCATCGCAGCATAGGTAAGCCCCTTAAGGGGTTTGGGGCGTATTCCATTGCTGCCAAATGCCCAATAGAAGGAGGTGCTGCAACTTATAAGGCACGAGCAATGGAACAATTATATGCTTCACAAAACCATTATAATGATAGGGATTTGTGCGACAGAGCCGGTATTCCATTGCGTAAGCCAAACGTAGATAAGCAATTTAGCAAAGGGTTTAAAATTTATCCTAACCCAACTTCGCAATCATTCACGGTTGAATATGCCATTGATAAAAATTGCGAAGCAGTATTGTATATAACAAATAGCATTGGCCAAACACAATTGAAAAAGGCAATTGATAACAACAAAAATTCAATTGTTATTAATAGTGAAAATTATGCAGGTGGCATATATTCATGCAGAATAATTTGTGCTGAAAATATCTTATTCCAACAAAGACTAACCATAATAAAATAACAAAATGAAAAAGATTATAATTGTTATTTTGGTTGGTTTGTCAACTGGGCTTTTAGCACAACAGGGGGTAAACAACCTTTGGTTTATGGGTTACAAACAAAGCAATACACCACCCTATTATGGTGGGTATCATTTAGATTTCAATTCAGGAACTATGAATGTAGCGAACGATTATTTAGAGCTTTTTCTTAGCCGCACACATACAAATATAAGTGACACAAATGGCAACATGCTTTTTTATACCAATGGTTATGATATATGTGATGCAAGTGATAGCATTATGCAAAATGGGGACACAATTGGACCTTCAAAATATAGAAATTCAGACCCTTATGGTTTGCCAATTCCGCAAGCATGCTTAACTATTCCATTTCCGGGTCAAGCTGGTAAATATCTTTTATTTCATTCTACCATAGATAGTGGTTATGGCTATGCCTTTTATTTTTATAATACCGAAATAGATATGACTTTGAATAATGGATTGGGTGCAGTAACAACTAACAAAAATGTAAAGTTGATAAGTGATTCACTTAACCTTGGTAAGATTACAAGCTGCAAACATGGCAATGGTCGCGATTGGTGGGTAGTATGTATGCAAAGCGCAAGTGATACAATATATAAATTTCTTGTAACACCCTATAGCATCGATGGCCCGTTTAAGCAAGCAATAGGAACAAAAAGATTACCATGTTATGGAGAAATAAAATTTTCGCCCGATGGCAATAAGTTTGCATTTTTTAATGCAGATTATACTGCCGATGGAAAGTTAGAAGTTTTTGATTTTGATAGGTGTAATGGCATGTTTTCAAACCCGTTATTTATACCGGTTGCTGAATCCACAAGTTTTGGTGGCGGAGTAGATTTTTCTCCAAATAGCCAATTACTTTATGTGGCAAATGCCGATAGTATTTACCAATATGATATGCAATCAAGTAATGTTGGTAATTCGAAAATTATAGTTGCAGCAAATGATGGCTTTATTGATACAATTGCAAGTTTAGGATTAGGAGTCGGCTTTTTAAACACTCAACTCGCCCCCGATGGAAAAATTTATATTACAAGCGGCAACAGCACCCACTATATGAGTGTAATAGACCAGCCAGATAGTCCTGGACTTGCATGTAATGTAATGCAACATGCGGTGCAATTGCCAGCACTTTATTTCAATACCCTCCCCAACCACCCTAATTATTTTCTTGGGGCAAATGGGTTGTGCAATAATTTGGGCCTCCCCATCCCCTCCAAAGGAGGGGCTAAGAAAATACAAGTGTTTGGTAATCCAACACACGATAAATTTACATTGTGGTTTCCTGTAGATAAGGATGTGGGTGTGTTGGAGATATATGATGTTAACGGTGAGTGTATACGTACGGAGAGGGTAAGCCAATGGAGCCAGTATAAAACTGTGGATATTGGTGCGCTTAGTGAGTGGGTTTATTTTGTCAAAATGAGTTGGCCTGATGGTGAGGGGAGTGTGAAAGTGGTTAGGTTGGAGTAGTTTGGGGGTTGTTTAAAGGTTCAAGAGTTTAAAAGTTCAAGTAGCGATAGGTTTTGAAAACTGAGTATGTTATTTGAATCATTTAATCTATTTGCTGCTGCAAGCATCCACACTTGTGGCAGTTTATATTGTATTGCTTCAATAGAACAAATCTTTGAAAAAAAATGAATGGAGCATGCACAACGTTGCTAAATGAGTGGTAGCTTGCGGTAGCGTCTTCGAATCTCAATTCTTACCCTAAATTTTTAATTTCCCGGCCCTCTTTCTATTTTTTTAATGAACACATTTTTACAACCGAAAATTAAAATACCTTTGGCATGGTTTTATCAAATAGTAAAAAAAAACAATAAATGAATATGAGAAAATTATTGATGGCATTGTGTGTATGTGTTGCACTATCAACTACGATGTATGCACAGGATAAAGGCACACAAAAATTAGCAAGTGCAAAAGTAAAAACGCTTGATGGTAAATTATTTTCCACCGATAGTTTGCAAAATAACGGCAAGCCAATGATAGTAAGTTTTTGGGCTACGTGGTGCAAGCCTTGTATCAATGAGTTGAATACCATATCGGAAGTATATGAAGAATGGAAAACCGAAACAGGTGTAAAGTTGGTAGCCATATCAATAGACGATGCAAGAACTATGAATAGTGTGAAGCCTTTTATAAATGGTAAAAACTGGCCTTATGAAGTTTACTTAGATCCCAACAGCGACTTTAAACGCGCTATGAATGTAGGACCGGTTCCACATACTTTTTGGTAAATGGTAAAGGTGAGATAGTATCGCAGCACACCTCTTTTTCGCCCGGTGATGAAGAAAAGTTATTGGAAGAAATAAAAAAGTTGGTAGCAGGAAATTAATACCAATTAAACGAAAAATAAAAAACCGGTGATGAGCCGGTTTTTTTATGCTGGTATTTTTACCTTGAAGTAACCAATATAGTAATACAATAAATTGGAAAACGCTTTATAGCTTTTCACTAATTGAAATTATGTATGAACACTCATCCTGAATATGTTTGAGATATGTTGTTGGCTCTTTAGACATATTTTACCTCATTCAAAATATTAGGGCCAATATATGGACTCAAGCCATTTTTGGTTACAACTTCGACTTTTTCGTTTTTGAAGATATTTTCCAGTAAATCATAAACTGCCATAAAGTTGTCAAAGTTTTCCTTTTCTGGTTCGAAATCAATCAACAAATCAATATCGCTATCGTTTGATTGCTCATTACGTATGTACGATCCAAATAAACCTACATTACGAATACCCAATTTAGAAAGCATATGCATATTGGCATGCAGCTTTTTTAATATGTCGTCTTTTGTTGTCATTCAAATTTTTTCAAATATACAAAAGTTTGTAGTTTGAATTGTGTGTGAACAATTGAGCAAAATTTATTTTCGGAAATGAACTCCAGCATGTCGGCTTGCTAAACCTCCTTGCGCATCTGCGGAAAAAATAAAACGTCTTGTATAGATGGCTGATTAGTCATTATCATTGCCAACCTATCAATACCAATTCCTAATCCTGCAGTTGGTGGCATACCGTATTCTATAGCGCGCAAAAAATCTTCGTCAAGTTGCATCGCTTCTTCATCGCCACGTTTGCCTAGTTCGAGTTGCTCTTCAAAACGTTCGCGTTGATCTATAGGGTCGTTTAATTCGCTAAAGGCATTGCATATTTCTTTACCGTTGCATACAGCTTCAAACCGTTCAACAAGGCCGGGCTTGGAGCGATGTTTTTTTGCAAGCGGACTCATTTCAACAGGATAATCTGTTATAAATGTTGGTTGTATTAATTGATGTTCAACCGTTTCGCCAAATATTTCGTCTATCAACTTACCGCGCCCCATCGAATTATCGGCATGTATATTAAGCTTGGCACATACCGCACGCATTTGGGCTTCATCCATTTCCGAAATATCGATTCCTGTATAATGTTGTATGGCTTCGTACATCGTATATCGCTTCCATGGGCGTTTAAAATCGATAATGTTTTCGCCCACTTTTACTTCTGTTGTTTTATGCAATTCAATGGCAATTTTTTCTATCACTTCTTCTACCAGATTCATCATCCAGTTGTAATCTTTATAGGCAACATAAAGCTCAATTTGAGTAAACTCCGGATTGTGAAAGCGACTCATACCTTCGTTACGAAAATCTTTCGAAAATTCGTATACACCGTCAAACCCGCCAACAATCAACCTTTTGAGGTATAACTCATTTGCTATGCGCAAATATAAAGTCATGTCGAGCGTATTGTGATGCGTTTTGAAAGGCCTTGCTGCTGCACCACCATAAAGCGGTTGTAATATTGGCGTTTCTACTTCGAGGTATCCTTTTTCGTTCAGATAATTACGCATTACATTCATAAGCTGCGTACGCTTGCGAAATACATCGCGTACTGCAGGGTTCACAATTAAATCAACATAACGCTGACGATAACGCAATTCCGAATCGGTAACCTCATCATATTTCTCGCCAGCTTTTTCTTTTATAATTGGCAAAGGCCGTAACGATTTTGTAAGCAATTTTATCTCACTCACATGTATCGATATCTCGCCCATTTTGGTAGTGAATACATATCCCTTAATTCCAATAATATCACCAATGTCCATCAGTTTTTTAAATACCAAATCGTACAAAGATTTATCTTCGTCTTTACATATTTCATCACGCTTTATGTATATCTGTATTTTATCGGTACTGTCCTGTAATATAGCAAAGGAGGCCTTTCCCATGTCACGTACACCCATAATACGGCCGGCAATAGACACATTGGTAAACAATTCGGGCTGTGCTTCGAACTTCGATTTTATGTCGGTGGCAGTACAATTTATGTCAAACATTTCGGCAGGATAAGGTGCCACGTTTGCCGCTATCAATTCTTGTAATTTATTCCTTCGTAATACTTCTTGTTCGCTTAAAATACTCATAATTTTTTTGCTTAATTTTTAAAAATGGAGGGCGCAAAGATAATTTGAATTTGATATGCAGCACATCACAATCAAACCGGCTATTTTCTTTTTAAAATAAAATATATACTTTTACCATTCCTAAAATAAACAAAAGTCTAAACAAATCTACTAATGAGAAAAATTTTTACGCTATCGTGTGCTTTGGTATTAATGTTAATTACCGGCACAACAATTCAGGCACAATTAAATGGCAACTACACCATAGGCGGTGTAACGCCTGATTATGCTACGTTTAACGATGCTGTGGCAGCCCTCAATACTTCCGGTGTGTCGGGTGCTGTAGTATTTAATGTGCGCAATGGTACTTATACCGAGCAGGTTTTAATAGGGACAATTACGGGCACATCGGCTGCCAACACCATTACTTTTAAATCGCAAAGTGGCGACAGTTCGCTGGTAACGCTGGATTTTGCTGCAGGTGGCCTTAGCAATTATACCCTTTTGCTTACAGGTGCATCGTATGTTAGTTTCAAAAAATTGACAATAGCACGTACGGGGATTAATACCGCTGCCGCTGTTGTGCAAATGGATAATGGAAGCAATAATTGCAGTTTTGTCAATTGTGTTATTAAAAACGATATTTCGTTGGGAAGCAGTAATGCACAATCGTTGGTTTACTCACCTTATTTGCTTACATCAATAGACAATAACAATACGTTTAACAACAACCGTTTTGTAAATGGAAGTTATGGCATTTATTGGAACGGGCATCAAACTGCATTCGAAAGCGGAAATGCCATCACCAACAATATTTTCGAAAACCAAACAAACACAGGAATCTATGCCAGTGCAAATACATTGATGCTTATAGAAGGAAATAAAATCTATTCGAACAGTTTAAGTTTTGGAGCCGGCATCAGCAATTATTTGAGTGGTGGTAATAACCAAATTGTACGTAACCAAATTGATACTATTGCGCAAGGTGTGGGAATTCAATCTAACACATCAACACTCACGGCCTTAAACCCCGATTTGATTGCTAATAATTTTGTTTCTATTGTTGGTGCAGCTGCCGGCCAGGCCAATGGTATATTAGTGGCCTCGAGCTCGTATATCAATGTATATTTCAATTCAGTAAATATTATCGCAGTTGTTGGAACCATTACCAACAATAATGCATTCCGCATTTCGCCAACGAGTGCAAACATCAATGTTAAAAACAACATTTTTCATAACAAGAATGGTTATGTAATGAATATGTCTTCAGGCCAGGCCGTGAGTGATTATAATGATTTGTACAAAGGTGCCATTAATAACTTTGCTTATTGGAACAATGTTTCACAAGCCAATTTTGCAGCATGGCAAACAGCTTCTGCGGGCGATGCAAATTCATTAAATTTAGATCCTCTGTTCGTGTCGAAAGGCGATTTACACATTACCAATTATTTGCTCAATGGTGGTGCATTGGCTGGTCTTGGTGTTGCCAACGATATCGACAATGATTTGCGCGACCT
Source organism: Bacteroidota bacterium (assembly GCA_016717325.1). Classification (GTDB taxonomy): domain Bacteria; phylum Bacteroidota; class Bacteroidia; order AKYH767-A; family OLB10; genus JADKFV01. The sequence goes on along the minus strand of JADKFV010000019.1, from coordinate 48,919 downwards.
TATCAATCCTGACCTTGGTGCCGATGAAGTATTGCCACCAACTTTTGATATAGGTATAAAATCTATTTTCCGCCCGTATGATATGGCTTGTGGCGAAACCAATGCGCCTGTTGCTGTAATCGTAAAAAATTATGCTTTCGATAAACAAACAGGTTTCGATGTAAACATTGATATCACCGGTTTTGTAACATCGAATCAAACAGCAACTTATACAGATACCATTGGCCCCGGTGAGGTTGATACTATTTATTTTGCAAATACAATCAATACAGTAAGTGGTGGTGTATTAAATATTCTTGCAACAACACTTTTGGGTGGCGATACACAAACCCAAAACGATACTTTGAGCCTCGTAGCAACTATTAACCCGGCCCTGGCACCACCTGTGCCTGTGGTAGTTGCTCCGGTTTGTATTGGTGATAGTACAACAGTTGAAGTAACTCCCGGTCAGGGTGGTTCTATATTGTGGTACAGCGATCCCAATGCTACAAACTTTGTTGGGATTGGCAATCCTTTAAGTGTATTGGCAACAGCAAATACAACGTTGTATGCCAAAGAGTTCACAGGTGGCACAACTGGTTGTTTACGCATTACCAAAGTTGAATTGGCCGATAATCCGTATGATTTCATTGAGATACAAAACCTGAGTACAGCAAATATCGATGCTACAGGTTGGGTGGTTGCTGCAAGCGATAGCTATACCGACATCAATTTGGTAAATGCAACAGTTTGGAATTTGGGAAATTTTAATCCCGGAGAAATTCAATTCAAAACAGATAATGCAAACACAAATTACTGGGGTCAAAATTTGCTTTACAATACCGGAAGCAAAAGCTGGGCGGCAATTATTGACAATAACGGTAATGTAGTTGATATTATATTTTGGGATTACACCGATGCCGAAATACAAAACTTCAATACTAATATAAACGGGTTTAATGTTACTGCCAGCTTAAGTTGGTTTGGCGATGGTGTTAATTCATCTAATTGCAGCGGACAACACTTACAGCGCACAGGAAATATAGACTTGAATGATGATGGTGACTGGGTGTGTGGTTTCGATGCTGCAGGAACCCAAAGCGCTACTTTGATTACTCCCTTTTCGGATTGCGGTATAGGTTGTGCCAGCCCTGTTGCGGCAGTGCTTGTTGCAGTTTATCCTGCGCCAATAGTAAATCTTGGTAACGATACTACTATAGCTTCGCCAAACACTGTAACATTAGATGCAGGCACAGGGGTAAGTTATTTATGGTCGACAGGTGCTACTACACAAACAATAGTAGTAAGTGCCAGCGGTACGTATACTGTTACCGTTACCGATGCCAATGGTTGCGAAGGCAGCGATGTAATAGTGGTGAATGTGTTAACAGCACTGAATGAAATTGTGGATGGAATGATAAAAAACATTTATCCTCAACCTGCAACCGATGTGGTGAATATTACCTTTGGAAATATCAATATGAATGGCACATTGAAATTTATAAATAGTCTGGGTCAGGTGGTAGTGGAGAAAAAAGTAGACGCTACGATGAGCAACCGCAAATCATCAATTGACGTTTCACAATTGCCTGCAGGATGGTACAGCATTAGCCTTACCGACAACAAACAAATTTTCAATTATACGATTTTGTTGCAATAATTATTTGAACCAAAATTAAGACGATAAACAAAAAGCCGCTTTTTAGCGGCTTTTGTGTTTTATATAATTGTCATTTTTATTTTAAGGTTGTTTGTATGATAAATAAATTATTACATTTGGAATCAATAAATCTAACTAAACATTTAAAACAAAATGAACAAAAACTTAACACTTGTTTTTCTTTGCATTCTTTTCAATTTGCAATTGGTGAATGCGCAAAAACAAACCAGCCAATGGTATTTTAGCAACAACAGTGCACTCGATTTCCTCAGCGGTGTTCCAGTTGCTCTTACCAATAGTGCCATGAATCAGTATGAAGGCAGTTCATCTATTGCTGATGATAATGGCAGTTTGCTATTTTATACCAATGGAACCGAAGTGTGGGACGCTACGCATTCAATTATGCCAAACGGTACAGGCTTAAATGGCAACAACAGCACAAATCAATCGGCACTCATAGTTCCAAAACCAAATAGCAATACCGAGTATTATGTTTTTACCAACGACATGACAAGTTTATATTACTCGGTTGTCGACATCACTTTAAATGGTGGTCTTGGAGCAGTGACCACAAAAAATATTTTTTTACAGGGCAGCATTAGCGAAAAGCTTGCCGGTGTAAAACATGCCAACGGAATAGATGTTTGGGTAATGGTGCACGGTTCCGGCAATAGCACATTTTATGCGTTTTTGGTTACGCCTTTAAGCGTTGCAGGTACACCTGTAATTTCTACAGGAGGCCCCATCGATCCGGGAACAATTGGACAAATGCATTTTTCTCCTAATGGAAAATTTGTGGCGTTCAGTAGTTATGGTGGCGCCCAAAATGCAGCAATTTTCGAATTCGATAATGCAACCGGTTTGGCATCGAATGGTATTGGTGTTCCTTTTTCAAATCAAATTTATGGATGTTGCTTTTCGCCCAATAGCCGATACTTTTATCATCAATCCAATCCACCACCATGTGGGGTTTATCAGCTTGATTTGCAAGCCGGAAATGCCGCAGCAATACTTGCATCATCAACACAAGTGGGTACAGGTTTATCTACAAACCTTGGACACATGCAAATAGGTTACGATAAAAAAATATACCTGGCACATGATGGATTGCAGCAATTAGCAGTAATAAATTATCCTGATTCGCCTGCAGCAGCAGTTGATTATAATAACCTTGGTGTAACGCTTGCCGGCAAAACCTGTGGGCTGGGGCTGCCTAATTTTTTAGCAAGTTATTTTAATGATAATGTACTTATAAAAAACTTTTGCTTTGGCGATTCTACAACTTTCTCTATTGAAGATACTTCAGCATTAGCACTGGCTCAATGGACTTTCGATGACCCTTCATCGGGCCCGGCAAATGTGGTTACACAATACAACACATACCACATTTTTACAGCACCCGGCACATATAATGTTGAGCTTATAAGGGTTTACAATAATGCACTTATCGACACAGCATATTATGTGGTTAATATTGTTACTGCACCGATTATTAATCTTGGTGCCGATACCACTTTGTGCATAGGGCAAAATATTGTGCTCAATGCAGGTAGTGGAAGTTCGTTCACATGGCAAAATGGCTCCACACTTTCTACGTATACAGCCACTGTTACAGGAACTTATTATGTAAATGTAGCAAATATACAAGGCTGCGTTGGCAACGATTCGATAGATGTAACTTTTACAACCTGTGCAGGCCCTGTGGCGGCATTAGCATCAAGCGATACATTGTGGTGCGATAAAACGTGCATCGATTTCTTCGACCTTTCGCAAAATAATCCTACTTCATGGACATGGTACTTTCAGGGGGCTTCGCCTTCCACTTCTACCGACCAAAACCCTACCGGAATTTGTTACAACAACTATGGCAGTTTCGATGTTACTTTGGTAGCGTGCAATGCTTTAAGTTGCGATTCGCTTTACCTCGATGATTTTGTAACCGAGTTTCAATTACCTGCGCCATCTGTAGTAACTTTTAGTAACGACACCTTGTATTCCACTCCTGCTTTTTCATATCAATGGTACAATACAAATAATATAAATCTTGTACTGGGCACGCTCAATTATTTTGTGCCTGTAGTAGACGGAAGCTATTTCGTTTTGACAAGCGATAGTAATGGATGCAGTGTTCCTTCTAACACCGTAGGTTTTTATACCGGAATAAACAACATATCGCACTCACAGCAATTTACTTTAAGTCCTAATCCGGCAAACAATATTTTGCAAATTACTACTGAGCAAACAGGCACGTACCAATGTTCAATTATTGATTATACCGGCCGCCAGGTAATGAATTTTCAATCGCCTGCACAAATCCAAAAAGTAGACATATCGAAACTTTCTAAAGGGATTTATTCTGTACTTATTACTACCAATAATCAGGTAGTTCAATTGTCATTCGTAAAACAATAAATAATTTTTTTAGCCATGTATAAATCATTAACCGTTCTCGTCATTGTATTTTGTATCCACACATTTTCAATTGCACAAAAGCAATACAACCATTGGTTTTTCGGCACTAACTGCGGGTTAGATTTTTCGGCCGGAGCACCGGTATTTCAAGCCGGGGGACAAATTTCTACCGATGAAGGATGCTCGGCAATGTCGGACAAAAATGGGAACTTAATGATGTATACTGATGGCCTGAAGGTTTGGAATGCGAACCATGTTATAATGCCAAATGGTTCTGGTTTGATGGGAACATCATCGTCCACACAAGCGGCATTAATAGTTCCAGCGCCCGGCAGCACAACACTATTCTATATTTTTACTACTGCCACTGGTGGCGATGCAGCTTATAGTGTTGTTGATATGACCCTCAATGGAGGATTGGGCGATGTGACGACAAAAAATGTGGTTTTGTTTTCGAACACTACCGAGCGGGTGTGTGCCATAAAACATGCTAATGGTGTTGACTATTGGATCGTTTTTCATGGTCTTAATACCAATGAGTATAAAGCCTTTTTGCTAACATCGGCCGGAGTGAATGCTGTACCGGTAAATACAAATATTGGTACTGCACATAGCGGAGGTGGCGATGAAATTGGATATATGAAGTCAAATTATCAAGGCACAAAAATTTGTATTGGAGTGCGCTATCAAGACTTATACGACTTACTCGATTTTGATAATGCTACAGGAGTTTTAGCGAACTTAATTACCTTGACACCTTACCCTTACGCATATGGCGTGGAGTTTTCGCTCGATGGTAAAATTTTATATGTCAGCAATGGCCTTGCTGCCGGCACTATTCATCAATTCGATTTAACTTCAAATAATGCTGCAACAATTATTGCATCCGATTATTTGGTGGCCAATATTTCTTCAGGAACAAATGGTGGAATACAAATGGGTCCCGATTTAAAAATATATCAAACAGCGTGGTACAATTATGACCTTGGATGTATAAACAACCCCGATGTGTTGGGTGCAGGCTGTAACTTTGTTGGCAACCAAATTGTAATGCCTAATCAGGGACGAGGCGGATTGCCCAATTGTGTACCCGATGCATTCAAACAAGTAAGTGTTACCAATCTTTGTTTTGGCGATACCACTTTTTTCACCTTAAACGATACCGGAGGCATACTTGTAGCATCGTGGAATTTTAATGATCCCAATAGTGGCAACAACACTTCTTCCAGCATTAATACATCACACTTATTTTCTGCTCCCGGCAATTACAGCGTCCAGTTTATTACTGTAAACCAAAGCCTTGCCAGCGACACGCAGTATATTGATGTTACTATTGTTGCCCCTCCTGTAATTAGTTTAGGAAACGATACAACGTTGTGTAATGGCCAATCGCTTTTGTTAAATGCCGGAAATGGATTTGCAAACTATCTTTGGCAAAATGGAAATACAACTGCTACGTATACAGCTACAGTTAGCGGCAACTATAATGTAAATGTTATTTCTGTAGATGGATGTAAAGCCAGCGATTCGATAGATGTGACCTTTATAGGTTGTGCCGGTCCGGTTGCAGCATTATCATCGAGTGATACATTGTGGTGCGATAAAACCTGCATCGACTTTTTCGACCTCTCGCAAAATAATCCTACTTCATGGACATGGTACTTTCAGGGCGCCTCGCCTTCCACTTCTACCGACCAAAACCCTACCGGAATTTGCTACAATAACTATGGCAGTTTCGATGTAACATTGGTAGCGTGCAATGCTTTAAGTTGCGATTCGCTTTACCTCGATGATTTTGTAACCGAGTTTCAATTACCCATTGCACCTGTAATTTCGTTTATCAACGATACCTTATTTTCTACTCCTGCATATGCTTATCAATGGTATAATATTAATAATATCAACGTGGTATTGGGCACACAAAATTATTTTGTGCCTGCAGTAGATGGCAGTTATTTTGTACTCATTAGCGATAGCAATGGATGCAGTGTGCCTTCACAATCTTTTGGATTTTATACCGCTATAAATGAATCGCAGTACTCAAACTTGTATGTGTTGAGTCCTAATCCTGCAAACGAAATATTGCAAATAAGTGCTGCAACAAATGAAGAATATAGTTTTTCGATTATAGATTATACCGGCCGCGAGGTGATTAAATCGAGCTCGTTTGAATCTGTTGCAAACATCGACATATCGAAACTTTCTTATGGCATTTACACCATCATTATTACCAACAAAAATCGTGTAATACCATTATCGTTTTTTAAACAATAAATAAAACTATTCATCATGCGTAAATCGATTGCATTATTTGTGCTGTTAAACGGTATCTATCTTGTTGCAAATGGACAGAAGGAATATAACAATTGGTTTTTTGGTGCCGGATGTGGGTTAGATTTTTCGGCCGGGGCTCCTGTTTATTTACCCGGAGGACAAATTAGTACCGATGAAGGTTGCTCGGCCATGTCAGACAAAAATGGCAACTTACTAATGTATACCGATGGCCTGAAGGTGTTGGATAAAACACACAACATTATGCCAAACGGTTCGGGTCTTCAGGGCAATTCATCTTCAACACAATCTGCTCTTATAGTGCCGGCTCCGGGAAGTAATACTCTATATTATATTTTTACAACTGCGGGAAACGCTGATGCTAATTACAACATAGTGGATATGACCCTCAATGGAGGAATGGGCGATGTAACAATTAAAAACAGCCTTATTTTTTCGGGCACTACCGAACGCGTATGTGCCGTAAAACATGCCAATGGCGTTGATTACTGGATTCTGTTTCATGTTGTTAACAGCAACGAATACAAAGCTTACTTGCTTACTTCTGCAGGATTAAATCTTGTACCGGTGATCACTAATATTGGAACTGTGCATACAGGTGGAGGCGATGATATTGGTTATATGAAACCAAATTTTCAGGGAACAAAAATTGCTATCGGAGTGCGTTATCAAGACATGTTCGACTTACTCGACTTTGATAATACAACAGGTGTTTTATCAAACGTAATTTCTTTGTCACCATATCCATACGCTTATGGAGTAGAGTTTTCGCTCGATGGGAAAATCCTCTATACAAGTAATGGCTTAGGAGCGGGTACTATAAATCAGTTCGATATTACTTCGGGTAATGCGGCTACCATTAATGCTTCGGTTTATTTAGTTGCCAATGTTACTTCATTGGCCATTGGATGTTTGCAAATGGGTCCCGATTTAAAAATATATCAAACTGCATGGGGTAACAATCAAATTGGATGTATAAATAATCCCGGTGTGTTAGGAGTAGGATGCAATTTTATTGGAAACACTATTAATATGCCCACACAAGGCCGGGCGGGGTTACCAAACTGTATTCCCGATTTGTTTAAAACAGTTACTGTTACCAATCTTTGTTTTGGCGATACTACTTTTTTTACTTTATCTGATACTGGTAGCATACTGGTAGCATCGTGGAATTTTGATGACCCTAATAGTGGCAACAACACTTCTTCTAACATTAATACATCGCACCTTTTTTCGGCTCCCGGCAATTACAGCGTACAGTTTATTACAGTAAACCAAAGCCTTGCCAGCGACACGCAGTATATTGATGTTACTATTATTGCCCCTCCTGCAATTAGTTTAGGAAACGATACAACATTGTGTAATGGCCAATCGCTTTTGTTAAATGCCGGAAATGGATTTGCAAACTATCTTTGGCAAAATGGAAATACAACTGCTACGTATACAGCTACAGTTAGCGGCAACTACAATGTAAATGTTATTTCTGTAGATGGATGTAAATCCAGCGATTCGATAGATGTGACCTTTATAGTTTGTGCCGGCCCTGTTGCGGCATTATCATCGAGCGATACATTGTGGTGCGATAAAACCTGCATCGACTTTTTCGACCTCTCGCAAAATGATCCTACATCGTGGACATGGTATTTTCAGGGGGCTTCGCCTTCTACCTCTACCGACCAAAACCCAACCGGGATTTGCTACAATAACTATGGCAGTTTTGATGTAACATTGGTTGCATGCAACGGGATTAGTTGCGATTCGCTCTTTCTTGATGATTTTGTAACCGAATTTCAATTGCCCACTGCACCTGTAATTTCGTTTATCAACGATACTTTATTTTCTACTCCTGCATTTGCTTATCAATGGTATAATATTAATAACATCAATGTGGTATTGAGCACACAAAATTATTTTGTGCCAACGGTTGATGGCAGTTATTTTGTGCTCATAAGTGATAGTAATGGATGTACAGTTCCATCAACTACATTTGGATTTTATACTGGACTTTTTCAAAATAGTATACTGCAAAATAGTGTGAGTATTATTGAAGCTTCTGCCAATCAATTTGATGTTACTTTTCATCGCACTAATTCTTCTTCATGTGCTATAAAAATTTACGACACTAAGGGGTCGGAAGTTTTTGAAAAAGCTTTACAAAATTTTGATGCCGGCAAAACCTTTCGCTTAGATTTATCGTCTTTATCAAAAGGCCTATATATAATCGAAATTGTGAATTCCAATATTGATCAAAAACAAAAACTAATTATAAAATAAAGTTTATGAAAATGAAAGCTACACATGCAATGGTCATTCTTATGACCATTTTATTTTTAAATGAAGCACAAGCACAAAAGGAAACGTGGAACTGGTATTTTGGAAATCAGTGCGCGCTTAACTGGAGCACAGGTGTACCCGTTGCAATGACCAACAGTGCAATGAATCAATACGAAGGCAGTGCTTCTATTTCCGATGCAAATGGGAATTTACTTTTTTATACCGATGGAATTAGTGCATGGAATACCAATCATATTACCATGCCAAACGGAACAGGAATGATGGGTAACTTTAGTACCAATCAGTCTGCATTGATTGTTCCCAAACCGGGAAGTACAACTGAATATTATTTGTTCAGCAACAGTAGTTTCGAATTATATTATTCCATAGTTGATATGAGTTTGCAAGGAGGCCTGGGCGATGTAACAACAAAAAATGTTTTCATGAAAACCAATGTTGCCGAAAAACTTGCCGGTGTTCGTCATAGCAATGGTGCTGCATATTGGGTGATGGTTCATGAGCCGGGCAACAATAGTTTTTTTGCTTATGAAGTTACAGCTGCAGGGGTTTCAACCACACCGGTTATTAGTAGTGTAGGTATAAACGATCCGGGTAGCATTGGACAAATGCAGTTTTCGCCCGATGGCAAACGTGTTGCTTTTGGTACTTATTCAAGCACCACCAATTTAGGAATTTTTGATTTTGATGCTGCCACAGGAATAGTTTCAAATCCTATAAATGTACCGGTGCCTAACCAAGTTTATGGATTAAGCTTTTCTCCAAACAGTAAGGTTTTGTATCGCAGCAGTAATCCTTTTGCAGGCCAATTATTTCAATATGATCTCGATGCCGGAAATGCCGCAGCAGTGATTGCATCGGAGTTGATGATTGCTAATGGATTCAGCAACGATGAAGGCCATTTACAAATTGGCCCCGATAAAAAAGTTTATCTCGCACGCGATGGGTTAGCAACTTTAGGTGTTATTGAATATCCCGATTCGGTGGGAATGGGTTGCGCATGGAATCCAAATGGTGTGACACTCGCAGGTAAATTGTGTGGGCTGGGTCTTCCCAATTTTGTAGCCTCGTATTTTAATAAATCTGCATTGATTGAGCATTTTTGTTTTGGTGATACCACAACATTTTTAATTGCCGATTCGGCATCATACCTTGTTGCCGAATGGACCTTTGATGATCCTACAACCGGCCCGGCAAACATATCATACAATTTTTCTACATCACATGTTTTTTCGGCACCAGGTACTTATAATGTACAGGTGATTACCGTAAATATTAACTCTTTTGTCGACACTGCGCTTTATACAGTGGTAATTGAAGCATCACCGGTTCTAAATCTTGGCAACGATACTACGCTGTGCACAGGGCAATCAATTACGTTGAATGCCGGAGCAGGATATGCATCATACCTTTGGCAAAACGGAAGTTCTACATCAACGTATACGGCTACCGTTAGCGGTACATATGGTGTACAGGTAAGTTCGGCAGCCGGATGTAAAGGCATGGATTCGATAGATGTAACATTCTCGCCTTGTGCCGGCCCTGTTGCTGCTTTAGCATCGAGCGATACATTGTGGTGCGATAAAACCTGCATCGACTTTTTCGACCTCTCGCAAAATAATCCTACATCTTGGACATGGTACTTTCAGGGCGCTTCGCCTTCTACCTCTACCGACCAAAACCCAACAGGGATTTGTTACAACAATTACGGAAGCTTCGATGTTACTTTGGTTGCCTGCAATGCTGTTTCGTGCGACTCATTGTTCCTTGATGATTTTGTTACAGAGTTTCAACTACCGGCACCTGCTGTAATTACTTTTATAAACGATACTTTGTTTGCTTCGCCTGCTGTTGCTTATCAATGGTATAATATCAATAATATTAACGTGGTGCTGAGCACGAATAATTATTTTGTGCCTGTAGTGGATGGTGGTTATTTCGTTTTGGGTTTCGATAGCATTGGCTGCTCGGTACCTTCGGCTACTTTTGGTTTTTATACTTCACTTTATGATAACAACCCATCGCATGCTAACGTATACTACAATAGTTATAACGACAATATAGAAATAAAATATAATGAATTAAACGGAGAGAATGTTAATTATGTTTTATTGAATGCAATAGGGCAGCCGGTGGAAACAATTGTTCAGCTAAGCAGTACGGGAACAAACACAATAAACACAAACAACCTTACCGAAGGCATTTATTTTCTACAAATAACAGACGGAATAAAAACCACAACATTTAAATTAAGTATAGTAAAATAATATTAATAAATAAAACATCATGAAAAAACAGCATTTAATAGCATTACTCTTTATTTTTTGTATTCAAAAAGGATGGAGTCAGAAAGAAGGCAATCAATGGTTTTTTGCAACCTATTGCGGCATGGACTTCAATAGCGGAGCACCCGTGAATTTACCAGGCGGACAAACCAACACAAGTGAAGGTTCAGCAAGTGTGGCCGATGGAAATGGTAACTTGTTGTTTTATACCGATGGCATTACAATATGGAATAAAAACCATTTGGCTATGCCCAATGGTTTTGCACTTGGCGGAGGAATTTCGAGCACACAATCTGCCGTTATTTTGAAGCTGCCTGGCAGTGCAAATTCGTATTACGTTTTTACTGTGAACGAAAATTTCGGAACCATAGGCTATTCCATTGTTGATATGACATTGCAAGGGGGCAATGGCGATGTAACAACCAAAAACGCTTTTATTGCCAGCAATGTTGCCGAAAAAATATGCGCAATACGACATGCAAATAATATCGACTGGTGGATAATAGTTCACAACAATACGATAAATGAATACAGTGCCTATCTTCTTACATCAGCGGGCCTAACCTTAACCCCTGTAAATAGTGTAGGATTGAACCTCACAAGTAATAGTTTTATTGGCTACCTCGAAGCCAATGGTGCAGGAACAACAATTGCCGCGGCATTTTGGAACGATGTTGTTGAATTTCAAATTTATGATTTTGATGATGCCACCGGTACTATTACCAACCCGCTCACTATGCCTTACCATCCATATTCAAGTGGCGCCTATGGTGTAGAGTTTTCGCCAAGCGGTCAATATTTATATACCACTTTAATTACTCCTGGCGAAGTACGTCAATACGATTTGTGGGCGGGTAACAACGCAGCCATACTTGCTTCGGAAGTATTGGTGGGTACTTGCAGCAATTCGTTCAATGGTGGTATGTCGCTTGCCCCCGATGGCAAAATTTACATTGCACAATACAATATTAAATACCTGGCAGTGATAAATAATCCCGATGCTCCAGGGCTTGCTTGTAATTTTGTTGACCTCGGCTATAATTTGGGTGCCGGCACAGGCTCATTGGGAATACCAAATTTCCCTTCCGATATTTTCTCTTTAAAAATAAATGCTTCGCCTTTGTGTTTTGGCGATACTACCATTTTTTCGATTGACGACTCTACAGGTTATGTAGCTATATCGTGGGATTTTGGCGACCCGGGCAGCGGCAACAATTCTGCCTACACTTATCTTGCATCGCACATCTTTACTTCTGCCGGTACGTATAATGTTACCGTTATTGTGGTTTATGCCAATTCCGTTTCCGATACGTTAAATTACCCGGTAACCATAGAGCTGCCACCCGTTATAAACCTTGGAGTTGATACCGCCTTGTGCAATGGGCAAACACTTACATTAAATGCCGGTAGTGGTTATGCCTCGTACATGTGGCAAAATTCATCAACCTTAAGTACGTATACAGCTACCGTTGGCGGAACATATTTTGTAGAAGTAGCATCCGCAGCCGGATGCAAAGGAGCTGATTCGATAGATGTTACTTTTTCGGCTTGTGCAGGGCCATTGGCAGCACTGTCATCGAGCGATACACTTTGGTGCGATAAAACCTGCATCGATTTTTTTGACTTATCGCAAAACAATCCTACATCATGGACATGGTATTTTCAGGGTGCTTCGCCTTCTACTTCTACCGACCAAAACCCTACAGGAATTTGCTACAACAACTACGGCAGTTTCGATGTTACGCTTGTAGCTTGCAATGCTGCCGGCTGCGACTCATTATACCTGAATGATTTTGTAACTGAATTTCAATTGCCACTGCCACCAACTATTTCGTACAGTAACGATACGCTTTATGCCTCACCGGCTTTTGCTTATCAATGGTTCAATACAAATAATGTAAACCTTGTGCTGAGTACAAATAATTATTTTGTACCGGTAGTGGATGGTAATTATTTTGTTTTAGGTTTCGATAGCAATGGATGCGCTACTCCTTCTGCTACATTTGGTTTTTACACAGGAATAAATAATTATACTTATAACAGTAACGATGTAATACTTACTCCAGTTGATGGCGGCAACTATTTTAGTTTACAAATAATTTCAAACCAACACCTGAAAAATTTATCACTAATTGATGTTGCGGGAAAACAAATCAATCTTACAAGCTATAATGGCGATGGCGACAGAAAATTTATTCTTGATTTGAATAATGTAAACAAAGGCGTGTATTTTGTGAAAGTAGAATTCGATAACTATAGCAGTATACGCAGGTTGATAAAATTGTAATATAGTTTTTTCGTGAATAAATATGGAGTATGAAAAGTTTTTACATATTGTGCCTGTTGTTTATTTCGAACATCGTATGGGCACAAAACCTTGTACCTAACGGCAGTTTCGAAACATACGTCAATTGCCCTACCGGCAATAGCCAGCTTGCTGGCAATGTACCACCGTGGCAAAATGCACCCGGTTCCGGCACCACCCCCGATTATTTAAATGCTTGTGTGGCATCATTAACGGGATGCAACAATGTAGATGTGCCAAATAATTTTGCCGGTTATGTTCCTGCATTCGAAGGCAACGGATATGCAGGCATTATTTCTGTTTACACTGCTTGCCCCAATTGCCGCGAATATTTTCAAACCCAACTTACTGCACCATTGGTAGCCAATCAAACTTACAATCTTTCTATGCGTGTTCGTTTGGGTAGTTGGTGTACGTATGCTGCCGACAAAATGGGAATGTATGTATCCACCACATTGCCTATGCAGCCCGGCAATCAACCTATTAACTTTGTAGTACCACAAGTAGTTGCAAGTACTGTAACTAAGGACACCACACAATGGACATTACTAAATGCAAAATATGTTGCTCTGGGTGGCGAGCAATTTGTAACTATAGGTTGCTTTTTCGATAATATTGCTTTGGACATCGATACTATTCCCGGTTCATTAGCAACTTGCATATTGGCAAATAGTGCAGCGTTTTATTTTATCGATAGTGTTATTGTGGAGCCGGTAAATATTGCGGCAGCTCCGCAAGCCGCACTTTCATCGAGTGATACATTGTGGTGCGATAAAACATGCATCGATTTTTTCGACCTCTCGCAAAACAATCCTACATCATGGACATGGTATTTTCAGGGCGCTTCGCCTTCCACTTCTACCGACCAAAACCCTACAGGAATTTGCTACAACAACTATGGCAGTTTCGATGTTACCCTTGTGGCTTGCAATGCTGCCGGATGCGACTCATTATTTCTCGATGATTTTGTAACTGAATTTCAATTGCCACTTCCACCAACTATTACCTACAGCAACGATACATTATATGCATCAATGGCAAACGCTTATCAATGGTACAATACCAATAATATAAACCTTGTGTTGAGTACAAATAATTATTACCTACCGATAGTGGATGGCAATTATTTTGTTTTAGGTTTCGATAGCAATGGATGCTCAACCCCATCAGCTACATTTGGTTTTTATACTTCAATTAATAACGTGGCAATTAATAATGGTCTGCACATTTTCCCATCTCCTGCTAATGATATCCTGCACTTGCAATTAATGGATCAAATTAATTTATCATCCGCACAAATACTTATCTATAATTCTTTAGGCGAACGTGTGATGGAAGTAATGGCAAGCAATTTTATTTCCAATGTTGATATTAATATTTCGCACTTAAATTCCGGAGTATATTATGTGCAATTAAAAAATAACAACTACAACTATATACGTAGATTTCAAAAACTTGAAAAATAAAAATTATGAAAAACAGATTTACATTTTCTATGTTGTTTAGCCTTTTGTTGTGTTGCAACTTATGGGCCCAAAATGCCACTAACCTATGGTACTTTGGTGGCAATGCCGGACTTGATTTTAGTTCGGGATCGCCTGTGGCAGTAAGCAATAGTGCAATGAACACCAACGAAGGTTGCATAACTGTTAGTGACGATAACAGCAATTTGTTGTTTTACTCCGATGGGGTTACTGTTTACAACAGTGCACATCAGATAATGGTAAATGGCAACGGATTGAATGGTGGTAATTCCGCTTCGCAATCGTGCATAGCTTTTGCCGACCCTGCAAATGCAAATCAATATTATATTTTTACTGTGCCCGAAGGTGGCAATACAACCGGCTTTTATTATAATGTACTCGATATGAGTATGAATGGTGGATTGGGGCAAGTGGTAATGAAAAATCAATTGGTGCAAGCAGGTTCGTTTGCCGAAAAAATACATGCCCTGTATACTCCCGGTGGCGATGTGTGGGTGATTGCCCAACTCAACAATTCAAATACATATGTTACCGTACTTGTTACTAATGCGGGTGTTGGTGCTCCATCATCACAATCCATTGGTACAGTTCATCCTTTTTTTGTAAGTGGACTGCGCTTTTCGCACGATGGGTCAAAGTTGGCTTCGTGCAATTATCAGGCAAGCCAAATTGAGTTGTTCGATTTCGATTATTCAACAGGTTTGCTTTCTAATCCTGCTACCCATACTTTTCCGGGAAATTTTCCTGCATATAGCATCGAGTATTCTCCATCGGGCCAATATATGTACGTTGGCAATGTTGATGTTTCGCCAGGGTTAATTTATCAGTTTGATTTGAATGCGGGAAATAATACAGCGATTTTAGCCACCGCACAATTGGTGCTAACTGTACCTAATAATTATACAGGCACGATTCAACTTGCCACTGATGGAAAAATTTACTGCCCCTCATGGTCGTCAAGTTTTGTTTCAGTTATTAATGACCCCGATATGGGTGGTGTGGCTTGCAATGGTGTGGCAAATGCTTTGTCTGTTATAGGTCAATCTTATTTGGGATTGCCTCAGTGGCCGGCCGGTACTTTTGGCGTAGTAATAAAATACGACAAACTTTGTTTGGGTGATTCTACAGAATTTAACATTCAAAATGCTGCACAAACGTTGATCACCGATTGGAATTTTGATGACCCTTCGAGTGGTGTCAATAACACTTCATCGCTTACCAATCCTAAACATTTATTTACTGCAGTGGGAACCTACAATGTTCGATTGATTCGTGTATTTACAAATTTACAAAGCGACACCACCTATCAGCCAATTACTATTGATAATGTTGTAAATATAAATCTTGGCAACGATACAACTATTTGCATAGGCCAATCGGTGGTGCTTAATGCCGGTACAAGTTATACAAATTACCAATGGCAAAATGGAAGCACCAATACAACGTATACAGCAACAGGTACAGGTATGTATTATGTAACTGCCGATAACGGACAATGCAAAGGAACCGACTCGATAGATGTAACTGCTATACAATGCAGTGGACCATTGGCAGCACTTTCATCGAGCGATACATTATGGTGCGATAAAACCTGCATCGACTTTTTCGACTTATCGCAAAATAATCCTGCATCGTGGACATGGTATTTTCAGGGTGCTTCGCCATCCACTTCAACCGACCAAAACCCTACAGGTATTTGTTACAACAACTATGGCAGCTTTGATGTTTCGCTTGTTGCTTGCAATTCGCTTGGCTGCGATTCGGTTTTCTTCAACGATTTTGTTACCGAGTTTCAATTACCTCTACCACCAACTATTACTTACAGCAACGATACATTATATGCATCACCGGCTTTTTCTTATCAATGGTATAATACCAATAATATAAATGTGGTGTTGAATACAAACAATTATTTTGTGCCTGTAGTGGATGGCAATTACTTTGTTTTAGGTTTCGATAGCAATGGATGCGCAACACCTTCGGCCACATTTGGTTTTTATACGGGGATAAACAATTATACTTATAACAGTAACGATGTAATTTTAACGCCAATAAATGGCGGCAACTATTTTTCATTACTTATAAATTCAAAAGAAAAAATAAAACAACTTTCACTTATCGATGTTGCAGGTAAACAAATCAATCTGTTAAGTTACGATACCGATGGCGAAAATAATTTTATACTCGATTTGAATAACGTATCGAAGGGGATTTACTTTGTTAAAGTAGAGTTTGTCAACCATAGTAGTATACGCAGGTTGGTTAAATTGTAAAAAGATTGCAGTTTATGAAATCAAGTAGCTGTTGATTATTGCTTGCTCGATTTATCTGCGTATAGCATTGGATTGTATACAGTGACGGTACAAAGTGAAAGAAAGAGGATTGCAAAAAAAGTGGTATTGTTAAGATAAAAAACATAGTATTCGATTTTATAAACAATTTCATAAGCGTTGCGTTATAAGTCGAACAGTATCAACTGTTTAGAACTTTGTTCTTTGAAATATTGTAATTGAGTTTCTTGAAACAGTTGATTTATGGGCATTCTTTCAAAAATGGAGATACTCAAAATCTGTAATATTTCGTAGAGGCTTTGTTTGAGCATAAAACGCTTCTTAGCAATGGCAACTAAAACATAAACTGATATGGCTATCCACACTTGCGTCTTGACTGCATTTTCAGATTGGCCCCAAAATGATTTTACTTTAAGATGTTGCTTAATCCATTTAAAGAATAGTTCAATCTTCCAACGATGTTTATAGAGTTGAGCAATGTCAGTTGCTTTAAGTTGAAAATTATTTGTCAAGAAAATCAAAACCTTCCCAGTCTCTTTATCTTTAAATTTTATTCTTCTCATTTTTTCAGGATAATCTTTTGCAGCATAATGGTTGTTAAGCATAATCTCTTGATCATATATAATACCATTGCCAGCATCTTTTGGATTTGAATAGAGTCGCCTGTAATTCATATTGTCTTTAGCTCTAGTTACGAAGAAGGCTCCGCTTGTATGAATTTTATAAAGCCGCTTGTAGTCTACGTATCCTCTGTCCATCACATAAAAACTATTGGCTTCAAAATGGATAACATCTAACACATTTACATCATGAACAGATGCATTGGAAAATAAAATAAATTCCGGAATGGAAGTCTTTAAATCTATTTGTGTATGAAGCTTAATTCCTCCTTTTGCACTTCTAAATGTAGCCCAACAAAAAGCAGAAAGGCACAAATCAATTACTGTAGCATCAATGGCAAATACATTACCCTTGAGAGAAACTTCCAATTCATCATCAAGTGAATATAATTGCTTCGCTTCTTTGATTAGCAACATTGCAAGGTCTTCATAAATTTGAAATGACCTATTCTCATTTGCTCTAGTGATGGTACTTAATGCAACCACCTCTCCAATTCCTAAATGATACATTTTATTAGCATTGGCTTTTAAACATAGCATAGTATCGCTCATGCTTTCTCTGTGTGTAAGTTGGCCAAACGCCATACACAGATATTGTTTCCAGCAGCTAAAGCCTTTTACTTTATAATCGCCATAGTGCCTGTTTACAATGGTTTGAAAGGAGGTTGAAGAGACTAATCCCATTATTTGGGAGAATACATATTTTCCTGAATTCATACAAAAATGATTTTCAGAAAATTACAATTCGTACCGATTTTTAAAAATCAAATCGTCTTAGGCAAAATATTCTTGCAAACTCAATATATACAATACTTTCAAAGAACTATTGATAAAAACAACGCAACGCTAATGAAACAATTTAAAATTTTAAAAAAAATGAAGAAGAATTTAAAATCCCGCAAAGCAGGGCGAAAATTGATTTATGCTCTGGTAGCAATACTGATAAGTATTTGCTCCAATACACAAGCACAATTGCACCGTTGGGCAATTGCACCGGCACAAGTTGAAATGGCTACAAATCCGTTGGTGAGTGATATTTTGGAATACCCTAATCAAGCTAACGCATTAGCACCCACGGTTGACAAAGTAGGTAATAGCAAGTACGATAGCAATAACGATTTATTATTTTATGTGAGCGATAATAAAGTATACGATAAATACAGCTCACAAATTGGAAATAGTTTGGCAGTTTCGAATGCCGAAATATCTATTGTGCCATTTGGCGACAACGGCCCATGCCAAAAAAAGTTTAGCATTTTTACCATGCTCACAATCGGCAATCAACTTTCCATATTGAAATACGAACTCGATATGCTTAACTACACTTTGAGTACTGCAATGTTGATAGACCAGTTCACAATTTTAAATGAGTTTGGGGCTATTGCTATAAGTAAAACTTTTAACACAAATGGAGACCGTTACATCTATGCAATATGTGGCACAGGAACATTGAGTGCGCAATCAGGTCAGATAAGAAGAATAACAATAGATAACCATGGGAATACATTAAGCGCAATGTTATTGTTTACTCCCCCTATTCAAGCTGCAGTGCGATGCATGACTGCCGAATTGGATTTATCACCGGATGGCAATTATCTTTTATGGGCAAGCTATTTAAATAGCCCAGGAATACAGCGATATAGTTTATTAGATATTACTAACCCTAATACCCCAATATATCATCCTTTTGATATCCCAAATATTGGCGGCAATAATGCAAATGGATTTCGAGGCGTGGAATTTTCGCAAAATCTAGCAGGAACAAAATTATTTGTGGGAGCAGGTGCTGATGGTGTTTATGAAACCGACCTTACCCAATCTTATTACAATAAGGTTTTCCAATCTAATGATTACGGTTTTTCACAAATAGAATTTGCCGAAAATGGATTAATGTATGTGGCATCGAATAATTCAGTGAATATTGGATTGGTGAATGCGTTTGACCCATTTGCATTTATGCCCGCAATGTTGGGTGGAACTAAAAAATTCACACTCATAAAAAACTTAACTCCATTTGTTTGCCCCAACTTCACAACTTTTCTCGGCAATACGCCATTTCGCACATTGCCCGACCAAATAGACGGAGAAGATTATTCATTAAACCTTAGTGCGCCCAATCCTCAAACAGCATCGACAGATGTGTACATTCACAATGCTGCACTGCCGGTAATTTGGACTTATAATTCAAGCAACAATCCATGGGCAGTTTCTTCAGGTGCAGTTCAAGTAATTTCAGAATTACGAATTACAGGCAATTCGCATCTCACTATCGATAATATGAAATTTCAGTTTAGCCCCAATGCAAAGTAATTATTGAACAAGGCAGTACGCTTACTTTAGATAATGGTGCAATATTTACTTCTGATAAATTAATTGCAGGGGCATGTGAGGTAAATGATGGATGGCAAGGTGTAGAAGTTTGGGGTACAAGTACGTTTTCTCAAATTGCACCCAATGCACAAGGCAAATTAGAAATAAAAAATAATTCGATAATAGAATATGCCCAGTGGGGTGCGCGCAACTGGAATCCTTCAACGGGCAACTTTTCGCAAACGGGTGGAATAATTATTGGCAACACGGGTGCAACCTTTCGCGATAATGCCATTGATGTAGAGTTTAAAGAATACCACAATGTGATAAACAACTTAACTCTTTCAAATTTGAGTTATTTTAGTCACACCAATTTTATAACTACATCACAAAATTATTCCTTTACCACACCTCCTGTTCATGCATCACTTTATGGTATCGATGGATTACGATTTGATGCTTGCACATTTACAAACAACCAAGCAGGTAATGCAAATGCGCCAATGGCAGGCATAGGAATATTAGCTTATGATGCCAGTTTTTATGTTGTACCTTATTGCGCTATCACATTGCCAAATGGCACACCTTGCCCTCCGGGATATTTTACAAAAACAACTTTCAGTAATTTATATCGTGGTATACAGGCTTCCACCATTTCAAAAAATCATCCTTTTCATGTAAGCAATACCGATTTTATTAATAATGCAATTGGCATACTTGGCCGTGGCGTAAACAACGCTGTTATTTTGAATAATAATATTGAAGTATGCAACACAAATGCTTTTGTTAGTGACCACTATGGCATCGACATGAGAGGTTGCAGTGGATTTGCGATTGAAGAAAATAATATTTATGCCACATCAAATAATGCCACATCACATGGAGTACAAATTTTTAATTCGGGTGCAGCAGATAATGTAGTATACTTAAATTCGTTTTCGAATTTGAATATTGCCAACGATGCTTATGGAGTAAATCGCGACAATGTTTTACCATTCATTCATGACTTGCAATATATTTGTAATTCGAATATACTCAATTCAATTTATGATTTTAATGTTTTTCGAATGGAATAAACCCTTTTGGAGTATGCTTAAATCAAGGAACAACATCTTTTCCTGCAGGTAATTCCTTTTCGTATTTTGGTGCACCTGCAATTGATTTCAACAACAATACGACATTAAAATTGAACTACCACTGCACTGCAGCCGATGCCCCAGCAGCCACATTTAATGTAGCTATTGTTACAAATACAGGCGAAAATGAATGTTTGCCACATGGCAATATAGCCAAAATATCGAACTCCGAAATGGAAAACTTGGTTCAAGAATATGATAGTTTGGAAATGGCATTTCAAAATTTAAGCTACGTGTATAGTCAAACTATGGATGGAGGAAATAGAGCTGTATTGTTGAGTAATATGCAAACCGGATGGCAAGCCAATGCAATGCAAATGCATACCGGTTTAATGGCATTGTCGCCTTATGTTTCGCAAGAAGTATTGTATGAAGCAGCAACAAGTAATATTTTGCCACCGGCAATGTTGTTCGCAATATGTATGGCCAACCCCGATGCAACCCGTGATATGGAATTTGTAAATACTTTACAAAATGGAATTGCAAATCCATTGCATCAATATATGATTTGGTTAATAATGGCATCGTGGAATCAAAGCACATTACGCACTGTAATGGAAAGCACTATGGCTCATTTTAGTAGTGATATGGCCATTACATCAAATGCAATTATTTCCAATTTGTACTATAAAGCTTACATAGTAAACAGCACTGGTTCAACAAATTACAACTGTGACGATACCGTAAATTATTGGCTAAATCGGATACAAACCCTTGCAGCAAAATACGATTTGATAGAAAATTATTTTGCAAATAACAATATTACGGCAGCACAAAATTTATTAACAAGCATGCAAACCAATTTTACAATGAGTGCCGACCAACAAATTACCTACAATAAATATGTTGCATATTTTAATTTGCGGAAGGCGCTAATACAAGGTGGGCACAATTATTATGAACTTACCACAACACAGATTGATGCTATGACAAACTTGGCCTCCACCGATGACGATTATGCAGCAATACTGGCGCAAAACTTTTTGTGTTACTACTACAATATTTGTTTCGAAAATGCTACACAAACTGTTGGAAACAGAAGCGGATTGGGCTCGTTTTCGAACCAAGGAAATTTAAACAGCACATTAGTAAAAGTTGCTCCAAACCCGGCTAAGGAATTTACAATTATAACGTACACCGTATACGATGCAAGCAGCGAAAATGTTTTATTCATAAACGACATTAGCGGCCGTGTAGTTAAGCAATACAAACTTCAACAACAACAGGGCGAAATAATATGGCAAACTACAGATGTATTACCCGGCCTTTATTTTTATACGCTCAAGTGTGGCAATAAATTCATTGCCTCCGGCAAAATATCTGTCGAGAAATAAAAAGGCCATATTTTAATATTCTGAGCACCATCCATTCCGATTTTAAAATTAATAAATATGAAACAAAAAAAAATGAAAAAGCTATTGCTTGTTTTCTCACTAATTGTTTTAAGTAAATCTACAGTAGCTCAGGCAAATACATTCGAAAAAATTATTGACACATTAGGGTGTAATGAGGCTGATTGTATCAAACAAACGTACGATGGAGGGTATGTTGTTTGTGGGGTATCATTTTATAATAATAACGATGCTGCCATACTAAAACTAGACTCGATTGGAAATATACAATGGATAAAACTATATGGGGGAGGTGGAATGGATGGTGCGTTAAGGATAGAACAACTGCCCGATAGCGGCTATATGGTATTGGGAATATGGAATTCTGGCTTAGGCCAAAAAACATGGTTGATCAGATTGAATATTAATGGAGATACATTGTGGACAACAAAATTATCTGGAGGTGCTTATAAAAATGAACCCGAAAGCATGCCTACCGGCTTAGCAAATAAAATTCCAGTAACTGGACTTTATTTAAGTCAAAATACCGACTACGATGTGTATTTATTGATTGCTGATAGTGTAGGTGCAATTGAAAAATTTAGAACTTATGGAGATGCTATATATTCAAATGAAGGATATGACATTATCAATACATTTACCAATGGTTTTTCTATCACTGGTGTAAATCAAACAGGACCATTTTTGGGTGGAGTCTACCTCATCAAAACGGACTCCCTTCAAGATACTGTTTGGACCCGCACTTATTTTAATTCAAGGTTAAGTGGTGGCTACTCAATAAAACAAACTCCCGATAGTGGCTTTGTTATTGCTGGCATTACTTTCGATACTTTAATATCGGATTACAATGTTTATTTAATCAAAACAAATTCTATTGGTGATACAATGTTCACAAAAGTTTATAAACATCCGAAAGAAAGTGGCGCCAAATCAATTGATATTGTAGATTCAACAGGATATATATTAACAGGTAGTATTGCAAACCCATTTCCTCAATTAAATTATAATTTATTGTTAATTAGAGCCAACGAAAATGGCGATACATTATGGACACGATGGTATGCAGGGGTTGGCAGTGCGCAAGGTAATTATTTGGTCACTACAAAAGATAAAGGATTTATATGTACAGGCACCACCGGGCCAGCCATGTATATTATAAAAACCGACAGCCTTGGTTTGGTATATGCAAGCAGTGGCATAAACGATGCCGTTGCAAAGCCTGATATGGTAATTTACCCCAACCCTGGTGATGGTTTGTTTTATATGAAGGTGAATAATATTTATTCATCGTTTACAGTTACGGTTAGCAATGCAATGGGAAGCATAATAAAAAGTGAAACCATCAACAGTTGCGATGATTATTGCCTGCTCGATTTATCTGCGTTTAGCAATGGATTGTATACAGTGACGGTACAAAGTGAAAGAAAGAGCGTGTCGAAAAAAGTGATTGTTTTGAAATAGAAACATTGGCGTTTACACTTTTTGAGAAGTGTTTATGCTATTTGTTAAACAGAGAAAGCTTAGCCGTGGCAAAGATTACTTTGGCAGTATAATATTAAACTAACAATTTTTTGTGCCATATTTATTTTTAAGTTTGTGGCATCTCAAAATAAACAGAACATTAAAAACAAAGCAATATGAAAAAAATATTTTTACTCATAGCAAGCGTGTATTTAGCAACAACAGCTTTTGCACAAAAGGAAACTGCACATTGGTACTTTGGGTACAATGCAGGAATCGACTTCACCAGCGGTGTTCCCGTAAACGATCCTAATGGTGCATTAAGTGCCACAGAAGGCTGTACTTCAATGAGCGATGGTTATGGTAATTTATTATTTTATTCGGATGGGCAATTTGTGTGGAATAAAAATCATGCTCAAATGCCGAACGGTAACGGTTTGATGGGCGGAGGTTCGTCATCGCAATCGGCACTGGCATTTCCCGATCCGGCAAATTTAGACTCGGTGTATTATATTTTTACCATTGCCGAAACCGGAGGTGCAAACGGTTTGCGATATTCGAAAGTAGATCTTAAATTAAATGGAGGACTTGGCGATGTAACATCAAAAAATGTTTCGGTAGTGCCTGGTGCACTTGGCGAAAAAGTTACTGCATGTTATCATGCAAACGGTGTCGATTTTTGGGTGACAGTGCATGGCTTAAATAATTCAAATTACTATACTGCTTTAGTAACTGCCGCAGGTGTGCAACCTGCAGTGATGCAAACTATAGGTGCCGGTATGACGGGAATATGGACAGGCGGCATGAGTTTCAATGCGCAAAGCACAAAATGTGCTATGACCACTTATGATATGCACACAATGGAGTTGATCGATTTCGATAACAGTACCGGAGTGTTTTCGAATCCGGTATCAAAAACTTTTCCAACAAGCTATTATCCTTACAGCACCGAGTTTTCGGCAAGTGGTAATTATTTATATTGCTGCAATGTAGATTATACTCCGGGCGAAATTTATCAGTTCGATATGAATGCAGGTAGCAACGCTGCTATCATAGCTTCGGGAATTTCGGTACATACATTTACCGATATACCGGGCGATATACAATTGGCACTCGATGGTAAAATATATTTTGCCCGCTACAGCACCCAATGGGTTGGAGTTATTAATTCGCCCGATTCGGCAGGTACTGCCTGTAATGCTGTGAACAATGCTGTTAACGTTAGCCCCGGTACATGTGCATTGGGCTTGCCCGATTTTGTTACCAATATATTAGGCACCAATATACAGGCACAGGATTTATGCCTTGGCGATTCAACACATTTTAGTTTGTTTAATGGAGGTAACATCATTGCTATACAATGGAATTTTGGCGACCCCAATTCAGGAGCAAACAATACGGCATATATAGCCAATCCGGCACATCAGTTTACCGACTCGGGAACTTACAATGTGCAGTTGATTTTGGTGTATTTAAATCTTACAAGCGATACCATTAATACAATTGTAAATATTGGCATTCAACCGGTGGTAGCACTTGGTAACGATACTACACTTTGCATAGGGCAATCGTTGGTATTGAATGCCGGGCCGGGTAAAAACTACTTGTGGCAGGATGGAAGTACAAACAGTACGTATACAGCTACAGTTAACGGAACTTACGGAGTAGAAGTTACAAATAACAGCGGTTGCAAAGGAGTAGATTCTATAAACGTAGATTTTATTCAATGTGCAGGAATTGTGGCAGCACTATCATCGAGCGATACGCTATGGTGCGATAAAACCTGTATTGACTTTACCGATCTATCGTTAAATAATCCGACATCGTGGACATGGTATTTTCAGGGGGCATCGCCTTCCACATCCACCGACCAAAACCCTACCGGAATATGTTATAATAATTATGGAAGCTTTGATGTTACCCTTGTTGCATGTAATGCCATTGCCTGCGATTCTCTTTTCCTCGATGATTTTGTTACCGAGTTTCAGTTACCTGTTGCTCCAACCATTTCATATAGCAACGACACTTTATATTCATCACCTGCATTTGCATATCAATGGTACAATACCAATAATATCAATGTTGTTTTAAGTACAAACAATTATTTTGTGCCTGTAGTAGATGGTAATTATTTTGTGTTAGCTTTCGATAGCAATGGTTGTTCGGTGCCATCACCAACTTTTGGTTTCTATACTTCGTTCCAAAATCTTACCGGCAGTTCAGGTATTAGTGTTTTCCCAAATCCTGCCAGTAATGAATTAACCATAACACTTTCGCCATCAATTTCCGAAAACGTATTGGTCGAACTTTATGATATCACAGGCCGCATAGTAGTTTCAAAAACAATAAACGAAATGTCTAATACTATAAACTTGCAAAATGTAAATGCCGGCACATATCAGTTAAAATTCATTACTGAAAAGGGAGCATATGTAAAGGTCATTTCTAAAATGTAATCACAAAATGAAAAAGGGTTTTACTTGCTGTTTATTTCGTATTCATGTGCAGTTTTTGCAATGCCTTGAATGTAAAAATTATAGAGAGCCAAAGCTATAATGTTGGACATGTAATGGATACCGTTTGGTTAAATTTAATCAGCAGCCTTGGTCATACCGCAACCATAGAACCACAAATACTATTAAACAGCAATGCGTTTTTTGCCACTACCGATGTGATTATCATTTCATCGGGTGTGATTACATTACCTGCAAATTATGTAACCACCATTCAACAATTTTTGCAGACAGGAAAGCCGGTATACATACAGGCGGAATACCTGAAATTTTATTCCACCACGGCAGCTTTTGAAAGTTTGGTAAATATTCTCGGTGGTACATTTGCCTGGGGTACCGAATTAAGTGGCGATTTGCAGCCCGTGTTTCCGCAATCAACTTTTGCAAACACCCCAAACAGTGTGGCGTCAATTAATTATTATTGGTATGGAGTAGAAGCTAATACAACTCCTACTGTATCAGCAGTTATAAAGAATCAAAACTTTAATTTAGGTTTTTTCTTTTGCCCTCCAACTCCTTGTACAGGAAAGCTAATTACCACCACCGATCAGGATTGGATACGCTCTGCCGACCCGGTAGATTTACAACTGATGGAAAATATTTTTTATCACCTTATTGATACTACTTCAACTTGCAATGTTGTGGTGCAGCCAAATATAAATTTTGGTAACGATACCACTTTATGCAATGGTGATTCATTAGTGTTGAATGTGAATGGAACTTTTAATTCGTATACATGGCAAAACGGAAGCACAAATTCTTCGTTGGTAGTTAATGCTCCGGGAACTTATTATGTAAGTGCTGTAACCACATGTGATACAAAAACAGATACCATAGTGGTTGCTTATACAGCATGTGGTAATGTGCCTGCGGCATTATTTTCATCGAGCGATACATTATGGTGCGATAAAACGTGCATAGACTTTTACGACCTCTCACAAAATACTCCTACAACATGGCAATGGTATTTTGCCGGAGCATCTCCCACTACATCCACCGATCAAAATCCCACCAGCATATGTTATAACAACTATGGTAGCTTTGATGTAGTATTGGTTGCATGCAATAGTGTTGGTTGTGATTCAGTATACAAACAAAATTTTGTTACCGAGTTTCAATTGCCTGCCGTGCCAACGGTGACTTTGTCGGGCGATACATTGTATTCTTCGCCAGCGAATTCTTATCAATGGTTTAATGTGAACAATGTAAACTTAGTGTTGGGCACCAATAATTATTTTGTGCCAACAGTAGCCGGTAGTTATTATGTTTTAATAAGCGATAGCAATGGATGTCAAACTCCTTCAACGGTTATCAGCATAGCGCTTTCTGTGCCAACCATTCATTTAAGCAGTAACTATATTTTTTACGACAATGCAAATCACTTATTGCAGTTGAAAAACAGAAACACAAATATGCCTTATGTGATACACAGTGCTGATGGAAAAATTTGCCTGCAGGGTAATGCAAATTTACGCAATCAACAAATAGATGTATCGTCATTTTCGCGAGGCATATATACTATAACCATATACGATGGGCAACTGCCACTAACAACAAAGGTGGCTATCTATTAAAAAGTTTCCTTCCGGAGAATATCCAAACTAAAGTTGCTTGAGATAATTTTGTATGAGTTTGTTTCTTTCATACTGCAATTTATCGCGGCAAATTATTTCTGCCTTTTGCGATGAGCCATAGTAATACCGCTGTAACCAAGGCAGTATAGAAATAATGGCATCGCCTAAGGTACCATTTACTACAACAGTGTATCCAAGATAAGAAAAAGCAGCTACAAGCAAAAGAGAGTTTATGCCATTTTTATAATCACCTGCATACATCTGTCCACTGCCGGGAATTATCAAACTCATAATACGGGCTGTTTTTGGTTTGTACCGCTTTGTAAGTTTGTCGTTCTGTAAATATAGCTGGTCAATTTTTTTTGTTTCCAAACTATCTAATGCATCAATGGCCAGCATGTTTAATTTAGAAAGCTCAAATTCGTTGAGGTAATAATAGGTAACAGCCAAAAATAAATTTTTCTTTTTTGTAGTATTGGGTTGTAAATGCTTGTCGCGAATCGTCAATAATTCGGTAAGGGCAAAATTGTATTCGCGTTGAAGCAAGTGGCACGATGCTTTGTCAAATAAACACTCCGTGCGAATGCTGTCGTTGGTATTATTGCTGAAAGCTTTTTCGAAAAAATTTGCCGCCAGAGTAAATTCTTTTTTTTGCATGTAACACTTGGCCACCAATAAATCGCAACCGGGAATGTATTTGTAATCCGTATCGAAAAACATAACACGCTGAGCAAGCTCACTTGCATAATCATAATTACCTTCGGCATATTGTTGCAATGCCAAAGTAAATGTTTCATCCATGCTTTGGCCATTGGCCCTTATTAAAAAGCTAGTACAAACTATCCAGGCTATTATTGATTTGCAAAAGATATTTTTCATTTATTTTATTGTTGCGTATACGGGCAGCATGGTACGAGCCATATAAATTGCCAAGATAAAATCCGGTACCCATAGTGGCGAAAATCCATCCCCGCGTGCTTTTTACGCCACGCTGATCAAATGCACGGTAAGCCTGTATGCCCATGCCACCAACAAATAACAGCGAAATAATTCCATCTTTCCATCGGCCGGCATACACTTTGCCCAAGCCCGGAATTACAGTTGATAATGCCAATGCCACACCGGGGTTTTTATACTTTTCGTTTTTTTGTTGTACTAAAATGTTGTGGAGCAAAATAGTTTTTGCACTGTCGGCAAATTTGTTTTCTGCACTTTTATTTCGGGCGTCTTTCCATTTATAACTATAAGCCAGCCCAAGTGTGGTGGCAATTTCTTTTTCGAAAAATGTTTGTGCTTTGGTAACCAACAGGGCGCTGTCAGTTTTTTTTGCCTGCCCGCTTTGCCATAAATTTTTAAGGCCTTCTTTTTCCCACTCATTTATCAGTGCGTTGTTTGTAATTTGAAGTTCGTGCGAACGTAATAATGCCTGCTTAAATACTTTTCCTTTACGATAACTTTTTACAAGAAACAGTTTTAGCGAATCGTCTTGCGGCAAAATATAAACCAGGCGCTCAAATTCTTTAGCGGCATTTTCGAATCGTTCATTTTCAAATAAGTAATAGGCATACTTGATACTACTTTCATTATCGAAAATATTTTGTGCATGCATTTTGTTGCCGGCAAAAAATAACATCATAAAAAATAGTGATGAAAAGAATGTGTTTTTTAAAAAGTATTTCACGCTAAACAAATCAAGGTTTGTCAATAAATAATCCTGTTTTTTGGTCGCGCAAATAATGTTCAGGGCTAAGCGGATTGCAGCGCATCATACGGTCGAGGGTTTGCAACGCACCACGCATAACACCATGTTCGCGTATACATAATAATCCATACTCGGAACACGATGGTGAAAATGTACACACATTCATATCCTGCGATGATATTACATATTTGTAAAAGCGAAATAATCCGGTGAATACCATTTGCACTTCGTTTTGGTTTTGCTCGAGCTTATATTTTTTTGCAACATTTTGTTTTGTATACGGTGCAGCACTCATAAGTATATTTACATCGGCCACCGATTGACTGTTGGCAAAATAAAAACTACTTAGTAGTAATAGTATAATTGTACATTTCATTATTCGCTTTGTCATTTATAAGGATGTTGCTATAACTTGTAAGCTGAAGATTTTCGCCCCCTTTGGTAAATACATACTGTGTCACTTTTTGTGGAAACCAAACTCCTTTTACAAAAACATAGTTTCATAAAATTGCTTCGAAGCCATTTTTTCATCGGAGGTAAAAATAATCAACCCGTTGAGTTTCTTATCTATTTTCGATAATAAAATTTTGCTGATTGGTTTAGTCACACTCTTACCGTACAAATGCCAGGTAGAAATAATCATGTCTTTTTCTTGTTCCACTTTTTCTAATTTGAAAGGCGTTTCGGGCAAACCGAAATCGGCCATGTTGCCTTTAAGCGCCATGCTGAAAATTGAAAATTCTGTTTGCATGGCTGAAGCATATTTCCCAACAAATTTTCCATTCCGGTATTTATATGTAATGGTATCTTCCAGTACCCATTGTTCTTTTTCGGGAAAGGTAACATTGTATATTATTTTATTCACCAGCTTATCGTAGTACACTGTTCCTTTAATAAGTGCGTAAGTGCTATCGGGGCGCTTTTCTTTGATAGTGAACACAGCAGATATGCGGTAAGGAAGCTGTGCTAAAAGTGTGGAAGAACATAGTATCAGAAATAATCCGACCAGAGAAATTTGAACAAAAATATTTTTTATAGCGCTTTTCATTTATTGAATTAAAGAGGGTAAATAAAGGGATAAATTTTTTTAAAAAGGTGAATTAATAATTATCTATAGTAAGAGCAGTTAGATTTTCGAATCAAAATATAACGGACTCTTAGTAATACCGAACAACTTCATAGCTTGTTTCTCCAAAACCAAAGTTGTTTCGGTATAAATGCTAAATTGTTGAATCGCCTAAATCATAAACTATAGTATAAAAAAAAACAAGCTTAACTTTTGTGTTAAGCTTGCTTCTAAAAATTGGAACGAAAAAATTTATTTTCTCAAAATAGAAACTGTTCCGTTAAACTCGGTTCCGTTATAAAGTGTTACCGTGTAATAGTAAACCCCATCAGGTGCATCGGTTGCCTTCCAGTCGTTTTTGTAATTATTTGAATCAAGTAATATTCTTCCCCAGCGATTAAATATTTTCACCTTTGTATTTGGGAAGCTTTCGAGATTTTTAATAAAAAACGTTTCGTTTAATAAATCGCCATTTGGAGTAAATACATTTGGAATAACAATGGCACATGGATTTATTTGAACTTCTCCAGTCAACTCCAGTTTTGGGCAAACACCATCGTTAACGGTTATAGTATACGTTTGCAAGCCGGCTGAAGCCCATGTTGTGTTTATAGGTCCGGCACCTGTTGCAGTGGCAGGAGATGCATTTACAAAACTCCAAGAATAAGCAGCATTGCTGCCGGCAGTTCCTACAAATTGAAACAGAACCGGATTGTCGTTACAAACAGAATTTGGCCGAGGTAACTGTTCCTTGCGGAGGATCGTTAGATGTAACCTTAATGCTATCCATACCTGTATTGCCACACTGGTCGGTAATTGCAAGCATAACTGTAGAAGATGTAGTTGCTGTTATAGAATAATTTGCCGCATTGCCACTACCATTATTCCAGTTATAGATAAGTGTTCCTGCGCCATTTACTGCAGTACCACTAAGATTGAGTGTTGTGCCTTTACATAACGTAGTGTCGTTGGGGGTGATAGCAACTATAGGTGCAGAAGCTAATACGGAAACAGTTACAGTGTCGGATACTTGCTGTGAACAATTATCTGTAACAGTAACTATATACGTTGTAGTGTTGGCTGGTGTAACATTATACGAAGCCGTTTGTGCTGCGCCATTGTTCCAATTGTAAAAATATGGCCCTGCACCTGAAGCATTTACAGTTAAGGTAAGCGATTGTCCCGGACAAATTGCTGTATCGCCAGGAGTGAGCGTAAGAGCCGGTGGGCCCGATGACACATTTACAGTGATACTGCCGGTACTTTGTTGGTTGCAGTTATCCGTTACCGAAATAGAATAAGTTGTTGTTGTATTTGGACTAACAGCGTAAGTGGGTGTATTGGCAGCGCCATTGTTCCAGTTATATACGAACGGTGCAGCACCTTGAGCAATGCCGGCACTTAATGTAACGCTTTGGCCGGGGCAAATAGTGGTATCACTGAGTGTTAAAACCGGTCCATTTGGCAGTACGTATACCGTAACCGTTTCGTTTAGTGGTTGCCCGCATGCATCGGTAATTGTTACGTTATAAGTAGTGGTGGATGTGGGCGAAACACTATAAATTGAATCCAAATCGGCACCGTTATCCCAGTTGTACGTCACGGGCTGTTGAGCCGATAAATAGGTAGCTATCAGATTAATTGATTGTCCCGGGCAAATAGTAGTATCATTAGAAACAGACACCGTAAAAGGAACTTTATCTTTTATTTTTATGAGAAGTGGTGGAGGTGGCACTAAACAAAATGGGGTATTGGTTTGAGTAAAAATTATAGTTTCGGTACCTTCTGTTAAACCATCAGGAGTAGGGTAAATGCTTATGAATCCTGAAGAATCTCCGGCAGCAATTTTTACACTATCGGGTAACTGGTTGTAATCAACACCATTCACTGCTGTACCACTTATATTCAATTTTATATACACATCGTTAGGCACAGGATTGGGATACGAAAATGTAACCGTCACATCTGTACAGCCTTCTATAATTGAAGAATCGTTGGCTGCGTATGCCGATGAAAATTGTGCCAATACATTGGGAATACCACCGGTAAACTGCCGGCTTCGAGCAACACGCCCGAATCTAAAACACCATTGGCTACATCGGCAATGGCTAGTTTTATATGAAAGGTATCACAGGCTATAACAGCAGATTGTGCAGTAAGTACAGTTGTAAATGCATCATATTGCACAGTAGTGCCACCAAAGTTATCGTAAAAATATGTGCAGTTCATACAAGGCCCTGCGTTAGCATTGCCGTTGTTTATATTGTTGATAGAAACAGGAAGTGTTGTATTGGGAATAAGTGCAATATTTTTTAACCCAACAATACCAGGGCCGCTAAGAAAAAAAGCAAACACATCATTGAAGGAAGTGTTCACAAATTCATTGTACTCTTCTGAACCAAAGGCAAAATTGAATTTTATATTGTTCGATAAAGGAATAAAATCAAACTCAAGAATGCATCCATCGAAAGTGTTGCCACCACCAAGGTTGTTGAGATCATTATCGCCAGGGGTTTGATTGGGGTACCGGCTCCCTAAGTTATTTGGCCCGGGTGCATTTGCTATATCGCCCGATGTCATAATCACTCCTGAGCCAATACCAATATTAGAATTGGCACCATTGAACGAACCTATAGCATTGGGCGCACCTGTGTATGTAATGTTGAAAGCGGTAATGCCGGAACCCAGCAACACATTTTGCACAAGTTGCTGTGGTGTTAAATTGGTGTTCACAGTGAGTTGCCCCCAAATTAGGTTTGGAATAAGACAAAGAGCTGCCAAAACAACTAAGTAGATTTTTTTCAAATTCATTTTGTTATGTTTTTAGAAATACCGGTTTATATGTTATTTAGAGTGACTTTATTAAAGACGTTATTTTATTGTTTTCTGTTGCTTTTGTTTGCTAATAAATAATAAGCAAATGAATACTACTTAGTTACTACATTCAATATTTTTTCGTGTTCGATATCATTGGGCTCCCATAATTCTATTTTGTTGCCCTCTGGATCCAATACATGCACAAACTTACCATATTCAAATCGTTCTATTTCATCGCAAATTGTGACCCCTCCATTGCGCAATTCATCTACCAATGCTTCTAAGTTTTCGACACGATAGTTGATCATAAATTCCTTTGCCGAAGGTTCGAAGTATTTGGTGGTTTCTTTGAATGGACTCCAAGCTGTATATCCCTTTTCAGCAGGGTTGTCACTTTTGCGCCATTCGAAGGTAGTGCCATAGGCATCACAATTTATTCCTAATTTTTGATTGTACCATTGTTTTATAGCATCGGGATCTTTACACTTAAAAAATACACCGCCTAAACCTGTCACACGTCCTTTTTCCATTATTAGTACTTATTTGGGTTAACAAATATATAAATAGTTTCCATAAAAATTAAATTGATATCCTAACATTATTTTTATTCAATAAAAATGAACGGTAATTTACGTTTAGAAAACACCAATAGTCAATTGATAATATATCTTTGTTGTGACCAATCTCTTATTAATAAAAATTTTAAAAAATTAAATGTGATGAAAAACAATTTCAAGCAATGATGGCCGTAGCTGCCACTATCCTGTTAGCTACCACGTTTGCAAACGCACAATGGACAACCACAGCCGGAGTGGTGCATCCTGTTACCCTTACAAACAATGTATCGGTTGGCACAAACATAAATGGCGCCAACCTGTATGTGGAAAAAAGCAGCGCTGTAACGCTGGGAATAAAATCGACAACTGCCGGTGCTACCATGTTTATGGATAAGGGTAGCGTAACAGCAAATGCAGCTTTTGCATATAAGTTTGGAGGGGCAGTTCAATGGAACACTGGTATGCTTGGTAACAATAACTATAGCGTGAGGTATGTTCCATCAAACAATTTCCCACTTGTAATTACTGGAAATGGATATGTATCGATAGGTAATTTGGCAGCAGGAGGAAATTATAAACTCGATGTGCAAGGCCCTCCTACATCCAACTCTTTTTACACTATAAATGCTCAAACAAATTATTTAGGAACATTAGACATAAGAGGTGTGCATGCCGTGTCGAAATGTGCCGATGGTTATGGAATAGGCGTTGAAGGAATAGGTGGATATATGGGTTTATATGGTACTGCCGATGCAGGGGCTTATACCGGTGTGGGTTATGGAGTATATGGTTATGCAACAGGAACTGCCGGCTATAGGTATGGAGTGTATGGTTATGCCTCTAATAGCGGAGGGCCTGCATATGCAGGTTATTTTGATGGCACTACATATGCAGCAAACATGATTGTGAATGCTTCATCACCGGCCACAGGTTATAGCCTTACGGTAGGAGGAAAAATTATTTGTACCGAAGTGCGTGTGCAACTCACTCCGTTTCCCGATTATGTATTCAGTAAAAACTATAATTTAAATACCATAGAACAGGTTGAAGAGCACATAAAGCAATACAACCATTTACCCGGAATGCCTCCTGCTTGCGAAGTAGAAGAAGGTGGTATGGCTGTTGGCGAAATGCAAGGAAAAATTATTGAAAAAGTAGAAGAACAGGCACTGTACATTATACAATTGAACAACAAAATAAAAGAGCTTGAAAAGAAAATAGAAGCAATACAGCTTAAATAATCCCATATCATTTTATTGAAAAATAGTAAGTAACAAAAAATTAAAAATAAAAGATATGACACGAATACAAATATATATAGCCATGTTATGCATGATGGCTATTGGTGCAAATGCACAAACAACAATCAATGGAACCGCAGGAACCTTGAACGGCCCGGGAGGGACAATAAAAGATATAAAGGCTGCTGAGCAATCGCCTGCAAACATCAGGTACAAGGGCGAAACAAAAATTGTTGATCAGTTTTTTGCCAAAGAAATTGATGATGATGACGAACAAAGTATCGAAAGATTGATGAATGAAATGCAGTTTACAAAAGA
Source organism: Bacteroidota bacterium (assembly GCA_016717325.1). GTDB lineage: Bacteria > Bacteroidota > Bacteroidia > AKYH767-A > OLB10 > JADKFV01. Next base: position 13,252 of record JADKFV010000019.1, on the reverse strand, counting down.
TAATTCTATGCGTAAGAGTGCACCTTTTTATCAAATAGATGAGAATAAACAAGTGAGTGCGCCACCGACTTTTGAACCGGGACAAAAGGTAACAAGTCAATCACCGGCACGCACGGGTTTGGGTAATCAACAGGGAGGACTAGATCCATCCGATGCACAAATTGCCGCAGGGCCTTCGCACATTGTATTACTTGCTAACGATGATGCACGTATAATAAATAAACAAAGCGGAGCAGTAATAAGTGATGTTACACTAGCTGCTTTTTTTGGAATGACAGGCTTTGTGTTTGATCCCCGCATTATGTACGATCCTTATGGACAGCGGTTTGTAGCTCTTGCGCTAAATGGCGCTACCCAAACCTGCGGTGCCGGAAATGTAAATTCTTTTTTTCGTTTGTTGATTTCTTACAATTCCGATCCTACTCAAGGATGGTATTGGTATGATATTGATGTTGATGCATCAAATACCGCGTGGATGGATTTCGCCATGATTGGTTTTAATAAAGATTGGATTTGCGTAGCAGGTAATATTTTATGCGGAAACGCTCCAGGTATTTATGTGTTGAACAAAGCACAGGTATATGCAGCCGCCTCTGCAAATTTTTATTATTGGAATTCATTATGGCTTGCAGCACCGGCATTTACTTATGATAACGCTATCGACAGATTATATCTTGTAAAAACAGGCAATCCCAATTTGAACAATACTGGTTACATAGACTCATGGTACATAAATAGCGTGCCCCAACTGGTGCAGGCAAGCAGTTATGGAACCAGTCCATGGCAGGCGTTTGCAACCGATAGTTTGAAATGTCCAAAACAATTGGGAGGAGGAACAACATTTAGTGCTGTAAATATTTTTGGTGCATCTATGCTTAGCAACTGCGTATATAGAAATGGTTTATTATGGTGCACACATCCCATATTTTTGCCTGCTACAGGTAATACCAATCGAGCCTCAACACAGTGGTGGTCTGTTAATCCCGCTGCACCTTCCATCAGTCAGGTTGGTCGTATCGATGATGGTACGGGAGCTACTTCCGAGTATTACCCAAGTCTTGCTGTAAACTCCTCATCGGATGTTGTGCTTACTTATAGTATTTTTAATGCTGCTTATTATCAAAGTGCAGCCTACAATTCGCGCAATAGTGCCGATGCGTTGGGAACACTGCCCAATGGTGTGTTTTACTACAGTGGACAAAGTTATGATTCTGATGGTCGTGGTGGTGATTATAGCCAGTGTGCTGTCGATCCGCTCGATCAAACTTCGATGTGGGTGGTGAATCAAATTCCTAATGGTAACTGGGAAACACGGTATTCGTTATTGCCCGGATACTATGGATGTTATACCGATGCCTCTTTTGGAAATAATGTATGGAGTGGATATACGAAGAACGAAGCATCGAGTTCAATCACCTCTGCCGAAATGATTCAATCACCATCGGTGGTAGAGTATGATGCCGGTGGTTACGTGTCGCTTACACCGGGCTTTGTTGCCAACCAAGGTTCGCAATTCACTGCTTACATAAATGGCTGTGGTGGCGCCCGCACTATGAGCGATAAAAACAATATTGAAGCCGCAGCACCGCAGCAAAAACAAAAAGTGGAAAGTAAAGAGATTGGCGTGTTTCCAAATCCTGCTTCCAACAAATGCTACATCACACTGGGCGATATGATGGACGAAAAAGTAAACATAAAATTATATGATATGAATCTACGACTTGTAAAAGACCTTGCCACCGATTTGAATATTGTAACAAAACAAACAATACTCGAATATGATATTGCCGCAATGCAGCCGGGAGCATATTTTGTAAAAATAGAATCATCGCAGGTAAATAGTTTACAAAAACTGATCATTGTAAAATAAAAATCTAAGCATCAAAAAGCAAAAGCGATATACAGTAATGTGTGTCGCTTTTTTTATTCTATAAACAATATTTTAGAAAGGAAAAAAAATAAGATGGGGTTTTGTATTTTGCACTGCCATTAATGCAATGTTGTAAAATAAAAGTTGTTAAACTTTGATTTTGTTTCAAAAGAAATTTACAGCAAAAAGAACATTTAAAAAACGAAACTTACTCCAATATTTATATTGGTTTTGTTGTAGGTTGCCTGCCGTGTTTTGAAACCCGTGTCCGGATCTTTTGGACCACCTCTGGGTATAACTTCGTGATAGTAAAAATGCCTCATATTGAAAAAGTTATAGCTCGCTTGACCAAACAAACAAATATGATTATACCGCACAAAGATGTGAACATAAGGAGAAAGGCATTGCCCGTATAAATTTTTTGCAGTTGTAATATCCTTGTATATGGGTACCGATGTGCTAAAACTAATATAATCCTCGTGATATAATTTTCTATAAAACAATAGGTAATTGTAAAGAGAATAACGTGCACCGAGTTTAATACCATAATGTTCATCATCGAAGCCATAACTTATTGTGCCCGAAATGAATTGGTACTTGGTTTTATTATCCCAGAATTTTTTATACCCACGATAGGGCGAGCCCATACTGCCAACTTCTTCATTAGCCAAAAAGCCTGCATTGGCCGACAACAGCAGCATGTTTCGTTTGCCGGCATCGCGCATGGTATAAAAATATCCCAGGCCTAAACCGGCAAGAAATGGCTGAATGCTTATGGCATGTTTTTTATTTATTTGGTAGCAACCTTGTAAATCAATAAGTTCGGCTTGAATGTGATAATGCATAGTGTCGTTCATTTCAAAAACCACTACCGGATTTACATAAATTTCTTTTGGTGGCCCACATGAAATGAAAGCACTAATGGCGAAAAAGAAAACTATTTTTTTTATCATGGTGATTGAATATTTTGTGTTTCTAATATACAATTATTTAACGAATGAAGCAGCTCGAAAAACAAGTAACTAAAATAGTATTTCTTATATCAGCGATTTACTTAGTATATATAATTTCTGTGGAAAAACATTTATAACAAATAATTTTACAACACACCATCATGAAAATAATTTTATATTTGAGCAAATAAAAATTGTATGAACATGATATTTGCCATTTTCATTAACCCCGATAATTTTCCATATGTTTTTAGCTTTACTTATTTCACAAGTATAATTATTGCATTCGTTTATGCATTGATTGCCGGGAGGAAACTGACAAGAAAGCCGCAACAATGGGCATTAACAGTTGGTTGCACTTTTTTATCGCTGATACTATTTTCGAAATTAGGTTCAATACCCGTTGCGCAATGGTGGAATTTTATTTCTGACAATACAAACAACACTTGCCAGCACAAAACCATATTGGGTGGGCTCATAGGCGCGATAGTTGTTTTTTTATTGCTCCGCAAATATTTTGAGTTTAGTTGGAAAACCCTCGATGTGTTTGCTTTGTTGTTACCTTTCTGTGCTGCATGGCAACGTATAGGTTGCCTTGTATCGGGTTGTTGCTTTGGCAATGTAACACATGCAAGTTTTTCTTTTCAATATTCAGTGGGTAGTGCTGCATATTTAGCTCAATTAGAACATGGCCTTATAAGTTCGGATTATTTAATGAGCCTACCTGTAATACCCTGCCGTTTTATAATATAGTAGGGTGTGTTTTTATTGGGATAATGGTGTTTTTATTTTCTAAAAAGTTGAAAGCTAATGGGAATAAATTTCTCCTATCGCTACTGCTTTATTTTGTTTTGCGGTTTGTGCTCGATTTTTTTAAAGATTCTGCAGCAAATTTTATAGGCGGAGATTATTTTTTTGGATTAAAAGTGGTGCAGTGGTTTCTTATAATTATTTGCATTTTATTACTCGGCATAATTTATTTTCGCGAAAAAAAACAACCCGCGTATATACTTACGGAGGCTAATCCAAATTTGCAACCAACAATTATTGCAGGATTTGTATTATTATGCAGCACTGTTTGGCTTTTTCCTAAGTGCGATACTCTTGAAAAAATAACAATTTTGGCAATTAATATTCCGGCACTGTTTGCTGTAAGCACAATTATTTATTCCCATATTAAGCAACATAAACTAATATGGCACATGGCTTTGGTGGTCCCGTTTTGTGCTTTGCAAATGTCGCAAGTGGAATTACAAAGTGATAGTACATCGAAAATAGTGACACATAAAATTTCGGCAGGCGGAATGTTAAATGCATACGAAGAAATGTATAGATCGGATTGTTCTTCAAATTCTTATAAATATACAACTACCGCATACCATATTAAATACGACTATACCAATGGCAAAAACAATAATGATAACTTTCTTGCCGACATGGGCGCGGCAGTAGGTAATATCCAATTCCTATATGAATATCCACTATACAATAAAACGCATGCACTTTATGGGCTTCAACCATACGTTGGATATAGCAACAACTTTATCAATGGTAAAGTTGGCTTTATTGCAGGTAATATATTTTATGTCGACACCAACAAAATAAATCATTTGCAGTTTTCAAATGAGTTGGAACTATGTATGCATAATTTATCGTTATGGCAGCAATATTGCCCCACAACAGCTATGCTTGGTCCACCACAATTTTCGGCAGGTATTGGCTGGCGTGATTACAAACAAAAGACCACAAACTTTTTGTTGGCACTGCGACTGGGGTACACTAAAGTAAACAAACACGATGCTTTGTGCGGATGGGTTTCGTGCACTTCAAATCAAAAATATGATTTGTCGTTGTATGGTAATATCCATAGTAACAGAATTCAGGGGTTATCTACATCAAAACGTGCATTTTGGTATACAGCTTGGTTATAAATGGTAAAATAGTTTTCATAGCATTTTGGTTTTATTGCAACAACCATTTTTTTGCGCCTGCAATTTTAAAATCGAAAACTATAAGTGTAAAAACAAACCGCATTTCCTACTCCATAAAACAGCTTTTTGTTTATGCTTTTTTATTAAAAGTGTAGTAGAAGAAACTATTGACGATTTACTTTTTTCGTTTGCGGATTTTTGCAAAAATTAAAGCTGTATTACATTACTGTTTTCGCATAACTTATATGTTTAGTAAAGCGGTTGGCCCTTCTCTGCCTAATGAATTTGGAACCTTTTTTTTAAAACTTTATCACAAAACAAAAAATTATCTAGTGTTAAAAATATTACACTTAAAAACTTTATACTGTTATTCGGGTTTAAATCACATTTAAAACCAACATACATGAAAAAATTATTTTTATCTCTTGATTCATTGTCGGCATTCATATTAATGCCCCAAACTATTTTTAACGGTGGAATTACACAAATACCATCTGACACTGCAATAGCCCGTACCTTATGACAGGTTCGGTGGTGGTATTTCCGGTGTTACTTTAACCATTGGACGTGTGCAGAGTTGCGGGGTGAAAAGTTCTCAACAATGCAACAGTGCCCTATACACTTGAAGTGCGTGGCTCGTTGTATATGGTAGGTCAACCGGGTTTACCTATCACATTTGTGGGCGATACTACCGGTACAGCGCAAGATACATGGAACGGCATTTACATTAAAAATGGACAAGGAGGGCAGCTTCTTGGTTTTGATTATGTAAATATAAGCAACGCTTACCAAACGGTAGGCTATGAAAGCACTACCACCGATGTGTTCGATTTGCATGATTGTAATTTTAAATACAATGGCACGGCATAAATGCGTCACCCACTTCTAACTACAGCCGATAATTGCACTTTTTATTAAGAACGGAGCCGGAATCTCTGGATGGTCTAATTTTAATTTAACTAATTGTATTCTCGAGCTAAGTGTATCAACAGCGCGCTTTCAATCCACCCTACTGCTGTTAATATGAAAACTGCCAGCTCAATTATAACAATATAGGTTTGGGTTTTAATGCCAGTGTTTTTAGCTCCATGCTTATCGATAGCAGCACATTCACACACAACAACCGGCTGTGTATGTTCCCAACGGTGGCAGCATAACCAATTGCGACTTCAACAATAATGTTTGGGCTTGGGTTATACCTTATGATTTGTTTGTAGATAACTGTAGTATTCAATTTAACGAGTTGGGTATAGATGCAGGCTCCGATGTTTACAGTGCAAAATAGTGATATCAGCAACAACCTTGTAGGAGGAGGATTAGGGCCTATAACTTTTGGAATGGTAATGCCATTGGTGCGACAATTATATCTGCAATAATACACAGCAATGTTGAAAATAAAACCGATCTTAATTTAACGCTGTCAGTAATTGTTTTTGCGAGTCCGGATTCTACTGTTATTGAAGAAAAAAATTTACGATGGCTGATGATAAACCCGAGGCCAATATATGGTTATGCCATTTGATGATAGTTCATGTTCAACAATTTTACAGTGTAAATAAATTCCCAACAAGTGTCGAAGAAATTTATGTTTCACAAATTTTGGTTCAACCAAATCCTGCAACAAATTATTGTTCTATTGTAACAAGTAATTTAGCCGGGCAAAATGGTTTTATAAATATTTCTGATGCCAGTGGCAAAACGATATATTCACAAATCATAAATGCCGACAGGATAGATATTGCTACCGATAACAGTTTGTCGGCTTAAGTGTACTTTGTATAGCATTCTGCCGATAATAACTCCATAGCGCATACAAAAAGCTGGTAAAACTCAAAGTAAAATTGTTTGTATTTTATTGATAGTTCTTAAGCCTGTTCAATTAATTTTGACAGGCTTTTTTTTTCTTTTTGAAACTCAATCCTAGACTGATTTTTAATTCATCACATCCTCCAACAAAAGAAACACTCCCTTTCGAAAAGAAAAAGGTCAGAGTATACAGGAGCATGGAGGGTTTATTAAACTTCACGGGTAGAAAACACTTATTCCCTCTGTTTAAAACTTTGTCAAAATAGATGATTTTTCAAACAAAGTGTTTGAGCATTAAACATATTTTATTATATGTTTGCGACAACCATTATGTTTTGAACAAAACACTGCCACTTACTAGTAACATAAAAAATTCAAACAAATGAAACCAAATTACTTTTCGTTTCCAGTTGCCTTTATTTTGGCAATTACATGCTTTTGCCGTTTCAATATTAATGCCCAGAGATGGACTACACTCCCGGCGGCGAATAGGCACGCAACCAATGCCTGTTGAATACGAAAAGTGGCTCAATCAATGCCGATTGCAAATGATAGCCAATGGCACTGCAAAATGAACACTGCGTATACTATCCCGTTATTGTGCACGTGGTACAATGGAAATGCTATTGGCGTGGCGATAATATTAGCGATGCACAGATTTATTCGCTATTTGATGTACTCAAGAAGATTTTAAAAGTCAACAGCAACTGGAATCAGACACCTACAGTTTGGGCTAACCTTGGCCGATTGCGAAACAACTTTTGCCCTGCAAAATGACCCCAACGGAAACCCTCTGCCCACACCTGGAATAGGGGGTATAACTCAATAATATGGGATGGCCCCTTACCACCTTACGACCAAAACCGATTGCAACACTATCATCAAGCCACAGTCTATTTGGAATCCACAGAACTATCTAAATATTTGGTCCATTGATCTTGGAAATGGGTTACTTGGTTATGCAACTTTCCCTCCCGGAACACCACTGAATGGCATTCCCTGGTAAACCCGAACTATGACCGATGATGGGGTTGTTATTCTTTATAATGCTTTTTGGAAGAACAGGGAATCTTATTAATAACTATGACCTGGGCCGCACTGTAACACACGAAATAGGACATTGGTTGGGGCTGCGTCATATTTGGGGCGATGGCAATTGTGCCGATGATTATTGCAACGATACTCCTCCAGCTACAGCCTCCAATAGTGGGTTGCCCTGTATTTCCGCACAATGTTAACAGCTGCGGAACCAATAGTGATGGCGAAATGTTTGTGAATTACATGGATTACTGTTACGATTATTGTTTAACAATGTTCAGCATCGATCAGAAATCGCGTATGCAGATAGCCATGGCAAACAGTCCGCTGCGCACAGGTTTTGCCAACTCTCCTGCCGGATGTGCTGGTGGTGGTGGCCTTGGCGGTTGCGACACTATAACAAATTTTGTTATTGGGGTTAATACTCCTCAAATTTATCCTACGCCCAATGGTACGGGATACATATCGGGGCACAATAGTTTTTAGATGTGTCGAAGGCCGATAAGTTTTTAGCCGCACAATATCAGCCCGGTTCATTTGTTACCGGGGCAGTGTTATATTTTGGTGCTGCATCGGCAACTAATAATACCAACACCTTTGATGTAAAAGTTTGGGACGACAACGGCTTAGCCGGTTCACCCGGTTCACCGATGGGCTCTGAGCCAATAACATATCTTACAGCATCAACCCACGTTTTACAAAATGCACTTTCATTAATAAATTTTGCAACGCCTATTGCTATGAGTGGCGATTTTTACCTTGGAATAAATTTCGACTATAACGTAGTAGGCGATGAGGTAGCGCTATACACCAGTACCGATGGACAAACAACACCTGCCACTGCCTGGGAACAATGGGACAATCTGGATTGGTACAGATATGACGATTCACAAAGTTGGGCAATGAACGTATGTCATATTGTGCTGCCTGTTATGTGCTCGCCTGCCGGAGTGGAGGAAGTGAAAACCAATGGAACTTTATTTTTGCAGCCTAATCCGGCACAGTATAAAATAAAAATAATGTATGATGGCCTCAACTCAAATTCGGAAATAAAAATATTTGATGTACAAGGAAGGCTGCAACAATGCCCTTCAGAAAATGTAATGAATGGCATTGAAGAATTTGATATTTCTAAACTATGCCCCGGAATTTATTTTATTCGTGTTGCCGATGGCGAAAAAATTCTTTCCAAAAAATTTGTGAAATATTGATTCGTGATTTATAGTTCGCCAATTGTTTTATGTATGAGTTTGTGTTTTTAATGGCGCAAAATTCAACTTGGCATTTGTGCAAATAAGAATGCATACTCTCACATTATTCTTTTAATTAAAAAACAACGCAAACTTATTTCAAAAGAATTTGCTCCTTGCGTTTTCTTGTTAAATTTTTTGGAAAAGTTGATGCAAGGAAATATGCTGGAACGACTACTTAAAAATTACTTTTAATACGATTTATTTCGCGCATTTGTTTGATGGAGTTATTTATAAAGGGTAATAAAACTCTTCAATTTCGAATGCTATTTTTCATGTAAATATTTTTGTTCTTAATTATATATGGTATTCACTTGTTCCGTTTTTTAAATAGCAAAGTTCATCAACAACCGCATGTGTATAGAATTGAAAACACACCAACCCAATTAATTTTTTTTTACACCAATATTCGCCTTCTTTACCAAGAAAATAAAAATGCAAAAATGAAAGTTGCTCTTATTACCGGCATTACAGGACAAGATGGTGCTTACCTTGCCGAGTTGCTGCTCGACAAAGGTTACATGGTGCACGGCATCAAACGAAGGAGTTCGCTATTCAACACCGAACGAATCGATCATTTGTATGAAGATATACATCAAAAAAATGTGCGCTTCAAGTTACACTATGGCGACCTTACCGACAGCACAAATATTATTCGCATAGTGCAGGAAGTGCAGCCCGATGAAATTTACAACCTTGGTGCCATGTCGCATGTAAAGGTAAGTTTCGAAGAGCCCGAGTACTCTGCCAATGCCGATGGTATAGGCGCATTGCGTGTGCTCGAAGCCGTGCGCATTTTGAACCTTACTGCCAAGTGCCGCATATATCAGGCTTCTACATCGGAGTTGTATGGTCTTGTGCAAGAAATACCTCAACGCGAAACCACACCGTTTTATCCGCGCTCACCATATGCTGTTGCAAAACTATATGCCTATTGGATAATGAAAAATTATCGCGAAGCATACAACATGTACACCGTGAATGGAATATTATTCAACCATGAATCACCATTGCGTGGCGAAACATTTGTAACACGAAAAATTACCCGTGCTGTTGCACGCATAGCACTCGGCCTCGATACAAAAGTGTACATGGGCAATATTGATGCACAACGCGATTGGGGACATGCCAAAGATTATGTGGAGGCAATGTGGCGCATGTTGCAGCAACCCACGCCCGATGATTACGTAGTGGCAACAGGTGTAATGACAAGTGTGCGCGATTTTATACGAATGGCATTTGCACAGGCCGGCATCGAAATACAATTTGAAGGCAAAGACGAAAACGAAATTGCCAAAGTAATAAAATGTAACGATGCACGCTATCAGGTTGCTGCCGGACAAGTGGTATTGGAAATAGATAAAAAATATTATCGCCCAACCGAAGTAGAATTGCTGATAGGCGATCCTACAAAAGCAAAAGAAAAACTTGGTTGGGTTCCTTCGCACACATTGCAACAAATTGTAAACGAAATGGTGGATGCCGATTTAGCATTATTTAGTAAAGATAAATACCTCAAAGAAGGCGGACATAGCGTAATTAATTATCACGAAACTTAGAGGATGGTTATTGGTTGATTTGTTATTGGGTTATTGGTAGGAAAGTCATTGGTCATTTTCGTCATTGCGATTTGTCACAGTGAGTATTCTCGAACTGCGAAGCATCTCTGCCGGTCATTGGTCATTATCGTCATTGCGAAGGAGGAAGAGTGAGTACTCACGAACTACTGAAGCAAGCCCTCTTTAGAAAAGACTTGATGATGATGAGATTGTTTCGCTACGCTTGCAAAGACGTGAGGAAAAAACTCCGAAAACAAAACAAAGAACAAGGCGTACCGAAAACGAAACAAAAAATTTCAGAGTCCTCATTTATTTTTTGTTTTTAATTGGCATGAGAGACTCTGAAATTATTAACGCTTCACAAACGAAACTAAGAACGGGGCCCAACTAAGAACTAAGAACAAAGAAAAGGCAAAAGTAAACGTAACTAACAACGAAGAACATGGCACCCCGCAAACAAAACAAAGAACGAAGAACATGGCACCCCTAAAACGAAACTAAGAACTAAGAACAAAGAACAAGGCTCAAAGCAAACGTAACTAAGAACTAAGAAAAAAAATGATAACACCACCCTACTTAAAAGCGGGAAGCGACAAAATTGGAATACTAGCTCCGTCACGAAAGGTTACACCGGCAAGTATAGATGCTGGTTTGCAACTCTCCGCAATGCAGGCTTCGAAATAGTAGAAGCGAAAAACCTGTATGGCGATAATAATCAGTTTAGCGGCAGCGATAACGATCGTGCGCATGATGTGCAAGACATGATTGACCGCAACGATATTAAAGCAATAATTGCTGCACGCGGAGGTTATGGTTGTTCGCGCATTGTAGACGAGGTTGATTTTGCCCCCATGATTCATAATCCTAAATGGATGATTGGGTTTAGCGATCTCACTGTTTTTCATTCGCACATACATCAAAACTTAGGGGTAGAAACCATTCATGCAAATGTGCTCACCTGTTATAATGATGCATTCGATCCGCAATCGCTCGATACATTGATTTCCGCACTCACAGGTGAAACGCTACAGTATGAATGGACAACAAGTGAAAAAAATATTGCCTTCAACAAACACGGAGAAGTTACTGCCGAAATTATTACGGTAATTTATCGTTGCTGCACAACCTTGCCGGTACCGGAAAGTGATATGGATGTAGCAGGAAAAATTCTTTTATAGAAGACCTCGATGAATACTTATACCACATCGACCGCATGATGGTACAACTTAAAATCGATGTAATAAATTCGAGTTGTTTGTCGGACTTGTAGTTGGTGGTATTGACTAGTATGCGCGATAACGAAATTCCATTTGGCAAAACAGCCGAAGAAATAATACATGAACATACGAATGTATAGGGTTTATCCAAAGTAGTGTTCGATTTTTCCTTGCAGGGCATACTCCCTCAATAGCGCACTCATTCTTGGTCATGAAGCAACGCCCGTTGTTATGGAGATAGTAATCCAACTATATTCCACGAGGGAGACGATAGTTAGTGTTTTGTTTTACATATTTGTGTAGTAATTTTTAATACTACATCATGCTAAAATATTTCCTCTCTTTACTACTTTCTATTTCGTCAGCTGCATTTTTGCCAAAGTGTGGAAAAAATATCGCCTTAATGAAACAGCGTCACCGTAAAAGAGTGTATCGATTTTTATAAAGCCGCTTTCTTACAAGTTTGCAATATGTACATATCCCAAATGGATCCACCGATATGAATCAACCCTTATATTGCATAACGGTGAGCAAAGAAAATATATTCGACTCCACCAAAACAAGTATACTCATCAACAATGGCATACACCCCGGTGAACCCTGCGGTGTGGATGCATGCATGGTTTGGATAAAAAACATTTTGAGTAATGATGATTCAAAAAAATTACTCGATAATGTAAACCTTGTTATTATTCATATTTACAATGTGGATGGTGCCCTTTAATCCGTAACAGCTATTCGCGGGCTAATCAAAACGGACCCAAGGAATATGGCTTTCGTGGCAACGCCATTAACCCCGACCTGAACCGCGATTTGTGAAGTGCGATCTGCGCAACACTTTTTTCTTTCACCGGGTGTATCATTTGTTTAAGCCCGAAATATTTGTCGATACGCACATCAGCGATGGTGCCGATTACACTTACACCATGACGCTTATTGCCACGCAACACAACAAATTGCATCCCGTGCTTGCAGCGTATATGGACACCGTTATGCTGCCATTTCTATACAATGGAATGGACAAAAACGATAATACCATGTTTCCTGTATGTTGAATCCGTTGTTGAGATTCCTGATTCCGGCATTGCCGGCTTTCTCGATATACCAAGTTTTCGACCGGGTACACATCGCTCTTCAATACAATATCGTTTGTAACCGAAACACATACAGCTAAACCACGCCCGGCACCGTGTGCAAGCCACTATCGATTTTTTGCAAACGCTATTGGAGTTCACTGCGGAACAATGCCGCACAAATAAAAGCGGCAAAACTGAAAGCTGATAAATTAACAGCCACGCAAAAAGTTTGATATTAATTGAAACAAACGGATACCCTTACCGACAACATGGCTGTAACAAAGGTTAAGTGGCAAAGTATAAAAAAAGCAATATTACCTGTAAAGACAGATTGTATTACGATGAACAACAAACCATCACAAAAAAATTTCTTTTATAATGAATGCAATTGCCACCAAAAAGTAACAGCACCACGCGCATATATTATTCCACAACAGTGGTGGCGGGTGATTGATATTTTACGAAATAATAAAATTGGAAATGTCGCCAATGCAAAACGATAGCATGATAGAAGTGAATTGTTATTACATCACCGGATTATGAAACAACAAA
>JADKFV010000018.1 GCA_016717325.1 Bacteroidota bacterium | reverse complement strand
AGGCGATAATTGATTCGCTTGAAAAAGCATTTCCGGATACAAAAGAATTTAAACGTACCAACATGTTGTTTCAAATTACACGCGCTTCATTTTTGGTGCGAAACAACAAAACTAGCGAAGCAATAAATTCTTCGTTTTCGATATTGCAAAAAGCCGAAGAAAATGCATGACACCATCATCGTGTTACGTAGCTATATTTTACTGGGTTATGCTTTTTATGGAAATTGAAAAATACAGCGAAGCTATTATGGCTTAGTAAGGGCATAGGCTATACAAATGATGAGCAATATTTATCGCAATGCGGGCTATTGTTTTCTAATATAGCTTCGTGCTATAATAATGTTGGCAATATAGATACGGCCTTTTATTTTATAAACAAAGCATTGTACTACGGACAGTTGAACCAAAACTTTAGTGTACTTACAAATGCATTAAATATTCGTGCTGATATGTATCTCAACAAAGGAGATTTTAGTGCAGCGGAAAATGATTTGAAAGCGGCTTTGGAAATTCGAAAAAAGATTGGCGAGGTAATGATGATAATTTCGGATATGGGACAGCTGGCAACATTTTATTCATCGACAAACCAAACGGATAAGGGCATTGAAATTGCCAAACGCGGTTTGGAAATTGCCAAAGCAAATAGGAATATTTCAAAAACACTTTACTTAGAACAATGCCTTGCCGAAAATTACAAGAAGGCAAATCGTTATGATGATTATGCAAATTCATTGGAGAATATTTTGATGCTTAAGGATTCGATTAATCAACAAAATTCGAATGAGGTACTTGCCGAGATGGAGATGAAATACGAAGTGGCAAAAAAGGAAAAGATTATTTTGCAAAAAGAATTAGATGTACAACAGAGTAGAAATTTTTCGATATTGTCGCTTGTTGTATTGCTTACTTCTCTTATTGTTGTGTGGTTGTATTATAAAAATTATCAGACGCGTCAAAAGTTGAAGCTTGAAAAAGCGATGGCCGATCAAAAGCAATTATCGCTGATAGAAGTACACAATGCACAGGAAAGCGAACGCAAGAGAATTGCAGCTGACTTACACGACAACTTAGGCTCTTATGCTGCCGCCATCACCAATAATGTAAACGCACTAAAGCCAAGTATTTCGGCTATCGACAACGGGCTGGCATTGCAACTGGAAGAAAATGCACAAAGCATGGTTACTCAATTGAGCGACACCATTTGGGTATTGAAAAACGAACACCTTCCACTCACAAAGCTTGCCGACAGGTTTAAAAGTTGGCTACAAAAGTTGATGCGAAACTACCCTGAAGTAAAGTATTTTTATACCGAAAACATTGAACACGATTTGAATTTTAATCCCGAAAAAATTCTCCACATTTTTTGATAATGAAAGAGTGTAAACAATGCATTGAAGCACAGTGGTGTAGCGAAATTGAAATAAATGTTGTGAGCGATGATATAATTCAAATAACGATTGAAGATAATGGCAAAGGTTTTACCAACCTCACCACAGGAGATGGCCAAGGGGAGAGGCTTGGCGGTAATGGCATCGAAAATATAAAACACCGTGCATCGCTCAGCGGATGGGAAGTGGAGTGGAAGTCGCAGAAAAATAATGGCACAAAAGTTATTTTAAGTGTGGATACTACAAATTGAGTATTTCAATAAATAACAACAAACAATTAATTTACAAAATGTAACGGAACACTATTCACCCGTTACCAAGTGAGATAGTATATAATTTTATAAGTAAGACTAAAAAATGAAAGTAGCCCTTGTAGATGATAATGCAATAAACCGAAATAATTTTATCCAGAAGATGGAGCAATATCCCGATGTGCAAATAACAATTATTGCAAATAGCGGAGACGATTTTTTGGAAAAAATAAAAGGTATGCCACACGAAAAATTGCCACGGGTAGTTTTTATGGATATACAAATGCCCGGTCTAAGCGGCATTGAAACTATCAGTCTTGCAAAACCTATTTTTGATTTTATGCATTTTATTGTGCTTACAGTTTTCGAAGACGATGAAAATATTTTCGAAGCCATACAAGCCGGTGCATCGGGATATTTATTGAAACATGAATCGGCAGCAACCATTCGCGAATCGATTGATGAAGTACTGGAGTTTGGCGGTGCACCTATGAGTCCGGCTATTGCACGCAGAACGTTGAAACTTCTTGGCCAAAGTAAACAAGCCGAGTCAACCCCACATCCCACTTTGATTGATACTTTATTAAGTGAGCGTGAACGTGAAGTATTGTTACATATGGTAAATGGTTACGATGCAAAACGCATTGCCGAAATTACCGAAATAAGTACACTCACTGTGCGCAAACACATTGCAAATATTTACAACAAACTGCACGTAAACTCCAAAGCACAAGTGATTTCGCTGGCACATAAAAATAAGTGGCTGTAGGTTGTTAGTTTAGCAAATAAAAAAACAATGCTTGTATAATTATTTTATTTAGGCGTATAAATAATTTTAGTTTTCTTTCTAAAAAATAATTTAAATAAGCCGATTGTTATCATTAATAATAAAAGGCCTCCTACTAATAAAACTATAAGTGCAAGTTCACCCATACCGCTACATGCTAAACTGCATGATAAGGCAAGTATTAAAGTAGATAGCGCACTAAGAAACATTAGAATGAGCAGAACGAGGAGAAAATTAGCCGCTTTGCGAACACTGGATTCATCTTTCTTTTCCATTTCCATTTTATCAAAACTTGCCGGCAAACTACTTTTATTCTCGATAACATTCCCTGTCATTACATATTTGACACACGGAGAAACGTGAGGTATATAATTTTCGTTTTGCATAGTAAGATTTCCCAACGATACAAAACATAAACTTGTGCTTAGGGCAGTTATTGTCATCAAAAATTTTGACTTGATAAAACCGGAACTAAAAATTTTTAGCCGATTGTTATTGATGGGATAAATTAGCAAAGCTGTTGCGCCAGAAAATAATGTGCCGTATAAAAAATTTTCGCTAAGCAAGAGATGATTATCAAACAATAATTTTCCAAGAAATAAAGAGCCAACTCCGCTCAAGGTTTTCAAAATAGCTAAGGCCCATTGCGCTTTGGCTTTATGAGTTGTTGCCCACATCGATATGCGGCTTAAATGTGTTTTGCCAAATTTTAAATAAATGAAAGGTGGTATTAAAAGCAAAGAGAACAAATACCAAAAGTAGTTTTTTGAATTATCTGCGGATTGTACTTTATCTATTTCAACGGTTTCAACTTTACTGTGTTTTTCAATAATTGTTTGTGCAACAATTGGATGTGTCACTGTTGGGATTTTTATTACTTTTCTGTTACCCGAAATTTTAGCTGAATTAATCGTAGCGAAATTTTCTTCAACAAAATGATTGCCGGCAACAGAATCAATTGACTTCAATTCTTTTACTAAAATCTTTTTTTTATCCGGAAGGTTTGCAATTTTTTTAGATGGTGTATTGAATGTATGGAAGGTGATTTCATAACCGGGGTTGATAATGCCGTTTTTGAATGCGGCATGTTGTAAATGATAGCGATAAAACAATTAAAGACAGTATTTTAAGGCGGGAATATTTTTTCATTGTAAAAAAATTAATGGGTTAGTAATTTTGATAAGCTGAAACCAATTTGAAATTGAAAAGTAGTGTTTCGAAAAACATCTGATTTAATACCCGGCAAATAACTCAATCCTAAACCATAAGTACCCCCAACTCCCGATACTGAAATATGCCGGATGCCCGCCTGAAAACCAAAATAGTTTCTTGGTGATTCATTCAAACTCATTTCAAGCAATTTCTTTTCGCCATTATTATAATCTTGATATTGTTGATATTGATTTTCGTATTTAATTCTCATCAAAACCAATGCGTTTATTGTATAGATTGTATAAAAATCTTTTTGCTTGACGCCATATTTGGGAAGTGTGTATTTATAATATCCTTTTTTAACATGCGAGTATCCAATATTAGCATACCACAATCTGTTAATGGCATAACCAAAAAAATAATATGATTGATTACCAGTTTGAGGCGATACAGTTAGTTTTGGAGACTTGTACTGCATTGGGTCAATAAAAACTTCGTTATTGATTCCAAAATTTAATAAGTCGGTATGATTAATATTATTTGTTGTTTTTAATAACCCAATCGACTTCTTGTCGTAATACAATGGCAGGAAAACAATGCCCGGCTTGAGCCTTTGTTTTAATGCAATTCCAAGCGACAATCCAGCCTTATAATAAAGTGGGCTAATTGTATTATTGAAATAAAGATTCGGGAAGTTTTTGCGCGAGTTTGTATTGGAAGCATCGTATTTCAATTCAACATTAGCATGTATTTTTTTTACCACACCATTAAAACCTAAACCTAAAAGACTTACGTTGGGGTTGATGGTATTAACATCAATAATAGTAACATGCAATTCATAAAATTCGGGACTGGTTATAATAGTACTGTCAAGAATATCCAATTTTAAAGAATCTGTTTGGGCGTAAACTGTATTCAAAAAAATTGAACAAAGTGTAATTAAAAATATCTTTTTAAAATTTACCATTATTAATTTTTCTCAATTGTAAAGAGAAAATATGGAAAATCAAAAAAAATCAATTCCTGAAAAAGTCACAAAAATTGATTGTTCACTCGTTATGATCGCATTAGTGATTATATCATTTCGAAAACTGACGCACTAACAAAATAACCAATAACCCAATAACCCAATAACCTAATAACTAACAACCAATAACTACTTCACAATATACATCACATCCTTTACGGCTTTTACTATGCGTGATACATTTGGAAGGTACGCTTCAATAAGGGTAGGGGCATAAGGCAAAGGAACATCGGCACCTGTAACACGTAACACTGGTGCATCGAGAAAATCGAATGCTTCGCGTTGTACTTTGAATGCAATTTCGGTGGCAATATTTGCAAGCGGCCAGCTCTCTTCAATTATTACAAGCCGGTTAGTTTTTTTTACAGAATTGATAACAGTGGGATAATCTAATGGTCGCACGGTGCGCATATCAATCACTTCGGCATCGATACCCATTTGCGATAATTCTTCGGCAGCCTTGCTCACCACTTTCATCATTTTACCAAACGAAACCAGGGTAACATCTTTACCGTTGCGAATAGTATCGGCAACACCAATTGGCATAATATATTCGCCATCGGGAATCATTCCTTTGTCGCCATACATTTGTTCGCTTTCCATAAAAATTACCGGATCGTTATCGCGTATGGCAGCTTTTAGCAAACCCTTGGCATCGGCCGGATTGGAGGGTACTATTACTTTTAAGCCCGGGCAGTTGGCATACCAACTTTCGAATGCCTGCGAATGCTGCGAACTCAACATACCGGCACTTGCCGTAGGTCCGCGAAAAACTATTGGAACTGTAAATTGCCCGCCACTCATGCTCATCATTTTTGCTGCACTATTAATAACCTGATCGATGGCAACAAGCGAAAAATTGAAGGTCATAAATTCTATCACCGGGCGCAATCCATTCATAGCAGCACCTACACCAATGCCAGCAAAGCCAAGCTCAGCAATGGGTGTGTCAATTATACGTTTTGGTCCAAATTCGGCAAGCATGCCTTGCGACACTTTGTATGCGCCATTATATTCTGCTACTTCTTCGCCCATAAGAAACACACGCTCATCGGCACGCATCTCTTCGTTTATTGCTTCGCGCAGGGCTTCTCTAAATTGTACTTCTCTCATTCGAAATATTTTTTTTACAAACGTAAATTATTTTTACAAAACACCAATACAGATGCAGTTTATTTTTAATCTGATACTGTATAACACAACTATACTTGTATACGTACCCAGTAAGTACCATTTTCGTACCGCGACACAATAATTGCGGTATCGTGCTCAATATAACTATTTTCGGCTGTGGCATTTAGTATTGCATTGTTTACCACTATTTTGCCCGATGGCCTGAGTATAGTAAGTGTTTTGCCCTGTTGTCCAACATAATCAGTCACATGTTCATCGGGCGCTGCGTTGAAACCATGATCACTTTGTTGTGAATCGACCAATACCATTTTTTTAAATACATTAGAATGCATGATACCCTTGCCGGTAAAAATAAAAAAGAATATACCTATAACCATTGCAGCTATAACAGTGGCAAACGATTGCAGAATAGAAATAGTAGGAGTGAAGGTAAAATCGAAACCGACATTATTGAGTAAACTAAGCGCTAAGGAAATAACAACGAGAATAATTCCCGAAATGCCGGTAACGCCAAAACCGGGAAAAACAAATATTTCGAGGCCTATTAAAATTATGCCGGCAATAAAAATAAGTATTTCCCAATGCGCTGCTAATCCTTCAATATAATGTGGTGCAAAATATAATACTGCGGCAATAACCGCTGCGGCCAATGGAAAACCAATTCCGGGGCCTGCATCTCGTAGTATAATCCACCAAGCATTATTAAAATTAAAATGCCACTAACAGCAGGGTTGAGTAAAAACCCAAGAACATTGTCGATCCAGGTGGGTTGAAATCGCACAGCATTTATTTCATCTAACTTTTCAATTTTAAATAACTCATTTAGGGTTTGCACTTCGCCATCGCAATATTTATTTTTAATAGCTTCGCTTGTTGTAAATGTAAGCACCTTGCCCGAATCGTTTACACCTTCAATATAAATACGGGAGTCTACCATTGCCTCAGCTATTCGTGGATCGCGGCCGCGGCTTTCGGCAGTAGCGCGCATTTTGGCACGCATATAACTTTGGTATTTATCGGGCATTATTTCACCTTGCTCATTTACCACACTTGCTGCGCCCATGCTTGCACCTTTACTCATATATATTTTGTTGCACGATATTGCAATGAGCGCCCCGGCACTTGCAGCGTTTTCATTTACAAATGCTATAACCGGAACTTTTGAATCGAGAATAATATTGCGGATAGAATCGGCAGCATCTACCATACCGCCATACGTATTTATGTGGATGATAACATGTGTTGCCTTTTTTGCATTTGCAAGTTTGAATGCTTCTTGTGTAAAGCGCACCATGCGCGGGTTTATCTCATCCTTAATATCGAACACTACAAAGTTTTGCTTGCCCTGTGAAAATATTTGGGAAGCCAGGAGAAAAAAAATTGCAACAAGTAAATTACTTTTTCTGTTCAAGAACGTGATAATAGTATTCATTATTTAAATTGACGGCATTTAAGAAAGTGACAAACAAAACAACATTTAATCTGATAAAGAGTTTCTAACAATAGCATGTTAAAACACGTGTTCAAAACTAATACAAATAACTGAAATAGTGTTTCACCATCGTTTATTTTTGCTCTACCAAAAAAGGTAAAATATGAAGTACATAATCATCTGTTTATTTGCATTTTTTTCGTTGACTATTTCTACATCTTATAGTCAAAATGGGGGGGATGGAATTGTTGTAGAAAATGGCAAAAAATTCAAATTGCATACTGTAGCAGCAGGTGAAACTATTTATGCGCTCGGACGTAAGTACAGTATGTCGCCAGCAAAAATAATTGCTGCAAATGGTAACATACAAACGCTGAAACTGGGACAAAAAGTAAAAATTCCGATGGGCGATGCACCGGTAGTAGCAGAAACCCCAAAACCAAAAGTTACTACTCCAGTAAAAGAAACAAAACCTGCTAAAGTTGAGGAAGCAACTACGCCCAAGGCTGCCATTCCAAACTATCATGTTGTGGAGCAAGGCGAAACCATTTCGGCTATAGCACGAAAATATGGCATGACGGTTGATCAGGTGCAGCAAATAAATTCACTGGGTGACAACACAATAAATGTAGGACAGAAAATATTTTTATCGCGTGGTGCAAAAGCAAAATTCGAAGAAGACCGTGCAAAAGAAGAGATGAAAAAATCGCAGGATATAAATGGAACAAAACCTGTTACTCCTGAAAAGACAGAAGAGAAACCCAAAACTGAAGAAGCAACGCCAAAAGAAATAAGTCAAGTTAAAGAAAGTGGCGAAGCTGCATGGGTAAACGATGCCGATTTAAATCCAAATAAATATTTTGCATTGCATCGCAGCGCTCCAAATGGTACCATAATGAAAGTAACAAACAGAATGAACAATAAATTCGTGTTTGTAAAAGTGATTGGTAAATTACCAAACACTGGCGACAATAATAATCTGGTGATAAAATTATCGCAAGCGGCAGCAAATAAATTAGGCGTGCTTGACAATCGGTTTCAAGCCGACATTTCTTACTCTCTTATCGAAGGCCGATAATTTTCTAAGTTAATTTTCTATTGCTGCTTTCACTTTTTCCATCATAGCTTTTTCGCGAATTTCTGTATCAGCAATCAGCTTATCTACTTTGCCAAGTAATTCTGTTTTGTAATTTTCATCTTTGAAAGATGCAGCGTTTACCTTCACATTTAATCCGGCACCAAGAATAGCGGTCCGAATACAAAGCCCACCAACAGCGGCATCTGTAACGGAATTAGGATTTCCATTTGCTACCATATATTCAACAAGATCGAAACACTCGTATGCAACTTCCATTGTTTTAAAAGGTATATCCATGGCATATTTTGTGGCAGCCTGAATGGCTTGTGTGCGTGTTGATTTTTCTTCGGCTGTGTTTTTAGGAAGTTTAAAAGCATTCATGATTCCGTTGAAGGCGTTTGTATCTTCGTCCACTAATGCCAGTAATTGATTCTTCAATTTTTGACCTTTATTGGCCCAATTACTAAATTCTTTCCACCGTGTTTCCCAACCTGATTTTGATGACGAAAGATTTGCTACCATGGTTCCTAAAGATGCACCCAAAGCACCTGCATAAGCGGCAATGCTTCCACCACCGGGAGCAGGCGATTCGCTTGCTGTTTCATCGGCAAATTTGGTGAGATCCATTTTTATAAGTTGGCCCTGCAAGCCTTCATTCATCACATATTCTATAATTTTTTTATTTGGATCAAATGGTCCTAACTCATCAAGTCCCATCGATTTCACAGCAATGTGAATCAATTCAGCATCGCTCACACCCGATGATAATTTTTGCTTTTCGAGAAAATATTTCCCTGCATCTATCATTGCCGAAAGTGGCACAAGCCCTACCATTTCGCTTCCGGTAACACGGTAGCCACGGGCATATGCACTATTACAACATTCATCGAAAACTATATGCAATGGAGTATCTTTAAATTGCGTAATGTTGATGGAAACTTGCGCCACGCCATATTCTTCAATGTACCAACCAATTGCTTTTACACCTTTCAATTTTCCCGGTATGCGCACTTCATTACCATTCGCATCAATTATATTTTTTCCATTTTCATCTTTCTTAATTCGCCCTGCTTCGCGAATATCAAATGCAATGGAGTTTGCACGCTTTACCGATTTCGAATTTATATTCACATTATAAGCAATCAGAAAATCGCGCGCACCCATAACAGTAGCGCCATGCTTTGCCGGAAATTGTGATGGGCCAAAATCGGGCTTCCATTCGGGTTGTACTATTTTTTTTGCAAAGCCTTCGTATTCACCTGCACGTATTACCGATAGATTGCTTCGCGATTTATCACTTTGCGATTCTTCGTATAGATAAACCGGTATAGATAATTCTGCACCAACACGCTCTGCCAATTTTTTGCTCCATGCTGCTGTTTCTTCCATGGTAATATTTGCCACCGGAATAAAAGGACACACATCTGTTGCGCCCATGCGGGGATGTTCGCCTTTGTGCTGTGTCATATCTATTAATTCGGCAGCTTTGCTTATACCTCTGAAAGCTGCTTCGGTAGCGGCTTGCGGCTCGCCAACAAATGTTACTACCGTACGATTGGTGGCCTTGCCTGGATCTACATTCAAAAGTTTTATTCCTTCAACTGACGCAATGGCATCGGTAATCTGATTTATTATTTCTAAATTATTTCCCTCACTAAAATTTGGTACACACTCTATTAACTGCTTCATATGTTTTTATATTTTTTTGATGTGCAAAAGTGTAAATTATTTTGCGCCAATGCAAACATCAAAAAAAAACCGAAACTTTTGTTTCGGGTTTTTATAATTTAATAGAGATTGTGAAAAAAACTCAAACCATTTATTTTTTAGCTGTGTAATATTTCATAGCCTGAGGCAAAAACTTTTTCATTTCGGCCATGCGTTTTGCATCACTTGGATGAGTACTCAAAAATTCCGGTGGTTTGCCACCTCCGCTTGCAGCCGACATGCGTGCCCACAACTCGGACGATTTACTTGGATCGTAACCGGCCATGGCCATAAACACCATTCCTAATTTATCGGCTTCGCTTTCGTGCAATCGCGAGAAAGGTAAAATTCCACCTACCGTAACACCCATGCCATAAGCCTGTTGAACCAAAACACGAGTTTGTGCATTTTTTTGCGACATTGCTACATCGAGTGCAATACCGCCCATTTGAGCAACAAGGCCTTGACTTACGCGCTCGTTTCCATGGCGAGCTACGGCATGTGCTACTTCGTGACCCATTACAAATGCCAACGATGATTCGTCTTTTGTAACCGGTAACAATCCTGTAAACACTACCACCTTGCCACCAGGCATGCAAAAGGCATTTATATTTTTATCATCAACTAAATTGAATTCCCAATTGTAACCTTTTACACGTTCAGCCATTTTATTTTGGGTCATAAATCTTGTTGTGGCCGATGAAATTTTTTGTCCTACACTTTTTACCAATTGCGCATTGGCATCGGATGATGGTACAACCTTGGCTTTAGATAAAAAATCGCGGTATTCGGTTAAGCTAAGTGCAGTGAGTTGCGACTCGGGAATGAGATTCATTTGCTTACGGTTGCTGATAGGCACTTTGCTGCACGACATTATTGCAGCACCAAGCATAGAAATGAAAACAATTTTTTTTATCATTTTTTTTGAAATTAATTTTTTAATCAATGTATCCCTGTGCCCGTAATATTTTATGCGTAGCCCCAAACCATATTGGTGGAATGAGTGCATAGTATATCATTTGTACATATCCTCCCGGAAGTTTGGGACTGTTATCGTAAGTTTGTAATGTATGATAATGTTTCGATGCAAAATAATGATGGTCGGCATGGCGCGATAAATCGACAAGAAAAAATCGGCTCACCACTTTATCGCTTTGCCATGAGTGCATTTCGCGCACACGTTCATCTTCTTTTCGCACTAAACCATAGTGTTCAATGTAGTTTACATATTCGAGTAAAAAATTCGCCAACAACATTTGTATTAAAAATGCAACAGCGGCTTTCCAGGAAATAAAAACAAATAGCATTGCTATTATAACTACAACCATAAAAGAATTCCAAACCACATAATTATAGATAAACGATTTATTTTGTTTTTTAATACGGGCTTGTTCAATTTTATAAGAGCTTACAATTTGTTGCGATGCTGAACGAATAAAAAATTTGTAAACATTTTCTCCCAATCGTGAAGTTGCCGGGTCGCGCATGGTGCCTACCCACTTGTGATGTACACGAAGATGATTGACATAAAAATAAATATTGCCGCTTGTGAGCAAAAGGAATTTTCCCAAATATTGAAAATGTTTTTCTTTACGATGTATTAATTCATGCGCTATAATAATTGCACTCGAACCCGAATGTATTCCTGTGGACAATGCAGCCAAAAGTATCTGTACGTTGCTTAGCTGATAAAATTTAATGGCATAAAAAAGTGTGCTTAAGCATAAGGTTTGCAACACAACATGTGCATATAAAATCATATCGGGCAACGATGATGACTCTTCAAAATTGTTGTCGGTATTTTCTCCGGTGAATGATTCAGCAATGGCAAGCACTACAAGCGAAAAAATAATATTGCTGCAAACCCACCAGCCACCTGCTGCATTACCAAGCAATGTAACTATGCCGGGAAATAAACTTAATAAGTACTTTGCATTTCGCATTGGGTTCTTCGGTTCAATTATTCGGCCAATATTTTTATCAGGTCGTTGAATATTTGTTCATCGCTCGGGCGCTTGGCGTTGAAGTCGACTATCTCACCTTTCTTATTCATTATCATATATCGTGGTATGCTGTTTATTTGAAAGTACTTACATATTTCCGAACCCCAATCGCCAGGCACAATTCCCATTTTGCCTTGTTGCTCCAGTTGCATTTGCTCTACAGCTTTTTTCCATGCATCTTCTTTGCTATCAATTGAAATATACAAAAATTCCACTTCTTTCAATTGCTTTTTTGTAAACTTGTGGTGCAATTCTTTTGAATAAGGAAATTGCCCACGACAAGGACCACACCACGAAGCCCAAAAATCGATGTACACTACTTTGCCTTTAAAATCGTCCAGTGTAAAATAATTTCCTTTGAGGTCTTTTATTTTGGGCCCGTTGCCTTGTCCTGTTGCAGGAGTAGCACCTATAGCTCCAGTTTTTTTATTTGCTGCAATGTCTTCTTTTGCAGCGGCACGGGTTTCAACTTTTGTACGAATAACATTGTTAACTTCACTTGCCACATACCGCTCATCCAATTTTTTGTAAACCGATTTTACAACCACAGGTGAAACTTTTTCGCATTCATCATTCAAAAATTTGGCAACGTACCAGTTCAAAGTTTTATCCTTTAAATGATTGAAAGCAAAAGCACACTTGCGCTCCATGGAAGTACTGAGGTCGGTAAACTTGGCAAAATTATTAAGCTTCGATGTTTGATATACTACATAGTAATACACAAATTGCCGATACGATTCGCATGGCAAGGCATCATCGTTTTGCGCCAGTTTATCGATTACGTTTTCAATCATAAGGTCGGGTAGGGGAGTTACTATCATGGCTTTGTTGTTATTGCCATATATGATTGGGAACGATTGCAACCTGTTCAAATAGTTGTACTTAATGGTTTGCGCCATGTAAGCTTTAAAATTTTGCGAGAGTTCATTTTGCTTTTCATACTTATCGAAAAATTCTTGCTGCGCCAATTTTTGTTTGTAAATTTCTATTTCATATGCATCAATAGGCGTATTCAAAATCATGTCTTTTATAGCATCCTTATTATACGATGAATAAAATTTGCGCATAAATTCGCGGTAGAAAATATTATTTGCAGCACCCGTTCCCTGCATCACTATCGATTTCGATAACGAGACGGTTCCAATTTGAAAAGACATATCATCGCCCGGTTCTACAAAAATGTCAACAAAATTCCATGGCAAACTTGCACGATATAGTTACGGTATTCTGTGCATTTGCAAACTGAATTATTGTCAACAAAAAAGTAAAAACAAAAAGACGTTTTATCATTTTAATAAATATTTATGTATCAAATAACGCTATAAAAACAGAAAGGATATTAAATTTTGGATGATATTAAAAACCCGAAAAAACATACAAAAAAAAATCACTTGAGTTTATTGCCGCCTTCAATCACACGATTGTAAATATTATCTACAATATGAAAAACTGCCGGGCAGCGCCAAAAAAATTCTTTATTCACACTGGCCGAGTGTACAAACGGGCGACTCTTTTTGTTGGTATGTGGAAATCCGCGGCAATCCACTGGACGAATTTCATAGATAGAGCATTTATTATCGGGCAGCAAAAAATGACATGGCACGCTCCGGTTCATCACATCGCCAATATCATCCACATAGGTATATTTTTCGGTATATGCTTTTGGTGTCATGCCCATGTGCTTTGCTATGCGTTTAATATCGCTGGGCAAATATGTTGGAGTCATGGTTTTGCAACAGTTGCCACAGTCGAGGCAATCTATTTTTGCAAATGCTTCGGTATGCAATTCCAAAGCCATTTTGTCTATTTGATTGCGGTTTTTTCGGTTGTGTACTCCACGTAAAAAACTTGTATAAATTTTCTTTTTGCGTGCCGCTAATTTTTTAAAGGCCGGAAGGTCTACTGTTTTTGCCATATGTTTTTTAATGGTCGCAAATATGGAAAATAATACACATTTGAACGCCTAAAATTATTTAATTTCTCATCATTTTTTAAAGCATGTTTCTTAAGTTTTGATTATGCATAAAACCTATTGCCTGGCTTTCAGCATTGTTGTAACGAATCACACTAATTTTTTGTTAATTCTTATTTGCCTAACCTGTGTTATTGTAACATCAATTATGTTTACTTGTCGAACTTAAAAACATAAAATTATGAAATCGAACACAAAAATTATTTTCACCGTTGCCAGTATAGCTATACTGGGATTTGGCATTATCAAATACTCCAATGGTAATAACAACAGCGAATCGCGCAAATTGCAAACAAGCGTAAAAGAACTCACTTCAAGTATTGGCGATGATTATCGTAAAAATGGTAGTGCTTTTGATAAATATTTGCAGCAAGCCCTCGAAAATGATGCAAAAGCAAAAGACCAAACTGCAAATTTGAACGCATTGCAACAGCAATACAGCAGCATTATGAGTCAGAAAACTTCGCTTGACAATGAACTCAGTTCAATAGTTACAGATTTTGTGGCTACGGCAGCCAATATAAAAAGTCCGGATTTAAAAGCTGAGGGCGAAAAAATAAACACAGAAGTAACAGCACTGGTAGAAAAATACAAAGCAGAATTGAACCAAAAAGCCAGTTCATTAACAGAGCAAAACAACAGAATTATGGAACTGGAAAGTTTACTCAAAATGAAACTGGTTTTGGCCGAGTTTAAAAATGATAAAAAGACCACAGATTTTTCGGCTAAAATGAAGGAGTTGGGTTTGGAACAAATTAAGGCAATTTCTAAATCGGCCAATTGATAATCCCCAAAAAGAATTTCTTATTTAAGCAGATTTGTTTTCAAGGTGATAAGATGAATCATGTTCAGATAAGCTTAGATGTCATTATAAAATTTGGCAAGCAAAAAGGCATCGCGCCACAATATTACCGTAGTAGCATTATATAGCTTTGAAATGAAAACATTCCGACTTTTGAGGTTTAAGTTTTTTAGGATTGATATTTCAGTTTGTTTTTTTGACTTCTGGGTGATGCTGTAGATGGTTGAAATATTAATCTGTGTGAAGCCGTTGTTGTTACCAAAGCCCTATAAATGCTGGATTTTTGGCAATACCCGATGTCCTATAATTAATATTATGTTAAATAGAGTTTGCAATATAAAGGGAGCCTTTCGCTCCCTTCATATCCAGTGACTATTTCTTTTCTAAGGCTTTGATAACCTTCTTATACATTTCCGATTCGGTTTGGTTTAAACGTACATAAAGTTGCTTAAGCGATTGAAGTAAATTGAAATCATCGGCCTTTAGGCTATACCCTTTTTCGAAATAAGGTTGTGCGGCTTTAAACTTTGCATCGGCTTTTGCAATCATGGCATCATATTCTTTCGTCTTGCTTGGTGGCAAATCGTTGGCAGTGTTAATAAACTCCGCCCCCTGATTGAAATATAACACACCAAGGTTATAATTGCTATCGAAGTTATCTGGCGTTAACTCTATTGCTTTCTTATAGCTTTCCTCTGCTTTTCCAAGGAATTCAGCTTGTTTGCCCGACTTGGTTTCTTTGGCTTTTGTAGCCATTTTGTCGTACATTACACCTATGGTGCTGTGTAAAGCCGCATTGGTAGGGTCTTTTGCAATGGCTGCATTTAGTTCATCTATCGATTTTTCGACATCACCTTTTTCCAAAGCTTCGTTTATTTTCATAACCCTTAAGCCTTCATCATTTGGGAACTTCTCAACTCCTTTTTTTAACAATGCAGAGGCTTTGTCCATTTGGCCATCCTTTTTGTATAGATTGATAAGGGAATTATAAGTGCGAACATCCAATGTATTGCTTTCTATTAAACGCTCGTAATATTTTATGGCCACTGGTGTATTGCCGGCACTTTGTGCAGATACAGCACAGTTAGTAAGAATATTAGTATCACCCGGACTAAGTTGCGATGCCCATTCGAAACGCGATAAAGCAAGGTTATAATCCTTGGCATTATAGGCATCGAGGCCTTCGTTGAATACAAGCGCTTTGATAGAAACAAGTGCCTGTTCGGCATCCTTTTTATACTCCGATTTTGGATTTAATTCCAAAATTTTGTTGTAGGATTTTGAAGCTTCCTCAAGGGCATTTGGCGTAGCGGCCTTAAACTTGGCATCGCCTGCAATGGCCAAATAAATCATACCGCGGTAGTACCAGGTTTTTTCCATGCCCGAACTTTGCTCATTTACCGATGCTTCATCGATGGCAGCTTTGGCTTTATCAAACTCTTTGTAGTTATAATAATTGTAAGCTGTTACCACTTTTGCTTTTTGAGCATGCAAATTCATTACCAATGCAACACTCAAGATTACTAAACTTAATTTTCTCATTTTCAATTACTTAAATTAAAATATATAAATTAAAATATCAAATTTCTATTTAACATAATACTACTCAGTATCAGGCTCCGTTGGTTTACTTTCTGCACCATTTTCTGTGACATCATCTTTTAATTCTTCGAATCCATTTGAACCTGCATCGGTATCTCCAGTCAATACTTCACCTGTAATATCAATAGCTGTGCCTGCCTCGTTTTCATTCACTACCACCTCATCTATTTCGTCCTTATCTGTTTTACAAACCGATGCAATGCTATCGCCCTCATCCAGTTTAATAAGCCTTACCCCTTGTGTTGCACGGCCCATTACGCGCAAAGCACTTACCGGAATGCGAATGGTAACACCTGATTTATTTATAATCATCAAGTCGTTGTCTTCTGTAACCGATTTTATAGAAACTAACTTTCCTGTTTTGTCGGTAATATTCATGGTCTTTACTCCTTTACCGCCACGGTTTGTTACCCTGTAGTCTTCAATATCCGTACGTTTTCCATACCCGTTTTCCGATACTACCAACACTGTTTCTTTTTCTGTATCGCGAATACAAATCATTCCAATAACCACATCTTTATCGTCCGACATTCTTACACCAGTCACCCCAATAGAGTTGCGACCTACAGCACGCACGGCCGATTCATTAAAACGAATGGCCCTACCCGATTCGGTTGCAAGTATGATTTCATTACTGCCATTAGTCAATTTTGCTTCGAGCAACTCGTCACCTTCGGTAATGTTTATTGCATTTATACCATTGGCACGTGGACGTGAATAGGCTTCGAGCGATGTCTTTTTAATAATGCCTTGCTTTGTGGCCATTATTATATAGTTGTTGTTGAGGTATTCTTCATCCTTCAAATTCGAAGCGTTGATGAATGCCTTTATCTTATCGCCTGCCTCTATATTTATCAGGTTTTGTATTGCACGGCCTTTTGTCGATTTTGCTCCTTCGGGAATTTCGTATGCACGCAACCAATAGCATTGCCCTTTTTCGCTGAACAAAATAATGTAGTTGTGATTGGTAGCCACAAAAATATGTTCTACAAAGTCTTCGTCACGCACTGTACTGCCTTTCGAACCACGTCCACCGCGCGATTGCGTTCTATATTCGGTAAGTAGTGTTCTTTTTATGTAACCTAAATGGGATATAGTAATTACAACGGCTTCATCCGCTATCATATCTTCCATCGAAATATCGTCACCGGCCAATACTACTTCAGTTCTGCGCTCATCACCATATTTGTCGCGCATTTCTACCATTTCGCCACGGAGTATTTTCATTCTCAAACCTTCGTCTCCCAGCACTTCCTGCAAGTATTCTATTTGCTTCATAATCTCGGCATACTCTTCTTTAATCTTATCACGCTCCAATCCGGTTAAACGTTGCAAACGCATTTCGAGGATGGCTTTGGATTGAATTTCGCTCAATGCAAAACGCTCCATTAATCCTGACTGAGCTTCATTTGGTGTTTGCGATGCGCGTATAAGTGCAATTACTTCGTCAAGATGGTCTAAGGCAATTAATAAACCTTCAAGAATATGAGCACGTTTTTGGGCTTCGGCAAGCTCGTATTTCGATTTACGAATCAATACTTCGTGCCTGTGTGCCACATAATGCACAATCATGTCTTTTAGATTCAACATCATTGGGCGGCCATTAACAAGGGCAATGTTATTTACACTAAACGAAGTTTGTAAGCCCGAATATTTGTAAAGATTATTCAATACCACATTTGCCATTGCATCGCGCTTCACTTCGAAAACGATACGTGTTCCTTCGCGGTTACTTTCGTCACGCATGGCCGAAATGCCTTCAATCTTTTTCTCGTTAATGAGGTCAGCAATTTTTTCCTGAAGTACAGCCGTATTAGTTTGGTATGGTACTTCGGTAATTACAATCCGTTCACGATTGTCTTTATAAGTTTCGATAACGGC
The DNA here is from genome assembly GCA_016717325.1 of Bacteroidota bacterium. Classification (GTDB taxonomy): domain Bacteria; phylum Bacteroidota; class Bacteroidia; order AKYH767-A; family OLB10; genus JADKFV01. Next base: position 48,051 of record JADKFV010000018.1, on the reverse strand, counting down.
ACGTGAGCGAATAACAACACGGCCGCGGCCGGTTAAAAATGCATCTTTCACACCACTGTAGCCATATATAATGCCTCCGGTTGGAAAATCGGGTGCAATAATGTGTTTCATCAATTCCTCAATGGTAATTTCTTTATCATCAATATAGGCAACTATTCCGTTGAGTACTTCGGTAAGGTTGTGCGGGGCCATGTTTGTAGCCATACCCACTGCAATACCCGATGCGCCATTTACAAGCAAGTTAGGAATTCGCGATGGTAATACCGAAGGCTCTTTTAGGGTATCGTCAAAGTTGGGTCTGAAATCTACTGTGTCTTTATCAATATCGTGGAGCATTTCTTCGGCAAGTTTTTTCAACCTTGCTTCGGTGTAACGCATAGCAGCCGGTGGGTCACCATCCATACTGCCATAGTTTCCTTGCCCATCTACTAAAGTGTAGCGTAAACTCCAGTCCTGAGCCATACGCACCATTGCATCGTATACAGAGGTATCGCCATGTGGGTGATATTTTCCTAAAACCTCACCTACAATACGTGCCGATTTCTTGTAAGCCCTGTTAGAATATACGCCCAAATCGAGCATTCCATAAAGCACCCTACGGTGCACAGGCTTCAATCCATCTCTTACATCGGGCAAGGCACGGCTCACAATTACCGACATCGAATAATCGATGTAGGCGGTTTTCATTTCTTCCTCAATGTTTACTTTAATAATCCGATCGTTTTGCGGTTCCATCTATCTTTTTTGTGTGAATAATTTGTGTGTGCAGGAAATTTAAAAATGCACGCGAAAGTAATATTTTAGCATGGTTATAGCAAACATTATTACATAGTAAATTCAACAAAAAGCATAGAGTTATCAACGATGTGTTGATAGGTTTTTTAAATGCGTTTATTTGTAAAAGATGTAGAAAATTATCCTAAAATTAATAAGGATTTTAAAGTCTAAAAATAAACAATGGAAATAGTTATTTTTATAAAACTTCAAGGCTCAATTTTCGAATTTGGTAAGCTACGCTCCCTCAAGCGTCCACGCTTGTGGCTCGTGCAATGGTTTTGCATTGTTCATTCATTCAGATTGTTTAAAAGTATTCAAGGATAAAATTATATTATTCATTATGGACAAATATGCAACCACAAGTGCGGACGCTTCCGGTAGCAAAATACACCCCAAACACTGACACTTCGGTCGGTGCAAGCTCCCTTAAGAGGTTTATTTTTACTGCGCTGGGTTTTTCTTATCATTTAGTATTAGTTTTCAAATTTTATTCAATTAAAAAATCAAATATTCACAAAAATCCAAGCCGAGCATTGGCAAGTCCCCCTGTGGTGGATTTAGGGGTGCATTGCATTTACTCCAACCGAACAACCTTCACACTCCCTTCTCCCGAAGGCCAAACCATCTTACAAAAATAAACCCCACCACTAAACATAGATATATCCACCACCTTATACTGACTCCATTGAGCCACATACTCCCTACGTATACACTCACCGTTAACATCATAAATCTCCAACCCACCCACATCCTTATCAACCGGAAACCACAATGTAAATTTATCGTGGGTAGGATTATTGAAGCATCGTATTTTCTTCGCCCCTCCTTTGGAGGGGTTGAGGAGGCCGAGATTATTACACGGATTACCCAGTGCCGGCCCAAGAAAATAATTTGGATGATTAGGCAAAGTATTAAAGTAAACCGATGGCAATTGCAAACTATGCTGAGCAACATTGCAACCCATGCCATATACATCGGGGTTATTTATTGTATGCATTACAGCCGAGCTATTACCAGTAGTTAGGTATATTTTACCATCGGGAGCAAGTTCAGGTAAACATAGTAATGTTGCAAATACACCATTGTATTTAAAACTATCCCACTCTGCTACAATATTGCGCGTGGCGAGTAGATTGTTGTTTGATAAGTTATATTGGTAAATATTTAGAATATTACCAACATACAGCATTTGCGAATTTGACGAAAACGCACAACCTACGTTGCCAAACTCAAACGGCAAGGTATCGTTACGCCAATTGCTCAATGTGCCTGTGCAGCGGTCGAAATCGAATACGTCTAAATCAGAGTTTGACCGATAATGGAAATACGCATATCGTGTTCCGTCAGGTGAAAATTTGGCCTGACCTGCATCGTCCATTCTATATGAACCAATGTTTTGAAAATAGGGTCCATCTAAACTGTAAGGAGTAACCAGAAATTTGATAAACTTATTCGAATTTACGCGATGTATAACTATCCACCAATCGCGGCCATTACCATGCTTACATGCAGAAATTTTTCCCACGTTCATACTGTCATTTATTAACACTTGATTTTTGCTAATAACCGAACCCAAACCTCCATTTAAGCTCATATCAATAGTCGAAACATAAAATTTATAAGAGGTGCTATTGTTAGGTATTATTGGATATGCATCCGCAGTATTATGAAACAAATAATATATAGAATTCGAATTTGGCTTTGGAATGATAAGTGCAGCTTGCGGTATTAAAAAACCATCAGGCACAAAATTTGCATACGCCCCGGGATTTATACCACTGCCATTATCCATTGTATCGTTAGTGGCATCGGCAATGTAATAGCCATTGGTATAAAAAAGTAAATTGCCTGCGCTATCGCTTATATTAGCGTGGGTGTGGCGAAAATCCATTGGAAGACTGTCTTTACTCACTTGCACATTGCCGTTATAAAAATTTAATGCAGAATGTCCGTTTCCAAAAATAGCTTGGTAACCCATTATCCAGTTATTGCTGATGCCCTGTTGTGCCAAAATAGTTTTGCTTATTAAAAGCAACAATATGACTATTTTTGTTTTCATGGCTTAACGATTTATATTGAATTTACCCGTTTCAATCGCATTGCCATTACAAAGTAGGCGGTACAAATAAATTCCTTGAGAATATTGCGAGGTTGGTATTGTTATCGTTTGGGATTTTGCTGAAAGTGATATTTTTATTTCTTGTTTACCTAATGCAGAATAAACTTCCAAAGTTAAATTGCAATCTTCGTCAATCCTATAATCAATCGTAAGTTTATCATCTGCAGGGTTTGGGTAAACTTTTATTTGAGGGTGAATTTGCGGTAAAGTTGTTTCACCTTTTCTGTATTCAATTCCAACTCGATTACAAATATCGCGGTCATCATATTTTAAATTTGGCAACACTAAATAGAGCATCGCCCTTGCCTTAAATACAGCTGTGCCTCCACTTATAGGGCATTGATTGGCAAATACACCCCAAACCCCTTTCTGGGGCTTACCTATTCTCGGCTGGGTGTTTCTTATCATTTAGTTTTGTTATTAAATTTACAAATTGTTTTTTATTCAATGCCTTTGCATTTACAAATATGCAAAATACAATTTAGAAAAAAAATACAACTATTACTGTTTATCTTTGTATTTAAGCCTCCTGAAAGGAGGTTTGGAGGTGTATTACATTGCATCAACATCACTCCAACCTAACAACTCTCACACTCCCCTCCCCACTTGCCCACCGCATCCTACAATAATAAACCCCTGCACTAAACTCACCAATCTCCACAGTCTTATACTGGCTCCATTGAGCCACATACTCCCTACGTATACACTCCCCGTTAACATCATAAATCTCCAACCAACCCACATCCTTATCCACAGGAAACCACAATGTAAATTTATCGTGTGTAGGATTGTTGAAGCATTGTATTTTCTTAGCCCCTCCTTTGGAGGGGTTGGGGAGGCCGAGATTATTACACGGATTACCCGGTGCCGGCCCAAGAAAATAATTTGGATGGTTAGGCAAAGTATTAAAATAAACCGATGGCAATTGCAAACTATGCTGCGCCACATTACAGCCCATACCATACACATCGGGGTTGTTTATTACGTGCATTTGTTGTGAACCATTACCTGTGGTTAGGTATATTTTACCATCAGGGGCAAGTTCGGGCAGGCATAACAAAGTTGCAAATACACCATTGTATTTAAAACTATCCCACTCTGCCACAATGTTGCGGGTGGCGAGTAAGTTGTTGATGCCTAAATCATATTGCCATATTTTAAACACATTAGTTTTATATAGCATTTGTCCATTGGGTGAAAAAGCACAGCCTTGGTTACCATAAATATCAGGAACGCTATCGTGCCGCCAATTGCTAAACAAACCTGTACATCTATCAAAATCAAATACATCTAAGCTAATTGTAAAGTATGCATACTTAGTGCCATCAGGTGAAAATTTGGCTTGCCCTGTATCATAACTTCTAATTGTTCCTATATTCTGTGAAGTAATACTTTGAATGCCATAAGGAGTAACTAAAACTTTGTAAAACATATTTGTTTTTACACGATGTGTTATAACCCACCAATCTCTACCATTGCCATGTTTGCAAGCTATCAATTTGCAGTCATTTAATGAGTCAATTATTATTGGAACATTTTTGCTCAAGACTTTTCCCTTGCCATTATTTAGTGACATATCAATTGTGGTTAATTTCAAATTTTTCGAATAATAAGCTGAGTTCATTATTGGGTATTCATCCAAAGTATTATGAAACATATAATATATCCCCGGGTTATCAGGTTTTGGTATTATCAATGCACCTTGTGGTATGAGCAACCCATCAGGAAATTGATTGGCATACGCCCCGGGATTTATACCACTGCCATTATCCATTGTATCGTTTGTGGCATCGGCAATGTAATAGCCATTGGTATAAAAAAGTAAATTACCTGCGCTGTCGCTTATGTTGGCATGAGTGTGGTTAAAATCCATTGGAAGGCTATCATAACTAACTTGAATATTGCCATTATAAAAATTGAATATCGATTGCCCGCCTGGCGGACCGAATTGGGCTTGGTAACCAGCAATCCAAATATTATTTAGCCCTTGTTGGCCAATGCCCTTGTAAAAGCTAGAAGTTATTATTGCAAAAAATATGATTTTTTTCATGACTTAATTATTTGCGGATAATTGCAAATTTACCCGAATTCAATTTTATGGTATCGCACATAATATGATAAAAATATACACCAGGTGCCAAATTTACTGTGCTAAATACAAGTTTACTTTTATCTGATTCCAATTTTACACTTGCCTGTATTTCGCCCAGTGCATTATAAATTACCAAATTAGCTACACAATCACTCTCAATCGAGTATTCTATGTTTAATAATTCCTTTGTAGGGTTTGGATATACTTTTATTGATGCGTTTTTTATGTCAACTAGTGGTTCGGCCTTTCTAAAATTGATTCCTTGTCGATTACACTCAGCCCTGTCATCATATTTTAAATTTGGCATTACTAAATAAAGCATAGCGCGTGCTTTAAATACTGCACTGCCTCCACTAATGGGGCATTGATTGGCAAATACACCCCAAACCCCTTTCTGGGGCTTACCTATACTGCGCTGGGCATTTCTTATCATTTCACTTTTTGTTTCAAATACTATTTATTAAATCGTTTAAAATATAAATCGAAACAGCAAAGGCTTTATTTTTTCTAAATCAAACTAAACCTGCGCCACAATGCACTACGAACAAAAGTAAAATTGAAATAAAATGTAATTGTTTTTAGACATTGCAAGAAGTGGCGGATAATTTGATGCCAAATATAATTATAGTTTTGGAATGGCAATGGGGTTGGAAAATAAATACTCTTTACATTGCGTGGGTACAATATTTTCTGGCCCAAATTTCTATTATAATCGTGTAATTTAATTTGTAAATATCAGTAGTGCTTTGGGCAAATTATTTTCACCAATATTTTTTTATGAGCAAATAATTTATGGGTCAAAAATTCAAGCAGGCAATTGTGCTTCTTTTTTCCAGAGGTTTTTGTTTGGACCTTTTTACAAATAATTGCATTTCCCAACTTTTAGTCGATTGTCGATATGGCAAAGAAAGCCGAATCAAGGAAGGTATATTTCAAAATTTGTGAGGCTGTTTGGTGATTGTAAACACGTTGCAAAATAAAAAAAAACACGATACAAATAAAAGTAGCGAGAGGGGGGCATGATCCCCCGACCTCATGATTATGAATCATGCGCTCTAACCAGCTGAGCTACCTCGCCAAATAATGTTTTAAAGAACACCCGCTTTTTTTTGGGAGCGCAAATATAGTTTTTTTGGATACAAAAAATATTTTCGTTTTAAATTTATGGAAATTGATTTGACAATACCTCAAACATCTATAACCGGAATATCATATTGGTTTTTATAAAGACCACCAATCCGAAAATGAGCTAAAAAGCCTGATTTTTAATCAAAATTGGAATAGAACAATGAAAATATGCAACAAAAATTAAAACGTAAACAATTAACAATCTGTATTGCCATTATGAGTTTGTTGGCAATAAAGGTCGATGCCCAAATAGCAATGGCGAATTTTTATTTTGTAGACACTTTAAAATATAAAGGCCGTATAGAAACTATGCCGGACAGACAATTGAGGCTTACTTTTTATGCAGATTCCATTCCATCGGAGGCTCTTTTTAATATTATGTATGAAAAATTCAAAACAATGAAACCTGTTGTATATGCTTTAGGTAATTTAGTACAAAATCCTATCATTATTGATTCATTCACCATTAAGGTTCATACTCAACAAATTTACGAAGCTGGCAGATTAAAACTCACCAATGAGGCATTATTAACATTAAGGAAAGAAGATTTTAGGGTTGCATTTATTAGGAATTGCACCAATACGAAGAAAGAATTACGTTCCCCTCTATACAATAACGAAAACCCTGTTTTAATGCAAGTTAAAAATGCTAAAGGACACTGGATAGAGGTAGAAAGTTTCCCCATTGTCAATTCTTGTGAAGAAGTTTCAAGTTTTATTCCAGCCTTGACCGAGTACTGTATTTTAGTGCGTTTTTATGCAGGAAATTTTAACACCGAAATTCGTTTCCCAGGATGGTATAATTCAAATGTTGTGAATGTAAATGTAGATGAGGCAATTGTTAACCCTGGAGTAAATATTGATGGTAAGCATTACCATATAAAACGTGCTGAGGCCTTAAAATACTAAACATTTAAAAGAAAAAGAGTTGCCTTTGCTTCGCACATGTATATGATACACTCCATGTTTGAGATTAAATTTAAACTGCAATTCACCCTTCGTCCACTTATTATAAATCTGTTTACCTGTGTTGTCAAAAACTGTGATTTGACACTCTTCAAATGGCAAATTCTGCACCACCAAATAATCACCATCAACATAAAAATTAATATTGCTTAATTCATTAATTGAAGGCTCAACGTTTGCTAAAATAGTATTCAAATCTGTTTTATAAATATTGCCAAAAAAACCGAAAGTTTGTTCATCGCAAATGTATAGTTGCAGGCCATTATCGAAAGTAATACCTTCCTTTTGTGTAAAGCCCGACAGTTGTAAGTTTGAAACATTACCACCAAAATAATCGGTGCCGGTAAAATTTTGAAACAGCCATATTTGGGCACTTGAAAGCAAAACCAATTTATCGCGTGTAGCATTGAAAGCAGCGGCTGTTATCCAATAATTTTCTTTTGGGCCAGGGCCGCAATAGAAACTGTCGGTAAGTTGGGCAATATAATTTCCAGGAGTTGCGGGCATGGAGTACATATAAGTGTAACCATTAAAAGGCACAGTACGATTTTTTGTAAAAACAAATAACGAATCGTTTTTCCATACAAGGGCTTCGCAATCGAAATTCAATTCGGAATTGGCAGGAGGAAAAGCTGTTTGGTTACTGAATGTAAACGAAATAGTTTGTGCTACCACGGTATCGTTTGTTGCCAATTCAGGATTAGGGATTTTATATATTTTTAAATCGGTGCGGTCGTTGAGGTTGTTGCCAAAATCACCTATATAATAGTTGCCGTTTACATCATTGGTGATATCTTCCCAGTCAACATTGGTTGCACTATCCACCACAATGGTTTTAAGAAGATTGCCAAGTGTATCCATTATAGCAATTTCATTTTTTCCGCCACTATCGTTATGAGTAAGCAGTTTCCCGGTAGATGTATAAATTAAACCTGAGCCTTCTTTAAAATTGGTAGGTAAAGCCGAAACGGTAGTAAGATTAAGTGTTTGTGCCGATAATTTCGATTGAAAAACAAGGCCTATAAAAAGTGTGCTGAGTAATTTTTTGTTCATATTAATTCAATGGTAATGAATGTTAGTTTTGCATTCTTTGCAAACAGGCCGCAAGTTATGTTTTTTATTCTTTCAAAAATATTGAGTTTTATAACCTACCCGCTCACATGGGTGGTGGCCTTAGCGCTATATGCGGCATTTATAAAGGATTTAAAACGGTCACGAAAAACATTTATCGCTTCCCTCCTATTGCTTTTATTTTTTACAAATCCATTTATCATCAATCAACTTGTGCATGCATGGGAAGTGCGTTCCTATTCACAAACACAAATTGACACACCCTACGCTGTTGGTGTGGTGATGGGTGGTTCATTAAAATTTTATAACAGCGAAGTTGGCCGCATCGTATACAGTAGCAGTGTCGACAGATTGTTGCAAGCAGTAGATTTGTATCGTTCGAATAAAATAGGAAAAATATTTTTAAGCGGAGGTTCGGGTTTTGTAAATTTTCAAAATATTAAAGAAGCGTCCTTGCTCAAAACAACTCTTTTGAATATGCAAATTCCCGACAGTGATATTGTTGTAGAAAATGAATCGCGCAATACTTATGAGAATGCTGCAAACAGCGCAAAAATATTGAAGGCGAATTTTGCCGGAAAGAAAATATTAATAATTACATCGGCCATACACATTCGCAGAACCAAAGCATGTTTTGTAAAAGCCAGTATTGATGCCGATTATTTTCCGGTAGACGAGCGCTCAGGTGTGGGTATATTCACTATGGATAAATTGATTATTCCAAACATAGATAGCATGCAGGCCTGGGAACAATTGATACATGAATGTGTGGGAATGCTGGTTTACAAAATACAGGGTTACGCTTAAATCAAGTGCAATAATAAATATACGCAAATACAAATGGCATAGAACCAAGTAAGCCATCAAACCTGTCGAGAATGCCACCGTGGCCGGGCATAATATTTCCTGAATCTTTAACGTCCACACTTCGCTTCAATAAACTTTCTACAAGGTCGCCCATGGTGCCAAATACTACAATGATACCTGCAATAATTATCCAATCGGCCTTGGTATAAAATGGAAAATATATGTTCATAAAATAGGCAGCGCACATAGTTGTTATCAAGCCACCAATAAAACCTTCCCACGATTTTTTAGGTGATATACGTTCGAATAATTTTCGCTTACCGAGTGTCATGCCAAATAAATATTGAAACGTATCGCTGCTCCACTGCAAAATAAAAAGTGCAATTGCCATCAAGTAATTATATCCGTTAATGGGTGTGTGAAAGGTCAGATAAATAAATAACGAAAAGGGTAGCACCACATAAATTATTCCGGTGATTGATGCACCAATATTAAGATATGGTTTGTCTTTGTTTGCAAATAATTCAAACAAAAAATATAAGAACACCAATGCAGCGCACAAAGGCAATGGTTGTATCGAAAGCAAATTGTTGTACGATGAGAGTGCACACAGCGCAGTAATTAATGCTGATACAGAAAAGAAAATAGTTTTGTTAAACGCCACACCATACTTGCTTACCATTGAGTAATATTCGTAAAGGCCAATCAGAGTTATCACAAAAAACAATAACAAAAAAGGAACAGGACCGGCAATGGTGCATCCTAACATCACTGCAACAAAAGCTGCACCCGATAAAGCCCGTTGAAAAAAACTATTCATTTTTATATTGGTCTACAATTATTTTTGCAATGGTAACATCATCATCTTTCACAAACAATTCTATTTCACCAAAGCCGGCATATGAAGATGAACGCTTGTCAAGTTCAACCGATTCTATATTGTTTTCTTTGAGTAGCGACAATACTATAAGCGAAGTCATTTTTTGATCTGTTTCAAAAATTTTTGTCCACCCGTTTTCCATTTTCTGCAATTATAGGGTGCGAGTATAATCAATTACGCGTTATGCTTTGTTATCAAAAATCGAATTCAACTTATTTGCTGTATTGTCGTTCAGTTTTTTGAGTATGGTTTCCGATATTTGGTTATAATTTTCGCGGGCAAATGATTGCTCAATCTTACCTTCGTTCAGGTAATGAATCACATCGCAAGTTTCGAAAAGAGTTTCGATAATGTGTGATGATATTATCATTGTTTTTCGCTGTTGCTTCAATTTAAAAATAATTTGCTTCAGCGTTTCTACCGACTGCAAATCGAGGCCGTTGAAGGGTTCGTCAAGCATGAGAAACGGTTTATCCTGTGGCAGTAAACTCAACAATGCAAGTTTCTTTTTCATGCCGTGCGAATAATTTTCTATCAGCTCATCCAAAGGTAAATGCAGCATGGCCGCTAATTGCTCAACGTCAATATTATTTTTGTTTTCGAATAGCAAAAGAAACTCTCGTGCAGTGATGTTGCTAAAAAAATATAATTCCGATTCGAGGAAAGAAATTATTGTTTTGGGAAGCACTTTTCCATCGAATATTATTTCTCCATCGCTAATTTTCAATAGACCATAAATGGCATTGAACATTGTTGTTTTGCCCGAACCATTGAGCCCCAGAATGCCATGCGTTACTGCCGAAGTTATCTCGAGATTTAAATGTTGCAGCACAACATGTTTATCATACTGCACGGTTAGGTTTTTAATTGAAATCATGCAAATAGGAGTTTAAATTTTTGCCGGCCTGTGGTAAATAATAAAATATTACAAACAACGGAATGGGAAATATGAGTGGAAACAAAATGCTGATGGTAACCATTGCTTGTATTACTCCGGCTGAGTTTATTTCGCCATGAGGGTAATATGATTTGTATTTTAATATTAACGTGGCCATTAATGCCAATATGCACAATATAAAAAACGCTACAATGATGTACCATTCATCACGATGAAAAATAATGTACAATGAATTGGGAAGAATTACCAACGCACCATAAATTTTCAACATCGATTTTATTTTATAAAATAGAAATTGCCAACTATTCTTTTTAAACAATACAAGCAAATCGAGTGGCTCATATTCATTATAAAATCCCATCACTAATACTGTGAGTAAAAACAGAAGACTAATAGTAACGTAAGGTAAAAACGAGAGAACACACGATAAAAGAAAAATGATGAGAAAAATCAAACCCGATTTGCGCAATCCCGAAACCCACTCGTAATGAGGCAGAAGTACTTTGAGGAATGTATATTGTACCGATTGTGTTCGTACAAAATTCAGCTTTACGGTTAATGTGAAAATGATGCACGCTAATAAAAAGAGAACGGCCTTCCATTGCAAGGTGAAAATTAAACAAGCAAAAACCGGAAGTGCTAAGGCAAAATATTCTATTGCAAAAATTTGAAGGCAATTATCGAATTGCACTTTAAGCATTCGCTTATCTTTTCGCAATTGATGCATCGAAAAAATAACAAGTCCCATAACTATTGCAATGGCATTTGCTGTAGATTCATCGGTGCTTGCCTGCCATGCAATGGCACCCACAATAAGCGGAGGTGCTGCAAGCATCAACAACCTGTATATCCAGTTCAATTTCAGCCACTCGCGGTAAATCTGTAAAAACCTGATTTTAAGTATTGCCATGTTATTCAATATGCAATGATAACTCAATTTTTAAATTCGTATTTTTATATTGGATGATTAACTTTTATTTAATTGACCAAATAAAATGTTGTACACAACAGCTTTTCTAAATCGAAATAAAAATCTAAAATTAGCTGCATAGCAAACATTTGAATTTTATATCCTTTATTCGCACAATAATTGGAAACAAGCGGTAAATGATACCACAATTTAATACAAACGAAATAGCTGAGATTTCGACTTTAGTAAACCAATCGAAAATGGTAGTTATTACTACACACCACAAACCCGATGGCGATGCAATGGGCTCCAGTATGGCTTTGTACGAGTTTCTTACTTCACTTGGCATAGAAACTCATGTGGTGTTGCCCAGTGATTATCCCGATTTTTTATTGTGGATGACAAAAGGCCAGCAAGTACATACATATGATATCAATGCAGCCAAGTGTGTTGAGTTAATGTTGAAAGCCAATACGATTTTTTGTTTAGATTTTAATGAAGCCACTCGTGTTGAAAAACTCACCGAAAGTTTGATGCAATCGAAGGCAAAAAGAATAATGATTGACCATCACCTAGAGCCGGTAAATTTTTGTGATTATACTTTAAGTTATCCTACAGCAGGTTCTACAGCCGAGTTAGTTTTTCATTTTGTGCAGGCTTTGGATAGCAATTACAAAATCAGCAAATACGCTGCTTCGTGCTTGTATGCAGGTGTGATGACCGATACAGGTTCGTTCCGCTTTTCGTCAACTACTGGCGACACACACAGGATGATAGCAAAGTTGATTGATTGCGGTGTTGTACCAAACGAAATATACGAAGCCATATTCGATAATTACTCGGAACAACGTACCCGTTTTTTGGGCTATTGCCTGAAAGAAAAAATGGTGGTTTTTCCACAGTACAATGCTGCATACATGGCCATTACCAAAGATGAACTAAAACAATACAACCATCAAACAGGCGATACCGAAGGCATTGTAAATTATGCATTGGGTATTAAAGGAATAAAAATGGCAGCATTCTTTTGCGAGCACGATACAATCATTAAAATTTCGTTCCGTTCTAAGGGAAAATTTTCGGTAAAAGAATTAGCAGCTTCACACTTCAATGGTGGTGGTCATCAAAATGCTGCCGGTGGAAAATCGATGGATTCGCTTGCAGATACTATTGCAAAATTCGAATCGTTGTTGAAACAATATGAATCCGCTTTACTCCAAACATAGTTTATATTTTACCTAACCTTTGCAGAGCATTGAACCTGAATTTCAAAAATAAGCTTTATCTTTTCGCGTCTCTTTTATGCATTAATTTATGTATTATTTCGTGCAACCATGAGCCTAAAAAAATAGTGAACAGCGATACCCAAAAACAGGAACAGGCTATCAAAGAAAATTTGATAGAAAAAAATAAAGAGATTTTAAAGGCCGAAGAAGAAACCATAGAAGGCTATATTATGCGTCACGAGCTAAAAATGATAAAAACACCAAGCGGACTGCGTTACCATAAAATGATAGAATCTAAAGGCGATAGTATTAAAAGCGGTGATAACGTGAAAGCTGCCTACAGTGTTTATTTACTGGATGGAACGCATTGTTACAGCAGCGATAGCACCGGTTTGCTAACATTTAAAGTGGGCGAATACGATGTGCCAAATGGGTTTCACGAAATAGCATTATTGTTGAAAGTTGGCGAGAAAGCACAATTAATTATACCTTCGCACCTCGCTTACGGCATCACTGGCGATAATAATAAGATTCCCTATGCCAGCGCACTCAATTGTTTTATCGAAATAAAAGAAAGAAATTAAAATTATTAATATTGTTATGAATTTAAAAAAAGTAAGTTTTTATGTAATTGCAACTACGGTGATCGCAGTTAATGCTTGTAAAAAGCCGGATTTTCAAACCAATGCCAATGGATTGCAATACAAAATATTTGCAGCAGGCAAGAGTGAGGTAAAACCAAAAAAAGAAGATATTGTAGAAATGCATTATCGCTATACTACAATGAGCGATTCTACTTTATATGAATCAACAAAAGAATCGGTTGATCCTATTGTGACTCAAATGCCCGAACCACCTTTCAAAGGCTCGTTTCAAGAAGGTATGATGCTGATGTCGCCAGGCGATAGTGCTGTAATGATTGCCAGTGCCGATTCGTTTTTGCAAAAATCGGTCAGGCCCTTCCGGCATATTTTAAGAAAGGCGATAAGATGAAAATGTTTGTAAAAGTCTATTCAATACAATCACTCGAAGCATTTCAAACAAAACTAAAAACCAAAGAAGTAACAGAGCGGAATGAATATATTGCTAAAAACAATATCACCACTCCTGCCGATCCTAATGGCTTAATTGCCATTATTCAAGACCCCGGAACAGGCATGTCTCCTATGGCTGGCGATACTGCAGTTGTAAACTATACGGGCAAATTATTAAATGGAAAAGAGTTCGATTCATCGGTAGGTAAAGAACCTATTTCATTTCCGCTTGGTGTTGGCCGTGTTATACCGGGTTGGGACATGGGCTTAATGAAACTTAAAGAAGGTGGCAAAGCAACACTTATTATACCATCCGATTTAGCTTATGGTCCACAAGGCAGCGGCCCTATCCCTCCAGCTTCTACGTTGGTTTTCGATGTGCAATTGTTGAAAGTTATAAAAGGCGTTCCTCCTACTGCACAGCAGCCGGGAATGGAAATGCAGGGTAAATAATTTTTCTCCGAAAACGATAAAGGTGATCCTGCATAATTTGCAGGATCATTTTTTTTTATAAATCACTTTCAAAATAAAAAGCAAAATATGTTGACCGAACAAAATATAGAAACTATCACCCTTGGTGGTGGATGTTACTGGTGTGTAGAGGCAGTATACTTAAATCTTCGTGGGGTAATTTCTGTTGTTTCAGGATTTGCCGGTGGAAAGCCCGACAACCCAAGCTATGAAGCCGTTTGCAGCGGAACCACAGGTCATGCCGAAGTAATAGAAATTAAATACGATGCTTCGCAATTGTCGCTCACCGAGATTCTCGAAATGTTTTTTTCGGTACACGATCCTACAACCCTCAACCGGCAAGGTGCCGATGTGGGAACGCAATATCGCAGTGTGATTTTTTACCACAACAATCAGCAATTAGAAACCATAAAAGCTGTATTGGCTGAGTTGAATGGAATGGAAATTTTCGATAATAAAATTGTGACCGAAGTATCGCCCGCACCGAAATTTTTTGCGGCTCCCGATTATCATCAAAATTATTATAACAACAATAAAAATCAATCCTATTGCGCCTTTGTTATAAAACCAAAGTTGGATAAATTGAAAAAATATTTTGCTTCGAAACTGAAAGATAATTAAGTTTTGAGTTTCGATAAAAATGCTGCCGGACAAGCACTTACTTTTTTCAACTTGTAATCGAAAAATACTATGGCCGTTTTAACGATGGCTATTTCACGTTCATTGTGTTTTATGTTATAATATAAATCGAACGACACACGGCTTATGTCATCTATGGCCATGCTTATGGTTAGTTGGTTGCCATGAAAACCTTCACCTTTAAATACCAATGCAGCATCGGCCATTATTATTCCCAGATTTTCGATATTGAGTTCGGTGTAATTCCATTGTTTTAAAAATCGCATTCGTACTTCCTGACACAACCGCAATACAGCATCGTTGGATAAATGATTGCCATAATTAATATCCGAAACCTGAACCGTTATTGATGTTTCGAAAATTATTTTGTCGTGAGGAAATTCAATATTTATACGTGCCATAGTGCAACTTGTTTACTTATTGTCTACTAATAATTTGGTCAGTAATTTTTCCAGATCCCCAATGGCAATTTTTTGTATCAATTCACCATCATGTGCAATCGAAATTTCGCCTGTTTCTTCCGATACAACAATTGCTACACCATCGCATTGCTCCGATATGCCAACAGCCGCACGATGCCTTGTACCAAAATGTGCCGGTAAATCATCTTCCTGCGTAATGGGCAAAATACATCGTGCCGCTTTCACTCTGTTGTTTTGAATAATCAATGCACCATCATGCATAGGCGAAGTTTTAGTAAAAATACTTTCTATCAAACGCTTCGAAACTACAGCATCTATTACATCGCCACTATTTGCGTAATAAGTTAAATCATTGTTGCCCGCTATTACAATAAGAGCCCCTGTTTTCGATGCCGACATATTCTTACATGCTTTTACAATTGGTGTAAAGTTTACTTGAGTTGAGCCATCATCTTTCATTGTAAATTGCTTCTTGAAAATATTTCTTATAGTAAGACTGTTGGTACCAAGTAGTACTAAAAATTTGCGCAGCTCAGGTTGAAAAACAATAATAAGTGCCAGCACTCCTACACCCATAAACTGCCCCAGCAATGCACCAAGTAAAGTTAGTTTGAGCCATTTTGTACACAAAAACCACAGTATGTAAATAAATAATACACCAAAAAAAATGTTGATGGCAATGCCTCCTTTAAGTAAATCGTAAATTTTATAAAGTATAAAAGCAACTATGGTTATATCAAGTAAATCGAGCCATCGTATTGTAAGAAAATCTAAATGAAATATTTCCATTATTAAATTATGTAATGATAAATGAATAATCCAACTTTGCAATGATTAAAACTTTGATCGAATAATCAAAATGAATGTGCGAAAAAAAATAGTAATCATCGGTGCCGGTTTTGGAGGACTGCAATGTGTGAAAAAATTGAAACGTGCACCTTACGATGTGACACTTTTAGATAAAAATAACTATTTCAATTTTCAACCATTGATGTATCAGGTTGCCATGGGCGGCCTTAGTCCCGATGCTATTGCCTACCCTATCCGCAAAATAACCGGGCCAATAGACAACGCAACTTTCAGAATGTGCGAAGTTTTAAGAATAGACAGTACAAAAAATAAAGTGCAAACAAGTATTGGCGACTTTGATTACGACTATTTAATTTTAGCCACAGGTGCAACCACAAATTTTTTTGGCAATATTTCGTTACAAAAAAATTGCCTCACACTTAAAAGTATTACCGATGCCATTGCAATAAGAAACAATGTGCTGCAAGAGTTTGAGGCTGCCCTTGCCACTTCCGACACAAAGCAAATTGAACGCAATCTTAATTTTGTAATTGTGGGCGGAGGCCCTACCGGTGTGGAACTTGCAGGTGCCATTGCCGAAATGAAAAACCATGTGCTGCCCATGGATTATCGCGAGTTGAACAAACAAATGATGCACGTACATTTGGTAGAATCGGGCGATGAAATTCTTTCGATGTTCGATAACGATTTATCACAAAAAGCTTTAAATGATTTGCAAAGCCTGGGAGTAAAAGTTTGGCTTAACGTAAAGCTTACAAATTACGATGGTAATGCTGCTACACTTTCTGATGGAAATATTATAGAAACATCAACGGTGATTTGGGCAGCCGGTGTAAAAGGAAATGCTGTGGATGGATTTGATACAACCCAATACAACAGAGGCAATAGATTGCTAACCGACCGATACAATAAACTAAAGGGCAGTGAAAATATTTTCGCCATTGGTGATATAGCATGTATGGATGGCGATGCAAAATATGTAAACGGCCATCCCATGGTAGCACCTGTTGCCACACAACAAGCCAATGTGTTATGCGAAAATTTAAAACGTATGGCAATCAATAAAGAATTGAAACCTTTTGAATATTTCGATAAAGGATCGATGGCAACTATTGGCCGGCACAAAGCTATTTTTCAGGCATTTGGAATTAAGCTCAGCGGATGGACAGCCTGGATGGCATGGATGTTTTTGCATTTGATGGTATTAGAAAGTTTTCGAAATAAAATGCTGGTGTTTGTAAATTGGGTTTATAATTATTTGAATTACGATAGGGCAATTCGTTTGATAATTAAGCCCGATGCAAAGAATAATGAATCTGAAATTGTTTTTCCAAAATGAAACTTCAACTGCCTTTTTATCAAAACGAGAATACATTGGAAATAGCACATAACTTAATTGGTAAAGTGATTGTTACAAATTTTGGCAATGCAAAAACATCAGGAATCATTATTGAAACTGAAGCGTATACAGGTATAGTTGATAAAGCTTCACATGCATATAATAACAAGCGAACAGCACGTACCGAAGTTATGTTTGGCAATCCGGGTATTGCCTATGTTTATTTATGCTATGGCATACATTCACTTTTTAATGTTGTAACCAATAAACCCGGAGAGCCGCACGCAGTGCTCATTCGAAACATTAAACCTTACAAAGGTATTGCCCAAATGTTGCAACGCAGAGGTCACAACAAACTCACTAATAAATTGACAACAGGGCCGGGTACCGTTTCGCAAGCATTAGGAATTCACTATTCAAATAGCGGTGAAAGCTTTTTGGGAAGTAAAATTTGGATTGAGGATTGCCATATCCAATTAGACAAAACAAAAATAAAAGTTACCCCTCGCATAGGTGTCTCCTATGCAGGGGACCATGCCTTACTTCCATACCGCTTTGTTATTAATAGCAACAATATAAATTGATATTTTTTTACACCATTAAGATTACATTTAATTATGCTGATACTAAAAAATATAAAACAACTGGTACAGGTAAACACGAACGAACTTGTGCGCGGTAAGGAAATGGCAACCTTGAATACCATTGATAATGCCTGGTTATGCATGCACCATGGAAAAATAGATTCTTTTGGCGCTATGGATAATTTTCCTAAATTTACTGAACACGATAAAGTGGAAATAAAGGATGTAAGCGGAAAATATGTGATGCCATGTTGGTGCGACTCGCACACACATATTGTTTTTGCCGGACCACGTCACTCAGAATTTGTTGATCGCATCAAAGGATTGAGTTACGAGCAAATTGCTGCCAATGGTGGAGGCATTTTAAACTCGGCACTATTGCTCAATCAAACTACCGAGGAAGAACTTTTAGAAAGTGCCTATCACCGATTACGCAACATGATACATTTAGGCACAGGTGCCATCGAAATTAAAAGTGGCTATGGGTTAACTGTAGAAGGTGAATTAAAAATGCTGCGTGTAATACAACAGTTAAAACAAATGACAAATGTAATTATTAAGTCCAATTTTCTAGGTGCACATGCTATTCCGCTTCAATATAAAAATAACAGGCAAGCTTATATCGACCTGATCATTGATAAAATGTTGCCTATAGTAGCAGAGGAAAAACTTGCCGATTTCATTGATGTATTTTGCGATCGCGGATTTTATACCATTCAGGAATTAGAACAAATATTAGAGGCCGGAATAAAATATGGGCTCACACCAAAAATACATGCCAACCAACTTGATAATATAGGTGCTGTGCAAGTTGCGGTAAAGTATGGCGCAGCTTCGGTCGATCATTGTGAACATATTACTCATGCCGAAATTGATTCATTGCTTCCTTCACAAACCATTCCTACTTTGTTGCCTTCTGCAGCATTTTTTCTGGGATTAAATTATCAGCCCGCACGATTTATGATCGATAGTGGATTGCCTATTGCATTGGCTACCGACTACAATCCTGGTTCTTCGCCATCGGGTAGTATGCCTTTTGTTTTGTCGCTTGCTTGTATAAAATTAAAAATGACTCCGGCCGAAGCAATCAATGCTGCAACTATAAACAGTGCTTATGCAATGAAAGTAAATAATATTGCAGGAAGTATTTCAAAGGGAAAAGCCGCAAATGTTTTTGTAACAAATAAAATTCCTTCGCTCGATTACATACCCTATTCGTTCACCGAAAATTGCATTGAACAAGTTTATATAAAAGGAAAACTGGTATAGATTTTTGTTGTAAATAATTTTAGACTCTGATTAATACTTTTACACCGGTGTGAATTAACTGATGAAAAACAATTCAACATGGAGTTGCTTTGGGTAAGTGCCTAAAAATAAGAATGGAAAACTTATTTGCTCGTGTGTTTCATTTCCCACGATACGGTGTGAAAAGAATTGTTTCTAACAATGCTTCCAATTTTATCACTCTCCAATAAAAGATTGTGCCCGCAATCGAGAATATGCAATTTAGCTTCATCAATTTTTTTCATGTAATCAATAGCAGGTTGCGGCAATACCACATCATCATTTTTGCCAACAATTATTTGCAAATTTAAATCGTAACGTTTTACAGTTTTGCGAAGGCGATTCAAATCGGGGCGTAACTCCCTGAATAAAAGTAAAACATCGTAAACTTTCTTGCGCTTTGCTTCCGACTCAAGTTGTAGCAACAAAAACGCATGCATTTTTGCAGGTAAAATTTTCATCTTTTGCATAATGCCCGAAATTTTTACGAAAAATTCCGGATGACGAATTACTTTTTCGAAAATGTATTGCCCCACTGCGGACCGTGCTACGAAGCTATTCCAAAAACTGCGGTTAAATCCATCACTGGCTAAGAGAAAAATATTTTCGAATTTATATGGCATCACTTCTACCAAAGCCATAGAAATTTTTCCACCTAATGAATAACCGAGTAACGATGCTTTTTTAATGTGAAACCTGTCGAGAAAAAAATTGCATCATATCAGCAAAAACAGAATTAGTAAGAACAGGATCTTCTACTTCTTCATCGATATAACTATTGCCATGAAAAAAAATATCAAATGCATAAACAGTATAGTTACCATCCACGGCAAACGATAATGCCTGCATGTGTTCGCTGGTTTGGTCGAAGCCATGAAACGCGAGCAAAATATTTTCGCCCGTACCATATTTTCTATAAAATAAATTATAGCCTAAATGCCGTATATATCCTTCGTTTTTGTTCATAATAATTAAAATAAAACTTTGCAAAAAGAATTACTTTCGCCACGATTTATTGAAACCTAGTAGTGGTTATCGAATCGATTATTTCAATACATCGTTTTAATATTGAGGAAATCAAAAGTAAACAATTGTTAGTAAACTAAATTAAAAATTTGGCCAACTTTCGAAATGTGTTCGTTAATCATTGATAATCAAAGGTTTTATTTATGAACGTTGATATTGTTAAAAACTAAAAAGTAGTAGTTGCTATATGCCAAGAGATAAAAGCATTAAGTCAGTTTTAATTATTGGAAGCGGACCAATCATAATTGGTCAGGCATGCGAATTTGATTATGCCGGTTCACAGGCATCGCGTTCTTTGAAAGATGAAGGCATAGAGGTTACACTCATCAATTCGAATCCGGCAACCATCATGACCGATAAGGTTACAGCAGATAATATTTATCTGAAACCACTTACACGAAAATCCATTATCGAAATTTTGGAGAAGCATAAAATTGATGCAGTGTTGCCGACTATGGGCGGACAAACTGCCCTCAACCTTGCTATTGATTGTGATAAAGCCGGTGTGTGGCAGAAGTATGGTGTAAAAATGATAGGTGTAAATGTTGATGCAATAAATACAACAGAGGACCGCGAGTTGTTTCGATTGCGAATGTTGAAACTAGGCGCCAATGTTTGCAAAGGACGCGCAGCAACTTCGTTTCTTGAAGGAAAAGAAATTGCACAGGAAATTGGATTCCCATTGGTTATTCGTCCATCATTTACACTCGGTGGCACCGGTGGTGGTTTTGTAAACGAAGCCAAAGATTTCGAAACGGCACTTACCAGAGGATTGCATGCATCGCCAAGTCACGAAGTATTAGTGGAACAAAGCATTAGTGGTTGGAAAGAATTTGAATTGGAATTGTTGCGCGATAATGCTGGTAATGTTATCATCATTTGTTCTATCGAAAATTTCGATCCCATGGGTATACACACTGGCGATAGCATAACTGTAGCACCCGCCATGACACTGCCCGATACTGTATACCAACGTATGCGCGATCTTGCTATCAAATGCATGAATGGCATAGGGCATTTTGCCGGAGGATGTAACATACAATTTTCGCTCAACCCCAATAACGAAGAAGAAATAATAGTTATTGAAATTAATCCACGTGTTTCACGATCATCGGCATTGGCATCTAAAGCTACCGGTTACCCCATTGCAAAAATTGCAGCCAAGCTGGCTATAGGATACAATCTCGATGAATTGCAAAATCAGGTAACTAAAAGCACTTCAGCATTTTTCGAACCATCAATAGATTACGTTATTGTAAAAATACCACGTTGGAATTTCGATAAATTTAAAGGTGCCGATCGTCATCTTGGATTACAAATGAAATCAGTGGGCGAAGCAATGGGTATAGGCAGAAGTTTTCAGGAAGCATTGCAAAAGGCAGCACAATCGCTCGAAATTAAACGTAATGGACTTGGTGCTGATGGCCGTGAAAGCACCGATCAAAAATTCTTGCTCGACAGTTTAGCAAATCCAAGTTGGAACCGGCTGTTCCATATATACGATGCTTTGAAAATGGGCATTCCTGTTACCACCATTTGTAAGCTCACAAAAATTGATATCTGGTTTTTGAAGCAAATAGAAGACCTTATTATTTTCGAATCGGAATTAAAAAAATACACCATCGAAAATATTCCTCGCCATGTTTTGAGTGATGCTAAGGTAAAAGGTTATGCCGATCGCCAAATTGCCCATTTACTAGGTTGCCTCGAAAGTAAGGTGTTTAACAAACGACAAGATTTAGAAATAAAACGTGTTTGGAAATTAGTTGATACCTGTGCTGCAGAGTTTGAAGCAAAGACTCCCTATTATTACTCAACATTCGATAGCGAAAACGAAAGCATTAGTTCAACCAACAAGAAAGTAATTGTGTTGGGCTCGGGACCTAACCGAATTGGACAAGGGATTGAATTTGACTACAGTTGTGTGCACGGGGTATTGGCAGCCAAAGAATGTGGTTTACGAAACCATCATGATAAATTGTAATCCCGAAACAGTTTCTACCGATTTTGATATAAGTGATAAACTCTATTTCGAGCCGGTATTTTGGGAACACATTTATGATATAATTCTGCACGAAAAACCCGAAGGAGTAATAGTTCAACTTGGAGGACAAACTGCGTTGAAACTTTCGGAGAAATTGGATCGCTATGGAATAAAAATAATAGGCACAAGTTATAAGTCGCTCGACCTTGCCGAAGACCGTGGCAGTTTTTCAACATTGCTAAAAGATTTAAATATTCCTTACCCAAAATTTGGTGTGATTGAAGATGCCGATCAGGCAGTTCAATTATCGCGCGAATTGGGTTTCCCTTTATTGGTGCGTCCCTCTTATGTGTTAGGCGGACAGGGAATGAAAATCGTTATCAACGAACAAGAACTTGAACAGCATGTTGTAAATATTTTAAATGATATTCCTGGTAACAAAGTATTGCTCGATCACTTTCTTGAAAAAGCAATTGAAGCCGAAGCCGATGCAATTTGCGATGGCGAAAATAGTTACATCATAGGTATAATGGAACACATTGAACCGGCAGGCATACACAGTGGTGATAGTAATGCCGTATTGCCTCCTTTCGATCTTAGTAAAAATGTTATCGAGCAAATACAAACTATTACTACGCGTATTGCCAAGGCCATGAATGTAATCGGTTTAATCAATATTCAGTTTGCCATAAAGAACGAAGTAGTTTATGTTATTGAAGCCAACCCACGCGCATCGCGCACCGTTCCATTTATAGCAAAAGCCTACAACGAACCTTACGTGAACTATGCAACAAAATTAATGTTAGGGCATAATAAATTGAGCGACTTTACCTTTAATCCTCAGTTGAAAGGATACGCTATAAAAATCCCTGTGTTTAGTTTCAATAAATTTTTGGATGTAAATAAAGAACTTGGTCCCGAAATGAAATCGACAGGCGAGGCCATTTATTTTATCGATGATTTGAACGATGAGTTCTTTACAACCATTTATGGCGAACGCAACCTGTACCTCAGCAAATAATTTCTTTTACGTATATAGTTATAGTTAATCAATTTTTTATGAAAAACATTTCTCTTGTTCTTAATTTAATACTTGCTGCTGCGGTGGCATTTTTGTTTTACAAAGTTTATGATCCGGCATCGAAAGATGTGAGCAAAGCAATTCCGGTAAACAGTTCGGGAATTAAAATTGTATACGTTAATAACGATTCACTTTACGATAACTACACACTATTTAAAAACATCAATAAGGCATTCGAAGAAGAAAAAGACAGTATTGATGGGTTTTTGAAACAACGTGCTTCCGGTTTGGAAAAAGAGGTAATGAAATATCAAAAAGATGCAGTGAGTATGACAGATCAGGAACGTATGCAACGCGAAGAGCAACTTACAAAAGTGCAGCAGGGCCTGGTAGAAATGCGCAATCAATTATTGGATCAGCTTGGCGATAAAGAAAAAAAACTTACCGATTCCATTCAGACTAAAATCAATGATTTCATTTCGAAGTATAGCATCGAAAAAGGTTATACATATATATTGGGATACCAGCCGGGTTCACTTATTCATTATGCCGATAGCACTTTTGACATTACCGAAGAAGTACTTCGTGGTTTGAATTCGCAAAAATAATTTTTGTAATAATGGAAAGTAAAACTTCGCTCGACACAAAAAATATTTATCAACTGGAGTTTTTCAATGCTGCCCCATCGCAGGTTTACAATGTTTGGATGAATGGCGAATTGTTTAGCCAGATTAATGAAATGAAAGCCTCGGTCGATGATAAAATTGGCGGAAGTTTTTCTTATTGCAATAATTTAAATTTTGGATTGAATGTTATGCTCAATCAAAATAATCGGATTGTGCAGGCATGGTCACATCGCGATTTTCCGCAACAGCATTTTTCTATTCTCGACATTAGCATTGAACAGCACGAAAATGGGTGTTATGTATATCTTAATCATTATGGTGTGCCGGCACAATGTTTCGAAATGATTGCCCGTGAATGGCAAACAAATTATTTTATTCCCATGCAATTGTATTTCGACAACCTGGATTTAGCAAAAAGCATGAACGATTTGGATTGATTTTTTGTATTTTCTTTTTTAAGTCTCCTCTGAAAAGTCTACAAAGGATTAATTGCCACTAATTCACCAAAACACGAAATCCCACAAAACAATATAAATGATTTGTTTACGACTTAGTGAAATTTTGTGCTTTCGTGTTTTTGTGGCAAGAATAACTTTTTGGAGTCAACTCTTTTTTTGAATGTTGATTTTCCCAATGACATCAACTCAGTCATTTTCAATTTCTTTATTTATTAATGAGGCAATGCACTCTTCCATATTTATAACAACAATTATCTTATCGATTGTAGATTGAGCTACAAAGTTGTTTTGCTGCATTTGCTGCAACATCACAAGCAACGAATCATAAAACCCCTCGTGATTGAATAAAATTACTTTGTGCTTTATTAATTTCAACTGCACATTGGTAATGGCTTCAAACAATTCATCCATAGTGCCCATGCCTCCGGGTAACACTAAAATGGCTTCACTTTTTTGAAACAACAGTTTTTTACGCTGCTCCATATCATCAGTAAAAATTAACTCTGTAATACCAGTATGCGCATATTCTCTTGCTGCCAAAAAGTGAGGAATTATTCCTATTACTTTTCCATTATCATTCATACATGCATTAGCCACATCACCCATCAGTCCGCGGTTTCCGCCACCATAAACCAAAGTGATATTGTTGTTAGCAAGGTATTTCCCTACTTCCTTTGCCAGGTCGCTATACGATTGGTTTGTCGGCACCGATGATGCACAAAAAACTGTAACCGATTTAAAATTTTCCATGTTGAATTGCGTGCTTAATTTTTGGCTCTGCTTTTCATAAACAATGAAATGACTAACGCTACCAGAGTTCCAAAAACAGTATAGGTGAACACTATCATAAAATGATTTTGAAATGTGCCGCTATAAATATTTCCTATAGCCTGTAGTTGCGTTTTTATTGTTGCAGCATCTACCCCACTCTTTATCATCACACTATTTTCGTATTGCAAAGCTATTTCTTTGAAAATGGGATTTATATATTTTAAAAATATCCAGAAAGTTAAAGAAAAGATGATAGAGAAAATAATTGCCACAACCTGGCCGGTCATAAGCCCTTCGAAAAAAGTGAGGCTGCCATTATTTTCCGTATATTTTTTCTTGCTTATAGCTACAAACACAAATGGGATGAGCAGCAAAGGAATTAGCATCCGGCATATATTCCCAATCTTGAAATTTGATAGTTGATTGAATCCACCAATCTCACATAACATAATTATTGTTACTGCCGATAGCCCGGCCAGCAAACCATATTTTAATTCTGATCTCATTTTGCGTAAAAAGTAAGTGCGGTGTAAAAGAAAAGAAATTTGGCAACAAAATGATGTTGTGCATTAGAAAGATAATTTCTACTTTCGGAGAATTAATTTTAAATCCTAAAAAAAATGAAATCAAAATTCTTTCTTTCAGTTTTTGTTGTAGCGTGTTTTGCCAGTATTAATGCTGATGCTCAATTGCAACGATTTTACGAAAACGCCAAAGTGGGTTACAAAAATATTGAAACCGGAGCAGTAGTAGTACCGGCAAAATATTATGCCGGCAGCGAATTTATGGAAGGTTATGCACTGGTGCTTGAAGGCCGCAAGCGTGGCTTTATTGATGCCAAAGGCGAAGTAATTATTCCATTTGAATATGATGATGCTTCCATTTTTTATGATGGTGTTGCCCGCGTAATGAAAGGTGGCAAACATGGTTACATCAATATGAAAGGTGAAACGGTAATTCCATTTATATACGATTTTGCTGATGATTTCAAAGGTGGCCTGGCACGTGTGAGCAAAGGCGGCAAGTGGGTTTTATAAATACTAAAGGCGAAACTGCTATTGAATTTATTTATACCAATGCAAATAATTTTGAAGGCAACTTAGCACCTGTACAATCCGAAAATGGAAAATGGGGCTATATCGATCGCACTGGTAAATTTGCAATACAACCAAAGTATGCTGATGCACAAGTATTTCGCAATGGTGAAGCATTAATCAACGATGGAAAGGAATATTATTTCATCAACGATAAAGGCAAAAAAGTGCGCGAAATGCCAAAGCACAATGAGTTAGAAAAAGACTAATCATATTTCTTTCTCACCGCTTTTTAACCACAAACTTTATGAAGCCATTCATTTATTATGTATTGGCAATTGTTTTTTATTCAAACTTGCTGGCAGCACAAAATGGCGGCAAATGGGCTTGGATGGCGGGCGATACTATTCCCAATACCTCTGCAATAAATGTTGGTTACGGCATTTGGTCGTCACTAAACCAACCACCACCATTATACGAACCGGTATCATGGGTCGATAAAAATGGAATATTATATATGTATGGGGGTCAAGATTTTTCTTTCAGCAATACGGTTATGTGGAAGTATAATCCTTTTACCAATCAATGGCAGGCAATTAAAGATTTTGGTTCTATAAAAATTGCGGGAACAAAAGGAATTGCTTCAGCAAATAATGCACCCGGAACACGTAAACGATGCGCCATCACATGGACTGACACAAGCGGAGTTTTTTGGCTTTATGGTGGTGGTTTTCATTCCGACTTATGGAGTTTTAATCCAACCACAGAAATGTGGACATGGGAGAATGGAACGCTTGTACAGAGTATTGCAAATTTCGGAACAAAGGGTGTACCCTCCCCTGCTAATACTCCCGGAGTGCGTTTAGAATCAAACGCTTCGTGGTGCGATTCATCCAATAATCTTTGGTTTTTTGGTGGTGCTAATAGCAGCAATATCAACTACAACGATTTGTGGAAATATTCCATTGCAACGCAAGAATGGACCTGGATGAGTGGAACAAGCCTTGCGAATGATATTGGCAACTTTGGTGTAAAAGGCATTCCGTCTGTTGGCAATATTCCGCCAGCAAGAATGGTTCATGCAAAATCGAAAGACCAACTGGGCAACTTTATTTTATTTGGCGGCAATTCATCATTTACCAATGGATATGTTTACAATGATGTTTGGAAATATTTTCCTTCAAGCAATGAATGGGCCTGGATTGCCGGAACCAATGTTCAAAATGATACAGGAAATTACACTTCATATTGCGCATTGAGTGATAGCGGTTGCCCTTCATCGCGGCAAGAATCGCGTGCATGTTTTACCGATCGATGCAACAATATGTGGCTGTTTGCTGGTGCAGTAAACAATAGTTCGTCATTGGTTAATTGTGTGCGCGATTTATGGATTTATCATACAGGTAAAAACCAATGGCAACGTTTAAAAAGTTCAGGTTCGTTAGGTACTTTAGCCGTATATGGTTTGAAAGGTATAGGGGCATATAAAAACGCACCGGCACCGCGTGGAGGCAGCATTGCTTTTATCGACACGCTGGATCGTTTTTTTGCTACAGAAGGTTATGGTAATATTAATATGTATAATGACATGTGGATGTTTGTTGCAGACAGCGATTGTTATAAATGCAATGCCAAAACGAATGCATTAGCATCGTCCAACACCAATATATGTACAAATTCCTGCACCGATTTTTTTGGCATATCGCCAACTGCTATTTCTTATCAATGGACTTTCACCGGTGCATTGCCAGTAATTTCTACTTTGATGAATCCAACAAATATTTGCTATCCTAATGCCGGTGTATTCGATGTGCAATTAATTGTTACTGATGCAAATGGAAATAACGATACACTTTTGTACCCTGCTTATATTTCTGTGTTAGCAATTCCAATAGTTGCTTTGGGTTTGGATACGCAACTATGCATTGGCGATTCTATTTTATTGACAATGCCACCGGGCAACAATAATTATTTGTGGAGCAATGGAAATACAAATTCTCAAATTTGGGTAACAGGTTCCGGTGTTTATTGGGGACAGGCATCAATAAACAATTGCGAAGCCAGTGATACAATTGTAATAACATCAATTCAATGTGCTGCACCGGTTGTAAATTTTCAATCGAGCGATTCTGTTTTGTGCGAAAAGTCATTAGTTGATTTTTTTGATTTATCTAACGGCAATCCAACTTCCTGGCAATGGACATTCACCGGTGGGCAACCCGTTAATTCAACTTTGCAAAACCCCGCAGGTATTTATTACAATGCTTATGGAAGCTATCCTGTAAAATTAGTTGCAACAAATCAGTACGGTAAGGATTCCGCTACCATTAATCAATTTATCAATATTTTTGCAAGCCCTGCAAGTCCTGTTATTACTTATGCCAATTCACAGTTGTGCTCTTCTCCTGCAGTAAGTTATCAGTGGTTTTTGAACAATGTGGCCATACCCAATGCCACGCAAATGTGCTATACACCTACTATTGTGGGTTTATATTATGTTTTGATAGCAGATAGCAATGGTTGCAGCAGCCCGAGCAATTCATTTGTAGTAACGGAAACTAAAACAAATGAAGCGAATAATAATTCATTTGATATTCGTCCCAGCCCAAACAACGGACAGTTCGAAATTTATTTATCTTCTTCGTATATAGGTACCGTTAATCTTTTTATTTATGATAACAAAGGCGATGAAGTTTTAAAACGTAACATTGAAAAAAATAAACAAGTCTTATCTGAGCTTATAGTACTCAATAAAACATCAGGAATTTATATGATTAGAATGGTGATGAAAAACAGCACTGTCGAAAAAAAATTTTTAATAAAATAAGAATATGAAAAAAATATTTTGCACAGCCTTATTGTTGCTCAATGCTATGAGTAACCTATATTCACAGCAAGGTGAATGGACATGGATGAATGGCACATCGGTAACAGGAAGTCCCGGAGTGTATGGCACACAAGGCGTACCCTCTCCAACTGTTACACCACCTGCAATTTACGAAGGTGCGCATTGGACAGATACATCAGGTATCTTTTGGCTTTATGGCGGGCAATCAATTTTTGGAATCGATTTTTACAGCGACATGTGGAAATTTGATCCTGCTACTGATCAATGGACATGGGTGAAAGGCCCCGGTGGCGCGGTTGCACAAGCACCTGTTTATGGAACAAGGGTGTTGCAGCACCAAACAATTCGCCCGGAGGTCGCGGCTGGGCCCCGGGAACATGGACCGATGATAATAACCACTTATGGATGTTTGCCGGAGCAAATTATCAAGTGGGCGATATAAACGATTTTTGGATGTATGATATTCCAACCAATCAATGGACTTGGGTTGGTGGCAGTACAACACCTGGTGCCCCAGGTACTTTTGGTGTGCAGGGTGTACCATCAATAAATAACATGCCTGGTCCACGGCACGAGTCTGCTTGCACATGGAAAGGAAACAATAATACATTATGGGTTTTTGGCGGTTATCGCAATGTGGGCGAAGGCAACGACTTATGGCGTTATGATATAGCCACCAACGAATGGACATGGATGAATGGAAGTCAGTTAACTCAAGTTCAACCGGTGTGGGGCGTAAAATATTTTCCTGCGGCAACAAATGATCCCGGAGGCCGCAATTGCTTTGCACGATGGACCGACCCTTCTTATAATTTATACATGTGCGGTGGTTTGAAAAATAATGGTGCCAATGAATGTTATAACGATGTATGGAATTACGATTTAAATATTAATCTATGGACATGGATTGGTGGCGATAGTGTTGGTTTCTCAAATGGTTTGTACCAAACCAATTGCGCGCCCGATTTCAATAAGTTGCTTCGTGCACGTTTCGAAAACAGATCGAACTGGCAGGATGCATGCCATAATTTGTGGACTTTTGGTGGCTCGGCAATGGTAAGCAGTGGTGCAATGAACGACCTTTGGCATTTTAATACTTCTAATTATGAGTGGACTTATATCAATGGCGACACGTCAACATTCACCACTTTTTTTTATGGCACAAAAACGGTTTCGGCACTAACGAATAAACCACCGGCAAAAATTGGAGCCATGTCGTGGCTCGATAAACAAAATAACCTGTGGATGTTTGGCGGTACCAATTCTAATTTCAATCATCGCAATGATATGTGGCGTTTTGTGATTGATACAAATTGTATTCAAACAAAAATAGATTGCAATCAACCTCCGCTTAATGCTCCACCTGTTGTTGCTTTTTATTCAAGCGATACTATTCTTTGCGAAAAATCGGCCATTGATTTTTTTGACATCAGTACTGGCAATCCCAATATGTGGCAATGGTATTTTCCCGGTGCTTCGCCCGACACATCAACGTTGCAAAACCCTGCCGGAATTTATTTTCCTTCGTATGGGACTTATCCTGTTACTCTTGTTGCATACAATTCTTTTGGGCAGGATTCACTTACCATTACAAGTTTCATCACAGTTGTTGCCAATCCTCCAAAGCCCATTGTCACTTTCAATGGCTCACAAATATGTTGCTCACAAGCCCAGTCCTATCAATGGTATTTTAACAATGCACCCATTACTATTGGTGGCACTTCGGCTTGTTATACTCCTTCGCTGCTTGGTAATTATTATGTAATCATTACCGACAGCAATGGCTGTAGCAGCCCGAGCGATGTGTTTATTGTAAATGGAATTAATGATAATGCATTGAATTCTTTGGGATACACTTTATCGCCAAATCCGGCAAATAATATTTTATACATCACAAATAGCATACACAACATGGCCAATGTAACCATAACAATATACGATGCCTCACTGCGAACCATCAAAGAGATAAATACCAATAATACTTTCAATCAAAAACAAATTAATATTCCTTGTGATGATTTATCAGATGGGATTTATTTCATCAGAATAAACGAACAAAAACATTTTGGTGTGGAGAAGTTTATTGTGCGGCACTAAGTGGCTTGAGTTTATTGGAATGTTATTTGAAGTTATTTGTGCTACTACTTTAAAAACATTTAAACATGAAAAAAACAAAACTTCTCTTTATCGTATTTATTATTTATGCAAATCACTCCTTTGCGCAGGCAGGAGAATGGACATGGATGCATGGCGATTCAGCATTGAATGGTACAGGCGTTTATGGCACTCAAGGTGTGCCATCACCAACTGTTACACCACCGGCTTTGTACGAAGGTGCAAACTGGACCGATACATCAGGAATTTTTTGGGTGTATGGCGGACAAACTTTTTCGGGCATCAACTTTTTTGATGACATGTGGAATTTCAACCCTGCTACTAATGAATGGACGTGGGTAAGAGGTTCGGGCGGTTTACTTGGACTATCGCCCATCTATGGTACAAAAAATGTGGCAGCACCCGCCAACAATCCAGGTGGTAGAGGTTGGGCAGCGGCAACGTGGACCGATGAAAATAATCACCTTTGGTTATTTGCCGGATCAATTTATAATGGAGCGGATATGAACGATTTATGGATGTATGATATTCCAACAAACCAATGGACTTGGGTTGGCGGAAGTACAACTAATGCCAGTCCAGGCACTTTTGGAACTAAAGGGATTCCATCGGTAAATAATATTCCCAGTTATCGTCACGAAACTTGCTGTACATGGACCGGGAAAAACAATTCTCTATGGTTATTTGGAGGCTTTGGCGGTAGCGATAGAAATGATTTATGGAAATTCGATGTTACAACCAAAGAATGGACATGGGTTAATGGAAGTTCGAATGGTAATGCTTTGCCCAATTGGGGAATAAAGAATGTTGCATCACCAAACAATAATCCCGGTGGAAGAAACTGCTATGTGCGTTGGTCCGATTCGAACGGAAATTTCTATTTATTTGGTGGGTCAAAGTGGACAGGTGCAAGCGGTGATTATAATGATATATGGTACTATGATACCAATACTGATATGTGGAAGTGGATAAATGGTGACACTTTGCCTTCAACGAACGGATTGTATATGAGTAACTGTGTGCCTGACTCAAACAGGCTGCCACGCGGCCGTTTCGAAAACAAATCGATTTGGAAAGACGACTGCTATAATCTTTGGACATATGGGGGAAAAACCATAGTTGGCAACCAGAATTTAAATGACTTCTGGCATTATAATGTTTTAAATAATGAGTGGACATATGTAAGTGGGGACACTACTTCTCTGAAGCCTTATTCGTTTGGCACAAAGAATATTTCTTCTCCATTAAACAAGCCTCCACCAAAAATCGGAGCAATGACCTGGAAAGACAAACAGAATAATCTTTGGATGTTTGGCGGTGCACTGGCAAATTTTTCGATGCGTAACGATATGTGGCGATTTGTAATTGACTCTACCTGTACACAAGCAAAATTTGATTGCGGTCAAACGCAACAAGGTGTGGCACCTTTGGTTGCTTTTTATTCGAGCGATACTATTCTTTGCGAAAAATCGGCCATAGATTTTTTTGACATCAGCACTGGCAATCCCAATATGTGGCAATGGTATTTTCCCGGTGCTTCGCCCGACACTTCTACTATGCAAAACCCTGCGGGAATTTATTTTCCTTCGTATGGGACTTATCCTGTAACGTTGGTTGCTTACAATTCTTTTGGACAGGATTCATTAACAATTACAAGCTTCATCACGGTTGTTGCCAATCCCCCAAAGCCTATTGTTACTTTCAATGGCTCACAAATTTGTTGCTCACAAGCCCAGTCCTATCAATGGTATTTTAACAATGCACCCATTACCATTGGTGGCACTTCGGCTTGTTATACTCCTTCGCTGCTTGGTAATTATTATGTTATCATAACCGACAGCAATGGCTGTAGCAGTCCGAGCGATGTGTTTATTGTAAATGGAATTAATGATAATGCATTGAATTCTTTGGGATACACTTTATCGCCAAATCCGGCAAATAATATTTTATACATCACAAATAGTAAACACAACATGGCCAATGTAACCATAACAATATACGATGCCTCACTGCGAACCATCAAAGAGATAAATACCAATAATACTTTCAATCAAAAACAAATTAATATTCCTTGTGATGATTTATCAGATGGAATTTATTTCATTAGAATAAACGAACAAAAACAATTTGGTGTGGAGAAGTTTATTGTGCGGCATTGAGAAAAATATTTTTCGGAATGATTTTTTTTGAATTCAAGTTTGATGACAATATTTCATTGAGAACACTCATTTCTGATTTTGAAAAAGGATAGTGTTTTATTTTCTTTTTCGTATGTTGGATTAAACTACGATACTAATTTTAATATGAAACCGTGAAAGTCCCGTAGGGACGGCACTTTGGTAGAAAGAGTAAAATCAAAATGGAAAGTCCCATAGGGACGATATTTTAATCAATAGATTTGATGACAAAAAAATGTCGCCCCTACAGGGCTTAGGTAATCATAGGTTTTCATTGTTACCAAAATGTCGTCACTACGTGACTAAAAAAACAGATGGATTTTCATTGTTACCAAAATGTCGTCACTACGTGACTAAAAAACAGATAGGTTTTCATTATTACCAAGATGTCGTCAGTACGTGACTAAAAAAAAGATGCATTTTCATTGTTACCAAAATGTCGTCAATACGTGACTAAAAAACAGATGGATTTTCATTATTACCAAAATGTCGTCACTACGTGACTAAAAAAATAAAATACAAAAATTTTTATTGTAGTTTATTGTTGGATTATCAAACAAAAGCCATCCTTGAGCAAACAATCATTTTTTCATCACCGCTTTATTAGTTATCCATTAAGGGTTATATATATTTGCGCCCGCAAAAAATAAACTGCATTATGGATATTAAGATACTAATGATTTGCCTGGGAAATATATGCCGCTCGCCAATGGCTGAGGGTATAATGAAAGCAAAAATAAAAGAACAAAAACTTAAGTGGCAGGTCGATTCTGCCGGAACATCATCGTGGCATGCGGGCGATAAGCCCGATAAGCGTGCTATTGCAATCAGCAAAGCCAATGGAGTGGATATAAGTGATCAACGCAGCCGGGCATTTACTCCTGCCGACTTTTCGGAGTACAATGTAATTTTTGTAATGGACGAATCGAACCAACGCGACATAGTAGAAATGGCCCTAACCGAACGCCAAGGTAAACGTGTGAAGCTTTTGCTTGAATATGCCGAAATGGATATGAAAAGTGTACCCGATCCATTTTATGGTGAAGAAAAAGGTTTTCAGGCCACGTTCGATTTACTAAACGAAGCTTGCGAAAAAGCATTGCTGAAACTTAAAGCAGAATACGCTGATTAATAAAATGATTAAAGCAAACCTATACCTTATACCATGCAGTCTCAGCGATGATTATGCAATAGACCAGATACCGGCATCGACCCTCAATATCATTAAAACGATAAAATATTTTATTGTTGAACGCGAAAAATCGGCACGGAAATTTTTAAAGCATTGCGAATCACAATACGAACAAAGCGAATTTGTTTTTTTAGAAATTGACAAACACAACAGTGAACAATCGTATACTGCCTTTTTACAATATTGCTTGCAGGGCAACGATGTTGGATTAATCTCGGAATCGGGCGTGCCTGCAGTTGCCGACCCCGGTGCAAAAGTTGTAGAACAAGCACATCAATTACATATAAGGGTTGTGCCAATGGTTGGCCCATCTTCTATCCTACTCGCTTTAATGGCTTCGGGTTTAAATGGTCAGCAATTTTGTTTCAATGGTTATTTGCCAAAAGATAAACTGGCATTGCAACAAAAAATAAAAACGCTTGAAAAGGAATCGCAGATAAAAAATCAAACACAAATTTTTATTGAAACAAACTACCGCAACGAGCAAACTTTTCAGGCAATGTTACAATCATTACAACCATCTACAAAATTATGTGTGGCAACCAATATCACATTACCCCACGAAAAAATAAGAACATTGACAGTGGCAGAATGGAAAAAAACTTCCATCAAATTGCAAGACCAATATTGTGTATTTTGCTTTCTGGCATAACTCCTTCTGAATTTTCACCGTCAACTTGCGCCTGAATAATGACCTTTGAAACCTTTCTCGATTTTAAACTTTTGAGTTAATTTCTTTAGACTTTTTACAGACAACTTTCCACTCTCCACTGTTAACTTTCCTCTCTCCACTGTCCACTGTCAACTTTCCACTGTCCACTTATCACTTCTTAATATTTCCTCCCGGCTTTGGCGCTGGCTTTGGTCCCGGCTTTGGCGCTGGCTTTGGCGCTGCTGCACTGCTGGTAACTTCAAAAGGTTCATCGTATACAAAGTTGTATGTTTTTTCTAATGCTCCTGTAGTTGCATTGTACCATTTACTAAGTCCATGTTGCGTGCCGAAAACAAAATTTTCTTCTCTCACCAATATTCCCTTTTCGTTATAATATTTTATCAGGCCATGTTTGCGATCGTTTAAGTAATCAGCACCGTAACGCAGTTTGCCATTTTCGTAATATTCTTTGTAAGGACCTTGCAACCAATCGTCTTCATAATTTTTTTCTTCAAGTACATTGCCGCTTGGATTATAGGTAATTCTTTTTCCCTGAAACCAGCCATTTTTATATTCGCACTCAAACGATTTTTTGCCATTTGGAAATAAAGCCAACACTTTTCCACTTTCATTTTTCAATGGTATTTCGGCCACATACTTATTATCTTTATCCATATAGCTGTAAGAAGTAAGCACGCCCATTTTATATAGCATGCGCACACACGCTGTTCCATCGGCACTATACACATAAAAATAACCATCGCGTTCATTGTCTTGCGATTGGCCTTCGTATTCCTTTTTCCCATTTACATTGTACCATACAAATCCATCCACCGCATCGCCATCTTCATAGCTGTATTCACTTGAAAGCTGACCATCGAAATAATAATTCTTTTCCGGTCCGGTTTGTTGGCCATAGCTGTATTCCGATTCTTCTTTCACCTTGCCGTTGTAAAAATATTTTTTGTATTTTCCGTTACGCACACCATTTACAAAGTTGCCCTCGTAACTTGTTTTACCATCGGGAAACAGGTATACATTTTTTCCGTTCAACAATCCCTTGCGGTACGATGATTGCCACTTTGGTTTTCCATTGATGTGGTACATTGTAAAATTTGTGCTATCGCTTTTAAATTCTGTTTCGCACAGAATGTTGCCCAGTGTATCATAATATCCTACACCTATCATTTCACCGTTATAATATTTTGTGAACTCACTTTTCGATCCATCGGTGTTGTATTCAACCTCACTACCCGCCATTTCATCATCGAGGTAATACCTTGTACGGGCCAGAATACCTGTGCTGAAGTATGCCTCATAAGGTCCAATAATTTTGTCTTCCTTACAAATATACTGCTCATGCAATTTACCATTTTCGTGAAATGTTTTTACCAACCCTTCGGCATTACCTTCTTCATAGGTAATAGTCTTTTTTATTTTTCCATTTTCGTAATAATAAGTTTGATTGCCATCGAGCTCATTGTCTTTATAATTTAATTTCGATGAAATAGCGCCCGATGCAAAATAGTATTTCCACTCACCCTGCGATAGATCGTTTTCGACAAGGCCCTCACCAAATAAATTTCCATTTTCGAAATAGCCCTTAAAATTTATTTTGTTTTTCGATTCGGTATCTTCGGCCAAAACCTTTCCGTTAACATCAAAATATTTATACGCCCTTGCTTTGCCTTTGCGATAGCTAAGTTCCGATAAAAGTATTCCATCGCGGTTGTAATTTTTATTTATGCCTTCCAACTTATCATTTGCATAAACAGACTCATCTTCAAGTTTTCCATTGTCGTAATATTTTTTTACGGTGCCTTCCAATTTGCCATTGGTGTATGTTGCTTCTTCTTTGAGTTTACCATTTCGGTGATACCATTTCCAATTGCCACTGCGATAATCATTTGTAAACTGACCTACACCAGCAAGCCTGCCTGCAATATCATACAACACATATTTGCCTTCGTATTTTCCGGCTTTGGTGTAGACAGAATCTTTCAACCGCCCATTGTAGAAATAGGTTAAATGCTTTCCATTCTCTTCATTGGCTTTAAATTCCCGCTCGGTTTTTTTATTTCCGTTTGAATAATAGTCGTACGACATTCCGTTGCGCTGTCCGTCTTTCACTTCAATATCCTGTTTTACTGCGCCACCATCGTAGAAAAAAAATAACCTTCCCTGAATTTTTCCATTCACCAAAGTTCCTTCTTCTATCTTTACACCTCTGTCGTTATACTGTTGGTATTTGCCTTCGGCTTTGCCATTTTTAAAAGCTGAAACTTCGCTCAGGTTTCCGTTTTCATAGTAAAATTTCCATACTCCTTCTTTTTCTTCATTGCTGTTTAGTTCGCCTTCGCTTCGCAGATTGTTGTTTGAATAATACAATTTCATTGGCCCTTTAATTTTATTATTCTGCAATGTTCCTACAAATTTGAGGGCACCATTATCATAAAATTCCACATCCTTCATTACTTCTTTTCCATCAATTTTCATTAGCATTTTGTTGCGCTTCTCATTGAAATAATCACTGGCAAATTTTATAAAAGCATTTATCGATGACTTGTTTTTTGCGATTTCTTTACTTGCTTTATCATCATCAACAGCGCTAAACAGGCTTAAAATAAAAGGTTCTATCATGTTGCGTTTTCGTATTTCCACAAAAAACGGCACATACGTTTGCATCCAGAAACCTTTATCATCTTTATTGTATTCTATCTTTTCAAGAATGAGTTGCAATGGCTTGGTAACATTTGTGTAGGATAAATCAACTTTCGATTTGTAGTTTTTTTGCAAGGCAATTTGCGATGTGATTAGCTGTTCCAGTTCTTCGAAATTATTTCCTTCTTTGAACATAGGTTTTAATGTATCCTCTTTCCATGTGTATTCGTTTTTGAAAAGTTTTTCCAATGATGCAAGCACAGGAACAGCACCTTCTTCTTCGCCTTTAAGCAATACATAAGTAGAAAGTGATAACACTGCCGGAATAATATGTTTGTTGGCTAAACACAAGTATCCAATGTTGCGGTGTGGTGGCGAAAATACCGGATTCATAGTAATGCATTTTTGATACATTTCAATTCCCTGTGCTCTCTCATCTTTATTAAGATAGGCCAAACCTTTGTAAAAATATGCATCGGCATTGTAAGGATACATGTGCACCATACTATCCACATAATAAAAAGCACTGTCGTGCATATTAAGTTCGCTGTAATAATTCGAAACGTTTTTTATATAGCGGCTTTGAAATTCAGAATTTAGTTTTAGGCCTTTGAGCCCACAATTTACAGCCTCACGATAGTTGGAGTCTGCCGCATAAGTTACCATCAATTTAAAATTGGCCCATGCAAATGCGGTATCGTTCTCATTAATTTTTACCAGCTTCTTAATTGCCAGTTTATAATTTTCATCGTCCAGATTTGTTTGCGCTTCATTCAAAATATCTATGGCAGGAGTATACTCCACAGGTTGTTGCGATAGTGCAATATTATGTGCACCGAATGCTATTAAAATAGCAATAGAAAAATTTCTTATCATCATAAAAGGTTTATATTTTTAAGCTCAACTTTATCGACAAAATTATAATTATTCTGAATATCGTCTATCAGTAATATTTCATGCTTTTTGGCAACGGTGAAATAAATGGTGCACAATTCTTCCTGTTCTTGATTTGTGATGTTAGCGTTGTAATGTTTTATTTTTTTCATCACTTCATTCATCAGTTCATAAGGAAAAGTGATGGCATAGTGGCTCACAATTTCGCGGGTAATAATTTGGTTATTAGCTATAGCCGCTGCAGCTGCTTCTTTATAAGCATTTATCAATCCGGGCACACCAAGCAAAGTGCCGCCAAAGTAGCGCACTACCACAATGGCACAATCGGTAAGTTCGTTGCTGAGCAGTTGATTTAAAATTGGCCGACCTGCTGTTCCGCTTGGTTCACCATCGTCATTTACTTTAAAAATATTGCGGGCCGGAGATAAGCGCCAGGCAAAGCAATGATGATTTGCCTTTGAATGAATAGATTTTAATTCCTTGTAGTGATTTTTAAATTCCAGGTCATTTTGAATTGGAAACAAAAGTCCGACAAATTTACTTCCACGGTCTTTGAATATACCTTCCGATGCAGTTGTTATAGTATTGTATGTTTCATCAAAAAGCATGTGAGCAAATATTTTATTAAACGAAATTTATTAATGACAATGATATGACAAATTATAGAAATGCCACACGTATTTTTACAGCAGAATTTAAGGGGTTAAATTTGAATTGAAAAGAAGTGTCATCGCCAGGTGCACTTCTTTTTTCTTTTTGCATCATTCATATTTCTAAACTAAAATTTTCATTACAAATTACAAACTCAACAACCAAATTGCAATGAGTGCCAAACCAATTCCTATATAATTGATGCTGCTAAACCGTTCTTTAAAAAGTACAGCACCACTTAATGTAGAAAGCAATAAAACGCCAATGTTGATGGTAGAAAACACAACAGCACTTTTGGCACCGGTACTCGCTAATGCACGCACCACAAACACCAGCGAAAAATAATTTACACTGCCCAGCAAAATTCCTGCAAGTATGCTTCGCATGGAAATACCTTTTCGTGTTTTAAAATAATCGTACATCATATACAAAACACCCCACAATCCGGCCATTAAAAAAACCATCACAATGTATAGCGATTTTGTTTCGGGCGTGATAAGTTTTGCCTGCATAAATTTTATGGATGAATCCACTGCACCGCTTCCTGTAAAGTAAAATGCGAGCAATAAAAATTCTTTCACCGGTCCCTTTTTTTTGGTAATAATAATTTCATCTTCTGTTGCTTTATGATTGGCCAGCAACACCGATGCCATTGCCAGTATCACTCCGATAATAACATATAAACTCAACTGTTCGGAATACAGCAAAACACCACCAACAACAGTAATAATAAGGCTGCCCATTTTTCCCACAACCGAAGTAATGGTAATGCCGTGATAATGTGCTACCAGCGAGGCAACATAAAATGAAAGTATAAACAGAAAACCCATAGGCACTGCGCCCTGCAGGCAATAACCAACTTTATTGATGTTTGTTATGTTCAATTGGTAGTCGGCCACAAAAGCGAACAGGGATGCAACAATATAATTTACTATCAATGACTGCACCGCAACTACTTTCCAGTCGGTAAATTTTTTTATGATGATAAAAAGCCCGGTAATAGTTACAATAGAAAAGAAAATGTCGAGCGTCATAAAAAATAAATTGAGAACGAATTTAAAAAGTTGATTGATTAATTCTTGACATACGACTTAGTGTGTCGACAAATTCGTTCCATATAATATTTACTATTTCGGCTGCGGGCAAAATGGTATCGAGCATGGCACTCACCTGCCCTATTTCCAATTCGCCTTCTACCAAATCGCCTTCGAACATGCCCTGCTTGGCGCGTGCACGACCAAGTATTTGTTGTAGTTCTTCTTTGGTAGCGCCACTATTTTCAGCAGTATTTACTCTGGTAAAAAATTCGTTTTTTATTAATCGCACTGGTGTGAGTTGCTTCAGTGCCAGTTGTGTATCGCCTTCGTTGGTATTGATTACAGCATTTTTAAAATTGATATGTGCCGATGATTCGATGCTTGCAACAAAGCGTGAACCAATCTGCACGGCTTGTGCGCCAAGTGCAAAAGCCGCAGCCATAGCCCTTCCTGTGCCGATGCCACCTGCGGCAATCACCGGAATTTTTACTGCATCCACTACTATTGGTATCAGGCACATCGTGGTTGTTTCTTCTCTTCCATTGTGCCCACCTGCTTCGAAACCTTCGGCAACTATTGCATCAACACCGGCTGCTTCGGCTTTTTTGGCAAACTTTGTATTGCTCACCACATGCACCACAGTGATGTTTTTTTGCTTCAAAAATTGTGTCCACATTGCCGGATTACCAGCCGATGTAAAAACAATTTTTACTCCTTCGCCTACTATGATGTCCATCACTTTATCAATATCAGGATACAGCAATGGAACATTTACACCAAAAGGTTTTGTAGTTGCAGCCTTGCATTTTTGTATCTGCGATTGTAACACTTCGGGATACATGGAGCCTGCACCTATCAATCCCAATCCACCGGCATTACTTACTGCTGAGGCAAGTTCCCAACCACTGCACCAAATCATACCGGCCTGTATGATAGGATATTTTATATCGAATAATTTGCAAATCGAATTGTGCATTTTTCTGTTTTAAATAAATAATTGATTTTATCGGGTGGCAAAATAATGCAATAAAACACAAGTTGATTTTGCACGTGCAAATAATTCGTAAAAAAACCAAACGGCATCATCTGTTGGTGGCGGGGCTATGTAGCCATATGCTTCTATACCCATACACCTTGCTATAAATAATGCCCGTGATAAATGCATTTTTTGGGTTATGATTACAACGCATGAATTGCCATAAGTGGTTTTGTAATTTTTTACCGACAGAAAAGTATTACTGCCTTTCTTATCTTTTACTAAAAGCGAACCATCGATTTTTTTTTTCAACAGATACTTCGCCATATGATGAGGCTCGTTGTAAAATTTATTATCCACCTTGCCACTGAGAATGATATGTCCTGATTTTATTAAAGGAGCAAGTAACAGCGTGGTTTTCATGCGTCCTGTAAACCGGGGGTTTTGTAAATCGCTCTTTGGAGAATTTCCCGCACCTAAAACCAACAGATTAGTATTTCGAAATCCGGAAATACCATCAACAATAAACTGGCCTGCGTATATAGTGTATGTTGCATAGTTAACAAACAGCAACAAAATAATTATGCCAATGCATTTGAAAACAAAGACGGCATATTTTTTCATAAATAAAATTAGAAATTAACGCCCACCCGGATAATGGGATTGTTGTATAACGATGGCCTATCGGCACGTTCCAGCAGATTCCACAGCACCATAATATTGACCGATGAACTGGCACCCAATGGCTGTGCATAACCACCACCGGCCAGCCATGCCGGAACCCATTGCCGGCCATTTTCGTCAAAGGCCTGATAGTTGAGCATTTCGAATTCGGTATGCAAAAACAATTGCTGAAGAATATTGAAACGGGCAAATGCTCTGCCACCGTAAACATTGGTCGAAAATCGCTGACCTGCGTTAGTAAAACCATAATAAATATAAGTAACACCAAGCCCAGGCATAAACTTTTCGGTAACTCTGTACCCTACTGTTGGCGATAAATCTATCAATGTGGGATTACCTAATTGCAATCCAAAATTGCCGCCAAACGAAAGTCGATCGCGCAAAGGAACTTTTTGCTCTTTCGGTTTGGTGGTGCCTTTATTTTGTCCCTGACTTACCAATACAAAC
Organism: Bacteroidota bacterium; assembly: GCA_016717325.1. Taxonomy (GTDB): domain Bacteria; phylum Bacteroidota; class Bacteroidia; order AKYH767-A; family OLB10; genus JADKFV01. The sequence continues at coordinate 5,337 of JADKFV010000018.1, read as the reverse complement.
AGGCAAATAAACATGGCGCAAAAAATAAATTTCGCTTTCATATATTTTGGTTCTTTCATAACTCTTGTTAAAATTTTCACTTCAATATTAACCAAACAAAATTCTTTAATTTTGAAATAATTGGTTTTACTATTTGTAACATTTGAGAGCAAAGGTATTTCATTTTTATAGAAATCAGAATTTTTCATATTGCAATTCACACGCTATTTTTATTCTCACGTAAATTGATTATTATTGGCAATTCAAAAAATAAAATAATGCGTAAAATTTATCTGCTGTTAATCATGGTATTTTGTGTAATCACCATGATGCAATCTCAATCGTTATGGCAAACTGTTGATGCTGCGGCAGTGCCATTAAAAACAACAATTGCATTGCCTGCAACCAACTTTCAGGTTTACCGGTTGCAATTTGATGCAATAAAAAAATTGCTCGACAATGCACCTCACGAATCATTCGACAGCAAAATTAAACCCGGCTTATTAATAGAAATTCCTTTGAGCGATGGTAAGTTATACACTTTTGAATTTTACAACTACGATTGCATGCAAACGGAATTGGCAAAAAAATTTCCCGATATAAAAACATTCATGGCACGTTGTGTTGAAGATAAAACTACCTGGGCACGGTTCGATTATACCCAATGGGGTTTTCATGGCATGGTGCAACAAGGCGAAATCTGTACACTCATAGATCCATATACGCTTGGCAATACAGAATTTTATGCCGTGTACGATAAATATAAATGCCCGCGTGTTTCCGAATTTATATGTGGCAATACTGACGATAATGATATGTTGCAACTGCAACTGCAACAGCAAAATGTATCACTTGCAAAAACCAGTGGTACACAACTTCGCACCTACCGCCTGGCATTGGCTTGCACAGGTGAGTATGCTGCCGTGTTTGGTGGTACTGTGGCTGGCGCATCGGCTGCAATGGTTACAGCAATGAACAGAATAAATGGAATTTACGAAAGCGAAGTAGATGTAAGGATGGTTTTGATAAACAACAATAATTTGATTGTGTATACAAATGCAGGCACCGACCCTTATACAAATAGTAATGGAGGTACAATGCTCACCGAAAATCAAAATAACTTAACCACTGTAATAGGCGGTGCCAATTATGATATTGGACATGTGTTTAGTACCGGTGGTGGTGGTGTGGCTGTATTAAATTCGCCTTGCAGCAGTACCAATAAAGCAAAGGGCGTTACCGGCTTATCCAACCCTGTTGGCGATGCCTTTTATGTAGATTACGTAGCACATGAAATGGGACATCAGTTTGGCGGTCCACATACTTTCAACAGCGCAACAGGTTCATGCAACGGTAATCGATCAGCATCATCGGCATATGAACCCGGAAGTGGTATCACTATACAAGCTTATGCAGGTATATGTGGCAGCGATGATCTAGCACCAAACAGCATTGCCAATTTCCATGTAAAAAGTTTTAATGATTTGGTAACTTTTACACAAACAGGTACTGGCAATGGATGCGCAACCACTACCAGCACCGGCAACACACCACCGGTAATAACAAGCACCGGGGCAAATTATATTATTCCAGTTTCAACGCCATTTATGCTTACCGGTGCCGCTACCGATGCCAATGGTGACACACTAACTTACAGCTGGGAAGAATTTGACCTTGGGCCCGCAAGCACATGGAATGCAAACAACGGCACCAGTCCAAACTTCCGCCCCTTTTCTCCGGTTGCCCAGCCTTACCGCATCTTTCCAAAGATGAGTGACATTGTAAATAATACAACTACAATTGGCGAAATATTGCCGACCGCTGCCCGCAGTTTAAAATTTAAACTCACCGTGCGCGATAACAGAATGAATGGTGCCGGTATAACCAATATTGATAGCACTGTAACTTTAACCGTGGTAAACCCGGGTGGGGCGTTCACTGTTTCGTATCCCAACACTGCACTGTCATTTCCTGCCGGAACTATCATCAATGCTACATGGAATGTGGCTGCAACCGATGTTGCACCTATTGGTTGCAGCAATGTAAAAATAAGTTTATCTACCGATGGCGGATTTACCTACCCCATTACACTTGTCAATTCAACTGCAAATGACGGAGCCGAGGATGTTATTATCCCTAATAATATTACTACCACCGCCCGAATAAAAGTTGAAGCTTTAGGCAATATATTTTTCGATATATCGAACACGAATTTTGCAATCACTGCACCACTGCCATTAACCATAAACACAAGCAATGTGGTAAATGCAACTTGCTATACATCGGCCAATGGCAGCATAAGCATCACTCCTGCAGGTGGTGTGCCTCCATATAGTTATATGTGGTCGGATGGTGTTACACTCCAAAACCAAACTGCAATTGCACAGGGTACGTATACTGTTACTGTTAGCGCTACAAATGGTGTAACAACCACATCAACCTATATTGTAACATCGCAACCACAAATAATTATTAACTCAACTCAAAGCACACTGTTATGCTACGGAGCAAAAAATGGTACCGTTACCCTGTCGCCTACCGGTGGTACAGGGCCGTTCTCTTATTTCTGGAACAATGGTAAAACAACTGCAACACTAACTAATTTAACGGCAGGCAATTATACATGCACGGTTACCGACTCGGTTGGGTGTGCAAAATTGAAAAATATTACCCTTACTCAACCGGCACAAATAACCTTGACTTTCACATCGACAAATGCTACCAGCCCAAATTTTAATAATGGCACCGCAACGTGCATACCTGCAAATGGCTTTCCTACTTATCGTTACACATGGAATACGGTGCCAAGTCAAACCACGCAAACTGCCACAGGCCTTGTTGCGGCAACTTACGTAGTCACCGTAAAGGACAATAAAAAATGTGCCCGCAATGGCTCGGTTACAATCGGTACGGCACGATATGCCAAAAATGAAATTGGCAATAATATTATAGAGCAACTAATGCCACAGCCTGCTGACAATAATTTATATATCACCTTAAATTCCAGCGTGGATTATGCTTTCTACAAAATCAGCATATACAGTATTTTTGGTGCAAAGGTGGGCGAGTATAATAACATTGAACGCAAAAATGAAACGGTAGTTATTTCTACGCTGAACTTAAATTCAGGCATGTATGTATTGGCAATAGAAGGGGAAAATATTTCTCATTCGATGCCTTTTGTGGTTCAACATTAATGGAATAGCAACACTGTTATTGCTTGAAACAGGATTTTTATTTTCATAGTTTGACAAAAGAATGATAATTGATAAAGCTTAGAATTGAAAGCCAAATGGCAAACATCTGCACTTTGGTTTTTTATTTCGAATGTTAATTCTAATTTTGGCCGCATAAAATTACCACAAACATTTATTATGAAATTTATTGTATCGAGTAGTGTACTGGCAAAAAGCCTGCAAACAGTGAGTGGCGTGCTCAACAACAATAGCCCGCTTCCTATATTAAGTCATTTTTTATTCGACATCGACCGCGGTCAGCTCGACATTTCTGCTTCCGATTTAGAAACTACTATGACCACATCGTTGAAAGTAGAAACTAAGGATAGCGGTAAAGTGGCAGTGCCTGCACGTATATTGCTCGAAACCATTAAGACCTTTGGCGATGAGCCCCTTACCTTTTCGCTCAATAACAAAACCTTTGGCATAGAGATAGGCACCGGACAAGGCAAGTTTAAGTTGATGGGAATGAATGGCGAGGAGTTTCCAAAAATACCTACAGTTGAGCGTGCCAGTTTTATAGACCTGCCATCGAGCGTGCTTGCCGAAGCCATCAATAAAACAATATTTGCAACCGGCAACGATGAGTTGCGCCCTGTGATGAATGGCGTGTTTTGTCAACTCAGCCCCGATGATGTTGTGTTTGTTGCCACCGATGCACACCGCCTTGTACGTTACAGACGCACCGATGCACGCTCGCAAACAAATGTATCGTTCATTATGCCGAAAAAACCTTTGGGCTTATTGAAATCTTCGTTACCCTCTGACGATACTCAGGTGCATATAGAATACAATGAAGCCAATGCCTTTTTCAGCTTTCCCGATTGCAAACTTATATGCCGCCTTATTGATGGTAAGTATCCTCAGTACGAAGCAGTAATACCAAAAGAAAATCCCAATAAACTGGTGATAAACCGTTCGCAGTTTTTAAACTCGTTGCGCAGGGTTGCTATATTCTCTAACAAAACCACACATCAGGTAAAACTAAAAATTGCCGGTAGTCAGGTGCAAATAAATGCCGAGGATGTTGACTTTAGCAACGAAGCTACAGAATTATTGCCATGCAATTACGATGGTGTCGATTTGGAAATTGCTTTCAATTCGCGCTTCTTAATCGAAATGCTGAGCAACCTGCAAACCGAAGAGATACAAATGAATATGTCGCTGCCAAACCGTGCCGGACTTATTACTCCGGTGAGCGATGCAAAAGATTCGCACGAAGATATTCTCATGCTGGTGATGCCGGTGATGATAGGATAAACTTCCGCTTGCTTTTATAAAATAGTACCGAACAACTTTTTTCAATTTCGATTGAAGAAAGTTGTTTTTTTGCATCAACTTTTGTTTAAAACTTGTTCATGCAAACCATATCAACTTCAAAAATGTGGACGTATTTTTGTTCACACAGAATAAATTTTAAATAAAACAAAATGATAAAGAAAAGTTTAATCACAGTTGCAATGTCACTCATTACGATTTGCACTTTTGCACAACATACCATTGTATTGAAATCGGGCGAAAGAATTCGTGGCCGTGTTGCAGAAATAAAAAACGATGTGGTAACCATAAACATAGGTGCCGAAGTAAAAACGGTAAAAGTGGAAGACCTTAATATGGTTTACTTCGAAGAAAAACAAGCCACACAAGCATACCTCGATAATAAAGCGAACGTTCCTTCGGGCACTATGACTGCCGAAGTTCCAGGACGTAAGTTGATAAAAACGCCCGAAATGAAAATACTAACGCAAGATAAAGGCATTGTAGTTGTGGCAATTGTAGTGGATAAATATGGCCGCGTAAAAAGCGCACAACCCGGTGCCGAAGGAACAAACACTACAAGCCAATATTTATTTACAAAAGCAAAGCAAGCTGCGGGAAGCTTCAATATTCGATACATCGCCAACAGCACCACTCGAAACAAGGAATAATAACTGTAGTGTACTAAGCAGTATTTTTCTAAATATGAAAAGGCAAGCTCATAAGGGTTTGCCTTTTTTTATTTTATAGCCTGGTTTATTTTTTTCCTGATGAATATACTTGCCGGCCGAAAATTTATTTTTGAAAATACCTTGTAGCATTATCTTATTAATATATTTGATGCGCGATTATGCTCAGATGCTTT
>JADKFV010000017.1 GCA_016717325.1 Bacteroidota bacterium | reverse complement strand
AAAGCCCACTCGTGGTCGCGCGTTACTGGCGGCAGCTTTCGCGCGTCGCCTATCAGCATTACCCCGGCCACCACCAATGGTTCATTGTTTCAGCAAGAATTTGCTTATTAAAACGATAATGCTTATAGGAATGTCAGCACCATACTTCATTTCTGTCTATAAATGAGCATCTTATTCTTGCAACATCCTGCGCGTTTCTCTCTGCTATATCGCATGTGTGAAAGAAGTCCTCTGCGGTTGGTTATGATATTTAAATCTACAACATCGTCACTCGGTATAAATGATGTAAGTGGCAAATTGAACATGGAATGAATAGTTACACCACCGGCATTAATTGCGGCAACTCCCGTGGGTGCAACAATTACAAATTTTTTAATGCTCTGTTTGGTAACATAAGCGAAAGGCAAAGTGGTTTTACCTGAACCCGCTTTTCCCAAGAAAAATGTGCTGATTGGTTTGTAACGCAAATTGTTCAGCAAGTTCAAATTCATAATTCTCCATTTATTAAATTCTGAGTTTTTAGTTTTTAGTTTTTAGTTCTTCGTTTCGTTTGTGAAGAGAATTGTTCTTCGTTCTTTCTTTGCTTCTGTTTGCGGTGAGGATTGTTCTTCGTTCTTCGTTTCCTGTTTGTGAAGAGAACTGGTTCTTCGTTCTTCGTTTCGTTTGTGAAGAGAATTGTTCTTCGTTCTTCGTTTCGTTTGTGAAGAGAATTGTTCTTCGTTCTTCGTTTCGTTTGTGAAGAGAATTGTTCTTCGTTCTTCGTTTCGTTTGCGGTGAGCCATGTTCTTAGTTCTTATTTTCGTTTGTGAAGAGAATTGTTCTTCGTTCTTCGTTTCGTTTGCGGTGAGGATTGTTCTTCGTTCTTCGTTTCGTTTGTGTGGAAGAGAATTGTTCTTCGTCTCTTCGTTTCGTTTGCGGTGAGCCATGTTTTATTTCCGTCATTGCGAGGTACGAAGCAATCTCTGCGAAGTTGTATTTTTCGTTTGCAGCGAAAGCCTTTTTCCCTCCAAAGAATCCGTTGGCTAAAGCCGAACGGCAATGAATGCTTCGCAATAAATTTATCAGCATCCTAACTATTGAACTCTTAAACTTATAAACTCTTAAACTTATAAACTCTTGATACCTTGACCTTTCAAACCACCCCCCAACTTTCTCAAACTTTCCAAAACCTTAACAAATTTCCAAACTTTCACAAAAAAATCAACTTCCCTCTATAAGTACTCGTAGCCAAGCGATTGAGCAACAACGGTACATGATAATGACTGCTGCCTATAATTTCAACTCAATTGTTACTTGTGGATAAAACGATTTAATGTTTTGCGATTTGAAATATTCCGAAATATGAAATACAAATTTGTAAAATCCCGGAGACACAATTTTTCCGCTGGGCAGCAGTTCAGGAATGCGCCCATCTTTGTTGGTAATGCCTTCCGAAATTTGAAGCCATTCATCATTATATAATTCGTGCAATGTAACTTTTACATCGTGTGCAGGTTTACCTTGCGATGTGTCGAGAATGTGTGTGGTGATTTGGCCATGGGCGAAACAGTTTATCGATGCGAATAGAGTAATTTATTTTGCTCCTCGGCAATTTTACCTTAGTTTCAACATCATTCTTCAATCGCCAGTTAACATATGCACATTTCCGTGTGATTTTCCGGTTGTACAAACAATAAGAATTAAGCCGAATTTTTTCGCATTCATCGTTACCATTTTTAAGGTAGCTTAGTGTAGTGTGAGACGCCGCAGTAAATACTTGCTTGCTCGCCACCGCGGCCCATTGCTTGGTGGAAGCAATTTGTTCGAGTGATTTTATATCCCCTATTTTGGGCATGATGGGTAAAATGCTTAGATCGCTTCTGTTCAAGCCCAAACCAAATTAAGTCGGAATGCAATTTCATTTCTTCAATGCTTTCGTATGGAAATGGTAAAAGTATTTTTTCCACCCAGCGAGAGCAACCGCAACATTGAAATAGTTTTTCGCTTTTACACAAGTTGGCAGAAGATTAAATTCCTGTAGTGTCATTTTATTGTTCTTAAGGGATTAAGGTCATTTTTACAAAACAATATTTCCAATATAACGCATTTCCCGGCTTATCACCGCCATCGGGAAAAATCCAGTGAGACGCACATGTGTATACGGTTTTGATTTATTAACTCACTTTCGAAAATGTTCGTTTTCGGTTTGCAGTTTAGCTTGTATGTAAAATGGTAGTCCATAATACTTTTGTGTTGTTAATTTTGATTCATCATCAATAAATATTGCAAACCTTCTATCATGCGGGTATCGGGGTAATTACTCCTTCAAAGCGGTACGTACATCAATATGGGGCTTTTGTGTATTTTGCCTTTATGTGCCAGGCGCACTATCACCCAATCGCGATTGTTGGGAGTTCTATTGCGCTTGGTTTCCCAGCCATCGCCCATGTTTACACCACGACCGGGCATTATCAGATTATCCATATGCGAAAAAAACATATCGTTACATAAAACCGATTTCGCACCATTCAAAGCGGCTGCCAGGTCGATAGTTTGCGAGGCATCTGCTAGCCTAGTCGTTAAAACTCCGCCATATATTTTAATCGTGATACACCACTTCTGGAAAAATATTTAACCGCACATGGGTATAAATGTTTTTATCGTCAATGGCATAAAAATTTTGTGACCCGGCATTGAGTGGCGACTTCACTAAAATTTCTTTCCATGCCGCAGTTTCAATTTTGATAGCAGTATCGTTTCTCGGTACTTATACGCCCGAGCGATGCATGTGGTGGATGATTGCTAAGAAAAATTTCGTGTCGGATATCAATACCTGATATTTTTGCTGATGTTGCAAGTTTAATTATACACTGCCGCCGGTTCGAGTGCGCTTTCTGCGCGACTCCCAACCGTCCATCCATTTTCCGCGGTCGGTATACTTATCGGCAATAAAAATTCCGCGACCGGGTTTTATGAGATTTTCTTTTTCGGCAAAAAAATCATCGCTGCATGCAAGCACTTTGCCACCAAGGCGCTCGGCTGCTACATCTGTTAATTTTGTAAATGTTGGTTCAGTCATTTTTTTCTCTAAGTAGTATTAAATATTTACAACTTTTATTATCAAGTTTCAAATTATGGACTACCGACTTTTATTTTTGTTACCAAGTTTTTTAGTCGTTTTGTTTTCTATCAATATTGATTTAGCATTCAAACTAGTTACTACTTTTTTTCCCGTTTTTGCTTCTAGTTCTTTCATTGCTACATTGGCAACATTACCTCCTTGTTTTGGCAAACTTTTTTCTGCCATCAAATGTTGTGGAAGGTTTTATTGCTTATGAAATATCTTTCGGTAGAGGCCTCAGTAAGTATGTTCAAATCAATTGGTGTTGCTCTAAGTGTTATCGCGCAAGATTCCTTTTTTTAATCCTTCAATAATATATACTCTTTAGTGTTTGCCCGACCATGCTTTTGTAATTATATCTGTAAGTGTAGCGAATTGTTGCCCTTCTTTTAATCCGCGTTTTTTCCATTCATCGGTCAACTCTTTTCGTATTTCAATACTTTTTAATCGTTGATTAATCCAATTTTCCGAATACCCCAATTGTAAATATTGCTCCAGCGATCTATCAATGCTTAATTCCGGGTCTTGCATTTCATCCAATCTTTGACTTGTTTTTTTTCGAATAATTGTATTGCTGTGTTTTCTTTCATTTATATTTCTTAAATTTTTTATTTATGTGCTTTATGATTTGGTATGCAATAAAAACAAAATCTAAAAATTGATAGCATATTATTTTATTCTGTTCAAAAATAATTTTCCTGAATGTAAATTAATAAAATGACCATTATCAAAAACAGGAACACCTTTAAGAAATGTCTGCATAACTTTTCCACACAAATTTTGATTCACATACGGAGTAATTTTATGCCGGTGCTCGATCATGCTTTCGGTAACAATAAAATTTTGATTGCTATTCCATATTACTATATCAGCATCATAACCTTTTTCTATTTTGCCTTTTGAGTTTTGTAACTGAATAAATTTTGCCGGATTGCTACACATCCATTTTGCAATATTATTAATGTCGATATTTTTTTCTTTCATGCGTGTCCACATTGCGGGCAAGCTGAATTGCAAGCCTGCTATGCCTCCCCAGGCTTTGGCGAAATTTCCCGATTGCATTTCTTTCATTGCAGGTGGAGCTGGCGAATGATCGGTGGCTACAAAATCTATCAATCCAATTTGCAATGCATCCCACAATAAATCATTATTTGCTTGCTCACGAATTGGTGGTGCACATTTATATTCTGTAGCACCATCAGCAATATTTTCGGCAGCGAAAAATAAATAGTGTTGGGCAGTTTCAACTGTAAGTGGCAAGCCTTCTTTCTTTGCTATGGCAATCATGGGCAATGCCTCGGACGATGATAGATGAACGATGTGCACATGGGCTTCTGTTTCGCGGCACAAATCTATCATCATTTTTATCGCATTGTTTTCCCATGCTTTTGGCCGCGATTTTAAATATGCATCATAACTGCGGGGATTGTTTTCCAATAAATGTGCATCAGCATTTGCGGCATCGAGTTCGCAATGCACAAGTAATGGACGATTATATTTTTTTAAAATTCTTAATGCATTTCGTAATTCGTTTTCATGTGCATTTGGAAAATCATCGATACCCGAATGAGTGAGAAAAGCTTTGAGGCCAAATACGCCTGCATCGAGCAGTGCTTCGAGTTCATATTCATTTCCGGGGATTACGCCACCCCAAAAACCACAATTTACATTCAGCTTATTTTTTGCTGCGGCAAGTTTTAGTTCGAAATTATTTTTTGTGGTTGTAACAGGCGATGCATTCAATGGCATTTCTATCATGGTGGTAATACCTCCGGCAGCAGCGGCTTTGGTAGCCGTTTCAAATCCTTCCCACTCGGTACGTCCCGGTTCGTTTATGTGCACATGCGGGTCTATTATTCCCGGCATTACAATATTGTCGCCTGCATCTATCAACATGAAATTTTCGTTGACATCAACATGCGCAACTACATCTATGATAATTCCATTTTTAATAACCACTGCACCTGCAACAATGCCCTGGGGTGTGATGATATTATTACTTTTTATTATTAAATTATTTTCCACTTTTGTACAATGAAAGAATTAAGATTATGGCAATTCATTTTAGCGCAAGCTAAAAAAAATATTGATGTAATTTTACTATGCGTTTTATACAGCAAAGGCAGCAGCCCCGGCCGTCAGGGATTTAAAATGGCAGTAACTGCAACCGATATGATAGGCAGCATTGGAGGTGGAATTATGGAACATAAGTTTGTAGAAATGGCAAAACAAATGTTGCAAAAGGAAGAACGTTACACCTGGTTGAAACATCAGCATCACAATAAAACAGAACCTGCAAACCAAAGTGGCATGATATGTTCGGGCGAGCAAACCATTTTTATTTACCCAATTTGCAAAGAGGATTTAGTAAGTATAGGAATATTAATTAACTCTTGCCGAACGACAAAATGGAACGCTAAAGATTCACAAATAATGGTATAAAATATTTTAGAAATATTCCTGCTCGGGATTTTAGTTTCGATAAAAAATCGGACACAGAATTTGAGTATATAGAAAAAACAGGACTGCGCAACACGCTTTATATTATTGGTGCAGGGCATTGTTCGTTGGCATTATCGCGACTGATGAGTGAGTTCGATTTTAAAATTATTTTGATAGATGATCGCGATGGCCTTAATACTTTTTTGCAAAATAATTTTGTGCACGAAAAATAATTGTGCACGACTACAACTCCATAACAAAACATATTACCGGTGGCGATAATGTATATGTAGTAGTGATGACAATAGGATACCGCAGCGATAGCTTGGTTGTAAATTTACTGTTGCCTTACGAGTTTAAATATATGGGTGTGCTTGGCAGCAAAGTAAAAATAGAAACATTGCGCAGAGAATGGAAAAGTATTGGCCTCGATGAAAAAGCATTGCAACATATTCACGCTCCTATTGGAATAAATATTCGCAGCCAAACCCCCGAAGAAATTGCTGTAAGTATTGTTGCACAGATTATTGATGTGAAAAATGCGGGGTGATTGATACTTAGTCGACAAAGAGCAGTTTAATGCCCCACAATTAATTTATGATTTTCGATAAAATCCTTTCCTTTTATTTGGACAAAATAAATACCCGTATTAAAATGCGAAACATCAATTTGCACATTGTCGAAATAACCAAATACTGTTTTGGTTAATGAATGAATGCCCAGAGCATCGTATATGGTTACAGTTGCATGCTCGTTTGTTTGTAATCTATAATGAATATATAGATTATCACTTGCAGGGTTAGGCGAAATCCAGGTTTTGTTTTTATTTTTAAATACTAACTCATAACCTAAGCCGAGAGAATCGCATATAGTGCCTGGCACCGGCCCTAATTCATAGTTGGGATAATTGGGAATTGTCCAAGTATTGATAGTAATTAACCAATTACTATGTGGTGTAATGTTACACAAACTATCTAAAGTATCGGGGCTGTTTATCACTGTAACATAATCGCAACAGTTTTGTGCGATGATATAAATTTTATCGTCCGGTGCCAACCACGATGTATAGAAAGTACCGTAACATTGCAACATGGGTGAAGCAAAGCCATCAAAAGAGGCAACTACTTTTTTTGTTGATGTCATATTAGTATCATCCAAGTTGTACTGGTACACGTGCAAGTAAGTACTTATGTAAAGCAGTTTGCTGCTAGGTGAAAAACAAACACCACCGCAATACATTGAATCTATAACATCGTGTATGGGATTGCCAAACATGCCATTGCATCTGTCAAATTGCAATATTTCCACACCACCATGCATATCTGCCCGCGCATACCATTTACCATCTGGGCTAAATGCTGCCTGCCCTGTAAAATCAATAGTATCAGTTGGCGTACCAATGCTTTGGTTACTCACAATCATTGTATCGGGTGTAACTAATATTTTGTAGTAAGTATTACTCAGCCATTTTTTTGCCACTACCCACCAGTCGCGCCCATTGGCATGTTTTACGCCTGTCAACATTCCTGCAGCAAAAACATCATTAATCAAAGGGTTTTGATATGAAACTACCTCGCCTGTTCCATTTTCCGCATCCATATCTATAATATGATAATCTAAACGCTGCGGCCCCCAAAATGGGAAAATAAAAAATGCTTGCGGTTGAAACATAATATATTTATGACTTTGGTTTGGAAATGGTATTAAAAACAACCCTTGTGGAATATTCCAATCATAAGAGTTTTGATAAGCATCGGGGTTTGCATTTATGCTATCACCACCTTTCATTAAAGTATCGAAACGATTGTATAAGAATACCCCGTTTGCATAAAACAATAAATGTCCACTACTATCAGAACCAATCGCATTTGTCATTGCATAATTTATATCAGATGGATATAAATTTGTTTGAAAAGTATTATTATCAATAATTGCTAATGCTTGTCCAAAATTTGGATTGATACCTCCTTGATACCCATACATCCAATATTTATCCATCCCTTGTGCATTTATTTTGATGCAACAAGCAATCAAAACAATAAACAAAAATAATTTTTTCATGACTACTGTTTGAAAAACTTGCGCGAAAAGCAGAGATGCCCTTTTCGCGGATTTTTTTTCACATAAATCAAGAAGTGATCGATGACTCATTTTGTAAAGATAATCAAGTTATTGTATTTGCTTTTCGTTTGATAACAATCCCATATTATACTCTTGTCTTTTATCCTGAGCTTTCTGGCTTTTTTATGACGGCCAATAGATAAAGTTCATCCGGTGAATGGTGGTTAATCAATTGATATATGTTCTCGTGATTATGGTAATTGAACCAATAAGTTTATTATTGTAAATATTCAAGCATGACCATTTCGTTTCAAATTAAGTTCAAAATTCTTATAGTAATAAAAGAAATAATCCACCTAACTGAAATCTTAAATTAGATTCAAGATACTTTATGCAAATGAAAAAGGCAAGTTGATTTAAGTTTCTTTGTTCATCATCGAATGGGTTATTTAATATCCCATCTTTAAATTCTGAATATCACTTCCTATTTTTCATCATCCCCCAATACACAATGCCCGCCACTGCAAACCCAACAAACCAGGCATAGTTGTATAAGTGTGCTATCCACTCGGGAAAAGAATTTTTATTAATCGCATTTATTGCAATTAAAAACCCCGGCACATTGGGCGCTATGCCACATAGCAATGCTACCACTGCAGCACGATTGAAACCATTGTTGTATGTATACGCTCCTTGTGTTTGATATAAGTCGATTAGCGACAATTCTTTTTTACGAATAAAAAAGTAATCGACAATCATGATGCCACCAATAGGGCCGAGTAAACTGCTGTATGCAATAAGCCATGTAAAAATATAACCTGTAGGGTCGGCAATTAATTTCCATGGAAAAATTAATATACCCAACACACCAGTGATGTAACCACCTGTACGAAAATTTATTTTCGATGGCGACAGGTTTGCAAAATCATTTGCCGGGCTAACAATGTTGGCAGCAATATTTGTTGCCAGTGTCGAAATTGCAACTGCAATCATTGCAACGCTTACCAATAATTTACTTTCGAATTTGCCGGCAAGCACAAGCGGATCCCAAATGGTTTCGCCATAAATAATAAAGGTAGCCGATGTTACAACCACGCCTATAAACGAAAACAATGTCATGCTTGGCGGTAGCCCAATTGCTTGCCCTGTAACCTGCGCACGCTGACTAACAGCATAGCGGGTAAAGTCGGGAATGTTGAGTGATAGTGTTGCCCAAAAACCAACCATGCCCGTAAGTGCAGGAAAAAAATAATCCCAAAATTGTGCAGCGGTGGCAAACTTCGAAGGCTGCGAAAGTATTGGCCCCAGACCATTTCCGGCCGATATAGCCCAAAACAAAAGTGCCAGTGCTGCGGCAGGTAAAAAGAACGCTTTGAATACTAAAAGTTTTTTTATGATATCTACACCAAGGTAAACAACATACATATTCAACAACCAAAACAAAAAGAAAAATAGTGCCGGAGCAGTTTGCAAACCGAATGATGCAGGAAAAATTTGTGGCCAAGTTTCTATCGCAGGCATCCACACTTTGAACATTAAATAAAGTGCATAACCGCCAATCCATGTTTGTATACCAAACCAACCACATGCAACTATGGCGCGTAACATTGCAGGAATATTTGCACCTGCAACACCGAAACTTGCACGTGCTAAAACAGGAAATGGTATACCATATTTTGCACCTGCATGTCCGTTCAATATCATAGGAATAAGCACAATGGTATTACCAATAAAAATGGTGAGTATGGCTTGCCACCAATTCATACCGCCCGATATGAGCGAGCTTGCAAGCATGTATGTGGGTATGCACAAACTCATGCTAATCCATAGTGCAGCATAGTTCCATGTATTCCATGTACGTTGCGATTGTGATATAGGTGCAAGGTCTTCGCTGTATAATTTATTATTTGTATTTTGCATAAGCCAAGAAAATATTTAGTAAGTGAAAGTAGCGAAATTAATTATTCATGTGAGCAAGCAAAAGCTGCAAGTATTTTTTCAATGCCGAATCTTTTTGCATTGCGCGCATATACTCCCACTCATTGTTTATTTTTAATTTAATAAATTTCGAAAAGGATTTACTGAGTAATAATGATGATGGAGGATGTTTTTTACTTATCAATATTTGTGACCAGGAATGTGCTATTTCATTTTCATTTGGCAATTTGCTCAACCCGATTCTTTTTTTCAATTTTTCAATTTGCTTTTTAGCTAATTCAAAGTTGCCATTGTATTCATTTGAAATAATATTTTGAAACAAAGTGCTCAAGCGTGTGGCATCATAATCAACAGAAGATTTGTTTGTGTTTGTAAAAAGCTCAAGACCCGAAGTTGATAGTTTGCGTAAAATTGTAACTGGTGTGCGATAGCTTTTGTCGGCAGATATTTTTTAAATTCTATATCTGCTATATTTTTTATTTCACTTTGTATGGGTCTAAATCCTAGATGATAATACATCCAAAACGCACCCGATTTTATACCATCGTTATTATTTTTCCTATTTGATAGGGGTCGACAGTAAATCTGTTTACAGCGAAAATATTTTTGTACACCGAAATAATTTGCATAAAAATAAGCGATGACTCACCACCGCGATAGGCAGGAAAAATATTTACACCAATACGGCAGCTGTCAAACAAAATCCATCCACCACCATAAGCAATAGGCAATCCATTTTTAAATGCCATGTAACCAATGTATGTGTCGATGGGTTGGCGGCACTGTGGTGTCAAGCCGAACAATGCAACCGTTAAGCCATTCGATAATTTGTAGTATTTTAAATTTTGCGGTTGTGCATATGTAACAGGATCGGTCTCGCGATTGTAACATAGTAGCGTCATTTTCGACACATCAATAATTTGCATTTTATCGTTCTCGCTCAAATCTATTTCCTTCGGAAAAGCATTCAATATTTTTTTGTTATCGAAATGTTTTTGAAGTGCAGAATGAAAAAACGGTTTGTCTGATATAGATAGTTGTGTGCTTCGTGAAGGCATTTCAGAATTTAATGTAACAACAATACTCAATTGCAAATTGCTCCACATTTCTTCTTTGAGGCATGATGATAAATTTGATTGCTCGAAAAGTCTAATTAAAATTGTGAGTGCATCATCGCTTTTCGAAATTGAAAAATTTCGAATCCATGTTTGCCATTTCACATGTCCTTCGTGCAAAATTTCGGTAGGAACCTGGCCGGCCACAATGGTTAGTATAGAAACAACTTTGCCATCATCGGCATCAATTGCATCAAGTTTTATTTGTTCAGGATATTTCTCCCTAAGCCATTTTACAAGCTCGTAACTGTAAATGCCCGCAATGTTTGTATTGGGGATTCCGCTATCGGTTAATGCAATTGTTAAACTCTTTTTCGCTTGTATAAGTAATGATATTCGCTCCAGTTCTTTTGTACAAAAGGTGAAAATAATTTTATCGTCAGCAAAGGCCTTTAGAAACAAAAGCAAATCGAAATAGTGTTCCATTTGCTTTTGCGTAAAATTTTCTTGTTGCGAAAGTGAAGTAAGTAACTTCAGTTTTTCAACTTCGATATTGTTGCTAAATTTGTTTCGCAAAACGAAAATTTGTTGAAGCAATTTTTCTGTGATTCCTGTCATTAAATTATTGTTTCTAATATCGGTACAAGCATAAAGTTTATATTGATGATTAGCAATAAAAAGAAATTGTCATTATATAAATTGTTATCAGTAAACTGTATGCAATTATTTCGCATCATTGGTTATTAATTAGAAGGAGTGGCTTATAAATAATTTTGCCAGAGGAAAATATTTCGTCAACTTTGAGCGGCCTTCAATCAAAGTAGAATAAACACAATGCCGGAACAAAAAAATAATCCCTTGCATGGAATTACTTTGCAATCGATAGTGGAACATCTTCACAAACATTACGGGTGGGAAGCACTTGGCGAACTTATCAATATCAATTGTTTTAAAGAAAACCCCAGTGTAAAATCAAGTTTGACATTTTTGCGCAAAACAGAATGGGCACGAAAAAAAGTGGAAGATTTGTACCTAAAATCGTTGGGTAATAAATGAGATTGTGATTCTTACTTTTTTGACTTTGCAACGCAATTTTACTCAACTAATTTCATATCTAAAGCCAATGCTCTTTGATTAATGCCCCATCATAAATGATGGGGTTAATCAAGATGTCGACTAAGTTGGTTTACATTGATTCTGTAAAAGCGAATTTTATACTTACATCGCAGTAGGTCTATTATGAGTGAGCATAGCAACATCAGTAATGTAACTGCCACCCTATACGATGTTACCGGCCGCGAAATTGTGGTGTGGAATAATTTATCTTTTATTACCAATGAGCAAGCAGAATTGCCTTTGCAAAAAAACATTCAATCTGGAATATATTTTCTTTCAATAAAAAATTCTAATGCTAACTTTGTGGTAAAATTAAACCATTTGTAATTTTATAAGTCGTACGTTTTCTTAGTTACTATTTTGAATAAAAATTAAACTGAATCAAAAATAAAAATGAAAAAAAATCTTGTAATCGCATTTACATTTTTACTAATAGCTCAATTAGGTTGGGCACAAACCAATCCCGAAATTGTAAGTTGGATACGCAATACAAATGGCGCTGTGGGCTACAATAATATTCCATCGAATGTGCAGATAGTGCAGTATTCTGCTAATAATGTTTACATAAGTTGTACGTGCATACCGGGCTACAGTATTGGCCCGTGGATGAATAATCCAAACACTCCCATCAACAAAAACTTTGTGTACAAAATTACACGTAACCCAGTTCAAAATACCGGCACACTTACCAATATTGGTTTGGGACATACAGGAGTGTGGACCAATGGTGTGAGTATTTTTAATGCCGATGACGGACAAACTTATATGATGCAAGGTGTGTGGCACCGCAATGCATATTTCTTTGAAGGGCCAAGCTTCGATAATTGTCTTGGGCATCCTGCACCGGGCGGAGAGTATCATCATCATGTAAATCCACAATGCCTTTACAACCCTGCCGATAGTAGTGTGCACTCGCCTATTATTGGTTATGCATTCGATGGTTTTCCGGTTTATGGTGCATGGGGTTATACAAATGCAAACGGTACGGGCCCGCTCAAAAGAATGACGCCATCGTATCAGGTGCGCAATATGACGGACAGAACCACATTGCCAAATGGTACCACTGCTCCTTCGCCCGGCCCTGCTATTAATACCCAATATCCATTAGGCGCTTTTATTCAGGACTATGAATACCTTGCCGCTTCAGGCGATTTAGATGAACACAATGGAAGGTTTTGCGTTACGCCCGAATATCCACTTGGTACATATGCATATTTTGTAACTATTGATGCTGCTTTGCTGCCGGTGTTTCCTTTCACAATGACGGAAACTTATTATGGCGTGGTGCAGGCCGGCAATACAGGCCCAAATGGCGGACATGTTACCATAAACGAAACCACCACCATTTTCAATGGCAATACCGCAGTGAATGAATTGAACACCGATATTAAGTTTGAAATAACGCCAAACCCTGTGAAGGATTATGCATTTATTTACTTCGATCCTTCAAGTGCAAATAATATTAAAGGCGAAATTTATAATGCTAAAGGACAGTTGGTTTATACTCAGGATAATTTGCAGCCAAGCATAAGCTATGGTTTCGATTTTACCACTTATCCTTCGGGAAATTATTTTTTGCATTTAACATCTGCAAATAAAACCACCACATACAAAATTGTAAAAGTGAAATAGTATCGCAGGTAAATGAAAATTTATAGGAAAGTAATTTCTTCTTTTTTTTGCATAGCAGCCCTCATGGCTGCTATGTCATTTATACCCAATGCGGGAAAAAATAAAAAAGGAACGCTCATTATTAATTTCGAAAATTATGTTGGAGATAATTTATTACAACTCGATTCGGGAAAATATGAAAATGAGTTGGGACAGGAATACACCATTTCGAAGTTTCGATATTACTTAGGAAATATTCGCTTGAAAAATAATGCCGGTAAAGAATTTATTATTGACAAATATTTTTTGATAGATGAGGAAGATAAAGAATCAAAAAAAATTATGTTGAACGATGTAGCACCGGGCGAATATACTTCAATGAGTTTTATCGTTGGAGTTGATAGTGCGCACAATTGCAGCGGCATACAAACAGGAGCACTCGACCCGGCCAAAGGAATGTTTTGGGCATGGAATACCGGTTATATTTTTTTGAAACTCGAAGGGCATGCGCCTGCATCAAAATCTCCGGGGCATATTTTCGAATACCATATTGGTGGATTTAAAGAGCCGGTTAACTGCATTAAGAACATAAAATTGACTTTCGATAATTTGCATATTGAAAACAATGGTGCTGCTGTTTTAAAAATAAAAGCCGATGCTGCGCAAATTTTAAAATCACCTTTTACTGTTGATTTCGCTTCACTTAGTTCGGTAGTTGATGTGCATCATGCTGCTGACATTGCAAATAATTATGCCGATATGTTTTCGGTTTTGAAATGAAATTATTGAATCATATATCGATTAATTAAAACACGCTTCTTTAAGAAACACAAAACAATTGGTACAGGTAAAAATCATATTTCCAGAATGAATATCAGACATGTGTTTACTGTTTTAGTATTGTTGCTCATCATTGTTTTAGCAAGCGGTTTTGTTGGTGAGAATCCTTATTTTATTATCACCAGTAAAGATGTACAACTGAAAATCCCGAAAGGTTTTCCTAAGCCTGTTTACGATTTTAAACAGAATAAAATATCGGCCGAAGGTTTTATTCTTGGCCGAAAATTATTTCACGACCCCATATTATCAAAAGACAGATCAACAAGTTGTGCTACCTGCCATCAGCGGTTTGCAGCCTTTGCACACATTGACCATGCACTTAGCCACGGCATAAATGGCTCGATAGGAAAGCGCAATGTGCCGGCCATACAAAACATGATTTGGCAAAATACTTTTATGTGGGATGGTGGCATCAACCACCTCGACCTGCAACCAATTGCTCCTATTACAAGTGCTGTGGAGATGGACGAAACTTTGCAAAACGTAGTTCAAAAATTACAAAACAATAAAGAGTATGTTTCGCTATTCAACAATTCGTTTGGCGATACCATTATTACATCGGAAAAAATGTTGAAAGCCATTTCGCAATTTGTAGGGTTAATGATTTCGGCCGATTCGCGCTATGATAAAATGATGGCGGGCAAAGAAAAATTTAACGAGCAAGAAAAGGAAGGATTAAAAATTTTCAGAGCGCGATGTGCTTCATGCCACAAGGAACCATTGTTTACAGACTATAGTTTTCGAAACATTGGTTTAATGCCCGACACAGCATTGCGAGATTCAGGGCGCGCAGCCATTACCGGTTTGCAAAGCGATAATATGAAATTTAAAGTGCCATCGTTGCGCAATGTAGAAATGACATATCCATACATGCACAATGGAAGATTTCGAAATTTACAACAGGTATTAAACCATTATTCGCAAGGTAATTTTTACCACAAATTTCGATTCGCTAATTGTAAAAAATATTGGAATGTCGGAAATTGAAAAGGAAAGCATCATTGCATTTTGAAAACCCTAACCGATAAAACTTTTCTTTACGATAGAAGATTTGTGGATCCCAATTTGGGAAAGGGGTATTGAACGCAATTCTTTCTCGAATTTATTAAAGGTATTTTTATTTTTCCATTACAATTAATGAACAAAAAAATGGTAGTATTCAATTTTATTGTTTAGTTTAGCAGATGAAATCTAAAATGAAATAATATGAAAAAATTAGTTGTTCTGTTTGCGTTCACTTTAATTTTAAATGGTGTTAATGCCCAAAAGCAAAATGAAGCCGATGTGCCCGATGCCGTGAAAGCAAAGTTTGGAGAAATGTTTCCTGATGTAAAAAATGTAAAGTGGGAAAAAGAAAATACGAATTATGAGGCTGAGTTCGAAGTGCAAAAAGTAGAAACATCGGCTGAGTTTGATGAATCTGGTGCTTGGCTGCAAACAGAAACTCACCTGGATGTTGACAAATTGCCCGATAGCATTAAAGATTATTTTTCGAAAAAATTACCCGGAAAAAAAATTGCTGAAGCTTCTGTTATTAGTCTTGCCAATGGAAGTGTTTGTTTCGAAGCCGAAGTTGAGAACACCGATTATCTATTTGATGAAGGCGGAAACTTACTTAGCACCGAAGCGAAAAATAAGGAAGATGATGCAGATAAAAAGAACTAAGTAAAACTTACTTAGAATCGTTTTTTTAAAAATTTATCGTCAATTTTTCGTTGCGAATTTCAATAAGCATTAGGATACCTTGTAGTATGTATATCCTGAATCATTTGCATAAGCACTTCGCGTAACTCGGCAATGTTCTCTTTATCAGTTGCGGAAATAAAAACGCATGGTGTGTTTTCTTTAGCCATCCAACTGGTTTTAAATTCGGTGAGTGATAGATTTTGTTTTGTTGATGGAGTAAGGTCTAACTCATCTTTTTCGATAAATGTGTACGCATCAATTTTATTAAAAACTATTAGCAAAGGTTTTTCGGCAGCGCCTAATTCCATCAATGTCTGGTTCACCACAATTATTTGATCTTCGAAACCGGGATGCGAAATATCTACCACATGAATTAAAATATCGGCCTCGCGCACTTCGTCAAGTGTTGATTTGAACGACTCAATCAAATCGTGTGGCAGCTTGCGAATAAACCCAACAGTATCACTCAATAAAAACGGAATGGCATTCCATGCTATTTTTCGAACAGTAGTATCGAGTGTGGCAAACAATTTATTTTCGGCAAACACATCACTCTTACTAAGCAGGTTCATCAGTGTCGATTTACCTACGTTGGTATATCCAACCAAAGCCACTCGCACCATATTGCCGCGCGACTTGCGTTGTGTATGGTTTACTTTTTCTATATCGATAAGTTTATCTTTTAGCAATGCTAACTTGGTGCGAATAACACGCCTGTCGGTTTCTATTTCAGCCTCGCCCGGTCCGCGCATACCAATGCCACCACGTTGTTTTTCGAGGTGAGTCCACATACGTTTTAATCGCGGCAATAAATATTTGTATTGTGCAAGCTCTACTTGTATTTTGGATTGTGCTGTGCGCGCGCGTTTGGCAAAAATATCGAGAATCAACCCTGTGCGATCTAAAACCTTGCATGTAATTTCCGCTTCAATGTTGCGCAATTGTGCGGGCGATAATTCATCATCGAAAATGGCAATGTCTATTTTATTTGCCATTACATATTCTTTAATTTCTTCGAGTTTTCCCTTGCGCACATATGTACCAGCATCGGGATGGTCGAGTTTTTGATAAAAATGCTTTTGCACCACAGCACCCGCTGTTTCAGCAAGAAACGATAGCTCGTCTAAGTATTCTAAAATAATTTCGTCACGTTGGCTTTTGAGTGATACGCCTATGAGAATTGCAGTTTCTGCTTGTTTGTGAGTAAGGGCATGTTGGGCCAAAGTGTGTGTTTGTTATTTTAATGTTTCGATATAATTTGTTACAGCAATTATTTGATTTGCAGTAAGCATTTCGTTATAAGGTTGCATGGCATTTTTTCCGTTGGTGATAATATTTATTTTATCCTCGCGCGACAATGTTGATGCAGTTAAATCTTTAGAACCGCTCAAACCAAGTTTGCCATCGTCACCATGACACAACACATTTATTTTTATAAATAATTTCTCCTGTGGCAATGTCGCTGTTGTCGGCAGTGGTGCCGGCATCTTTATCTTTCGACATGGTGAGGCTTTTGGTTTCGCTTATGCCATACGAAAACACAATCAAAATTAATGATAACAATGCAAGATTTTTATTGGCCCGCTTGAAACCTATAATTGCCAACGGTATTGCTACGGCAACGGCTACAAGTTTCATCCACAGCCACATTCCTTTGTTGCCGGTGTTTAAAGCAAGATAAATTCCTGTTGCCAAAAACAATGTGCTTATTATCATTTCGGCTACTCGCGTAGCTTTGGTAACGCGCGCAAGGGTGTCGGTTTTGCCAAGTACTAACAAAAGTGTTTTAATTAAATACAAAAGTAAAAACAGTATTACTGCTAACTTATGTGTGTGCATCATTCCGGTATACATATTCTTGTGATTTTTATTTTGAACAAATTAATGCATAGTATCCATGTGAAGCAAGTATTTTTTGAAAGTTATATTATTTAAAATTAAAAATTAAGGGAGTGAATTAATAAGGCGATGAATAGTTCGATTATTTTTTAGTTTAATAAAATCGAAACGGGTTTTCTTTATCAAAATAAAAAAGAATAAAGAATAATGCATGTGTACCCTCAACCGAATTTTGTTTTGTAACGCATCAAAGGTTTTTCGATAATAAAAAATGAAGCTGCCGCTACCAACATAGTAAGAATTATATTTTGCGGAAACTGTTGAAACCAATGTAAGTTCAAAGGCCCTGTTCCTAAAAACAAACCCTGCCATATATAAATGGCGTAGCTCATTTTGCCAATAAGCACCAGCGGTGCAAAACTTAATAGCGTTGCAAGTTTTCCCGAAGGATGTGTCACTACATAAATTATCAACATGCACAAAGCAAACGATTGCAACAGCATGCTATGTTCGAGCAAGGCAAGCGGTAAATACATTGGGCAGCATAACAGAATAAACATTAAAGCAAAAATGACTTTTGTGCCGGCAAATTTTATAACCCAATCGCGATTATAAAAATATAACAAAGCTACACACGAGCCGGCAAGCACAGGAAATATTGCAGGTATAATCCAGCGCGAAGTGTTGAATGCCTTAGTGAGAAAATACATTTTGCCACCTATATTAAAATGTATAGTTGGATAAATAAAAATGGCAATTGCTGAAAGTAAAGCAATTACAGTGGTGGCAATGTAAATTTTGTTGCGGTGTAAAAATTGTATCACCCAGGGCCATAGAAAATAAAATTGCTCTTCTACACTCAGGCTCCATGTATGACTCAATTCATTACTCCAAAATTTATTTGGGATAAAATTATAACAATAAAAAACAGAACATAATAATGCCACATGATTGGGCACTAAAATTTGTTGTTGCATTAAAATGAAAATGGTGGTGTAGAAAAAAACCAACGGTGGGAACAATCGCAGCGCTCTGCGGATGAGAAAGTTTTTTATCGATACTCGGCCCTTTTTAGTTTTCTCTTTTAGTAAAATAGTAGTGATTAAAAAACCGCTGAGGCAAAAGAAACCATACAATGCCGTGTGGCCCGACACTATCATCCACAATCGGTGTTGCCATGGACTGCCATCGTGCAAAAAATCGAAGCACCCTAAATGAGTCATCAATACCGGAGGCACAAAAATGCCCCGCAAACCATCGAATGCTTTTATGTAAAATGGAGTGGGTTTATTCACGCAATAAATAAACTCAATTTATGTGAGTTATAAAACCATAAGGTGCCACTAAAAGGTCAGTCTCAAAAAAGGAACAACAGCAATAGAAGGGTTATACCTTGATGCTCTTCTTTATTTTATCGGCAAATTTTTTCGATGGTTTAAAAGTGGGTACGTAATGTTCCGGAATCAGTATGGTGGTATTACGTTTAATAACGCGTCCCATTTTTTCGGCACGTTTCTTTGGAACAAAACTACCAAACCCTCGCAGGTATATACTTTCGTTTTTTGCCATGGTGTTTTTTATCACCCTCATCATGGCTTCAACCGAAGTTTGAACCGATAACTTATCGACCCCCGTTTTGTTTACTATCTCGTTTATCATTTCTGATTTTGTCATAAATGCTATATTTTTTAATAAAAAAGTTTTCAAAAATATCGATAAGTTTTGCCAATGAATTCCGTTTACCAAAGTTTGTATCAAATTAATAATGAACTACATACAACAGTTGCTTACCAATATATTGTATAAATTTGCCAAAGATATTTTATGAAAAAATTCCACACCATTATTCAAAAACAACTTTTGCGTTGGTACGATGCCAACAAAAGAGACATGCCATGGCGGCAAACTAACGATGCATATAAGATATGGCTTTCGGAAATTATATTGCAGCAAACACGTGTTGAGCAAGGGTTGCCTTACTATAACAAGTTTGTAAATAAATATAAAAACGTAAAGGCCTTTGCCAACGCCAATGAAAGCGAAATACTAAAACTATGGCAAGGCTTAGGATACTACAGCCGTGCACGAAATATGCATGCCGCAGCACACCAAGTAGTGGAATGGCACAACGGTATTTTTCCTGCTAATTATGATGAACTTTTAAAATTAAAAGGAGTAGGTGAGTATACTGCATCGGCCATTGCCAGCATTGCATACGGCTTGCCACATGCTGTGTGCGATGGTAATGTGTTTCGTGTGCTTTCGCGTTTGAATGCCAACGATACACCCATTAATTCAACAGAGGGGAAAAAAGTATTTTTCCATTTAGCACAGTCTTTATTGAATCACCAGTTTCCATCGCAACACAATCAAGCCATGATGGAACTTGGTGCTCTTGTTTGCAAACCCACAAACCCATTGTGTGGGCAATGTCCTATAAACACCTTTTGTGTAGCGCATCAAAAAAATACTATTGATAAGTTCCCGGTAAAAAGCAAAAAGCAAAAAAGCACTGTTATATATCTTCATTACTTTGTATTTGAATATAAAGGTCACACATACATGCAAACCCGCAAGGGTAAAGGCATTTGGCAAGGCCTTCACGATTTTCCTCATGTGGAGTATACAGGAAAGGAAATCTCACCCGAGCAATCCATACAGCGTATACAGCATACGTTAGCGATAGGCAAAATGGATGTAATTAAAATTTCGCAGGAGTACAAACACATTCTTACACATCGTATTATTATAGCAAAGTTTATTCAATGTACTTTGCACAAGCCTATCGACACAAAAAAGTATTCGCTCATAAAAATTAAAAAAGCGGAAATCAACAAACTCTCCTTACCTCGATTGATTGAAAAATATTACATCAAAGAATTGCAATAGTTTTATTCAGCTATGTGACGGAAAAAATCCATCATCAATCGCACACCTACACCTGTAGCATCTTTGTTGCGATAGCTATCGCGCGTGCGGTGAAATGCCGGCCCGGCAATATCGAAATGCATATAAGGATAATCGGTAAATTTATTTAAAAAACGCCCCGCAGTGATAGCACCACCGTAAGGGCCACCAATATTTTTAAAGTCGGCAATGTCCGATTTCAATAAATCATCGTACTCTTCCCAAAACGGAAATTCTACCAACCGCTCAAACACATTATTGCCTGCAAATTTTAGTTTGTCTTTCACTTCGTCATTTGCTGTGCCCATACATACAATGCCGTAATGCCCTATGGCTGCTGCAGCTGCGCCCGTGAGTGTACTGAATTCGCACACCAACTCGGGTTTGTATTGTTTGGCATGGTGCAATGCATCGGCAAGTATCATGCGGCCTTCGGCATCGCTGTTAAGCATTTCTACGGTGGCACCATTCATCATGTGTATAATATCGCCAGGTGCAAATGCATTGCCTCCGGGGCGGTTGTCGGTGGCAGGTGTAAGTCCTATTACATGAACTGGCAATTTCGCTTTTGCAATTGCATACATGGTGCAGGCCACAACTGCACTGCCGGCCATATCACATTTCATAAGGTCCATACTATTAGCCGTTGGTTTCAAACTCAAGCCGCCTGTATCGTACACCACACCCTTGCCCACAAGCACATAAGGTTTTTTATTTACTGCATTGGCAGGTTTATATTCCATCACTGTAAACGTAGGTGGCTCCGGGCTGCCAACATTTACAGCAAGCAAGCCGCCCATTTTCATCGAACTTATTTTTGCCATATTCCACACCTCCACTTCGAAGCCGGCTTTCTTTCCAAGGTCCTGAAACGAGGCCGCAAGTTGTGTTGCCGTTTGATGGCTATTGGGCATATTCACCAAATCACGTGCATGGCACACAGCATCTACCGTAATGTTTAGCATGCTTACATCTTTGGGAGTAATATTTTCGCACACCACATTTATGGTAGTAAGGGCATTTTTTTCTTTCGATTTGTCTTTTCGAAATTGTATAAACTGATAATTGCCAAGCGCCATTCCCTCGGCCATGGCAAGGGCTGCACCACTGCGATTGCCCGCCATAATTGTTACAGTATTTTGCTTTTGCTTGTTGAGCTGTGCAGCAATGCTATCGCCCGCTTTGCGCATGGCTTCGCTTTGGTGTATGTAACCCTTTTTATCTTCGAGTATTTGTATAAAAACATAACGCTTAAATTGATTTATAACAATCATCTTACGGTCGTTTTTCAACTCTTCGTTTATAAACTTTCGCTCTGTTTTGCTGAATAATGTTTTGGGTAACTTATTCAGGTTTGTATCAATATACACCAAATTACCCGTAGCATATTTATTTGCTAATACAATTTTTGCACTCATCGATTTTTATTTTTGTTGTGCAAATGTATTTGAAAAATTGTGAGTGAAAAGTATGTTCTGAATATTTTACTTTAAATGTGAGTTGCGCAGGTTAGAGTGATGGACTTTATGTTGTACATTTACAAACGGATAAAGAAATGCTGAGTACCAAATTTGTGAAGAGGTAGATACATAAAACAAAATATTTTTTAGGATGAGTAAATATATCATTGCGGTTGTAATTCTAATTTTATTTAATGCAAATCTAATTGCACAAAATCAAAATTCAATTTGGATTTTTGGGGATTCTGCTGGTATTGATTTTAGTAATATTCAAAATCCACTCCCGATTTCCTCAGCAATGGATGGCCGCGGCAGTTGCACTGCAATTGCAGATAGTAATGGAAATTTGATTCTGTATAGTGCGGTTTTAGGTTATTTAAATACGGCAGATTGGAACACACGCATTTTCAACTCACAACATCAAATAATACAAGGCTGTACTTCAATCAGTGGTGGTTCTTGGTATAACGAATTGGCAACTATACCAAGACCTAACTACTCAAGCCAATTTTATGTTTTTAGTGTTGGCCTCAACAAGCCAAACAACCAAGGTTGTTATTATACATTGGTGGATATGAGTCTAAATGGTGGCTTAGGTGCTGTGGTTGCACAAAATATAAAAATAAATAACCAAAAAAGTGGAGATTGTATTCAAGCTATAAAACATGGCAATGGCCGCGATTGGTGGATTATAAATAAATATGCCAGCCCGAATGCACCTAACCATTATAATCGTTTTTTTGTTTATTTGGTTACACCCGATAGTATTTATCCACCAACTACAACAGACTTCAATGATGCAACCGATGCCGATTTTCAAAAAATGGTTTTTAATAGTGACGGTACACGATTTATGAATTTTAATGCTGCAGGGTATATGTCTGAATTTAATTTTGATAGATGCACCGGAAATATTTCACTTTATAAAAATATACATGTTGAACAAGTTTTACCATCCGATTTGTTTTTTTGGGAAGGTGCATACTCTCCAAACGATAGTGTGTTTTATGTTTCTACTTTGTGGTGGCCTAATTTGCCGGATGAATATTTGTTACAATATGATTTGAGTTCATCGAATATTGCAGCTTCTTGTGATACAATTGAAATATTTCAAAATCCAATTGATTGCGGTGCACTTCGTTTAGCACCTGATGGGAAAATATATTTTGCTCGTGCATTTGATTATGGCTTTCCTGGTTATCCATACCCTGATAGTGTGCATAATTACATAAACGAAAACTTAAGCGTAATAAATAATCCTAATGCATTAGGTGCTGCATGCAATTATACACCCTTCTCTTTTTACCTCGGTGGTAAACGCACTTATTATGGTTTGCCCAATAATCCTAATTATGGGTTGGGGCGGTTGTTGGGGAGTCCTTGTGATACATTGCAGTGGGCAAACCTCACCCCTAACCCCTCTCCACTTGGAGAGGGGAAACTCTACGCCACATACATATCGGCTTGGGAGAAGTTGTTTGTGAATGCACAAAATTTAAACGGTAAACTCTTAACTATAACCATATACGATGCTACTGGAAAAATAAAGTTTGCAAGGGGAAAGCCCCCAGGTGGGGGTTTGGGGGTTTTTGGTGGGTATTTTAGTTTGGATGTAGATTGTACAGGTTGGGCAAGTGGATTGTATGTTGTGCATTTACAAACGGATAAAGAGCGGTTATGTAAGAAATTTGTGAAGGAGTAAAATGAAGCATGATCTATCGTCATTTTTTTTATTAATTAAAATATAGGGGAAATCACATTTTTTATTCCATCCACTTTACAAAACCTTTCTACATTTGTGCAAACATAAAAGCGAAATGAATAGGAGGAAATTTATACAACAAACCCTGGCTGCAGGTGCGGCACTGAGTGTAGCCAACAAACTTAAAGCTGTATCGTATACAGATACAGTTAACCCGGTGATTATTACCACATGGAATTCGGGATTAAAGTCGAACCCTGTGGGGTGGCAAGTGCTGGCCGATGGTGGCCGCGCTCTTGATGCATGTGAGGCTGGAGTAAAAATTGTGGAAGCCGACCCTACCGATACAAGTGTTGGTATTGGCGGCTTTCCCGACCGCGATGGGCATGTTACACTTGATGCCTGTGTGATGGATGAGTTTGGCAATTGTGGTTCGGTGGTTTTTATCGAAGATATTTTACACCCTGTTTCGGTAGCGCGATTGGTGATGGAAAAAACGCCCCATGTTTTTCTTGCCGGTTCGGGGGCACAACAATTTGCTTTAGAAAATGGTTTCAAAAAAGAAAACCTCCTTACCGACAATGCACGTAATGCATGGTTGAAGTGGAAAGAAGAAAAAAATTATATCCCATCGGAACATGCACCCAATCACGATACCATTGGAATGATAGCATTAGATAAAAAAGGCAACCTCAGTGGTGCATGTAGCACAAGCGGATGGGCATTTAAAGTTCGTGGGCGCTTTGGCGATTCGCCAGTGATAGGTGCAGGACTTTTTGTGGATAATGAATATGGTGCCGCCACTGCCACAGGCCTTGGCGAAGTGATGATTAAAATTTGTGGCACCCATCTTATTTGCGAATTTATGCGCATGGGACAATCGCCACAGCAAGCTTGCCAAAATGCCGTTAAGCGCGTTTACGATAAGTTTCCCAATTACCGCAAAGACCAAATTTGTTTTATTGCACTAGGTAAAGACGGCCGCCACGGGGCTTACAGCATGACTAAAGGATTTCAATATACCATTACTAAAGAAGGCGAATCGGTGGTGATTGATTCTGATTATCTTGTTAAGTAGTTAATGAATACTTGTCATTTTTTGAATACTTGTCATTGGTCATTTTGTAATAGTTATTGCGCAATTTTTTACTGAGTTATTTGGTCGTTCCTCTTGTCAATGACGGAAGCATAGTGTTGTGAAATAGTCTTAGTTATTTGGTTGTTGACTTTGTTCATGCTGAGGACGTTCTCTGCCATCATTGGCATTGACGGAAGGTCAGTGTTTTTAGTTATTTGGTTATTGAGTTATTTGGTTGTTGACTTTGTCATGCTGAGGTACGAAGTATCTCTGCCAGTCATTGGTCATTGTGCGTCAGCCATTGTTTGTGTCCTCACAAACAATTTCTTGCTTCATTTTCAGCCATTGTTTGTGTCCTCACAAACAATTTTCAACTTCCTCCACATTTTTAATTTTCAATCTCTTTAATCTTCAATTCCAAACTCATTTTCAATCCTTAATTCATAATTCTCCCCACAGAGTTGTTGTTCATTTCTTTTTAAATCGTGCATTTTTATGAGTAAATATTTTTGATTCAAAAAACTATGTTTGCCGCTTATAAAAAACAATACGTCCATGGCCGAAAGTAAAGACAACATATTGAATCGCACCATTCGCTCCACATATATTTCGAGTATCATCAGTACTTCGTTGGTTTTATTTTTATTGGGCATGTTGGGCATACTTTTGTTGCAAGCCTATCGTGTAAAAAATTATGTGAAAGAAAATCACCTCATTACTATTTATTTACAACCCAATCTGGCCGAAGCCGATGTGCAAGCCTTCCTTACCGAACTAAAGCAAAACGAAGCAGTGCGTACTACAAAGTATATTTCGAAAGAAGAAGCTGCTGCCAATTTGCAGGAAGAAATAGGTGACGACTTTGTTACTTTCCTTGGTTACAATCCGCTGAGTGCCTGTGTTGATGTGTATTTCAAAGCCGACTATGTCGACAATTCGATGATTGATCATTTTAAAAATGTGATGAAACTAAAAAAGCAAGTGAAAGAAGTGCAGGCACAACAATCGCTGGTTGAGCAAATAAATAAAAACCTTGAATCTATTTCGCTCGTAGTGCTTATTGTAAGTTGCATACTTGGTTTTATTGCTGTTATACTTATTAATAATACCATCAGGCTTACATTGTATTCCAAGCGGATGATTATTCGCAGCATGCAATTGGTGGGCGCCACCAAGTCGTTTATTTACAAACCATTTTTAACAAAATCTATTATCACCGGCATCATAAGCGCAATAATTGCTGCCCTTTTATTATTGACATTTGTAGTGCTGTTAAAAAAATATTATTCCGATTTAATTGTAGTAAACGACCTTCAGTTATGGTCGACAGTGGTAGGGGGATTAATTTTATTTGGTGTTTTACTTTCGCTAATTTGTACTTTCTTTGCGGTTGGCAAATGGTTAGACAAACCTGCCGATAAAGTATTTTAAAACATAAATAAAATGGCTACACAACAAGGCAAAAAAAATATAGTTGCACCATTAAAATCTACGCAAGCAAGCACTAAGCCTGCGGTAACAAACGATTTCGCTTTTGGCAAAGAAAATTATATGCTAATGATTATCGGCATTGTAGTTCTTGTTATTGGCTATATGCTTATGGTGGGTGGCAATCCTGAAGACCCTACAGCATTCAGTACCGATATTTTTTCTTTTCGTAGAATTACCTTAGCGCCTGTTGTTATTATGATTGGTTTTGCAATAGAAGTTGCTGCCATAGTTTACAAATCGAAAGAATAATTCCCGTTTTTTTATGACTTATTTAGAGGCTATTATTATTGCCATTGTAGAAGGCATTACCGAATTTTTGCCCATATCGTCCACCGGCCATATGATTATTGCCGAAGCATTTTTGAAAGTAGACGATTTGCAATTTGCCAAACTCTTTACCGTTTGCATTCAACTTGGAGCCATACTTTCGGTAGTGGTTTTATACTGGAAGCGGTTTTTTCAAACACTCGATTTTTATTACAAACTATTTGTAGCATTTATTCCTGCTGTTGTTTGCGGATTATTATTTAACGATGCCATCGATGGTTTGCTAGGCAATGTTACTGTGGTGGCATTCACATTATTTATTGGCGGTATTGTTTTATTGTTTGTAGATAAATGGTTCAAAACGCGTGAGGCATTGCCCGAAATAAAATACAACAATGCCCTGGTAATAGGATTGTTTCAATGCATAAGCATGGTGCCCGGAGTGTCGCGTTCGGCTGCAACTATTATAGGAGGCATGACGCAGAAGCTTACACGAACACAAGCTGCGGAGTTTTCGTTTTTTCTTGCTGTTCCAACAATGTTTGCTGCCACAGCAAAAAAACTACTCGATTATTATCAGGAAGGAATTTCATTAACAGGTAATCAGATAAATTTACTTATCGTAGGAAATATTGTTGCGTTCATAGTTGCATTGCTGGCCATAAAATCATTCATAGGTTTTTTATCGCGCAACGGTTTCAAAGCTTTTGGATATTACCGCATTATTGTTGGTGCTGCCTTATTGATTTTGATTTTTGTTTTCAAGGTAGATTTAAAATTGGTTGATTAATTCAAAAGAAAAATCTCTTGTCGGCCACCACACCATTTTCATTACAACAATTTTTTGCCGGATGCACACTTGCCATTAATAAACCCCTGCGGTGGACATCGCACGATGTGGTAAATAAAATAAAAATTGCCGCCAATAATTTAAAACTTAAAAACGAAGAGGGCCAACCTATGAAACTGAAAATAGGTCATGCCGGAACCCTCGATCCTTTGGCAACAGGATTGCTGATTATTTGTACCGGCAAGCACACCAAAACCATCGACCTCATTCAAGCACAAACAAAAATTTATACCGGTACAATAACATTGGGCGCTACCACGCAAAGTTTCGATTTGGAACATGAGCCCGATACTTTTTTCCCTGTGGATCATATTACGGAAGAAAAGATTTTTGATGCCACCAAAAAATTTACCGGTACTATTCAACAAATACCTCCAGCACATTCAGCTATAAAAATAGATGGCAAGCGTGCTTACAAATCGGCACGTGCCGGTGAGCAAATTACTATGCCAACCAAAGAAGTAACGGTGCATTTCTTTGATATTAAGAGAATCGCAATGCCGCAAATCGATTTCGAAGTATCGTGTACTAAAGGTACCTATATACGTTCGTTGGCAAACGATTTTGGTGTGGAATTAAGTTCGGGGGCATACCTCAGCGCCCTTTGCCGAACAGGCATTGGCCAATACAATGTAACCGATGCATGGGCGCTCGATGATTTTATTGCAATGCTTAATGCAGAAAATAAAATGTAGTTTTTACGTTTGAGGAAATACTTTTTTGATATTTATAACACGCTTTCTTATCCACCTTGGCAACACAATTGCGCCAATAAAAAGGTAAGGATAATAACTCAGCAATCGCCAAAGTAATGCTAATGATGCTGCAAGCCCAAGGGGAATAAACTCATCCAAAAATTTTGAAAAAATAATTTCGGCCAATCCGCTACCACCCGGTGTGGGGCTAAACAAAACTATAATGCCCATCACAATTTGGCGGCCATATATTACAAAGTGATCGAGCGCATATGGCGAAAAAGCATTGAGTATACAATTGACAATTGTGTAGCGCGCAGTCCACGATAAAAAAGTAGTGGCTATACTTCCCACCCAAAATTTCGATGTTTTATTTTGCAATCCTTCCGAAGCTATAATCAATTGCTCACCGGTTTCGTTTGCTTGCGTCTGCCATCTTTTTAATATGGGCAACCGAAATAAATACTCGAGCACTTTTTTAATAAAATATGGATTTACAAATAAGGCATATGCAACTAATAATTTGTACGCAACTATTATAAAATAAACAGTCCAGAAAGTATAAATAAAACCATTGCCAACGCTTACCGTTAATTGCGAATCGCCATCGAGCATGGTGCTGAACAGTCGCGATTTTCCAATAGTGAAATATACCACAGGTGCCATCACGGCAATAAATATTCCATCGAGAAAACTGGAAAATAATATGGCTGTAATACTTTTACCCATATTCACTTTTTCGCGATTAAGAATAAATATGGCGAAAATAAATCCTCCGCCCATCATGCCCGGTGCTACTGCCGAAGCAAATTCCCATAGCATAATAGTATTAAAAGAATTGCGCCAAGTTAAATGATTATCGGTAAGAATTCGTATACGAATCATATATGCAAGGTCGCGAACGCATACGCTGATGATGGCTAAAAAAATCCACCAGGTACTAAACCATGTCCAATTGATATTTTCAAATGCAGCTTTGTCAAAATTGCGAAGCAGCAACCACAAAGCAACGCCCAAGCCTAAGATGACTGGCAATATTACTTTGCCAACATTGAATGATTTTAAAATTCTTTCATCGTTAGTTTGCATCCAATGTTTGATTCTCGCCAGTGCCTATCCAAAAATTATTAAATCCATCACCTGTAATGAGTGATAATTCTCCTTGCTGTATCAACTCCAGCAAAGCTAAAAAAGTAAACACTGCATGCATCTTACTTTGGCATGCTTCAAAAATTTCGATAAAGCTGCAACGAGGTTTGCTCATAACCAGCGTCTTCAAAAAATCTTTTTCTTTATCTATTGTAAAAGGAAATTGTACAATGGTGTGGGTGTTGTTTTCGGCACTGTGCTTAAAGCGATCCATCACTTTTTCGAAAGTGGTGAGCAGCTTAAAAAGTGTAAGTGTTTCAAGTTCGCTTTGATAATTATTCTGATCGGCATCGAGGGCAATACGCGCCAGTTCGCTCTGAATATTGCCGCGTTCTATTTTATGTAATCTTTCATCTTCGCGGGCACGAAACTCTTCGGCAGCTTCTTTAAATCGTTTGTACTCTAAAAGTTGTTGCACCAAATCGTGACGTGGATCAAGTTCGTTGCCGTCTTCATCTTTCTTATATCGTGGCAGCAGCATTTTTGCTTTTATGCGCATAAGCGTTGAAGCCACCAAAATAAATTCGCTGGCAATTTCCATATTCATTTGGCCCATGCCATGCATATAATCTAAAAAATCGGCAGTAATTTTTGCAATAGGAATATTGTGTATATCAAGTTCATCGCGTTCTATAAAGAACAACAACAAATCGAAGGGACCTTCAAATACAGGAAGTTTTATTTCGAAATTCTGCTCACTCATCATGTAAGGTTAAGATTGGTAAAAGTATATATTTTCGTTTGCTCACCAAAAAAAGAGTAATACCACACTAAATTATTTTTAGCCGGTTTTCTTTTATATAAAAATAATATTGCAAAAAAAGCTCATCTTTCAAAAGATACACTTTGTTTTCTGTTTTGCTTATTCAAAAAATATATATTTACACAAAATATTTTCCACCTTTTTATGAAACTTAAACTAAAATTTGCTTCGGTTACATTGTTATTTGCGATGAGTAACATTTTGATTTCCCAAGCCCAGTCGGTGCCTGCAGGCATACATGGTAATTTTCAAAGCGATGTTCAATATTATAGAGTCGACTCGAGTATTGGCGCTCCCATTGTGCCACAAAAAGTGCTGACAAATGGTTTTGCAAATATCAATTATACAAACGATAATTTTTCGTGCGGCCTTCGTTACGAGTCATATTTAAATGTGTTGCAAGGGTATGATGCCCGCTTTAAAGGCAATGGTATTTTGTATCGCTATGCACAGTATAACAAAGATAATTTAGATGTAACTGTAGGCAGTTTTTATGAGCAGTTTGGTAGCGGAATGATATTGCGCAGCTATGAAGAACGTGGCCTTGGTTACGATAATGCTTTTGATGGTGTGCGTGTAAAATACAATCCTACTCCGGGCCTTTATATGAAAGGTTTTATTGCCCGCCAACGTGCGTACTTCGATTATGGGCCGGGCATTGTACGTGGGTTTGATACTGAATTAAACTTTGCCGAACTGATGCCAAAGGTGAGTGAAAAGGGTTGGCAATTAAGCCTTGGTGGTAGCTTTGTAAGTAAGTATCAAAAAGATGAGGATGCATTGAAAAATTGCCCGAAAATGTTGGCGCTTTTTCTACAAGAGCAAATCTTGGGTACAAAGGGTTTACATTCAATGCCGAGTATGCCTATAAATACAACGACCCTTCGGCAGTAAATACTTTTATTTATAAAGAAGGACAATCTTTTCTTACTTCATTTGGTTATACTAAGAAGGGATTGGGAATTAATCTCACCGCAAAACGCATCGATAACATGGATTATCGCAGCGACCGCACCGAAACGGTGAGTACTTTATTAATTAATTTTATGCCGGCTATTGCGCGTCAATATACTTACAGGTTGCTTACACTTTATCCTTATGCAACACAGCCAATGGGCGAAATGGGAGCCATGGCCGAGTTGTATTATACCTTCAAACCTAATACAGGCCTTGGTGGTAAAACTGGAATGTACATGGCCATCAACAGCACATATGTAAATAATTTGAAAGCAACGCCCGATACAAATGGTTATGGATATACGTCCAATTTTTTAGCAATAGGAAGGGAACATTATTATGCAGATGTAAATGTAGAATTGACAAAAAAATTATCGAAAAAGGCCAAGATTACTTTGAACTATGTGTACATAGAATATAATAAAAATGTGCTTGAAGGCAAACTGGATTATGGTGTAATTTATTCGCATACAGGTATTGTTGATTTTACGTATAAATTTAATCATACCAAAAGTATCCGCACCGAGTTGCAGCATTTATATACCAAGCAAGATCACGGTAGTTGGGCAATGGCATTAGTAGAATTATCTATGGCTCCGCATTGGTCGGTGGCTGCATTTGCCGAGTACAACTATGGCAACAAGGAACCCGATGATCGTTTTCTTTATCCAAATGTTTCATCAACGTATGTGCACAACAGCAACAGATTTTCGCTCAGTTATGGCAAGCAACGTGCAGGCTTGTTATGTGTAGGAGGAGTTTGTAGATTTGTACCTGCAAGCAATGGCGTTTCATTTACGGTATCAAGTAGTTTTTAATTCATAAAAATAGTAATCATGACGAATAAAATTAAATTCAGTTTCTTTTTTGCGATGATGGCTTTTGCCAGTATCATAGCGAGTTGCGATAAAGTATCACCACCTTTTGATGAAACAGGAAGCGGAGGCAATCCCAATCCTGATGTTACGGTTCAAAAAGTTTTGATAGAAGATTTTACTGGACATCAATGTAAAAATTGCCCTGCTGCATCAAAAATTGCCGAAAATATTCAAACAGCTTATCCGGGTCGGGTAGTGGTAATGGCAATTCACTCCGGCTTTTATGCCGATTCTTTCCCAACAGGAATTTTTACTTACAACTTTCGCATTCCCGAAGGGCAACAAATAGCCGATTATTTTGGAATTCAGGCATGGCCGAATGGAATGGTGAACCGCAGAAAATATAATGGATCGCCTGTTGTGACAAAAGACAGTTGGTCAACTCACACCGGACTGTGGTTGCAAGAAACACCTAAGGCATCAATCAAAATAAGTAATGTGTATAACGATGCCACACGCAACATTACCACTACCATTACAAGTAAAGCACTGAAGGATTTAACAGGACAGTATAAACTGGCAGTATTTTATACCGAGGATAGTATTATAAAACCACAGGTAGTTGACAACATCATTGTGCTCGATTATGTGCACATGCATGCATTGCGCGGTGCTTTCAATGGCGCTTATGGCGAAGTGGTGATGAATAATCCTGCAACAAACGATTCTATAGTAAAAACATATTCGCTCACCTTACGTGCCGATGCCGTGCCAAAAAACTGCCATGTAGTAGCCTATATAATTGATGATACTTCGAAAGAAATTATTCAGGTAGAAGAGAAGGAAGTGAAGTGAGTTGGGGAAGTTTAAGAGTTCAATAGTTTAAAGTTCAATAGTTCAATAGTTCAAAGTTCAATAGTTCAAAGTTCAATAGTTTAGGAGTTTAAGAGTTCAATAGTTTTAAGAGTTCAGAAGTTTTTTGCGGAGCAGTTATTGCCGTTCGGCTTTAGCCAAAGGATTCTTAGAAAGCTATGAAGGTTCTCTACGCAATCGAAACTAATAATTTCAAAGTCCTCATTTATTTTTTGTTTTTGAATGGCATAAGAGACTCTGAAATTAATTCAACGAAACGGAGAACAATCCTCCGCGCAAACGAAACGAAGAACGAAGAACAATCCTCACCGCAAACGAAACGAAGAACGAAGAACAATCCTCCGCGCAAACGAAACGAAGAACGAAGAACAAATCTCCGCGCAAACGAAACGAAGAACGAAGAACAATCCTCCGCGCAAATGAAGCGAAGAACGAAGAACAATCCTCCGCGCAAACGAAACGAAGAACGAAGAACAATCCTCACCGCAAACGAAACGAAGAACGAAGAACAATCCTCACCACAAAAGAAACTAAGAACAAAAAATGCTCCCTGCATACAAACAAATATTACAGCAATCTATTTCACAAAAGGAGGAAACAAAAAAATTCCTTCACAAATTGAAGCGTGCTAAACCCAACGACCTCGATAATAATTGCAATACATTACATTACAAAGCATTCGAAAATATTGATTGTTTACAATGTGCAAATTGCTGTATTACCACAGGTCCGCTACTTTTACATAAGGATATCGAACGCTTGTCGCAAAGTTTAAGTATGAGGCAGGCGGCATTTACAAATCAATATTTGCGGCAAGATGAGGATGGCGATTTGGTTTTTAAAAATATGCCGTGCCCGTTTTTGGATGAACATAGCTATTGCAATGTGTATGAAGCCCGGCCTAATGCATGTCGCGAGTATCCACACACACAACAGCGGAAAATAATTAACAAACTCGATATCACTTTTCACAATTCAACAATTTGCCCTGCCGTTGCAAAAGTTGTGGAAGGCTTAAAAAAAATATATGGCAATACATAGTTTATGTTTACTTTTGAAAAAAAATAAAAAAACGATGATAAAAAATTTTAGCGTTAAAATAATTGGCATTGCAATAAGTGTGTTATGCTTTTTTTCGAATTGTGCTACCGATGAAAAACCTGCGGCTACCAATTCAAATGCCACACCGGTTGAAACTCAACAAACTGGAAATGCACCGTTAGTAACACCAAATTTTGGCGCCACACCTGCCGATGTTAATGCAACACCAAACCCAACTGCCAGTGCTCAACCTGCACCGGCACCGGCTCCTGCTGTAAATACCAATATTCCCAACTACGAAAAGTTTGCGCATTTTATTTGCCCCAAAGCATGCAAAGGTAGCGGCAGTGAAGTGTTTGGTGGTAAGTGCCCTGTATGTGCTACAGCATATGTTCACAACGAAAATTCGGATGGACATCGTGCCGAAATGGCGCGTGTAAAGACAGTAGATGATGCCAAGGTTAACATGCAATTTACTGATACCGTAGTGAGTATTAACAAACCATCGAACTACGAAAAAACAGCACACTATAGTTGCCCTAAGGCCTGTAAAGGTAGCGGTAGTGAGGCTCCCGGCAAATGCCCAACTTGCAATAGCGAATATGCCCACAACAACAATTCGTTACACCACGAGTACGAGGAGAAACTCAAACTGAAGAAACACTAGATTTTTTTGTATTCATTTGGCGATTGACTTCATCATAACAATTGCTAAAGCTTTAATCGGCTCGCCTACGTATACATTCACCGTTGTTTATCTATTTTCGGTGCTCGACTATTAGTTCTTTCTTGTAGAACATTTATTGTAGATCAAAACTTACCGGTGGCAGCGTACGGGTTTTTCCGGCCGGGTCAACCGCTTTAATGTTTTCGAAAATAACTTTATCGTTATAAGCGCATTTTTTTATAATATCTTTCATTGGCTGCGTAAGCGCATTACTTGTTGATTGAAGGCCACTCACCTGAACTCTTTTTCCATACAAACTGAATGTAAAGCTGGTAATGCGATAAAATACATTGTTGAAGTCGAAATTTTCGAGTAGGGGAACGATGCCACTTTGTGCAAGCAATAAACTCGTGGCGATTCTTCCTCCTTTTATTTTGCCTACGGTTGCAATGGGTGTTGGTACTTCGCGTGTGCGGAAATCTTGTGTACCCATCAACACTTTGCGTCCATCAATTTCGGCATAGCAATTTACACTTGCGATTTGTGTTACACTTGTTGCTTTTGCAATATAATTGCTGCCACTTACTTTTTGTAATGTAAGACCACCGCCAGTGGTTGTTACCGATAATTTTTCAGGCGCAATACCCGGCACCGAAATTGAAATAGGATTTTCCAGCCCAATGTAAATAATGTTCATGGCCACAGGCGATATCACCGCTGCCGATTTTGCAGCCATGTATGTTTTTTCAAAATCATAATCTTTGTAAGTATTGTCAGGTTGTTTTACTTTTATAGAGCCGGTTATTTTTTTTAGCCCTTCGCCTTGTGCTGTGGTAACAAATTTTGCAATGCCATTTTCCATAGTAATTTGTTGTCCGTTTACATTCACATCGCTGCTTAGGGTTGAGTTGTATGCTGTAAGAAATATATCTGCTTTTACGGGTTGACCGGTAAAAATATAATCGGTAGGCATTACCACCTGTGCTACCAGTTTATCGAAAGTATTTTTATCGGCAGTTATTCCATTTAGTAAATGTTCAAGAACTTCGGCCTCGGCATTTTTTACATCAGTCTGAATTTTGCTAAGCATGGCTACCGAAGCCACCACCGGTGTTTGATAAAAGTATTTCATTTCCCAAGTTGTTTTATGATCTTCCTTGTAAGCCACATCATCTTTAGCAGGATCACTTGTATCAAAATTTTTATCCAATAATGGTTTAAAAATGATGCGATCTTTTTCGTCAAGTGTTGTGAGTACACTTTGCTTGTAATTCAAAATAATTTGTTTCAGCTTTGTAGCTTCGGCACCGCGGCCTTGTTCATCATCACCACACATAATATTAGTTACTTTTTCGTAAGCATCTTTGCGCTTTACATTTTGCAATTGGATAAATGAAGCATTTTGTTTTACCCCTTCGGTTTCGTTTATCAATCTGTTTTTGAGTGTTTCTATATCGGCACATACCTTATCGCTTTGTTGTGATACGGCCAAAGCTTTGCTATATGCAAGTTGTGCCCTCAGCGAATCGTGTTGCATTTGTTGTGCAAACAATTCGAACACGCGTTGCTTTTTTACTTTCTGGTTGTCGAAACTTTTTTCGAGGCTCGTATTTACAGTAACAAAAGCATTGATTACCTCTTTCGAAATATTCAAAGCCAACATAGCTGTAAGCACAAGATACATCATGTTGATCATCTTTTGGCGCGGTGGCAATTTTGCAGTACTCATATTTTTATGTTTTAAAAAATTATAATGATGGAAGGAATTTTAATATCAAGCTGGCTCATATTGATTAATTCAATGAGACTAATAAAACAGAAATAAATACCAACTCCGGAAAATCTTACCACACTATAAGGAATAGTTTATCCTTATAAAAACAAATACAGGAAATTAATAATCGTTATGGTTGTAACGATGAAAAGAGGGGCTGTAGTATAACGACAAATGTTAAAAAATGGGATGCTGCTCTTTGACTTTAATAAAAAAGAAGTAGGATTGATATTGGAATCAATCCTACTTCGTATATAGATGTAGCTATTTATACAAAGTCATTTCACTCAAACACTATCTTCCCATTAAAACTCTTCTTTCCATTACTAAGCGAAACATGATACATTCCCTTTGCCTCGGCAGTGAGGTTGAGTTTTATTTTGCCCTCGTGCATGGTGATTGTTTGCACTTGTATTTCTCTCCCAATGTTATCGTATACAGTAAGGGTTAGTTGCTTCTCATTTGCAAACTCATCAGGTATGGTGATGTTGCATTTGCCTTGAGTAGGGTTTGCGTATATGAGGAGTTGATTGTTGGGTGGTTTGTTTTCCATGATGCCGGTTATGGCATCTAACTTTGCAACGAATACATCTCCCATGCCATATTCAGTAAATGATTGTGGGCCAATATTAATATTGTTGGTAAACGTGCCTGTACAGGTAACGTCCCCATTCATATCCACAGATACTGTATTGCCTATGGTATTGCTATTGATTCCGCCAACATTAAAAACACCTATACAATTACCCCCAGAATCATAACGTGCAATAAACATATCCTGTGCACCTTGTGCCGTTAAATTGAAACCTCCGAATTTTGCTGTACCACTAAAGCTGCCAACCGTAAAGTAAACACTGCCTAAACTATCGTTTTTGTTCGAACCCGAGGCACGGTATATGCCATTCGCACTACTTTGATTTATCCAAATCATGTTGCCACTACTGTCGTATTTTGCAAGGAAGCAATCATAATTATTTCCATTACTGAGGGTGATTCCATTGAAAATGGCGTTACTGCGAAATTGACCAGAATTATAAATATATCCTAAATTATCCAACCCTAACCCAATACCGGCATCAAAAAAGTTGCCTCCATTTCGCCTTGCCCATTTTGCTTGGCCAACATTATTGATTCGTGCTATAATAGCATCTTCAATATCATTTGTAAATAAAGTTGTTGTATCTACAATACAAGTATCATTTAAGGAAACTCCACAGAACACATAATCATTTGAGTATGTATTCACACGAGTAATTGAAATTTCTTGAAATGAGTTCTTTGCCCAAACGCAATTTCCATTTGAATCTATCCTAGCAAAAAATCCTCCATTTGCAACATTGTTAATCGTATCTAATGAAGTAATTGCTCCCAAATATCCAGTTAAAAACAATTCGTCATTGATATTAATACATGCTGCAAACGCTTGGTCGTCTGCCCAACTGCCAAATCTTTTCAACCAAATACAATTACCGTCTAAATCTAATTTGGCACAAAAAATATCAACTCCGCCTATATAAAAAGGCAATGAACATGTATCAATAGTTATTTTATTCGAGTATGTACCGATCAAATACAAGTGGGTTTCATTTGCATCCAAATAACAAGTGGCTCCGTCAATATCTGGTGAACCAAATGATTTTGACCATAATTCAATTCCGTTGTTATCATATTTAACTAATAATATGTCCCAACTACCGTTTGAGATTAAGGTATCGGTGGCAAAATATGTCTGAGCTGTAAAGCCTCCACAATAATATACGTTACCAGAGGAATCAGTTATTGCTTGGCCTCCATTGTAACCTGGGCCTCCAATTTGTTTTGCCCATTGCCAGTTAGGTTGAGCCGCTATAGATAAATTTATTAAGATAAAGATGTTTAGAATTATTATATTTTTCATTTCGAATTGTTTTTTAATTGATGATTATTTTTTTTGAAATAAGCTGTGTTGCATTTAGTATTTGAATAAAATAAATACCCTTTGACCAAGTACGGGCATCAATTTCAATAGTTGGTGCATTTTGGTAGGTTATGTAAATGATTTTCCCTATATTATTCGTTATTGATATTTTATTCTCTGAGTTATCCGAATTGGACATCACTATTGTGAATAAACCTTTAGTAGGATTAGGGGAAATGGAAAATGATATTTCATGAAAAGGTAAACCAAAATCCAATTCTAAATCTTTTTCGGACACATTTTCTTCATTTAAAATTGATGGCCCTACTTGGTTTGAAATTCGTACAAAAGAACTTAAAGAGTTGCAATCGGGAAATTGTGCTGCATTGTATACATGAACTTCGCTTCCGCTTTGGAAGTGGGTTTCCTTTTTTATACTAACTTCATTCCTTGCCACAAAAATACTTTGTGATGAACTTTGAGTTTGTACATTCGATGCAGTTAAAATATTCCATCCAATAAATTCTCGTTGTTCATTTGCATGCATAGTTACATTATTCACAACTGCATCGTAGCCACTTGTAATTTTCTTAAGCGTTGGAATACTTGGGGTTTGATTCATTTGAATGTCTTGCCATGGCCCT
This sequence comes from Bacteroidota bacterium, assembly GCA_016717325.1. GTDB lineage: Bacteria > Bacteroidota > Bacteroidia > AKYH767-A > OLB10 > JADKFV01. Next base: position 93,302 of record JADKFV010000017.1, on the reverse strand, counting down.
TCTTCATATTTTTCAATACCAAATCCGGTTGCCATTAATCTGACAATGGCGCTATTATTAGGGTTATTGTAATTATATCCTGACAATTCAAAATAGCCATTATTGTGACTGAATGTATAATTTAGGCTATAAGTAAAATCATAAATTTGAAGCTGTTGGTTCCATGTTTTTTTCAAAAAATTCCAACCAAAAACGACCGCACCTTCTATAGGGTTACCATCTTGGTCTTCTATTGTGCCACTCACTTTTGTTCCATTGTTGGAGTTATTATTTCTAAAAAACGGATTACCATAATTGACATCGGCAACCAATGCATTGCCTTTTAAAGGTGGCTGGCCTTGTGGGTCTAAGTAATTTGCAAATTCTTGCACAAGTTGTTTTCGCATTGTGGTGGGATAGGTTGCACCAATGGGTTCGCCAGCCTTTAAAAGGCCAAAATTATTTTGATGAAAATCATTTGTAGTTGTATTACAACCAGGAGTACCAGGAGGGCAATACCAATTCAAATGTTGAAAATCCCACCAAGAATATCCGCTTCCACTGCCATTGCGCACCATAGCCAAAGTTTGTGCAGCAAAATTTTGTTGGTCGGTTTCGTCACCATCTACGTATGGAAATTGGTTGTAGTTTGGCATACCCGGCCAGTTTGCTGGAGCATATTTAGGGTCGCCCGATACGAAGCCTGTTTCTCCTATCAGCCAAGGCATAGGGCAAAAATTTTGTTGCCAGGTAAGTAAGTTGTTTATTGTTGACAAATTTTGTGCATGAGTTAATATGTCAAATTCGTCATAGTAAGCATATATATGAGGTGCCCCAAAATCTATTTTCATGATTGCAGGATCCCATTCTACCACACCTACCGGCAATGCCCCGCCACCAATGGTAATCAAATGATTCGGATCTACACTAACATCCTTTAAAGTAGTGTACAATTGTTGAGTAAAATCACATACTTCTTGCTTGGAATGTGTATACTGAGGGTCATCATTTTGTTCACTAAACTCGGGTTCATTTACCAAATCATAAGCAAGCAAGTTGCCTTCGTTTTTCAACGCAGTGCCCAGCATTGTAAGCCATTCGGCATAAATATCAATCCCAGCGGGTACTTAAAAAAGATGAATTCCACGCGCAGGCACTAAAATAACTTTGAGTCCGGCATTGTTTGCCACCAGCATAAATTTTTGGCACTCTGCAATTAGCTTTACTGCATTTGAATTTAGATTTAGTGGGGACTCAAACAAAAAATGGTGTTGGATTGCAACATTCCAAGCATCTGGATATTCACCCGAAATATTAAAAAAATCATTAGTCTGAAAAGTGGTATTATTGTATGAATGAGGCAAATAATTTCTTTCCAATAAAGCCAATACTCTAATTGTATTAAAACCCATTGATTTTATTTCATTAAAATCTATAAGCATTCTATCATAGGCTTTATCCAGCTCTGTTTTTGTTTTGGCACCATTTCCATACTCAAAGCTGCCATCTACACCATAAGCATTATTAGGCGACAACACGAAATCGGCAGTACCATTACTATAATTTACAAAAGCCAAACTCAATAAATAATTACAAACCACCGGATAAAAATTATTTCCATTTCCATCCTTAAACTGCCGCCCATCTATAGTTACAAATCCAGTTCCTTGTGCACGTATACAGTCATGGTTAATGCATACGAGCATTACCAATATAAAAAAATATTTTGTTTTCATACAGCACCTCCTTATTTTTTGATTGCGGTTTTGAGTGCATCAATTTCTTTTTGCTGTTGTATAATGTACAAAGTAAGTTCTTCTATTTTTTGCAATAGAAGTAATTGCATATTGCCAAGTTCGATACCATTATTTTTTTCTACTTCCGCGGCCGAGGGAATGCCGGGTAAATGCTTATGAGCCTGTACATAGTTTTCTATTTCGGGTATTGATAATATTTTATAATTGGGTTCAAATACAAAATCGGGAAAGGCAAAAGCAGTAACTTTAACTTCGCGTGCGGCAATGCCTCCATCCACCCTCAGTTTCCAAGCGGGATTTGAAGATGGCGTAACGCCAATGCCTACATTGCCAGTTCCTTCGGCAAGTTGTATGGCGTTAGGTACGAGATTGGTTCCAATAGTTACACCCACTGCATACGTACTTTTAATGAAGTGATTAATATCACCAAGAAAAAGATAAGCTTCTTTTAATGCAGCATTTTTTTCAAAATTCCAACGTGCTTGCATATTGCCATTTACATCAAATTTAAAATTTGGATTTTGATTATCGATACCAACATAGTTTTTATTATCAATAAAAAATGCACTTCTATTTGCCGTATTATTCCAAACAAAAAAACTTTGCGAACCATTGTTGGTTAAGTCGGATCCTATGCCCCACATTTGCAAACCATTTTTGTTGAATTTAATTTCGCTCTTTTCCGAAGCCGAAGCAGCAACATTATTTAATAAAATACCACCATTGTAAAGTGTATGATTTATTTGAAGTAAATCGCTTGGAACATCGGTTGCAATGCCCACATTGCCACCACCGCGGCACAGTATTACATTGTTGTTAGCTTGCAAAATACGGAAAGGTTCAGCACCATTTGTTATATTACGAATTGCAAAATTACTTGATGTGCTTATACCAATATTCCAAAGTGTTGTGCCCAGACTACGGTAAGAAATTTCGGCACTGTTGCCAGGGTTGCCTCTTTCTAAAAAAAGTGTTGTACTGCTAGAAGTTGACTTAACACCTAAAGTGGCTACACCCGTTTGTTGCACAAATAAATTAGCACCATTAATATTTGTTCCAATACTGACATTGTTAGTCAATGTTGCTGGATGTATTACCGTTCCAGTTGTAGTCCATTGCGCTTGCATGGCATAATTTGTAATAAAAAAAAGCATTGCGAATGCAACAAAATTTTTATTTTTACTACTTACAAAATTTAAACGAATAACGAATAACGAATAACTTGGCTTGGTTTCATAACTTTATGATTTATTTGGTTTACGTAAAGATATAGAAAAGGAACAATACGAATTACAATGAGGGAATAATAAATATTTAGAGAAAATACGGAACGCAGATTTTTATGATGGTGATGATTTATTTTGATTTCAATTTTTAATCGCCACGGGTTAAAACCCGAAGCTACAATATGATACATCCCTAAGGGATTCTTGCTATATAAAAAATGCTGTACAAATTATTTCGCTTAAGCAATAGTGCCGTAGGCACGACTCAATATTATAAGGATGGATTTTAATCCATCCTATTTGAAAAAACAAAAGAGCAGAAAGCAAGCGCTAATATTTTTCGCGCTATTTGCCTTCTACTCAGTTGTCACCTTAACTTATATTTTTTACTGCCTTTCTAAACCCACAAGGTTTTTAAAACCTTGTGGGTTTGCACACGCGATTAAATTTTATTCACATACTAAAACGTATCCACATCTACTTGCCTCATTATTACCATAGCATGTAAAGTGCGCACACCAATGCCGGGCACATCAACATGTATAATGTACATGCCGCTTGCCACCGGAATAGCTTTGCTATTTTTCAAATCCCAATTCACAGATGTGTTCATATTGTTTTCTTCTACCAATCCGGCTTTCGAATTATCGGGTTGTACATCACGCTTATATTTGCGTATGAGTGTGCCATTAATTGTATAAATGGAAATAGTGCAGCGCGAAGGAACATTTGTTATTTTGATTACGTTATCCAACTGGTTTTTTTCATAAGCCGAGTATGCATAGTATGGATTGGGCACAACGTTTATAATATCGAGCGCGCTTTTACTTGCTTCGTCATTGTTGGTTACGGCTTGCAAAGGATTGGTATTAAAGCGATACATGGGCATGGCACTATTTAAAAAACTGCCCGCTACCACACTGCCCGAACCGCTGAAAGAAATATTTTGTGTTGCAGTAAAAGTTTCACCGGGTTGGTAAATATTGTTGTTATATATTATTTGACTAACCTTAACTGTATACGTTGTACCCGTTTTAAGTGTTGTTCCTTCGAATATTTCTTTTCGTGTATCATAATTTGCAAAAGGTTTGGCAACACGCAATCGCATTTTTACATCGCAACTATTGAGCACTCCGCCTTTTTTTAATAGAGGCAATGTTACCCAGATGCATTCGCGATAGAGTTGTTTTTTCATATCGGTATTGAGTGCAGATAATTTTTGATGAATAAATTTTCCTTCGTCATAACGTGGCATATTTGCAGGGCCATCGGCTACGTGATTGAAAACATATACGTAATGAAAGCCGCCAAGAATAGCCTTTTTATTTGCATCATACATAACATCGGAGGGATTAAAAATCATATCGTGATTCACTGCGGAGTTTTCGCCAAATGCCATATTAAGCCGCTCACCTGTTTCAATATTTATAGCATATCCCGGAAACCAGCTCATACCTGTTGCAAAATCATTATTATCAACAGCACCAAAATTTGCCACACCATTTTTATCAACAGATGCACCTCCTCGCAAATCCATTTTCTTTATACCATTCGGTACTGTTTGTGTTATAGTGCCTTGAATTTCTAAAACAGGGCAGCGTGTCCATTTTGATTTGTCGCTTGTAAAAACTATATCGACACTTGCCAAAGCCTGTGAATCGACAGTGTATGCAGGGATATTTGAAAAGGGAGCATAACTATCGCTCGAACCCCGCACAAATATAAATGGTGCAACTGTGCCATCAAGTATTTTTGTAAAAGGTAAATGCTTCAAGGAGTCTTTTCCCGCAGACCTTATCCAGTTTTCTATTACAGTGTTATCGTTGTCTTTTACAAACGTGAGCCAGTTATTTACACCTTCCGATTCGAGTGTTGCCTCTATAAAACCATCGTTGTTAACCGAATCGAGTAAAGCATAGCTGTTTTTTATATTAGCCGAAATACCATCTTCAACAATCATTTGTTCGTTTTGTATCCCAATAGGATATTCGTTTTTTATAACCTCATTCGAACGGCTGCTCGTCATACTCCAGCCATCATTATCTGTTATGCCGGTAAGCTTTGTTTCGAAATCGTTCGTCCTTAGTTTCATAGGGTCGTATACTGCAACCGTTATAGGTGCATGGCCTCCAATATAAATTGGAAAATAGGAGCGATAATCGGGTGCAGTAAGTGCCTCGTTAACCGATGCTTCCGACAAGTCCAAAGCGTGGTTGCCATTGCCTTGTCCTTCTATACGTTGCACTGCAATGCCTTGAGCAAATTGTGAATTTAACGCGGTACCAAAATTTTCGTTTATTGGATTATGTGGCACTGCAGCGTAAACTTTTACGTTCAGCCTGCCACGGAGGTACGATTTATTTTGCGTAGGATTTTCGGGATACCCAAGTCCACCGAAGAAAGGATAATATTCATTGTGTGCATACGATACCAAAGTATAATAATATGTTTTGTAATTTATCAATCTATCGGCACCTTGTGCAAATGCATCTTTCGTAATATCGAAGGCATGCTTCAATCCTTTATTTTCTCCTTGCACTTTTATTTGTGCATCCCAAAATTTACTGTTATCGTTCCATTTGTAATTTACAATCATAGCAATAGAATCTTTAATATCGCATTGAGCTACAAGCCTTGCCTTATCAATATCTGCCAGGTCGGCAAGTGTTACACTTTCATCGCGCAATTGAAATAACTGATACCCTTGAAAGTTGTAGGTGCGTTGCTCATCGGTGAAACTTATAGTTTGATTATTGAAGTAAATAAACGATGGAATTATTGGATCTTTCTCGCTATAAAATTCTACTTTCTTGTTGGCATAATTCTCAATCGAAACAATTAATTCGTTATTCAATTCGCGCACGGTAACATCGGGTGCCGAATGGGCCATCAACAATACTGAAACAATTATCGAACAATGATTGCGCCTTAGAATCGGCTATTTTTATGGCATCAACACTTGCCTGTGCAGAGCCTGAACTTGATTGCGCCCAAACTACCCCTGTAGAAATATAATTTACTGCCCCTGCCAATAATGTAAAAGGCCCTGCGCTTTGTAAAATCTACGATCCTCAGGCGTGTTGCCTGCTGTGGCTTCGGTCCAGTTGGTGCCGCATCCGGTATTAAATGTGTTACTGCTTCCGGGAAACATGTAATCGGTTTGTGGAAAATTGGGATCCGTTCCAGCCTTGCCATCGCATGTGAGTGCTGACCCATCGAGCCATATTCCTCTCATGTAATTGTAATATTCGTTTGGGCTTGATGGTTCCCCATTTATACCATTGTTGTTATTATTATAGTACAAAAATTTCGACATTATTATTTGCTCACCAGGTTCGTCTATAGTGCCATCTTTATCGTTATCGATACCATCATTTAAATCGGCCAATGGGCCTTGAAAAAAATCGACACCCAAAGCTGGAGGGCTGGCACCATATCCTGATATTCCATCGTCATTGTCATCACCATTGTAAACAAAACCTAAACCGAGTTTTACATCGCAGCCAACATAATCATCGGTGGCATATCCCAAATCGGGATCGACCCACACACTAAAATATGTTTGATTCAGATTGTTGCTGCTGCGGTTAATTATTTTGTATTTGTAAAATGTCATATTATTGATTTCGTCATCGGTTTCGAAAGCAAATGCCTGTGCCTGAATTTCGAGACCTATGGGTTGCGCCTGAGTTAATGTATGCACATTACCAACATCATTCATCACCCACCAAACGGATTGGTCGCCAAATAAATAATCGTTGCACACATTACCTGGGTACGAAGATTCAAAATAGTAATAAGGATAATCGCCATCCTTTGGATTATAAGTTAAATCGCTGTTGGCATCATAAAAAGGCGCCAGAAAAAGGTCTTCGTTGAAAAGAATATTTCCATTGCCCGGCCAGTCTTTTATATCGCTTGTGGCATTGGCCATATTTGGTTTAGGGTTGGCAGGGTCGCCAATAAAATTGAGAACATCCTGTCGGCTCACTTTCCATAATCGGTCGTAATAGTTGCATCTTGGCTCGGTTATGTTATTGTTTTTTGAATCCATTGTTCCGGAAAAGAAATCGCCAGAAGTTTGTCTGTACGTTTGAGCCGCAAGTTTTAGATTTCCCTGGTCGTCTACTCCGCCCATCCACAAAGCACCGGCATAAATGCTATGTTTTCCACTGCCTTTGGGAATTTCGTATTCCGGTGTATGGCCGTATGGATCGGTCCATTGGTCGCCACCAGTCCACAATCGCATTCGAATATTATTGATATCGAGGTCCATTTTAGCAGTTGGGGTTTTGCATCCCGATACAACCTTTAGTGTTTCGCGATGAACTTTCAATACACTTTCTTTAGCGAAGCCGATTTGAGTAAGGAGCATAATCGCTGCGAGGTTTGTTGTGATTTTGTTGAGGTGCTTTTTCATAATACTGAATTTTTAATGCTGCTTTTTATTTGTTGTTTTCCAAAAAATTAGCAGCCGGTTAATGTTGTATCTTCTTAGTGGATGTAAATTTCCGCCAACTAAAAGGGCCGCGTGTCACGCCATTGTAACTATATGTAATGCTATTGTAAGGTATGTAACAAAAGGGTAATTTATTAATGAAAAGGCAAGAGGGTTAATTCAAAAAGGAAGAGGAGTACGTCAAAAAAGCCAATATTTATTGTTGATTAAACAAAAAAAGCAAATGAGGACAGTCTAGTGGGGTAAATTAAAATGGAAGTTCGAAAAGAGGCAAAGCCCATGAAAAGCTATGAACATGCTGTTAAAAATTTAACTTAAAATTTGTGGTTAAGGCAAATAAAATTATTTTTGTCCTCCCAATTAAGAGGAAAAATATGAGGAATAAACTATTTATTGTTTTAGTGCTAATAACCATACCCACTCTATTGTTTTCGCAAAGGCGCACCAAATATAAGAGCAAGCGATGGAAATCGTACCGCTATGAGTTTGACATGGGCATAGGAGGGACCAACTTTTTGGGCGATTTGGGTGGAGCTAATCAAATAGGCACCAATTATTTCAAAGATTTAGAGTTTTCGATGACACGCCTGGCGGTGAGTGCCGGTATGCGTTACCGTTTATCGCCTACAATTGCTATTCATCCTCATATAATGTATGGCAAAGTAGCGGGCGATGATAAACTAACTACAGAATTTTTTCGCAGCTATCGCAACCTGAATTTTAAATCCAATATTTGGGAGGTAAATTGCAATGTCGAAGCATTTATATTAAAAGAACAACTTGGTCGTAAGTATAAACTACGTGGAGTGAGAGGTCGTAAATCGTTCGAAGTAGGTATGTATCTTTTTGCCGGAATTGGGGCTTTCCGTTTCAATCCCAAAGGGGAATACGAAGGAGCATGGTATAAATTGCGCCCATTACACACCGAAGGACAAACTTTTGTAGAAACACGTAAAAATTATAGCCGTGTGCAATTATGCATTCCTGTAGGGATTGGTTTTAAATATAACTTCGACCGCAGATGGGGTATGACCCTTGAATACGGTATACGCAAAACATTTACCGATTATATTGACGATGTAAGCAAAACGTATTTCGATAAGAATACTTTACTTTCTCAGGAAAATGGCGCTTTAGCTTATGCATTAAGTGACAAGTCAGACAATAGCTACCCGGGCTCAACCGGTGCAGGTCAGCAACGTGGCGACCCGCGCGATAAAGATGCTTACATGTTTGCAGTGTTTAGTGTAACCTATAAACTACGCACAGGCAGGGTTAATTATCCAATTTTTTAACCGCAAAATAAACCATCAACAATTTACGTTGTTTTCAACCTCAATGAAAAGGTTCGCGTTTGCATGTTTTATAATTTTAGCCTTATCAGGTTTTAACAGTGTACAATCGCAAAGTTCCGAATTGTGCGTGTTTGGCGGCATTGCTTCAACCAAGGGCGACATAAACCGCACCTTGTTTCAGGCACGGTTTTTCAATCCTGCGTATGGATTGCGTTACCGGCATTGCTACAACAATCATTGGGCAATAAATATTTCGGCTACACAAGGAAAAGTAGAAGGTGACGATTTGTATTCAGGTTCGGCTTATCAGCGGTATCGTAATTTACGGTTTTTTTCGAATGTTACCGAAGTAGGACTAAACCTGGAATTTAATTTTTTTAAGTTTCAAACTGCAAATCCAAAAACGCATGCTACGCCTTATTTGTTTGTGGGTTACAATGGTTTTTATTTTAATCCCAAAGCAGAACTAAATGGAGTAATTTACAAACTACAGCCTTTGGGAACCGAAGGGCAAGGAACATCGGGCTTGCCCAATTCAAAAAAATATAATCGCCTTTCACGCTCATTTGGTTTTGGCGGAGGTGCAAAATTCAGACTCGGCAGACGATTTGGCCTTGTGCTTGAAAGTGGTGCGCGAAAAACTTCAACCGATTTCCTTGACGATGTAAGTGGCAACTATGCCAGTAAGCCTGCATTGGCAGCCGAAAATGGTGCTGCGGCTGCCTTATTAAGTGACCCAAGTATAGACCAGGGTAACAACAATAATTATTTGCGCCAACGGGGCAATATAAATGATAACGACTGGTATTTTTTTGGTGGTGTTTCTATCACTTTTACACTATCGAAAAATTATCATAACGTTTGCCGGCCTTTCAAAATACAATTGCACTAATTGTGGATTGACAAACGAGATTGTTGCAGTTTATTTCTTCATCTGCAACTGTTACAACTTTACATTATAAAACAACCTTACTATTACTGTATACGCAGGTATTGCATTTTTTGAAAAAAATAATGCAAATAATATTGCCTTCAAACCATAAAACAAAAAACTTTCTCACAATTTTTACACCCACATTGGCGCTTCCATTATCAATTACAATAAAGTAAAAGCCATGCGGTAAATTTTGAAGAAACGAAATATGGTGATGATACTCGCCAGTCGCTTGAAATTTATTGTTGAGTAAAGTTTTAATTTCACTTCCGGCCATGTCCAATAATTTTATGGTGATGTTATGGCCTTAGTTAATGTATATGATAGCGTTGCATTTTTAAGTTGAATCTAAACTAATTTTAAATTATGAGACGAAAAAATAAAAATTAAATAGAAATAGAAAGTGACACAAGGCGATTTATAATGGAATGATTATTTCAACTCTTTGTATGCTTTTATCAATTGCTCATCGGTTTCGTTTGCTTTTATATCGCCAATGGTGCGCTCAATAAATTGCTGCAGGCGTTGCGTTTTATCAAACTCCAATGCCTGACTTATTACCAATGCAGAATTTTGATTGTCGGCTTTCAATGTTTTTATTTCCTTTTCGAGGTCGTCACTTTTGGTTTTTAGTTTTTTTGCAATGTCATTCAAAGTATTGGTGGCAGCAAGTTTTACAAACCATGCCGATTTGCCTTGTGCCATTGCCTGAATTGCTGGCACGGCTTTTTCGATAATATCAACCGGCATGCGTTTGAGGTATTCGCTGTACTTCTGCAGTAAACTATATTTTGCAAATCCATTTGTTTCGGTGAAAGATTTCAATAAAAATTCGGCATGGCTTTCATTGCCAAATTCGGCATAAACGTTGGCCACACTGCGGTTTATTATTTTATTATTTTGTTTTACTAAATAAGTTGCCGCATTTAATGCACCGGCTTTGTCGCATTTTACATAGCCATTTAGCGCCTGTTTCACCACCGTGTACGAACTATCGCGCAGGCAATTGTTATACAAGGGTACCAGGCTGGTATCGGCAAATGATGCTGCAAGTGCTTCGATGGCAGCAGCGCGCACATCGGACTCAGCATCCTTGAGGGCGAGCTCACTAAGTTTGTTTTTTATCAGCGATTTAGTTTCATCTTTCTTTGCAAAAGTGCTGCTGTTTTTAATTCCTTTAATACGAACTCCCGAATATTTGTCGTTCAATGCATCGAGTACAATTTGAGCTTGAGGTGTTCCGGGTTTATAGTTTTTCCTATTTGGTCGAGGGGCTCGTAGCGGTCGAGTAATAATGGAGCATGATAATACATGTACTGCCATTCTTCGGGCGAGTGGTTGTCCGTTTTGCGGCACAGCAACATTTTTTCCGCATCGAAGTTTATCAGGTCGGGTTTGGTTTTCGAAAAAACAGAAAAGGTTTCTTCACTTTTTGTAATGGTGATACGGTGACGTTCGGCTTTGCCATTTATATACAAATCAACATCAACAGGTAATTTGTAAAGTGGTGTTGTCGAAAAATCCTGAAGTTGTTTCACCGTTATTTGCTGCATGTGATTGGAGTCAACATAGTTGTAGGTGATGTCGAGCACCGGATGTCCCTTATCTAAAAACCACTGATTGAAAAACCAATTCAAATCTTCGCCCGTTACTTTTTCGAATGCCAGGCGAAGGTTATGAATTTCCACAGCCTGATATTTATTGGTTTCTAAATATTCTTTTAGCGAGGCAAAAAAAGCATCATCGCCTACATACTTGCGCAACATATGTAGTACACGTCCACCCTTGGCATACGAGTGACTATCAAACATATTATCACGTACCTCATACTCGAACCTAATAAGATTTACCTGCTTGCGTCCACTCTCATTTAAGTAAGCACGCAAATCGCCAACGCCTACATCATCACCTGCATCGCGGCCATCTTTATACTCACGCCAGAGGTGTTCGCCATAGGTTGCAAACGATTCGTTCAATGGAGTGTTGCTCCAGCTTTCGCAAGTAACAAGGTCGCCAAACCACTGATGAAAAAGTTCGTGTGCAATAATATCTTCTTGATCATTATCTAATAATTGTCGCGAATCGGTTTGCACAAATTCTCCATGCAATGTTGCTGAGGTGTTTTCCATTGCACCACTCACATAGTCGTGGGCAATTACCTGACTATATTTTTCCCAGGCGTAATCAACTCCCAAACGTGTAGAGAAAAATTCCAGCATCTGCGGTGTGGCACCAAATATTTTTTTTGCATATTGTTCATACTCCTTATCTACATAATAATTTACAGGTATGTTGCGCCACTTATCCTGTACTATAGCAAATTCGCTTACTGCCATCATAAACAAATATGGAGCATGGGGCTTGCTCATTTTCCAATAATCGGTGCGGGTACCATCACCATTATTTTGCTGGCTCATAAGTGCGCCATTACTCAGCGTTACAAAATTGCTATCTACGGTTATGTAAATTTCTTGGGTTGTTTTCATATTGGGTTTATCAATAGTAGGAAACCAAACCGAGCTCGATTCAGTTTCGCCCTGCGTCCATACTTGCTTTGGTTTGTTTTTGTCTTTGCCATCGGCATTTATAAAATACAAACCCTTGTCGTCTGTTATGGCTACACCTGTTGTTTTGTTTTTTAACTCATCGGGCTTAGCAATGTAGTCTACGTATATGGTGTATGTTTCGTTGCGTGTATAATCGCGGTCAAGGTCAATCAACAATGTATCGTTCAAGTAAGCAAAATTCAATTTCGATTTTGTATTGTTGCCAATCATACTTACTTCTTTTATATCCATTCCTCGTGCATCAAGCGTTAATGACCGCGTTGTATAAAAATGTGGCTTGCAAGTAATAGTAGCTTTACCATACAAATGTTTTTTATTCCAATCGAAACTTACCTGAAGTTTAGTATTTACCAAATCATTAATAATAGTTTGACTTGCACGGTACATTTTTGGCTCAACTATTTTTGGGATGTAGAATCGTTTGTGCTTTTAGCATTAGCATTTGATTGAACATCCTTTGTTGATTTACATGCTGCAAAAGTTAACATCGCAACAATGCACAATGCCATACATTGGCGCATATTATTTTTAAGTTTCATTTTGTGAATGAGGTTTATTTGTGGGGCGTAAATGTGGGAAAATTTATGGCACTAAAAAATAGTGCTAATCAAAAGGAATGATTAATGGGAATAGTTAATTTGAACTTTAAAACCTCCACCCCGCAACAACACCAGCACCTGTTGCTGTTCCTTTGTTGCCACGAAATATTTCTTCTAAGAAAGAAACCGATGGAGCAATAAAAAATTTGCCGAATGATAATCGTGCCGTAAGTGTTGCCGAAAATGGCTTGTAGCCACCGCTGTATAAATTTGCACCAATAATTAAGTGTGATGATAATTTGTAATCGCTTGTAAAATAAAATTGCGGGGTTGCTACTTTATCATTCACATTTCGGAAACCTATACCGAGATGGAGATTATCGTTTGCAAAAGATTTTTGCACCATCATATCAATTACACTTGGTAGTGTAGTTGTAAAATTATCGGTGGTGTAGTTGAGCAAACTATTTTTATATTCTTCGGTGCCGTTTATTTGCAGGGTTATTGAGTCGAGTATGTTGGCAATTTCAATTCCGGTGTAAGCATAATTAGTATCTATTAAGAGTGAGCCCGACTTTGCATTCCAACTTACGTTGCCAAGGTTGGTGAGTGAAATAGTTACAAGCCAGTTTTTATCTTCACCAAAGCGAAAATAAATATCGGTCATCATGCCGGTACCATTCCATGCCGAGAATTTACGTGTTGCGGTGTCACTAAAATTTGCCGCCACATTCATGTCAAAATATAAAGAGTCGCTGAGCGATGATGTATACAAACCTCCATCGCTATTTGCTTTATAGGCAGTTTGCCCTTTTACAATGGATGGCATGATGGCTAATTGCCAATCTATTTTTTTTGATGTGTTATGGTACAATAATCCGGCACCAAGGCTTTGAAATTGTATGCTGTTGAAATCGAAATTATCGAGGTTGGCCGTTTCGCCTTTGAACTGTGCATTGCCGCCAAAATATAATCGAAACAAATCGCTACCAAACTGCGATGCACTGTGCGCCTGATTTTGAAACTGCACCATCCATCCCCATTTATTTTTTTTGTGTATAAAACCTATACCTGTTTCGAGGTGATATGCCAGCTTGTTTTTGTCTTTCAAATTATCGTAAACAGATTGTTTCAGCTCATCGTCCAGAAAATTATTTTTTATATAAGCCGACATAAATTTATTAGTAACCGCATTACCTGCACCATAGTAATCGGCAAAACCATACAAAGTAGAATATACAGAATCGTTTTGTAAAACTTTTGTAAGTGGTTGAGCGTATACGGTTATTGTTAAGCTGCAAAAAATAAATGCCGCAAAAATTTTTGAAGTGCAAATAGGATTATTAAAAAACGACATAAATAAATTTAATTAGTTGTTGATGTATACAAAATCGGTTGTTAATTTTATATCGATGGTATAGCCCGAATATATTTGAACATGTTGCCCGGCAGGCTTGGTAGTGAACGATGCCTTGATGATAAAATATGATGTTTCGAAAAATTTATTCATACGTGTTTGGTCGAAGGCGATGTCAATCTTGGTAAGTTTTTTTCCTGTTACCAGGTTCATATTGTCGACAGGTGCTGCGGCTATCGTTCTTTGGTGTAACAGCGAATCGATAATCTGATTATTGGAATTGAGCATATAAATAGAAAGTGTGGCATCGAGTGGCATACCATTATCGGCAAACAAACTTATCACGGCACTTTTTATTTTGCTTATATCTGCTTTTTTGATGGATGCAACCACAGTGTCGCACAACGAAAGATTATCGGCCATAAAGTTTAGCGGCATTTCGAAATCGAGGTCGAGTTTTATACCATCTTTATAATAAATAAAATCGTTATAGTTTGTCACATTGCCTTGCGGATTGGTGTAAAGCGTGGCAGCAGTTGTAATCTTGTCGGGCAGGTTCGATATAAATGCCGATACGTTGGAGTTGTTATCATTTAACGATAATTGTGTTGGCGAATAAGTAACAGGGCCGGGCCAGCCATTCGGGTCTATGGCACGATTTATCAGGAAAGGATTGTTGAGTGCTGCACCACTTAGATTTACAGTTTTATTTTTCTTGGTGTTGTACGATGTCAATTGTTTTAAATCTAAACGACCATCAATACCAATTCCGTTATTCACTTTCAGGTTAAGTTTTACATCTTTCAAGTCGAACACATCGGCATTCACGTTATTAAAAATATCGAGGTTTACTGTAGTAGGATTTATGTCGAAAGTATCTTGTCCCAAATAACCTTTTGCATACTCGGGCACCAAATCGATAAAGCCAATATTGGCATAAAACGAATCGGTGAGTGCAATGGTTTTCATTATACCTGTAGAGTCAATTCGCGCACGAATATTTTGCCACATCGTATTTACTGTATCGTGATTGATGCCTGTTAAATCGAGCCTGTAGCCGGTAAAGTCAAATTGCTGATGAAAGTATGATGTGGCACCGGGAGAGGCAGGAGGTAAAATAGTTTGAAGGTAAAAAGGAACACCATTAAAATATGCCAGCGGCAACGAGTAATCGAAACGTACACTGTCTTGCAATGTGCTGTATAAATCAACTACAATATAACCCGATTGTAAGCGTGCTTCGGTAAGTTGTACTTTTTCTACTTTCAGTTTAAATGGTTGTGCTTTGTTTACTAAATCTTGCGCAGGCCAAATTGCAGTTGCGGTAAGTGGATGCATATCGTACACTTTCAACTGTGCAACGATGGCATCGCTGGTGTCAATCAAAACCGGATTGCCACCACTGCCGGGCGAACTAAGTACAAGTATAGCATCCATTTCTCCTTCAATGGTTTTTCCTGCCAAAGAAATAGTTCGTGTTTCGGTTGCACCTGCAAGTATAATCGGAAAAGTATCGATTGCAATAAGAGAACCGTTCGAATGATTGCTCAACTCGAAAGTTAAGTTTGTAATGTCGATGGGTAATCCGTTTGTCAATGTAATATCCATAAAACCGGTTATAAGTGTGATGGTTTGAAATAAGCTATCAACATTTATAGCTTGTTCACCGGTGGTAATATTTGGAAATGCAGGAATGGCAACTGTGTTTCCATTTTGGCTTATTATCAAAGGGCCAATAAATGGGATTTTGTTGCAAATATCGCCAAGCGAAATCGGATATGTAAATGATTGTTCAAAAAGGCTGAGCGAATCGAGTTTATAATTCCGCGTAATGCTGGTATCAAATAAACTAAAGAGCGAATCGAGTCGAAAGTCATATAAATGATTTTGATACACAAGGCTGATAGCACCGCTTGCATCTACATTTAATAATGAATCGGTAACAAGGTTGTCAATTGACAAACTCGACCGTAGCAAAGGCACAGCGTTGGTGGTTTCCCACGATGGATTTCCATTTTCTTTGCGACAAGCAAAAAAAGTAAGTGAAATAAAAAACGCAAAAATTATTTTTTTCATTGTGTGATATTTTATCATGCTATTTTTTGAAAGGCTGCAGTGAAAACCAGTACCAGAATTTTATTTTTTCCTATTAATCTATAGTACGCACTTTAAGTTCTTTATGTGAGTTTTAATTTAATTGTGTTTAATTTCAAATTATTAAAACGTAAGAATAGTAGCCAACAATCATTGCATAGCAATATTACACTTTTTCAACCATAGTTTATGCTAATGAACTAAAAAATATAATAATCTTACGCTCACTATTTACTAATTTTAGTATGCAAATAGATTTGTAAAAAATGTTTAAACCATTTTCCAATTACCGTATTCAAGTGATTGGATTTTGCCTTCTTTTTTCATTTCGTATAAAATGGTTTTAATTTTATTTTCTATCATTTTTCAAATCATTGGGTAGTTTTTCCCACACAAATCTGTCGATGTCTTTTCTTTTCACACCACCTAATTTGATATAATCATATAAATACTTTTATGCAAAATCGCTATCTAACCCTTTATTTTTAATATAAAAGGCTTTGAGGTGCGGGTCATTTGTGGGTTCAAACACTGTTTAGGTGATAAAAGGATTTGCTTTTCGATCTTCAATGAATTTTAATTTTTTCAAGTATGTAAATGCATCAACACACCGAGCCAAAAAATATTTACAAAAGCAATATGCCTGATAAAATCGTTGAGTTAAATTTTATTGGTCTTTTCTAAGCCTGGCAGTTTTGCTTTTGCCAACATTTCGTTTGCAATAGCAAGTTTTTTTGGAAACAATATTTTACCTCTGTATTTTTCCAACTTCTTGTCGATTTTCACTATTGGAATTTTTGCTTTATTCAAATCTTCTACTTTCATAATATTATTTTTTTTCGCTTTACTAAAAATCCTAAATAATCTTCACCAACCATAAACGGTTCAAATTCTTCGTCATTTCTTAAACCATAAACATCAAAATCCTTCTTAAGTTCTTGCAAATTATTTGTTATTCCCATTCTGTATAATCTTGTTCTGGTTTCGCTACTTCCTGTAGCAAAAACATAAGCATCAGGATATTTCCCGGTAAATGCATAAACTGTAGAAACCACCGTAGCAAGTACCTTTTGGCCATCACCATTACTCGTTACTATTTCATCATTAATTTCTCGTGTTTGAACATCTAAATCGCCAAATCCCAAATTGTAATATCCTTTAACTGTCATTTCGGTATATTGAACAACTTATGTGATTATACCTTTAGGTCCTTTGCTATCAAACTCGAATATATGCAATTCATCTTCAGTGGCATATTCATATCTGGGATAATTCATTATTCCAACCTTTGTTTATAGATACAAAATTAATAAAGTTTAGAAGATTTCCAATTTGGAGATATTTTACAACCGTTATTTCTGTATCGTTTTAAACATCATTATTAATTCGAAATAGCTTTCAAAATTAAAGTCATGCAATTTTTTAAAACGTAAGATTACTATCAATCAAAGTTTCGCCACGTTTTACTTTTACAATGGTGGTTTCACCTTTTTTAAATTTCGATAAGGCTTTCATGTACGATGTCATGTCATATACTTTTTCTTCGCCAATTTGAATTACTATATCGCCTTTTTGCAATCCGGCTTTTGCAGCGGGGCGGCCGTCAGTAATGCCATCTATGCGCATACCTTCACCTTCGTATGCATAGTCGGGCACTACACCAAGTGTAACCTTGAATCGAGGTGCATTATCGCTATTGGCATCGTTTGTTTTCGAAAATGTCAGCTTGCCATCATCGTTAAGGTTTTTTATCAAGTCGAAAATGTATTGGATAATGACAACCTCTCCGGGATAATTTATCAGTGCCTCATCGTCACTTGGTTTGTGATAATCGCTATGTGAGCCACTAAACATGTGAATGGCCGGCACTCCATTCAAATAGAATGAAGTATTATCGCTGGGCGCCACACCACTCTCGGTTGTTTTTATTTTTAATGAATGAATATCGTTCATTGCCGGCATCCATTGTGGTGATGTGCCTACACCATTTACAAGTAATACAGGTTCATCAGCTTTCAATCGGCCTACCATATCGAGGTTAATATTATAATTAAGTTTATCGAGCATGATGGTAGGATTTTTTACAAAATAATTAGAGCCAAGCAACCCCAACTCTTCGCCACTGAATGCACAAAACATGTAGTTGTTATTTTTCAAGTCGCTATTGATTAGCAAGCGAGCAAGTTCGATAATGGCTGCAGTACCACTGGCATTGTCATCGGCACCATTGTGTATTGCCTGTTCGCCACGATGAAGTGATCCCGAAATTCCCATTCCCAAATGGTCGTAATGTGCGCTCAGCACAACGGTTTGTGCGGCATTGTTATCAATATATCCAATCACGTTGCAACCAGCCGATACTATTTTTTGCAAATCGATTTGCATGGTAACATTTCGGCCTACAAGTTTTTTTTATCTTTTTATTTAATTCACCTTTTACCACAATTACCGGAATCAATTGCTTATTGCGTTTTGTATTGAGGTCAACTTCGGGTGCGGGACCATCGCCATTTTTATCGTAAAAATAATTCCTGCAGCACCTTTCTCCAAAGCCGTTAACACCTTAGTTTCCATATCGGCAAAGCCCGAATATTTACCATGCGGATTGTTGCCATCGGGCGAAAACAAATCCATCAAAAATATTTTTCCTTTTAAATTTGTGAGCTTAGTATAATCGTTCCACCCAAGCGAATCGGCAGCAATGCCATATCCAACATTTACTAAAGTGCCGGTAACACTTGTATCGAAATAAAAAGGTTGTGGCGTAAAATCTTTCTCAACGGTGTAAGAAATTTTATCGATTGTAAGTGCATTTTTTGGTCCCAACTCGCGGCCTTTAACAAAAGTAAAAGATTGTTTAAATCCATGGTCGCCACGCTCTTCGAGTCCAATTTTTTGAAACTCTTCTATAATATATTCATAAGCTTTGCGCTCGCCAATAGTGCCGGTTTCGCGGCCCTGCAGCTCATCCGATGCCAGATACTTAATATGCTGCTTCAAATTGTTGGTAATGGCAATGCTATCAAGATTTGTTTGTGCAAATAAACCTTGTGCACTTAACGCAATTATGATTGCGATGGATAAAAAGTTCAATTTCATTTTTGTTTAAATTATGAGGACATCAAAATTACAATTTATTAAGGATAAAGAGTAATGGTATTATTTTAAAAATTCGCGCAAAGCATTTGTGTATTCGTCAAAGGTTGGCAAGTTATTATGCTCACCATTTTTTATAACCACCAGTTTAGAATGACTTTTGGTAGCTTCATAAATTTCTTTGCAATGCGAAACAGGAATGAGGGCATCGTGTGTGCCATGTAAAATTAACATGTCGGCATTTATCTGAGGCATATAAAGCATGTTCGAAAAACGATGCTTTAAAGTATACTGTGGAAAAAAATAAGGATGTATGCTTTTCGAAATATCAACCATAGATGTGTACGGAGTTTCGAGGATTAATTTTCGGCAACCAAATTTTGCTGCAATGTATGAGGCTACACCACTGCCAAGCGAGCGGCCATAAACAATAATACTGTCTTTATCATATCCATTCGATATTAAATAGTTGTAAGCGGCTTCGGCATCCAGATACAACCCTTGTTCGGTAGGGGTGCCTGTACTTTTGCCATAACCACGGTAATCTATCACCAGCAAATCGGTATGCATTCCATCGAAATGTGCGCTGGTATTTTGCCACGAATTTAATACACCGGCATTGCCATGAAAATATAAAACCACCCTTTTATTGTTGCTGCAAAAATGAATGGCATTTATGGTTTGGCCATCATCGGTTTTCAAAAATATTTCTTTATCGAGTTCGCCTAATTCAAATTTATAATCAAGCGCAAGTTTCGATGGATGGAAAATTAATTTTGCCTGATAAACGTATACCAACAACAAAACCAGCAGGTAAATCAGCAGAATTGCAATGCAGAAAGATTTTAAAAATGTCATTCGATAAAAAAACAAAACTACAATTAATGTTTAGAAAATTGCTTATAGATTAATTGTTGCTGTCGCAGTTTTCATGAGCTATTATTAAAAGTTTATGTGCAAATGTTGTTTTGCACCAGTAGTCTTTGAGTAATTAAACCATGCATTCTTTTGGTAAAATATTTTCACAAGATTGATACTTTGGTTGCAATCATCAATAAACTTTGAAATAACCAAAATAAAAAAACCACCTTGCTGAAGGGTGGTTTTCAATCGGGTATAAAACTTAGGTAGTATGGTTTTTTTTAAAATTTATTCAAAGAACAAGAAATTTACAATGCTTCATTTTAAAAAATCATTGTATTTAATTGGATTGTTGCACTTTTCGAGAGCCGTTTTTTGAATGCGGTAAAAATGCATTCCTAAATTAATGCCGGTAAGAGGGTAAATGCTACAATTACGGGCAAGGGTTTTCCCTTGTTTTCGAAGCGAGTTGTTTCGCTATAATCACTAAATTTTTCTGATGCAGGCTCAGCCAATCTGAGTAATTGATAATTGCCACTTCATTGTTGTTAATGTGGGATTATGACATTTTTTTTGGTTGCAATTATTTAATAAATACGGCTTACCATCAGCCTGACTAAGCATTTTAGAGGCTGGTGTTAACGAATATTAAAAATTGGTGCACTTTCTAAACATTCGATTACATTTGCGCTCCCAAAAAAAATTGCATGAGTTTGAAAGAAAAGATAGATACATCCAAGTTGCCACAACATGTTGCAGTGATAATGGACGGCAACGGACGATGGGCCAAAAAACAAGGGATGATGCGTGTATTCGGGCATCAGAATGGCGTAAAGGCTGTACGCGATACAGTGACAGCTGCGGCCGAGTTGGGCATAAAATTTCTTACCCTATATGCTTTTTCTACCGAAAACTGGTCACGCTCACGCCTCGAAGTAAATGCCCTGATGGAACTACTGGTAAAATCGTTGGCGGCCGAAGCAAAAACCCTTATGGAAAATAGCATAAAGCTTACAATGATTGGCGATATAGATGCTTTGCCCGATGGAGCACGAACCAAATTGCAGGAAACCATGCAGCTAACTGCAAATAACTCGCGCCTTACTCTTGTACTTGCATTAAGTTACAGCTCCAAATGGGAAATAACCGAGGCCGTAAAAAAAATTGCCGCACACACCAAAGAAGGAATGATAAAGTTGAATGATATAAATGCTGAATTGATTAGCAAACATTTATCTACAGCCAATATGCCCGATCCCGAATTGCTCATTCGTACCAGTGGCGAATACCGCATCAGTAATTTTTTGCTGTGGCAAATTGCTTATGCCGAGTTGTATTTTACCGATAAGCTGTGGCCCGAATTTGAAAAAGAAGATTTTTATGCTGCTATTATCGATTATCAAAATCGTGATCGTAGGTTTGGTGGGGCTAAAGAAGAAAATTAATTACACACGATAATTCAAAATCATTCGTTATGAATGGTTCGTATTAATAAACAAGAATGAAGAAAATATTTGCAGCACTCTTTACGGTAATATGTTTTATGGCGGCACTGCAACCCTTAGCCGCACAAACTACTATTGGAGGCTTAGATAATTTTGAAGTAGATTTTACCAATCCAAAGGAATATGAAATAGGTGGCGTTACTGTAACCGGCATAAAATTTTTGGACGAAAATGCACTCAAAACTATTGCGGGCC
The DNA here is from genome assembly GCA_016717325.1 of Bacteroidota bacterium. Taxonomy (GTDB): domain Bacteria; phylum Bacteroidota; class Bacteroidia; order AKYH767-A; family OLB10; genus JADKFV01. The sequence goes on along the minus strand of JADKFV010000017.1, from coordinate 71,438 downwards.
TCAATGTAGGAGAACGTGTACGCGTACCAGGCGAAAAATTTAGCAATGCCATCGAAAACCTCTGGAAACAAGGCGTACTTACCGATGTAAAAATTGTAGTTACAAATATCAAAGGCGACAATATTTTTCTTGAATTACAACTTGCCGAAAAGCCACGCCTTTCTTACTTTACTCCAAAAGGTGTTACCAAAGGTCAGTTTGAAAAAGTACGCGACAAAATAAATGTACGTAGTGGCGATGTGGTTACCGATAATTTGATAAAAACTACACAATATGTAATAGAAGAACATTTTATCGATAAAGGATTTTTGAATGCTAAATGCAATATTGAAACTATAACCGATTCCTTACGAGCCAATCAGGTGGTGATGATTATAAATGTGGACAGAGGGTGCAAGGTGAAAATCAATAAGATTTATATTGCAGATAACACGGCCATTAAAGACGTAAAAATAAAACGCAAAATGAAAGATACCAAAGAAAGACACTGGTATCGATTATTTAAAACTTCGAAGTATATAGAAGAAAATTTAGAAAAAGATAAAGAGGCTGTTATAGAAAAATACCACGAAAAAGGGTTTCGCGATGCACGCATAAATTTAGATTCTGTAGTAAAAAACAACCGCAAATCTGTCGACCTTTATCTTACTGCACATGAGGGCAATACTTATTATTTTAGAAATGTAAACTGGATAGGAAATACCAAATACCGTAGCGGCCAATTGGATACAATACTCGGAATAAAAAAGGGCGATGTATTCAATCAAAAGCAGATGGACCAAAGTCTGTATATGAGCCAAAGCGGGCAAGATGTGCAATCACTTTATATGGATGATGGATATTTGTTTTTTCAAATCACTCCGGCCGAAGTGAGTGTAGAAAACGATTCGATAGACCTCGAAATGCGCATATACGAAGGCAAGCAAGCTACCATCAACAGAGTTTATATTACAGGCAATACAAAAACCCACGACCGCGTTGTGCTGCGCGAAGTATACACCAAGCCGGGACAACTGTTCAATCGCAGCGATGTAATACGCACCGTACGCGAGTTGGCACAGTTGGGATACTTCGATCAGGAAAAACTTGTACCGGTGCCTAAGCCAAACCCAGCCGATGGAACTGTGGATATTGAGTATCAGGTTGAAGAGCGCCCATCGGATCAGTTAGAACTTTCGGGAGGTTATGGCGGTAATCAATTGGTGGGAACATTGGGATTATCGTTCACAAATTTTTCGTTGCGCAATATTTTTAAAGGCAGAGAATATACTCCACTGCCATCGGGCGATGGACAAAAATTGGCCATACGTGCACAATCGAGCGGTTCATTTTATCAGTCGTACAACTTATCGTTTACCGAGCCCTGGTTAGGAGGCCGAAAGCCTAATTCATTCACCGGTTCTATTTTTCATACCATACGTACCAATGGAAAAACCCGCAGCGACCCTCAGCGTACAAATTTCAAATTGAGTGGAATTTCGTTTGGTCTTGGTAAGCGATTAAAATGGCCCGATAATTTCTTTTCATTGTATCATGAGTTGAGTTTCAATTTATTTGATGTTACCACTCCCGATGGGCAAAACTCGTTTTTTATATTCAAAAATGGTAAGGCTCAAAATATCAGCTACTCGGTAACGCTATCGCGCAATTCTGTCGATGCCCCAATATTTCCAAGGCGTGGAGGTTCGCTATCGTTTATTATTGCAGCAACACCACCATTCTCAACCTTTCGCAATATTGATTATGCCACAGCTACGCCAGAACAAAAATATAAATGGATAGAGTATCATAAATGGAAATTCAATACTACATTTTTTACAAAAATTACCGGAAATCTGGTAATGGCCACCCGCCTCAATTTTGGTTTCCTGGGTTTGTATAACCGAACAATTGGTGCGGCCCCTTTCGAGCGTTTTTATGTGGGTGGCGATGGAATGAGTGGTTTCGATTTCGATGGCCGCGAAATAATTGCCATGCGTGGATATGATAATCAGGCTGTAACACCCCAATTGAACCGCAGTACGGTGGGTGCAACCATTTACAATAAATACACGCTTGAGTTGCGCTATCCGGTTTCGCTCAATCCCAGCGCTACTATATATGGTTTGGCATTTGCCGAAGCTGGCAATAGTTTCCTCAATTTTAAAGAGTATTCGCCTTTCAGTGTAAAGCGCTCTGCAGGTATAGGTGTTCGTATATTTTTGCCCATGTTTGGTTTGCTGGGCCTCGATTATGGCTATGGTTTCGATGCACCGGTAGGGCAAAGGTCGATAAGCAAAGGCAAGTTGCAATTTACCATTGGGCAGCAGTTTTAATTTGTATACTTTTTAATATCTTCGCCCGCCTCAAAAAAGCGTTAACATAATATTCACGGCAAGGTTCACTTTCACTTCAGTTAATGGGTGTAAGTAGCACACAATTTGAATAGCTAACTTGAAATTATAAATGATAAATAAAATGAGAAAAACAATTTTAATGGTTGCCTTGGCAGCCTTCTTCATTACCCTAAGCACAGCAGTGCAAGCACAAAAATTCGCTTTTATCGATACGCAATATATTCTCGATAATATTCCGGAATATAAAGCTGCTCAACAACAGCTCGATCAAATATCGGCCAACTGGCAAAAAGAAATCGAAGCCAAATATGCGGTGATTGATAAACTGTACAAAGATTTTCAGGCTGAGCAAATATTGCTTACCGATGAAATGAAAAAGAAACGTGAGCAGGAAATTGTAGATAAAGAAAAAGAAGTTAAAGAAATACAAAAGGCCAAATTCGGCTATCAGGGCGAATTGTTTAAACGTAAGCAAGAACTTGTAAAACCTATACAAGATAAGGTGTACAATGCAGTAAAGAAACTGGCAACCGACCAAAGCTTTGCAATTATTTTCGACAAATCGAGCGACCTTACTATATTGTATGCAAATCCAAAATACGATAAGAGTGACGAAGTACTTACAAACCTTGGATACAAACCCGGCAGCAAAAGTGCAACACAAGGTGGCGAAAAAACCCCTGGTTCAGGTACTCCCGGTGGTGGCGATACTCCACGTATAGACAAAAAATAATAATAAAATTAAAATCATTAATCGTTTAAAAATAATATGAAAAAAATTCTCATCACATTAGTCGCATTAACTTTGGTTGTTGGTGCATCTTTCGCTCAGGGCCTAAAATTAGGACACATCAATTCGAATCAATTGCTAAGCATTATGCCCGAAACAAAAGCGGCTGATAGTGTGCTTCAAAAATTTGGTACTTCGTTGCAAAATCAATTGCAAACCATGAATACCGAATACGAAGGTAAAGTGGGCGAATACAAAAAAAATGAAGCTTCGATGCTCGATGCCGTTAAAGAAATGAAAGTGAAAGAAATTACCGACCTCGAAGATCGTATACGTGAGTTTCAACAATCGGCTCAGGAAAATATCAGCAAAAAGAAAGAAGAAATATATGCACCGATTTTGAAAAAAGCCGAAGAAGCCATAAAAGGAATTGCAAAAGAAAAAGGCTACACTTATATTTTTGATGCCGGTGTGGGCGTATTACTTTACTCACAAGACAGCGATGATATTCTTCCATTAGTAAAAGCAAAACTCGGATTGAAATAATTTTTCTGAATCGATAATATAAAAAAAGCGCATCGGTTGGTGCGCTTTTTTTTTGGAGTTTTTTTTCTGTTCACTCTTTGAAAAAATTATTTTGAAGTTATGTTTCCTTATTACACATTGAGCAACTTGTGGTTGCACTTTTTATAAAAAGAAGACCAAAGCTGAATACTATTCAACCTTGACCTTTTCTATTCTGCCCAATGGGGCTAAACCCCCCCAACCTTAAAATTTTAAACTATTGAACCATTAAACTATTCACTCCCTCACAAACCTCCCATACCACTCCATCCCCTCCACCTGCAACTTTACAAAATAAAAACCACTTGCAAGGCTCTGAACACGTAATGTTTTTGTAAAATCTTTTGCCGTGCTTTTGCCCTCTTGGTGCATTACCTCATTGGCTAACGGTGAGTATATACTAAGAATATAATTACCAAGCGGCACATTGTTTATTTTTATGTTTACTTCATTTGTTGCCGGATTAGGAAAGCATTGCATTACACCCTCTCCTTTGGAGAGGGCCGGGGAGAGGACAGAAAGCGTATCACAAGGGCTGCCAACCAAAGGCCCTAAATCGTAGTTGATGTAGTTGGGGAAGGCTAAATCTAAAATCAGATTGTGATTTATTAAATGTTGAACAACATTGCATGCTGTTCCGGCAGCATCCGGATTATTTATGACATGCTGATATTTTGTTCCAGAGGCATTGATATAAATTTTATCATCGGCTGCCAAATACTTACCAGTAAATTTTGTTGAGTCCCCATCATAATATCCATCGTATATAGCAACCGTATCACGCGAAATATTAAAATCAATATCTGTAGTATCGTATTGATAAATTTCTGTGTAATTGCCTCGGTAAATTTTATTCCCTTTTGCAGAAAAACAGAAAAAGAAGCCACCGTAAGAAATGCCTGTATCCACTTGGTTAGTAAAAGTAAATTGCCCACTACATCTGTCAAAATCAAATAACATCAAATTATTGTTCCACGAACAAGTTGCATATTTTGCACCTTGAGAATTGAATATAGAATTATGCGACCCACATCTATATAATGGTATATTCATACTTTGAAAATACGGCCCATAAAACCCAGAAGGAGTATATAAAAATGTAATGAAAGTGCTTGTATCAAAGTCTTGTAGCACTATCCAATAGTCCCTGCCATTGGCATGTTTTACGGCTTGTATGCCATCTCTGCACATTTCGGTATTGTACAATACATTGTTTCGCGATACCAGCCCACCCAATCCATTATTTGCAGTTTTATCAAGTATAGTAAACCATGCATTATAGCTTGTAAAAATAAGGCAATTTAAAAAAGATATGAATTGCCAGTCTTTATGAAAAAGCAAAATTTCATTTGGATTCGACAAAGAAGGTAGAAAGAAGGCACCATTTAAGGTTGGTTGGCCAGAAGGCCAATTATTTGTTATGCTAGTGTAATCTAATGTATCAGTGCCGGGTATCATTTTAAAATTTTTGTTTCCAATTCTAAAGCCATTTGAATAAAAAATTAATTCGCCTGCACTATCAGCAATTAAGGCAGAAACGGTTCCCATTTGCAAATCAGAAGAATCGATATATTGATGAATAGGAGTGCCGGTTTGATAATCACTCAGTACAAAATTAAAGGTATCATTATATAAGAAGTAATTACCGTTAAAAGCCAGATTATTCATATATTTTTGCGAAAAACACAATTGGCTATACACTAAAACAATTATAAAAATAAATTTTTTCATAGTAAATCCGTTTTGCCCTCGCGCACCCATAACCCTAAAGGGTGCCAGCGCTCATTATCATTCTTTAGAAGATTTTTATTTTGTCGCATTTTTTTCTTGCTTTAGTTTTATCTTCTCTACTATTGTTTGCAAAACAATTTCAATATTATTTTCAACATCTTCATTTGTAAAACGAATTACTTCTACGCCTATATTTTGTAATTCCTCCGTTCTTGCTTTATCTTTTTCAATAACAAGTTTCAAAGCATGACAATAGAAATCGGCAATAAAAATATCAATAGGATGTTGAGGTTTGAATCTTACACCAAGTTTATTTTCTTTAAGATTTCCCCACAATGTTTTTTCACTCACGGTCATATTGTTACGAAGTATTTGCGCTTTGTTAAACAAATCCGGTGATGCATTATAAAACATTTTTCTTTCCATAATCCAGTTGTTAACTAGTGCGGTGGCGCCCTTTAGGGCCACGGGTGTGCGGTTGCTCCATTGCATTTAGAGCGGTGGCGCCCTTTAGGGCCACGGGTGTGCGGTTGCCCCATTGCATTTATTGCGGCTGCGCCCTTTAGGGCCACGGGTGCGCTTTGCCGAATGGATGCTAAATTTGTTAACCATTCCCAATGCTCAACTTGCAAAACCCCCCAACGTTGAACTTTTAAATACCGACACTTTGGTCGGCATCACGACCATAGTGCCCCGAGCCTTATAAACTAATCCCTCACAAACCGCCCATACCACTCCATCCCCTCCACCTGCAACTTTACAAAATAAAAACCACTTGCAAGGCTCTGAACGCGTAATGTTTTTGTAAAATCTTTCGCAGTGTTTTTGCTTTCTATGTGCATTACCTCATAGGCTAACGGTGAGTATATACTAAGTACATAATTACCAAGCGGCACATTGTTTATTTTTATGTTTACTTCATTTGTTGCCGGGTTTGGAAAGCATTGCATTAAGCCCCCTTGTAGGGGGTTGGGGGTATTGGTGAGGACAGATAAAGTATCACACGGACTCCCCACAAGCGGCCCTAAATCGTAGTTGATGTAGTTGGGGAAGGAAGCACCAATATAAAGCGGATGCTTAATGGAATGTTGCGTTAAATTACATGCAATACCTGACAAATCAGGCTTATTTATTACATGTTGATATTTTGTTCCCGATGCATTAATATAAATTTTATCATCCCCAGCTAAAAACATGGTGCCAAATTTTGTCGAGTCAACATCAAAATATCCGTCATATATAGCAACCGTATCGCGCGAAATATTAAAGTCAACATCGGCTGTGTCGTATTGAAAAATATTTGTGCCATCTGTTCGATAAATTTTATTTCCATTTGATGAAAAGCAGAACAAATTGCCTAAATACAACCAAGCTGTATCCTCTTGATTGTTAAATTTAAATTGCCCGGTACATCTATCAAAATCAAACAACATTAAATTCTGATTCCAAGCAACAGATGCATATTTATTTCCCTGGCGATTAAACATTGAATTAACTGTTGTTATTCGCCAAAGTGGTATATTCAAATTTTGAAAAAAAGGACCAGCAAATCCTGCATCAGAATATAACCAAGTAATAAAATAAGAGGTGTCTAAATCTTGTGCCACTAACCAATAATCTTTACCATTTGAATGTTTTACGGCTTGCAAACCGCCCCAACCCAGCTCACCATTGTATAATACATTGTTTCTTGTTACCACACCCCCAAGTCCATTGTTCATTGTAGTATCAAGTACTGTGTACCAAAAATTATGACTTAAGCCAAGTGCCATATTAAACAAAATAATGTAATCACAATCTAAATGAAAAAGCAAAACTTCATTTGGATTTGATAAGGAGGGCAAGAAGAAAGCACCATTTGGCATATTTAACCCAAAGCCTTGTTGCCCCCAATTTAATCCGCAAGGACTCGCATCCAAAGTATCTCCATTTGGTATCACTTCTAAATTTTTATTTCCTATTCTTGTTCCGTTTGTGTAAAAAAGTAAATTCCCGATACTATCGGCAATTAATGCAAGAGTAGCATTCATTTTCAAAGCGGATGAATCAATGTATTGATTAATTGGAATGCCATTTTTATAATCAATAAGAACAAAGTTAGAGTCATTTCCACCATAGTTATACCCAAAGAAGGCTAAGTTGTTTAAATACTTCTGCGAAAAACATGCATGGGTACAAAAAGTGAAAATTAAAATTATTAAACTTTTCATTGTTTAGTAGAATGTAAAAAGAGAAGTTGCCTTAACAACTTCTCTTTATTTTTATTTACTTTAATATTACAATTTTTCCGGATATTTCATGTGGCACACCAATTAACTTATAACGATAAATGCCATTTGCAATATCTGTGGTTGATAATTTGTATTCAATTTTGCTTTGCATTAATTCCAAACGTATTTCTTTACCAAAACTATCATAAATAATTAGTTTGAAATATGTGCCGTTCCCAAATTCAAAATTGATTTCATCTTTAGCCGGGTTTGGATATACTTTTACGGTGGCAATAGTTTCATCCGCTGTTACTTGATTTGACATTTTCATAATAACCCCTTGACTTAAACAAATTGCCGCATCATTGTACATGATATTGTCATCAAACATTTCTACAATTGGTCTTGCCAAATACACAGCTGAGCCACCTATCAGGGGGCATTGCGGTAATAATACACCCCCAACCCCCGCTGGGGGCTTGTCTTTGCTATGCTGGATTTTTGGTATCATATTGCTTTCGTTTTATTTGTCTTATTGTTTTTTCAATTTCATTGAGTGCATCAGTAATTCGATTAATGATTGTTTCATTTTTAAATCGGAGTTCGTTAATGCCCTTATCTTGTAAGCACTTGGTTCGTTCTTTATCATAAGTTGCTTGCAATTCATTCTGATGTATTTTCCCATCCAATTCGATACTCAATTTTATTTCATGACAATAAAAATCTAAAATAAAATTGTCTAATGGATGTTGCCTTCTAAATTTCAAACCTTGCATTTGCTTGCCGGATAAATATGTCCATAAAATTGATTCTGCCTGTGTAGGCTCTTTGCGCATCTGTTGTGCAAATTCAAATTGAATTGGCTTTGCGCCTTTATACAAACTTTCAAAATACAATTTATCCATGAGATACCATTTTTTTTGCAACTAAATAAGATAAACACACAATATGCCATCCGAGCTTTGGTAAGCCCCCAGCGGGGGTTGGGGGTGTTCAAGTCCCCCAGCGGGGGATTTAGGGGCTACTCCCTCACAAACCTCCCATACCACTCCATTTCCTCCACCTGCAACTTTACAAAATAAAAACCACTTGCAAGGCTCTGAACACGTAATGTTTTTGTAAAATCTTTTACCGTGCTTTTGCCTTCTATGTGCATTACCTCATTGGCTAACGGTGTGTATATACTAAGTGTATAATTACCAAGCGGCACATTGTTTATTTTTATGTTTACTTCATTTGTTGCCGGATTAGGAAAGCATTGCATTACACGCTCTCCTTTGGAGAGGGCCGGGGTGAGGATAGAAAGCGTATCACATGGGCTACCCAGAAGCGGCCCTAAATCGTAGTTGATGTAGTTGGGGAAGGCATTACCAACCGATGCCGGGTGTTTAATGCTGTGCTGCAAAATATTACATGAAATGCCAGTCAAATCAGGTTTGTTAATCACATGTTGATAGCCAATAGCTGAATTTATGTATATTTTATCATCGGCAGCTAAAAACATTGTAACGAATTTTGTGGAATCACCATCAAAGAATCCATCGTATATAGCAACCGTATCGCGCGAAATATTAAAATCAACATCGGCAGTATCGTATTGGTAAATTTTATCGCTGTTATCCATTCGATATATTTTGTTGCCTTTTGCCGAAAAGCAAAAGAAAAAACCTAAATATTGCCAAGTAGTATCAACCTGATTATTATATTTGAACTGCCCGGTACATCTGTCAAAGTCAAATAGCATTAAATTATTATTCCAAGCGGTGGTTGCATATTTTGTGCCTTGTCTATTAAATATAGCATTAGGCGTACCCCCACGATAAAGAGGGATATTCATATTTTGAAAAAAGGGCACAGAAAAACCGGTAGGCGTGTAGAGAAAAGTAACAAAAGTACTGGTATCAAAATCTTGCATCACAATCCAATAATCCCTGCCATTAGCATGTTTCACTGCTTGAAATCCATCTCTGCATGTTTCAGTATTATACAAAATATTATTACGCGATACCAAGCCGCCTAAGCCATTATTCATAGTTTTGTCAAGCACCGTAAACCAAGCATTGTAACTTGTGGCAAAAATCCAATTCCAATTGGTAGTAAACTGATCGTCTTTATGAAACAAAAGAATTTCATTTGGATTTGTGAGTGAGGGTAGAAAAAATGCCCCATTCAAGTTTGGTTGGCCATAGGGGCAAGTGATAACTATGCTTGTATATTCCAAGGTATCAGTACCTGGTATCATTTCAAAATTTTTATTCCCTACTGAGCATCCATTTGTATAGAAAATTAACTGCCCAGTGCTGTCAGCTATTAATGCAGAATGGTTACCCATCCACAAATCGGAAGAATCAAGATATTGATATACAGGAGTATTCAACTTATAGTTGCTTAAAATAAAATTAAAAGAGTCATTAGATAAAAAATATTCTCCATTAAAAGCAAGATTATTCATGTATTTTTGCGCAAACATTGTTGTATAACAAGTACAAAACAATAAAATCAAAATATTTTTTTTCATCGTTATTTTAAAAATAAAAGGGAAACAGAATTACCTGTTTCCCTTTCTAATAATTATTTTACAATTACAATTTTACCCGTTAATTCAATCGTATCGTTCATTAATTTATAACGATATATACCGTTTGCAAATACATTTGTTTGCAAAGTGTATTGGTGCTTTACATTTAATTTTACTTCTTCAATTTGTTTTCCATAGCTATCAAATATCAACAGACCATTAAATTGGAGGTTGCCAAAATTAAAATTTACAACATCCTTACTTGGTATTGGAAAAACTTGCACCACTGTGTTTTCATTTGCTTGTGTTGGAGCATTTCCATTTGCTAATTTCATACTTACGCCCTGGCTCAAGCATACAGCTTGGTCATTGTAAACAATGTTTTCATCATATAGCTCTACAATCGGCCTTGCCAAATACACGGCAGGACCACCTATTAGTGGACACATGTTTGCAATGCTAACTACTTCATTAATCTGTGCTGTGCTTAATTGAAAATTATTTTTTGCAATTTTCGATAAATAAATATCAGTTATAACACTCGTATTATAGTCAAAAACTTCTTGTGCCATCATATTGTTGTTTATTGTTTTTGCTTCGTCATACTTTTGATTTTCTACTATTTGTTCCCCAATGGATATAGTTTCTATTTGCTCTTTTAAACTGTCAAGTCCATTTGAAAGAATGTTATTTTGTTCAATTAAAATTAATTTCAGCAAGCTATCTGTAGTAGTATTAATTATGCTATCATTTGTTCTTAACTGCAACAAAAGCGCATTTTGAGCATTGGCTAATGGATTGATTAAAGTGGCATTACTCTTTATTAATTCACCCACTTCACTAGTTTTATTTTTTACAGCATTTACAGTACCAATGTCATTATTTTGTGCTTCAGCAAAGTACTGCGTTATATCACTGCTTGTATTTTGTAAAGTTGGATTACTAAGTAGTTTCTCGTACAATCGTTTTTTCGTATCGTCACTAACTTGAGGATTAAATTCTGTAACAACACTATCACCTTCAATTGCTCGCAATTCATCTTCATTTATAACGCTGCTATCCCCACCTATGCGGAATGGTGCAGAGCAATATAAAGATGAACAACTATATGGTGCAGCATTGGGAGCTTTGAACCAAGTATTAAATCCCCCATTATTAATCGGTGTGTAGGGCAATACTGCTGGAGTACGTATTTCATTTGGGAGTGGAGCACTAAAATCCAACCTAGCTCCAAGTGCCGGATATGTATGCCTAAGATGCCACAAATTCCCTGCATCATTCTGGACACCAAACACACTACTTGCCAACCTCAACCCCGCCCAATGCCTATCAATTTGGTTCCCTTTAAAATCTGTATTTTGGCAGGCACCTGTAAAGTTAAAACCTACATCGGTATTGTCGCTGTGGTTGCAGCTTACTATGTTGTCGGTGCTTAGGTTAAAGCCAAATGCAAATGTTTGTGGGGCCGCACCCGGGTCGCCTTGGAAGGCATTGCCGGTTACGCTGTTGCAGTCTATTGTGCCACTTGGGCTATTTTCGGCAAGTATGCCATAGTCGTAAACACCGCCTGTGTGGTATGTGTTTGCATATTGCATCCATACATCATTCTCATGCACCCATGCCCCTTTTATATTGCGCAGCCATATCCCTCTGCGGGCATCGGTCATGTATACGTGGTTGTGGTGCACATCTATATCAGCACCAAGTGCATTGGTAAAATTATCAATAGAAATTCCTGTTCTAAAAAATTGATTATATGCAGGGTTATCTATTGTAATTGTATTGTCGTAAATATAAACGCTTGCATAATTTTCGGTGGCTCGTATACCTGCCTGCGTTGCATGTATGGTATTTCTAAATATATGTGTTGGCGTATGGTTCATATTAGTTACTGCTATGCCTATACGGTTTATACCTGTAGTGTTGGTAGTGGTAAATTCGTGGTCGTACACTTTTGCTTGCAAGCCATCTACATATATACCACGAAAGCAATTGATATACTCCACAGCATTGCCCGGCCCGGCATCGCCCGCTATATCTGCTATGTAACCTATACCACCATAAGCGGTAATGCCTGTACCGGTGTGGTTAAATAGTGTAGTATTTGTGAGACCACTATAGCCACCTTTGCTACTTATATCGTCAAAAATATTATACAGCGAAGTAAGGTTGGTGCGGTTGCTTATAATGCCATTGTTGAGGTTGCGGAAAATATTTTTTGACGCAGCCGCATTGTATGAGCCAATGGTAAGTGCTGTAACATCGTTTATCCATATACCTGCAAAGCTGTGCGTGTGTATTACGGGTGTTTGGCCAAGGTAAGGCTGCACCAATTGGTTTACAGTATAAAAACGATTTTCTTGTATGGCTCCGTTTATCATTTGCGAAGTTATGTTTGGCGCTACATAATACGATACAAAGTTATCATTCATATCGTTGTTTACCAAAGTTGTTTGGCAATTATCTGTTGCCTTCACTGCATACTGCGCATCTTGTATAATATTATTTTCCAATATGATACTTGAGCTATGCCCCATTTCTATGCCATACCACATAGTATTACATGCTTGCAGGTGACTACCATCTATTTGTAAAGTGGTGTTTGGTGAGCAAACAATTTTTGCGGCAGGGCCAAAATTTAAAAATTGGCAATTGCTAAATGCAAAAAACGGAACGTTAACTGTAAGTGTGCCATTAAAATATAAATTATCATTTGTGGTTACAGTAGGATTACCGCCATACATAGCAATAAGGTCAGAGGCATCTATATCAACCAATGTAGTGCTGTTTGGTTGCGATGGCACACCTTCGCAGCAATCTTGTATATAATAGTTAGTATAAAAATCACAGCCATTAACGCTGAGGTGAACGGTTACGGTACCACCCATACCATACGTAGTCAGCACGGCTGTGCTACCATTGCCAACCAAGGTAGCGGCAGGCGCGCCCGTTGGCACAAAGCTCCACGTGTATATGTATGCAGGGTCGTTTACATAATTGTCTATTGTCAAATCAATGTCCTTAAAAGTTTGCGCTAAATCTTTTATGCAGGATGTGAAACTGCTGGCACTTATTATTGGTACATTTTCGCTTAAATCAACTATAGTTGCCGATGCACTATTTGTGCAGCCATTCGCATCGGTAACTGTTGCAGTATACGTACCTGCAAACAGGCCTGTGGCTGTTTGAGTGGTTTGGCCGTTGCTCCATAAATAAGTGAGTGGCCCCGGTTGGTTTGCGATTGCTGTTGCCGTGCCTGTTGCTTCGCCTGTGCAGTCACCTGTGGTGGTGGTGGTTACAGTAAAAGAGTATGAGTTATCCACAATAACAGTAGCTGTTTTCGTACATCCATTAACGTTTGTAACTGTCACAGTGTAAGTGCCAGCAATTAAACCAGTAGCGACTGAGGTTACTTGCCCATTATTCCATAAATAAGTATATTGACCTATTACACTAGGAGTTACTATAGCAGTGCCTGTATGAGTATTGTCGCCAATGCAATTAGGCGTACTAAAAATTGACAATGTGAACCCATTAATTTCAGTTAAAATAATTGATGATGTTCTCGAGCAGCCTTTGTCGTCAGTAACTGTTACAGTATACGTACCAGCTGAGAGTCCAGTAGCTGTTGAAGTTGTTTGTCCATTGCTCCATAAATAATCAATAACAGGGCAATCGGAAGTGGCAGTAGCAGTTCCGTTAGCTTGTCCAATGCAAGGCAGTGTCGTGGTAATAGTTGTTTTGCAGCTTCTAGCAATTGAGACGTCATCAATATAAAGCCCATTGTGCGGTAAATTTGTATTAGAGTTATCCCAAGTGAATTCCAACCTATTCAAACTCGTATTTGTAATTTGAAAACTGGATTGAAACAAAGTCCACGTATTGCAGTTAGCATTGCTCATATTAATAGTTTGGTTAAAAATATTTTGCTTAGTGCCACAGTTACTCATTATATTGACAACACATGAATTATTGAGGTATGGATTATTACAAAATTGCCCTTGTATAATTGCATAAAAGCTGAATGTATATGTGCCAACAGGCAAGTTTGGAAATACAGTGCCCACAAAAGATTCAGCAGTTCCATAATTTGCAACTCTATTTCCACTATGAGGCGTAAATGGTATGCCATTCCCATATTGATTTGTGTTAGGTCGAACAATTGGATTTGGTGAATTTACATCAAGTAAATCTGGAGTGTTTGGGCTGTAACCATTACAAGGCAATGTGCTGCCAATTAAATTACGGAACCAACCAGAGGCAGTTACTATGCGGTCTAATAGCAGCGGTATTGGCCCCATTTCAAATTGAGGATTTATGACATAGTTACATGGATCCACGCTTTGATTATATAGTATTGTTTGGTATATGCTTACAAAAACAGAACTAGCGTTGATGAAACATGTTTGATTTTGAATACATTTCTGTTTCAATTTAATGTAATATGTACTTCCAATCACATAGTTATTTCGATTACTAAAGCAAAAAGTATCACTTAATATTTCTGCTGTATCAATTAAATTGAGCGTATTACATGTGCCATCGTAAATTTCAACCTGTTCAAAAATTGGAGTGCCTGAATTGGCGTTTTTATAAAAGGCAATGGCAGTATTGGGTGTTGTTGCGATAAAACTAAACCATACTATAGAATCATTTGTAGTTAAAGTATCATAAGTACAAGCTGGGGTAACAATTTTTACAATTGAATTAAAGCATGTATTTGAATAAGATAGATTAGAAGTGAGAAACAAAATAAATGCCAGCAGAATTTTGTTTATTATTTTGAGTTTATCTTTCCTTTCGGGGGGGGGGGGGGGAGCTCGCGTTATAATCATTAATCGCGCCACAATCAACAAGGTTTGAGATTTTTTCTGTTTGACAGAATTTTTTTTCGGAGTGTGTTTTTGAATTTTGCATAATCGTTGTTTTTAATTTGTTTAGTAAAACATTGTAGAACAAAATTGGTAACGCAAACAAACAAAGCCAAATAACATGGGTAACGGGCGTTACACTTTTATAAGAAAATAATGGTCTTCAAAAAAAACTTTTTCGAAGGGGGCATGTTGCACTATCTGCTTTCGATACGTCAAATATTAAAATTAGATTTTGTTAAAGCAAACCAAATTTCATGATAGTTATGAACCATATTTTTTATTTCTGCACAAAACAAAAAGGAGTATAATTTTAAAATACTTTTGCGCTCTGAATTTTTCACTACTAATTTTAGCCATCAATTTTATTATGACAGTTGTGTTTATTAAATGGTAAAGCGGATATTAAATTTTGCTTTGTTATTCTTCCATTAGTAAAAGCAAAACTCGGATTGAAATAATTTTTCTGAATCGATAATATAAAAAAAGCGCATCGGTTGGTGCGCTTTTTTTTTGGAGTTTTTTTCGGGATGGAAAGCTCAACCATTTCTACTTCCTGTAAAAGTTCATTTCATCAATATAATTATACACGCTTTCGGGCATCATGTACCGCACATCTTTTTTGGCTTTTATAGAATTACGTATCACTGTTGACGAAAGTTCCATAATGGGTGCAGTAGTAATTCTTACTTTGGGATGGTTTGCAAATTCGCAATCGTCAGAGCCTAAACGAGGATAAACATATATGCTGTATTGCTCCAGTATTTGCTCATAGTTTTTCCATTTGTTTAAGGTGCACAGGTTGTCCATTCCCATTATAAGCGCAAACTCATGTTCGGGGTGCCTGTCTTTTAAATATGCCAGGGTGTGAATAGTATAAGATGGTTTTGGTAATGTGAATTCGATATTGGAGGCTTTTATTTTTTTGTAATCGCCTATGGCAATGCGCACAAGTTGCAGGCGGTGGTAATCTTGCAATAGTGAGCCAAGCGGCTTTAGTGGATTGTGCGGACTTACTACCATCCACACTTCGGCCATATCGGTATTTTCACACATGTGTTGTGCAATAATCATATGTCCGTTATGTACGGGGTTAAACGAGCCAAAAAATAAACCTATTAGCATTGTACGTATACTGTTATGGTTAATTATGTATAAATTGCAAAACTAACTTTTCGGAATCGTCACAGGCGGTTTCAAAATTTTCGTTCACTATCACGCCATCAAATTTGTTTTTGTACGTTAATTCCAATTCGGCTTTAGTTATTCGCTTTTGCAGGCTCTCATCAGTTTCGGTACCACGTTTGGTTAATCGCTTACGCAGTTCTTCAATCGAAGGTGGGCAAACAAATAATGCCAGACATTGATGGCCATAGGCTTTTTTTATATTCAATCCGCCTTCCACATCTACATCAAAAATCACTACTTTGTTTAATGCCGCAAGCCGTTCAACTTCCGATTTTAATGTGCCATAAAATCCATTGGCATAAACCTCTTCCCACTCTACAAATTCGTGGTTGTTTATTTTGTTTTTAAATTCCTCAACCGTTAGAAAGTAATAGTCTACACCATCGTGTTCGTTGGTTCGCATAGCACGGGTAGTTGCCGATACCGAAAAGCTCAAAACTTCTATGCGTTGCATCAAGTAATTTTTTATACTCGTTTTCCCACTCCCCGATGGTCCGCAAAACACTATTAACTTCATACAACTATTTTAGATTTTGTGAGAAAAAGTTTCCAAAACAATTTTTTGGTTACCAGATTGAAATACTTTTCATGCCGTCAAATATACTAAGAGAAGTTAGATTTTCGAACCAAAATATATCGAACGCTTGGTAATGCCGAACAACTTCAATAGCTTGTTTTTGCAAAACCTTAGTTGTTTTGGTATAACGTGGTTTTTTTGCGAAACATAAAATGTTGCTCAAAGTGAAAATCGAGAAAAGATTTACAGAATTTTGGAAGTGGTACTATTTCAATTCTTTGAGCAAATTGGCAGCTTCGTCTTTTTTGCTTTTCTTAAGGTTAACAACTTTTACAAGTAATTTTTTTGCTTCGGCAGGTTTGTTGAGTTGAATAAGCGATAATGCCTGATACCACATGGACAACTCATACATTTCGAAACGCTTATCGCCCGATGATTGTGATAGATAGGTATCGGCCAATTTGTGATTGTTTTGATAATAGGCGCACATACCAGCATAGTAAAAAGAAAATTTGTTGTCGGTATTATGCACCATCAATGCTTCGAACATGGGTAGTGCTTTTGCGTATTCTTTATTGTTATATAAAGTGCGGGCTTGTTCAAAAGCACTATAATCGAAAGTTGCATCATTGCTTTCCAGCCTTACCTTTTTTCTTTTTGCCTTTGTTTCTAAAACAACAACGTTGTCGAGGTTGTTTACTGCACCACCACTTGTAGTGGCAGCAGCAGGTTTGTTACTTTTTTTACTCAGTGCTTCAACGTTTTTGGCATTTTCAGCAGGCACTTTTTCATCATCCATTTCTGTTGTTGCCTGCACATCTTTAGTTTGCGTATACACTGCTGTCTTTTCTGCCACAGCCGGTTGCTCCTCTACGTCACGTCTACTTTCGTTGGTAACCACAGTTTGTTCCGATTGTTTACCACTCGCTAAATCTTCTCTTTTTTCTATGGTAGGTTGCTTAAATTTTTCGTCAGTATTTACATTCGCCAACGCCTTTTCTTTTGAACTTTCAGGCACAGGCATGTCGGCAGGGACGTCATCTTTTAGAGTTTCAATGGTTACTGCTTTATTTGCTATTGCTTTTTTGTCTTCAACCGTTTCTGTTTGCTCAACTGCTGTTTCATTGGCTGGAGTTGTTGCAGTTTCTTAATTACATCGGCCACAGAATTATTTTTACCCACATAATTTAATATCAGATAACCCGAAACAAAAACCAATGCCAGCATAGCTGCCGTGGCCATGTACCATCGCTTATATAATGGAATTACTTTTTTGGTATTGATTAACTGTGCTTGTATACGTTGCTCAAGGTTCTTATCTATATCTGCAATGTTTTGTTTCGAAAGTAACAATCCATCCACTGCATCGCTACATGGCTCGCAATCGGCAATGTGATTTTCAACTGAGCGTGTTGCATCAGCTTCAAGTTGTTTGTTCACATATTTCACCAACTCTTCGGTAGGCGGATGAGCCGTAGCTGCGAATATGTTATTTTTATTTGCGTTGTTCATTAGTTCAGTAATGATAGCATTAATAAAACAAGAGTAATGTCTTTAAATTTATCGGTAAGCATTATTTTTAAATTCCTTTTTCCGTTTTGAATGCAACTTTTCACTTTTTTGAAATCGTAACCTGTTTCTTTTTGAATATCATCGTACGATCTATTTTCGAGATAAAACATCCTCACGCATATTTGCTGTTCATCGTTTAGTTGCATTACCGCTTCTTCCATTGCGTTAAGTACATGTTCTTTATCAGTATCAAGATGCATGCTTTGTCCTGTTTCCACATCGGCATAAAAATTAATCTTAATGGCATCATCGCTCCGCATTTGTGCCGATGCAGCCCTGTATTTCATAAGGCAATGATTCTTAATTACATGGTGCAGCCAGGGCTTAAAATCATTTGGTACAAAATTTTTGAGTGAGTCGAATAAGCCGGAAAAAACAGTCATAGCAGCATCTTTGGCATCATCATCGTCATCCATATACTTGCGGGCAACGGCAAAAGCAAACATACGGTGTCGCTGAAACAATTCGCCAATCAAGTCTTTGTTACCTGAGGCAGCATATTGTTTTATTAAGGAGATATCGTCAGCAGTATTTATCAAAACAGTTTTTGTGTTTGCATTTTACGCAGCACAATATTACACAGAAAAAAATGAATTTATAGAGTGGTTATTTTTGAAATTGTTTTCGGCCGCTATTTTGTATGTTATTGAGATGATGGTCCTATTTTAAGAATTTAATAAATGTATTGATAAGTGCGTTAAAAAGATTCGATGCAGTATTGAAAAGTACAATCATCGAAAGCATATTTTTACACAATGAGAAAATTGAAATCGATAGTAATTTTTGGTTGCATTCTTTTATTTCACGGTTCTTGCAAATCGCAAAATGCAAGTACGAAAGATAATGTGGGATTGGCTGTTGTTACTTTTAACATGCCTGTACAGCCGGGTAGTTACGATATGCAGGCTTACCTGAATGACTTGCGCACAAAAAATGTGGCAGTGGTGGGCAATCATACTTCTCTTATCAATACTACACATTTGGTTGATACACTTTTATCGTACAACATTCGTATAAAAAAAATATTTGCCCCCGAACATGGATTCCGCGGGCTTGCACAAGCAGGCGAAAAAGTTCATAGCGATCAGGATGATATCACCGGAATTCCAATAGTATCGTTGTATGGCAAACATTTGAAACCTACTGCTGATGATTTGAAAGATATAGATATTGTAGTGTTCGATATACAAGATGTAGGTGTGCGTTTTTACACTTACATATCAACGTTGCAGTATGTAATGGAAGCATGTGCCGATAATGGTAAAAAACTTATTGTGCTCGACAGGCCCAATCCAAATGGCTTTTATGTTGATGGACCCATATTGGAAAAACCATTTGCATCATTTGTTGGCATGCAAAGCATTCCCATTGTGTATGGCCTTACCATTGGCGAATATGCTACAATGCTTGTTGGCGAAAAATGGCTGGACACAAAAAAACCGCTCGATTTAAAAATTGTAAAATGTAAAAACTATACGCACAGTACACATTGGTTTCCAAAAGTGCCGCCATCGCCAAACTTAAATAGCGATGAATCTATTTTACTTTATCCATCGGTTTGTTTGTTCGAAGGAACGAATGTGAGTTTGGGGCGTGGTACTACAAATGCCATTTACTGTAATTGGCTTTCCCGAAAATCCGAAACACGATTTTTCGTTTACACCACATACAGGAATTAAAAATTACAATCCACCATTTAACGATACACTTTGTTATGGTTTGAATTTGAAAGCTGAAGCTCAATCTATTAAAACAAAAAAAGAAATAGAATTGAAGTGGTTGAAAATGTTTTATGAATTGCATCCAAATAAAATAAAATTCTTTACAGGCTTTTTCGATACACTTGCGGGCACCGATAAATTGCGACTGGCAATTATAAATAATGATAGTATAGAAAGCATAAAGAAGAGTTGGCAAGAACCACTCAATCAGTATAAAAGTATAAGGAAGAAATATTTACTGTACGAGGATTTTAGGTAAGACTATAAGAAAAAAAAAGGCCCCCGAAGAAAAGTCGGGGGTGCTGTCGAAAAGCTATTCTAACCTATCTAAAAAATTTTATATTACCTCAATACACATTTAGTTTGTATTTATACACAACTCCTGCATTAATCATTTCGAACACATAAATTCCTGAAGGCCATCCCTCAATAAAGACTTCGAATGAATTTATACCTTGAGTACATGTGTGTTCATGGCTGAACATGCGATGACCCAAAGCGTCAGAAATGCGCACTTGAACATTTGATTCAGCATTGCTGTTGATATCGTAATGCACTATGCTGTTAGCAGGGTTTGGATAAATATTGATAGGTGAAAGAATTCCTGATGACGATTGCTCTTCGTTCAACATACGGCCGTTTGAATTGGCAGTAGTAAAATAAAGTGGCGTAGTGTAGTCGGACGAAATACCCGAGCACACATATTTAACTTCAACTTTGTAAGTGGTGTTAAGCGATAGATTTTCTATCCAGGCATCGCCCGGATTTGGATTGCCACTTAGTTTAATATATTTATAAGGAGTAACTGCCGGTATGCGGTATTTAATAACAACCGAGTCAGGATTACTACTGTTGTCCCACATCAATTCGGCAGTGCTTCCTGTAACTGCGTTAACAAAAACTCCTATGGGAGAATCGCACAAGCCACTTGCCGATGGTGTTTTAAAAAACTTATCGAACGAGTACATGCTGGCCACACCATTGCAAAAAGATCGCACACTCCACACATAATCTTTGTTGCTTAACAATGGCGATATAATTAGGCTGCTGTTTAGCCCACCTGCCACTTTTTTAATAACATAATTTGTACTTAAACTGGTTTTGTAGCGTACTTCAAATGAATCGGCCACGGTACTGAACCACGAAAGATTTACAGAATTATAAGTTAAATTACTTACTGTTAAATCATGCGGAATTGCCACGCAAGGCAAGCTGGTACTTAGGGTGGTAAAACTAATTCGTGCAGAATAATAACTCGATGCGCCACATTTAGCAATAACGGTTACCTTATACCCTTTAGTCGCAGTAAGATTGTTGATTCGCAACTCATTCGAAATACCACTGACGGTTTTATAAAATAATTGATTGGTAAAATCAGCATAATACAACACAACAAATGAATCGGCAGCTATTGCACCGTTCCAGCTTACAATGGCTGAATTTGTTGTAATGTCGTGAGCTGTAAGCATGTCGGGTGCAACACATGATTTAGGGCTTAAGCTTGCAACATTAATAGTGGCAGGTAGCGACAAACATTTACCATCGCTTGCGGCCACTGTATAAATGCCTGTACTATTTACAGCTATTAAGTTTGTTGTATTGCCTGTTGACCATAAAAATGAAGTTGCATTTGGTTGTTCTGCTTTAAGGTTGTATCCGGTTCCAATAATATAATCGCTGTTGGTTACAGGCGTTGCAGGGCGTGGATTTACAATTACACTTTGCGATGCATTACTTTGTAGCCCATTAAAATCGGTAACTGTAACTGTATACGTTCCTGCAACTGTAACTGTAATCGATTGTGTGTTTTGCCCATTCGACCATAAATATGCCATGCCGCTGTTGGCAGTTAGTACGACATTGTTTCCAGTACAAAATGTGGTAGGCCCCGAAGGAGTAATGCTTGCCGGAGTAACAACACCGCTGCATGTTGTTGTAAAATTATCGAGGACCGTGGTGCTGCTTTTTAGTAAAACAATATTATCTATTTCGAAGGCATTGTTATAAGGCATTATTTTTATGGTATGATTACCACGCACTACATTCGCCATCGAAATTGGTGCTTTAGTAGTAGAATCGATTCTATACCAATGAAAATCGGTAGAGGTAATGCAGCTTATATTTTTAGAGTTGGCATTATCGAGCCAAATTGTAGCACCAGTGTTTATACCTGTGCGGCTGCGCATTCGCACCCATACATAATATGTGGCCTGCGTTTCGCGTACATTAATATCATATTCTAAAGCAGTTGGTGTACTTCCGTTTGAGTATTGTACTGTGGTACTATAATTTGTAAAGTCGCCAACAGCAGCACCTACAGGCAATGTAGTTTTTATTTGTGCATTGGCACTCACATTGTCGTACAACTCTGCTTCAATGTTAAAATCTTTACTCCAGTTATAAGGATGTGTGTTCTCGTGCCACTTATCTAATTGATAAAAAATGGGGCTCGCTACATTCGTATTGTCATAAAAATAAACACTGCCTTGCCTGCGAACTATAAACTTCAAAGGCTGATTGTTGAGGGTAATTGTCACAGGACTTTCGTCAGGGGCACTCCCTTTGTTGTTGTCCAGTTGTTCAATGGCACCGGCAAAAACATATTTGTTTGCGTTTTTAAGTTTCCGCCCCGAAACTATTTTACTCTGATCACCGGTCTTAAATCTGTAACCGGGTAAATTATTTGTGCTCTTGTTTGGTTCATCGCCAACCATTAAATCGCCATTACGCAAAAAGTCTTCATAGCGGCTTGTTATACCTTGTGCCAAAGGGGGCATTACTTCCTGCCATATATAATTTTTAGGATGTGCCGGTGGAGGGTTCGGATAATTATAGCTGCCCTGCTCATTAAAAAATCCAGTATAGAAATATTCGGCACCGGTTGCACCAAGTATTTTCAAAAGCCCAAGCCATTGTGCAGGGCGAATATTTATTTCCTCATTTACATCCCAACCGGCAGCAACAAATGGTGAATACAAATTATCGCCAAAGGCAAGTTCATTTATTCTGCAATCCAATATCCATTGCAAACCATGCCATGCACCGGGTACTTCTTTCCAATAGCTTGGATAGCGTGGATAAAAATCTGGTGTTGGATATTTTTGCCCGTTTTGAGTAGTTTGAATATTGCGCATATCAGCATACTTCGCACGGTAGTTATTATATCCATCAACTGCATAGTGGCTAAAGTATGTACCTTCTTGTTGAAGCACCGAATTGAATTCCGATTTGTACGCATTCGTAAATTGATATGCCCGATTGCCGAAGTATGAAAAATGGTCTGTGTATCCACTGTTATTGTAATCATTCACAACAGCAGGGTCTTTAGTCATAACGCTTTCGGTGTAGTAGGGCAAAAGCTCACCATTTTCATTTAAGTTATTCAGTGGACGTGTAAGGCTAGTCAATAATTTCTCGATCAGAAACTTTTGTGTCTTGCCATCATTCTTTACCGAGTCGCGCGGTGCTACCGGGCTCCAATATTTTACGGTAGATACATTACCCACATTATTTAAAAATTGACCCGCAGAATTTTTTAAATAATAATTATTTGGATTGGTTTGGCAATTAGCATATGGCGAAGTACTTGAAAATCCCCCCGCCTGTGGGTTTACCTGAGGCCAAAAGCAAATGGCTGAGGTTTTGTATTGCGGATTTTGGTTGGCATAGTTAACCCATGCGCCCGGAAAAGATTTTACATCGTTATAAGCTGTATGGAATCCTGTATTTTCTGAAACCAGAATACTGTAATTGAAGTTTTTAACCAATTCATCCTGCAATATCAAACTATTTGCAACGGCCGAGTCATAATCTATTCCAGTTTGAAAACGCCCTGCAACATATTCAGGATTCATCCACTGGAAATTTTCTTTTAATGTATGCCCACGTTTATATCTTGGCGCAGGAAATGATTTTAGTTGGTTTAAAAAATCAACTGTTACATTTGGATGGCCCGGTGCAAACTCTGCTAAATCTATACTGCCTGTTACCGGAGGTGCAGTCGGAATTGTTTGAGTATAATCGTTTAAAAAACTATAAGGTAGCCCTTGTTGAAATTGAAGATAATGCTTGTAAATTAACTTGTTTGGTAAATCTTTATTGTATATTGCTATTTCATCTATGCCCCCGTAGTATCGATAATAGGATGTAAGTGATGACATGTAAATGTCCTTATTGCCTGAATTTGACACAACACCGGGTGGGATTGTTTTAGAGAATCCATTTGCAAGCAGTCCATCTACCCAAATTTCTTTTTTGCCTTGCGATGCATTAAATTTAAATACAATATGATGCCAGTTACCATCGGTATAGTAAGTGAATGCCTTTCGGCTAACACCATCAAGATAAATTTTAAATTGATCATTTTCTGTGCCCCCGGCAAATTTTGTATGCTTTGTATTAAAGTTTATTTCAGGATAACTCATTGCTACTGAAATAGCACCATCATATCTTTCAAAAAATTGTGATTGATTAAATGCTTGCCCGGGTTTAAAAAGAAATTCAATTACAATATTACTGTCAGCTACCAGCGAACCACCTATAGTGGCATTACTTGCAGTACTAAGGTCAATAGCTTTGCCACCTATACCATCAATTACTCCATACTGGCAATTGTAATAAGCAAAATCCATTTTGGCATATTGCATCGAATCGGCAGTTCGGTCGGGCTGATTAAACGTCCAATACATTAAAGGCGTTACAATATTTTGTGATTTTGAAATTGAAATTGTTGCTGAAACAAAAAACCAGCAACTCAATAATCTTAAAAGCACACCATTTGTGTGTATAAATTTTGTCATTAAAAAGAGTAAAAAAATTACGTTTAAAAAGCAACCTAGCACATAAAAAGTAAAAAAAAAGTATAGCCGTTAAAAAGTTTACTATACTAAAATCAAAATCATTTTATTGATTAGAAAAATCTTACAGATGCAAATGTGGGATATTAACCACAATAATAAATACGTTCACCCAATATTGTGTTTTTTTCATTTTTGATGCTCCAGCGTGAAATTGCAAAGTAGTTGCGTTGTCTTGTTGAATCTGATAAAATTAGTACGTATGTTTTGATTAATAATTCGAACATTGTACAGCTTTAAAAATTTGTAGAAATTTATGCGTGTTCTTATAGCATATTTTATAGTAATGGCTATCTAAATTCAAGCAAGAATATCAACCCAAACAAGAATCGAAAGGAAAGCACCACCCGGAATTAGTCAAAAAAAAAGACTGCTCTTTAATAAGCAGTCTTTCTTTTAAAAGATAAAATATTCTATTTACTTAATGGTAATTCGCGCAGCGTGAGATTCGCTATCATTGAAAATGCGAGCCAGATACATTCCTTGTTTTAAAACACTACAATCAAAATTGATGGTATTAAACCCTTCTGTTACAAAATATTGTTTTGAGTAAACTACCTTTCCCTGTGTATCAAATATTTCTAATGTGCGGTTAGTTTCAGAGTTGCTTACAAAGGCAAAATTGATAATATCGTGAGCAGGATTTGGATACGCTACTAATTTGTACATATCATCGGCATTTGCATAATCAAATGCAACTGATTCAAAATCATCGTTGGTATTATCAATACCACCTTTTTGCGTATTTGTTGTGAAATATGCAACTGCACTGTAAGCCGATGTAGTATTTCCGCAAACGCTTTGCACTCTATATTGGTAAGTTCTTCCTCCAATTAAATTATACAATTTCAAATTGTGGTAAGGTCCTATATAAAAAGTGTTTATCGCATTGGTAGTCATGTCTTTTACTTCAATATTGTAATTGGCAGAGGTAAGAGAAAAGTCCCAACGTATACGGGCATAGTTATTTGTTTTTGTTACCAACACTAAATTGTAAGGCGTAACACAATTTGCGTTACAATTTGTTACTACCACATTTGTAGTAACCGATTTTTTTGTACAGCCATTGGTGCCTGTTACAATACCATAGTAGCCATTTTGATCAGTCACAGTGTAAGATTTACCAACTTTGGCTCCAGGATACCAAACCGTTGATTCATCGTCTATATAAAGTTTTACACTTAGCCCTTTGCAGAATGTAGTTGGACCATTTGTGGTAACGGTAGCATTAGGCGAAGCTTTGGTAGTGACAATAACAGGTGATGAAGTAGCCGAACCGCCATTATCAAAAACGGTAACAGCATATGAACCCGCCTGACCAACAGTAATAGACTGCGTGATTGCCCCTGTTGACCAAAGGTAAGAACTTCCGGTACTTGCAGTAAGTGTTACAGTAGAACCATCACAAATATCGGTTGAACCACTTGTAGAAATATTTGCTACAACAGCACTTTGATTACAATTTGTAGCACCAACTCCGTATATAGATGCACTGCTTGTAGTAAGTAATACTCTGTCGATTTCGAGGCTTGTATTGTTTGCTGTTAAAGTTAATAAGTGAGCACCAACAGCTAAATTTGTAAACGAAATATTTGAAAGTGCTGTGCCAACACGATACCACTCCCATGACTTCTTAACAATGCAATCCATGTTTTTTGTGGTGCCATCTACTTTTATCGCAAGGCCTGTTGATGTGCCTGAATTACTGCGTGCTCTTACCCAAAAATAATAAGTTTGAGCAGCGGTGCCTCTTGTTGTAAAGTTATACTCTGTTTTAGCATTTGCAGAATTAAATGAAGTATAACTTGTATAGTTTGTAAAATCACCTGATGTTGCTACAACAGGGCGCTCAGTTTTTATTGATACTGTGCTTGTTGTGTTCTCATACAATTCGCCTTCAATAGCAATATCTTTACTCCAGTTCGAAGGATGCTTTGCTTCCTGATATCCATCTAACTGATAAAATACTGGATTCGACTGATTTGTGTTGTCATAAATATATGTGCTGCCTTGTCTGCGAATGGTGACAGTTAATTGCTTACCTCCCAAAGTAAATGTAGCAGGTCCATCCAATTCGGCATTGCCTTTCATATTCGAGTTGTTTTGGATTGTACCTGTAATTGCATATTTATTAAGAGTTTTATGCTTACGTGCAACAACTATTTTGCGGTAATCACCGGTATTAAACATATAAGCCGCACCACTTTGAGGGTCAGCAACGTTCGATAACATATCGCCATCCATCAAATCACCATTGCGGAATAAATCTTCGTAAAACGATGTGGTTGATTGTGCATAAGAAGGCATTGCATTGTGCCAAGCATAATTTGCGGGATTAGGCCATGGTGCTTGCAATACAAAATAAGCTGGATAATAAAATTCTGCACCCATCATTCCAAAAACTTTCAGCAATCCAAGCCATTGTCCGGGACGAAGATTGTTTTCTTCGTTTTCATCCCAACCGGCCGAAACCGCAGGAGAAAAATATTTGTCGCCATTTTTTAATTCTTCTTTGCGAGATTCAATTAAGAATTGCAATCCGTTCCATGCACTTGTATTGTAACGCCAGTTCCAAGGGAAGCGAACGTATAAATCGCCCGATGCGTAATTGGTGCCATTTATTTGTGTGCTTACTGTACGCACTTCGCTATATTTTTGACGATATGTATCATGGCCATCTATTTGATAATAAGTAAATCGAGTGTTAGCTAAAGCCGGAATATTCATAAACTGGTCGCGATAATTTTTTGCAAACACAGAATATTTTCTGCTCAAAAATGTATACCAATCCAGCCCGGAAGCATTTTTTGCTGCTGTAACATTAGGGTCTTTTGATGGGCCTTGGTATTGTGGAAGGTAGTATGGAACTTGCTCACCATTTTCAAAAATATGATTCAAAGGGCGGGTCATTTTATTTGTCAATTGTTGCAAATAAAATTTCTGTGTTAAACCATCATTTTTCAAAGTATTTAAATCAGGTGCTATAGGCGACAAATATTTTGTTGAAGTTACATTTCCCCATAAATCAAGGTATTGGTTATTGGCATTGCGCATATAGTTATTATCGGCAAGGCATACACAGTTTACATATGCTGAGCCTTGGCTGAAACCTGCATTTGTAGGATTTAGATGTGGCCAAAAACTCAATGCTGCAGCCTTGAAATTCGGATTGTCATTTGCTAATTTTACCCATGCACCATTGAATGTATTTACATTGCCAAAATCGTTGAACGCACCTGTGTTGCCGGCCACAATAACAGTATTGTTATAATTTGTAGCAAGTTCTCTTTGAATTTCAACGCTGTTAGCAATTGCTTGCGGGTCGCTAACTCCAGGCTGCCAACGGCCTCCAAGATATATGTTATCAATCAACGAAGTATTTGGGAGAAGTGTATGATTTTTCTTGTATCGCGGAGCAGGGTAATTCTTCAATTGGTCGAGAGCAGAAACGGTAACATTAGGATGTCCGGCAGGATATTCGGTAAGGTCTATATTTGCTGTAACTGCCGATGGAGCTGGGGGAGTTACAGTAGACGGTGTGAAAGTATAATGACTTCCAGCTTTGTATTCCTGATAATGTTTGTAAATCATATTTCCAGAAAGAGCCTTGTTGTAAAAAGCCATTTCATCAAAATCGGCAAGTATTTTTAAATAGGATGCATTAGAATTTAAAAACATGATGGTACCTGTGCTGTTCGGCTGTGGGAAAGTTCCGGTTTTTGTAACTGTCTTCGAAAATCCAGCCGGTAGTTGGCCATCAACCCATATTTCTTTTACCCCGGTTGCAAGGTTGGCTTTGAAAACCAGGTGATGCCATTTATTGTCAACATAATATCCATATTGCTTTGACCAATGCCATCAAGGTCAATCATAAACTGATCGTCAGTTGTTGTATTTCCGCTAACAGTTTTTGTATTAAACGAAATGTAAGGATAGCCTATACGGGCAGAAACTGCACCGTCCCAACGGCTAAAAAGCTGACAGCCCTGAAACTCAGCTCCGGCACGAAAAACGAATTCGTAAGTAAATTCAGTTGTGAGTGGTAACTGTGAAGCCAAAATATAGTTGGTAGTTTTACCAAGACTAAAGTACTTGGATACTGCTCCTCCAGTAGTGCCTATTTGATAAGAGCCACCATAATAGGATGGGTCTAAATTGCCATTGTTCATCTGATCCTGCAAAGGATTAGACTGATCAAATGTGTAGTAGTTATTTGGATTTGTGTTTTGCGCAGATAACTGTGCAAACGACAAACCACATAAAATTAAGCAAAGAGCAATTGTGCACTTTACAAACCAACTTGATAAACTTTTTTTCATCTTCTTTATTTTTGTTTTAATTAAATTACATACCGATAGCACCCATGAAAAATAAAAGCTCACCTACTTAATACCTAAATTGACGTGTGGAGGGGAAAAGTTTGCCAAAAGTAGATTTTGCATTTTCCTGTACAATAGTTTTACCCAAATGGTTTGTAACTAATTGATTATCAACGAAAAAAAATCATTATGACATTTGTCATATTCTATTTCACCTTCGATATAGTCTACTCTGCCTATGGAATTGCAAATTTCACCTAAGCATTTTATTGTATTATTTTATCGCAAAAAAAAATTGGCACACCCTACATTTAGCGATCTTTTTTCGTTAGAATTTCGCGTTACCAGAAATTGCAAATAGTATATAAAGGACAACAAAAAGAGAGCGCTTAAAAGGTTAAAATGCTTTCCAAATGTTTTGTAATTCGAGTTTGATTTTTCCTTTGAAAAAAAAGCGGGTACTCTTTTCAAATGATTGCGTATAGTCTGAAACAAAAAAGTGGTGTTTACGTGCCTCACCTTTGTTTAAGAGCTTTTTGTTTTGTAATACCTGTTTTACATGTTGTGCCACTATTTCGGCAGAGTCTATAATTGTTGCCTTGCCTTTGTAATAAGATTCAATCTCTGACTTAATAAGTGGATAATGCGTACAGGCTAAAATCAAAGAATCAATGTTTTTCAATTTTGGGCGCGATAGATAATCATTGATAATGGTTTTGCTGATCTTATTATTGAAAAACCCTTCTTCAATCATAGGTGCCAGCAATGGTGTTGCCAGTGATGATACTTGTAACATATTATTTGCCTCAAGAATTTTATCGGCATAAACGTTTGTCTTAACAGTATTATTTGTACCAATAACCCCTACATGCTTTGCTTTGCTTTTTACGACAGCATTCACAACCGGGTCTATAACATTTATAACATCAATTTTACTGCCAACATGATCGTGTACTACCTTCCAGGCTATGGCCGATGCGGTGTTACATGCTATTACTATTATTTTGCATTTATGCTTGAGTAAGAAATCGGCAATGTGTAGCGAATAACTTTTTATAGCTGCTGTCGATTTTTCGCCATAAGGCAAATGGGCTGTGTCACCAAAGTATACGAGTGTTTCGGCAGGCATCAATTGATGAATGGCATGTGCTACAGTTAGTCCGCCTATTCCGGAATCGAAAATTCCGATAGGTTGCTCAGTCTTTAATGATTGATTTGTTTTTTGTGTTGGCATTTTTACAAAACTAAATTAATGATGCGGCCATGTACCACAATTATTTTTTTTGGTTTGTTCCCTTGTGTCAACTCTGCAAATTTTTCAGTGGTTATTAAGTGTTGTTCTATTTCTGCTGCGGTGAGCGATAGTGCAATATTAATTTTAAACTTCACTTTGCCATTTACCGATACAGGATAATCAAAATCGCTTTCTTTTAAATATTGCTCATCGTATACAGGCCATGTTACATTTGTAATACTTGGTTTGTTCCCCAATATGCTCCAGAACTCTTCGGCAATGTGAGGTGCATATGGTGATAAAATAATAGATAAGGGTTCCAGTATTTGCTTTTTGTTACACTTTAGTTCAAGCAATTCATTGGTAGCAATCATAAATGTACTCACACTTGTATTAAACGAAAATCGTTCAATATCTTCTGTTACCTTTTTAATAGTACGATGCAGAATTTTTAATTCTTGCAAAGATGGGTTTTCATCGCTCAATGGAGTGGCAGTATACAAGCGCCACATCTTGCGCAAAAAATTCGATACTCCGGTAATGCCATTTGTATTCCATGGTTTGCTTTGTTCTACCGGCCCCAAAAACATTTCGTACATGCGTAAACAATCGGTGCCAAATTTATTGCACATATCATCAGGGTTTACAACATTATACCAGCGCTTACTCATTTTTTCTACTTCATGTCCGCAAAAGTATTTGCCATCTTCGAGTATGAATTCGGCATTGGCAAAATCCTCGCGCCAGGCTTTAAATTTTTCTGTATCGAGCACGGAATTATCTACAATATTTACATCAACATGTAAAGCTGAAGTTTCGTAATTGTTTCGTAAATTAAATGATACAAATTTATTGGTACCATTTACTCTATAAACCAATGCCGATGTTCCCTGAATCATTCCCTGATTTATGAGTTTTTTTGCCGGCTCTGAGAATGCGATATATCCACGGTCGTTTAAAAACTTTGTCCAAAAGCGCACATATAGTAAATGACCCGTGGCATGTTCCGCACCTCCCATATATAAATCTACGTTCTTCCAGTAATCAGCTTTTTCTTTCGATACAAATTGCTCATCATTTTTTGCATCCATATACCGCAAGAAATACCAGCTGCTACCTGCCCAACCCGGCATAGTGGTGGTTTCGAGTGGGTATGCATTGTTGTCGCCTTCAGGAGTATGGTTCCAGTTTTTTGCACGGGCCAGCGGGGGCTCACCCGATTCGGTAGGTAAATATTTATCTACCTCAGGCAGTACCAATGGCAGTTTGTTAACGCTTACTGTATACGCAGTACCATTTTTATAATATACCGGTATTGGTTCGCCCCAATAACGCTGGCGGCCAAATATTGCATCGCGCAAACGGTAATTTATTTTTCGCAAACCTATGCCACGTTTTTCAACTTCATCCAATCCTTTTTTTATTGCGTCTTTTACTTGAAGGCCATTCAAAAAATCGCTGTTGATACACGTGCCTTCTTTTGCCTCAAAGGCCTCATTTGTTATATCGCCACCGGAAACCACTTCAAGTATTGGCAGATTAAAATGTTTTGCAAAAGCATAATCGCGCGAATCGTGAGCGGGCACTGCCATCACTGCACCTGTTCCATATCCGGCAAGAACATAATCGCCAATCCAAACGGGAATTAAATTCGATGTGAACGGATGAATGGCGTATGCGCCTGTAAATACACCGGTTATATTTTTTACTTCCGCCTGGCGCTCACGCTCCGATCTGTTTTTTGCAAAAGCCACATACTCATTAACAGCACTTTTATTTTCTTCTGTCGTAATCAAATTTACAAGTTCGTGTTCAGGAGCCAGTGTAATAAAACTTGCACCAAAAACAGTATCGATACGTGTGGTAAAAACTTCAATATTTTTATCAATTTGATTTTGTAATTTGAAAATCAACGAACACCCTTCGCTACGGCCAATCCAATTTCGTTGCGCTTCTTTAATGCTATCGGGCCAATCGATGGTGTCAAGCCCATCGAGCAAATGTTGCGCATATGCAGTTATTCGCATGCTCCATTGCATCATTAATTTACGCTCAACCGGATAGCCACCGCGTTCGCTCAAACCGTCTTTTATTTCATCGTTGGCCAACACTGTTCCTAACTGCGGGCACCAGTTTACAAAAGTTTCGCTCAGGTATGCCAGCCGGTAATCCATCAATATTTTTTGTTGCTGTGGTTCATCCAGTGCATTCCATTCATCGGCCGAAAAAATGTTTTCATACACAGTGGAAGCACTCACATATTTGTTGCCATTTTTGGTAAATTCTTCAACCAACGTTTCTATGTTTTCAGCTTTATCTTCTTTGCAATTATACCACGAATGAAACAGTTGAATAAAAATCCATTGTGTCCACTTATAATAAGCTGGGTCGCTGGTGCGTACTTCGCAATCCCAGTCGTAATTAAATCCTAAACGGTCGAGTTGTTCACGATAGCGGGCAATATTTTCTTCAGTAGTAATGGCAGGGTGTTGACCTGTTTGAATAGCATATTGCTCAGCAGGTAATCCAAACGAATCGTAGCCCATGGGGTGCAATACATTATACCCTTGCAGCTTTTTATGGCGGGCAAAAATATCGCTGGCTATATAGCCCAACGGATGCCCAACATGCAAACCTGCGCCCGATGGATATGGAAACATATCGAGCACATAATATTTGGGCTTACTTGTATCGTCAGAGGTTTTGTTGGTTGCATTTTGCTTCCAGTATTGCTGCCACTTTTGTTCTATTTCTTTAAAATTGTATTCCATTATATCTTTGAAACTAAAAAAAACGAAGTGGCGAATTTATACTTTTTTAGCTGAAATATTTGCACAAACAAATGGCGTTGCTTTTATTTACCGCATGCATAAGGGAATAAAAAATATTATTTTCGACCTTGGTGGCGTATTGCTTCAACTCAATATGCAAGCCACAGCCGAGGCTTTTAAGCGGATAGGTTTTGCCGATGTTGATGATGTTTACTCACAAAAAAAACAAGTTGAATTATTTAATCAGTTTGATAAAGGCCAGATTACTCCCGATGATTTTCGAAATGGTATACGTGGTTTTATTGGCAGCTACATACCTGCTAAAATGATTGAAGATGCATGGAATGCAATGCTGGGGCCGCTACCACAAAATCATGTGGATATGCTTCTCGAATTAAAAAACGAGTTCAATATTTTTTTGTTAAGTAATACAAACGAAATTCATATTGCCTCATTCGAAAATTACATTGAACAGGCTTACGAAAAAGATTTGTTGACGAAACTTTTTCAAAAAATTTATTACTCATGTCGCATAGGAATGCGCAAACCTGATAAAGAAATATTCGATTTTGTTTTACAGCAAAATAATCTTGTAGCCGGTGAAACTATTTTCATTGATGACTCATTGCATCATGTTGAAGGCGCACGTTTAGCAGGAATAAATTCATACCATCTGCCTCATAATAAATCAGTGGAGGAATTGATTGTAGAAATATTTGAAGTCTGATTTCAAAATAAAAGCTCACACAAATATTTATTGCTGAATCATTAATTTACCATGCATAACTTTTTTGCTCGATGTAATATCATAATAGTAAATTCCTTTTGAAAGATGTGGCAATCTTATTTCATTTCGATTTATTTCTGTTGAAAAAACTATCCGGCCTTGCGAATCGAAAATACGAAGTTGCGAATCCCAATCCTTTAAACAATCATTGTTGAACTGAATGGTTTGGTTAGCACTATAAAGAACACAATCGTTTGATAAATACTCATTCACTCCTGTCACCACCACCGATTGCGATGGCGTATTGCATCCACTGCTATCGAATACAATTACAAAGTACGAACCTGTAACCAAGGGTTGATAACATTGTGTAGTGGCTAACACTTGTGTAAGATTTGATGTTTCGTACCATGCATAATTTGCTGCTGGACTCGAACACAATAAACTTCCGGTTACGGTTACAACAGGTGCTGGAGGGTTTTGTAATTCCGTAACAAATTGTGAGTATGTAATCGAATCGCAACCTGCAGCATTACAGGCAACAAGCTTGACATCAAAAGAACCATAACTTGGGTAATATATTCCTGCCGGGTTTTGAACAGTAGAAGTAGCCGGTTGGGCACCTGTAAAATACCATTGCCATGATGTAGGATTATTTGCACTTAAATCGAAAAAATCGATGGCTTGCTTTTCGCAAAAAACAGTATCGCTTGACGAAATAATTACTTGCGGCACCGCACATGTTGTATAGTTTACAACTATAGTATCGCTGTTGTTGCAACCATTGTCGCTTGCATTTAACCAATAAGTGCCGGCAGTCGATACAGCAATATTTGCTATAGTATCGCCTGTACTCCATAGTACTGTTGCATTGGTAGCTGCAATACCTAAATTCAAAATAGTTCCATTACACAATGTTGTATCGTTTCCTAAATTAAAAACAGGAGGGTTTGAAATAGTAACTGTAGTATAAAGCGTATCGGAAAAACCTAAATTGTTATAGTTGACAGTAGTTACTAAATATGTGCCGGTATCGGTAAAAAGATGAGTAGCATTTGTGGTATACACATCATTGTTTAATCCTGAGTTGGGGTCACCAAAATTCCATGAGGTGGCAATAACATTAGGCCCCACAATATTTGTAAACACGGTCGAATCGCCATAGCATGTATTTGCAAATTGTGCGCTTGCAAGACGTACTTCAATATCATCAATAAAATAATAACCATTCCACCCAAATGTTACCGGTTGTAGTGAAGTTACGTTGGTGTTGTTATCATCAAATAAATTTCCTATAACTATATGTGTATACGCAGAGTCGGCAACAAAGGTTCCCGATATTTCGGTCCAGTTTAGTGTATCACTTATTTGAGTGGTTCCATAAACATGAGCAAAGTTGGTAATAGACTGTGTTGCTTTATAGCCCACGGTAAACAGAGCACCTATATGATCGCACGAATGAGAAGCGGCATTCATAAGCACCACTTTTAAACTAACGTGGTAATTATTGCCAACCACCAAAGGTTGTGTTAATGTTCCGGTAG
Source organism: Bacteroidota bacterium (assembly GCA_016717325.1). Taxonomy (GTDB): domain Bacteria; phylum Bacteroidota; class Bacteroidia; order AKYH767-A; family OLB10; genus JADKFV01. The sequence goes on along the minus strand of JADKFV010000017.1, from coordinate 36,029 downwards.
AATACTCGCGCAAGTTTGCAATCAAATTACTGGCAAATGAACCATAACATAATGCGGCCATGCATCCATTGCCGGTTGCAGGATATTGATATCCACATACATTAGTTGGTATACTTACTTGCGATGCCTGTGTAGCGCATGCATGATAAAACTCGGGAGAATAATTTGTGGCTGTCCACCCGGTAGCATTATTAATTTGACTTGTACCTGTAGGGCATGGATTATACAATTCAAAACTTGGATTTACTACTAAGTTTTGTCCTGCAACATTTATAGTAAAAAGTATGAACAGAAATGTAAAGATGTTTTTCATAGTTTTATAATTTTGAACAAAAATAGTTTTTTTTCTTTTACAATTATGTTTTGCATTACTTTTATTACATACCTTTGAATCAATATTTTAATTGTTGTAGTTCCGTTTTTTATTAATTTTATTTTAAGAATAATGATAAGGAACTTATTGCGATCTAAATATTTTTGTAATGATATTTTCCTGATTGAATTAAATCGAAATTCACAAATAGAAACAGAATGCATTTATTCCTAAAAATAAAACTATCATTATACATAGTAACGAATAACAAGTAGCCGATAACAAAATAACAAGTAACCACTAACCACACAACATGGATGAGTTTATGAATGCGGCAATAGCCGAAGCAAGACAAGGAATAAGTGAGGGAGGTATACCTATAGGTTCGGTATTGGTGCGTGATGGAATAATAATAGGACGAGGTCATAACAAACGTGTGCAAGATGGCGACCCTGTAACACATGCCGAAATAGATTGCTTGCGCAATGCCGGCCGGGTGGGAAATTACAAGGGCGCTGTTTTATATTCTACACTTATGCCCTGCTATTTATGTGCCGGTGCCGTTGTTCAATTTGGAATTAAAAAAGTATATGCCGGGGAGGATGAAACATTTGAAGGCGCAAAGGAATTTATGCTTTCGCATGGTGTGGAAGTTATAAATTATAACAGTGAAGAATGCAAGCAAATGATGCGTAATTTTATTGCCGAAAAGCCAGAGTTGTGGAATGAGGATATTGGGGTGTAGTTGTTGAGTTGTTTTATTTGTTAGGTTGTTGGGTTGTCGGGATTTAAAAAGAGTAATTCCTTTGCAGAAAAAGATGATCAATGCTACTAAAATTTAATAACACTTCAAAAAAATTGAATTTCTAAATATCATCCATATGGAATAACACTCGAAGAAAATGGCAGCAACTTAGTAACACAATAACCAAATAACAGAATAACCAATAACACATTAACCAAATAACACATTAACCAATAACTAAATAACAAATAACAGATGTCAATATTAATTAAAAACGGAAGAGTGATAACAGCATCGGATGATTACGTTGCTGATATTTTTGTGGAGGGCGAAACAATTTCTGCAATCGGAAAAAATATTTCGAACGATGCCGATACAATAATTGATGCTGCTGGAAAATTTGTTTTTCCCGGAGGAATAGATCCACACGTTCATCTCGATATGCCTTTTATGGGAACATTCTCGAGCGATAATTATGAAACAGGAACACTTGCTGCATTGCATGGCGGCACAACCATGGTGATTGATTTTATTTTGCAAACGCAAGGTAAATCGTTACACAATGCTTTGCGCGAATGGCAAGGCCGCAGCAATGGAAATTGCTATGGCGATTATTCTTTTCATATGGCTGTTACGGATTTTAATGACGATACTAAAAAAGAAATCAAAGAGATGGTGGAGGAAGAGGGCATCGTATCTTTCAAAACTTTTATGGCTTACAAAGGTGCATTAATGATAGATGACAGGCAGATGGTTGGTCTTATGAATGAAGTAAAATTGCAAGGTGGTATTGTTACCGTTCATGCAACCAATGGCGATATGATCGATTTTTTAATTGCAAAACATCGTTCCGAAGGAAAGCTATCACCATTGTATCATTATTTATCGCAACCCGAAATTACCGAGGCCGAAGCTACAGGACGTTTTGCCGACATGGCAAATTATACGGGTGTCCCTGCATATGTAGTGCACATGACTTGTGAGGGTGCACTCAATCATATTCGCGATGTGGAAAAAAGAAATCAAAAAGTTTTTGCTGAAACATGTATTCAATATTTAATTCTCGATGCATCGTTGTACGAAAAAGATTTTGATGGTGCCAAGTGGGTGATGAGTCCTCCACTTCGGCAGAAAAAAGATCAGGAAACTTTATGGGCAGGTATCAATCAAGGAACAGTACAAGTGGTAGCTACTGACCATTGCCCATTTACATGGGAGAAAAAATTATTGGGAGAAAAAGATTTTTCGAAAATTCCAAACGGACATCCTGCAATAGAAAATCGTATGGAATTACTTTTTAATGAAGGAGTAAACACAGGTAGAATATCGCTCAATAAATATGTAGAGGTTACATCAACAAATGCAGCAAAAATATTTGGTATGTTTCCAAAGAAAGGATGTATAGCAGTTGGCAGCGATGCCGATATTATTATTTTCGATCCCAATAAAGAACATACCATTTCTGCAAAAACACATCACATGAATGTCGACTATTCTGCATACGAAGGATGGAAGTTGAAAGGCAAAGTAGAGAAAACAATTTTGCGCGGACAACTTGCAATAGATAATGGCGATGTGAAAATTAAAAAAGGATACGGAGTGTTCGTGAAAAGGAAAAAGGTAAGTGGAATAATTTAAGTTATTGGGTTATTGGGCTGTTGAGCTTTTGTTTGTTCTGTATTGTGCTGAATTATAAAAATAAAAAAAATGAATAGTTTTGAGGAGTTGGCTGTATGGCAAAGTGCTCGAGAGTTAAGAATTTCATTCTCAATAATTGCAAAGTCGTTTCCGGCAGAAGAAAAATATAGATTAACAGATCAGATCATTCGTTCTTCGAGATCTATATCAGCAAATATCGCGGAAGGATTTGGAAGATTTAATCATCAAGATAATATTCGTTTTTGCCGAATGGCAAGAGGCTCTTTATATGGAACATTTGATTTGTGCTATGGACGAAAAATATATCTGCGAAAAAGTATTTAATGAACAAAAAGAAATATTTGCGACATGTTTAAAAATATTGAATGGCTATATCGCATATCTTAAAAAAGCAAAAATCGAAAAGGATTTGATTATTCAAAAGAACCAAACAACATAATAACTTAACAACATAATAACTATGTCACGAATAATAAAATCAGGATTAATCCAAATGTCGTTGCCCAAAACAGAGGGCGAAGGCACCATTAAGGAAATTGTAGATGCAATGGTTGCAAAGCATATTCCCTTGATTGAAGAAGCAGGGAAAAAAGGCGTGCAGATTTTGTGTCTGCAGGAAATTTTTAACACGCCATATTTTTGCCCAGGGCAAGATGCAAAATGGTATGCAAGTGCCGAAACTGTTCCCGGCCCTACAACTGAACTGATGCAGACCTATGCGAAAAAATATAGCATGGTAATCATTGTTCCTATTTACGAAAAGGAGCAAGCCGGAGTATTGTATAACACTGCCGCAGTGATTGATGCTGATGGAACTTACCTTGGTAAGTATCGCAAAAATCATATTCCGCACACTTCAGGTTTTTGGGAAAAATTTTTCTTCAAGCCCGGTAATTTAGGTTATCCGGTTTTTCAAACGCGCTATGCAAAAGTGGGCGTTTACATTTGTTACGATCGTCATTTTCCCGAAGGTGCACGTGCATTTGGTTTGAATGGTGCCGAAATTGTTTACAATCCATCGGCTACGGTTGCAGGCCTTTCGCAATATTTATGGAAGTTGGAACAACCTGCACATGCTGCAGCCAATGGATATTTTATGGGATGCATTAATCGTGTAGGAATTGAAAAGCCATGGAGCGTAGGCAAGTTTTATGGTAGCAGTTATTTCGTTGATCCTCGCGGACAAATTTTTGCACAAGCATCCGAAGACAATGATGAACTTTTAGTTGCGGATTTTGATTTAGATATGATAGATGAAGTACGTTCGGTATGGCAATTCTTTAGAGATAGAAGACCAGAGACTTATGGTAGGTTGACGGAGTTGTAATTGGTATTGGGTAATTGGTATTGGGTGCTTAGTATTGGGTAATTGGTAATTAGTATTTAGTACTTATTATAGAGTAAATGGTATTGAGAAAATAATGTTTGTGGTGAGGATGCAGTATTTAAAATTGAGTAAAATGGTTATGAGTAGTTATTCTTCAATATTGAAAAAAATAGTTAGAAATGCATGATTTTAAAAAATTGAATGTTTGGATTTCAGCTATTAACCTGGTAACTGAAATTTATAAGACTACGGAATCGTTTCCGAAAACAGAAACATATGGATTAACAAATCAAATGCGCAGGTGTGCTGTTTCTATTCCATCAAATATAGCTGAAGGGGCAGGCAGAAAGGGAATTGGAGAATTCAAATTATTTTTAGGATAGGCTTATGGCTCTTGTTGTGAATTAGAAACTCAATTAATCATTGCCTGTAATTTAAATTTTATGAGTTCAGAAGATCAAACAAAGTTAACCTATAATTTAAATGAGATTGAAAAAATGATTTATAAATTGATGCAATCTTTAAAATCTTAAATACATTTGTTAAGTACACCAAAAATATCGTTCAATACCAACTGCATGGTCATAAAGCTAAATAATAACTACTCAATACAAACAACAAACTACAAAATACTCAATACTAAGTACTAACTACTAATTACTCAATACTAAGAAAATGTCAGAATACAAAACACCACAAACAGAAGAAGAGTTCGAAAAGAATTTTTCGCAGATAAAACCATTGATGAGTCAAACAGAAGCCTACTATGAAAGTTCGCGCTGTTTGTTTTGTTACGATGCACCATGTGTGAATGCTTGTCCAACGGGTATCGACATTCCGCTTTTTATAAGACAGATAAATGCAAAAAATGAAATGGGTGCAGCAAAAACCATTTACGACTCCAATTATTTTGGTTATGCATGCGGTAAAGTTTGCCCTACCGAAGTGCTGTGCGAAGGCGCCTGCGTATACAATCACAGTGATGTAATGCCAATTGCTATTGGAAGACTGCAAAGTTTTGCAACGGGCAAAGCAATTAGTAATGATAAAAAGTTTTATACCCTCGCCAATTCAAACGGAAAGAAAGTTGCAATAATTGGTGCCGGCCCTGCAGGTATAAGTTGTGCCTGCGAATTGCGACTGCATGGATTTGAAGTAGATGTTTTTGAAGCCAAAGAAAAACCATCAGGACTAACAGTACATGGAGTTGCACCATATAAAATTACTAATGACGAAGCTTTGAATGAAATGGAATATTTGCAAAAGCAATTCGGATATAAAGTTCATTACAACAAAACTATTACAACCAAAGAAGATATAGCATTACTCGAAAAAAATTATGACACCATTTTTATTGCAATAGGTTTAGGAAAAACTTCAGACTTAAAAATAAAAGGCGAAGAATTAGAAAATGTTTTTGGTGCTGTTGAATTTGTTGAACAGTTAAGAATGAATCATCATAAAATTACTGTTCCCAAAAAAGTAGTTGTATTGGGTGGCGGAAACACTGCTATGGATGCAGCAAGCGAATGTGCACGCATGGGTGCCGAAGTAATACTTGCTTATCGCAGAAGCAAAGAAGAAATGCCTGCATATAATTTTGAATACGAGTTGGCTAAAACTGTTGGTGTTGCAGGAATGTTTAATTTTACTCCTGTCGAAATTTTGGGAAATGGAAAAGTGAGCGGCATAAAACTAAAATCAGCAGATGGCACCGAACATACTCTTAACTGCGATTGGGTTGTTAAAGGAACGGGCCAAACAAAACAGTTGGATTTATTAAATTTAATTGGTGAATTAAAAACTGACGAAAAGGGAAAAATCATTGTGAACGAAATTTTTCAAACCACCAATAAAAAATATTTTGCTGCAGGCGATGCAGTTAGTGGCGGACAAGAAGTAGTGAATGCAGTGGCTAATGGAAAGAAAGCAGCGATAGCTATTGTTGATTTACTAAAATAAAAAAATATTTTTCTTATTACAAATGATGGAAGAAAAAAATAAAGACAGAAGAAGAAAGCGAAAAATTTCTCCTGAAATAAATACGGAAACCGAACCGAAGAATATTTCTATCTCGCAACCCAAAATATCAAACTCATCTGTCGCGATGCAATCGGGTAAACCTGAAACAAAAAATATTGAAGAACACCATCACTATTATGAATCACGCGAAAATAAAAACTGGAAAAATTATTTGTTTGATTTCTTTATGTTGTTTCTTGCCGTGTTCTGCGGATTTCTGGCAGAGAATTACAGGGGAGATAAAGTGGAAGAGAACCAGGCTAACCAACTTGCAAAAAATTTTTACGAAGAATTAAAAAACGATTCAATAATTGTTCAAACTAAAGTTGAATTTAGAATTAAGCAAGAGAATGCACTCAAATTTCTAATGAAATATTTTAAAGACAGCAGTCTTACCAATATCTCAAAAGCATTTGAAATTAATTATATGTATGGAATAAACTTTCGCAGCCCTTCGCTTTTTGAACCACGAACTGTAGTGTTGGACCAGTTAAAAAATTCGGGTTCGTTGCGTTATTTTAAAAATAATGAATTACAAAAACTGATTGGTGATTTGTCAATAGCCATTCATAATGTAAACGACAGACAGAAACTTGAATCTTCAATAAGGATTGAATACATAAACCCAATTGATATACGCCATCATGATTATGAATTTAATGAACGATTAAGTAAGAACGGAACGGTTTCTCTTATTAAAGCAACATTTGATTATGAAAAAAATAATGAATTTATTCCTTTTCATTTTAATTCTATTAAGAAGTTCGACAAAGTTGAAACCATTAATGCATTAGGTTTTGTTTGCAACAGTGCATTAAATTCTACCCGCACAATGCATTTTCAAAAGTATATTGATGTGAATGCTGAGTTGCTGAAAGTACTGAGAGAGGAATATCATCTTAAATAAATTCTCTCAGAAAAATAAATGCCACGTCACTCATTGAGATGATTCCTGTTTTAATCCCAATCGGGATTGTTTTGTGATATATAGAAACAGAAGAAGAAAATAAACATGAATATCACCTCCAATAAATCGTAATGGCAAAATCAGTTAAAAGAAACCCTCCTGCATCATTTACAAAAATCACCTTGAAACAATTTCTGGCGCCATTTCTTTGAATTCGTAAACAAATACATTTAATAAAGTTGTGGTTCACAACGGGAGTTTGTTTCTTGAAAATATTATTGAAAAGCGCGCTTATATTGCTGACTATCTTTTAACCTTAATATGTTGTATTCACAAAAACCCTGTCGTTCATGGATTTACAATAGATTTTAACGAAGGGTAGTTTTCATTTTATAATGCTTATGTTACATAATAGAAAACGTAAGTAAAAAAGTATATGCTATAAAATTATTGAAATGGCAGGAAGAGTTAATTGAATCAAATAAAATTTACTAAGGCTTATCCGGCAAAAGTAGATTGCAAGCGGTGGCCGAATTGAAGCCCAAAAAATCCACGCAGGTTTATCTTGAAAATATTTTCTTTGCTTGAATCGGCACCGTGCTTAAATATATTTACAATCCAATAAATAAATGATATGAGAGGTAAGTAAATAAAGTGATGATGATTTATTTACAAATTTTTTCGTGGTTCAAAACCATATCAGTTTAGATGCCTCAAGTAAAATAAAAGTAAGAAACCTTCTTTTGTGATATATCACTTTAATAGTAATGTAAAAAAATATTTTGTTGGTCATATTGCAAAGTTAATGGTAAATAATGCGCACAATATATTTCCACTTATAATGGTTATTTCTTTTTTATAAGAAGCGATTTGATAATATTTAAAGGCACAACTTGTTAGTTGAAATAGGTGCAAGGTTTTTATAATGGTAACCAAATAAATTTTGGTAAAAGTATATCGTTGTTAAAAATATTGTACTTTTCGGAGGTGTTACAATTTTAATAATAATGCAATAGATTATCATGGCAAATCTTCAAACAAATTTCGCGGGAATAAAATCGCCAAATCCTTTTTGGTTGGCCAGTGCACCACCAACAAATAGCGGTTATCAGATCATGAAAGCATTCGATGCCGGGTGGGGTGGTGCTGTATGGAAAACACTGGGCGTGCCGGTTGTAAACGTATCGTCACGTTATGGTTCACTCAATTATCGCGACACGCGAATGATGGGCTTCAACAATATTGAATTGATAACTGATAGGCCACTTAAAGATAATTTGCGTGAGATAGAAGAAGTAAAAAAGCGGTTTCCCAATCATGCGGTGATAGCATCGTTGATGGTAGAAACAAAAGAAGAGTGGCATGCCATTATGCGAGATGTTACCAATGCCGGTGCCGATGGTGTGGAGTTAAATTTTGGTTGCCCACATGGTATGTGCGAACGCGGAATGGGAAGTGCAGTAGGGCAGGAACCAAAGATTTTGAAAATGATTGTTGAGTGGGTAAAAGAAGTTGCTACCATTCCGGTGATAGTAAAACTTACGCCTAATATTTCGGACATCACCCGCCTGGCAGTTGCAGCGGTAGAAGGTGGTGGCGATGCAATTTCATTGATCAATACCATTCAAAGTATCATAGGAGTTGATATCGATAATTTTGTGCCTTATCCTATTGTTGATGGCAAAAGTACAAACGGTGGTTACTGCGGTCCTGCTGTAAAACCAATTGCAATGAACATGCTGAAGAATTGTGCTCAACATCCACAAGTAAAAATTCCTATCAGCGGAATTGGTGGTGTAGAAAATTGGCGCGATGCAGTAGAATTTATTTTACTCGGTGCATCATCGGTGCAAGTGTGTACTGCGGTAATGCATTATGGTTTTGGAATTATTCGCGAAATGATTTTAGGATTAGAGCAGTACATGGATGAAAAAGGTTTTAAAACCCTTGACGATTTTCGTGGTAAAGCACTGCCAAATATTGTGCATTGGGAAGACCTCAATATGAAGTATAAAGTGGTGGCAGATATTAACGAAGACAAATGCATTGGTTGTCAATTGTGTTACACCGCATGCGAAGATGGTGCACATCAGGCAATTGGCTTGAGTGATGATTTGCTAAACCGTAAGCCACACATCATAGAAGAAAATTGTGTTGGATGTAATTTGTGTTCTGTAGTTTGCCCTGTTGAAGATTGTATAACCATGCAACGCAAAGATGACGGCAAAGAAAATATCACATGGAAAGAACGCACACTTGCAGGTGACATACCAGAAACATTTAACGATGAACTTGCCGGTGGTTTGCATCATTGGGTGCCCGAGCCTGTAGATGCACTTTCAAAAAAAATACCATTGCATTATAAAGTGAAATAAAATTTGGTTGATGGGTTGTTGATTATTATTTTTTTAAATCCCAAATTAATTCGAATGTGTTTTTGCATTGAAAATATTTGCGAAAATATTCTACACATTTTGGTTTGCTCAGTAATTTATTATCAATTCACAAATGACTATTCAAACAAAAAAATTATTTGCCCGCCATCTTATCAGGATTATCGGTAATGAATGCTTTCCAACCGGTGTATGATTTTGAAGTTGATTGTAGTTTTTTGTTTTGTAACGAATGGCAAACAGCAACAGCAAGTGCATCGGTAGCATCTAAAAATTTGGGAGTAAGATTAATGTCCATTGTTTGTTTCAGCATGGCAGCAACTTGTTCTTTCGATGCGCCACCCTTGCCGGTTACAGCCATTTTTATTTTGCGTGGCGAATATTCTATCACCGGTAACTGATGATGCAGTGCAGCAGCAATTGCCACTCCCTGTGCACGGCCAAGCTTTAGCATGCTTTGTACGTTCTTGCCAAAAAAGGGTGCTTCTATTGCAAGCTCATCGGGATGATATTCGATAATGAGTGCCGATACTTTTTCGAATATTTTTTTTAACCGTACAGCATGGTCGCTGTATTTTTCAAGTTGCATTACACCGGCAGTTATCATACGTGTAGTTTTTCCGTTTACAGCAATAAGGCCGTAACCCATTACAACAGTGCCGGGATCGATGCCGAGTATAACCTGATCTTTTATCAATGTGAAATGTATAAGCTGCAAATATAGAAGGGCATTGTCGATGAACTGATGGTGCAAAAATATTTTATCAACTATCAGCGCTTTATTAAAATTGTTTGAATAGATGGCTCACATTACAAGCACAAAAAATTTTATGAAAAATAATTTTGTAAAACTATCGTGCTCCGCCTTTAAATTTTCCAATGGCATTGCGCGTAAAATCGGAAAGCACAAGCTGACCACTCATAGCAGCCCGTTCAATTAAAAGTGTATTCCAGTGATCGGTATTTTGCCAGAATATTTTTTTCAGCATCATCATGGCTTCGGGGTTCGATTGCGATAATCTTTTTGACAATGCCTGTAATTCTGTATCCATTTGTGCTATGGTTTCGAATACATGTGTATACATTCCTTTTTGTTGCGCCCATGCTGCATCGCGCCATTCGGTTGCATTTATTGCAAGTTCACAAAATGCTGCAGTTCCTATTTTTCGCTCTACGGCAGGGCCTACTACAAACGGGCCAATACCTACAGCCAACTCGCTAAGTTTTACTTGCGATGATGTTGTTGCTAAAGTGTAATCGGCAGCACATGCCAAACCTACACCACCACCTACTGCTTTACCTTGTACACGTGCAATCACAAATTTTGGCGCTTGCCGCATAGCATTTATAACATTGGCAAATCCCGAAAAGAATTTTTTTCCTGTTTCGAAATCGTTTATTGCTATCAACTCATCGAACGATGCACCGGCACAAAATGTTTTTTCCCCTGCACTTTGCAGTACAATAACTTTTGCATCGGCATTGTTACCGGCACTTGTTATTGCATCGGCAAGTTGCTGCAAAATTGCGCCCGGCAGGCTGTTGCTTTGTGGGTGCTCAAACGTGATGGTGGCTATGTTATTTTCGATAGAAATATTTACCGATCCTTGCGACATGTGTACAGTTTTATTTTGTGATTATTATATTTTCAATTTACAACTCCGTAACGCGGCCTTTTATTTCGATGTTGGGTTTGGCATATTTGTACGATAGTTTTGTAACCGTGGAATCATTAAACTTTACCCACACTAAGTAATTGTCTTCTGCGCTTTTTGTAGAGTCGGTATATGCCACATTGATATAATAATCTTCTTCTTTGTATGCAATGTGCGATGAACGAAAGTATAAACCCTCACCGGTATGCATAATGGGCTTCAGCTTTTCTGTATCGAAATAATAATCGTTGTAGCAGTTAATGGTAACAGTATTGCCGGGCTTTACCAATACCAGATATGTAACTTCTACCGGAGTGAATGTATCTTTGTTGCAGGCAAAAAGCATACAGGCAATAATCAGAATGAATGATATTTTCGAATTAAAATTTTTCATTGTTTAATACTTACGTAATTGAACAAACGTTTTTTTACATCATAAATTATATAATGCTGTACCACAAAAAATCAGCTATGTTATTACAATAGCAAGCGTATATGGTATATGTTGTTTCCACATTTTGTAAAAATGTTTTTATAAAAATGCGTTTCAAAAAAATCAAGTGAATTAATTACCCTGATATTTTTTCATTACATTACCATATGCATCTTCCATTTCTTTAATAATGGCCGGCTGATTTGTAAGTTTCGACAACCGCACCATTTCGTTCATTATGGCCATCGATTGGTTCATATCCTTTTCAATAAAAGCAAAATATTTTGTGCCGCGTAAAGAGTAATAGTAATTCAAATCGTCTTCGTATATCACCGCAAGTCTGCGCAAAATAGAGTTGCCTTTTTCTAAAATTCCTTTTTGCGATTGGCTCATTTTTTCGGGATCGATGATTGGCCTTCCTGTTGAATCAACAGAAGTTGCAGCCTGCATGGCATTGCGGTAATACATTTCGGTTATGCGCAACATCATCATATTGTAAGGCACTGTTTTGTCGGGCATTTCTTCGTTACACTTATCAAGCACAGCAACCGATTGGGTCGACTTACCTTCGTTTAATAACGACTCCGACAAGCGCGCAAAATTATTGCGGAAGTTCATGGTCATGTTAAGATTATTTTGATCGAGGTACACTTTTTCGTTTTTCATATTGCCCCACACAAATTTATCCATCATGTTTTTGTACATAAGATCGGTAGCTACACGGCCGGTTTGCTGGTCAGCATTTTTTGTTTTTATTGGCACAAAACGATAAGCCAAACCTTCGAGTTGGAAATAATCGTCAAGGCCAATATAATTGTCGCTACCAACTGTAACGGCATAGTACACGGGGCGTTTCCAATCGTTGTGTGCAAGTAAGTCCAGCATCATAAGGTCGGCCTTCATCACATAACTTTTATTTATATCCCAATCTATATAATCAACAATTTTTGCTGTGTCTTTTATATCTACCGTTCCGCTTTTTATTACTGCAGCTTTGTCAACAGTGATGCGCAATTTTTTTGTGGGCAAATAGTTGATGTATTTTCCATCGCGCACCTGCACTTTGGTTTCGGGATTTTCGCTTGTCATAAAATTAAACACCTGTTTCAACTCGGTGTAATTTGCCGACAAACTTTTTTGTTCTACAAATGGAACATAATCGCGTGTGCCTTGCATGTACTTATCGTATGTAAGTGTAAATGGCACCGGTGGCGAATTGTATTCCTGACGTTTCATTTGGTTTACATACCAGTCTGTATTTAATAAACTAAGGTTTACAATCCGTATATCGCGCCTTACCCCTTCTACCTGTTGTGCATACCACAATGGGAAAGTATCGTTATCGCCATTGGTAAATATGATGGCATTGGGTGCACACGAGTTAAGATAATTAGTGGCAAAATCGCGCGATGTATAACGTAATGCACGGTTGTGATCGTTCCATCCATCAGCACACAATACATATGGTACCGAACACGAAACTACCGTTGCTGCAATGGCCGCACCAGCAGTAGGAAGGCTTAACTTATTACGCAACAAATCGAAAATGGCCAACACACCCAATCCTATCCACATCGAAAAAGCATAGAACGATCCTGCATAAGCATAATCACGCTCGCGCGGTTGATAGGGTGGTTGATTTACATACAGTACAATGGCCATTCCTGTCATAAAAAACAACATGCCTACAATGACAAAATCTTTACGGTTTTTTTGTACCTGGTATGCAAAGCCCACCAATCCTAAAATTAAAGGCAAGAAATAAAATTTGTTGCGCCCTTTATTATTAGTCATGCTTTGCGGCAATTTTTCTTGCGGGCCAAGGCGCATATTATCTATTGGAGTAATACCGCTAATCCAATTGCCTTTGGTAATGTTGTCGCTATAGCTTTGTATATCGTTTTGGCGGCCAACAAAATTCCACATAAAATAACGGAAGTACATGTGCATTACCTGATAGTCGATAAAGAAAGAAATATTTTCGCCACTTGTAGGTCGTTCTTCAGCATTGCCTTTATGATAGTTTTTGTAAAAACTTGCATGATTATCTTGTGGGCTCCACATACGTGGAAAGATACCACAAAAAGCCGGATCGTAAACAGGCGATTCCTTGCGACCTACTTCTACATATTTACCGTCTTTTTTTACATACTGCATATCTTTAAAATCCGAGTCTATCGTTTTTGCATTATAATATTGCCCGTATGCTAACGGAAAGTCGCCATATTGCTCGCGACCCAAATAATTTAAAAGTGAAAATACATTTTCCGGATCGTTTTCATCCAATGGAGGATTGGCCGTGCTGCGTATAACTATCACAGAATAGGATGAGTATCCTATAAGAATAAATGTAACAGCGAGCAAGGCAGTATTCAATACCACTTTACCTTTGCGCGTAGTGTACCACAGTGCATAAGCAATTATTCCAAGGGTAACAAGCAGGTAAAACATAAAGCCCGACCAAAATGGTAAGCCAAAACTATTTACAAAAATTAAATCGAACTGTGCACCAATTTTTATAAAATAGGATATGATGCCTTTTTGTACAAAACCTAAAATGGCAATAGAAACTCCCAGTGCAGCTACAAAGCCTACCCATGTAAATTTGTAACGCTTAAAATAATAAATGAGCGCCAATGCTGGTATGGCAAGCAAGTTGAGTAAATGGACACCAATAGAAAGGCCCATCATAAAGGCGATAAAAATTATCCATCGTGCATTGTGCTTTTCATCGGCCACTTCCTCCCATTTCAACATGGCCCAAAACACTACTGCGGTAAACATTGCAGAGGTTGCATACACCTCGCCCTCCACGGCCGAAAACCAAAACGAATCGGTAAAAGTATAAGCAATAGCGCCTACAAAACCACTTCCCATTATGGCAATTATATCGCCCATGTTAGGTTCGTTTTTACCCTTCACTACCATTTTGCGTGCAAGGTGTGTAATGCTCCAAAACAAAAATAATATACACAGCGCACTACATATTGCCGACAAAGCATTTATAGCTAGTGGTATTTGTTTTACATTTTCGCCAGCAAATAAAATAAACATACGGCCCATCAACATAAACATAGGCGCACCGGGAGGATGACCCACCTGTAAGCCATTGCAACAGGCAATAAATTCGCCACAATCCCAAAAGCTGCCCGTAGGCTCCATAGTAGTTAGATATACGTACGAGGCAATTGCAAATACAACCCAACCAACAATGTTGTTTATTTTCTTATAACTCATAATTATGTATAATATAGATAATGCTAAGTGGGCGAAGGTAAAGGAAATTATTCTACTGCCAAACGTTAATTGATGGTGAATGAGGAGGGGAGGGTGTTGAGGTATTTGGCTGTTGGTTTTTGCTTGTCTTCGGTTGTCTTCGCAGCCACCCGTTTATTTCTCAAAACATTACAAAGCAATTCCTTGTCCTCGGTTGGCGTCCCTGCCAATCGCTTACATCTCAAAAATATTTCAAAACAATTTTTAAACTCTACTATGAATGATTTCCGATTTTGTCCTCGGTTGGCGTCCCCGCCACCCGCATATTTTGCAAAAAAATATAACAGCAATTTTTATATTCTGCTTTGAATGATTTCTTTGTCCTCGGTTGGCGTCCCCGCCACCCGCTTATTTCGAAAAATATTTCACAGCAATTTTTATATTTTGCTATGATTTATTTCGGATTTTTAGCAATACACTAGAATGCGATTTGATAATAAATCGATTGTCTCAAATGCAGCATATGATTTTGGTTTATATGTAAATAATGTATGCAGCAAGGCGGGTGGCGGGGACGCCAACCGAGGACAGATTTACAATTATTATTTTCACTTAGTGCCTCATTCCAAATCCAAATGTATCTCAAAACTTAAGTCTGATGAGCAACAAATAATACATTTGTAATCTTAATATTTTCAAATGGCCACCATTATTTATCTTACAAAAATATTCAAATGTTTTTTTGCTAAATCAACGATGAAAATGTTGCCATTGTTTTTTTTATTCGTTTTGCCAACTCAGATGTTTGGTCAGCAGAAAAATAAATCACACAAAAAAAATGGTAACGAAATCATACAAAAAATTGAGGAGATAAATTTGTTGCTTAAATCTTACGACACACTTTCGCCATTTTCCGACAACAAAGATAGATTTGAATTTATTGACTCCATCGGCAATAGCATTACTGCACAACTTTTAGCTTTACTGAATGATAAACGAATAATTAATTATCCCATTGAGAAGCTTCTTTTGAAGAGGGAATTTATATTTCAAAATCGAATGACAATAAAATATTTTTCTTTTCGATTGATGAAAAAACCGGTGGCTCATATCGAACAAACATTACAATAATACATTATCGCCTTGCAGATGGTACGGTGCATGCTGAGCTTTTTGGTAGCGAAGATTACGAAGCCATGGCCACTTCTATTTACGATAAAGTGTTTTTGGTGGACAGTGCGGCTCAAAAATATTTTGTGATTGGAAGCGTGCAAACATGTAATACATGCCTTGCTTCGCTGGCAATTGCTATTACATTGGATACAACTTCATATCATGTTGATTTGATTGCAGAGTTTGATGGACGCCAGGACGATTTGAAAATTTTTGAATACGATAGCCTGGAAAAAATTTTTTCGTATGAATATTTTGCAGCCTCAAATGACGACTCAATATATGGTGGCGACAACGAAATGGAAGGGTTGCAACATAAATACAAAAACAAGTACAAGTATTTAAACGGAGCATTTTTTCAAATTGAAAAGTGTGAAATGTGGGACAATAAAGAATGAGAATAACGTTCAGTGCAGCATGTAAAAAAGGTCAATGTTTGTTTTGTTCTCGTTAAGTTTTTAAATAGTAAATTCAATTTGTGGCTCACAACTTATCCAATTGAAGCTCAAATTTTTAGGTTGTTGAGCTACAAATCATATATTTGTGAGCTTAATATTTTCAAATGGCCACCAATAACGAATCAATAATTTTAGAATTTCTTAGTGCTCAAAGAGGCTGCACTTCAAAAGAAATCTATGAATTGCTTTCAGATTCAATAAGCTATTCCACAACTAAAAGGATTTTAAATAAGCTGGTTCTACAAAATTTATTGACTATTGATGGAAAAGGTAAAGGAACTCGATATGCTGTTTCTCCTGCATTTGAGTTGTTGAAAGTTTTAGACATTGAAAAGTATTTTGAAAAGGAAATAGACGAACGACAAATAAAGCATTCATTTAATATTGAAATAATTGCAGAAGTTTTAAATAAACATAGCCTTTTCACCAAAGCCGAGATAGACAAACTCGATACATTACAAAAAATTTATGAAAGCAATATTTCACAACTTTCAAGAACCGAGTACCTAAAGGAACTTGAGCGATTAGCAATTGATTTAAGTTGGAAGTCATCCCAAATAGAAGGCAACACATATTCAATACTCGAAACAGAAAGATTACTTAAGGATAAAGAAACCGCTTCGGGAAAAACAAAAGAAGAAGCAATCATGTTGCTGAATCATAAAGAAGCCATTGACTTTATTATTAAACACCCCGATTATTTGAATCCGCTTTCTGTTTCGAAGATTGAAGATATACATAGTTTGTTGGTGAAAGATTTGGCAATTGACCGTAACTTGAGAAAAAGCCGGGTTGGTATATCGGGCACTAATTACAAGCCATTGGAAAATGAATTTCAAATATCGGAAGCGTTATCTATGATGTGCGAGTTGGTTAATAGTAAATCGAGTGTATTTGAAAAGGCGTTGCTCTCCCTGGTTTTATTATCATACATTCAGCCATTTGTTGATGGTAATAAACGTACCGCAAGAATTGTAAGCAATGCAATTTTAATAAATTACAATTATTGCCCAATTTCGTTCCGCACGGTGGACTCAATAATGTACAAAAAAGCGATGCTTGTTTTTTATGAACAAAATAATATTTCAAGTTTCAAAAACATCTTTATTAATCAATTTGAATTTGCTGTGAACACTTACTTTTGATGGAATAAAAACTGCGAAATGAAATTAATTTGCACTCAGTAACGTACAACTATAACCATATACGATAAAGATATTTTTCCAGTTTAGCACACAACAAAAGTTACCCTGGTTTTTTATAATTGTTTTGCAAATTGTAAATCCCAAACCTTTTCCTCACTTCGCCACTTGTGGCCTGCTCACCAGAAAGACTCCCACAAAAATAAATGTGGCTGCAATAAAGTGTATTGGTTGAGGATGTCCCAATCCTAAGTAAATACTCATGAGTGTGGCAAAAACCGGTTGTGTGTATATGTACATACTCACCGTGCCCGAAGGCAATCTTCGCAGAGCAAAAGTATTGAGCAAGTAGGCAATAAACGTTGTGGCAAGAATGATGAAGGTGATTTTATACCAGGCCTCAACCGGAATTACATGCCACTGCACCTCACTAAGTTCATTTAACCCAAAAGGAATAACCACGATGCTGCCGAATAAAAAAGCAAACTTCATTACTGTAACAGGATGGTATTTTTTTAAAAGAGGTTTGGCAATTATTATAAAGTAAGCATACGAAAGGGAGTTAAGAAAAATGAAAGTATCGCCCAGCATGGTGCTGCCATTCATCGAAATTTGTTTGCCGGTGATAATGATAGAAGCCGCACCAATAAGGCCAAGCGTAATTCCAAAAATTTTGACATTGGTAATGCGCTCCTTCAAAAAAATATATGCCAGTAACATCACCTGAACGGGGTTGGTAGTCATCATCAATGCTGCATTGATGGGCTGCGTAAGCGACAAGCCTTTAAAGAATAATAACTGATTTATAGCCACGCCAAACAATCCACACATGGCCAGGGGAATATAATCTTGCTTTTCTACTTTTTCGCGAACGAATAATGCATGTGCCAGGCTGAATAAAATAGCTGCACTTACAACACGTAAAAAAATAAAGGCAAATGGTTGAATGTAGAGCGGCATTACTTCTTTAGCCACCGAATAATTTATTCCATAAATTATATTGGCAGATAGTACGGCCAAATGTGCAAGAAGATTATGATTAGGCTTTAGTTTCACAAAGCCACAAAGGAATAAGAATTATTACAATATCATTTTTTTTGTAAAGAAATTCTCGCAGCCTCCACCACTTTGGGTGCGTTGCCAATAAATATTTCATTGTCATTTATTATCACCGGGCGTTTCAAAAAAGTATACTCTTCAAGAATATATTTGCGGTAATCTTTTTCGGTGAGTTGCATTTGGTTGAGGCCCATGCTGCGGTACTTCAAGGCAATTTTGCTAAATAATGCCTCATAACTGCCGGCAAGTTTTTTCATCTCATCGATTTGTGCGGCAGTAATGGGTTCGGTTTTTATTTCCTGCATCACTACTTTTTTTCCGGGTTTTACTTCGCCAAGTATGCGCTGATTTGTAGAGCACGATGCCAGATGATATATTTTTTGCATATTTTTTTTGATTGAATAGATAACAACACAAAGCATAACAAGGTTTACATATGCAAAAAAAAGTATTTCATCTTCAATAAAGTTTCAATGGCAACTTGAATAGTTCGAATAAAAAGATTCAACATGATTATTCGGTATTTATTAATCCCATTTGCAGCAAAAACTTATTTAGCATTTGTTTTCTTAATGCTTAGAAGGAAATACTTTCAAAAGTGAGTCAAATGCTAAATTGAAAAAGATAATTTTGCCACCAACAAAAAATTAAAAACAATGGAGTCGAGTATAAATTCTACCAATGCACCCGAACCGGTGGGACATTATCCACATGCACGAAGAGTGGGGCAACTATTATTTTTGTCGGGAGTGGGTCCGCGTGAACGAGGTACTAAAATTATTCCCGGAGTAAAACAGGACGAAAATGGTCATGTGCTTTCTTACGACATTGAGGCACAGTGCCATTCGGTGTTCAAAAATGTGAAAGCTATATTGGAAGACAGTGGCAGCCGGTGGGAAAACATTGTTGATGTAACGGTTTATCTCACCAATATGAAAAACGACTTTCCTGTTTACAATCGATTATGGGCCGAGTACTTTAAGGTGAATCCTCCTTGCCGCACCACTTTAGAGATAAATTGTTTGCCCACTCCCATAGGTATTGAACTTAAAGTGATAGCCACCATCGACTAAATGAACGGGCTAAGCAATATTTAACAGGCATTTTTATACACATTAAAACCATTAGTTGGCTATTTGTAGCTATTCGCCACTTTATTTAAGCCATTAGCCCATATGCTTAATTACCATACTTGTTTATTACTCGTTGTCTTTGTTGTTTAACGATTAATTTATTATTACTTTTGCGCCTCAATTAAGATAAAATAGAAAGATATGATGAAAAAAACGAAAGTGCTCTTTGTGACACAAGAAATTTCCCCTTACCTAGACGAAACAGAATTATCGAAAATTTGTCGCTACTTACCCCAGGGAACTCAGGAATCAGGAAAAGAAATCAGGGTGTTTATGCCCAAGTACGGAACCATCAACGACAGACGCAATCAATTACACGAAGTAATACGCCTCTCTGGAATGAACCTCATTATTGACGACACCGACCATCCACTCATTATTAAGGTAGCAAGTATTCAATCGGCACGCATGCAGGTTTATTTTATTGATAACGAAGAATACTTTCAACGCAAAGCAACTGTGACCGATGCCAAGGGCAAACATTTTAAAGACAATGACGACCGTACCATTTTTTATTGCCGCGGAGTATTAGAAACTGTAAAGAAGCTTGGATGGCAGCCCGATGTTATTCATTGCCACGGCTGGATGACGAGTTTGATTCCATTGTTCATTAAAACCAGTTATAAAGAAGACCCACATTTTAAAAATGCCAAAGTTGTTTATTCTCTTTATAATGATTCGTTTGAGGATACCTTTAATCCTGAGTATTCGAAAAAATTGATGATGGAAGGTATTGCCGCTTCGGATGTGAAAGAATTGAAAGACCCTACCTATTCAAACATTGTGCTTAATGCCATGTCGAAGTCGGACGCATTTATTCAAATGGGAGAAGATATGCCAAAAGAGTATGCTGCACATATTAAAAAATCGGGCAAGCCATGCTTAAAGCATCCCGAAGAAAATTATATAAAAGCCTACAATGAGTTTTACGAACTTATAGCCGAAGAAGAAACCATAGAGGCATAAATATTTGCACAAAACATAATCGAGCGTTCTGTATTAAAAACACAGGACGCTTTTTTGTTTTCTATAGCTTCTGTTTTTTGGCATGATGACAATTTAAAACAACAATCATTTTTTACAATCAAAGGCATTGTTACTTTCGCACCGGAATAATTCTAATAATTAAGTTATGAAAAATTTAGTTGCCGATTTTTCGGCCCACCTTAGTGCCGCAATCGAAATAGGACAAAATGCTGCGATTGCAAAACGGGAAATCGAAATTCGTAATGTGCTTATTACAGGCCTTGGCGGGTCGGGCATAGGTGGCACTATAGCCGCGCAATGCTTAGACCAGGAACTTGCAGTGCCGGTTGTAGTATGTAAAGATTATTTTCCGCCAGCATTTATCAATCAACATACACTTGTTATAGTTTGTTCCTACTCGGGCAATACCGAAGAAACTGTGCAGGCTTTTGAAGTGGCATTAAAAAAAGGTGCGCAAATAGTTTGTGTGGCTTCGGGAGGAAAAATAATTGACCTGGCACGCACCAACGGTATCGAAAATATTATTATTCCCGGAGGAATGCCACCACGCGCAATGTTTGGTTATTCATTCACGCAATTGTTTTTTGTGCTGAATAAAAAAGGGTTGTGCAGCGATAAGTTTTTAGGCGAAATAAACGATGCCATAAAAATGCTCCAGGCCAATGAAGAAGCAACTCAAGCCGAAGCTATGGAAGTAGCAAAAAAAGTAATGGGCAAAATTGCTGTTCTATATAGCGATGCCGGTTACGAAGGAGTATGTGTTCGGTTCCGTCAACAGATAAACGAGAATTCCAAAATGCTTTGCTGGCATCATGCATTGCCCGAAATGAATCACAATGAATTGGTAGGGTGGGTTGAAAAAAATGAAAACCTTGCCGTAATTTTTATGCGCAACAACGATGACTATATACGCACCCAAACACGACTTGACTATACCAAAGAAGTAGCTTCGAATGTAACATCAACAATTATTGAAGTATGGTCGAAAGGTGAATCAAAACTGGCACGCACCCTTTACCTTGTGCATATTGGCGACTGGATAAGTTGCTACCTTGCCGATATGAAAGGAATAGATGCTGTAGAAGTAAACGTAATTACAAAATTAAAGAACGCCTTGGCGGGGAAGTAGTATTTTTTTTTAGTATTGAGATTGATAGTATTGGGTATTTAGACTTTTGGTATTGGGTATTGAGATTGATAGTATTGGGTATTGAGACTGTGAGTATTGAGATTGATTTTATTGGGTATTGAGACTTTTGGTTTATGAGTATTGAGATTGACAGTAATGGGTATTGAGACTTTTTATGTGGAGATTTTTAGTTTTTCAGTATCAGAACTTTTTTAAATTTTAAGAATTGGAACTATTGTTTTTTACATATTTAGGATTGAGTATTTTTTATGTAGAATTTTTTAGAGAATGGTAGTTTTCGATTTTGGATTTAGTTTAAATTTAGAAGGCCATTTAATTTGGTTGTTTTTTGGTTTCGTCTTTTAAAGATTGCGATAGTTTGAAAATCATTTTTGTATTTCGCTTAGGCTTGCTGATAATCGTTCGAGGGTTTCGGAGTTTAGGAAATTTAATTTGTTAGCGATAATCATTTACGTTTCTAATTCGCAACTCGACCCATAAGCGTACCCCAAAAAAACTCTGAATTTTAGATTTGATGGCCTCCCAGCTCCTTCTGCAATATTTGATGAAATTGAAACCGCACACCTCCGCATTTGATTTGTTAAGCCATAGATTTCTGTTTTGGGAAATGTTTCTGTGAATTTATATACGTCAGTTACCATTTCGATAGAAGCATTCCAAGCATGTAGTTTTTTAAAATTATGCATCGTCTATTTCTTCTTAAAAGATTAAAAATTCAAAAACTAAAAATCCAATAATCCCAATACCAAAAGTCTAAAAATCTCAATTCCAAAAATTCCAAAGTCTCAACACTAAAATCTCAATACTCAATACAACCAGTCTCAATACTAAAATCCCAAAGTCTCAATACTAAACATCTCAATACCCAATACTAAACATCTCAATACTCCCCACTACCACCCCCGCCACCAAACTTGCCACCACCAAATTCTGTTCTTTCTTGCGAAATAGTTTTGGTTGCTATGGCTTGCGACAGGATGATGCCTTGCATTTCTTTCGATAAGATTGCGCTATCGTATTTCGATTTTTGTAGTGTTATTTTCCATGCATTGTTTTTGAAAAAATAATTTGCCAGGCCAACAAAAATAAAACATGATACACTTCCTATCAGCATCATTACTTCGGGAATAGCTGAAGGATGAAAATACGGAATCGAACAAATGAACAATGCCATACATGTTATGCCCGCAAGAAGAAACGAGCGTTCGTTTTTGTATAAACCGTAAAAAATATAAACTAACGGAAGCAGCCAACTCCATGCAACAGAGAAAATAGAAAATGCAGCAAACACATTTTTATTGAGGTATTTTAAAGTATACTCAAAAAAAACTTCGTTTATAAACGACCGGTTGATAGCAATGTAAGCAACTACTGCCAGCATGAATTTACAATAAGGAAAAATGTTTTGGTATACCACATCCATTTTGTATTCGAAATAGAGTATGGTTTTATAAAAAGCAAAACACACAAATGGAAAAAGTAAACTGGCACAAAGTTTTATAATTGCTGTTGTTTCGTAAAAGGCATTTGCATATCCCGTTGCAAATACCATAATGGCAATCATGGCCAGCACAAAATCGAAAAACAGAAATGCGTAAAGCAAAAGCAACCCACTGCACAGCATACAAAAAGCAACGAGGGTGCTGGTATTGTTCCACAAATTATCGAGCATTAAACCTATGCCAAGCATCAAGCTAATAATGCTAAAATAGTACAGGGCTGTATCGACCCCGGTTTTAAAATGCAATTTTGTATTGATAAAATAATTGGCCGCAACAAAACTGAGTATTGAAAAAAAACAGCATATCATTCCGAAAGCCATGCTGCTATTTGTAAATCCAAAAAACATAGCAATCAGGCCGGCACTGCAAAAAGCCAAAATAAAAGTGAGCAAAAATAACCCAACCTGAAATGCTATTTGCGATGGTTTGTATGCATCGTTTTGCATTTGTGTTAGTAAAGGAATATTCTTTTTATCCATTACATTTTCTGCCATCCATTCTGTAGCAATGGGTAACAATAATTTGTTGCGCAGTTTTTCTATATTATAAATCATCAGGCTTTAAATAATTTTTGTTTTCCCTCACGAATATATTTTATCAGCATAATGGAAGTTGCAATAAAATATATCAATAGAAAATAAGTGGACTCGAGAATGTGATGATGCATCAAAAAATTGATACACAAATAAGAAACAGCAATGTACGTATACAACACTGCCGAAACAAAAGTTGCATATGATTGCTCGACCAACGAAAATAGCACAGCAGCAAAACAAATAACAACGAGGGTTGCTGCCCAAATCCAACTATAAGGCTGATTAAAAATACCTGCAAGCAATGCCAGACACATAATATGGAAAGCAAAGCTTGCAATAGTAAAACCAAAAGGAAGATTTTTTTTGTAATGGTAATGCGCATATGCCAATGCCATAAGCACACATGCAAATATAATTGCTGTAAAGATAAGTTGAAGCGATCTGAAATTTTGCCCATACAAAATTGCCGGTATCGAAATTGTAAATCCTAAATAACCGGCCCAAAGTGTAATAGCCAAACTTAAAATGGCGCGGTCGTTAAAATAATACGCAAATGCTGTGATTATTATTGCCGGAACTAAAATCGCAAACGCATGATGATTGCCAAAAATACCATACTGATATTGCCAGTAACCAACGCAACTTACAAGCAACATGCAGCCGAGGTAAAGAACATTATCGTAATAAGTAATGTTTGCTTGTTTTTCTTTTTTGAATATGCAAAATGCGAAACACGATACAGCAGCAATGCCAGTCAACAATACCAAAATGGAATGACCTATAGTGTCGATGTTTTTATATAAAAAAATCCCTGCCGAAGTAGCAAGTAATAAAACCCCAACCGTTATGAGCGTTTGTAACTCATAATAAATGGAAAAAAGTTTTTTGCTTTCGTAGGTTTCAATGTTACTCTTTTCGCCCGGGTCAAGCTTCCATTTAGCCGCTAATGTTTCTATCCATTTACTCATACACAATAATAACTACTTTTTTGTAACAATATCATTTTATAAGTGTCTTAAAATTAACTTTTTATAAAGTAAAAATATTAAAGGGCAATATATACTTTTACCTCGAAATAAAACCACTATGCTTAGAACATTTTCTGTTTTCGCACTATGCCTTCTACTTCATTTCAATATGGAGGCACAACAACGTTGGTCACTAAAAGAATGCGTTGAATATGCTATGAATAATAATTTGCTGGTGCAGCAATCGGCTCTTGCCGGGCAAGGCGTTCGTGTTACGCTTATTCAAAATAAAGCAGCATTGCTGCCATCTGTAAATGGGAGCGCAAGTCAGAATATAAATTTTGGCCGCTCTGTTGACCCATACACGTATCAATTTACCAATCAGCAAATTTCGAATACACAACTTTCGCTGAGTGGGAATGTGGTATTGTTCGATGGGTTTCAACTAATGAATACTGTAAAGCAAAGCAAGCTCGATTACCAGGCCGGCAAGCACGATTTAGAAAAAGTGGTTAACGATATTTCGTTGAGTGTGGCATCGTCATACTTGCAGGTATTGTTTAGTAAAGAACAACTGAAGGCCGCCAAATTGCGTATTGAGTCGATAGAAAAACAACGCGATGTGATAAAGAAACAAGTGCTGGCGGGCGTGTTGGCCGAAGGAAGTCTCATGGATTTGGAAGCGCAAGTTGCATCAGAAGAATTGCAACAAATAAATGCTTCAAACTCTGTGAAGCAATCGCTACTTACATTGGTGCAAATAATGAATCTCGATAGTGCCGATAATTTCGATATAGAAGACCCTAATCTTGAACTTGCCGACCAAAGCATTGTTGGATTTACTGCTTATCAAATATATGAAAATGCATTAAGAGCTATGCCCGAAGTGAAAGCTGCAGAAATCCGCTCCCAAAGTGCCGGTACGGCATTGTCAATTGCACGCGGAGGTTACTCACCACGCCTCACTGCGTTTGGTAGTGTAAGTTCGGGTTATTCGAGTGGTGCAAAGCGATTGGCCGGAACACCTCAATTTACAGGCTTTGCGCCCAATGGGCAAATTACATCTGCATTCGATACTGTTTTGTCTCCAAGTTTTAAAACCGTATTTGAAGAAACTCCATTCAACACACAAGTAAACGAAAATTTGAATAAAGGCATTGGACTTAGTTTGCAAATTCCAATATTCAATGCATGGAGTACACACAGCAATATCAGTCGTGCTAAAATAAATATGGCACGTACCAAAGTCGATTTGCAAAATACGAAACAGCAAATTTTTAAAACCATACAACAAGCACACCTCGATGCAAAGTCGGCACAATTGAAATATGCCGCAGCACAAAAAGCATACAGCGCTGCACTTTTATCATCGGGCTATTCCGAAAAGAAATTTAATGCCGGTATGGGCACATCGCTCGAATATCTCACAGCCAAAAATAATGCTACCCGTGCACAGTCCGATTTGTTGCAGGCAAAATTCGATTTGATTTTTCGAATCAAAGTATTGGAATTTTACAACGGCCAAAAACTAACTTTGTAAATCTTTAATAAAACTCAAACCACCAAAAAATATGTTACGTAATAAATGGTTTATCATAGGCCTTATAGCTGTTATACTTTTGATAGCGCTTGTTGTTGCAAAAAAGAATGGCCTCATTGGCGAAAGTGGCGATAAGAAAGTAAGCATGGAATTGGTTTCGCGCCATAATATTGTAGAGATAGTAACAGCAAGCGGCAAAGTACAACCCGAAGCAGAACTAAAAATAACCAGCGATGTAAGTGGCGAAATAGTTGACCTCTTTGTAAAAGAAGGGCAAGTGGTAAAGAAAGGTGACTTGCTAGTAAAAATTCGTCCCGATATTTATTTGTCGGATTTGGATAGAGTAAAGGCATCGGTAAATACAAGTAAAAGTGGATTGGCAGGAAGCAAATCGAGAATGGAGCAAGCAAAATCGCAATCCGAAAAAGCCGATTTTGCATTTAAACGTGCCAAACAATTGTATGATGATAAAGTAATTTCGCAGCAGGATTTTGAGAATGCTAAATCGGCATACGACATTGCAAAAGCCGAAGTGGATGCTGCTTTGCAAAATATAAAGGCATCGGAGTTTGGCATACAGGGTGCAAATGCATCACTCAAACAAGCGCAGGAAAATCTCAACAAAACAATTTTATATGCTCCTGTTGATGGAACAATTTCATCGCTTAGCAAAGAGAAAGGGGAACGTGTTGTTGGTACAAATATGATGGATGGTACCGAAATTATGCGCCTTGCAAATCTCAACGAAATGGAAGTAATAGTGGATGTGAGTGAAACCGATATTATACGTGTAAGCATGGCCGATACTGCCGATATAGAAATTGATGCGTATGACGATAGAAAATTTAAAGGTGTGGTTACTGAAATTGCAAACGCTGCAAAAACATCGTTGATGCAACAAAGCACAGATCAGGTAACAAACTATACAGTGAAAGTGCGGATACTTCGCGACTCGTATAAAGACCTCATGAATGAATCGAATGCAAACCAAAGTCCTTTTCGCCCTGGCATGTCGGCATCGGTAGAAATACGTACCAAGGAGGCTTCAAATGTTGTGGCTGTGCCAATACAATGTGTAACTACACGCGATACAAGTAAAAAGGCTGATGCCAAAAAAATAAAAATAGCCATAGGTGGTGAAAATAAAGAGGAAGAAAAAAAGGATGATAAGGCGCCTTCGAAAGATGATGAAGCCAATATAAAAGAATGTGTATTTGTAATTGAAGATGGAAAAGCCAAACGCATATTGGTATCTACCGGTATACAGGACAATAATTTTATAGAAATAAAAACCGGATTAAAGGGAGGCGAAAAAATTATTACCGGACCATACCTTACCATTTCGAAATTGATTAATGAAAGCGATAAAATAAAAGTTGTGAGTAAAGACGAATTGTTCGAACCCGATTTGGAGAAAAAATAATTTTGAATCAGAAATAAAAAAGAGAACCTGCAATGAAAGTTGCAGGTTTTTTTATGCCAATACTTTTTAGCCACGAATGCATGAATGAATGCCGAATAATTTTTTGCTACAAAGAGACCAAAGCACAAAGCTTTTGCGAAAGCAATTCATTGCCGTCCGATTTATCGGACGGTATTTATAATTTGTATTGGCTTTAGCCGAAATATTTTTTTACCACGAATGCAAGAACGAATACTCTTTCCTTCGTCATTGCGAAGGAGGTACGACTGAAGCAATCTCAGCATCAATATGATTTGGCGCAGCAGAGATTGCTTCGCCTTGCCTACAATGAAGGGAGAAGAACACACAATTACTGGAGAAGAAAAAGCATAATCACAATTTGTTTTGCTTTTGTGATCGCAACATTTCGGGATAGCCAAGTTTTTTTGACAGCGCATTTATTGCAAGCGCAATTCGTTTGGTTTTTGTTTCTATTGTTTTTGCACTGTCAACCCATTTCGAAAAATAACGCTGATGTGAACCGCTTAAAGTTTCGAAAAATTCAACAGCATCGGGTGCATCATTTAAGCATTCCATAAAATCAGCATTCATTATGAACGGACTTTTATCTTCTTCTAATTGTACCATCAACATAGCACCGTGGCGCTTACCAATTCCTTTTCTTATTTCGGCATTCAACGCTAAAATAAAATCGCCTTTACCCATTGGCAATACACTTAGCCCACTGAACTTATAATTGTCGAGTTTACCTTTTATTTTAAACGAAACTTTGTTGCCGGGTTTTACAAGTTGGGCTACATCGGCCGGAATGATGATATACGTCCATCCGGTTTTTTCACCCATGCTTCCAAATTTTAAAATGGTAGTTTCGAATTTCTGCATCGCCAAATTTTATTTGCATCACAAATGAAATCTTTTTCTGTCATCAAATAAATATGCAATTAGGTTTTTATTTTCTTTAAAGGAATACATTTCGCACGGAGGAAAAGAGAACACTTAGAAATACAAATGCTTTTTGTCAAGTATAGGATGAGTGAATTCCGAATAAATTCAGAATGCATGAAACAACTTTTGAACCATCGAACTTTTAAACCTTCTCAACTTTCCCAGCCTTCTCAACTTTCAAAACTTCCCCAACGCTCCCTCAAACTACATCCCCGCCAGGCTTTATTCTTGGGTAATTTTACTTCGTAGGTAACCAATAATTTTTTCGATTCGCCTGGTTTCAATTGTAAATCCCATTCAAGTTTTCCGGTTTCTACATTGTAGTTAGCTTTGTTGCCAGCTATCAATTTCACTTCTATTTCTTTTGTATTGGAAATTGGAATCTGATCTTCGACAGTAATATTTACCGGCAACGATTTTGTATTTTTTAAACTTATTTCGAACGAGTAGGAAATTGTTTTGTCTTCGCCCAAAAAATTTTTGTCTTGTTTTATCTTTCAATTTTTTGCGTTGCATTATTATCGATTTGTCTTTACCCAAACTTAGCAACATGGTGTCGTTTGTGATGTATGGATCAATTACCGATTGGCCTACAAAAGAATTGTCGAAAAATATACGCGATATGCCGGGCAATAAATTCAAATCGCTCCAGTCGGTTATGCGTGCTTGTAAATATGCATTGGCATCAAGTTTAGGTACTGCAGAGAAATTATAATCGGCCTTCACTTCTGTGTTTTGTATAACTACCATGTGTTCTTTGCCATCGGCAGGTATGTTGTATTTTAGTTTTATGTTATATTCAGTTTGCACAAGGTTTTCAACCATATCGGTGTATAAAGCCATGTCTTCGGCATCGTCCTTTATTGATGGCTTTTTAGCATCCATTGCTGTAGTGCCAGTAATTGTAGCTTCGTCAAGTGTTTCATTATTTAAGGCTTTTCTTTTTTCGCGCATCACTGCCATGAAGTAACCTATAAGTTGTGGATTAAGTTGTGGCTTGTTAATGCCTTGATTAGGTGTTGCAGTAGCGAGTGTAATGGCAGTATTGTTCCAGTCGAGACCAGTGTTTTGGTACAATTGTGCTTTGTGTGTTATGCCAATAGTATTGCTTGTTCCCGATGCACGTATATCATAAGTTGGTTTCCAGCCTGCACCATTTACATAATAACTTACCGATACTTTTGCGGCAGATTCTGTTTCGGCCATTACAGTTACTATTGCCTGGCATACCGATGCAGTTGATATTTTTGGAATAGTGGTTTTGTTTTTAGCGTCAATCAATTCCTGATAACGCTGTTGCAAATTTGCAAGCGCAACATTGTTTTTTTGCAATGCACGTTTTACTTTAAAAGTTTCTGCAGTAATGTTTTCTAATCGAGCACGTAAAAACGCAATAGCTTCGGTGAATAGTGCAAGCGTGTCTTGTTTTGTTTCGCCTTTCATTAATCTGTTGGTGAGCAAAATATTTTTTTCGCTTTGCAATGCGGTGTTGCGTTCAGTTAATTCTTCTATTACAAATTCCATTTCGGTAATAGAATCGTTGAGCTGATTTATTATTTTATCAAATTTTGTATCGGGCTTTACGGTTGGTTGCTCATTCATTTTTACATTGTACCTCACATCCATTATTACAAAGTTTCCTTTGCCCGATGCCTGCAACGATTGTGTGTTGAGTGCCGAAGAAATATTTTCGAATACAAGTTCGTTTATGCCTTGTTTCAAATTGAAGTCGGCAGTGCTTGTGAGTGTAGCGCCTGTAAGGTATACAGTGGCTTTGTCAACCGTGGCTTTACATGTTAGAATCTGTTGTGCTGTTGCAGCATAAATAAAAGTGAATACCATCACTACGGAGCAAAATAATTTTCTCATACGATTTTTATTTTAGTAAATTTTATAATTGATTTTCAGTATGAGGATGAAATGCAAAAGTTTATTCCATACGGGAGAGGGAAATATTTTTTTTGTGAGAATATAAATGCATTTCGCACGGAGGCACTGAGAACACGGAGGAATTTGGAACAGATGCTTTTTAGCAACCCATGCCAGAACGGATGCCAAATACTTTTTTGCCACAAAGACACTAAAGCACAAAGTTTTTCGCGCAAGCAAATCATTGCCGTCCGATTTATCGGACGGTTTTAATAATTTGTATTGGCTTTAGCCGAAATATTTTTTTAGCCCCAGTGCTGGCTTGAAATTTCTTTTCTTCCGTCATTGCGAAGGAGGAACGACTGAAGCAATCTCTGCATCAAATTTTTCGCATGGTGGCACTGAGAATGCAAATACATTTCGCACGGAGGTAAAGAGAACACGGAGGAATTCAAATGCATTTCGCACGGAGGCGCGGAGAACACGGAGGAATACAGATATTATTTTATGCACTCCCGTCATTGCGAAGGAGGTACGACTGAAGCAATCTCTGCAAGCAAAAGTTTCGCACAGAGGAGTGGAGAACACGGAGGAATGCAAATGTTTTTTTGGGCACTTACGTCATCGAGAAGCAGGTACGACTGAAGCAATCTTTGCGTCAAATTTTTCGCATGGTGGCACTGAGAATGCAAATACATTTCGCACGGAGGTAAAGAGAACACGGAGGAATTCAAATGCATTTCGCACGGAGGCGCGGAGAACACGGAGGAATACAGATATTATTTTATGCACTCCCGTCATCGCGAAGGAGGCACGACTGAAGCAATCTCTCCAGTGACATGGTTATACGTAGAAGAGATTGCATGGTGCAGTCGCAATGACTTGTGATCACATAAAGAAATTATAATATTTATTTTGTTGCAACTTGCCCCGCTAAATTGGTAATTGACGAATGAGTTTCGAGTAACAGCAAAAAATATTATTCTCAAATAAATCTGCAAAAAAATCAACGTGCAAACATTTTAATAATGTCCATAATTCCTCCGCCCGATTGGGCTTGTGTTTCTTGTTGTTGTTGTGCGCCACCTGTTATTGCAGAAATAATATCCTGCAAACCACCTTGTTGTTGTGTGTTTTGATTTGCTCCACCGGTAAAAGCCGATATAATATCTTGTAATCCGTTTTGGGGTTGTGTATTTTGTTGGGTTTGATTGTTGCCAATAAATTGTTCGAGTAATGCCTGAAAATCGAAGCCATTACCGCCACCGTTTTGTTGTGCCACAGGAGCTTTGCCACCCGTGAGCGAACTAATGATGTTGTTCATATCGATAGAATTGTCGTTGGGGTCGGCAGTTTTCGAAATCAATCCACTTAAAACCGATGGAATTAAACTTGAAGCAATGCTACTTGCTGCGCTGCCTTGCAAGCCATACTTGGCCATAAGTTTATTCATAAAGTGGCCTACCATCATATTTACAATGGGGTTTTGCATTATACTGCTTTGGTTGGTGGCACCATTGCTGAATAGCGAAAGAATATTTTGCAAGCCTCCGCCCGACAAAATATTTTGCAACCCACCGGTAATTGTTTGTGTTGCATCGGCAAGTACTTCGTTGTTTTTTTCGTTTGGCACTTGTGGATTATTTACAACCGTATCGGCACCAAAGCGTTTTACTAAATCTAAAATTTGCTCAATCATTATTTTTGTTTTTTTTTGGAATCCAAATGTAGGGTAAAATAACTTAAGTTAGTTTTATTCTTGGGGTTCAGGCACTATTTTCTTTCCAAAATCATCATAGTTTTCAATATACATTTCTACATTATCTAGAACCGCTTTTTTCATTTTTATTTTTCCATCGGGATAATAATTTTCGGTAATGACCAGGGTAATGTTGACTGGCCTATCACTATTTTGCACAATTTGGATCTGTTTTGATTCCAAGAATCCATTCGGAAAATACGATGTTGATGTACCGTAAGATGTGGTTCCTTTTTTATATTCCTTAAACTCATTTTTGAGAAAGTAATTCGTGGTGTCTCTTTCAAATTGTGTGCTTCCATCATATTTCCCTTTTTTATATTCGATATAATTAATTTTGATGGTACGGTATCTTGGTATCCATACTCGTATGAAGTATTTTTAGAAGTTAACCTTGCCTTTTTATCATAGATATTTACTGTTTTAATTTTTCCGTTATCAAAAAAGAATTGCCACATGCCTATTGGCTTTCCATTTTTAAAAGCACCTTTTGCTCCTAAGTTTCCATTAGTGTAAAATATTTCAAATGGGCGTTTCCTTTTTAATTTTCGAGCTGTGCTAAATTTCCTGATAGCATTAAGTTCAAACATTTTATTTGCGCTGCTATCAAAATAGTCCATGCCGTATTGAATATCTTCAACTTTGGTATTTTTATTAGGATTGCAATTGGTCCGTAAAAGCAAAATAATATTTGGTGGCAAAGAAGAAGTAGGTTCATATTTATAACGCGATGGGCCGCCCGAAATAAATGAAATTATATTAGTATCAATGTCTCCGAAAAAGGTTTCTAAAATTTGCACTTTAGAAATATTTCTTGTCGGTTCAATTTCTGTTTCTAAAACCTTTACCAAAAATATTGGGAAATTCCAAATTGGAAGCCGCTCTAGAAATATTCTTCCATCGCTCATTGTGCATGCGCTTTGCCCATTCAGACTTGAATTGGCGAATAAAAGCACAATGATGATAAATGCTTTTGATATTAAATAATTATAAACGTTTGGCATGTATTTAATTTGTTCGATGTATTTCGCATTCAACTTTGACAAATTTATTCTAATAATCCATAAATTTACAATTCAGAAACTCATAAATAGATTAAAAATTATTTTCAGCTACAAAATCAATTTGATATTTTATAAGAAAAGAATGTTTGTGCAAATCTATATCGTAAAACGAAATCAATCTTCTATCATTAAATCAATTGTGTGCTTATGTTAAAACGTTTTTACAAAGCCAAAGCTATTTTTACTAGCCCTGATTGCAGCGGAAATCCTTTTTTTGTATGCGGGTTTGTGCGTGGTGAAAAAAAAGATTGCAGCGTAAAGCAGGACCAAGCCGTTTGTAAAAAGGATAAACCGTTGAGCTTCAAAAAAAATATTTTTGTTGGTGTTGTGGGCAATGTGTTTTCTTTAGGCATTAATAAAATTTGAGATGACAGAGGCATTAGTGAAAACGATATTGGAAAAAAGTAAAACACATATTGATGTGTTTAATGTTACAAAGGATGTTTTCGAAAAAATAAAATTGGTATTGCAACAAAAGGAACAGGAGTTGAAGAGTGCCGCCACTGAATCTGACCCGCGCATTGCAATTGAGTATATTGATAAGGGCAGGTTGGAGGTGCACTTTAAAGCGGGTAACGATGTGCTTGTTTTTTGATGCATGCAAGTGTTTTCAAATTGATGATGCCAATATGATACATAAAAATTCGTACATAAAGGAAAATCCTATGCGTGCCTTTTGCGGTATGATTTGCGTTTACAATTTTATGGCCGACTCGTTTAAGTTTAATAGGGTAGAAGATGCCGGAATGATGGTGTCGCGTATATTTGTGAATTGCGATAATCACTTTTTTATGGAGGGCAAAAAACAATTGGGCATTATTTACAATAAACTTGATACGGATATCATTACGGATGCGGCAATCGATTCGATGGTGGAGGCTAATTTATCTTTTTGCGCGGAGGCCGATTTGTTTATTCCTCCATTTGCCACCATGGCCGAAACCACACTTGAGGCGCTTAACAACCGCAGTATAAGCAATATTGACAGCAGCAGGCGATTTGGATTTGTGCAGCATTTGGAGAAAACTGAAGTGGTGAACAAAAAAATTACAGCCAAAGAATAGTAAGTAATAAAAATTATTAATTTTGGCGCACTAAAAAATAGAGAATTATGAGAAAATTTATGGAGACCTACTTTGGTCAGTGGAACAAAGTGTAGTAGCAATGTTGTGGGTTATAGTGGCATTGTCGTGGGTGTTTTGGATTTTCGCTGTTCATTTTAGTATCCCATTCATAAGATATCTTGGCGCATAAGCGCAAAAAAAAGAACCAACAACTTTATGTTATTGGTTCTTTTGCTTTTTATACCGTTGAAGATTATTTCAAACCAAAAGCAGTTTTTATTTGAGTAACAAAATTGAGCTCTTCCCAGGGGAATAATTTTACTGATACTTTTTTCTCGTTGGCTTTACCTTTGTTAAATACCTTTGTTACTTCTTTTACATCGCGACCCATGTGACCATAAGAAGCTGTTTCGGAGTATATGGGTGTGCGTAGTGCAAAGCGCTGTTCGATAGCGTAAGGACGCATATCAAAAATCTTTTCGAGTTTCTGTGCTATTTGTCCATCGTGCAATTTTACGTTCGATGTGCCGTAAGTATTAACGTATAATCCTACAGGTTGTGCTACACCAATGGCATATGCCACTTGTACAAGTACTTCGTTGCACACACCGGCAGCTACCAGATTTTTGGCAATGTGACGTGTGGCATAAGCGGCACTGCGGTCAACCTTCGATGGGTCTTTACCCGAAAATGCACCACCACCATGTGCGCCTTTGCCGCCATAAGTATCTACAATTATCTTGCGACCGGTAAGGCCTGTATCGCCATGTGGTCCGCCTATTACAAACTTGCCTGTTGGGTTTACATGGTATTTTATTTTATCGTTGAATAATACTTGCACACGCTTTGGCAATTTTTTCAAAATGCGCGGCACAAGAATATTGATAACATCGTCTTTTTTTTTGAGCATAACGGCATCTTTATCGAAGACGACATGTTGGGTCGAAATTACAATTGCACCAACGCGCAACGGCTGCTTATCGTCACAATACTCAATGGTAACCTGGCTTTTGTCACCGGGGCGCAGGTATGTCATTACCTTCCACCTCTGCGTATGTCGGCAAGTTCGCAATAATAAAGGTGCGAACTCTAAAGGTAATGGCATGTAATTATCTGTTTCGCGGCAGGCGTAACCAAACATCATTCCCTGGTCGCCAGCGCCTTGTTCTAAGGGTTTTGCGTTCTACACCACGGTTTATATCGGCACTTTGCTCGCGTATAGCAATGAATATACCGCAAATGTTTGCTTCGAACATGTACTCGCTTTTGGTGTAGCCAATTTTGCGAATCCTCGCTTGGCAATTTCCTGCACATCGAGGGGTATGCCTTCGATTTTACTTCACCTAAGCACTACTTGGCCGGTAGTTTACAAGGGTTTCGCATGCTACTTTGCTTTGTGGGTCGTAAACCAAAGAAGTGATCATAAGGGCATCGGTTATTTGGTCGGCAACTTTATCCGGATGACCTTCTGAAACAGATTCTGAAGTGAATAAATATGACATCGATTATTAAAATTTTGTAATTTAAAACATTGATGTTTAAAAGGCCTGCAAACCTAAAAAGAATTTAATCAAACAGCAAAAAATG
>JADKFV010000016.1 GCA_016717325.1 Bacteroidota bacterium | reverse complement strand
TAATTTGGGGAAAACTCCAAGACATTATTATTTGGGTAACCAAAAAGAATCCAACTATTAGGCGTTTGAGCAATAGCAACAAAGTAAAACGCCTCCATTAAAAAAATAATGGAGGCGGTAAGTAATTTCGATTTCATCTGGCAATTACAAATTTGGCAGTAACAGTTGTAATGTCTTCGTTATCATATTTACATTGAAGCATAAATATACCGTTAGGTAAATTACTAATATCCACAGCACCATTTATTAATTGAGTTTTGAAAATTAATTGCCCCAACGTGTTTATAAAACTAACTTCCACCACATTGTTATTTGCAATTAAATTAATTGAATTTCCAGTTGCTGGATTTGGAGTAATTTCTAAAGTGTTTTCAATAACAATCTGTGCTTCATCACCATTTTCAAAAGCAAATTTTCCATTACCAGTTGAGCATGGATATAAATCAAAATCATAAGTTGGATTTATGAGTAGATATAAATTACGTGCTTCAAATACTGCCGGGCCACCGTAACTTGCGCATTGGCTGCCTATGCTTAATAGCGTACCTGCTTGTTCTTCGCTAAATATATAATAATGCCTACCAACGGTTGCAAAATAAATTTGCATTATAGCAATTTTGTTTTGTTCGTAAATTGAATTGGTAATTGCATTGGTACAAACAATAATTTCTGCATCACATTTTTGGCTTTCGTTATTTTCTATGGCCAATGCTATGGCATTGTTTGTATTTATTAACTCCATTAATTGATTATTGTATGCCATTAATTGCAAATTGGATTTTATGCTATCGCTATAAAATGAATTATTTGTTGCAATGTTTTCAATTAATGTTCTATTCAATTCGCATATACTATCCATGTTATATAAATTCAATTGATATTGGTTTGCCATCAATTCATTTTCAGGATTAAGCACTTCCCAATTTCTTTTTATTGCGCGTAACCAACCTATGCCTTCACTCGATAGCGAATCATAATAATTTTCGATAATGGGGTCAGAATATCGCAAGGCACTATCCACATCTGCCGTTTCATATATGTATCCTGTTTTACTCCAATCGGCCATTGTATTGTCATTATTGTTTTGTGTAGTATCGCCATTTATTGCATCTACAAATATTTGTGTGCTATCAATGGGCGGTGCAAATGGTATTGGTTGTGGATTGCATGTTGCTGCTGTTGTGCCTGTTATTGTAAAGCTCAAATCAGTATAGAAGGGTGGAAGAGTATGTTTTGGATGATAACTGGGCGGTAAATTTTCTGGTGTATGTACTTCAAATTCATTGCCTGCAAATCCCGCCCCACTTAAAATTGCAGCCATGCCATTACCGGGAAAATAATCCCAAGGATTGCCACTACTGTACCATTCCAAAAATTACCACGCAATGTTTGCTGCCCTATTACAGTACCAACACCCGAAATAGCCAAACCATAATTGCTACGACCCATGGTATTGGCTGTAAAGCCATCAATACTGGAGCAAAAACCTTCGAACCTGAAACCTGTGCGTAGTAAGTCGCTGTTGTTGCAATCATAGTTCCAATTAATGCTGTTGAGGGTTCTAAAACCAGCAGCGCTTGCTTGAAAAGTGAAGGAAAAAGCAATATTATTTGATACCGTCAAACGCTCGCAATCGTTACTGCGTAGGCCTAATGCTGCCGGCCCAGTTACATTTGATAAATTCATTTGATTATTGTCTACAATGCTGCCTCGTATACCATCACAGTTAATTCCCCATCGGGCCCAGTTTTGCATTATAATATTGTTGTTAAAAATATTTCCATTGATATTGTCGGCTAACGGAATATCTAAAAAAACAATACCTTCATTTGCCAGCAACGAAGTACAATTTCTATTCAATCGTATTTCATTTGTTCCTACGTTTATTAGCGCAGTGGCATCATTCAATAATGTTATACCTCGGTTGCGGTCACTACAAGTATAACTTATGGCCGGCACTTCGGCTTCAATATTATTATTTTGAAAAATCAACCTCGAAGGCATTTGGGCAAGTTGGCTATGGATACCTAGAAGCATGTTTTCCATTCTACAATTGGTAACAGTAGTTGACATAGCCTGCGAAAACACCCCTCCACGGCAGTCTTCAAATGTAACTGGACTGGTAACCGATGCACCCCATCCATCTACCGATACTCTACGATTATTATTAGCCTCAGCCAAACAGCAAATCCGTTTGAAGTAGTTAAAAAATTACCATAGTTTAGTCCGGGTTGAATATGGTAAAATTGATTGAATTGAATAGAAGCAGTAGAATTATGTAATTCGTAGCCGCAAGCCCAACCATCAATAACTATGGGGTGGTTAAGAAAACCATAGTTTTGCGGTATAAATACATCTTGTAGCAAAAATGCAGCTCGTGGTCTATCGGTTCCAATAAATTGTTGACCCGGATATGGAGGGTGCAAAAATCCTGTAAAATCAAAATTTGTATGTCCTATTCCTATATTAGTAAAATCGTTGGTTATTTGCACTCCATATACACAGTTACGTACAATGTTAGGAGGATTGTTTGATGAGGCATCCAATTCAAATATAGTACCTGACCCTCCGCGCACATCCATAGCAATTTCGGCATCTTCTATTATACTCGTTTCAGCAAATCGAATATAGCCGCCTACCTCCGATAAAATTCCTTTCCACATCAAATCGCATCCACCTTGCAAATGGCTATTGTCAACTTGTAATCTGAAACCGGGTTGAACAATAAATTGTGAGCCAACGCCCATTCTAACATTTGGACAATTGCTAATCACAAAGTTATTATCAACAATGATTGTACCATGCAAATCTATGATGCTGGTATTGTTAAGGAAGGTGGCTGCATTTAAGCTCGAAGTATTTACATCTACAAATAATAATGGGTGTGGAGAGGCACAACATTCATAAAGGTAAAATGTTTCACTGATGGTACATGTTCCATAAACGTAACTTACCGTAAAAGTATGTGTACTACCATTTGGTCCGTTTAAGTTTAATACTGCCGTTTGTCCAAGAGGCCCTGGTGTTATGGAATTTATATAACCTGGACTTAAATTTGTCCAAGTATATACAGTTAGGGGGTTGATAAGATTTGTTATAGTAAAGGTATGATTTCCCGTGTTACACGCACTCGTAGGTCCATCCATAATAATGTGGTAGGAGGTTGTTGGTACGATTGTAATGCTTGCTGTGCCAGTGCATCCTCCAGTAAAAGTAACGGTTACAGTATACGTACCTGTACTTGTTACATTAATAAATGGCGAAGTTAAACCTGTTGACCATAAATAAGTTGCCATGCCTACGCCATTCGCTGTGAGCGTAACTGACGAACCGGGTAAGCATGGATCGATAAATCCTGTTTGACTGATGATAGGGTGACACGATTGAGCATTGGCCATGCTACTAAAAATTAAAAGGAGTAGGAGGAGCAATTTGTTTTTTGATTGCCAATTGCTCTGCTGCTCTGCTGCTCTGTTGCTCTGTTGAGCCATTAAAGATAAAAAATTTTCAGAATAAAGTTTCATAAGTTTAAAATTTAAATTGTTACTAATAAGAATTAAAACATAAAGTAAATTGAAAGAATCAAATAAAATAAAAGAGAGCCTGGCAGTCGGGAGTGGGCTTGGTTATAAGTTTAGAATAAACAGAATTACCGTCGCAGAAATATTTTGAAAAAAAATGAGGAAAGTCTTTTCAAAGAACTCGAAGTAAATGAAAGCAAAATAATTAATATGCACAAGAAAAATTTTCAACTAATTTGGTTGTTAAGTTATTTGTTCCAAATGTGAATTTCCTACCTTCAACTTTCAAACCTCCTAAAAAAAAGCTACTTTCGCACCTCGTAAAAAAACAGGATTGGCAAACGAAGAACAAATAGAAGTATACGGTGCGCGCGAACACAATTTAAAAAATGTGGATGTAATTTTTCCGCGCAATAAATTGGTGGTGATTACAGGGTTGAGTGGCAGTGGTAAATCGTCATTGGCATTCGATACTATTTATGCCGAAGGACAGAGGCGATACATGGAAAGTTTTTCGGCTTATGCGCGGCAGTTTCTTGGCAATATGCAACGGCCCGATGTTGACCAAATAAATGGCCTGAGTCCTGTTATTTCTATCGAACAAAAAACTACCAATACCAACCCACGCAGCACCGTAGGAACCATTACCGAAATTTACGATTTTATGCGATTGTTATTTGCCCGTGCAGGTGAAGCATACTCGTACATGACGGGCGAAAAAATGGTGAAGCTCAACGATGAGCAAATAAACAAACTGATATACGAAGATTTTTTTGACAAACGCATAAGTGTATTGTCGCCCATGGTAAAGGGCCGCAAAGGTCATTACCGCGAGCTATTTGAACAAGTGATGAACATGGGTTTTTTGCGGGTCCGTATTGATGGCGATATGTACGAAGTAAAAAAAGGCCTGCAAGCCGACCGTTACAAAGTGCATGATATTGAAGTAGTGATAGACCGTATGACAGTAAACCATGCAAGCCAATTGCGATTGAACGAATCATTAAAACTTGCTATAAAACACAGCAAAGGTTCGCTCATGATATTGGACGAGGACAGTGGTAAGGTGAAACATTTTTCGCAACATTTAATGTGCCCCACTACCGGTATTAGCTACGATGAACCACAACCAAATTCATTTTCGTTCAACTCTCCTTATGGTGCTTGCCCTAAGTGTAACGGACTTGGCATAGTGCCCGAAATAGATATCGACTCCGTAATTCCC
Organism: Bacteroidota bacterium; assembly: GCA_016717325.1. Taxonomy (GTDB): domain Bacteria; phylum Bacteroidota; class Bacteroidia; order AKYH767-A; family OLB10; genus JADKFV01. Next base: position 121,078 of record JADKFV010000016.1, on the reverse strand, counting down.
GATCGCAAAAAAACAATAAAGCAGGGAGGCATAGTTCCACTTGGTGAGTATAAAGAAAATTGGATTTTTGCTCAAATAACTGCCATAGGAAAAAAGCATGGCTTTACCATCAATTCAAAAATTGAAGATATAGATGACGAAGCGCTACAAATTATTTTATATGGCAGCGATGAGTTGATACAAATAGATCGCGATTATGGTGGTGGTGCCAAACATTCGTACAACATGGCTTTCGAAGGCATCATCAGTTTTTTGCAAAATACCTTTGCCGAAAATGCCTCGGATGCATTACGCAAATGGATCGATTCTTTTATGCTTAGCAATGTGTGTAAAGAATGTAATGGTGCACGGCTAAAAAAAGAATCGTTGCATTTTAAAATTTACGACAAAAATATTGCACAACTTGCCCAACTCGACATTACCGATTTGCAAAATTGGTTTGCCGAAATTCATAAACATTTAAGCGAAAGACAAACAGCAATCGCTGCCGAAATTTTGAAAGAAATAAATAAGCGCATAAAATTTTTGACCGATGTGGGATTGGAATATTTATCGCTCGACCGCAGCAGTAAAACTTTGAGCGGTGGCGAAAGTCAACGCATTCGCCTTGCCACTCAAATAGGTTCGCAACTTGTAGGCGTACTTTATATTTTAGATGAGCCAAGTATAGGGTTGCATCAGCGCGATAATATGCGATTGATAAATTCGCTCAAAGAATTGCGCGACCTCGGCAACTCCATTATTGTAGTTGAGCACGATAAAGAAACAATAATGGAAAGCGATTATGTGATAGATGTGGGGCCGGGTGCAGGTATACACGGTGGTCATATAGTGGCGCAAGGTACACCGCACGATTTTTTAAATATGGATACACTTACGAGTTCGTATTTGAATAATAAAAAAACAATTTCTGCAAGTAGAAAACGTAAAGGCACAGGCGAAAAATTATCTATCACCGGATGCACGGGAAATAATTTGAAAAATGTTTCCATCGATATTCCTCTTGGAAAATTAGTGGTAGTTACCGGTGTTTCGGGTAGCGGCAAATCTACATTGATAAACGAAACATTGTATCCCATTTTGAATCAATATTTTTATCGCTCGCAACAAAAGCCGTTGCCATACAAAAAAATAACCGGCCTGCAATTGTTAGATAAAGTAATAGAAATAGATCAATCGCCTATAGGCCGCACGCCACGCAGTAACCCGGCAACGTATACAGGAGTGTTTACCGATATAAGAAATCTGTATGCTGCACTTACCGAGTCTTTGATTCGTGGATATAAGCCCGGATGGTTTTCGTTCAATGTAAAAGGCGGACGTTGCGAAACATGCCGTGGTGGTGGTATGAAAACTATAGAAATGAATTTCTTACCCGATGTAAATGTTGTATGCGAAAGTTGTCAGGGCAAGCGTTACAATCGCGAAATATTGGATGTGCGTTATCGTGGCAAATCTATAAACGATATTCTTAATATGAGTATTGAAGATGCCGTAGTTTTTTTCGAAAACATTCCATCCATTTTGCAAAAAATAAAAACCCTGCAAGATGTTGGATTGGGTTATATTACACTTGGACAAAGCTCAACCACATTATCGGGAGGCGAAGCACAGCGTGTAAAACTCGCTACCGAATTATCGAAACGCGAAACGGGAAATACATTTTATATTTTGGACGAACCTACAACGGGTTTGCATTTCGAAGATGTAAATATTTTGCTTGAGGTGATACATAAACTTGTAGATAAGGGTAACTCCGTAGTGGTAATAGAACACAATATGGACGTGATAAAAGTGGCAGATTATATTATTGACATGGGCCCCGAAGGAGGCGCAAGAGGCGGCACTGTAGTGTGCACCGGCACGCCCGAAGAAATAATAAAAAGCAAAAGCAGCATTACCGGAAAATATCTGGCAATGGAGATGAATACAAAATCGGCAGTTGCTATGAATTAATATTTACACAAATAAATTTTACACACAAAAATTATGTCGGCAGAAGAAGATAAAATACGCAAAGCATTTATAGAAAAAGATTGGCAGGAAATAAAAACGCAAGACACCTGGTGGATGTTTAAAATGATGGCCGAGTTTGTTGAAGGCTTCGAAAAGCTCAGCAAGATTGGCCCATGTGTTTCTATATTTGGAAGTGCACGTACAAAACCCGATACAAAATATTATAACCTTGCCGAGGATATTGCATTCCGTTTATGCAAAGAAGGTTATGGAGTGATAACCGGAGGTGGACCCGGAATTATGGAAGCGGGTAATAAAGGCGCGCATCGTGCCGGAGGAAAATCAGTCGGATTAAATATTAAATTACCATTCGAGCAATACAGCAATCCGTATATTGATCTGGATAATATTATCACCTTCGATTATTTTTTTGTTCGTAAGTTGATGTTTATAAAATATGCACAAGGGTTTGTGGTGATGCCCGGTGGTTTTGGAACTTTAGATGAATTGTACGAAGCACTTACATTAATACAAACCAAAAAAATTGGCCGCTTCCCTATTGTGTTGGTTGGGAGTGCATACTGGAGTGGGCTTTTCGAGTGGATAAAAACCACCATGCTTGCCGAAGGTAATATAAACGAAGAAGACCTGAACCTTGTGCGCATAGTAGATACAGCCGAAGAATGTGTTGCCAAAATTGATGAGTTTTACACCAAGTACTTACTCAAGCCCAATTTTTAATCGGTTCATAATTTTCTTTTCTAAAGGTTTACAACAAATAAAATATTACAACATTTGTAATTGTTGGCACAACATTTGAAAGTGCCGCATCTGAAGAAAATAAACCTCTTAAAAAAAAATTAATTATGGGATTTGTAAAAGAATTCAAAGAATTTGCCATAAAAGGCAATTTGGTCGACATGGCAATAGGTGTTGTCATGGGTGCCGCATTCGGTAAAGTAGTATCTGCTTTTATCGATGGAATGGTAATGCCTTTAATTGGCATGCTCACAAGTGGGCAAGATTTTTCGAAACTGGCTTATGTTATGCAAGCCGAAGTGAAAGATGCCGCGGGTGTTGTAACTACCCATTGGTTGCTAAAAGTACGGTTCGTTTATCAACGAAATCATCAGCTTTTAGTTGTTGCTTTAGTTGTGTTTATGGTAATAAAAGCCATGAACAATATGAAAAAAGCCGAAGCGGCTGCAGCACCGCCTCCGCCTCCTGCATCGGAAGTATTGTTATCGGAAATTCGTGATTTGCTGAAGAAGTAAAAGCTATTCAATTAAGCCCGGCTGCTCTATGCAGTCGGGTTTTTTATAAACTAAAAATTATAAACTAAAAAAATAAAAAATTAAATAAATATAAATATGAAGAAAATTATTTTATCTGTTTTTTCAATGGTGCTTGTATCAACTATGTTGATGGCACAGGCAGACACAACCTGGAAAAAAGGTGCTGTGTTGAGCGTAAATTTTAATCAGGTAGGCCTTACTAATTGGGCTGCTGGTGGCTCAAATACTATTGCGGGCAATACCATTTTGTCGGCTTTGCAAACTACCAAAAAGGTAAATGGACTTGGGAAAACAATGGCATACTTGCTTATGGTCTTACAAAAATTGATAAAGGCGATATTCAAAAAAGTGACGACCGTATCGATTTGAATTCTAAACTTGGATATGCTATAGCGCCAAAATGGTATCTTACTTATATGATGAACTTTAGATCGCAAATGGACAATGGTTACGATTATAATACCATAACAGGTATTGGTGGCGATGGTACACCAAAATATCTTATCACATCAAAATTTCTTGCTCCCGCCTTTTGGACAAACTCAATAGGTATCGACTATAAACCAAACGATCATTTTTCGGCATACATTTCTCCTGTAGCATCAAAGATTACTATTGTAGCTGCTGATGATAAAGATATTTCGCACGTTGCTTACGGTGTGGAAGTGAATAAAAATTTACGTAGCGAATTTGGTGCTTTGGCAGTTTTAAAATATCAACAGGATATAATGAAAAACATTAAACTGCAAACCAAGCTTGAGTTGTTCTCAAACTATATTGACAATCCACAAAATGTGGATGTAAACTGGGAAGTATTATTGGCAATGAAAGTAAACAAATACATTTCTGCAACACTTGCAACACAGTTATTGTATGATGATAATATTGCAGTGCTGAAAGACGATGGCAATAAAGGAACTTACTTTGGCAAAGGCTATCAATTTAAAGAAGCTTTTGGAGTTGGTTTCTCTTACAACTTCTAAAAACATACGTAACTATATTTGAATTAAGGCCGGGAGATTTTTCTTCCGGCTTTTTTCGTTAATCACATGTTAAGTATAATTTTACTGTGATACAAAATTGATACATAATTTTACATTTGCCACACAATAATTTGTTTATCGAAATGCAAAGACGATTTTTCTTTTTGTTGATGGGTATAATTGCGATAAGCAATGTTCAGGCACAACTGATGTCGAACCAAACTGCATTTACACGTGCCGATACATTGCGTGGAAGTTTACGACCTGAACGTACTTGTTATGATGTTAAATATTATAACCTCGATGTGGTGATAGATACTGCCCTCAAAGTAATATATGGCAGCAATAAAATAACCTTTTTAGCTTTAGAAAATACAAAGCGTATTCAAATTGATTTATCGTTAAACTTTGAATTGATAAGAGTAACGGAAAATTATTTCGACCAAGGGTATCAACGCGAAGAAGGTGCAGCATTTATAAACTTTAATCGCGAGATTCAAAAAGGTGAAACAGTAACTATAAAATGCGAATACTCCGGCCGTCCGGTTGCTGCAAAAATGCCACCCTGGGATGGTGGTTTTGTTTGGCGAAAAGATTCGCAGGGCAACCAATGGATTGCTGTTGCTTGTCAGGGCTTGGGTGCAAGTTGCTGGTGGCCTAATAAAGATCATCAAAGTGATGAGCCCGATAGTATGGATATTGCTATCACTGTGCCCGATGGATATACCTGCGTATGTAACGGAAAACTAAGAGCGGTAGGTGATATTTATGGACCACTCACCCGCTTCGAGTATCATGTGAGTTACCCCATTAACAATTACAATGTGACATTAAATATTGCGAAGTATGCACACTTTGCAAAAAAAATTCAAGGTATTGATTGCGACTTTTATGTATTGCCCGAAAATTTGGAAAAAGCCAAAAAGCAGTTTGAACAAGTAGATGAAATGATGCAGTGTTTTCAAAAAACATTTTGGTGAATATCCGTTTATTCGCGATGGTATAAACTTGTTGAAACACCCTACCTGGGCATGGAACATCAGTCGGCCGTTGCATATGGTAATGGTTATAAAATGGGATACCGCGGTGCCGACTTATCGGGCACTGGCGAGGGTTTAAAATTCGATTACATTATTATTCATGAAACAGCACATGAGTGGTTTGGCAATAGCATTACCAGTAACGATATATGCGATATGTGGATACATGAAGGGTTTGCAATGTATGCCGAATCTGTTTTTTTAGAATGTTATTATGGTAAAGAATCATCGTTCAAATATTTAAATGGATTAAAAAAAAGGTATCGATAATGACAAGCCTGTAATAGGGCCTTTTGGCGTGAACAAAGAAGGATCGGTCGATATGTATAACAAAGGTGCATTGATGCTGCATACCATAAGAAATATTGTAAACAATGATGAAAAATGGGAAGCAGTATTTTTGAAATATTGCAATACATTCAAGTATAAAAATATTGATACCAAAGATGTTTTGATTTTTTTTAACCAGAATTTTGAAAAGGATTTTTCTAAAATATTCGAACAGTATTTAAATCATATTACCATTCCCGAATTGCAATATGAAGTGAAGCGAAAAACAATACGGTATAAATGGAACACCGATGTTGTTGGATTCGATATGCCAACCAAAGTTTCGATTGCCGATAAAGAACAATGGATTTCACCCACTACCTCATGGCAGGAGATTACCTTGCCTGTCAAAAAAGCTAAGGTTGCCTTTTTCGAAGATTTATTTTATATAAAAGTGAAAAATTAATTTTTTTACTCCTGTTTTTCTAAAATAAATATATTTGCCCACCCTTAATTTTTTAGAATATAATGAGTAAGAAATTTCTCTGTATCTTTTTTTTCATTTTTGCATTTATAAGTTTTGCTTCCTCGCAGGATTCAATACCCACTCCCGAAAACACACGTGTGCGTGATACTACACGAATGTGGAACAAAGGCGGGCTTTGCGGAGTGTTGTTTGCCCAGGCTGCCTACAGCAATTGGTCAGCCGGGGGCGAAAATTCCTTGGCCGCAACCGGATTGCTAAATTTATATGCCAACTATTCTAAAAAGAAAGTGCAATGGGACAGTTATTTGGATGCAGCTTACGGCTTTTTAAATAGTGAACAATACGAACTTCGTAAAAACGATGATAGGCTTGAAATTAACTCTGCATTTGGCTATCGTTCGAAAGAAACTAATTGGTATTATGCTATACTTGTGAATGGGCAAACACAATTCGACAAAGGCTTTTTCTACCCTGACGATACGACCATTGTTTCCGATTTTATGTCGCCCGGACAAATAAAAATAGCTGTAGGTATGGATTATAAACCCGGCAAGCATTTGAAACTTCTTATTGCACCTGTGACAGGTAAATCGACCATTGTGCTCAATCCAAATGTGGATGAACTTTTTTATAGTCTCGATTCGAATCAGAAATGGCGCAATGAATATGGTGCATATGTAAAGTTTTTTTTCAAAAAAGAAGTTTTCAAAAATATTACCCTCCAGATAAAAACCGACCTGTTCAGCAACTATGCCGAGGACCCTCAAAACATCGATATATCGGCACAGGTATTTGTAAATATGAATGTAAATAAATATGTAAGTGCAGGTATTACATTAGATATGATTTACGATGATAATATTTCGGTTCCCATTTTTGCAAAAAACGCAGATGGAGATAAAGAACAAATTGGCGAAGGGCCACGATTGCAACTTAAAGAAGTTTTCACTTTAAAAATAGCTGCTAAGTTTTAACCAATGTATCGGCATTATTATTTATCATTACAACATCAATAAATAAAAAATGCCACTTACCATTTATAAGTCTTCGGCAGGCTCAGGCAAAACGTACACTTTAGTTTTAGAATATTTGGTGCTCGTATTGCGCAACACCGATAATGTAAAAAATACACTCGCTGTTACCTTTACAAACAAAGCTACCGAAGAAATGAAAGGCCGTATTGTTAAAGCCCTTGTTTCGCTTGCCGATGGTAACGATCTTGATTTGGCTAATATGATTCATCAGCGTCTTGCCATTGACGAAAAAGAAATACAAAAAAGAGCTGCCATTGTTCTCAGTAATTTGCTTCACAACTACACCCGTTTTTCGGTAATGACCATCGATAGTTTTTTTAATAGTGTGGTAAGTTCTATTTCTAAAGAATTACAAATACCATTAAACTTCGAACTGGAACTTAAGCAAGATGCAGTGCAACAAGCAATACTCGATCAGCTATTTTTATCTATAGAAAATGATGTGGAATTAAAAAAAATATTGACTGAGTTTTCGTTTGCAAAAATGGATGACGATGCAGGCTGGAATATTCAAAAGAATTGAGCAATATGGCAAAGGAGCTTTTTAAAAATGCCGATTCGCTCGAGAGTAGATTGAACAATTTGCCACCCGATGTTGATGGTCTCATTTCGAAACTGCGCACACAAAAAAGTACGTTCGAAAAAAAGATGCTCCAATATTCGCAGCAATTTTTTCAATTGATGGCACACTACAATTTAACTCCCAGCGATTTTAAATATGGCAAAACCGGATTTGCAAACTGGTTTAATAAAATAGCAGATGTATCTACATTCAAAGATTTGGATCTTGGCATACGATTAATTTCTGCATATGAAGATGTTGATATGATATTTAGCGATAAAAAATCGCCACAAGCTCAAAACAATCATACGGTAACACAAATTCACAGTTGCATTGTTGATGCAGTTGATTCATTTCGATTAGGTTTAAAAGATTATATTAATGCATTGCTCGCATTGAAATTATTACACACAGTAAAAGTGTATGCCCGGTTGCACGAGCAACTAAAACTTTACAGAAAAGAAAACAGTGTTTTGTTGATGAATGATATTGCTACCACCATCAATAATTTTGTAAGTAACGATGATGCATCCTTTATTTACGAAAAAACAGGTTCGCGATTTTTGAATTGTTTTATCGATGAATTTCAAGATACATCGAATGTGCAGTGGCGAAATTTTTTACCCGTTATAGAAAATATTATTGCTGCCGGTAACGAGTGTTTGATAGTGGGGGATGTGAAACAAAGTATATATCGCTGGCGCGGAGGAAATATGCATTTACTCGCAACACAGGTAGTTAAAGATTTGCAGCATTTTGATGGGTTGATTACCACCAAACAACTAAACACCAATTATCGCAGTGCCGAAAATATTGTAACCTTTAATAATTTTTTATTTGGTGCATCCGCATTTGTGTTGCAAAGCGAGGTTGAAAACACTACCCTTGAATTGATAAAATCTACTTATGGCGAAGAGTTTGTCACCCAACAATTATCTCCGACAAAAGCAAATATCAATAAAGGCTGTGTGAAAATTGACTGGATTGAAAACAAACGAAAAAAGGCCGATGAAAAAAATAATGAAAACGATGTTGAAATTGAAGATGAAAATTTCAACACGCTTACACTAAATAATTTACATCAAGATATTCAACTTGTAATTGAAAAAGGATTCAAGTATAAAGACATTACCATTCTTGTTAGAACAAAAGCAAATGGCGCCACCGTTGCCGACTATTTGCAACAGCATGGTATTATAAATTTAATTACTCCCGAATCTTTTTACCTGGCATCATCAATAAAAATTAGTTTCATAATTGCTTATCTCGAATTTTGTAACAATGCGCATAATGTAATTGCGAAGCATACAATGTTGCGTTGCTATAATCAACTCTTCCAATTAGAAAATGACAACACAGATTTTGAAATCCTGTTTTCGCAATTTATAGAAACCGGTAAACACAATGCACACGGAGTAGATGAAATGGCTATTGCACTTATTAACCATTTTAAAATAAACACTACACCCGATGCATACATTACTCGTTTTATGGATGTATTGCACCAGTTGCGCAATACAAATATTATTACCCTGCCGGCAATATTGCAATGGTGGGCCGATAATAAATACAGTGATGCAGCTTCGGTAATTTTACCTGAAGATTATAATGCTATTTCTATTATGACCATCCACAAATCGAAAGGTTTACAGTTTCCTATTGTGATGATGCCGTTTTTAAACTGGAGTGTAAAGCCAAAATCGAATGAAGTGATATGGGTGCAAACACCCGATGAGCCATTCAATAATTCTATCATTCCGGTTAATATTGCCGAGAAAAAAATGTTGCTTTCATCATTTGCCCACGATTATAATATTGAAAAGGATAATACCATTATCGATTCGCTTAATACCCTTTATGTTGCATTTACGCGTGCCGAACAAGCATTATTTATTTATACTCAGCAACTTGCCGAATCTCCAACAATTAATAAAATCAATACGCTCCTTTCTAATCTCATTAATAATTCTGAATTGCGCGATAGCATTTTGAAACAAGATGCCACAATGTTTTTTGGTGATATAGAAATGTTGCAGCCATGGAGTAAAGAAAACGGCAAAGCCAATACTGCCTATCAATTGCAAGGAATAAATTTACAACCAATGGGCGAAAAATTTCAACCCACATTTACTTCTGCCAAGCGAAAAATGTCTGCCTTGTCCGATGCCAAAATTCAATATGGCCTTGCGCTGCACGACATACTTTCGAGCATTGATGATAAAGGTGAGGTTGATCAAAAATTGCAAACATGGGTGAGCTTAAATGAGGTAGATGTTGACACTAAAAAAAAGCTACGTCACGATATAAGCAACATCATGGCAATGCCACAACTCGATATTTTTTTCAATAAGACCAATACTGTTTTTGCCGAAAGAGAAATTTATTTTGATGGCAATTTTATTAGACCCGATAGAGTAGCGGTGAATGGCGATACAGCTCATATTATAGATTACAAAACCGGAGAGCCCGATAAAGCACATTTATTACAGGTGAATAATTATGCAAATGCACTCATTCAAATGGGTTATAAAGTGGAGTCGAAATATATTTTATACACCGAAAAAATTAACCTTGTATCCGCTTGATGGCCTCGTTTGTATTTGTAATTTTGCACTTCGATTTTTCTATAAATTTTAATCAAAAAAATAAAACAATAAATTATGTACGGAATATTTAATGTGCCTACTGCTGTAAACGAACCTATAAAAAGTTATGCTCCGGGAACTACTGATCGTGCCATGCTTAAAGCTGCTTTGGAAGAAGCCCGTAGCCAAAAAATTGATGCTCCCATGTACATCGATGGCAAGGAAGTACGTACATCAAAAAAGAAAAAGTTATCGCCACCACATGATCATCAACACATACTTGGGCAGTATAGCGAAGGAGATGCCACGCATGTAAAAGCCGCCATAAACGCAGCTTTGAAGGCTCGTGCAGCCTGGGTAGCTATGCCTTGGGAACAGCGTGCAAGTATTTTTTTACGCGCTGCCGAGTTGCTTGCCGGTCCATATCGCTATAAAATAAATGCTGCTACCATGTTGGGGCAAAGTAAAAATGCCTATCAGGCAGAGATAGATTCTGCTTGTGAGTTGATAGATTTTTTGCGTTTCAATGTGCAGTATATGACAGAGATTTATCGTCAGCAGCCAATATCATCGCCCGGAGTTTGGAACCGCATGGAATGGCGTCCGCTCGAAGGATTTATTTTTGCCCTTACTCCATTTAACTTTACTGCCATTGCCGGTAACTTACCTACGTCATGTGCATTGATGGGCAATACTGTTGTATGGAAACCTGCTAACGCTGCAATTTATTCCGCACGTATGTTGATGGAAGTGTTTATGAAAGCCGGTTTGCCTGCAGGTGTTATCAATCTGGTGTATGTGCCGGGTGCAGTTGCTGCCGATGTTATTTTTAAGCATCCCGATTTTGCAGGTATACATTTTACAGGCAGCACGGGTGTGTTTCAAAATATTTGGAAATCGATTGGTGATAATATTCATCGCTACAAAACGTATCCGCGTATTGTTGGCGAAACAGGCGGTAAAGATTTTATTATGATGCACGAAAGTGCCGACCCTGCCGAAGTTGTAACAGCACTATCGCGTGGTGCATTCGAATATCAGGGACAAAATGTTAGCGCTGCATCGCGTGCATACATTCCTACGAATCAATGGGCCGCAGTTAAAAAGGATTACAACGCGATTTAAAATCTTTCAAGATTGGCCCCACCGAAGACTTTTCGAATTTTGTAAATGCCGTTATAGATGAAGCCGCTTTCGATAAGATAACTTCTTATATTGATAAAGCTAAAAAAAGTAAGGATGTTGAAATTATTGCCGGAGGGAATTACGATAAATCGAAAGGGTACTTTATTGAGCCTACCATATTGCTGGCAAAAAAACCTGACTACATAACAATGTGCGAAGAGATTTTCGGACCCGTATTAACCATATATGTATACGATGAAAACAAGTACGCAGAAACCCTCGACCTTGTTGACCGTACCGGTACATACGCCCTCACAGGAGCAATCATAGCCCGCGACCGTTATGCTATAGAACTTGCAACGCGTAAACTTGAACATGCTGCCGGTAATTTTTATATTAACGATAAATGCACAGGTGCTGTAGTTGGGCAACAACCCTTTGGTGGTGGGCGTGCATCGGGTACAAACGATAAAGCAGGATCGATGATTAATTTATTACGCTGGGTATCGCCACGAACAATAAAAGAAACATTTGTGCCGGCAACCGATTATCGTTACCCGTTTTTGAATGAAGAGAAATAGAAGCTCTTTTATCTGAAATTATTCCTCACTGTAAAATAATTTCGCTGTTTTTATTTCGTCATTGATTGTGGCTTTTATTAGTATAATGCCTGTATAGTTATTCAGGAATGTACTATTTATTTGCATTATACCGTTTTCAAATTCATTGTTGATTTCGTAAATAAGTTTGCCGCTTATATCAAATATTTGAATGTTGGCAGCTACACTACCATCACCATCAATGGCTATGCTCAATTGCTGAGCAGCATAGTTGCTCCAAACAATTATTGAGTTTTCACTTACATTATTGTTACAAGTGGCATAATACATTTGCTTTGCTTTTAGTTTGTCGAAAACACTTAGCCGGTAATAATTTGCATTCGCAAAAGGTGCCTTGTCTGTAAATTGAAAAGTTTGCAATTCGCCTTTCCCTGTAGCCGATACATTATAAATGGGTGTGTAATTTTTAGCATCATTGCTTTTTTCTAAAACATACAATTTAGTATTTTCATCTTCGTATACAGACCATGTTACATTAATATTTTTCGATTTATTTGTATATGCTCTGAATTGTACAAGTTGGACCGGTAAAGGCGATGCCACCGGAAAAACAATTTCGAGCGCATGAGCCATTAAATCCCAACCGGCAAACGTTGAGCGCATTTTGGTGAAATCCTGATCTATAAAAACAAATTTTCCTGATGGCGTGGTGCTCGATTTTTTGCATGGTGTAGTGCTATAGTTTAAATAACGGCCATGCGTATCCCACATACTTATTCCTTTGCTATAGATAAGGTTCACGTGTGAAATTTTGCAAACTACGCCTGTGTCTAATATCTGCAGCGCATTTTTAAGCAGAACACAATAGTCGAAACCGGGAGGATAATAGTGCGTGCCATTGCTTAATATAATATCCGGGTCATTGGTATCGGGTGTAAATCCATGAAAATGCACTATTACCACATTTGAGATGATAGTATTTAACGGCTTCGGTTGTGGTGTAAAAAATATTGTTTGTGTTGTGTGACATGTTCGAAATTTTGAATGGCGCTAATACATTAGTAGTATCGCACACCACAGTTTTTCCCGAACAAGTGCTTATCGAATCGTGGTTACATGGATGTGTGCCGCTTATTGCCAATACCTTTGCATCAAGATATTGATAACACCACATGGCTTCTTTTTCGGTGTTGATGTCTGCCAGAGCATGTGGTGCTTCAATGCACAAAAAAGGCCTCACAGCAGTATCTGCAAAAATATATGTACCCCAGTAATTGCTCGATGCCGAATCTTTTTCTAATAAGTAATAGTCTTTGTTTGCAACAATGCTATTATCAATGTAGTGGTAGAGTTTATATCCTAAAAATGGCGCAATACTATCGGCCTTGCTGTAACTGCGCGCAAGTATGTCTTGAATTAAAGTTGACCACAAAGTCATTTGTGCGGTGCTTGGTTCCTGAAATTGATTGGTGCCAGGGCCGGGCATGGCTGCAACTATATTGTCGATGCGCGTAGAAATGCTGCCATTTATTATTTGCTGCGATAAAGATATTTGGAAAGAAATAACACACAGCAGTGTGACAAAAAACTTATTCATAATGGTAAAAAAAATTAAAACTAATTATCAAAAAACAATGATGATTACGAATAGATTTGGTTCATATCATCATGATAGCGCAAATGTATACATGAATGTGTTGGTTAAAAATATTTCGCCAAATTGAGAGCGGTATAGATTTTTCATTTTGCATCAAACGTAGGTTACAAATAATAATCAATGTTCGATGAAAGAGTTCATCTCAAACAGGTTTTGCTTGTTGAATTTAAATTCTTGCCATTTTTGAAGCCTTGTAGATTTGAATTAGGCATTGTTGACGAGCACATAAGATTTATCTTGGGTGGCAGGCGGGTTACACCAACCGAGGGCATCATTAAGTCACCCATATTTGTCGTTTATTCAACAACGACCACTTTTTTATAATACATTTTATTTTCTATCTCAAATTGGAAAAATTGTATTCCTTTTTTTAAGTTTTTCACTTCTACCTGCATTAAATTTTCACCAATTTTTTGTAATTACCATATATATCATAAAACCAAGCTTGTTTATCAATTTATAGCTTGATATTTTAATTACTCCTTTAGATGGATTAGGTGTGATTGATATTAAATTGCTCTCAATTTCTTCTACTATGCCACCAAGAATACCTGTCCATGGCATTATTATGCATGTGATAGCCGAGCTCGTGGGTATCCCACTAACAGAATTGTCGATAATTACACTGTCTGGTTGGCAACATGCACTAATGCAACTATCTGAAGCCAGTATATCTGAAGAACCACATGCTGGTATAATATTATTATTTACCCAAGCTAATATCGCTAATTGCGCTCTTGGTGCAGGGGTTTGGCTTGGAAAAGGCAGGGAATCAGAATTTAGTAAAGAGCGATCCCATCTAATAATTATTGGAAAAGTAGTAGACCTAAATTCTAAATCAATTCCAAAAGGCAACCCAGGTCCAAAAACACTAGTCACCTGGGCTCTGATGGCACTATCGCTAGTTGTTTGGCATGTTGTTAAAAATAATTTATTGTTTTGCTGGACGTACATAGTTTCTTCACCAAATCCAGTATCTTTTGTGCAGGGTAAAGAGTTTGCAGTATTATCATAGCAAATAAAAATTGTATCCTTATTCCCCAATGCATCCTCCACCCAAATAGGAAAAACCCAAGCGGGTTGTTTTGTTGCCCACGGGATAATGTAAGTTTGGCTCATGCAATTAAATTGTATTAACATCAATGCAATTAAAATTATGTTCTTTATCATCTTTATATTTTTTAAAAATTTATTGCATTAAAAGTACAACCTATTGCTATGCCACTACCACTTTCTTAAAATACATTTTAGCATCTATTTCAAATTGAAAAAAATAAATGCCTCTACTTAACATATTGACATCAATTTGTTGAAAATTTTGTCCGATATTTTTTCTTACACCCATCACATTCCAGTATGAAGCATTATTAATAATTTTTCACATTTAATATTTAAATGGCCATAACTGGGGTTAGGTGAAACAGTGAGAAAATTTTCGTTTGAGTAATCTATAATATTAGAAAAATATCCCACCCAAGGCATAATTAAACATGTAATAACAGAACTTATTGGTATACCATTAAAATCACTTTCAATAATTACACTATCAGGTTGGCAACAACAACAAAGACAACTATCAGCAGCTACCATAGGATTTGACCCACATGCAGGTATTATATTATTAGCTACCCATGCCAAAATTACTAATTGTGCTCGTGGTGCTGGTGCTTGGCTTGGAAATGGCAAAGAATCGGAATCTAACAACGCTCTATCCCATTTTACTACAATTGGAAAAATGACATTGTTAAAAAACAAAGTAGCTCCATAAGGTAAGCCTGGCACATTGGAGACTACTTCAGATTTATGCACAGAGTCTATAGGTATTTGGCAAGTGTTTAGGTAAAAATTAGTAGTATTTGGAGGTATAAAAAACAACTCTTCGCCATACCCACTATCAATGTGACAACCATTACTGCTTGCTGTTTTTTCATACCCAATATAAACCGTATCCTTATTCCCCAATGCATCCTCTACCCAAATAGGAAAAACCCACCCGGGTTGTTTGGTTGCCCAAGGGATGGTGTATGTTTGGCTCATGCAATTAAATTGTATTAAAATCAATGCAATTAAAATTATGTTCTTTTTCATCTTCATATTTTTTAAAAATTAATTGCACTAAAAGTACAATTAATTTTTAAACAGTCAATTGATTCTCGTTTATCAAGGTAGACAACAAAGATAAGGGCAGCAATAAGGTTTGTCAATAACGAGTAGTTGTTAGAAAGAAGTAAGTAGAAAGTACTTTCTATATAATGATGTAAAAGGCAATGGTGTAAGGCTTTTCAAGCTTTGCCATTGTACAGCCAATTCATCAACTCTGCTACGGAATGTGTTTTAGTTTTAAGGTGAATAGAGTGTAAATGTTTATCGAGTGTGTTAATTGAAATACATAAAGCATCTGCAATTACCTTTCGGCTTTTCGCTTTTTTTATTTCATTTATAATATCTGTTTCTCGTTTTGTAAATACATTTGCATTCATATAATTAAATTTGTAAAAGGTAAATGTGTTTGTGTTAATATTAACAGGCTAAAATGTATTATTCTTTCGCATAATATACAAAATATGTACCTCTTTATAATGGTATTTATTTAATGGTAACGTAAAAGTAGCTTTTGCTTCATTTTTGTGAGGTGAAAAAAGCCAATAAAACCATTAGCAAAAAGCAAGTCAAGCCTGAAATAGCAATGCTGGCTGCAAGATTGAGAGAACTAAGAATAAGCAAGGGTTACAGTAATTATGAATATTTTGCCTATGAGCATAATATTTCGCGCTCACAATATGGCCGTTATGAAAAGGGAGAAGACATCCGCTTTTCGTCACTCATAAAATTAATAAAAGCATTCGAGCTCACGCCATCGGAGTTTTTTAAAAAAGGATTTGAAAAAGTGTAAATATTTCCATTCTTCATCTTTACCTTAACTTGTTTGCTATAATAAAATAGAGATGATATCTGTACGTTTTATCAGGCTAATCTGCATCCATACAATCCATCAAAAAAAATAAAAACATAAAAGCGTATACTTCGCACATAAATTTCTATGTTTGAAAAACCAAAAAAGTCAATATGGATTTATTTCGTAAAAAATCTATCAGTAAAATCATGAGCGATGCAGCAATTGCAGAAAGCAAGGATGTGCATTCGCTTGGCAGGCATCTTGGTGCACGTGACCTAACCGCTTTGGGTATTGCGGCTATTATAGGCGCGGGAATATTCAGTACCATTGGCAATGCAAGTGCAAGTGGTGGGCCTGGGGTGATATTTCTATTCATTTTTACATCTATTGCATGTGGCTTTGCAGCTTTTGCTTACGCTGAATTTGCTTCGCTTGTTCCGGTAAGCGGCAGCGCATACACATATAGTTATGTTGCCTTTGGTGAGCTAATAGCATGGATTATTGGTTGGGCATTGATAATGGAATATGGCATTGGAAACATTACTGTAGCCATTTCGTGGAGCGATTATTTTACCGGACTGATGCAAAATTTTGGCATTCATATTCCCGATTGGGCTACCATGGATTTTCTTACAGCACACAATGGTTACAACGAAGCTGTTGCACTTATGGCCAAAGGTACAAGTTTTGCTAATCTCGATGCCGCTGTGCAGTCATCGTATACAGCTTACGTTAATGCACCGCAATTAGGGCCTTTGCATATAGTTGCCGATTTGCCTGCATTAGCCATTATCATTCTCATTACTGCCCTGGTGTACCGCGGGATGCGCGAAAGCCGCAATGCCAGCAATATTATGGTGGCCATAAAATTGTGTGTTGTGTTATTGGTAATTGCCGTAGGAATATTTTATATCGATACCGACAACTGGACACCATTTATGCCTAATGGAATTCCGGGAGTATTGAAAGGCGTATCAGCTGTATTTTTTGCATACATCGGTTTCGATGCCATAAGTACTACTGCCGAAGAATGTAAAAACCCCCAACGCGATTTGCCGAAAGGAATGATGTGGGCTATAATTATTTGTACCATTTTATATGTTGCTATTGCGCTTGTTCTAACAGGAATGGTAAATTATTCTACAACTTGGTGTAGGTGATCCACTTGCCTTTGTTTTCGATTCATTAAATTTAAAATGGATGTCGTTTATTATTGGCATAAGTGCCGTAGTGGCCATGGCAAGTGTGCTTCTTGTTTTCAATTGGGCCAACCTCGTATATGGATGAGTATGAGCCGCGATGGATTATTACCAAAGAAATTTGCGACCATCCATCCACGATATAAAACGCCATCGTTTGCAACCATTGTTACAGGCTTTGTGGTTGCTGTTCCTGCCTTATTTATGAACCTTACTATGGTAACCGATTTGTGTAGCATAGGAACCTTGTTTGCATTTGTATTGGTATGTGCCGGTGTTTTGCGTTTGCAAATGTTGCCCAATCCACCCGAGCGAAAATTTAAAACGCCATACTTTAATTGCCGTTATGTAATGCCGGTATTATTGATTGGTGGTGTATGGATTGGCGCAACATATTACGCTAATACTGCAAAAAATTTTTAAATAATGAACCCCGCATGTTGAATGCAGCAGAAATGGTAAAGCAACTTGACGACCGCGAAATGGCTCAGTTAAAATATCAGGTATCGATGTTTGATCCTGCCGCATTTAAAAAAGATAGTGGTGATGTTGTTGCATGCTTAAATAATATGGATGCACAATCTTACGCATCGGTTGTAAATGATTCACCAATTGATGGGAGCAAAAAATATGAAGCCGGCTGGGCATTGTTTAAACACAAAATTCCAACATGGATTTTTTTAATCGTTACATTTTTGCTGAGCATATTGGCTATTGTAAAAAACATGTCCACTATACCTTTGCTTGGATTATTGAGTTGCCTGTACATGATGAGCGAAATGAGTTACCTTAACTGGCGTAACTTTTTTATTTGGCTTTTGTTGGGATTAATAGTTTATTTCACCTACGGATATAAACACAGTAAATTGAGTAAAGAAAATAATTATGTCTAATATTTTTATCACCGGAGCCACCGCAGGATTTGGAAAAGCCATAGCATATAAATTTGCATCCCATGGCTATAATTTAATTATTAATGGTCGCAGAGAAGAACGACTCAACCAAATTGAAGACGACATAAAATCCAATTTCGATGTGAAGGTTTTGAGCTTGCCTTTCGATGTGCGTAATCGCAACGAGGTTGAAAATGCAATCAATTCCATGCCTTACGAATTTAAGCAAATAGATATTTTGGTGAATAGTGCCGGGCTGGCAAGTGGCCTTTCTTATATTCAGGATGGCAATATTGATGATTGGGAAACCATGATAGATACAAATGTGAAAGGGCTTCTTTACGTATCACGTGCTATAATGCCAACTATGGTTGCACGTAAAAAAGGACATATCATCAACATAGCATCGCTTGCAGGCAAAGAAACTTATGCCAAGGGAAATATATATTGTGCAACAAAGCAAGCTGTTGATTCTATATCGCGTGCTATGCGGATTGATATGCTGCCCTATGGCATAAAAGTTACCAACATAGCTCCGGGTGCTGCCGAAACAGAATTTTCGCTCGTGCGTTTCCATGGCGATGCCGAAAAAGCTGCAAAAGTATATCAGGGTTACGAGCCATTGCATGCCGAAGATGTTGCCGATATAGTATTCTTTGCGGCATCGCGCCCTGCACATGTGGTGATGAACGATATAGTGATTACTCCTTTGGCTCAGGCTAATACGTCCTATTTGGTACGAAGTCAGGAAGCATAAAACCAAAAAGTTTTGTCAAGATTGTGTTAAATTACGTGCTTTAACTTAAAGTAAAGATAATTTGCTTTTCTTTGGGCTTAAATAAAAATCAGGATGAAACAAACTCTGCTCCCTAAATTGCTATTGACTTTGGTTGTTGTACTGTGTGGTTGCAACTATGATCGCATTAGCGACCAACCTAAAATAGAAACTTCTTCAGTTAATACAAACCTGTCGCGCGTAAAATCGCAAGTTGTTACAGTGTGTGATTGTAAACCCGATCAAAGTAAAACTGCTGCAAACAAATGCTTTTCGAAAAAGCTAAATTTACGTAAATATGCTTTAATGGCTATGATGGATACCAAACAGTATCTTACCAAAATGCAAAACGGCAAACACTCAAATAATGCATCTTGCTGCGATACAAATTCTATTGCCGATGCAGGACTAAATTCTGCCGACAACCCTATCGATACGCTGCTACGAAATATTCCTAATGCCACCACATTTGACGAGGAAAGCCTTATCATTTTTGCGGCCAGCGAGGGTAAGCCATTTTCGCGCGATTTGATTGTAAAATATAAAACCAAAGAAGGCCTGTGGTTGATGACTTTACAGATGCAGGATTATGTTGATGCAAATTCTTCGGCATCATCACAACTATCAAAGATGCCCGATTATAAAGGCATGTATGTTTCTTCCGATAAAAATCAGCCAATGTTTTATTACGATTCAAAAAATCATCATTCTCAAATGTTGTCGCGTGCCAAAGCAAATTCAGGTATGTTTGATGTTTTCAATCAGGACGAAAATATTTATTTTTAATATTATTCAGGTTAAGTATTTTCTCACTTAATTTTCTCTTTGTCCGGTTATAATATCCCGACTTTTTACCGGATTTTTTTACGCAACGTTTCATCCTTGTATTACAAAAAAATATATTTCCCTTGTTAAAAATAATTTATGTAATTTCGGGTACTTAATTTTTTTTGAAACTGTATGCCACTAATATCTGAAAAACTAAAGCCTGAATTTGAAATTGGCGATGTATTGGATAATAAGATTCAAGCTTCCAATTATAGCCTTTTCTTTTATATAGCGCAGGATAGCTTTTGTTTTGCTATGCTTGAGAATGAAAGCAACCGTTTTGTGGGTTTTAAATATTACGATTTGTCGTTTGCGAAATCGTTAAACGAAACATTGAGTTTTGTAACCAAAATAATTGGCGAAGAAAAATACCTTAAAGATAAATCTTACAAGCAAGTAGTATTGGCCGCAGAATCGCGCAAAAATTTGTTTATACCACAAGCTTTTTTCGATGAGCAAAATGCGCAGAGCTATTTCGATTTGAATTTTGACAGGATGGGCCACGAAGATTTGTTCTTCGAAAAAATAAAGTATGCCGATTTTGTTAACCTTTACAGTGTTGATAGTGCCCTGTCATATTTTATAAAAAATAATTTCCCTACTGCACATGTTTGTCACTATATCAGCGGATGGCTTACCAGTTTGCTGTTGAAGTACAAGGACCGCCCCGATAATTATATGTTTGTAAACATATTAAACAAGACCGTGAATGTATGTGTAATACAAAATGGGAAAATGATATTTTACAATACGTTTCAGTATTTCAACGAGGACGATATAATGTACTTTATGATGAACGTAATAGAGCAATTGAAACTGGATACCTACACGTTGAAAACAGAATTATCGCAGCATGGCTTAAAGCAACTTGACATGCGAAATATATTGAGCAAATATTTGCGCGATATTAAATTTGTAGACCGTACCTCGAATCATATTTTTTCATTTCATTTCAATTCCGTGCCTGCCCATTATTTTCCGGTTATTTTCGATTTGAGTTTGTGCGTATAATTAGCGGATTATATAAATCAAAAGTAATTAACGCCCCTGCATCGCTACCGGTAAGGCCTACTACCGACTTTGCCAAAACGGGTCTGTTCAATATTCTTGCTAATCAATTTGATTTTGAAGATGTGAGCGTACTTGATTTATTTGCCGGTACAGGCAATATTACCTACGAATTTTTATCGCGTGGAGCCAAGCACGTTTGTTCTGTCGATATACACGAAGAATGTTATAAATTCATTTTCAAAACCGTAAACGATTTGCATTTCGATAACACACAGATTGTGCGAAAAGATGTATTTAAGTTTCTTGATGCATGCACCGGTAAATTCGATATTATTTTTGCCGACCCTCCTTATACTTTAGAAAATAAAAGTGAAATTGTTTCGTTAGTTTTTAGCAACCAATTGCTAACCACCGATGGGAAATTGATTTTAGAACATTCGGAAAAGGAATCGATGTTGCATTTACCACATTATGAAAGCACACGTAAATACGGTCATGTTGCATTTAGTTTTTTTTCGTAATCGCCTGATTAACTCATTGCGAATGTTTTCTTTTTGGCGTTTCTTTATTTTAATCATGTTGTTTTCTGTATGCTCTTTAATCATTTGCAATTACATTACTATTCAATCCACACAGTCTTTTATTTATAATCAGTCGCAAATTATTCCTTACAATAAAGTAGCATTGTTACCGGGCACCTCACACAGCTTGGGCAGAGGTATTGCAAATCCTTTTTTCGAAAATAGAATGGACGCAGCGTGGCAATTATATGCAAGTGGAAAAATTTCGTACATAGTTGTTAGTGGCGATAATCGTACATTGAGTTATAACGAGCCGGCACAAATGCGTGCTGCACTTGTAAAACGCGGTGTGCCCGATTCGGTAATTATTTCAGACTATGCAGGGTTACGTACTTTAGATTCCGTGTTGCGCTGTCGCGATATTTTTGGCCAAACCAACTTTACAATTATTTCTCAGCAATTTCAAAACGAACGGGCATTGTTTATTGCCCAACATCATAACATAAATGCCATTGCATTCAATGCAAAAGATGTAACGGCCGAACAAGGATTAAAGACATCGCTGCGCGAATATTTTGCCCGTGTAAAAATGTTTGTCGATTTATATATCACCAATCAACAGCCGCATCACAGTGGTTGCCAGATTGCTATAGGCAGTTGATTGATTTTATTTGTTAGGCAAAAATATTTTAAAAGTGTGCATATCAGTTTTGTTATAGATCTGCACAATATGTATTCCATGTATATTAGAAGGCAAGTTGATGGTATTGTTTTGCAACACCCCGCTTTCAATATTGCGCCCACTCATGTCAATAATATTGAAACTAAAATTGCTTTGAGCTGAGTTATGATTCACTATTAATTGTTGTGCCTCGCTATTGTAAAAAACCTGCATCCAATTATTTTCGTCTGCAATAAATTGTGTTATAGATGCTGCGGTTGTGCAACTGTCCATTATGTTTTCACACAAAACCTGTATGCTATAAGGCAGCAAACCCTGAATAGTATTGTTCATCACATTATTACCCGAAGCAATTACAACCGGAGGTATACGTATTTTTACCGGAGGATTTTCTTGAACTGTTAAACTCAATAAATTGGTTTCGTTGCAACCGGTTTCAAAATTATTATTCATACGCAACAAATTATTAGCAAACGGTGTGGTGTAATTATTTGAAAAACCCGACATGATGTAACCCAGCAAATCTCCCGTTTTTGTCAAATAATTATAATGCGAACTTCCTGTGTTGTAACCGCGAACCATAGTCATATTTCCATTTATATCCGTTCGTAAAATAACATGCTTGTTGGGTACAAAACCTGTTGATGGATATGAAAATGTAGGAACAGCAATGGCAAATCCTTGTCCCTGAATATCTACAATGGAAGAACCTGTTTCGCTGCCATCTATATTGGTTCCGTGATAACTGTGGCACCATAAAGTATCGCCCAGGGCATTTATTCTAAAAATAAATTCATCGCCATAATCCTGATAACTTGTTTTTGTTAATGTAGTAGAACCAGTGATTGCAAATCCGCCATTGGCAAGTGCAACAATTCCATATCCAACAGTGTGCTGATTGGTATCGCCATAAGCACGAATGTATTCCATATTTCCGGCTGTATCTGTTTTTAGCAACATGCAAAAAAATGTGCCTTGCTCAATGTACCTTCCTGTTACTGCATAACCACCATTAGTCGATTCCGCTATGTCAAATGCTTCGT
Source organism: Bacteroidota bacterium (assembly GCA_016717325.1). Classification (GTDB taxonomy): domain Bacteria; phylum Bacteroidota; class Bacteroidia; order AKYH767-A; family OLB10; genus JADKFV01. Next base: position 97,676 of record JADKFV010000016.1, on the reverse strand, counting down.
CTACTGTTTCATCGGTACCATATGTTTTTGCCCAAATCATATTGCCACCGGTATCTAACTTTGCAACATATACATCGCGATAGCCGGATGGACTATTGGCCTCTTGTCCCCAGGATGCAGTGTAACCGGCTAATACATAATGATGGTCCTGTGTTTCTATCACTGCATTCACCATATCGTCCTTCGAACCTTGAATCACTTTGTGCCACTCTGTTGCTCCCGCCTGATTAGTTTTTACAACCATAATATTATACGAACCAAATTGTCCAATTGATGCAGCAAGTAAATAACCATGGTCGGATGTTTCAATTACACGATGCGAAATATTGCCAACTGTTGAGCTTGGATTGTAAGAGTTGCTCCACAAAATGTTTCCTTCGCAATCGGTTTTGGTCATGTATATTTTATACGAAGGGGCTTGGGCTACACCTGTAAAAATGTAACCATCATCGTTGGTTTGGAATGAGCCGAAACACTGTGCATCACCCAAACTATTTTCGTATATTTTTTGAAATGTATTTTGTCCATTAGCAACAATTGCAACGAACAAAAAAGTATTGATGAATATAATTTTTAGCATGATGATAAAATTTAACTTTGCGAAGATAATGTTATTGGTTGTTTTGTAAATAGGTTGTTGAGTTATTTTGTTATTATGTTATTTCGTTATTGAGTTGTTAGGTTGTTGTGTTAGTTGGTTATTGAGGTATTTGATTCTAGAGCTGGTTGGTTATAATAGTTGAACTAGAAAAATTATCTCACTTATAAGTTTAATCATTATACAAGTTGCCTCGAACCCTGAAAGGGTTCAACTTGAATAACCACAGGTAAAACCTGTGGACCTAAAGTGCAACTATCAAAAGAACCCTGAAAGGGTTCAACGTAATTTGTATCGAAAAATATATGGATGTAATTATCAAAATAAAAATAATAGAAATTCCGCTTTTTCGGTATATGTGTTTTTAATAAAGAATTCTTCAATAGAAAAATAAAATATGAAATTAGATTTACTTGCGATTGGTGTACATCCCGATGATGTAGAATTAAGTTGTGCCGGTGTGATAATTAAAAGTATTAATGCCGGAAAAAAAGTTGGAATACTCGACCTTACCCAAGGCGAACTTGGAACGAGAGGTACAGCACAAACACGATATGATGAAGCGAATGCCGCAGCAAAAATACTTGGTGTGAATGTGCGCGAGAATGCAGAAATGGCCGATGGGTTTTTCGAAAATAATGAATCCAACAAAAGGATTATCATAAAATACATTCGCAAGTATCAACCACAAATTGTTATTTGCAATGCTGTGTATGACCGCCACCCCGATCATGGACGTTCGTCAAAACTGGCTTCCGATGCATGTTTCCTAAGCGGCCTTATGAAAATAGAAACAATGCTTGATGGTGTGGCACAAAAAGCATGGCGACCCGCAACTGTGTACCATTACATTCAGGACAGACATATAAACCCGCATTTTGTGGTGGACATAAGTGCCGAAATGGAACGTAAAATGGAAAGCATACGTGCATACAAAACACAATTTCACGACCCCAATAGTGGCGAGCCCGACACATATATTTCGTCACCCGAATTTTTAAATGCTGTAAAAGCCCGCAATGCAGAACTGGGCCGCCAAATAGGAGTGAACTATGCCGAAGGCTTTACGGCTGAACGTTACATTGGTGTTGAAGATATTTTTCATTTGAAATAATTTTTGGAAATTAAATTAGAACCAGAAATTAAGAATTGAAAATTAAAAATGCGGGAGTGGAAATTGTAAATTAAGATTAAAATGCAATGGATTGTTTGTGAGGACACAGACAATGGCTGGCGCACAATGGAAATGGGGACTTTAGAACTATTGACCAAATCTAAGCTTTGATAATTATTTAGAATGAAATTCTAAAAGGTCTTTATACACTTTGCAACTTTGGTGCATTTGCAATACTGAGGAACGAAGCATCTCTGCCAGTATGGATGGCGCCTGATAAAACATCCGTTATTAATTGCTTTCGCGAATTGTTGCTTTCGCGAATTGTTGCTTTCGCATCATATTGCTTACGCAGCAGAGATGCTTCGTTCCTCAGCATGACAATTGTGCTAACACCAATGACCAATGACAATCCTCAATGACCAGTGTGCCGACACTTTGGTCGGCATCCCGACCGAAGTGTCGGGGTTCAAAATGACCAATGACAATCCAAAATGACCAATGACAATCCAAAATGACCAATGACAATCCAAAATGACCAATGACAATCCAAAATGCCCAATGACAATCCTCAACTCTTAGCAAGTAGTACATTGGTAACCACACTTGCAGCAATTATAGCAATACCAAAAAGCATCAACACGGTGTAAGTTTCACCGAAAAGTAAAACACCGAAAATAAGAGCGAACACAATTCCGATGTATTGAACTATAGACACTTTGCCCAGTGCTTCGGCTTGAAGTGCGCGTGTCATATTTATTTGCCCCAGTTGTGTAGTAATGCCCACAAGGATTAAATATACAAACTCCATTAATGTTGGTTTTTCGAAATGAAATAGCATTCCTATAAAACCAACAATGCTGCCAATAAGCATAAAATAAAATACTACAAGCATGGGATGTTCTGTTTTTTTCATCATGCTAATAAGTGTGTACGATACAGCCGAAAGCATAGAAGACAACAAGCCAATGAGTAAATAATTTAGTTGTATAGAATTGTCGAAACCTTTTATGAGAGCAACTCCAATAAAAGCGGCAACAAAACAAAGCCATTGCAACCGGTTTATTGTTTGTTTCAAAAACAAATACGCCATTACCACGCTAAAAATTGGAGACATATACTGTATTGTCACTGCCGTGCCCATAGGAATATTATGCAAGGTGATGAAGTATAATATCAATGCGGTAGTTCCTGTTAAGCCCCGCGAAATAAGAGGTTTGAAGTTTGTGCCTTTGAACGAAACTTTTTCTTTGAGCAATGCTGCGGTGCAAAACAACACAGAAATAAAGCAGCGAAAAAAAACTATTTCCATTACCGGCAGCCGATGCAATAGTTTGGCAAAAATATTCATCAGCGAAAATGAAAAAGTGGCAAGCAGCATGAGCCATATTCCCTTCGAAAAATGTTTGCTGATGGGATTGCTCATGATATGTTTTTTGGAAAAATTATTTCCTTAAAAATAATTTAAGGTGTTAAATTAATTTCTCTTCAATCGCGCGATGGTTCCCATGCATCGTAAAGGGCATCTACAAAGTTGTTTTCTTCGCGGGTAATTTTTTTATCGGCCACAGCCAACTTTACAACCATGTCGAAAAACCTTGCGCGCTCCTTTTCAGTAGAGTCAGCATAAAAATCATTCATGCATTCTGTAAAGTGTTTCATATAGTTATCAGGATGCAATGCACTTAATGTTTCCATCTCATGGTCAAGATTCAAATCGAACGGGAAAGTTTCGGCAAGGTATTCACGGATAAGGGCATCTTCGTGTGCATTAAATTCATTATCAGCAGCACACATTATTTGCAACATATGATACCCGGCAATGGCTATATTCATTTTTTTACGATCATTCATAGTATTAAAATTTAGTGTGCGAATCTATCAACTTTTATAATATGAATATTCAATTTTTCTAAATTATATAACTAAGTATGGTTTTTAAAAATCACGTGGCGCAAAAAATTAAATTTATTCAGTTGAACATAGCATTCATAACTATTATTGCAAAATCATTTTGTACGCATTAGATGTAAAAGCATGTATTGATGCCTCTATTTTTTATCCACGTAAAAATTCTACTTCCACATCCAACCCCTCATTTGGTTTCCCGGCATGCCCCCACTGACCTGCTTCTGCGATGGTTACAACTTTTGCATTCGAATCATTTTGAGCAATGCTTTTTCCATCATCAGCATTTATGTAATTCGATTTTTCACCTCTTATAAAAAAGGGTGGGCGTATTACAGATACTATCATAGATGATAGCTGTACCAATGGAGTCAATATTTTTTTCCAATGCATTAATGTTGAAGCGCCATGCAAGTTGTATGTCGGTTTTCCAATAAATATTTTTTAAAATAAATTGCAATGTGGCTATGTCATCTATTTCATTTTTCAAAATTTGCTCGGCATCCTTACGTGTTTTACAAAATCGAAATCTATCAAATGCATGGCATCGAAAATTTGGGAATGATGCGGTGGGTAGTAACGTGGAGCAATATCAACTACTGCCATTTTTTTATGGCATCGCTTTTCTTTTCGCAAAGATGCATCACTACTTTGCCACCCATACTATGCCCTAACATATTTGCATTTTCTATTTTCAAATATTGCATCAATTCAAGCACATCATCACACATAACTTCGTAGTTGAAAGCATCGTCATGAAACGAATGTCCATGATTACGCAAATCGACAAGTATACATTGAAATGAATGTGATGAAAGGCTTCGGGCAAAGGACATCCAGTTGTCGAGCGAACCAAACAAACCATGGAAAATAAAAACCGGCTCGCCCGTGCCAACTATTTTGTGATGCAATATCATGCTTTGGTTATGTTATTGGGACTTGATTATTTTTTTTGTTATCATGTTTTTGCCATCAAATAATTGCAGCATATACATTCCGCTCTTCAATTTTTCTGTATTCAATTCAATTGTTTCTTTTTGCGAATTAGTTTTTAATACTTCATTGCCCATTACATCGTAGATAGTTAGCGTTAATAAATTGTGGTTGTTTTTTATATGAATTACATCGGTGAAAGGATTTGGAAACAATGCCAATTGATTAATATTATTTCGTGGTATCGATAAACATGTATCAACCACTAAAAACTGTGAGGTTGAATTGCTGCAACCATTAGCATCGGTATAAGTGTAAACAATCAGGATTGCTCCGTTGCCTGAAGTAATAGGATTGAAAATGTTGTTACTAACCCCTGAACCAATAAAAGTGCCACCAGTTGGTGTTCCACCACTTAACAAAAATGGCCCTGCATATTGGCACACTGCATTGAATGGAGAAAGTGTAACTACCGGCAGCGTATTAACAGTGAGCATGACACTGTCGGTAACAGTACATCCTGAAATTATACATTGCAGGTAAGCGCCATTATAAAAGGTATTCACATTGTTTATGATTAAACTATCATCATTAGCACCAAGAATATTTGATGTGTCGGTAAGATATGTCCAGCCATTGCCAAAATTTATTTGCCACTGATACGAAAGATTTCCTGTGGCGGGAACATAAAATAGAGCATCGCTTTTTTCGCAAGCACTTAAATTGGCAGGTTGTGTGGTAATATTTACATTAGATGGTTGTACAGAGAGTGTGGCATCGATTGTGGCATATTGTAATCCATCGCAGTACCCATCCATTGTGCAACGATAAGTGTATCCGTTCATCAAAGCTGTAGCATTTGTAATTTTAAGTGCGGGAGTATTTACTCCACTATAAGTGGCATTATTGCTCAATGGGGTGTAGCCATTACCATTATTTTCTTCCCATAAGTATTGAAGGCTTACACCTTGCGCGGCAGTTGAAAATTGTACGGTACCACCGGCACATGTTATTTGATTGGTTGGCTGTTGGATAATGGCCACACCTCCGTATACACCTAGTGTTACTATATCGCTAAAAACGCATTCGGTAAGTTGGCAACGGTATTGGTATCCATTATGAGATAATGGAGTATTATAAATTTGAAGTGTTTGCGTTTTTACTCCACCATAATTAGCATTATTGGTTAAATCAGTAAAAAATCCTGAGCCTGTATTTACTTGCCATTGATATGTAAAATTAATGCCGTTGGCATTTAAATTAAATTGTGCAGTTGCTGTTTCACATACATTAGTATCAACCGGTTGGGTGATAATGGCCGGAAAATTATTGCTTACACTTAATGTAGCACTGTTGCTCGTAACTATAGGTGTACACGTACCTGCAATAACGCAGCGGTAATTGTTATTGTCCATACTTAAATCCGGACTAATAATCAGCAATAACTGTTTATTTACATCGGCATGATGTTGGTCGGCAAGGAGATTTACAAATCCACCGCCATTATCTATCTGCCACTGATACGTTAAATTACTTCCGGTTGCAGTGCAATAGAATGCAGTACTTTTGCCCGCACACGTTTTCTGATTTGCCGGTTGCAAGCCCATTGCAGTTTTTGCATACACTGTTAAGTCAACATTATTTTCTCCGCATAATCGCACAGGCATAGTACATATTACACGTATACGGTAATGGTTGCCTTCGGGTTGATTTGCCGGAATGGAACATGGAATAAGGCCGCCAATAGTTGCAAATAAACTTCCAACAGTATCAGGGTTTACAAAACTTCCATTACTATCACTTAGTAAAGCATAGAATGCGTTTCCGGTAAGAAAACTTCCATTTGTTGCAAACGTAACAGAGAAAGAATTGCCGGCACACAATGATGTTGTGGAAGATTGTACACCGGTCATTGCGGGGGTTAAATCGCGCCACCAAATTGATAAACCTTCGGTGGCAGCGTACACGGTATCGTTATCAATAAAAAGGCTGCGCGAATTAATATTTGTTGCAGGTAAACCATCGTTCCATGTTTGCCACGTAGTACCATCATCATTCGATATTTTGAATGGAGTGTAACTTGCCGAAATTAAACTGCGTCCATTATCAGCTACATCGATGATAGAATTGTATTGAAAATTACTTATTTTTTGCCACACTGTGGAGGCGGCATTTTTTCGAAAAGTATAATAGTCGGAAAAAAGATAAACGTAGTTTTTGTATGCATGTAATGTTTTGAAACCGCTGAAACCCGATAGGCCTGCAGTATCTATAATCCATGTTAATCCTGAGTCGGTAGATGCATATATAAGGCTGCTGTTGTTTTTCAAAGCAAATAGATTTGAATTTGCTTCCACCACAATATTAATAAATGTATTAGTAGGAATGCCAGTGCCCATTGCGATCCAGTTGGAACCATTTGTACTTTCAAAAATACCTGAGGTTGTAGAAGCAATAAGCTTGTTGGCGAAATTTAATAGCCGGCTTGATGTAGCGTTTAATCCTGTTCCCGAGCTATTCCATGTTAAACCATCGTTCGATTTTATAACACCAAATTTATAACTCGTAGCATAGTAATCGCCATTATAAAAAGTGAAGTGTTTACTAAAATCGTTGTTGAGTGTAGTTGTAGTTTGCCACGTTGTACCATAGTCGGGCGATTGCTGTATGCCTGCCAGTGAACCGCATCCTGCAAGCAATACATTGTTGTGCTTAAATATAGCTGTTGTTAAAGATGATTTTACTCCGGTATGTGAAGGCGTAAAATTTTGACAATTGTTCGATGATTTGTAAATACCTTCGATAGTGCCAATAAAAATTTGACCGCTTTGTTCTGCAATAGCATAACTGGCTGTTATGGTGGGAAAACCTATGGGATTGCATGGAGTCCATGTGTTTGAACCTATCACTATTTTGCTCACCGATGAATAGTCGGTAAACGCTGCATAAAGTAAAGGTCCTTTAACAAGCATTTTGAAACAAACCGAATTGGTGCCTTGCAAACCATTGGTAGCAGGCATCCACAGCGCACCACCATCTGTTGTCATGTATATTCCGTTGTTGGTTGAGGCATATAAAATATTGCCGGTTCCATTTAATGTTTGCACAGTAGTATTAAATGCAATATTGTTTCCTGCATTGTTCCATGTTGCTCCATTATCCTTCGACTTATAAATATTGTAACTGTAATCGCTGCAAATAAAAACTGCGCTATCTGTTGCCACCACATCGGTTATGCTATTTGTCCATGGCACCTGAAAGTTACTGTAAGTCCATGTTGAAGACGTGTCTGTTAATTTGTGAATTTCCGATTCACCTGTACCTTTATAAAGTACTCCATACAACTCGTTTTGGTAAATGCATATTTGAGTGATAGCGTTGCCAATTCCAATTCCATTCATCAATGGTGTCCACGATGCTCCTGAATTGCTGGTATAAAAAACAGAATCGGCTGTCGATACTACCAATATATTATTCCAGCATTCCATATCGCGCGCATAGCATTGCCCCATTGTGCCCGATACATCTATCCATGATGCGCCAAAGTTTGACGATTTCCAAATGCCTCCTTCTGTTTGACTATTGTTGAAGCTTGCGAATAAAGCACCATTGCATTCAATAATACTACTGCATAAACCGCCATATGGTCCACCCGATTGTTGCCAAACATTTAATTGAGCATAACTGCAAATTGATATAGCAATACAAATAATTAATGATGATAAACTTTTCATTTTTTTTCTTTATTTTGATGTGCTAATGTAAGCATAAACCTATTGTCTGCAACAATATTTACATAGATGATTTTCGTTGACTTTAAGTTTCATGATTAAATAATAATGGATTGCAGCCATTAAATATTTAAACACAACATCACCAGGGAATGTGTTAATTTGCATTATGCAAAAAGAAAATCCGGGATTCGATACTTTTAATTTTAACAAGCAAATACAAAGTGCAATTGTTGAGGCAGGTTATGTAACACCCACTGCTGTGCAACAAGCATGCATTCCACTTATTACTGCAGGGCAGGAGGTGGTGGGCATTGCACCTACGGGCACAGGAAAAACGGCTGCATACTTATTGCCACTAATCAAAATATTGGGCTATGCTAAAATTGATTTTCCTCGTGTACTGATAATTGTACCTACACACGAGTTGGTTATTCAAGTTGAAAACACATTTAATCAATTGGCAAAGTATACAGGCTTGCGATGTGTTTCGCTTTATGGTGCTGTGGGTGCAAAAAAACAAATCGAAAAATTGAATGCCGGTGCCGATGTTATAGTTGGTACTCATGGGCGTGTGCATGAGTTGTATATGAATGGCCATTTGATTTTGAAGTATGTAAAACATTTTGTGCTCGATGAAGCGGAAAAATTAATGGACAAAAATTTTGTTCCTCAATTACATGCATTGCTTGAAGTATTACCACGTAAGCGACAACATTTATTATTTTCGGCAACCATGAGCGAACTGGTACAAAAAATAATGCACGACTTTGTTGCCTTTCCACACATCATACATATTGAGCCCGAAAACCGCACCGCTACTACGGTTAGCCAATGCGTGTACTTAACGCCAAATTTAAAAACGAAACTTAATTTGCTGCAACATTTTTTTAATGCAGCAGATGATGAGTTTCATAAAGTGATAATTTTTTGCAAATCGAAATTAAATGCCACCGATGTTTACAAATTTTTTGAGCGCAAGCTTGGTGGTGGAAAAGTGAAACTGGTACATGGAAATAAAACGCAACAATCGCGCATGAATGCCATGGAACAATTTAGCCGCGAACAAGTGCGTGTGTTAGTGACTACTGATGTTGCCGCACGTGGTATTGATATACTGGGTGTAACGCATGTTATAAATTTCGATACACCAATTATTTACGAAGATTATATTCACCGTATTGGCCGCACGGGCAGGGCTTTTAATTTGGGCGACAGCATCACTTTTTGCAGTCCTGCCGATGAGTATAATTTGCGTCAAATTCAAAAATTGATAAAACAACAAATTGAAGTGAAGGATATTCCTGCAGGAGTTTTTATTGAAGAAACTTCTTACGAAGAAAGGCAAGCCATGTTGCGCGAAATAGATTTTCAAAAACGCAAAACCAATCCTGAATTCAAAGGGGCATTTCATGAAAAGAAAGCGCCAAAGAAAAAACCTTACGAGCCAAAGAGTACACAAGGGAAACGCAAAAAATAAAATGCTTGTTTGCCGCGGATGAATACCGAAAAAGTTTAAGGCAAGTTGCCGCGAATGCACGAAAGAATTTCACTTTCTTCCCGTCATTGCGAAGGAGGTACGACTGAAGTAATCTCAGCGGTGACAAGATGCTGTGGCGCGTAGATTGCTTTGTTACACTTGCATTAAAAGTGTTACACAAAAAGAAAGTATTGCAAAAATTTTGCCGCGAATGCTCGAATGAATGCAAATAATTTTTGCTACGAAATACACAAAATGTTTTTTGCGATAGCCTTCATTGCCGTCAGATTTATCTGACGGATTAAATAATTGGCTTTAGCCGAAATATTTTTTTTGCAACAAGGGTACTAAAGCGAAAGGCTTTGAAAAAGTTTAAAATAAATCTGCCCAAAAAAAACTATACCACTTCTTCAAACTCGCGCATGTCAACCGGTACCAATTGTGTGATGCCTTGTTCGGCCATAGTTACACCATAAATGATATCGGTAGCAGTCATTGTTTTTTTGTTGTGCGTGATGATAATGAATTGTGTTTCGTCCGAAAATTTTTGAATGATGTGAATGAACTTATCAATATTGTTATCATCGAGCGGGGCATCCACCTCATCGAAAATACAAAATGGTGCAGGCTTCAATAAATAAATACCAAACAACAATGCTGTAGCAGTAAGTGTTTTTTCTCCTCCCGATAATTGCTGTATGCTTAATGGTTTTTTACCTTTTGGTTGAGCAATAATATTTATCTCACTATCAAGTGGGTTGCTTGGATCGGAAAGTACAAGATCGCATTTATCTTCTTCGCGGAACAGTGAACGGAATACCACAATAAAATTCTCGCGCACTTTTATAAATGCTTCCATAAATTTTTCGTGTGCCGTGGTATCAATCTCTGCAATGGTTTGCAGTAATGATGCTTTGGCATTTTTCAAATCCTCCTGTTCTTTCAAAATAAAATCATGACGTTCTTTTATTTCGGTAAATTGCTCCAGTGCCATAGGATTTACCGGACCAAAATCAGCAATTTGTTTTTTTAGTTTTTCAACTTTAGCATGCAGTTCTTCTTCGTTCAACTGTTCGTCTGGTGTTTCTTCCAACAGATTGTTTATGTCAGTATCAAACTCTACGTTCAATCTTTCTTTTAGGGAATTGAGTTGAAGTTTCAAATCGTTTATTTTGTCGTGAATATTTTGCACAACAGTTTCGGCATTTTCTTTTTGCCTGCGGAAATCATTTATAGCACGTTCACTTTCATCTATCTCACTTTTCGATTTAAAGTAATCGTTTTCAAATTCATTTAAACCAGTGGCCATAATATTTTTTTCTTCAAGCATTGCTATCAATATCGAAGTATGTGTTTCAAATTCGCTTTTGGAAATGTGCAAAGTTTCCATCGTGTTTTTTAATTCTTCGGTATTGTGTGCTTTACGTGCAGTTATAGTTTGTAGTTCCGAATTTTTGAATTCTAAATCGCGCGTAATGTTTTGCAATAAATTCGATTGCTGTATGCATGCAATATTATGTTGATTGTATTGTTGCGAGTTTTCGCCCGACTGCTGTTGCAATAAGTTTACTTGTTCCTGTTTTTGTTTTTGATCGTCTATTAATTTATTGAGCATATTTCGCAATTCATCGCTAAAACTATCACCGGCACCACCTTCAAATGAACCTGCATTTGTAAGTAATCCAATTTCATTTTCCAGTTTTTCTATTGTTGCTTTAAATGACGAGAGGCCGGTGTTAAGAAAATTTTTGTTGTTGTTAAGCGAAGTAAAAGTTGCAGTGTTTTTCGAATACGATATTTCGTTTACATTAAGTTGTGCAATCAATTCTTTGTAATCTGCATTCAATGCATTTGTATCTATTTCAATTTCGTGCACTTCTTTTTGCAAATATTCAACACTTGCCTGCAGGTCTTTAATATCGTTTTCCATAGCTTGCAAATTTTTATATTTGCCGGTACGCTTTCCATCGAATAAACCAATAGAGCCACCGGCAAATGAATACCGCTGACGCACAATAGTTCCATTAGAAGAAAGTAAAACCATGCGAGGCATATTATCCGGAAAATCTGCCAAACGTTTTACATCATCAACAATAAAAACATGAGCGAGTAAATGCTCAAACATTGGACGATATTTTTCTTCAAACTCCACAACAGACATTGCAGGAATGCTATCAACAGGAGGAGTAATGCTGTCTGACGAGGTGATTTTGAAATTTTGCAGAATAAAAAAGTTGGCACGTCCTTTTGCCGATTCGCTTAAAATATTTAAAGCTTCCAATGCATCGTTTGCATAATCCGCCACAAAATAATTGAGGTATGGCTCAAGATAATTTTCAATCGCTATTTTATAATCATCTTTACAACTAATAATATCACTGAGCAATGGTGAGCGTTTGGATTTTTCGTGATTGGTTTTCAAAAATTTTATCGACTCGGGAAAACCATCCATTTGCTCGAGCATATTTTTTGTAAGGTTGTACTCATTTAATTTTGCATCAGCTTTGCGCGATGCATCAAGTAATTGAGTGTTGAAACTTTTCAGCCTCTCACTTTTTTCCCGTTGAATATTTTCGAGCAATATTTTTTTCTCTTTTTGTGTCGCAATACTATTTTCTAATTCTTGCTTTTGCGGCATTACTTGTTGCAATTCTGCATCCACGTCCTGCAACTTTTGCATGCTGAGTTGATACTGTTCGTTAATGCGCAATAATTCATCGTTGAGCGAACCAAACCTTGCCTGATTTACTGCCAATTTTGTTTCATGCTGATTGAGTTCCTGCCGGGTTTTAAATAAATGTTCGTTTAAAAATTTTAGTTCCTCTTGCGATTTTGAGAATTGCAATTTCAACTCATCGGTTTTTTCTTTTTGCAAAACAAGTTCCTGCTGCATGGCAGATAGTTTTTGTTCGGCTTCTGTTTTGCGCTCCACCAATTGTGTTAATTCATTTTGAAGTAACACCATTGATTTATCATCCTGCTCATTCTGAATATTGATTTTCAATTCCTTTTCTTCGAGCAAAGAAATTTTATTTTGCAAAGTGGTTTTGGTGTTTTCAAGTTGCGAAACAGCTATTAATTTTTCGTTCAGTATTTTTTGTGCTGCCGATAGCGATTTTTCTTTTTCAAGAGCCTCCGTTTTTTTTGCCTGCAATGCTGCTTCCTGTGTATCTATTTGTGTAGCGAATTTTATTTTTTCGTCAGTTTGCTGTTGTTCTTGCAGTTGCAACTCTTCAAACTGTAAACGATATCCTTTTATATTGTAAAGTGCCGAAGCAATACTGTACTCTTTATATTCACCTTTCAAGCGATTATATTTTTCGGCCTTTTTTGCTTGCTGTTCAAGTTGCTTCAAACTTTTCTCAATTTCAAACATCAGGTCGTTTACGCGGTTTAGGTCATTGTCGGTTTCGGCAAGTTTCGACAGTGTTTGTTTTTTGCGTATTTTATATTTCGAAACACCTGCAGCTTCCTCCAGCAATTGACTTATAGTATTGTGTTTATCATTCAACAACTCGTCCACCATTTTCAATTCTATAATAGAATACGAATCGGGGCCAATTCCTGTATCAAGAAAAAGATCGGTGATGTCTTTTAAACGGCATTGCACATTATTTAAATAATACTCGCTGTCGCCATCGCGATAAAGCTTGCGTGTAATAGTCACCGTTGAATATTCGGTAGCAAGAATATTTTTTGTGTTTTCAAAAGTGAGCGATACCTCGGCAAGGTTTGCAGGATTACGGGTGCGAGTGCCGTTAAAAATAATGTTGTCCATTTTTTCGGAACGAAGCATACGCGTTTTTTGTTCGCCCAGCACCCACCGCATGGCATCAACAACATTCGATTTGCCCGATCCGTTTGGCCCTACTATGGCTGTTACTCCTTTATCGAAGTGTATGGTAACTTTATCGCCAAAGCTTTTAAAGCCTTTTATTTCTAAAGAATTTAATCTCATTATAAAACTGTGTAAGTAAAATAAGTATAAGGTTTTGTCCGAACCCGCAAATGTAGCCCTATTCCTTTTGTGCCAAAGGGAAATATATTAACACTCAAGCATTTTTTGTCAATTAATATTTTGCGTAAGCGAAAAATAATTTTTGGTGGTGTCATTTATAATGATGTATCTTTCACCGCGAATTATTTCTATCACAAATTTTATTTTCATTTCGGTTAGTGGATAACAAACTAATACTTTACATAGTGGGAGTTGTTGTATATTATATTTATAAAGAATATAGTAAGCAGCAGGGTGCGGCAAAAAATCGCAAGCAGGAGTTAGAACAAAATAGTCCTGCGAAGCCAATGGAGGCTAATGAACCTCAAAAACCCAAACCGATTTTTCAGCCTGTTGCAAAAAGAATTCCTGCAGAAAAAATTCCCGTTACACGTTTAACTAAACAACAATCGGTGATGAAACCGATGACAAAAAGTTCAACACCTTTAGTAATGAATTTGCCACATAGTTTAGAAGAAGATGGCACCAAACATCTTGTTCACAACAGTATGGCACAACTGCAGATTAATTCCGATGAAGCATATGCTATGGACGATAATACCAAAATTGCAGAAAAAGGTTTCTTGCACCAACAATCTTTAGTATCATTAATATTGGGAGGCGAAATTCTTAACAAGCCAGCATGGCAGCGGTTTTAGAATCATTTGAATATCAAAAATAAACTTCATGACAAAGTCATATTTTAGTCATTTTAAAAATAATGTTTGGAACTTACTTTATAAACTACATACATTAGCGCACCTTAACTTTTAAATAACAAACAAATCAAACCAATTAAATAAACACGCTATGATGCGAAAAATTTACTCTACATTTTTAATCGTAATGGTGGCCTGGGCAAGTTTACTTGCTCAATCGGGCTCCATCAAAGGTAAGGTGGTAGATGCCACCACCAATGAACCGCTTCCGTTTGCCAACGTGGTCGTTGAGCTTAATGGGTCGCAGGCGGGAGGTTCGCAAACCGATTTTGATGGTAACTTTACCATCAAGCCCCTCAACCCGGGAAAGTATAATCTCAAAGCATCTTATGTTGGCTATCAGGCTACAGGTGTAAATGGAATTATAGTTTCTTCCGAAAAAATCACCTTCCAGGATGTAAAAATGTCGAAGGGGGCTGTAGACATTACTCAAATCGTAATTACCGAATACAAAGTGCCGGTAATCGATAAAGGTAATCCTTCAACCCAAAACACCTTAACCAGCGAAGACATTCAAGCTGCTCCTGTGCGTGATGTTAACTCATTGGTTGCAACATCGGCAGGGGTATTTCAAAAGAAAGAAGGTGACGATCTAAATATAAGAGGTTCGCGTGGAAATGCAACCGATTATTATGTAGATGGTGTGCGTGTACGCGGTTCTGTTGGATTGCCGCAAAGTGGTATCGAACAGATTACCGTAGTTACCGGTGGAATACCTGCCAACTATGGTGATGCCACAGGAGGTATTGTAAACATTACAACCAGAGGCCCATCAAAAAATTTCTTTGGTGGGGTAGAATTACTTACCTCTCAATTTTTGGATCCTTATGGGTTTAATCTTGTCGGATTAAATATCAGCGGACCCCTTGCAATGAAAAATCATCTGACGGCACCAAGACGCCTTTGTTAGGCTTCTTTATATCTGCCGAATTTCAGGCTGATAAGGACCCAAATCCTTCAGCAATAGGATTTTATAAGGTGAATGATGATTTGTTGAGCGATTTACGTCAGAACCCTATTCAAAAAAATGCTTCGGGTTTAGGTTTTATACGCAGAGCTGAATTAACAAGACTTAGTGATCTTGAAAAAATTAAAGCTTATGATAATGTAAAATCAAGAAGTGCACGTATGACTGCTAAGGTAGATTTTCAACCTGCAAAAGGAATCACCATCAGTTTAGGAGGTTCGGGTGCATATTCTAACAGAAGAGAATTTACTTATACTTATGCATTATTCAACGCGGTGAATAACCCTCAACTGATTGATTATACATGGCGTGCTTTTGCTCGTTTTACTCACCGCCTTGGAAGTGCCGATGCCAGCAAAGATAAATCTGCTTCAACCATCAAAAACGCTTATTATAATATACAGGTAGATTATACTAAAGAACACAAAATTCGTCAGGACGATGTTCATAAGGATAATGTATTTGATTATGGATATATTGGAAAATTCCAGTCGTTGCGTAGTTTGGTAAAAGATACTGTTACGCTAAAATATACTGATGCTAATGGAACAACCTCCGATACATCTGTTTATGCCACAGTTGGTTACCAGGACTCGACATTGGTATTCACGCCAGGAGGTATAAATCCTGATGCACAGGCGTATACCCAACAGTATTATGCTTTGTTTGGTGAACCAACCAACATTAACAATTTGCTTAATGATGGTGCTTTAATCAATGGTTTGCGTGCCGATCCGGTTTATTCATTGATGTGGAATACCGGTCGTGAGCCAAACAACTATCGTATAGATGATAACGTTGCATTGCGTGTTTTAGCAACAGGTTCTGCAGATATTAAAAACCACAACATACAAATAGGTTTCGAATACGAACAACGTACTGATGCGTTCTTCTCATCAAATCCAATAGGTTTCTGGGGTAAGATGCGTGGATTGCAAAACATAAAAATTAATCTTAGCCAAAGTATTAATGATGTAACCTTTCAAAATGGATATTGGGATCAATATCGTTATGCTAATGATGGACAAACCGGATTTTTCGAAAATATTCGTCAGGTACTCGGAAAAGGAAATAACGAATTCATCGATATTGACTCTTACGACCCATCGATATTCAAGTTAGAATATTTTAATGCTGATGAATTGTTGTTGCCTGTACAATTGGTTGATTATGCCGGTTATACTTATTATGGTGAAAAGCAAAAGAATAAGCCTTCATTCAACGATTACTTCAGCAAAGTTGATGCTAACGGAAATCCAACCCGCGAAATAGCGCCTTTTCAACCAATTTACATGGCCGGTTTTATTCAAGACCGTTTTGCCATCAACGATTTGATATTCAACGTTGGTGTTCGTGTTGATCGTTTTGATGCAAACCAAAAAGTATTGAAAGATAAATACTCGTTGTATGCAACCAAAACTGCCGGTGAGTTGGTAATTCCAAATCTTCCATCAGGAATTGGCAGCGATTATGTTGTTTATGTTTCCGATTTCAAGCAACCAAGTGTAAATAATATTATCGGATACCGTAATGGTGAAGATTGGTACGATGCAAATGGAATTCCTGTTTCGGATCCATCGATATTAGCAAAACTTACTACAACAGGAACACTTTCTCCATATCTTGCTAATCCAACCGATGACATTCAAAAAACGACCTTCGATGCATCTTCAAGCTTCAAAGATTATGAACCACAAATAACTTTTATGCCCCGTATAGCTTTCTCATTCCCTATTTCGGACATGGCACAGTTTTTTGCGCACTATGATATCTTAACACAACGCCCACCAGATCGTTGGAGAATCACGCCACTAGATTATTACCAAAATTTGATGGTAATTTGAACAATCCTGCTCTTAAGCCTGAAAAAACAGTAGATTATGAATTGGGATTCAAACAAGCATTAAGCCGTAGTTCAGCAATCACTATTTCTGCATTTTATCGCGAATTTCAAGACCAGATACAACAACGCAGAATTAATTACGCATTTCCAAGTTCTTATGTAACATATGATAATTTTGACTTTGGTACTGCCAAAGGATTAAATTTCTCTTACGACTTGCGCAGAACTGCAAATGTGCGTATGACATTAGCCTATACATTACAGTTTGCCGATGGTACAGGTTCGGGTGATGCCTCACAGCAAGAATTAATAAACCTTGGTCAACCAAATTTGCGTACAGTAAATCCGCTTGATTTTGACCAACGCCATACTTTGGTAACTACATTCGATTACCGTTATGGTTCTGGAGCTGATTACAATGGTCCAATTTGGTTTGGGAAGCAGTTTTTTGCCAACACCGGCTTGAACGTAATTTTCCGTGCAGGTTCGGGCACGCCTTATAGTGCTTTGCAAAGAATACGCAACGAAGTTGACAACATAGGTTTACAACAATCAGGTACCGGGGCCTTAAAAGGATCGGTAAATGGTTCGCGTTTACCATGGCAATACCGTGTTGACTTGCGCATAGACAAAACCATCGATTTGAAAAAAGGAAAAGATGGCGGAAATGGCTCAAGTTTGAATATTTACTTACAAGTATTGAATGCACTGAATGCCAAAAATATAGTAGCAGTATACAGAGCGACCGGTAACCCTGATGATGATGGATTTTTGAATTCTTCATTTGCACAACCACAAATAGCAAGCGCTACAGACGAGCAAGCCTACCGCGATTTGTATGGAGTAATGATGAACAATCCTGCAAATTATTCGTTGCCGCGTAGAATTCGTTTAGGTGTTGAATTCAATTTCTAATTAAAATAAAAAAATAAACCACAGATAAAATGAAGATAATACGATTTCAATTAAGTGCTATGATGATACTGCTGGTCGGTTCATTAGTGGCAAAAGAAAATGTCAACTCGGCAAAGCTTCCATCGAAGGGAGCCGCAAAAATTGCTGCCGGTTGCGTAAGGCCAACTGCAAATGTTGATATGGACATCAACAATGTGCGTTGCCGTTTTTTAACCGGAGGTGACTGGTGGTGGCAACCCAATACTAGCGATGCCAAGTATGAAGTGCCTATCAATAGTGGGTCACACTCTATTTATGCCGGAGCACTTTGGATAGGCGGAACTGATGATAACGGAAATATAAAAGTTGCTGCTCAAACCTATCGCCAGACAGGTGACGACTTTTGGGCTGGTGCTGAGACAAAATGACGTAAACATTGAGCCTGGTCGTTGTGCTTATTACGACAGGCATTGGAAAAATTTCAAAAGAAGAGGTCTTGAATTTTATTTCCGATCCGGCAAAAGCAACTTTGTCTATTAAGGAATGGCCTGGAAACGGTAATGCTTTGTTTAACGAAGATCAATTTTTGGCACCTTTCAAAGATGTGGATGGTGATGGTATATATGACTATACGAAAGGTGATTTTCCATATTACAAATTATCGGATACAGATACCGGTGACTACACGGGCACTTGCAACGATTTTGTATTTGGTGACCAAACCATTTGGTGGGTATTTAACGATTTGGGTAACGACCACACAGCAACATTGTCTACGGCCGCAATTGGGGTTGAAGTGCAATGTCAGGCGTTTGCTTTTCGCACCAACGATGAGATAAATAATATGACTTTTAACAAATTTAAGGTTATTAATCGGAGTAATAGTAAACTAAACAGCACCTATTTTGGTATGTGGTGCGATCCTGATTTAGGATTTGCTACTGATGATTATGTTGGTTGCGATGTAGGTTTGGGGCTTGGATTCTGTTACAACGGTGATCCAAATGATGAGGGTGGTACAGGTTACGGTGATAAGCCACCGGCAATAGGCATCGACTTTTTTCAGGGACCACTTGCAGATGCGAACGATGGCATAGATAACGACCGGGATGGTACAACAGATGAACCGGGAGAGCAAATTATAATGTCAAAGTTTATGTATTATAATAATGTGAACAATCAACCAAATGGTAATCCTGATGGACCAGTTCATCATTACAATTACCTCAAAGGTGTATGGGGAGATGGTTTACCATGTACTTATGGTGAGGATGGACGTAACCCTGCAAATCCTGTTTGCGATTTCATGTTCCCCGGCAAATCTGACCCGGTAAACTTCCCTCTTTATGGAGAGTGGAGTGAAGTAACTGCTGGAAATGCTCCTGAAGATCGCAGGTTTTTAGAATCGGCCGGAGCATTCACCTTACTACCTGGTGCAGTTAACTATATTACTACAGGTGTGGTTTGGGCACGTGCTGCCTCTGGCGGGCCATTAGCCTCTGTCGCTTTAATGAAGGTTGCCGATGCCAAAGCACAAAGTGTTTTTGATAATTGCTTTAAGGTTATTGATGGACCAACATCGCCTGATGTTGCTGTGCGCGAATTGGATAAACAAATTATTTTGACATTTGAAAATTATGCTACCAAAGCCACAGAATTTTATAATGAAGTAGATCCAACAATTCCAGGAGAAATTCCTAATGATACCGGTGGATTAACCCCTTTATCAGAATCAGAACGTTCGTACAAATTCGAAGGATATCTGGTTTATCAATTGTTGAATGATCAAGTTACTTATGACCCTAAAGACCTTGGAAATCCCGATAAGGCGCGTTTGATAGCTCAGTTTGATGAAAAAAATGGTGTTACGCAAATTATCAATCATTCATGGAATGATAATTTAGCTACATGGGATGATGTTGAAATGGTAAACGGCAAAAATGAAGGAGTGAAGCACGTTTTAAGAATATCTACTGATGCATTTGGTGGCGGTAGTGCAGAGTTGATAAATTATAAAACATATTATTTTACTATTCTTGCTTATGCCCACAACGAATACCGTAAGTTTGAATATACAAATGTACCATCACCAAATTACACGCAGCAAAAGCCATATTTGCCTGGCCGATTAAATGTTCGCACATACACTGCTATTCCACATAAGCCGATAGTAGAAAATTATGGGCAAATATTTAACTCAGTATTTGGCAACAGGCCTGCAATGCAACGTATTGAGGGTTCAGGAAACGGTGGAATGATTTTGAATATGGTAACTGAATCACGCAATGAAGCATTAAATGCACCTGCCTTCAGAAGTTATTTCCCTAAGTATGAAATAGATGGTGGACCTGCAAATGTTGCCGTATACGATGTTTTCAAAATGAAAGAACATAATTTTGAGCTGAAGTTTGATGGAGTTACTTTAGGTACTTCGTTATGGAAATTTAAGGAAACTGCCAGCGGTGCTGAATTTGTCAGCGAACGACCATACGGTGTTCCTAATGAGCAAGTGTTTTCAGATTATGGCCTAACCGCTGACTTAAGAGATGTGCCAAAACCATACGAGCCTACTGCAAAAGATTTAGGATATTTAACATCGAGCATTTCTTATGCTGATGGCAACAGATGGTTAAGTTTTGTGAAAGACAACGATGCAGATTCGGTTACAAATTGGTTCGCAGCGGTGGCGCACCTTATGATGGATATGATGATAAAAAAAGTTTTCGAAGGAGTTGTAGGTGGCACTTGGGGTCCTTTCCGATTGTTAAATCGTGACAATGTTCCTTATGCTCCAAAATGGAGTTCTTCCCTGCTTGACCAATTTGGTGCATTTGATAGTTTGGCGAGTGTGGATGTTGTTTTCACTAGCGACAAATCGAAATGGACGCGGTGTATAGTTATTGAAATGTCTAATAAAAAAGACACTACCGTTCAGGGCAAAGCTGACAAATTTGATTTACGCAAAGCCGCTTCCATAGACAAGAATGGTGTACAGGGCGATCCAAATGCTCCTGCCAGTGATGATCCAAATTCGCCAAACTTCATTTCTTCAACCGGAATGGGATGGTTTCCGGGTTATGCTGTAAATGTTGAAACTGGCGAGCGTCTAAACATGGCTTATGGTGAAAACTCGGTTTGGGATCAGGATATGAAATGGAATCCTACATCGGAATTGAAAACTTTATCTGGAGAGAGTAGAGTAGGTAATGGACACTACATTTATGTATATGGACATAATGGCGAAAAGCCAAGCGATTGTCCTCGTTACGACTATGGCCGTAAAATGGCCAAGCTTTTAAAATCGGGTAACGCAACATACAAGCGTGGAGTGCATAAAGATATAATGTGGGCTGCTATGCCTTTGTTGGTATCTGGTAAGAGTTTAAACGAGTCGGAAATAACAGTGAAAATACGTGTTGCGAAAACATATATACAATACGATACTCGCACTGAAATATTCAAAGGTACTGCTTTATCAAGTGGAACATCTTATAATGTATTGAATGATTCAATTGTATTTGATGGAACAGCATATCCAAGTGGTGCAACATTTATTGCGGGTTCTAATAATTCATTTACAGGAGATGGTTCTGTTGTAGGTGGTGCATCTCAGAATGGATCAAATCCATATTACAAATTATCTACTGCCGGTATGCAAACAATTTCCAATTCGAATGACGCTGCAACATCTGCCCTCGATTTGATTAACATAGTACCTAATCCATATTATGCATATTCAAGCTATGAGAAAAATCAGCTCTTAACAGTAGTGAAAATAACCAATTTACCTTCGAAATGTACCGTATCTATTTTCACTACCAATGGCATATTGCTTCGGAAATATAAACGTGATGTAGAGCCCGATAATTCTACAGGAAGTACAACTGTTGAAAATAAGAACCGCGATACATCGATAGAGTGGGATTTGAAGAATTCCAAATCGATACCTGTAGCAAGTGGTATTTATCTTATTCATGTTGAAGTTCCCGGTGTAGGTACTCGTATTCTGAAATCTTTTGTGGTGCTTCGTCCAGTTGATGTTGATACATTTTAATTAATTATAACCAATAAAAAAACAGATTATGAAAAAGGTAAAAAATAGAATAATAGTTGGGCTGTTAGTTGCCGGGATGGGGCTAATAAGCACGGGTTCTTTTGCGGGTAATCCTGAACGATCGGGAGCGGCCGGTGCTACAGAATTGCTTATCAATCCATTTGCACGCAGTGCCGGATGGGGCGGTGCTAATACTGCCGGTGTGCGCGGTTTAGATGCACAATTCTGGAATGTTGCCGGTTTGGCTTTTACTAAAAAGACCGAGATAGCGTTTAATCATACGCAATGGTTAAAAGGTTCAGGAATAAATATCAATAGTTTTGGTTTAGCTCAACATGTTGGTCAATCAGGCGTTATCGGCATAGGAATTATGTCAATGGGTTTTGGCGATATTGAGTATACCACAACCGATTTGCCGGAGGGAGGCATAGGAACTTTTTCGCCACAATTCTTCAATATGGGATTGTCATATTCCAAGGAGTTTTCGAACAGTATCTATGGCGGAATCACATTGCGTGTAATTTCTGAAGCTATAGCTGATGTGAAAACACAAGGTTTAGGTTTCGATGCAGGTATACAGTATGTTACGGGTTTCAATCCCGATAAGGATAATTTAAAATTCGGCATTTCATTACGCAATGTATCCGCACCATTAAAATATAGTGGCGATGGATTGGCCATCCGTGGTACTTTGCAAAACGGTGCATCTTTAGGTCTTGAACAAAAGTCAGGAGAATTTGAATTGCCTTCTCTTATAAACATCGGTGTTTCTTATGATTTCAAACTGGCTGAAATGCATCGCTTAACTACAGCATTCAATTTCACCGCAAACTCTTTTTCACAAAACCAATATATACTAGGTTTAGAATATGGTTTCAAAAGCCTGTTTATGCTTCGTGCCGGTTATGTTTACGAAGGGGATGTTACCGACAGTGAATTACGCACAACAGCACTTACAGGTTTAAATGTTGGATTAAGTTTCGAACTGCCACTTGGCAAAAGCGGCAAAGCTGTAGGTCTTGATTATGCTTACCGCGCTACTAATCCATTTGATGGCTGCCATAGCATTGGCGCTCGCTTGCGATTGTAATTAGAAATAAATTTATATTTTGCACAAAACAAAAGAGGACTTCCGTATGGAGGTCTTCTTTTGTTTTGTATGGATTGATAGCCAAAATTAATAATAAAAGAATGTCACAAATAGTTTACGTAACCGAAGAAGGTTTAAAGAAATTACAGGAACGCTTAAATCATCTTAAAAAAGTAGAAAGGCCCAAAATATCTAAGGCAATTGCCGAGGCAAGGGATAAGGGCGACTTATCGGAAAATGCAGAATATGATGCAGCGAAAGATGCACAAGGAATGCTTGAACTGGAAATATCGCGTGCCGAAGATGCAGTGGCAAACGCCCGTATTTTGGATGAATCGAAGATTGATACATCTATGATAACTATACTTTCCACAGCACGATTGCAAAACCTGGTAACTAATAAAGAAGTAAATTATACTATTGTTGCAGAGCAGGAAGCTGATTTAAAAACCGGCAGAATATCGGTAAGTTCACCTATCGGGAAAGGCTTGCTTGGAAAAAAGAAAGGTGAGATTGCTGAGGTGCAAGTGCCTGCAGGTATTTTAAAGTTTAAAGTGCTTGAGATATCAAGATAAAATTGGAAGTAAACATCAAATTAAAATGACAATCTTTTCGAAAATTATTGCCGGACAAATCCCTTGTTACAAGATTGCTGAAACAAATGATTGTTTGGCTTTTCTTGATATAAGCCCACTCGCTAAAGGCCATATTTTAGTAGTGCCAAAATCAGAGATAGATTATATTTTTGATGTGCCCGATGATTTGCTATCAAACTTAATTGTGTTTGCGAAAAAAGTTGCAATAGCGCAGGAACAAGTTATACCATGCTTACGAATTGGGGTCGCTGTAATAGGCCTCGAAGTGCCTCATGCACACATTCACCTTATTCCGCTCAATCACATAAACGATATAAATTTTTCGCTACCAAAATTAACCGTAACAGCCGGGGAATTGCAAACCACTGCCAGCGATATCTCAAGAAAGTACATTGAATTATACGGAGCGTAAGGCTTTGAATTTCATGGGATTTTGCAATATTGTTTATGTAAAAATGTTTTCACCTTTTTTAGCATAGCAAACTGTATATTTGTTTCGCTCATTTATTCAAAGCAATATTCATTCAAGCAATATTACAACATCATTATAAAATTGTTCATCGTGTATAGTAAAATGAATTCACCAAGTTTGCAATTTGTTTTTTCGCCTCTGTTGATGATGTCCATTGTTGCGATTGCATTCAACAATTTGTATAGCCAAACATTTTATAAAACTTATGGCGATGCTGTAGTAGCCGACAGAGGAATGGTAATAGCAAAAGCCACAGATGGTTCAATGTTTATTGGGGGTAGTACTAATGATAGTTCTTTAATTATTAAGTTAAATGCACAGGGTGAACTGATTTGGGGAAAATCTTTCAAACATGTTGCCCAGGGATTGAATATAGTAAAATGTTTGCAAGTAACTGTCGATGGTTTTTTGATTGGCACCTCATTGGGCTATACTAATAGCTCACCAATCTATACCGGGTCATCCATTTTTAAATTTGACCTGAATGGAAATTTAATCTGGCAACGAACTGAAGCCGCACCAATACCATATTATTTTTCGAAAATAATTGCCATCAGCAATGCCGAATATTTTGTGGCAGGTTGTAAATTTCAATACAATGCCGGTACACATGCCGATTATAAATTTTTTAAAGTTGATGCTTCAACAGGAAACATAACTTCACAATCTTCCATTTATGATTTTGATAATGGCGGACTTGCCAATTACTACGATGATATTTCGGCCGTTTCGCAAATAGATAACAATCACGTATATGTTGCAGGACGAGTATTTGCTGGTGCAAATACAAATGATAAATCGCGCCCTGCTGTTGCAAAAGTAGATTTGGCTGGCAACATAGTTTGGTCAAAATTTTTAATGAAAGATAACCTGGCATCGGCAAGAATATTGCCCACTGCAATTTCTGCTTTAAACGATACAATCATTATTGCTTATCATGGCGATATTAATGGCACCAGTTCAATTAAAACCACAGGCCTGATAAAAATGTATCAAGACGGTACAGTTATTTTAACCGAAGACATTGACATTGTTTCTTCGGGCGATGATTTTTGCAACACCATTGCTTTTGTTTCGGATGGTTATCTGTTGTGCGGATTTACAAATTATGCAGGTATAAGCGGTGATGTATTCATTGCCAAATTGAACTTTGATGGAACATTGCAATGGACAAAATCTTTTGGTACAGCAAATAAGGAGGACGTTTTTACAGAAAATTTCGAATCTTTTATTGTGGATGAACCCAACAATGCAATTTTCTTTACCTGTAACAATTCGAAAGGCAGCAGTGATGTGGTTGTAGGCCGAACAGATTTGAATGGTAATCTTTCTTGTGTCACCAATACATTAGAAGCAACAACCATAACTACACTGCCTAACTTTGAACAAGCAACAACGCACACAAGCATTAACGATAACCTAAGTCTGGGTGTTGGAGTTGCAATGATGAGTAACGATTTTCCTGAAGAGTGTGAAGATAAACTCGATTTGGGCAACGATACTACTCTATGCCTGCCGTTTACTTTTGTACTGAATGCTAACGTGCCCGGTGGGTCTGCATATTTGTGGAATAACGGTGATACCTTACCTCAGATTTCTGTAGCTGATACTGGTTTATACTACGTGTCGGTAAATTTGTTATGTTGTGTATTTACTGATAGTATTTATATTGGCCTAACAACCTTAGCGGTCGATACACAGTTTATTTCGATATGCAACGGTGATAGTTTTGTTTACAACAGCCATGCTTATAACTCATCCGGCATTTATGTTGATACCATTTATAACACCATTGCCTGCGATTCTGTAATTTATACAAATTTGACAGTAAATAATCTACCCACGATTTCGTATTCGGGCGATACCAGTATTTGTGAAGGCACTTCTGTATTATTAGATTTTACCGGTGCATTAAATTATACATGGATTCCCAATACGGGCATTTCCATTAACACCGATAGTTCATTCATTGTAACACCAATAGCTCCAACTACGTATACAGTTATAGGTAGCGATGCCAATAATTGTGTTGATTCAATAGGAATACCTTTCACATTCAAGCCAACACCTGTTGCCGATTTTGATTTTATTATTACAGATAACGGCTGTAATTACGATGTTCAGTTTAAGGATATTTCAACCGGAAATATACTCACGTACTTCTGGGAATTTGGCGATTTGCAAGACTCTTACGATGCCAATCCTAAGCATGTATACAATGGAGGGTTGTACAATGTATTGTTATACGTAACAAATACATCAGGTTGTACCGACACAAGTTTGCAAATTGTAACGCTTACCCCCAAGCAAACATTTGTTTTTATTCCGGAAGCATTTACACCAAATGACGATGCCACAAACGAGTTCATGGAAGTGTATGCAACGTGTCTGATAAAAGTAGATTTTCGTATTTTCAATAGATGGGAACAGCAAATTTTTTGAAACCAATAAATTTCCAACCAAATGGAGTGAAGAAATGTATGATGGTACCATTGCCCCTTCCGGAATTTATGGTTACAAGCTTGAGGCTACTGCAGTTGATGGCACCAAGTATGAAAAAGTTGGCACTTTTGTTTTGATAAAATAAAGTAAAAAATTATGCTGTAGGCGGAGTTTCATCTCCAGTGTTTTCGGGCTGAATAGGAGTAGTGCCGGGCTTAGGTAAATTTTTTCGGGTATTATCAATTTCCGACATATCCACACTTTTCTCAATATCGTATTTCACATCATTCATGGCATTTTTAAATGTACGCATGGCTGCACCCATTCCACGCATAAGACCGGGAAGTTTTTCGCTGCCAAAAAACATGATGGCAAACAGTATGATGATAAGCAATTCGCCACCTCCCAAACTATCAAGAAAAAGAAATACATGTAAATGCATGGCACAAAAGTACAAAAAAAAACTGCCCCGTTTGGAGCAGTTTTCTTTTAGTTCAAAAGCAATTATTTTTTTACGAATTTACCTTTCATTATTTTCGAATCTTGAGAGACTGATATGAAATACATTCCTGAAGGATATTTTTCTGTATTTACATTTAATGCCTGGCCCGATGCCATGTTCAATACATCGATAGTTTTTCCTACATTATCTGTAATGGTAACAACCGCTGTTCCAAAATTTTCTTTGTTCGAAATAGTAAGCATATTGCTAACAGGGTTTGGGTATAAATCTAAACTTGCATTAGAACCATTTTCGTTTATACCGGCACCTGTGCATTGAGGATCTTGAGGATCTAGTAAGGTAAACATAACCGAAGTGCCACCAAAGAAGCAAGCAGGGTCTATAGTTATATCAGCCAAGCTAGTGATTGTTCCGGCCGCAGTACCATTGCCAAAAACACATGGAGTTATGTAATAAGTATTTGGAGGAAAGTTCGCTGTGTTGTAAATCAACTGAACTGTTGTTGTTCCATTTGGCGATGTGATTACATTGGTAGAACCCAGGTAGGATGGCTCGTTTACAGGATCGGTGCTATTGCTTATGTCTGCACTTGAAAGTACCCAAATAATCCCAAAAACTGTTCCTGCTGTAGGATAAACCGATCCGGTTCCTGTGAACAATACTGTATCGCCCTCACAAAAATCTGTGCCGTTTGCTGTTGATGTTCCTGCAGTTACAGAAGTGTCGCCACAAGCCACACCCGGAACCATAGTCACCTCGATATTAAAATCACCTTCGCTCACTGCACCGTTAAAGCTAAAACCATCTACCATAAGGTAATAGGTAACTCCTGGTGTAGTGAAAAAAGTAATAGCAGCAGGGTAATATGTGCTTGTTGCATTTGGGCCATCTTCGTTGCAAGCCAATGCAGTTAATGCACCGCAAGTGCCTTCGTAAAGCGACATTTGTGTGTCACCATCGGTAATGCCATTCACTAAATTTAGCGATGGTGTTTCAATAAAATATTGGTTACCATCACCTGTAAATGTAAACCATACGGTGTTGTTTAATTCCGGAGCAGTTCCTGTGCCACCAGGTTCGCCATAGCAAGCCCATCCATCAATAGGATCATTTGCTGTTGTACCATTGGTGTTTGTATATGGCCCACCAACAACCGCTGTATTGAGCGCTCCACCAAACAATGAATTGATATCAATTGCTGTGGCACAATCATCATTAACAGGGGCTTGTGCCATCATTCCACCTGCCATCAAGCAGCCTATAGCTGCACTTAGTAATTTTTTGTTCATCTTGTTTTTTTATAAATTTTAATATCACGAAAGTAGTGGAAAATTCGAACTCTACCAAGAACTTATTTAAGAAGATTTTTAAATTTTAGTTTGTATGAGTGCGCCAAACAAAAATCATAATCAAAAAAAAGACCGGAATAAACCGGTCTTTATTAATAAATCATTTTGAAAAATTATTTCTTAATTTCTCTTTCTTTTTTGTCGAAGTCAATAACTATTGGTGTGGCTATAAATATGGAAGAATAAGTTCCAACTATAATACCCAACAATAATGCAAACGAGAATGCACGAATGGTCTCGCCACCAAATATGAATATGGCCAACAATACAAAAAAGATTGTGAGGGATGTGTTGATAGTACGGCTAAGAGTATCATTCAAAGCCTTATTAATCACAAGCGACATTTCTCCTTTTTTATGTATGCCCAAATACTCACGTATACGGTCGAATACCACCACGGTGTCATTTATCGAATATCCCATCACAGTAAGAATCGCTGCTATAAAAGCCTGATCAAGGTCCATTGAAAATGGCATGATGTTTTTGAAAATTGAAAACACGCCAAGTATAATCAATGTATCGTGTGCCAAAGCGATAATAGCACCTGCGCCAAAGGTCCATTTTCTGAATCGTGCAACTATATAGAGGAATATTGCCAAAAGGCCGAAAATTAAAGCTAAAACAGCCTCTTGCTTTATATCATCGGCAACTGTAGGCCCTACTTTTTGCGACCATATAATTTGATCTTTGTTTATCTTAAGCCCATCAGTTAGCTTTTTCTCTACTATATTATCAGCATCGGCATCATTACTTTCTATCATGAAAGGCGTAGTAATTTTGAAGGTGCGATCGTTTTCCAATGTTTTCACTTCGGTACCATTGCCAAATTGTGTGGCCAATGATACACGCACATCTTCGGCATTTTTAGCTTCGTTAAATTGTACACGGTATGAACGTCCACCTTTGAAATCGACCCCTTGATTGAAACCTGTAACTGCAATAGATATTAAACCAATAAGAATTACAGCCCCTGAAGCTATATAGGCCTTATTACGCATTCCAATAAAATCAATGTTCTTATTTCGGAAAAGATTCTCCGTAGTTTTAGTCGAGAATTTTATCGATTTGTTTGTATTTAACATCCATTCAAATATCAAGCGCGATATGAAGATAGAAGTAAACATTGATGTAATAATACCAATGATAAGCGTTGTTGCAAAACCTTGTATTGGTCCTGTTCCAAATATGTAGAGGATAATACCTGTAAGTATTGTTGTAACGTTGGAGTCGATGATTGCTGAGTAGGCCATTTGGTAACCATCATTTATGGCCAGGCGTACACCTTTGCCGGCACGTAACTCTTCACGTATACGTTCATATATCAGTACGTTTGCATCTACAGCCATACCCAATGTAAGCACAATACCTGCTATACCTGGCAGTGTCAACACAGCATTAAAGGCAGTGAGTACACCAAACAGCATTATTAAGTTTACAACCAAAGCTGCATCGGCAACCCAACCGGCATTGTTGTAATATAATACCATAAACAACATTACAAGTATAATAGCAATCACGAATGACATCAAACCATCGTTGATAGCTTTCTCTCCAAGAGTAGGCCCTACCACCGATTCTTCAATGATGCGGCAGGGTGCGGGCAGTTTACCGGCTTTAAGAATATTCGCTAAGTCGGCAGCATCGGCATCGGTAAAATTACCACTGATGTTACTGCTTCCGTTTGGTATTACTTCGTTTACTTTTGGATATGAATACACAAAATTGTCAAGTACTATTGCAATGCAACGACCTTTGTTTTCGCCAGTCATACGTTTCCATATTGCAGCACCTTCGGGGTTCATTTGCATCAATACTTCGGGCTGATTGTTGGTTTGGCTACGGTCGCCACGTGCTTCCGAAACATGCGAACCATCAAGTGGTGCTCTGCCATCGCGACCTGATACTTTTAATGCAATCAACTCGCGTACATTGTCGTTTTCGGGATTAGATGATTTTGCTGTCCAAGCAAATTGCAAATCGTTTTTTATTATACTGCGGATATCGGGTCTGTTTAAAAGGGCGTTTATTTCTGCAGTATCCGATACCATTGCAAAACCAAGGCGTGGGCTTTCGTAAACAAACTTTTGATCTTCCTGTGTTTTTACCATATAATCGGCCGGTGTCATGAGGCTGAATAATGGGTATTCTCTTTTAAATTGCTCTGCCGACATTTGCTTGCCTGCACCGGTACTATCTTTACCGGTAGTGTCGTTCGATGCAGTGTTTTTTATCTGGTTCAATAAACTGTCGGTACTATTGGCTAAAGTGTCTGCCGATTTTTTAGTGGTATCATTAACAGATGGAGTAATGCCCGATGCAGTAGCTTTTGCCAATGAATCGCGCTCGTTTATTAATTTTAATGTTTTGTTTACTTCAACCAATTGGCCTACTACTTCGCCAAAATTATAGGTTGGCCAAAACTCCAATTCTGCCGTTCCTTGCAACAGTTTACGTACACGCTCTTTTTCCTTTACGCCCGGCAATTCAACAAGAATGCGGTCGTTGGCTAATTGCTGCACGTTTGGTTGTGTTACGCCAAACTTATCAATACGTGTACGAATAATATTGTACGAACGCTTAATGGCATCATTTACTTCCGCTTGTATAACCGACAATACTTCTTCGTTTGTCGATTTGTAAGTAACCTTACTTTGCAAATCGGCAGTGCTGAATATAGCGGCCAGCTTATTGTTTGGGTTTATTTTTGTAAATTCTTCACCAAATAATTTTACAAGGCCTTCCTGCGAATTTCCCTGACGGGTAACAGCATTATTTAATGCAGAGGTAAAATCTTTGTCGGTGCTGTTGTTTGATAAGCCACGAATAACATCGGCAGTCGAAAGTTCGAGTGTCACGTTCATCCCGCCTTTCAAGTCGAGGCCAAGATTCAACTCACGGTCTTTACACTCTTTGTATGTGAAAACATTTAATAGCGGAGGGAAAACTTTTTGTGTTTTCATTGAGTCGAGGTAGCGGTTTTCTAAAGCTACATTTCCTTTGCCATACGATTTGGCACTACTCTCTACACTTTTTACCATCCATGTGTACGATAATTGAAAAAGGCATACGATGGTGAGTATAATCGCCAAAGCCCTTATTAATCCTTTATTTTGCATTACTTTTTAATTGGTTTACTAAGTCCTAAAATTTTTAAGCCCGCAAATATAGAATTTTGATTTTAGAAACGACAAAAAATAAATATCGGCCAAAATGTTCAGAAATATTTGATGATAGTCATAATATGGGCCTGCTAATTAATGGTTTCGGGTCTTTACAAAAATCTCGTTTTTGAAATTTTTATAGTATAAATCAATTTCATTTTAAAAACGATGCTGAAAGTTTATTTAAATCAGCCCAAAATTTAAATGGTAACAAAATTATCAATGTAGCGTCAAACAGTTCGTATTTAATATAAAGACATTAATTTGCCTCACCATTTGTATTACTACATTTGTGAACCGAAAAAGAGAATATGATTTTTTTGAACCTTGTTAAAGAAAGTTTTTTGTTTGCCCTGCATGCCTTGCGTGTAAACCGTTTGCGCACTTTTTTATCATTACTCGGAATTACTATAGGCATATTCGCCATCATTCTTGTTTTTACTTTGGTCGATGGTATGGAGCGCGATGTTACTACCAGTATACAATCGCTTGGCGATAATGTGATTTATGTACAAAAATGGCCGTGGACATTTGGCGAAAATTACCCTTGGTGGAAATACATGTCGCGCCCATTGCCAACCTACGATGAAATGGAAAGCTTAAAAGACCGTGTCGAAAATTTTAAAGCCATAGCCCTGGGTGCCAACACCGGTGGGCAATTGATAAAATATAAGAACAAAACGATTGAAGATGGCAGCATGTTTATGGTATCGCACGATTACGATAAAATACGCGCTTTCGATTTACAACAGGGCCGTTATTTTACGCAAATAGAAAGTGATGGTGGCCGCAATGTATGCCTCATTGGTTACAGCATAAAACAAAATCTGTTCGAAAATTATGAAGCTGTTGGCAAAGAAATTTCTGTAAAAGGCCGCAAACTTACTGTTGTAGGTGTGTTTAATAAAGAAGGAAAAAGTATGCTCGATAATGGTTTCGATGAATTGATACTTGTGCCAATAAATTATGGCCGCAAAGTAATAGACATTAACAGCGATAGAGTCGATCCATTTATAATGGCCAAAGGCGTGGATGGATTTACAAACGAACAATTGAAAGAAGAATTACGTGGTGCCATGCGTTCCATTCGCAGATTGCGCCCTGTGCAAGAGGATGATTTCGCATTGAACGAAAGCAAATTAATTGCAAATAACATTACAGGCATATTCGATATTTTGCAAATTGTAGAGTGGATAATTGGCGGCCTTTCTATTTTAGTTGGAGGTTTTGGCATAGCCAATATTTTATTTGTATCGGTTAAAGAGCGAACCAATTTAATTGGCATTCAAAAATCTTTAGGGGCAAAAAATTTCTTTATCCTTCTTCAATTTCTGTTCGAGGCTGTGCTACTCTGCCTTATTGGAGGCATCATAGGAATTTTTCTTGTGTATTTATTATCGCTCGCACTCGAAGGCGCAGTACCATTCCCATTATCACTTACTGTTTCCAACATAGTTTTAGGATTAACGGTATCGGCAAATATTGGCATCATTGCGGGGTTTTTGCCTGCATACACCGCATCGCAACTCGACCCTGTAGAAGCCATCCGCAGTTAATTAAATTTGTCATCGCAACATGAATAAAGCACTCATCACATTACCCAAGCCACTAAAGATATTTGCAATCATTGGATTGATAATGGTCATAATTTCTATCCCATCTATATTTTCACCATTCATAAAAAAGCTGGGCACATTCTACCCATTACTTTTTGGCTCTATGGTGTCGCTTCGTTTTATGGCGCTAATAGGAGTTTGGTATATGAAAAAATGGGGACCCATTTTATTTCTTATCGTTTTTTTGGTGTTCGAAATTACGAGTATAATGGTCGGTATTTCGCGCGAAATAGAATTGCCGCTCTCAACTATTCTGTGCCTTGTTTTTTTAACTTATGTGCCACGCATGGACGATAATTTGTAATTGCATTTTCTTTTCGTTCTAAAATCATAATTTCCTTTTTTTCGTGTCGATGTTTTTTTTCTTATTGATAAAATAGCCGTTACATTCGCGCAACTTTTAATTTCCAATATGCAGGTTTTTAAGTTTGGTGGCGCTTCGGTAAAAGATGCTTCTTCAATAAAAAATATAAAATCTATTCTATCCCGTTATACTGCCGACTCCCTTGTGGTAGTGGTTTCGGCTATGGGCAAAACCACCAATGCGCTCGAAAAAGTAGTGAATGCTCATTTCAACAACGATGATAATGCCACACAATTGTTGAATGAGGTAAAGCTATTTCATGATGAAATTATTGCCAATCTGTTCCCTGTCAATCATCCTGTGATTATTGAAGTAAACAATTTTTTTGTTGAAGCCGAATGGATGCTGGAAGAAAAACCCCGCAGTTATAATTTTTTGTACGATCAAATAGTATCCATAGGCGAGTTGGTTTCTACAAAAATAATTAGTCAATATTTATTGTTGCAACAAATGGATAATACATGGATAGATGCGCGGGGTATAATTCTTACCGATAATAATTACCGCAATGCAAATATCGATTGGCTGCAAACCGAAACAATAATTGTTGAAACAGTAACTTCTCAATTAAAGAAAAAAAATATTGTGATTACTCAGGGCTTCATTGGTGGCACTTCCGAAAATTATACAACTACACTGGGCCGCGAAGGTTCCGATTACACAGCAGCTATTATTGCATATTGCATGAAAGCCGATTCGGTTACAATATGGAAAGATGTGCCGGGTGTACTAAATGCCGACCCGCGCTTTTTTGACGATACTCAAAAACTGGAACAAATAAGTTATCTCGATGCAATAGAAATGACATATTATGGCGCTACCGTTATTCATCCTAAAACAATAAAGCCCCTCGAGAATCGTGGCATTCCGCTGTATGTAAAATCCTTTTTGCAACCCGAAGGTGCCGGCACTATCATCGGTAAAGATTTAAATACAAAACCTTTTGTGCCTAATTTGATTGTGAAAACTAATCAAGTGCTGATAAGTATTTCTGCCACCGATTTCTCTTTCATAGCCGAAGATAACCTGAGTGCAATATTTAATATTTTTGCAACACAAGGAATAAAAATCAACCTGATGCAAAATTCCGCAATCAGTTTTTCGGTATGCTTAGATAACGATGCTATTGCTTTACCCGCACTTCTCGATGCATTGAAACAACATTTCAAAGTGCGCTACAACGATAATCTTACCCTATATACCATACGCCATTACAATCAGTTTACACTCGATAGTTTATTGAAAGGTAAAACACTAATACTTGAACAACGTAGCCGCAATACAGCACAAATAATTACACGCCCAAATTAATCACCATGTACATTCCAAAGCATTATAAAGAAGAAGACATGGTGCAGCTTGTTGCGTTTATGAATCAATACCCATTTGCGTTGCTCATAAGCCAATTGGATGGAAAACCATATGCCACACATTTGCCTTTCATTATCGAAAAAAACGAAAACGGTATTTTATTGCAAAGTCATATGGCATTGGCAAACCCACAGTGGAAGCAACTTGCAGGGCAGCAGGTGCTTATTGTTTTTAGCGAACCTCATGCATATATATCACCATCGCTGTATGAGAAAAAAGAAAATGTCCCCACATGGAATTACATTGCTGTGCACATTTATGGCCATGCTACGTTGATAGAAAATCAGGATAAAGTTGAGCAATTGTTACACAAAACAATTTCTACATTTGAGCCCGCATATGTTGCACAATACAAAGAATTGAATTCTGATTATTTGAGGCGAATGGTAAAAGGAATAAAAGCATTTTCTATTGAAGTGAATGATGTGCAAGGCAAGTTCAAATTGAGTCAAAATAAAACAATTGTTGAACAAAAAAATATTGTTGATCATTTGCAGAAACAAAATGAAAACACAAGTGTTGCAATAGCACAATACATGAAAAATAAATTGCCGGAGTAATTTAATTGTCTTGCAATAACGAAATAGAAGATTGATATAACGTAAATGAAAAAAAGAAACAGGCCCATCATAATTTGGTTGTACAGTGGATGTGCACTTGTTTTTCTTATGGTGATTATTGGTGGTATAACAAGGCTTACCGGTAGCGGCCTTTCCATTACCGAATGGAAGGTAGTAACGGGAACACTACCTCCAATGAACGAAGCACAATGGGCCTCGGAGTTTTCAAAATATCAAGCCTCACCACAGTTTCAAAAAGTAAATTCTCATTTTCAATTACACGACTTTAAAACCATTTACTGGTGGGAATACATTCACCGTCTCGTTGCGCGATTGATGGGTGTTGTTTTTATTATTCCTTTGCTTTGGTTTTTGTATAAAAGAAAAATTCAGGCCGATTTAATTCCCAAACTGTTTATCATTATTTTGCTCGGTGCCTGGCAAGGCTTTTTGGGTTGGTATATGGTGAAAAGCGGTTTGGTAAATAACCCACACGTAAGTCATTTGCGATTGGCCATGCATCTTGTTAATGCATTTATAACTTTTGGATACATATTTTGGGTGGCCCTCGATTTACAGTATTATAAAGACACGCTCACATCCAAACGTCCAAAAACAAAAGCCACCGAAGTTACAATTGGCCTGCTCATTATTGTTTTGTTGCAAATTATATATGGTGCTTTTGTGGCGGGTCTTAAAGCCGGTTATGTATATAATACCTGGCCGCTAATGGATGGACAAATTGTTGCCGACTCTGTTTTCAAAGCATTTAATTACGATGGAATTTTTAGCCTCGTAAATAATCTTGCTACGGTGCAGTTTATTCATCGCACATTGGCCTTAATTATCTTCTTTGGTATTGTTTGGTTTTGGTTCAACCGCCACCATGAATCATTTTCGTTAAAGGCCGAACAAAAGCAAGGGGTGATTTCTTGTATGCTGATTGTATTGCTGCAAGTGGTTTTAGGAATTTGTACTTTGATTTTCCATATGCCAATGGCTTTGGCAATAATTCATCAGGCAACGGCATTTTTATTGTTTGGCTCATTCATTTTCCTTTGGCATCGTCTTCGATTTGCTTAATTAAAATCAACATGGGCTGCATTTTTTTTATTTGGACTGAAGAGATTACACCACAACTCGACTTTTTGGTTTTTGCAATGACTACCTTTGAAACGAATTTATGTTTCCCATGCTAAACGATTATCTTAAGCGCATACTGTTGGTTTTTCTACTGATTCCTGTTTTTGGAACTCAAGCCAACTTGTTTGCTCAACATCAGGGACAAACAATACGCGGCATAATTGTCGACAAACAAACCAAGCAACCTTTACCCGGAGCAAGCGTTGTGATGCTCGATTCAGTTAATTTCCTGGGAACCGTTACCAATAACCTTGGGCAGTTCCGTTTAGCAAAAGTGCCACTTGGACGAAGAATCATTAAAGTGTCGTACGTTGGCTATACCGAGAGTACGTATACAGTAATTGTTACTTCGGGCAAAGAAGTAGTACTCGAAATTGCACTCGAAGAAAAAGTGTACAATGGAAACGAAATTGTAGTTACAGCCGAGCGGCAAAAAGATAAAGCCATCAATCAAATGGCAAGTGTAAGTGCACGGTCGTTTACCTTTGAAGAAACATCGCGCTATGCCGGCAGCCTCAACGATGTAGCCCGCATGGCTGCTAACTTTGCCGGTGTAAGTGGTGCCAACGATGGTCGCAACGATGTCATCATTCGTGGCAATTCGCCCACCGGTGTATTATGGCGGCTCAATGGTATCGATATTCCCAATCCCAATCATTTTGGATCGCTGGGTTCTACCGGTGGGCCTATAAGTATACTCAACAATAATCATCTGGCACAAAGCGATTTTTTTACTTCTGCATTTCCTGCCGAATATGGCAATGCACTTGCAGGTGCTTTCGATTTGCAACTTCGGCCGGGCAACAACGAACATCATGAGTTTTTGGGACAGGTAGGTTTCAATGGTTTGGAAGTTGGTGCCGAGGGTCCAGTTAATTCTAAAACAGGAGCTTCGTATTTGATCAACTACAGGTATTCTACGTTAGGCATTTTCAAATCGATGGGAATAAACTTCGGCACCGGTGCAGCTGTTCCACAGTATCAGGATATAAATTACCATTTCAATTTCCCTACAAAGAAAGCCGGACGTTTTTCTTTTTTTGGCATTGCCGGCAAAGCCTATGTTGAGTTGCTCGATAGCGAAAAGGACACCACAAAAAACAACCTCTTCGATTCCGAAGAACCACAAAACGGATATTTTGGAAACAGCATGGGTGTGACTGGTGTGCAGCATCTCTACATTTTCAAAAATAATATGTACCTCAAAACTACTATGGCTGTTTCGGGTATTTCGCAAGACTGGAAAATAGATTCACTTGGTGCTGATGATTATAAACCTTATCCTTTTTACCGCAATAACTCTTACAGTATACGTAGCACATTAAATACACAATTTCAAAAAAAAATCAACACCAGGAATGTTTTTAAAGCAGGAATAATTTTGGAGCAATACAATTTTCAATTTGCCGATAGTGTTTTGGATAATGATGAGTTTCGTATTATCTCCAAATCGAAAGGTGGCATGCAAGTGTATCAGGCATATGTACAATGGCAGCACAAATTTTCGGACCGCAGCACACTCAATGCAGGTGTACATTCGCTTTTGCTGGGCTTAAATAAAACGTATTCCATCGAGCCCCGGTTGGGTTACAGATTCGAATTCAATCCGCGCCATGCTATTTCTTTTGGTGCAGCATTGCATACACAAATGCAGCCTGTTTATTTTTATTTTATTGAAACACGTACTGGCTTGAATCAATTTACACAAACCAACCGCAACTTGTCCTTAACCAAAAGTGCACAAGCTGTGGTGGCATACGATTTTAAATTCCGAAAAGATTTCAGAATTAAACTCGAAACTTATTATCAGCATCTTTTCGATATTCCTGTTGAAAAAAGATCAACTTCTTATTCGCTCATAAATGAAGGTGCCGATTTTGCTCTTTCTACACGCGATAGTTTAGAGAACAACGGAACGGCAAACAATAAAGGGTTAGAAATCACAATCGAAAAATTTTATAGCCACGGATATTATTTTCTTTTTACTTCTTCACTATTCCAGTCGTTATACAAAGGAAGCGATAAGGTGACGCGCAATACTGCTTTCAACGGGCAATATATTTTTAATGCTCTTGCCGGTAAAGAATGGACAATTAAAAAGGACAATGTTATTTCTATAAACTTCCGTTCAACTTTTGCAGGTGGCAAGCGTTACACACCTATCGATTTGCAGCGAACAATAATTGAACAGGAAACGGTGCTCGATCCGACCAGGGCATACAGTGCACAATACAAAAATTACTTTCGCACCGATGTAAAGTTTTCGTACCGCATCAATGGCAAGAAAGTAACACAGGAATTTTCGCTCGACATAAACAATGTATTCAATATAAAAAATATCTGGCAACAGCAATACAATCCCAAATCGGGAAAAATTGTAACCGAGTATCAGGTAGGGTTTTTTCCCATTCCTTTGTATCGCATTTACTTTTAAAATATTAAAATGAACTTATCAGAATTAATCTGGCGCACAAAAAAATTTGACGAACTTACTTTAGATCAACTCTACGCAATTTTAAAGTTACGTATGGAGGTTTTTATCGTAGAGCAAAATTGTTTTTACCTCGACCTCGATGATGTGGATAAAGTTTGTTTGCATTTATATGCCACCGATAGTGCCGATAATATTGCCGCCTATGCAAGGGCAATACCGCAAGGTGCCGTATACAAAAGCAGTTCGTTCGGACGAGTAGTAGTGCATCCTCAATGGCGTGGTACCGGTCTTGGAAAATTACTTACCAAAAACGTGATGGAGGTAATTGAAAATAATTTTGGCACAACAGAAATAAAAATATCTGCACAATCGCACCTCGAAAAATTTTATGCTTCGTTCGGCTTTGTAAAATGTGGTGATGAATATATGGATGCCGGAATTCTGCATATACCTATGACTATTCTTCGTTTTTAGTTTTTAGTTGTTTGTTCTTCGTTTCGTTTTCGAAGCGCCATGTTCTTCGTTCTTAGTTTCGTTTGCGGGGAGAATTGTTTTTAGTTTTGCGTTTTTAGTCCCGACACTTCGGTCGGGATGCCGACCAAAGTGTCGGCATTCTGCGTTTCGTTTGCGGGGAGAATTGTTCGTAGTTTCGTTTGCGGGGAGGATTGTTTTTAGTTTTGCGTTTTTAGTCCCGACACTTCGGTCGGGATGCCGACCTTAGTGTCGGCATTTTTAGTTCCGTCATTGCGATTTCCACAGTGAATATTCTCGAACTGCGAAGCAATCTCTGCGTAGTACTTTGCTTCGTAAATTAATTTCTCCGTGCCTCATCCGAAAAGTATTTGAATTCTCCGTGTTCTCCATGTCTCCGTGCGAAACGTATTTGAATTCTCCGTGTTCTCCTTTCCTCCGTGCGAAAAGTATTTGATTTCTCCGTGTTTTCAGTGCGTCTGTACGAAAAGTATTTTGCATTCCAAAAGCCCCGAAATTTTTCTTTTGAAAATACTTACACGAAAAACTATCTTTGAAAAAAAATTATAAATGGAAAATAATAGTTGGCCTACATGGGAAGTATTCACACAAAAGAAAAGTGGTGCGCCTTTCGAACATGCAGGCAGTGTAAAAGCAGCCGATAAAGAAATGGCATTACTCAATGCACGTGATGTATACAGCAGACGAAATGAAGCCATCAACCTTTGGGTGGTACTTACCGATAACATCACTGCATCGACCCCCGAAGACATGGGCCCATTTTTCGACCCGGCAAACGATAAAATGTACCGCTCACCAAACTTCTACAAAACACCTGATGGAATAAAACAGATTAATTAATTCAAAAAGAGAGCAATGGGCAATAGTCAATAGTCAATTTGAAAATATCAATAAGCAAATGCGGAAAATAAAAAGGATATGCCAAAAAGAAATTCAAGTTTATTCTCAAATATCGATTAACTAGTTTCGTTTACTTCATTGGAATAGCATTAGATGGTTATCAAAAAATTTCAAAATAATTATATCCAAAACTATAACACATTTATATCTTGAACCTCGAACACAAAAACAATTAAACAATATAACAATGAAACCATTGAATGCCGACACTACGGTCGGCATCCCGACCGTAGTGTCGGGACTCTTAAACTATTGAACTCATAAACTCTCTCAACAAAAAATAAATGATCCAACTCCAAAACTACATAAACGGAAAAATGTGCCCGCCTGCCGGAGGTACGTATATAGATAACGTTAATCCTGCAACGGGCGAGGTGTATGCCCACATTCCCGATAGCGGAATAGATGATGTGAACAACGCAGTATTGGCAGCACAAGCGGCCTTCGATAAGTGGAGCAATATGGCGGCAAAAAAACGTAGCGATATTTTATTGCGAATAGCCTCACTCATCGAACAAAATTTGCAACAACTTGCCGAAGCCGAATCGCTCGACAATGGAAAGCCTGTGTGGCTTGCCAAACAAATTGACATTCCACGTGCTGCTTCCAACTTTCATTTTTATGCAACAGGCATTTTGCATTTTGCCAGCGAAGCACATGCCATTGAAGGCACTGCAATCAACTATACTTTACGTCAACCTATTGGTGTAGTGGGTTGTATATCGCCATGGAATTTGCCTCTGTATTTATTCACATGGAAAATTGCCCCCGCACTTGCAGCAGGTAATTGCGTAGTTGCTAAACCAAGCGAAATTACTCCTTACACAGCTTTCTTACTTAGCGAATTATGTATTGAAGCAGGATTGCCTGCGGGCGTACTCAATATTGTGCATGGCACAGGACCCAATGTGGGAGCGGCTATTGCTGCACATCCCAATATTCCGGTAATAAGTTTTACAGGCGGTACAAAAA
This sequence comes from Bacteroidota bacterium, assembly GCA_016717325.1. GTDB lineage: Bacteria > Bacteroidota > Bacteroidia > AKYH767-A > OLB10 > JADKFV01. The sequence goes on along the minus strand of JADKFV010000016.1, from coordinate 56,013 downwards.
CCGGTGCCGAAATTTCGCGCGTAGCAGCACCCATGTTTAAAAAACTTTCGTTAGAACTTGGAGGTAAAAATCCCAACATCATTTTTGCCGATTGTAACTTAACACATGCTATTGAAACTTCTGTAAAGTCATCATTCAGTAATCAGGGCGAAATTTGTTTGTGTGGCTCCCGCATTTTTATTGAACGTTCTATTTACGATAAATTTAAAAATGCTTTTGTTGAAAAAATAAAACAACTAAAAACCGGAGACCCTAACGATGAAAATAATTTTTTGGGTGCCATAGTTTCGAAAATGCATTACGAAAAAATATTGTCGTATATAGATTTAGCAAAGCAAGAAGGCGGAACAATACTATGTGGAGGCAATGCCATACATCCCGAAGGGCGATGTGCCAACGGTTATTTTATTGTTCCAACAGTGATAGAAGGATTGGCTTACAACTGCCGCACCAACACCGAAGAAATTTTTGGCCCCGTGGTTACACTCATTCCATTCGATACCGAAGAAGAAGCCATCATGCAAGCCAACAGCACTGTTTACGGCCTTGCAGCAATATTGTGGACTGATAATTTACAACGCGCACATCGTGTTGCGACAAAATTGCACAGCGGAATTGTATGGATAAATTGTTGGTTACTGCGCGATTTGCGTACTCCATTTGGCGGAGTTAAAAATAGTGGCATTGGCCGCGAAGGTGGCTTCGAAGCACTGAAGTTTTTTACCGAAGAAAAAAATGTGTGTATTAAATTCTAAAAATTGTTTTCGGATTTGATATTAAACAACTTTTATTTTTTTCTACTATTCGCCAACTAAAAATTTAGTAAACCTTTAATTCATTAATATCTTCTTTGCAAAATAATTCCCTTTGCTATCACTCACTTTTACAATCACAAGTTGGTTATGAATGTTTGTTCGAATATTCGCTGCATTATTATTCAGCATTAAATTTTCATCATAAAGAATCTTGCCGGTAATATCTAACACTTCAATTTTCAACAATTGATTATTGTATTCATTAGTATTCGAAAATAAATGCAATTGATTATCGGTATAAAAAATATTGATGGCCAGGTTCGAATTTTCGGGCAACGAATTTGCATTTATCACTACAAAAGAAATAGTATCTGTAGGTCCGGGTACAATACCGGGAGTACAAGGTGGCATGGCTTGAGTAGCATCGAGTTGAAAATTAAAAGTGTAAGTACCCGCAGGCAAAGGAGCAAATTTAAACACATCGGTTTCATCACAGATAACAGTAAGCATACCGAGGCAGTGCATGGCTTGCCCATATAAATTGTTGCCGTTAACAAATTGTTGCTGATACTTAATATCACATCCACCGAACGGAAATTGACACATGGCATTAATAGTGATGCTATCGTTGGTGGTAGGATTTGTTGGCCATACATTGAGCGATTGTATGTATTGCCCTTTGCAATCGGAATTAATCAGCATGGCAAACATTGTCAAAAAGAAAATGTAAATTTTAAAATTGTTTTTCATCTGTAATGTTTTTAGTGTTATACAAAGATAGACATCCTAATAAATGTAATAGTTGGGTTGAAAAATATTTTTTTTGTGTTCGCTAAATTTAATTTTTTTGAATATTTGTGCGTACATTGCTTCACCAATTAATTAAATCGTTTCTCAAATAATATTTTAAATAAAAAGCACAATGAAAAAATCACTATTAACTTTATTAATTTCAATTGCATTTTTGCAAAGCAAAGCACAAGTGTGCCAGATAGATTGCTTCGAACAAACAGATTCTATCAGTCAAAATGTAACCAACCTTTTGCTCAATGGAAGTTTTGAAAGCACTACCTGTGCACCATTCAGTGTTGGGTGGAATGTTTACTGCCCAAACTCCGCAGCATACAATTGCGATGTGTTGAATTGGACATGTACCGGTGGTGGTACTTCTTCTTATCCATTAATTTTCAGTGCGGCATCTTCCATTATTGCCGATGGATTATATGGCGCTTATATGGGCAATGCCTTTTCCGAAAATTGTGGCGCTGTGGCGGGCGATACCTCATGCCTTGTCGATAATAATTGCGAGGTAACAGGTTTGCCACCCGGTTTTCCAAACAATGGTTCAGCTTATGGTGGCAACACAGGAGTGAGTATAGAGCAAACGGTAACAGGTCTTATTCCCGGCAATATTTATGTGTTGGAATTTTGGACAGGTGGCGAAGGTTTTAATAGTTATCCCAATCGTGGTTTATTTGGTTTAGATGTTGGCTTTGGCTATAATTATTTACGCTGCAAAGGCACTACTGCCGGTTCGAGCGATGTGGGCATACGTTATGTTGTGCAGTTTATGACTAATTCAACTTCTCATACTATAAAATTCACAAACTGGGGGCATATTTGCAGTTCGTGTACGGAGGTAATGGTAGACCATGTGCGCTTATATACACAAGCACAGTTGTCGCCATTGATAAGTCCTTGTGGCGGGGTAGGGGCAGCTCCGGTTGTAAATATTGCCAGTAGCGATACAATATGGTGCGATAAACAAGCCATAGATTTTACCGACTTATCTACAAACATGCCTACATCATGGATGTGGTATTTTACCGGTGCCACACCAAGTACTTCAACCGATCAAAACCCTGTGGGAATTTATTACCCATCGCAAGGCGCTTTCTCGGTTACACTTGTTGCGTGTAATGCAATTGGTTGCGATTCGGTAACGTTTGTAAATTTTGTGCAGGAATTTCCATCACCGGTGCCACCTGTGGTAAGTGTTATAAACGATAGCTTATGTGTTAGTGGATATGTTACATACCAATGGTTCGAAACAGGCAACCTCACCAATGTGCTTTCTACCAATTCATGCTTTGTGCCCACAGTTGCCGGCAATTATTTTGTACTTGTTACCGATACCAATGGTTGCGAGGTAGCCTCGGGCACTGTGCCTGTAACGGTGTCTATATACGAGCAAGATGCTTTGTCGAAAATAAAAATGATTCCAAATCCTTTTGACGATATTACCTCGTTGGAGTTTACTATTGACGATGTGCATAATACTGCAATATCAATTGTTGATGTTACAGGCAGAGAAGTAATGACTGTTGACAGCAAAAATTTTCAACCAGGAAAAAACAAACTACAATTGAATTTATCGTTGCTCAACGATGGCGTTTATTTTTGCAAAGTAAGTATGCAAAACAAGGTGATGATGGTGAAACTTATGAAACGATAGTAGCGTAAAGGTTTGCTTTGTGAAAAATATCGCTCAATACTATCATTTCAAATTTGTGGTTTTGGTTAGTCTTCTGCACGCATTTTAATTATTTGGAGAATATTATTTTGTATATCATCCATTATCCATCGTGCCCATCAACTTGCATAGAAATTGAAATTAGTAGTAAGTTTAAAGTGGCTGTATAATTTTGGCGGCATTTATTATCATTTACTTTCTCCAGTTCATTGGTGCCCTAAGTGCATCGAAATACGAACCTCCAATTACTATATGCTTGCCCATTGTAGTCGAAGGAATTTCATGCGCAATAAAAATTAACGTATATAGTATACGTTGGTGTATTTTATTATGCTGCCATTCATTATTTTTAAAAGGATTACGCCACTCGGGGTGTTTTTTGGAAGACTTATTGTCGAAATTGTTTGATGGTGATCTATTGTTCTTTGTTCGGTGAAAGGAATTGTTCTGCCTGTTATATCCAGCAATTCTATTTTCACGTTCTCATCGTTCGATGCATCAATATTCACAGTAAGGTCATCGCTAAAAGGATTGGGAAATATTGTCAAATCATTTTCTTCTTCGTTATTGAAATATGTAGTTTGCCTCGCCCCGTTGCTTTTCACAATTTTAAATTGATCGAAAACACTTCCTGTAGATGTCAATAGTTTTGAAGATAAAGTGTCGCCATTGATTTCTAAAATAAGTGAACCATAAAGGCTTTGTGAATAAGAATACATTGCAGCGTGAGGCCAGGAACCTTGTACAGTTTGCCCCGGCCCGCCCTTGCCCGATATGCCACAAACGGCATACACAGTGCCCGTACCACCCGGCAACGATTTAGAATAGAAGGGATTGTTGCCGCTTGAGGTGTCAATTTTCATTGCGGGAGTAATTGAATTTTCGAGGCCAAAGTTTCCATGCATCAGTATACTGCGCTCGTAAGTATGGCTGTGTCCACTAAGTACCAGGTCGACATCATAACTTTCTAATAGGGTGCAAATATTTGTTCGCATATCAATCATTGCGGTTTCCGTATCGCTATTGTGCGTGCCCATAGAGTAGGGAGGGTGATGAAAATAAGCCACTTTAAATTTTGATGTATTGTTCAGCAAATCATTTTGCAACCAGGTATACATTGCGCTTGTGTTATTGTTAAGAGCACCATAACTATCGAGCGAAATAAAATGTGTATTGCCAAAATCATAAGAATAATATTTTTTGGAATTGGAAGCTACACCACCGGCTTGCGCCTGCGTAGGGACAGTAAAGAAATTGAAATAAGGAAAATTAGTGCCCAATGCCGAAACACTCAGATAACCTGCATTAGCATAATCGTGATTTCCCGGTGCAGGGTATACAGGTGTGTTTTTAAATATATCAGGATATTGATTGAACACAGTCGAATTGTATTCGGCCGTTGTGCCTGATTCGTATGCATTATCGCCTAACCAAATCCAAAAGTTAGCGCGCTTACCATAATTTAAATAAGCACTTTTCACACCTGCCTGACCTGTGGTAATTTTGCCAAAATCTCCGGTTGCCCATACCGTAAATGAAGCATTGGAACCAGTAGTTAACGATGTGGTAAAATAATTTTTATCGTCACCCTGAATGTTTTTTAGCGAACTGCCAACGGTGTAATAATATTTTGTGTTAGGCAAAAGTCCGGTTAATTTTATTTCATGTTCTGTGGTAATGGTTGCACTATCTACGGCACTGCCATACGACAAATCCGTGCCATAATACACTTTGCTATTTGTACTTATATCGCTTGCCCAACGTATATTGACACTGTTAGGAGTCAATACTTGCAAATATGTCCCGCGTACAAGGTTTATAGTGGGAATTCCAACCACACCAGCTACAAACATATTAAAGCTTATATCGCTGCTAGATGCTAACTGCTGATGCACCTCCACTGCAATACAGTTGCTTCCCGATGTAAAAAATGATTTGCTAACATAAAAAATGTTGTATGCTGATTCATCGGTGCCGGCAATTGCCACAGGCGAAAGTGTTAAATAATTGATAGCGGTAACAGGCATATTAGTCCTTATAACTTCAACACCATTTACATAAACCACCGCACCATCATCGCGCACTAATCCTATTTGTATTGAATCATATTGTGAAGGATTTGTAATAGAAAACGTCTTGCGGAAGTATGTTGTGATAAATTTGTTTGATGATGATGGCCCGTAGCTAACAATGGTGGCTTCGTCTCCATCGCCATAACCTAGTTCGGCAGAGCCATTTGCCCAACCAGCATCCACAAAAGAAGGCAGTTGCCAGGCTGTATTTTGATTACTGCCATTGTCAAGATATTTCCATGTTGCATTTTTTGCAATTAGAGTATCGGTGCTAAAATAAACTTGCGATGTAGTAAATGAATTGTAATCGCTCCATGCCCCTGTATTGCCAGGTGCGCATAAAGCATGTACATGCCACGAGTAAGTGGTAGCACTCACAAGGGAGTTCAAAACTAAAAAAGTATCGTTTACAGTCACCGTTATCCATTGCCCGTTCATGGCACGATATTCAACCTCATATTGACCCGTGCCTGTGGTTGTTTTCCATTTTAATGTTGCAGAGTTTGATGTAACGTTACTTGCAATATTATTTATAGTTGCAGGGCAAGGTGTAAGCGTTGTAAAATTTGCCGTGTTGGATTCATTGCTATTTCCGTATGCACAAATTGCAATCACTTTCCAGTTATAGGTTGATGATGGCAAGAGTGAATTCAACAAAAAACTTGTATCGTTTGTTGCAATTGTATCCCATGGAGAGGCGCTTGAAATTTTATAAATCAACTTGTAATTTATGGCACCTTGCACAGTACTCCACGAAACAGAACCCGAAGTGGTTAAAATGTTTGTTGCATTTAAGTTAACAGGCGATTGACAAACAGGGGTTAGTGTGGTAAAATTATTTATAGTTGTAAAACTGCTTGAGTATGCAGCGCAATTGGTTTTTACCCTGTAATTATAAGTGGTATTGTAATCTAAATTTGCAATGGTGATTGATGTGTCGTTAATAGCATTAATGCTTGTCCAAGTTGTATCGGTTTGTTTTTTGTAATCGAGTTGATATGTCACTGCATAAGGTGCACTGTTCCAGCTTATCAATGAACTGTTGGTTGTTATATTTGTAGCATTGGTATTTAGGGGTGCATTGCAGGGAGAATAAAAGCCGAGTAATTGCATATCGAAACTTAAATCGGAATTGCCACTGCTGTATTGATGTACTTCAACTGCAATTATATTTTCACCGGCAATCAAATTAGTATTGCTTAATATGTAGGGGAAATATTGCGATTCGGCAGGAGGATTTATTGATGTAAGCGCCCTTGTTTTAATTCCAATTGTGGTGAGTGGCAAGTTCGTTCTTTTCACTTCTATACCATTTAAATAAATTACAGCACCATCATCGCACAACATATTTATCCGCAACGAATCGTAAATAGCCGGATTGGCGATGTTTATTTTTTTACGAAAATAGTATGCAATATATTTTGTTTTGGCGCTCACACCATAATAGATTACTGTAGCCTCATCGCCATCGCCATAACCAAATTGCCCCGCACCACTTGCCCATAAACTGTCGTTATAAGTTAGCAGCTTCCAGTTCGGAATAGTAGTGTTTACATGGTCGTAATACTTCCAAGTTGCATTTTTATGGATGAGCGTATCGGAATTTGCAAACAATGAATTGGAAAATACTATTAGCATCACCAAAATGTGAAAAGAGAAATTATTTTTCATAGCGTAAATATTTTATTCAGAAGGAGGTGAGGTAAAGAAAGAAAATTACCTTATTCAACTGTAAATTTATAAGACAAAGAAAAGAAAAAGTGAATTTACTTAATAGAAGTTGAATCTTATTGTACTGGAGTTTGGGTCAAGTAGTCGTTAAGAGTCAAACTATATAATTCACCTTTGTGCTTATCAAAATCGAAAGTGCCTATGTAAGTCATTCCTAATTTTTGCAATACACGAATGGAGCCTGAATTTAGTTTCATAGCACGACCAACAATTTTTTCCATTTTAAAATTTTCGAAACCCAGCTTTAAACATGCTTGTGCTGCTTCGGTTGCGTAGCCTTTGTTCCAGTGTCGTTTGAAAAATCGGAAACCAATATCATATTCGTTTAAATCGGCAGAAAATTTTAATCCGCACCAACCTAAATATTCATCGGTCGCTTTGTCGATTACAGCCCAACGGCCAAACCCGTATTTGGTGTAGTGATTATAATTTTGCAAAAATATTCTTGCAGCCTCAATACTTTCGAAGGGTGGGTCGCCAGTATATTTTATTACATCCGGATCAAGATTTAGTAAATAAGCATTCTCTGCATCGTCCGCAGTTTTTTCGCGTAAATATAATCTGGTGGTGGTGATTATTTTCATTTCTTCTTTTAACTATAACTGTATACGGTTCCATTTCGAATTGAAAATCTGGCATAAAAACAGTTACAACTTACTCATCATCACATAATTTGTTTCCATAATGTTTCGCACTTTTTCGCGTAAGGCAGGAATGTCATTTTCTGTCATACCTTTAGTATAAATGGGTTCGGCCCATGTGCCTCTTATTGTGCCGGGCAATAGCGATAGTAATTTTTTAGGATTTAAAAGTTTATCGGTGTTATATAAAGTAAAAACGCATATAGGCGCCTGTGCTGCAATTGCCATTCGAAACGCACCGTCCTTAAAAGGTAGCAGTATCTCTTTTGTTTTATTCCGAGTGCCTTCTGGTGCTAAATAAATGGAGGTGCCGGCCTTCAATGCGTTTACCATTTTTATAATACTAAGATGGCGGTCTTTGCTATCGGCACGATTTACGGTAATGTACATTCGTTTTATTGCATAGCCAAACACAGGCACTTTTGTCATTTCTTCTTTCGATAGATATTTTACTACATGCGGTGTTGATATGGCCCACAGCGGTACATCGAGCAACGAACGATGATTGCTAATAAAAACAACCCCTTCTTCTTTGGGTATGAGATGTTTGTTTTTGATTTTTACTCTGATAAATAATACTGTATATGTTACATGAGCCCAAACTTGCGATATTCTATGTGCAATGCGCGATGATTTTGGTTGTGGAATTATGCCGAACACTATTACATAAAGTATAAATACCACCAACGAAATAGGTATAAAAACAATTAATGCATAGATAGAATAAATGGTAGAAGCTATATTTTTTAACAATGGATGATATTTAATTTACGTGCAATTATAGAATGTTGCTGCAAATTGAAATGTCGAAACAAAATATAAATAATTCTTATTCCAGATGTGGTTTACGGCAGCACTCATGCAATTTGTTGTATGATGCAGAATCGGCAGGAATATTATCGGCATCGTAAATCAAGCATCGAAATTGCTTTGCGTATTTTATCTGCATCGGTTTTTTTGCTGTTATAAATTACTGTCACGTTTTTTGATTTTACATCGAGTGTAGCAAGTTTTACACCTTTTTCAAATCGCAAAGCATTTTCAATTTTATTCTTGCACATATCGCATTGTGCCGATGTGGCAATCACCGCTGTGTCGGTTTGTGCATTACTCACATTTGAAAATGCAGATGTGAAAATTATAAACAGGAGCAAAAATTTCAAATACTTATCCATTTTATTTTGATTCAATGATGATTGCAAAATTATTAAATTATTTTCATTCTAAAGCCGGCATAAATTCTTCGGCCCATAATTGGTCCCCATATTTGTGTGGCGTCAAATTCCCTACTGAAAGGGTTTTCGGCATTTATAATAGGATGATGCTGTGTAAAGTTTGTAGCATTTTCTACACCGGCATACAATTCAAATTTGCGGAATACTTTTGTCACCTGTCCGTTCATCAATGTAAATATTGGTGATGTTCGAAATGTCGAACCACCATGATGTCCTTCGGATTGCAAAGCAATTTTTTTACTGCCATCTATCTGTATAGTATAATCAACGCGCCATTTTTTATTTATCGATTCGTACCCTAGATTGAATAATCCTTTGTGCCTTCCTATGAGGGGTTTTTCAATTTCTGTTTCGAAATAAGTGATATGTACATCATCAAGTTTGTAAGCTAACCGCATATCCAGTTGTGGAAATAAATTGTAATTAATGGCCACCGAAAAACTTTGTGCATACGACTCGCCTTTCAAATTGTAGAGTTGTATAAAATCGCGGTCAGTGTAAGGATCAATAATTACCTGATTAACAAATTCGGTACGATAGGCATCAATATTTAACGACCCTTCGCGGTGAGCAATTATAAATTTATACGTGGTGTTGATACCGTAATTCCATGCCCGCTCAGGCAATAGATCTTCAAGGGGCAGCAGTCTTTTGCCATCGGCCATTAATCCAATATTGTCGGCAATAATATTTGCTGTACGAAAGCTGTTACCACCTGCAACACGTACAATAAAGTTTTCGGTAAAATTGTATTTTGCATTCATACGGCCTGTATAAAACATTCCAAACTCATTATGATAATCGGCACGGCCACCGGCAATCACTGCAAATTGCTCATTCGGTTTGTAGTTGTATTCGGCAAATATACCCGGCACTATTTCGTTATTGCCTATGGAAAAATTATCGCTTATGTGTTGATACACTCCATCAATATTCATATAACGAAACGAGGCACCGGCTTTTATTTTATTGTTGCAATTCCATAACTCATTCATATAAATTAAATTGGCGTTGTATGAGTTTTGTATGGCATCATATTTTTTCAAACCAAAAAACGAATTCATTTTGTGGTACACATAATTCATTTGCAACCCCAAACTTTTATTAGGATGTTCGGGAAATACCATACCGGTTTTGGTATACATTTCTACTCTGTTGGTTTTTATTTGCGAGCCAAAAAACAATTTGTCTTTGCTCTCATTTGTAAAGTATTCTTTTTGTCCCCCTTCGCGCAACTCTGCCAACGCTTTTATTCCGAATTGTCCTTCGAGTTTTTTACCGCTATGATATCGCCATCGGTTATAAAAATTAATCTGTTGTTTCAATGGCATATCCAAAAAGCCATCATCGTTGTGGTCGCGCTTTTGCGAAAAATATTCTGTATGCAACATCATCATTGTACTCAGATGTTCGTTCAGTTTATGTATGGTGTAAAAATTGGTTTCGGTTTCGCCAAACTGCGATCCAAACAAATTGATATACGCTTTTTCGGCAGCCTCTTCGGGCTTTATGTATTCTATATTTATACTGCCGGCAAGTGCATCGTATCCATTTACTACAGAGCCTGCACCCTTGTTTATTTGTATCGATTCCATCCATGGGCCGGGTACATAACCCAATCCATACGCCTGCGCTAAGCCATTCATCGATGAAATATTTTCGTTCAGCAATTGTGTATATATTCCCGACAAGCCAAGCAATTGAATTTCTTTTGCTCCGGTTATTGCATCGGTATAATTTATAGAAACCGATGGGTTGGTTTCGAAACTTTCTGATAGGTTGCAGCATGCCGCACGCAACAATTCTTTTGAAGTTATCACCTCGGTATTTATTAGTTGTAGCGTAGAAATTTTCAATCCTTCTTGTTTGCCTTGTACAACTATCTCTTTGAGTTGCTTGCCGGGTTTTAGCACCACCCTCAGTATCATATCTGTATTGTTGCCTGTTACAGTATCGTTGGTATATCCCACCATCGATACAACAATTCTTATGGGTAATGTTTTGCTTTCAAGTTGAAAAAATCCGATGCTATCGGTTAGCGTAGAAAGCAACTTGTCTTCCGAATAGACCGATGCAAAGGGTAGTGGCTTGTATCCCATTTCGGCATCGTTCACCAGCACCTGACCTCGGATTATAGATTGTGCATTTAATTGCGCACAAACAAATATGAATATAATAGAAATGTATTTGGACATAATTTTAGAAATAATGAAATTGGAAAAAAATTGTTTTTGTAAAAAAGAAAACAATCTTCCTAAGTATTCCACACACATAAAAGTGCACGGGGGTTTTTATTCAATATTAAATGAGGTTGTAAAACTATTGTAACAAATGAATTATGTTCATGAGAGAAAAAATCAAAAGCATAAGATACATTTTCGTGCAAATAAATTGGCGGAGGTTGAATGTGGAAATTAGATGCAATTACAACGGCCTGATAATGTAATTGGAAAAAACTGAATTTATTGTCACAGCAGTTGTCTTTCTGATTGTTTGCTGGTAAAGAATTTTCTTCGCAGCAGCAAGGTTCGCTGTCTTTATTGTCGCATTGGTTATCTACAATATTTTGGACTGAATGGAGCTGTGCCATTTTGCAAAAATGCTGAACATGCACCAACCCAAAGGTAGAAGTGCAAATCAGCACAAGCATTATCCAGGAAAATATTTTTCGGCTGTCGATTTTCATCCTGGCGTAAAAATATTCCAAAATATTATGTGGAGCTATGAATTTTGTGTTAAGCATATTTTATAAAAGATTACATTCGCAGGCTTTAAAATTCAAGACCAAAACTATGAGCAATGTTTTAGCAATAAATGCCCGCGAAATACTTGATTCGCGCGGTAATCCAACAGTTGAAGTAGATGTGACCACTACCAACGGCATTATAGGCCGGGCTGCGGTGCCATCGGGCGCCAGTACCGGTAAGCATGAAGCAGCCGAGCTTCGCGACAACGATAAAAGCCGGTATATGGGCAAGGGAGTTACCCGTGCAGTGGATAATGTGAATGGTCCTATACTGGAAGAGTTGCGTGGCTTGTCGGTGTTTGCGCAGCATGATATCGATCAGCTTATGATGCAACTTGATGGCACGCCAAACACGTCGAGCCTTGGGGCAAATGCAATACTCGGTGTATCGTTGGCTATAGCCCATGCTGCATCTCAGGAACTGGGCCTGCCGCTGTTTCGTTATGTTGGCGGTGTGTGTGCAAACGAATTGCCCATCCCAATGATGAATATTCTGAATGGTGGTTCGCATGCTGATAATTCAATCGATTTTCAGGAATTTATGATTATGCCAACCGGTGCCGATTCGTTTGCTGAGGCTTTGCGTATGGGTGCCGAAATTTTTCACAACCTTAAAAAAGTATTACACGATAAAAAACTATCAACAAACGTTGGAGACGAAGGTGGTTTTGCTCCCAATCTGAAATCGAACGAAGAAGGAATACAAATGGTAATGAAGGCTATTGAAGCAGCAGGTTATAAGCCGGGCGAAAATGTTTTTATTGCTATGGATGCTGCCGTTACCGAATTCTACATCGAAGAAGAAAAGATGTATCATTTTCATAAATCTACAGGCGATAAACTTTCATCGAGCGATATGGTGAGTTTTTGGAAGGATTGGGTTAATAAATATCCCATCATAAGTATTGAAGATGGCCTTGCCGAAGATGATTGGGATGGATGGAAAGAACTTACTACAGCCCTTGGAAATAAAATACAACTAGTGGGCGATGATTTATTTGTTACCAACGTTAACCGCTTGCAACAGGGCATTGACAAAGGTGTTGCCAATTCGATATTAGTAAAGGTAAATCAAATAGGATCGTTAACCGAAACTATAAATACGGTGCAATTGGCTAAGAACAATAATTACACTACTGTAATGAGTCATCGTTCTGGCGAGACAGAAGATACCACAATTGCAGATTTAGCCGTAGCATTAAATTGTGGACAAATAAAAACCGGCAGTTTATCGCGCAGCGATCGGATTTCGAAATACAATCAATTGCTACGCATAGAGGAAGTGTTGGGAAATTCGGCCACTTATAAAGGACGTGGTTTCAAATTTGCTAAGAGATAATTATTCGTGTGATAAAAAACTTCGCAATTAATTTATTGTTTTAAAACATGGCTGACGAAAATTCAAAAGTCAATTTGCCCGACAACGAAGACGAATTCGAAGAGCAAGAGATTGAGCAGGAAATAGAAGTTGATGGAGAACCCAAATTGGATAATGATGGAAATAAGGAATTTCCGGATTGGGTAAGCGGCCAAAGAACTTCTTCTTCGGGGCGCAAGCGGGTAAAGAAAAGGATTAAAATAAAAAAGAAAATAAAAGTAAGGAAGAAGAGCTCTACAAGAAAATATAAGAAATTAATAGAACGATTGATATGGATTTTGGTGGTTTTGGGATTTATTGCGGCTTTGGTAGTTTTAGTAAATGAGCTTGATATAAATGATGCTAAGTATAAAAAGAAAAAATCGTTCAGGTCAGAATCAGTATTTCAAAAAGATATAATTAGAACATAAATATAATTTTCACTGTAACCATTTAAATAAAAGATGGATCGTATAAAAGAAAAATTTGCGCAAAAGCCATACCAATGGCCGCGGAAATTAAAGAGTTGGTAAAGCAACACGGTAATTTTAAACTTGGCGAGTACACAATCGAGCAAGTATATAGCGGTATGAAAGGCATGATAGGTATGATTACCGAAACATCGAAACTTGATCCCGAAGAAGGAATACGTTTTCGTGGATATTCAATACCTGAACTTCGTGAAAAACTGCCTCATAGTGACGAAGGTCCTGAGCCATTGCCCGAGGGTATGTTTTACCTTTTACTCACTGGCGACTTACCAACAAACCAGGATGTAAAAGAAATAAACAACGAATGGATGAAGCGCTCTACAGTGCCCAAGCACGTTTTCGATATGCTTGATATGCTACCGGCAAAAACGCATCCTATGACTCAATTCAGCATGGCAATTATGGCGTTGCAAACAGAAAGTGTTTTTGCTCAACGTTATCGCGATGGCATGAATAAAAAAGAATACTGGGATGCCATGTTCGAAGATATTCTTACCCTTATTGCTCGTTTGCCGCGTATTGCAGCTTATATATATCGTAACACTTATAAGAATGGCGTTCATATAGAACCAAATCCAAAATTGGACTGGGCGGCCAACTTTGCTCACATGTTAGGTTTCGATACTCCCGGAATGCGCAAACTCATGCGCTTATATCTTACCATTCATGTTGACCACGAAGGAGGCAATGTATCGGCACATGCCACTCACCTTGTAGGTTCAGCGTTGAGTGATGCTTACTTATCGCTTGCAGCAGGCATGAATGGACTTGCAGGACCTTTACATGGACTTGCAGCACAGGAAGTAGCACGTTGGGTAATTGAATTGCGCGAAAAGTTTAATGGCGTTCCAACAAAAGAACAAATTGAAGAATACATAAAACAAACCCTTAGCGAAGGGCGTGTGGTTCCCGGTTATGGACATGCTGTTTTAAGAAAAACCGACCCCCGGTATACAGCACAGCAAGATTTTGCAAAAGAAAATATGGCTAACGATGAGTTATTCAAAATAGTGCAGATGCTATATGAAGTGACTCCCGAAATATTGAAAGCCACAGGAAAAATAAAAAATCCATGGCCAAATGTTGATGCGCATTCAGGCATATTACTTATGCATTATGGTCTCAACGAATATGATTTCTATACCGTTTTATTTGGAGTGTCGAGAGCAATAGGTGTACTCACATCTTTGTTGTGGGATCGCGCTTTGGGTTCTCCTATCGAGCGCCCCGGTTCGGTAACCACTGAGTGGGTAAAGAAAAAAATTGCTGAACAAGCAGCAGTAACACCATCTTAATAGTTAGCAAAACTAAAATATTAAAGCCGGATTTATTCCGGCTTTTTTTTTTGAAATTTTTATGCTGAATTGTCTTGATGAAGTACGAAGCATCTATACTTCGCCTGTCTTTTTCATTCGTCTTTCTAAAGTACGAAGCATCTCTGCTGCGTAAGTCTTTTTGAATTGTCTTGCTGAGGTACGAAGCATCTCTGCTGCATAAGCCTTCCGCGAACGACTCTTTTAGTGCAACCTCTATTCTGGTAGGGTGCCTCAGAATTGCAATACGCTAGTTCGTTCCTCAGCATTGCAATACGTTAGTTCAATCTTCAACATTGCCATATGTTAGTTGATGCTCCGATCCCCCGCATTTCAAAAATATGGTAGCTGAAGTGATCATAATCATTTTATTTTTTTTCTAAAGGTGTTTTTCAAGAAAGTAAATATTTAAAAAGTTTTTATTTTCGTATATTTGAAATCTAATTTTAAAAAACATCATCATGAAAAAAAATCTACTTATCATTCTTCTGCTTTTTTGTTCTTTTAATGAATGTAATGCACAATGGACAAAAATTAATTTACCTAATAACTGGAGTATTGCACAAATGCAATTTGTAAACGACTCGGTGGGTTATATGATTGCTGACAGCATTGTTGGATTATCGCTTGCAGGAAAAATTTTCAAGACCTTCGACCGGGGTTTAAATTGGTACGAAAAAAGTTTTTATTACCAATCGTTCGATTATTTGTACTTTATTAATGAAGATACAGGTTGGATTTGTATGACCGATGGCGGAACCGGAACTATCAGAAGAACTATAAATGGTGGCAATACATGGACAAACATTTGTTTTAATGCACCGCATGGACCTATGTTTTTTGTTACACCTTTAGTAGGCTATATTGGTTGGATTGCTGCCGGTGCACAAGGTGCTGTATTACACAAAACTATTGATGGTGGGATAACATGGAACAGTGTGGGTGTTAACCTGGGTTTATCGGGATTGCAGGATATGGTGTTCGCTGATTCCGTTACGGGCTATGTAGGAGGCTTATATGGACCTACTCTGGGAAGGCTAGACTTAACAGTTCCCTCTTACAATGTGTTTAGCACAAACATTGCGGTGTCTGACATGGATTACGAAAATGCAAGTGCTCAATTATTTTTTACCGGTGAAGAGTTCGGTGTAAATTCGGGTTTGTACAAAACAACTTCAAATGGTTCACCTATCAACCTGATACTAGATGCTCAAAGTGGATTCGGGGCTTATAGTGTAAATTGTAAAAATGCCAACGAAATACTGTGTGGTGGTTATGGTGGACTGATTGCATTCAGCTATGATGGAGGTATTAACTGGAACACCGAAAGTACAAACTCACAAACTTCGTTTACTGATGTACACTGGGGCAGTAATTATGCTATAGCTGCAGGAGGCGATGGTGAAGTGTATCGCAAAAGTTTGCCGCTTTCTTTTTTTGAAAACAGTGCTGTAAATGATTTTGGTATTTATCCAAACCCAGCCGAAAATATTATAAATATAAAAACAAAGATTGAAGGAGAATTAACTGTAACTATATACGATGTATTGCAGAAAAAAGTTTTAGAACAAAAAATAACTCCATTCGAGTTTTGTACTATTGATGTATCAGCGTTGCAAAAAGCATTTTATACAGTTGTACTCTCCAATGCTAAAAAAGAAATAATAGGTAAGCAAAAGCTTTTGTTGAAGTAGCAAAAATATATTGATTATTTTTTGGGACAGAATAAACGAAACAAAAAAAAAGCCGCAAGAAGTTGCAGCTTTTTACATATATGCTTTTAGCGATTTATTTTCCAAACATTTTTGTGATGTTGCCAATCATACCACCAACTCCACCAGCCTGATTGCCACCAGTAAGTGAACTTACAATGCCACCGATATCGAAACTGCTATCGTTTGCATCATTGGTTTTGTGTACCAGTTTGCTCATAACTGTTGGTATAAGCGATTGTACAATATTGCCTGCTGCTGCATTGTTGATACCAAATTTTTCCATAAGGTTACCAGCTACCTGACCAGATATGGCATTAACAATTGGATTGCTGCCGGCATTGGCACTTCCACCGCTAAACATACTCATTATGCCTTCCAGGTTACCACCACCAACGGCACCTTTTAAGCCACTCATAATTCCGCTAGTTGCTGTTTCGATAGCAGCATCATTATGCTCATTTGGAATTGCAGGATTGTTGATGATAGCATCGCCTGCGTTCTCCTTCACTAAATTCAATAAACTTTCAAACATTGTTTTTATTTTTAAATGATTAAACTTCTTTTTATAATTCGGATGTCACATTTCAATTATCATACCATCATATGCCGGCACCACATTTTTTGGCAATTCTGCCGCTACATCATCATGCAAACCTAATTGATGGCTTATGTGTGTGAGGTAAGCGTGGCCAGGATTCACCTCTTCTATTACCGCCAATGCTTCGTCCAGTGTAAAGTGTGAAATATGTTTTTCTCTACGTAAGGCATTTATTACAAAATGATCCACTCCTTTAATTTCTCTCATCACGTGTGGAGCAATAAAATTTGCATCGGTAATGTAGACAAAATTATTGATGCGAAACCCAAACACCGGCAACTGATAGTGCATTACCTCGAGGGGTTGTAAGGTGATATTGTTAATTTGAATATTTACCCCTGCACGAATATCGTATAAATCTATTTCGGGAATGCCGGGATAATTATTGCCATCAAAGATGTAAGGAAACTCACGTTTTATTGCTGCCTGCACTCTTTCATGTGCATACACATCCACTCGTTTTTTGTTGAAATAGTTAAACGCACGTATATCGTCAAGCCCTGCCAGGTGATCTTTATGTTCGTGTGTAAATACAATGGCATCGAGATGTTTTACTTGTGCGCGTAACATTTGTTGCCTGAAATCGGGGCCGGTATCTATTACTATGTTAGTGCCTTCATCTTCTATCAATATAGCACTTCGCAATCGGTTATCTCGCGGGTTTGATGATGTGCAAATTTTGCACGGGCATGAAATAACAGGAACACCTTGCGAAGTACCGGTTCCTAAAAAAGTTACTTTCATTTTGTGTGAGGTTGTAGAAAATTAATTGGCAGATTGCATTTCGCTTTTTTCGAGTGAGGTGTCTTCGGTATTATCTGCATTTTCAATATTGTTGAGCATTGCATTGTTTTCCATACTCTGATTGCCAAGTAAATTTAAAATCTCTACAAGTGTGTTTATTTTATTTTCGAGGGTGACAAATTTATTTACTACAACTACTTTTTTTGTTTCGAGCACGCAGTACCCCGATTTGAAATTACCTTTTTCGTAGCGCACCTGATAACCACTTTCGTTTAACTGGTCTTCAACTTTTTTAAGAAAATTTTGTGTATACTTCACTTATGTTCTTTTGTGCAATGATAGCTGTTTATGTGCAATGTGCTTAATATAAGTTTTCAACTATGTATTAAAAAAGTGTTTGGACCGGCACCTGTTATACCATAAGTTTGAAATTATAGTCAATGATTTTTTTTATTTTGTCATATAGGCTTCGGGAATTTTTAAGGTGCCCGATTCAATTTGCAACACTATCGATTCGATGATAGAATCCTCTCCATTAGGGTCGTACTCACTTTTTAAGTTGCTGCCAAACAAACGCGCCAAACCCTGCCACATAAAGGCTTGCAACCCACCACGCAAATCTTTTACCAATTCGAATGATGTATTTCCCGTTTGTCGGTCTATCAATTTTATTAAAATGCGTCCTTGCCCAATAGTGAGCTTTTTTAAATCTCCTTCAAATTGCTCTTTCATAGCTTTCTCGGTCGATTTGATATACTCTTTGCGGTCTCTTTCACGTGTCAATGTTGCCGCATGATCATTTATTTCCTTAAGCTTGGCAGCAGCAATTTTTGCATAAGGATATGCCCGCAACACATCACGTCTGAGTTTATTATATTTTGCAAGATTGGCAGCAGCTTCGGGATTTAAATTGCCAACCACTTCAATAGCGCGCATATATACTACAGGCATGGTGTCGCCATCGTTGATAATAATTGCCGGCAATTTTTGAGGTTGCGCAATGCATGTTACTTGTATAGTAAACAATAAAACTATAAAAAATATTTTTTTCATCTCAGCGGTCATTCTGTTTGTTGCTTTATTTCAAAATGCGTACTATAATTCTCATAACGTATTTCATTCATTACTATTTCATTAGTCGGTTAGCGGTTTGCTTTCCATTTTGTGCGTTGCAATTGCACTGTTTTTTCATTTGCTGATGTATTATTTTCGAAAACCATGTTTGCTATAACCGCAGCTAATTCATCGGCTTCGTTTTTTCATCCTTCAAATATTCAGGTTTGAAGTATTGCTTTATAAACCCTGTATCAAAGTTTCCCGAAACAAACGCTTCGTGTTTCAAAACAAATTTACAAAAAGACAATGTTGTTTCTATTCCATTAATACGATAATCATCTATAGCCCGAATCATTTTTGATATCGCCTCATTTCTGTCAACGCCATGCGTAATCAACTTGGCAATCATGGGGTCGTAATAAATGGGTATTTCCATGCCTTGTATATATGCATCATCCACACGCACACCATTGCCTTGTGGCGTTTGATATGTTTGTAAAGTTCCTATATCCGGCAAAAAATTGTTTGCCGGATCTTCGGCATACACGCGCACTTCTAGCGCATGCCCATTTATTTTTAAATCTTCCTGAGTGTATGCCAGCTTTTCGCCTTGCGCAACTTTAATTTGTTCTTTTACTAAATCAAGCCCAACAATTATTTCCGAAACAGGATGTTCCACTTGCAGGCGTGTGTTCATTTCAAGAAAATAAAAATCCAGATTGATATCGACTAAAAATTCTACTGTGCCGGCATTGTAATATCCTACTTCCTTTGCAACACGTACAGCACATTCACCCATTTGCTTGCGTATGGCTGGTGTGAGGCAAGAGGAAGGTGCTTCTTCAATTACCTTTTGATACCTTCGTTGAATGCTGCATTCGCGTTCAAATAAGTACATCATGTTTCCATGTTTATCGCCCAGCAATTGTATTTCGATGTGGCGCGGCCCCACCACATATTTTTCAATAAAAACGGCATTGTTGCCAAATGATGATTGTGCCTCGCTTTGAGCCATCTGCAACATTTCTTCAAACTGACTTTCATGATTAACTATTCGCATCCCTTTGCCACCGCCACCTGCCGATGCTTTTATCAAAACAGGAAAGCCAATTTCGATAGCAATTTTTTTTGCGAGCTGAATATCGGTAATTGCTTCATCGGTGCCCGGAACAAGTGGAACGTTACATTTTTTTGCCGTAGCTTTTGCAGAAAGTTTCAACCCCATTCCGTCCATTGCTTCGGGAGGAGGGCCAATAAAAATAATACCTGCTTTGGTCACTGACCTGCAAAAATCCGAGTTTTCCGATAAAAATCCGTAACCGGGATGTATGGCATCAACGCCTAGTTTAAGGGCTTCTTCAATTATTTTATCGCCACGTAAGTACGACTGCGCGGAGGCTGCAGGGCCTATGCATACAGCTTCATCGGCATATTGTACATGAAGCGCAGCCCTATCGGCTTCGCTGTATACGGCCACGGTTTTTATCCCCATCTCTTTTGCCGAACGCATTATGCGAAGGGCTATTTCACCGCGATTGGCAACCAGTATTTTCTTTATCTCCATATTATTTTTCCTATTCGAAGGCGAAGGTGTTATTTTTTTTGCTCTTTTCTATCTTTTACTCCTGTCTCTTTTCTATTAATTATTAATATCATTGTGGAATAATTTTAAATCTGTATTTATTATTAACACAATATTTCTTTGGCCATGTTGTTTAATAGTCAGCTATATTTCTTCTGCATTATTGCTCAAAATAAAATTACCTCGGTAGTTTATCAAAATAAAATTATCATCGTTCTCAAAATAGTAAACATAAAATCAAATTCTGTATGAAAAAACAATCATTATTAGTTTGTGCTTTTGCACTTACATTATTCATTACTTCCAATGCATTTTCGCAGGCACCGGTTACCAAAGGCGGAATACCTGTATTACCGGCTGTTAAAAGTTGGGGTGTTAGTATTGATGCGTCACCTTTTTTAAATTATGCCGGAAACATTTTTAATCACACTGATAATACAGCACCCGATTTTGGTTTCACAAAGAACTATCCGTTATCGCTTACTGCTTTATATGTAAAAAGCGAAAAGGTAACCTATCGTACAAATTTGCGATTGGCAATTAATACAATAAGTGTGGATACTTTTGTGTTGCTGGGCGGTAGTAATGCTAACCAACTTACTACTACCAATACTTACAAACAAAGCCAAAGTAATGTTACGCTCGGGTTGGGTGTGCAGCACCACAAAGGCGAACGCAGGTTTCAGGGAATTTATGGTTACGAAGGCGTTATAAAATTGGGTACGGCAAAGCAATCTTATAAGTATGGTGAAGCATTGAGCGATAGCGTTAATCCTGCCTTTGGCGATCGTGTTACACTTATAAAGCAAGGTTCAACTATTGGTGTTGGCGCAAGAGGTTTTTTGGGTGTACAGTACTTTTTTGCCCCGGGTATAAGTGTAAGTGCTGAATATGGTTGGGGATTTTTATTTCAATCGCAGGGCAAAGGCGAAATTCGTGAAGAGCGGTGGGATACAGATAACGGAAGTGGTGAAGTGAAAAAGAAAACAACACCCTTGCCAAAAAATTCAACTTTCAAACTTGATAATGATACCGGCAGTGGTGCTATAAATTTAAACTTTTATTTTTAATGCACCATATCTTTTGAGTATTTTTAAACTTCAATCGTATTGAATTGTCTTAATGGTTACTTATGTAATGATAAAATGAAACACAAAATATTTATACTTTGCTTAACTTTGATAACACTTGTTGCTACGTCAATGAGCGCACAAAGCAATAAAAAGAAGAGCAAGAAAGAAGAAGAGGATTCAACAAAGCCCCGCACAATAATTACTCTTGGGCATGGTGTGGGCGCCTTCGCAAACTCTATATATGATAGCATTGTGGAATGGCAATTCAAACAATCATCAAGCACGCTTGGTCCATACTTTTTGAAAGGAGAACGAATATATAAAAATGGTTTTGGGTTTGGTATCAACCTGGCATATTTTCAACTGCGCCAAGAGGGGCTTATTGACAGATTTAATGAATTTAACGATCAGGTGCAGGGGCGCTATACTTACAATACTTTCAGTGTTTTGATGCGAACCAATTATCACTTCACTAATATTTTTGGAAAATTTGTTCCCTATATTGGTATAGGATTAGGATACCGTTATGGTGCTGTTTCTTACAAAGATAATTGGTCCGAAACAGATGATTACGGCTACCCTAATAATCCACTTTTTCCTTTAGGCTTCGATGGTACATTAGGTTTTCGATATTATGTAAACGATCAACTCGGTATTTATTCCGAAGTAGGAATCGCCAAATCCATTTTGCAATTTGGAATGTCTTATAAATTTAAGCCGCAGTAATTTCTTTTAAAAAATTTATTCTAAAAACTTTAATCCATACCTTTCAAACTTCGCTTCGCTTCACGCTTTTGGTCTTTTTCTTTTATACTGTTGCGTTTATCAACTTTCTTTTTACCTCGTGCAATGGCAATTTCTAATTTGATAAATGAGCGTTCGTTAAAATATAATTTAACAGGGATAATAGTAGTGCCTTTGTCCTTAACCTTTAATAGAAGCTTCTTTATTTCGTTTTTATTGAGCAGCAATTTACGATCGCGTTTTTCATCATGATTGTTGTAGGTCCCTTCTTTGTAATGTGCAATGTGCATTCCACGAACAAATAATTCGCCATTCATAAACATACAATAAGCTTCGTTGAGGCCGGCCTCATGGTTGCGTATCGATTTTATTTCGGTACCGCTAAGAACTAAACCTGCTTCATATCTTTCGGTAAGAAAGTACTCGAACTCTGCCTTGCGGTTGCTTACAACAATAACTGGTTTTTCTGATTTCATTTTTTTATTGCCTTGCAAAACTATTCAAATTAGTTTTGAAAGTTGAGAAAGTTTTGATGGTTGGGAAAGTTCTTAGAGTTCAAGAGTTGAATAGTTCAAGAGTCCCGACACTACGGTCGGGATGCCGACCGTAGTGTCGGCATTCAATGGTTTCATTGTTATATTGTTTAATGGTTTCATTGTATTTGAGTTCGCGGTCTAAGATTTTATTTTTTTAGACGCTTCGAGAATACTCAAAGTATAATTTTGACTTAATCACTTTTAATTTTTTTTGACTTAACTCCTTTTGAATTTTTTTTGATTTAAACCTTTTGAATTATCCGTTTTACTTTCCACAACTGCCTATTGCACATTGCGCATTTATTTATTGCCTGTTGCCAATTGTCCATTGCCTATTGAACTAAAACCTTCTAGCTTTTGAATTAAACTTTTTCTACATTATTGATAAAAATATCTTGCATCATTCAAACAGTTACTATATTCGCCCTCGCTGAATTTCATATTTATTATTAATAGAACATTTTTTGTAACAGAAAGATTGATGCCTAAAAAGCCTTCTTTCAACTAATTCTAACAAAGTCATGTACACCAAAATACATAGTGGTGGCGCGCCACCTCGTCCGCGTATAGGAGGAAGTAGTCGTCCAAGTTCATTCTCGCTAACACAGGCACCGCGCAAAAAGAAAAAGAAAAGCGGAGAGGTTTCGATTAAGAAAATTGCAATTGTAGGTCCCGAAAGCACAGGCAAAACAACCTTATCGAAAATGATTGCTGCTCATTACAAAACCATAACAGTGCCTGAGTATGCACGTGAATATATTGCACAGCTTAATCGCCCTTATGGCCCCAAAGATTTATTGCCAATTGCTAAAGGCCAAATACAACTCGAAAATCAATTGTTGTTTCAGGCAAGCAAAGTACTTGTGTGCGATACCAATATGACAGTAATGAAAATATGGAGTGAGCAAAAATATGGCTTTTGTGCTGAATGGATTTTAAATGTGATAAATAGCCGATACTACGATCATCATTTTGTGTGTACTCCCGATATGCCGTGGGACAAAGATCCACTTCGCGAAAATCCTAATAACCGCGATGAGCTATTTCAACTTTATATAAACGAAATGGAAAAACAGCAAGTTAGATATACCATTGTTAAAGGTACGCCCGAAGAAAGATTGCAACAAGTGATAGATGTACTTGATAAATTTGTATTGAAAAAACCTGCACAGGTTTAGCGTTTTCTTCTTACAGCTAATTTTTAATGTTAACTTTTTCTTTGAGCCATTTTTTATACTGAACTTTTTTAAAATGTACAATTGAAACATTCGTTTCTATTGCTCAAATAAATTGCATGCCAATCCGGTAAAATACTCCGTTTGTAAATTGATTATCAATTAGCAGCATTTACTTTATTGGCCAGGTCAGGATTTATTTGTACGCCAAGTTGGTTACACATTTGCAAATCTCGCTTGGCCTCGGCTATGCGGCCAAGCATATAATTTGCCTGAACGCGGCTTGCATATGCTTGTGCCAGTTCGGGATTGATAGATAGTGCACGATTGATATCATCTAAGCCTTTTTGTGCCTGGTTGAGTTGCAAAAAAGTAACACCTCGTGTGTGCCAGTTTTCGGCAGAATTGGGATGTTTTTCAACCAAATAATTCAAGTCTTTGAGAGACTCCTGCACTTTGCCAATTTGCGAATATGCAATTGCACGGTTGTGCATTGCCTCGGCATAATCGGGTGTTAATTGTAGAGCCATATCAAAATCGGCAAGGGCTTTATCATATCTTTTTGTTATGCTATAAACAATACCCCTGTTCGAGTATGCCAGTTCATAATTTGGATCGGCCTTTATGGAATTTGTAAGATCGGTTTCGGCTTGCTGATAATTTGCCAGCACTTGTCCATAATATTTTCCACGATTGTTGAGTGCAGTTGCTACAGTTGGAAATTGTTCGAGAACATTGTCCCAAAGTGTTAAACTTGTTTGCCAAACATTGCATCGATTGTAGGTGCCTACTGCAAGCACTGCACAATAAACCGCAGACACAATGAGCGCAGGCATTTTCATTGCAGGCCATTTTTGAATAATAACATTTACTCCATAAGCCAACAAAAAACTAAAAGCTATTGCTGGTACAAGGGTGTAACGCTCACTAAACATGGTAGGACCAACAGGAAGATATTGCAATACCAGTGCAATACATGCTACAAAAAATCCGGCAGCGAAGAAAAATATTTTTGTGTAACGCATGCTATAGATAACTGCAGCACCAAGAATAATAACTACAATCGGTGAGGCATAAAAATCCCATGGTAGTTTTCCGGTTTCTAAAGTGGGGTAAGGGTAGAATGCCGATAAATTTATTGGCGCAATAAGTTTTACAAAATACTGCAACAAATTATGACAGGCAATGCTAATCTTATCTACAAAATTAAATGATCCTCCTTTGGCAATAGTGCCTGCCTGGTCGACCGATTTTACCTGAATAATACCAATGATAACTGACGGAATAACAAAAAGGATTTTTCAATTACTAATCGTACACTCAATTTTCTATCGTACCAATAATCTAACATTATTAATACACCTACTAATGACACCGCCATTACTTTTGATAACAATGACAAAACGAAAAGCACAAATGCAAAAAATAAATGTTGCCACTTCAATTCGCTTTTTATATACTTGATGTAATAAATTAATGCCGCCACAAAAAATAAAGAATACAAAGTGTCCTTGCGTTCTGCAGCCCACGCTACAGATTCAACATGCATGGCATTGAGACCAAACAATGCCGCAGTTATTGTTGCAATAATGGTGTTGCCCGATGTAAGCGAAAGCGCAAAATAAAAAACCAACATTACAGTAATTGCAAACAGGATTGTACTCAATACATGATAGCCTTTTGGGTCGAGTTTCCAGTAATGAAATTCTATGGCGTACGATAAAATGTGCAAAGGTTGATAGTTGCCAAAATAGGGTTTTGTAAAAATTTCTTTTACTGTAGCACCATCCAGATTGCGAATTATAGGATTGTCCAAGATATAATCGGGGTCGTCCCAATTGGTAAGTTCATTATCGAAGCACGATGAAAAACTAATGATGGTAATAATGGCCAATGCAGCTGCAATAGCAAGGTGCAACCATTTATTGCTTTTTACTTCAACCTGTTTTTTGCCTTTGGGCTTGTTGGCATTTTTATCGTTTGCCACTGTATTCTTAGCCTGTGGTTTTATCGGTTTCTGGTTTTTCAACATTTTATTCAGAGGTAAATTTTGTCACAAAATTATATTTTAATTTATAAGTAGTGATGGTTTTTGCTATGCGCAAAATTTATTATTCAACACCAGTTTGTCATTACATTGTAACCTTAATCAATATCACCAAATAAGATTATGGAAAAAAAGTTATTAAAACATCAAACCTACATAACAAACAAAAACCAAACGTTATGAATACGAACAACATTTATTCGAAAGACTGGTGTAACCAATTATTCGAAGGCAAAACCAAAAGTTATGGCGCTTATGAATTACGCATCAATGCTGCCAAACGAACCACTTACGGAATGATTATAGCATACGTACTTGCTGCAAGTTTTGTAATAGGCTCTATGGTTTACGAAAATTTAATGTCAATAGTCAGGTTGTGCAGAAAGAACTATTCGAAACCACTTTAGTAGATCTTACCGAGTTGTTTGTTCCACCTCCACCAACTCCTGAGCCAAAATTAAATACTGCGCCTGCTGCTCCAAAAGCACCATCAAACCAAATGGTAAATCCCATAGTTGTAACTGACAAAAAAGTAATTGATGATACCGATGATGGTAAATTGCCCGATGATTTGAAAGATGATAACACCGGAAAAATTGGTGCAAATACTGGCGACACAAAATTACCCGTTACTGGCGGTGGTGGTAACACTAATATTAATGTAGATACTACTTCAAATGTACCTATGCGTGTTGCTGAGGAGATGCCTGAATTTCCGGGTGGTATAGAGGCACTTACAAAATATTTAAGCTCTCATGTTAAATATCCTCGCCAATATTTAGAAATGAATGTGAATGGCACGGTTTACCTTTCGTTTGTAATAAATAAAAAAGGTAAGGTAACAGATATTAGCGTACTAAAAGGGTTGCACGAAAGTGATGCTTTTGAAATAGAAGCAATGAAAGCTGTGAGTAGTATGCCCGATTGGAAGCCCGGAAAACAAAGCAATAAAGAAGTGAGTGTGATGTATACTTTGCCTGTTGCTTTCCGCACACGATAATTAATATTGTGTTAATTTTTGCCTTATCGCAAACGAAAAGTGTTTTGCAAACGTATATGTAATTGTAATCAGCAATGATTACACACAAAAACAGAATGATTCTTTTTCAATCATAAAAACTAGGGGTAGTTTTAATTCAAGAGCGGTGGATGCTGAACCAAAAGGCACCACCGCTTATTTGTTTTAAATAATAGAAGATTCCAGCCCATGTTTGATTTTTTAAGTATTTGAAAGATTGTAGTTATATTTGAATCTTCTTTACATTCTAACCTTGAAAGAAAATGATTCAGCAAAAGTTATTATTAAGAATAGCATACTTGACCATTGCCCTTGGAATTGCTATTGAAATTTCACAATATATTTTATTGTTGATACTTAATAACGATAACCCATTAAAACAATTTATTGCCGATTTTGCCGGTAAGGTTACATGGACATATATTGTGTGTACTGCGATTGCGCTGGCCACTGCTCTTACAAGCAATCAGGTAAAAACAGGATTGGCAGCATTGCTATCGGTACCTGTGGGACTATACATTGCACAGATAATTCACAAACAAGCTTTGAGTAAATTTGGTTTAGATACCGCTATTGCAGGAAATTTTTCATTTATTCCTGTTGCAATTAAGGCTATTGAATATGGCGCGCTTGGAATGTTATTTCCGTATTTTATTAAACAAGAAAAAAAATTCCCCCTTTTCATTCTTACCGGATTTTTAGCAGGAATTATTTTTGGTCTGTGCCAGGTTCTTTATAAAATCTACAGTACTCCTGCCCAAATTCCATTCATAAAATTATTACCCCTTTGCCTCAACGAATTAATTATTCCCATCGGTTGTTCTTGCATAATATATGCATCGAAGGTATTGACCATGCATTTGAAAAAAAGTGATTAAAGGATAGAAATACCATAGCGTGAGAAATTGTTTTTGCGCTTTGTTTACCAAATAAAATTTTCAACTACCTTTAGCCAAAATTAATCTAGCTTTATGAAAAAATATTCGCTTTCGTCAACTTATCACTCTTAATAATTTGCACTAACTTTGTTTATAGTCAGTCACCAACTGTGCAAGATTGCCCTTGTGCCATACCTATTTGCCAGAATATTTATACTGAGGTAAATGCCTATTCCGGGCAAGGCAATTTGTTCCCCGAAATTAATAAAACAATATCATGCTTAGGCCAGGGTGAAAAAAACGATGTGTGGTATACGTTCACCGTGCAATCGAGCGGTAGTCTTGCTTTTTCTATTACACCAAATGTATTGGCCGATGATTACGATTGGGCAGTGTACAATCTTACCAATAATAGTTGTGCCGATATTTTTAGTAATCCCAGTATTGAGGTTGCTTGTAATTTTGCCGGTACACCGGGTATTACAGGTCCTAACGGATTGCCCGGCCCGCAAAACGAATTGCCTATTCCGGTTTTGGCTGGTCAAACTTATGTCATTAACGTGAGTCAGTTTTCGGTTTCTCCCAACGGATATACCATCAATTTTACAGCTTCCACAGCAAGTATTATCGACATCACTGCGCCCGGTGTGCAAAGTGTAGATTCTAATTTTGTGTGTGGTCAAAATTTCTTTCAAATCACTTTTACCGAAAACATTCAGTGCTCATCGGTTGATGCGGCTGATTTTACCCTTACCGATCCCAACGGCACTCCATTGACGATTGACAGTGTAACATCGCCCAATTGCAACTCGGTTTGTGGTTACTCACGTGTATTTACTTTTGGTTTAATCCGGGTGCAAATTTTACCGGCACTTATAACTTAACACTCGTAAATACTATTGCCGATATATGTGGCAATGCTGCTACGTTTCCTACCAACTTTCCGATTACAGTTTCGGCTTATACCTACAACAATACTATAACCGCTACTACATGCCCTGCCGGCAGCGATGGTAGTGTTGCTGTGAATGTGGTTTCGCCCGTTGGCAATTATACATATCTTTGGAGCAATGGTTCTACCCTGTCCGCTATAAATGGACTTAGCCCCGGTACGTATACTGTTACGGTTAGTCAGCAAGGCTCGTGCAGCGATATTCAAACCTTTATTGTGAATGGTCCGCAACCTTGGGCTATAACAAGTAACACCACCTCAACGCCATGCAATGGTTCATTGGGTGCCGCATCGGTATCTGTCGATTCGGGTGGTACTGCTCCATTTACTTTCGTGTGGAATAATGGTACTACCGGTCAAAATATAAATAATCTTACAGGTGGCGTTTATACCGTTACCATTACCGATGCAAACAATTGTACGGTAACACAAACAATCACCATTCCACAGGACAATAACATAACTGCCGATTTTACACATAAAGATTCACTTCTATGTGCAGGTATAGAAGTGCGCTTTACAAACATATCCGTTGGCGGCCTTACATATTCCTGGAATTTTGGTGACGGTGGTACTTCTACTGATATAAATCCAATTCATATTTATTCTTCAGGGCAATTGTATCCTGTAACACTTATAGCCATCAATGGTGGATGCAGCGACACTATTATCGATTCTTTGTTGATACCCGAATTGAATAATATATTGAATGATGTGCCCAATATAATTACACCTAATGGCGATGGTAAAAATGATTGCTTTACACTCAGTAGCCTTATCGATTTTACAAAATGCATGAACGTCCTTATTTACAATCGCTGGGGCGAAAAAATGTTTGAAACATCATCAGCCAACAATTGCTGGAATGGTAAGAATACAAATGGCAACGATGTTCCCGATGGCACTTATTTTTATGTGCTCGAAGTAAACGGCAAGAAGTTTCAGGGAACAGTGGCTGTGATGAGGAAGTAGGGTTTTGGGTTTTGGTCTAAATACATGAGGTTGGAGTTTTCCATATCCTACGTTTCGAGCTATTTTGAAAAGTTGATTTTGCAAACAATCTAACAGCTTTTTGGGATATCTTTATTTTTGAGTTCGCCAACCAAACCAAAATTTTCAGCGATCATTGGCCGGCAGAGATTGCATCTTCCTATAGCAAGCGGAATCTAAATGACGCTAATGACCAATGACGATTGACAAGTGTTTGAGAATGACCAGTAACTCAATAACAAATAACCCAATAACCAAACTAAAGCTTCACTTGACGGCTAATACTTTCCTCGAGCGATATAAATGTTTCGGTGCGTTCTACGGCTTTTATTTCCTGAATTTTTTCGTTGAGTACTTCTCGCAAATGTTTTGTATCACGGCAAATTATTTTTGCAAACATACTGTATGTTCCGGTGGTGTAATGCAACTCTACAATTTCGGGAATGGTTTTCATGCGTGTTACCACATCGTGATAAGCCGAACCGCGTGTAAGAAAAATTCCAAGGAAGGCACAAATATCATATCCCAGTTTTGCTGCATCAATTTCAATGTGTACACCTTTTACTATTCCAATTTCTTTGAGCTTGTTCATGCGTACATGCACCGTGCCGCTCGATATGATAAGTTTCTTTGCAATTTCGGTATAAGGAATAAAGGCATCTTTTATTAATAGCAGTAATATGTCTTTATCCACTTTGTCAATTTGATAAAATTCCTGTGTTTTTGTTTGCATTTATTTACGATTTGTTAATGATTGTGCAAATATATTATCATTATGGTAAAAATACAATCAATATGTTATTAAAATTGTAATGAACGAATTTAGTATTGTATGTTTGCCCTAGAATTAATCAATAAAACAAAAAGAATTATGTGCGGAATTTTAGCAACTTTTGGAAAAGCGGATGCAGCATATGTATCGCAACAATCAGCGTTGATGGCCCATCGCGGGCCCGATGAGCGCGGTATGGTAGAAACATCATTAGGTATTTTGTGCCACGAGCGTTTATCAATTGTAGATACAGCAACTGGCCGTCAGCCCATAAATGGAACACGCAATTGTTATGTAGTACACAATGGCGAAATTTTTAATCATGTACAACTACATGCCGAAACATTAAAAGGAAAATACAAATGCCATACTACATCAGATAGCGAAGTTATCATACACATGTATGAAGAGTTTGGCATTGATTTTTGTAATATGCTCGATGGATTTTATGCCTTCGCAATTATAGACGAAGACAAAAAGAAATTTATGGTTGCACGCGATCCTATTGGGATAAAGCCATTGTATTATGGCACCGATAAAAATGGAACAATGTGGTTTGCATCGGAAATGAAATCGCTTTGTGATGCATGTGTCGATATAAATGTTTTTCCTCCCGGATATTACTATACACCCGAAACAGGTTTTGTAAAATTTTATATTCCAAAATGGGAAACAACCACAGCCGATGATTATGATGCTTCGGATTTGCGCGATTATTTGGAACGTTCTGTAGATAAAAGATTGATGTGCGATGTGCCTTTTGGTGTTTTGTTATCAGGTGGATTGGATAGTAGTTTGATTGCGGCAATCACAGCACGAAAATTAAAAGAACAAGGCAAGCAACTACATTCATTTTCCATTGGCCTCACGGCAGATGCCCCCGATTTAATTGCTGCACGTCAGGTTGCGGAGTTTATTGGCACCATACATCACGAAGTACACTTTACTGTGGAAGAAGGAATAGCCGCTGCCGAAAAATTAGTTTACAATTTAGAATCGTATGATATTACAACTTTGCGTGCCAGCACTCCTATGTTTTTGCTGGGCAAATATATTCGTGATAAAGGATTCAAAATGGTGCTGAGTGGCGAAGGTGCCGATGAAGTATTTGGTGGTTATTTATATTTTTACAATGCACCTACGCTCGAAGAGTTTCAGGAAGAAACGAAACGCAGAGTGCGTTTACTTCACACTGCCGATGTGCTGCGTGCCGATAAATCGATGATGGCAAGTAGCATAGAAGTGCGCGAACCTATGCTCGATAAATATTTGCTTGATAAAGCAATAGGTTTACATCCATCGTTAAAGATGCCAATTAAACCGGGCGTGATTGAGAAAGGACGGATAGAAAAATATGTTTTACGCGCAGCATTTGACGATGCCGAAAATCCATATTTGCCACATCATATTTTATGGCGTCAAAAAGAACAATTTTCGGATGGAGTGGGTTACAACTGGATAGATGGTTTTAAAGCATATTGCGAAGCACAAGTGAGCGATGAACAATTTAGCAAAGCTGCCGCAATGTATCCACATCATACTCCCGAAACCAAAGAAGCATTTTTTATACGCGAAAAATTTGCCAGTTACTTTACACATCCACAAGCAGAAACTACTGTAAGCAAGTGGATACCAAAATGGCAAAAAAGCAGCGACCCAAGCGGGCGTGCAAACGAATTGCACGAAGCAGCCACACAAGTATTATCATAGTTATATGTTTTTTTAGGCACCTTGTGTCGGCATATTCTATCATTCAGTCTTATTATTAATATTTATTTATTTTGGCAAATGTATTTTCACCACTAATGTGTTAAATACATTTGCCAATTATTTTTTTGAAAATTATGTCACATTTCATTGTTTTAAAATTTGGCGGCACATCGGTTGGCAGCGCCAAAAGAATACAGGCACTACCCGCAATTATAAAACCCGTTTGCAAATCGTATAGGGTCATAGTTGTATGTTCTGCTATGAGTGGTGTTACCGATTTGCTTATTCATGCAAGTGAACTTGCAGCAGCGAGCGATTTTACATATTCACGGGTATATGATGGTATAGTTGACAAACATGTTAATGTTATTCAGCAATTGTTTAATTCCAAAGATGCGCAAAAATTAATTGTTCAAATTTCGAAAGACTTAGATTCATTGCACAAACTTATTTTAGGAGTATCGTATACGGGAGAATTGTCGGCACGTACGCGCGATTATATTTTATCGTTTGGTGAGCGCTTGAGTTGCCAAATCATTGCGGCTTATTTTACTTCGCAAAAAATAAAATCGCAATACGTTGATATGCGTTCATTGATAAAAACAGATGAACACTTTGGCGAAGCCCTTGTTGATTTTGATGCGACCGATAAAAATATTCAAACTTACTTCAAAGATGTTAATGAAGTGTGTGTTGCTACGGGTTTCATATCATCGACCGATAAAGATATAACTACAACACTTGGACGTGGAGGAAGCGATTATACTGCGGCAATAATTGGCGCTGCATTGAAGTCGCACGAAATTCAAATTTGGACTGATGTAAGTGGTGTAATGACTGCCGATCCATCGAAAGTAAAACAGGCTATGCCGATAGCTCAAATGAGTTACATTGAGGCAATGGAGATGTGTTACTTTGGTGCCAAGGTTATTCATCCGCCAACGATACAACCGGCATTGAATAAGAATATTCCACTGCGGATAAAAAATTCTATGCAGCCCGATGATGAAGGTACGTATATAACCCATGTATCTGCCGCTAACGATCATTTAATAAAAGGAATTTCGAGTATTGATAATATTAATATTGTAACTATACAGGGCTCCGGAATGGTAGGTGTTGCTGGTGTTGCAGCTCGCGTGTTTACTGCATTGGCACAACATAAAATAAACGTAATTTTAATTACTCAGGGTTCATCGGAACACAATATCACTTTTGCTGTTCGCCAGCAAGATTCTGCCAAGGCGAAAAAAGTGGTCGAAAAAACTTTTAGTTTAGAATTGCAACTGGGATTAATAGAACCTGTTTCGGTGCATCAACATTTGGCTATACTTGCAATCATTGGCGAGAATATGAAAAACACTCCCGGGGTAAGCGGGCGGCTTTTTCAATCGTTGGGTAAAAATGGAATAAGTGTGATTGCTACAGCACAAGGCTCATCGGAATTGAACATTAGCGTTGTTATTAAACAAGAGCAATTGAGTAAGGCGCTCAACACTTTGCATCAGGCATTCTTTTTATCGAATCATAAATCCATTCATGTTTTTATTGTTGGTGTAGGTTTGATTGGAAATAAATTGATGGAGCAAATGAACCGCAACCGGCAATATTTATTAGACACACATAATATACAATTAAAAATTTCGGGCATAGCGGATAGCAAACTCATGTTGCATAGCGAAAATAATATCAAAGTTCAAAATGCCAAACAAATGTTACAAGATAGTGGCGAAGCAATGAATATGAGCAAGTATGTAAAGCGCATGCTCGAACTAAATTTAGCAAACAGTGTTTTTGTTGACTGCACTGCAAACGATACAGTGGCTAAGCATTACGAAAAAATATTAACCAGTGCCATCAGTATTGTTACGCCTAACAAAGCTGCCAACTCAGGCTCGTATGCAGACTACAAATTATTGAAAGACACAGCCGATAAACATCATGTAAAATATTTATACGAAACTAATGTAGGGGCAGGTTTACCTGTAATCAATACCCTTAAAGATTTAATTATAAGTGGCGATAGAATTATCCGCATCGATGCTGTGTTGTCGGGTACTCTATCATTTATTTTTAATACATTCAATAGCAATCTGAAATTTAGCGGTGTGGTAATGCAGGCAAAAGAAAAAGGATTTACTGAACCTGATCCCCGTGACGATTTATCGTGTAAAGATTTTGCCCGCAAACTTTTAATTCTCGCTCGCGAATCGGGTACTCAAATTGAGTTGGATGAAATAGTAATTCACGATTGGTTGCCGGCAGAATGTATGAAACCAAAAGATGTGGCCGGATTTTTTGAAGTGCTTAAAAAGTATGACGATCATTTTTCGAAGCTTGCTTTGAAAGCTGGAAAAGAAAATAAAGTTTTGCGCATGATAGGTTCGTATATCCATGGCAAAGCGGAGATGAAACTCACTGCTGTAGATGCCACCAATCCATTTTACAATCTTAGCGGTAGCGATAACCTTATAGCATTTACCACACAACGATATCATTCGCAACCATTGGTAATTAAAGGGCCGGGAGCCGGGGCTGAAGTTACTGCAGCAGGTGTGCTTGCCGAAGTGATAAGCATCAGTAATTATTTATTGTAATGGCGCAACAGATAAAAGTTTTTGCTCCGGCAACTGTAGCAAATTTAGGAAGTGGTTTCGACCTCTTAGGCTTGGCCGTGTATGGTGCCGGTGACGAAATAATTGTAACCGAAAACAACCTCAACAAATTATTTATTGAAAAAATTACGGGCGATGAAAATAAACTTCCGCTTGAAGCAATCGAAAATACGTGTACGGTTGCCATGCAAGCTATGCTCGATGAACTGAAAATAAAAACAGGATTTAATGTTGCTATTAATAAACAAATGCCACTCGGTAGCGGAATGGGGAGCAGTGCTGCAAGTGCTGTTGGTGGAGTGTTTGCATTGAATGAATTGTTGAACAAACCGTTTACAAAAACAGAATTAATACAATTTGCCCTCGAAGGCGAGTATATAGCAAGCAAAGGATATCATGCAGATAACATTGCACCATGCATGCTTGGAGGCATAACGTTTATTAGTAGCACACAACCGCTGAAAATGCATGCATTGCCTTGTCCCGATAATTTTTATATCACCTTGTTGCATCAACCTGTACAAATATTAACAGCAGAAGCGCGAAAAATTTTACCACCACACTATACCCGCGATATTGTAATAAAACAAAATGCTGCCATTGCAAGTTTTGTAAATGGACTGCACCAGAACGATTTTGAAAGTATAAGTTTTGGTTTGCGGGATTTTATTGCCGAACCATATCGAAAGAATTTGATTCCGCATTACAGTGAACTAAAAAATATTGCTATGCAAACAGGTGCAGTGGGATATAATATTTACTATTCGGTGCCGGCAGTTTTTGCAGTGTCGAGCGAAAAAGAAACAGCTGAAAAAATTGCACATGTATGGAAAAATTATTTCATCGAAATCAACTGCCCTTGTCTATGCATTACATCACCAATAAATAAAGAAGGCGTAAAAATAATATCATGAAATTTTATTCCACACGAAATAAGGAAAAATTATTTTCACTCAAAGAAGCATTGATGCTTGGTATGGCACCCGATGGGGGTTTGTTTATGCCTGAGCAAATACCGCATATTAATATTGAACATTTATTGAAAGGCAATGCAACCATACATGAATGTGCTTATGCGGTTTTATCACCATTCTTATTAGAAGATTTCGATGCACAACAAATAAGCGAAATGATAAGCGCAGCTTTCAATTTCGAAGTACCCATTATTAGTTTGGAGAAAAATTTATTTTTATGTGAATTGTTTCATGGTCCTACGCTTGCGTTCAAAGATTTTGGTGCTCGCATGATGGCGCAGCTGATGAGTGCATTTTTAAAAAATGATAACGGTGAAATAACCATTCTTGTTGCTACATCGGGCGATACGGGCAGTGCGGTGGCCAGCGGTTTTTTTAATGTGCCCAATATTAAAGTTGTAATATTATATCCTGCTGGAAAAGTAAGCACCTTGCAGGAATTGCAACTTACAACCTATGGAGGAAATATTACAGCACTAAAAGTAGAAGGAACATTTGACGATTGTCAGGCATTGGTGAAGCAGGCATTTGCTGATGATGAATTGCGAAATCGTGTGCGCATTTCTTCGGCAAATTCTATAAATATAGGAAGGCTTTTACCGCAAATGATTTACTATGCATACACAAGCATAAAAATGAAAAAGGATACCGGCAGTGATTGTATTATGTGTGTGCCTTCGGGAAATTTTGGCAACCTTACTGCTGCGCTTATGGTTAAGCAAATGGGATTTCCAATTAAACATTTTTATGCTGCCACCAACGCAAACGATACTGTACCTGATTATTTTAAAACAAAAAATTACACACCAAAAAAATCGCAACCCACAATTTCCAATGCTATGGATGTTGGCAATCCGAGTAATTTTGAGCGTATGTTATGTTTGTATGATAATAATTTTGAAAAAATTTCAACCGACATTTCTGCAATTGCAATTTCTGACGACTCTACAATTGATACAATGAAGGATATATTCAATGAGAAAAAATACCTGGCCGATCCGCATACTGCTGTAGCAATTGCAGCAACAAGAATATTGAATCAAGCGAAAAATAATTTAGCACCGGTAGTTGTTATGGCCACTGCACATCCGGCAAAATTTGCTGACACAATTGAACAACACCTGCCGTTAAAAGTTGAAATTCCTGACAAATTGGAAAGTTTACGTACTAAATTGTCAATGTCAACTGACATCGATATTCAATACCAACAACTGGTAAAGTATATTTAGTATTTTTCAAGATTGCCTAGAAGCCTTTATTTATAGGTATTTTGGCCTATTGTCATTTTTATGAGAACCCTATTGATGATTTTTTAATTAACCGCTTTGTTAAGGAATTCAAAAAGATGTAATAAAGGAATGTTGTTTGCGTAAATATAAGTGTATCACAAAATGATACATACAAAAAACGAAAATGATTCTTTTTCAATCATAAAAAACTAGGGGTAGTTTTAATTCAAAGCGGTGGATGCTGAACCAAAAGGCGCCACCGCTTATTTATTTTAAAAAGGATCGTCAACGTTATTCAACTCTATTTGCAGACTATCATTAGGTAATGAATCAGTTGGTGTAATGAATTTTATGGCAGGCCCTGTCAAAGAAATTACGTATTGTTTTGATGCTGTGTCGCTTGTAGCAATCCAATTTCGAACAAACATTTTACGTTTTAGTAAATCGTAATATGACTGCATGTATGGTTTTATAATGCCTGATTTATCAAAGGAATATTTAAAATATTTTGGTCGCGGGACAAGACTTGCAAGAAAAACACTTTCTTCTAATGTAAGCTGACTTGGTTTCTTGTCGAAATAAAATGCAGAAGCTTCGCTAATGCCATAAATATTTGGTCCCCATTCTATCACATTTAAATATACTTCAAGCATGCGCTGTTTCGAAACTATATTTTTGTTTTCTATCAACCAAACAATAAGCACTTCTTCCATTTTGCGCGATATGGTTTTATTGCGACTCAAAAAACAATTTTTTACCAGCTGCATAGTAATAGTACTACCTCCGCGGGCAAATCTTTTTTCTTTTATGTTTGTAATTATCGATTGACGGAATGCATCTTCGTTAAAGCCATTGTGGTATAAAAAAGAACCATCTTCTGAAGTCAGCACAGCATGAATCAAATTGGTGTCTATCTGATTGAGTGGAGTATAATTAGGATTGACTGGGCTGATAAATATTTCACGGGCAACCCTGTCCCCATCCAATGCTTCGAAAGTAAAATCGTTATTTATACGGGAAAGGTTTTCAATGCCATATTTTTCTATTTTGAAATTTTCGCTTTTCAGGGTTGATTGAAAAGTCAAACTATCGGGGCTATTGAAATTGCAATCGAAAAATAAATTGTATGATAAGTAGCCCGAAGTTTTTATTCCCTTTAAAGTTGAAAACATATTGTACGGCAGGCCATCAAAAAAATTTTGCGATTGCATGGAAGGAAATGATGCTTGAAGTGTGAGTTGTCTTTTGTTTTTCGAATCATATCGTAAAAAAACAGAAGTATAAATTTTATTCAATATTATTTTTGACGAAGAGTCAATTTGTAGTGTATTGTCAAAAATTTTACAATTCAAATCAAATCCAGCATCGTAAATGGTTATGTCATCGGGCGAAATTTGGAAATGATAGAGTGAAAGATTTTTGATTTGTAAATCGCAATTCATTACCATTTTGTTACTGTAGTTTTTCTCAATATTGAAATGGCAAACCATGTTTTGTAGTTTTATTTTTAATGAACTATCGCTACTAAAAAATGGTAAATAATGTTGCATGCTTGTTATGTTATTAAATTCTGCCATATACTTTTTTCGATTTTCAACCACGTTGAATTTTATTTTGAAAGTATCGGTTTGGTTTAAAATAGAAGCATAAATTATGGCATTGAGCGCTCTTAAATCGTACTTGGCTGATGGTATTAAGAAACGCAAGTTCTCTTTTTCATTGGAATATTTTATCGATATATCGTTTAGTTCAAAGCTTGTTTCGAGTAGTTTAAAAACCCTGTCGAAAAGTGTTGTCATTTGTTCATCATACCCTGCCGTTGTAACAATAGTTTCATTATCTTCCTCTTTTGGTTTTTTAACCAACAGCGGTTTGTAATTATTATGGCCTGCGGAATCAAACAATTGGATATTGACTCCCGTTAGGCTTAAAAAGTCGAGACCTATACTACCTTTTATAAGAGTGAGAAAGCCTATGTCGCAAGCAGCTTCATTTATGATGGCAAGTGTATCCGCACCTTCGGCATATAAATTCACATCAGATGCTTCAACACGTAATAGTCCATGAAAATTAATTTCTTTGGCTGTGAGATTGAGGTTTACTTCTTTGGTAAGTTTGGTTTGTAATTTTTCGAATGCAATATGCAGCAGATAATTGCGGCATAAGAAAAAGCCTGCCACAATGATGAAGGCTATTATTGATAAAGTATAGATGATGGTTTTGAGTCGCACATGCCAAAAATAAAAAACAGAATGCACAAAGTACATTCTGTTTCAAAATAAATATTTATTATGTATTAGTTAGTTACAACATCTACCATACCATAACCTTCGTTGTTTAACACACCAATACCGTTTTTCCATATAAAATCGTGCACATCGGTATGGGCGTACAAAGTAAATGGAAGCAGATAGCCTAGCATTGTAAAACCTTCGCTGCACTTATAAAAGCGGGCAAACTTTTTACCGGAGTCCTGCACTTTCTCCACATATTCCTTATCGGGTTGCGATTCGAATTCGGCATATTGTGCAAGTTGTTCTTCGGTGTAGCCGGCTTTTTCCATCTGATCCATAACCACATTGTAAAGTGCATCGGCAAATTCTTTTGTGTTTGGATTTATTAATTCCTGGGCTTTGGCCTGATCAATCTTTGGATCGAAAAGAATAAGTGGCGAAATGCATATATAACGCATGCGCTTAGTTATAGGCGGGTCGGCAATTATTTCTTTGAACCGCGGCATAATATTCAGCTTGCCAATTGTTAAGTATGGTCGGCTAAAAATTTCGTCTACTATCTTATTGCAATAGTCTGCATCGGCTGCAGATACTACCATAGTAACTTTTGTTGACAAGAACCTCATGTAGCCGTTTTGAATACGTGATGTGCCTTTAATAGAGGAAAAATTGAAAGGCAAAGGTTCCAAAGCGAACGAACTTACAAGTTCATGTAATGCTGATGATAACAGCTTTTGATGGTGCAAGGGAATAGAGTTAGATGAGTTCTGATCTCGCACGAATGATATTTTAATACGCATAACCTAAAAAATTTTAGAGAGAAAAAATATAACAGATTTAGAAAATTGAAAATTAGAGAACAAGCTGGAATTCAAAAATGATGCCATCTTGAGTGCGGCAAATATAGAAGCATTATTTTAAAGCAACACTATTTCGATGTGAATTTATCAACAAAAATTCGCCAAAAAAGTTGATAAATCAAGGGTTTGAGCATTAATCTATAGGCGGAATAGAAATAGTATTATTTGA
The DNA here is from genome assembly GCA_016717325.1 of Bacteroidota bacterium. GTDB lineage: Bacteria > Bacteroidota > Bacteroidia > AKYH767-A > OLB10 > JADKFV01. Next base: position 15,528 of record JADKFV010000016.1, on the reverse strand, counting down.
AATTTCGGAAATTGATGTTACGGGGATGCGGGTTGTTCGTTGTGTTTTGTTGTAATGAATTTATATTATTATTTGTTGGGTAATAAAAATGGTAGCGATTGCGAATTAAAAATCCAGCAAACTTTTCATATCGGTTTTTAGACCTATGCTTAATGCCTTAATAGTACAAATGGAAGTGTTTATTCTGCCAGTTTCTATGCATGCTATTTGCGATAAAGTTAGCTCCGATTCATAAGCCAAATCCTCTTGGGTCATATTTTTCGAAACCCGAAGTTTCTTCAAATTTTTTCCAAATCGTATTAAAAATTTATAATCTCTAATATTTACCACAAAGCAATGTTGCTTCATGAGCATAAATATTGTTACAGCATGTATGCCATAGGGATAAATATTATTTTATATGTGACCCACTTGAATTATCACCAAGTAAAGTGTGGTAACATTTATTTATTATTTAATTTTTTAAACATTATGAAAAAAGTTAAGCACAGCAAGAATTAATGAAAATGAAATGGAAAATGCGATGAATCATTTTATAACACAGTCGTTTGATGATGAACCAATTTATGGCTCGCCCGAATATCAAGATGCTTTAATAATGATGGAGGGATGCCTCAACTATCGATTATGCAAGCCCGACACTAATGGTGGTGATACCAGAATGGATACCATCTATAAAACAGTTACCATAACTCAGGGTGCTACAGAATATTATATTGCGCAACAAGATTTGACTACTTTGTTTTCTGGTCTATATCAAGATGTTGATAATGCAATTACACGTGTGAACATTCCGGGTAGTACTTTAAACTATAGAGAGTGGTGCGATTTAGAATTTGTTGAATTTGCAACCAGCAATTCAGCAACATCAACGTTAGGCAATGCAATAACACAAACTGCAACAATAAGAGCAATAACAAAAGTAATCGATATTTCGCAACTGCCGTGTGATATGCATTGTGGGTATTTGCCTGGCATTGACTATTGGAGTATCTATTTTGGAATAGGAGGGTGCTCAAGTAATCCTTGTACAAACGCTCCTACAACTTGTGCTCAAGTTATGGCTAAACATTTCAATCAATATGACAAGCTCTGCAAACAAGCTAGCGAAGTTGCTTATTATGCTAATATACAACAGCAAATTTATGCGCATTTAAATTTTGTAAACCCTAACGATCTTGTTCCTGCTGACGGCTACAAAGATTATTTGATGTTTGGTGGAGCCAATCAAAATTTTCCTTGCATTGATCCGATTGACATGCAATGGTATCATGATAATATGGTTAATATAGCCAAGTACAGCCCTTTGGCACCGCAAGGTAAAAAGCCATTTAGTATGGTTTATAACTGCCTAGTACTTGGCAATCCTGCTTGGGGTTCCTCAGCCACTGTTACTTATGGCAAAACATATAAATTTCTCCCAAATTAGTAATGCGAATTTTCTATTTAATTTTTATTATTTGTCAAGTGACTGGGTTGCTTCATGCCCAGTCATTTTCATATTTGCATTCAACCGATTCCGATGATTATGCCGTTGACATTTTTACACTTCCTGATAGCAGTTATCAAATGATATGTTTTGCAACCGCAAATAACAATTCACTTTTTTCGCCTTATGCAGTTCACTTAAATAAAGCAGGAGGATATATGGGAGTAAAATCTTTAGAGGATACTTCGTTGTCAAATTATTATATGTTGAAATTTATCCCATTTGATGTAAATAATTTTTATGCTTGTGCATCTGTACGCAAAAAAGAAACATCTTATAATAGCGTAGATATTATGCTAATTAAATATGATTCGAATTTAGATACCATATGGACCAAGATTTATAAAACAAATGACACTACAGAATATATTACAAATGTGGTGTTAAAACCTTTAACCAAAGAATTAGTATTAAGTGGTTTTTATTATAAAGGAATGAATCAAGCATCGGGCCCGTTGCCTTTCGCAATGTTGCTAGATAGTATTGGCAATATTGTAAATAAATTTTATGAAGATACTTTCGGCTATTTTTTATCTGGCGGTTTTGATTTCGACCAAAATTTTATTGCTGGGGCAAATTTGTTTTATCTTTCCAATCGCAGTCATATCTATAGATTTACATCGAATTTTTTAATATCCGACACCTGTTCATTAATAGAAGAAGCTACTAATAATACTTCATTTCTTGCTTTGTCTGAAAATCATTACGCGTCATCCTTTGATCAATATCACTGGCAATGGAATTCAACTTCATTAAGAATTTCACTCACCGATTCGAATTGCAATATTTTTAAAACAGCTGAATTGGGCCAGTCAGGTATAGATGAACGAATGGCTCTTTTTCATGGCTTGGATAGTGTAAGCAAAAACAGAATAATAATAGCTGGTACTTCAAATTTTGATTATGGATTTGCATACTTTTCAAATCATCAAGGTCAATTTCATTGTGCAGTATTGGATGATAGCTTGAATATTATTTGGGAAAAAATGCCGGGGATTTTGCTTATCATTTTTTGTATCGTGCCATGCCAACTTACGATGGTGGTGTAATAGCTGTTGGTAGCAGGTATGATTATATTAAGAATTTTCCACCAGTCAGCCGCGACCCCATAGTAATGAAATTCGATTCGCTTGGAAATATACAGGGAAGCTATGATAATAATAATCAGTATCAAAGTCTGTTCAATGTATATCCAAATCCTGCGAGTGACATTTTAAATATTGAGGCACTCGATAATTTAGAATATGAATACGAGGTTTACAATATTACCGGAGATAGACTGATGCAGGGGGAATTGAAATCAAACACAAAGATTAATATTTTGAAATTTAGCAGCGGAGTTTATTATTTGAAAATTGTTTCAAAGAAAGGAAGCTCATTCAAAAAATTCCTCGTTACACATTAAATCGAAAATGCATTAAGTCGAAAATATGATTGATATTGCAAAAAATTCTCCGCTAAAAACAACTAAGCCTGTGCCTTTTAGTTTTTTATATAATATGTTAGTGCCTCAAGGGTTTCCTAATTATACATCCACATGTAACGTTTCATATGGCAGAGTGTATAAATATCCCCCAAATTAGTAATGCGAATTTTCTATTTAATTTTTATTATTTGTCAAGTGACTGGGTTGCTTCATGCCCAGTCATTTTCATATTTGCATTCAACCGATTCCGATGATTATGCCGTTGACATTTTTACACTTCCTGATAGCAGTTATCAAATGATATGTTTTGCAACCGCAAATAACAATTCACTTTTTTCGCCTTATGCAGTTCACTTAAATAAAGCAGGAGGATATATGGGAGTAAAATCTTTAGAGGATACTTCGTTGTCAAATTATTATATGTTGAAATTTATCCCATTTGATGTAAATAATTTTTATGCTTGTGCATCTGTACGCAAAAAAGAAACATCTTATAATAGCGTAGATATTATGCTAATTAAATATGATTCGAATTTAGATACCATATGGACCAAGATTTATAAAACTAATGATACTACAGAATATGTTACAAATGCCGTATTAAATCCTACTAATAAAGAATTAATATTAAGCGGTTTTTATTATAAAGGAATAAATCAAGCATCGGGCCCAATTCCTTATTGTATGCTGCTTGATAGCATGGGAGCCGTCATAAATAAATTCTATGAAGATACTTTTGGTTATACATGCTCAATTGGTTATGATTATAATAACAAAATAATTTTAGGTGCAACTTTGTTTTACCCTAATTTGCAAACGCATAAGTATTCGTTTAATTCAAATTTGAATTCTTTTGATACATGTTCAATTTTCGAAACCGGTCTCAATGCATCATTTTTGTGTTTGCAATCCAATAAGTTTATCTCGACATATGATCAATACCACTGGCAATGGAATTCAACTTCATTAAGAATTTCACTCACCGATTCGAATTGCAATATTTTTAAAACAGCTGAATTGGGCCAGTCAGGTATAGATGAACGAATGGCTCTTTTTCATGGCTTGGATAGTGTAAGCAAAAACAGAATAATAATAGCTGGTACTTCAAATTTTGATTATGGATTTGCATACTTTTCAAATCATCAAGGTCAATTTCATTGTGCAGTATTGGATGATAGCTTGAATATTATTTGGGAAAAAAATGCCGGGGATTTTGCTTATCATTTTTTGTATCGTGCCATGCCAACTTACGATGGTGGTGTAATAGCTGTTGGTAGCAGGTATGATTATATTAAGAATTTTCCACCAGTCAGCCGCGACCCCATAGTAATGAAATTCGATTCGCTTGGAAATATTCAAGGAAGCTTTGATAATAATTATCAGTATCAAAGTATATTCAATGTATATCCAAATCCTGCAAGTGACATTTTAAATATTGAGGCGCTCGATAATTTAGAATATGAATACGAGGTTTACAATATTACCGGAGATAGACTGATGCAGGGGGAATTGAAATCCCACACAAAGATTAATATTTTGAAATTTAGTAGCGGAGTGTATTATTTGAAAATTGTTTCAAAGAAAGGAAGCTCATTCAAAAGATTCCTGGTTAAACATTAAATCTAAAGTGCATTAAGTCGCCATCTTTTACAATGTATTCTTTACCTTCAATAGATAATTTTCCATTATCGCGGCAAGCCGATTCGGAGCCAAACTTTACAAAATTTTCGTAAGCAATTACTTCGGCACGAATAAATCCACGTTCGAAATCGGTGTGGATAACACCCGCAGCCTGCGGTGCTGTCATGCCTTTGTGGATAGTCCATGCGCGCACTTCTTTTTCGCCTGCGGTAAAATAAGTGTATAAATCAAGCAAGCGATAAGCAGCTTTTATCAATAAACTTACACCACTTTCGGCTAATCCCAGGTCACTTAAAAATAAAACGCGGTCGTCATAACTTTCGAGTTGGGCAATATCGGCTTCTATAGCTGCGGCTATAATTAGCACTTCGGCATTTTCATTTTTTACTGCCTCGCGTACCTGCTCGGTAAATTTATTTCCTGCTTTGAGGGCTTGTTCATCTACATTGCAAACATACAATACGGGCTTGTCGGTGAGTAAAAAGCAATCGGACAAATATTTTTTATCTTCAATGGCCACAGGTGCAGAGCGTGCCGATTGTCCGCTTTCGAGATGCGATTTATAAGTGCACAAAACATCGTAACCTTTTTTCGCTTCTTTATCGTTACCGGCTTTGGCAACTTTTTCAATGCGTTGAATTTTCTTTTCTACCGTTTCCAAATCTTTCAATTGCAATTCGGTATCGATAATTTCTTTATCACGAATGGGATTAATGCTGCCATCCACATGAATAATATTATCGTTTTCGAAACACCGCAACACATGAATGATGGCATCCGTTTCGCGTATGTTAGCCAAAAACTGATTGCCCAATCCTTCGCCCTTACTGGCACCTTTTACCAGCCCGGCAATGTCAACAATTTCAATAGTTGTGGGCACCACACGTTGTGGCTTAACGAGACGTTCCAGTTCATTGAGGCGCTCATCGGGCACTGTAATTACACCAATATTGGGCTCTATTGTACAAAAAGGAAAATTTGCCGCAACCGCCTTGGCATTCGACAAACAATTGAAGAGGGTTGATTTACCTACGTTTGGCAATCCTACTATACCACATTTTAAACTCATAAACTAATATTATTTTTTTGAAAAACGGCTGCAAATATAGTATTGCCAATTGCTTTATTAACTTTTTTTTTGAGAAACAAAGTTTTGCAATGTTCTTGATTGCAGGAGCTTATTTCGCAATATTTGCCATCGCTTAATTTTGAGTTTTAAAGAATGCATAAATTATTTTTTATTAAACATTTAAAAGCAAAGAGAATTTCGTTAAAAACCTGATTTCTAAAATGAAAAACAGGAATTATGATTTCACTTGTTTTCTATAATTTCGATTTCGAATAAAATAGAAGCCTAAGCAAATCTCTAAATGATTTAAAACAGCTAACAAAAAACAAGGTAAAAAATACAAAAGCACTCAATACTAAATACTCAATACAAAAGCAATAAATACAAAGTACTCAATACAAACTACTCAATACCCAATACTAAAATACTCACTACAAAAAAAAATGGAAAAACAAATAACCACTGTGCGTATAGATAAATGGTTGTGGTGTGTTCGCATTTTTAAAACACGCAGTATGGCATCGCAATATTGCGACAAAGGCAAGATTAAAATCAAGGGCGATGTTATTAAGCCTTCGCGAAATGTTAAGCCGGGCGATATAGTTACATTTCAGGATGGTGCGCTTATTCGAACATTTGAAGTATTGATGTTGCTCGATAGTAGAGTAGGTGCCAAAGATGTTTTTAAGTATTGCAAAGAAACCACTCCCGAAGAAACACTATTGCAACATGCTGCTTTACGAAAAGCTGCTGCGGCATGGCGTATGCCCGGTGCCGGAAGGCCCACGAAAAAAGAACGCAGAGAACTTGACGATTTTATTTGGGGCGAAGACATTGGCGAAATTTAAGTGATGATGAGTAAAAAATATTTTCGTTTTTTATGAACCTAAAATCCATAGTACTTTATTTATTATACGCTACTGTGGGTGGTTTACTCATTTATTTGTTTCTGCAAAACGCTCCACTCACCGAAATTAAAAATGAAATTGCCAAAGCCAATTTAAAGTGGTATGGGGTGGTTATCATGGTATCTATAGCTGTATACGTAGTGCGCACTTTACGCTGGCAAATGATGTTGCGCAGTATTAATTGCCGGCCACACTTTGTAGAAACATTTGCCGCAATTTCCACATCGTATTTTGTAAGCATTGGTGTTCCCCGCTTTGGAGAAATTACCCGTTGCATTGCTATAGCCCGGAGACGAAAAGTCCCTTTTGTAGCCGTACTCGGCACCGTAATTACCGAAAGGATAATTGATGTGCTTGCGTTATTTATAGTGCTTATTTTTACATTTATGGTGCAGAATGCTGAAATGAGAATTTTTTACCTCAACAATATTATTACCCCAATTAAACAAAGTCTCGGAGTTAAATTTGACACAGGAAATTTGAAGATATTAATCATTTTGCTTGCGGTCATAGTTGTGGGTTGGTTGCTCATGTTTTTATTACAAAGAGGGTTTAAGCGCCTGCCTCAAAGGATTCAAAATATTTTTATTGAAGCAAAGAATGGCCTTACGAGTATCAATAAATTAAAACACGCCTGGCTTTTTTATTTGTATACTTTGCTGATTTGGGTCGGGTATTTTTTCATGACCTGGTTTTGGTTTTTTGCCTTTGACGAAACCCGAAATCTTGGTTGGGGCGTTTGCCTCAGCATTATTAGTATAGGCACTATTGGCCGAAGCGTTCCTATTCAAGGAGGGGGAATGGGCGCCTATCATTATTTAGTAGAAAAAGTCACTGCCGTATACAACATAAGTGCAACTATGGGTAAAACACTGGCAATAGTGATACATGGAGGGCAAATTATTTTTACCCTTTGTATTGGAATTTTAGGCTGGCTTTATCTGGTTTTTAGTAATCCACAAAAAATAAAATAGTTGCACGGACATCACACTTTTTTCAAGCTATAGCTGCTCAATATTTTTTTTCCAAATGAGAAACATTCTTTGTTAATCAAGAGATAAAATCTAAACAGAAAATTTTGTTTATAATTTGAATACAGAGCTGATAAAAACATAATTAGCCTAAAGCGATGCCATTATTTTATCAACTTCATTGGGCGCGTACCAATTAATATTGTCGTATTTTTTGAACCACGTTATTTGCCGCTTTGCGTAGTTGCGGGTGTGTTGTTTTATCAAGTCAATGGTTTGCTGCAAACTTATTTCACCATCAATGTATTGAAACATTTCTTTGTAACCTACTGTTTGCAAAGCATGATGTTTTCGGTAATCAATCACTTGTCGTGTTTCGTTTTCAAGCCCTTGTGCAATCATCATATCTGTACGTTGATTTATTCTTTCGTACAATTGTTCGCGGGGTAAAGTTATGCCACAAAGTTGGTAGTCATAAGCACTATTTTTATTTTGGCCATTACGAAAATCGGAGAACGGTTTGCCTGTTTGCATATAAACTTCCAATGCGCGTATTAGTCTGTGTGGGTTTTCTGTATCTACAGTTTCATAATATTTTGCATCGGCTTTTTTTACTTCTTCTTGTAAATACGATAATCCAAACTGCTCGTAATTTTTATTGATGGTTTGCCGTATCGATTTGCTTTTTTCGGGCATTGCATCCATACCAAACAACACTGCATTCAAATATAAACCCGAACCACCACAAAGAATAATATATTGGTGTTGGTGTGAAAGTTCATCAATTAATTTTTGTGCATCGTTACCAAAGGCAACTGCATTATATTCATCGGTAATAGAGTGGCTGTCGATAAAAAAATGTTTTGCCTGTACAAGCTGTTCGGGTGAGGGCTTTGCCGTGCCAATATTTAGTTCGCGAAAAAATTGACGCGAATCAAAATTAATAATCGGTGCGGATAATTGCTGTGCAATGCTTATGGCCACTTGTGTTTTGCCCGATGCCGTTGGACCACAAATAACTATCAATGTTGGCATCGTATATTTATAAAAGAAAAATTATCGCGCACGAGGCACTATATCTCTTCGTGATCGCTGCCGAAATTCTCATCCATTTCTTCTTCAGGAATTTCATCTTCACTATCGCTTTCAATTCCAAACCCTATTTCTGTTTCACCTTCATCTATGCCTTCTACAATTCCGGCATCGGCTGTTTCTATTTCTTCAATATCATCTTCATCGGGTTCGGGTTCGCCTTCGGGCAGTTCAAGATTGTTTAGTTCCATTACTCCGGGAATAGCTTTCACCACTTTGTATTGTTTGGGCGCTTCGCCATTTACCTTTACACAACGAGGGTAAGGGTTTTTATCATCGGTAGTATTTATTTTAATAAGCTCAACAAAAAAGCACCATTCGCCAAACTCGTAATATATTTTTTGGTGAGGATCGTAAATGTATTTATTCATCACCGCTGTTTTCATCAATGCCACATCGGTGCCATCTTTTAATGTTTTTGGATTTAAAGAAATCTCGGTGCCTTTTATCCATCTGTCGTTGCTCATAAAAAATGATGCCGGCTTCGAATTGTCGAATTTTATTGACTCTTGCAGGCAGTTGTGCAAGTCGAGAAATGTCTGCGTTGATTTTATTTCTATATCACGCGTTATAGCATCGTACTCTTCAAATGTTATGCGGAATTTATATGCTGCCATAGTGTAAATTTAGTGACAATGAAATTTTTTGATTTTGAAAACGAAATTATGAATGCAAAGATAATACATCAACTGCAAACTGAACAAAATATTATTTGATAATCGAAACCGGAGTTAAACCAAGTTGAGCAGCTTTAGCCAACATTAATAGATATGCCGGTTCATGCTCGTTTGGAATAACCCCATCCAAAATTGATTCGCGTATATGGTTTTTGATGATGCCTATTACGCGCCCCGGTGGCAGGTTAAAGGTTTTCATAATTTCTTCGCCACTTATTGGAGGCTCCCAATAGCGCATACGATCCTTTTCTTCCACTTCTATTAATTTAAGCTTTACCAGCTCAAAATTCTCTTTGTATTTTTTTTTCTTGTATTCGTTTTTTGTGGTTACATCCGCTTCGCAGAGTAACATAAGTGCGTCAATTTCTTCACCTGCATCAAACAGTAATCTTCGCACGGCCGAATCAGTAACTATTTCCTGGGCAAGTACTATTGGCCGCAAATGCAGCGCCACCAGCTTTTGCACGAATTTCATTTTTTCGTTGAGGGGCAATTTTAGCTTTGCAAAAATACGCGGTACCATGCGGGCACCTTTGTCTTCATGCCCGTGAAAAGTCCATCCATGTCCGGGCTCAAAGCGCTTGGTGAGAGGTTTTGCAATATCATGAAGTATGGCGGCCCAACGCAGCCAAAGGTCTTCGGTGTTGAGGCAAATATTATCGAGCACTTCCAGTGTGTGGTAAAAATTATCTTTATGTCCTTTGCCATCTTTGTACTCTGCCCCTTGCAACGCACACATCTCAGGGAAAATAATATTCAATAATCCTGTATTAAGCAATAGCACAAAGCCTCTTGAAGGTTGTGGTGATAGAATAATTTTATTGAGTTCGTCAATGATGCGCTCGAACGATACAATTCGAATTCTTTCAACCTGCGATTTAATTCCTTCGTAAGTTATTTGCTCGATTGTGAATTGCAATTGAGATGCAAATCGGATAGCTCGCATCATTCGCAGTGGATCATCGCTAAAGGTAATTTCCGGATCGAGTGGTGTGCGGATTATTCTGTTTTCTATATCATCAACTCCATGAAAGGGATCGATGAGTTCGCCCATGTTTTTTTTTTGTAATGATATTGCCATTGCATTGATGGTAAAATCTCTGCGAAGCTGATCGTCCTCAATAGTGCCCGGTACTACTTCCGGTTTGCGCGAATGCTCACGATAGCTCTCTTTGCGCGCACCTACAAACTCGTAATCAATATTATTGTATATAAAATGAGCTGTACCAAAATTTTTGAATATGCTTACTTTTATGTTTTCGTGAAGTTTTTTTGCCACCGTTGTAGCAAGTAAGGTTGCATCGCCATCGCAAACTATATCAATATCGGTAGAAGGACGGTGCATTAAGCAATCGCGCACCCAACCGCCAACTACATAAGCTTGCAGGTGCATTTTCTGTTGCAGTTTCCGAAACGGTTTTAATACCTTGTCTTCGTTTATTTTATTGAATTTCATAATTGAATTGGTGCGGCAAAGTTAAGATTTACTCAGAGATGAGAACACGGAGAATTCAAATACATTTCACACAGAGAATTCAAATACATTTCGCACGGAGGGCAAGAGAACACGGAGAATTCAAATACATTTTGCACGGAGGGGAAGAGAACACGGAGAATTCAAATACATTTCGCACGGAGAATTCAAAAACGTTTCACACGGAGGGGAAGAGAACACGGAGAATTCAAATACATTTCGCACGGAGAATTCAAAAACGTTTCACACGGAGGGGAAGAGAACACGGAGAATTCAAATACATTTCGCACGGAGAATTCAAAAACGTTTCACACGGAGGGGAAGAGAACACGGAGAATTCGAATACGTTTCATATAGCGGGGAAGAGAATATGGAGAATAAAATAAGTTATAACGGAAAGGAGAAATATTTTTCATTATTTATTGGAAACAAAAATAGGCAATACACATTTTTTATGCATTTTTTTCTCCGTGAACTCCGTTCCTCCGTGCGAAAATCCAGAATTAAACTCCATCATTTTTTTCTCCGTGAACTCCATTCCTCCGTGCGAAAATCCAGAATTAAACTCCATCATTTTTTTCTCTGTGAACTCCATCCTTCCGTGCGAAAATCCAGAATAAAACTCCATCATTTATTTCTCTGTGAACTCCACCCTTCCGTGCGAAAATCCAGAATTAATCTCTTACAAATATTTCTCTGTGAACTCCAATCCTCCGTGCGAAAATCCAGTATTACCGCACGTCAAGCATTAACCTCTTCAGGCCTTCTGATAAAATATTTACATTGAAATTTATCAAGAGTCCAACTTCTATTTCTGTGAATCGCATATAAGTCAACATTGTTTTTGCATGCACCGGAGCGAGCCTTTCTACGGATTTCAATTCCAACAATACTTTGTTTTCAACTATGAGATCGGCTCGAAAACCGAGTTCGAGCTCCACATCGCCATAACTTACAGGTATTCCAACTTGCCTTTGAAATTGCATTCCATTCAATTTAAATTCATAGCAAAGGGCTTCTTCGTAAACCGATTCTAATAAACCGGGGCCCAGTATACGGTGCACACGAATACAAATGCCAATAATTTTCTTTGTTAAATCACCATGTAAAAATTCCATACTTCATTATTTCAGTATCACATTACTTTCGAATAACTATCAATTGCCCGTTATCTTTTATTTTGAAAATAGTAGATGCAGTATTTTTAGACTTTTCGCGTTGCCGGTGTTTTACAACATAGCCTGCGGCTTCAATTACTTGTGGTGAAACTTCCGAAAAATTGGAAGGTGAAACCATGCCCGAAAAATTGGCAGAAGTAGAGACAATAGGTTTTTTTAATTTACGTATTAGTGCCTGACAGAAAGCATCTTTACACCATCGTATACCCACGCTGCCATCACTGGCATAAACCGATTCGGCAAGGCCACTCACTTTATCGTAAATAATTGTCAGTGGTTTTTCGGCATACTCCATCAATGTAATAGCAGGCTGAGGTATCACGTCAACATAGCGGCAAAGCATATCGAGGTCGCTCACCAAAACGATAAAACTTTTTTCGGCATCACGGTTTTTTATGGCCATTATTTTTTGTACCGCACTTTCATTTGTAGCATCGCAACCCAATCCCCAAATAGTATCGGTTGGATACAATATAGTTTGCCCTGTTTTCAATGCATTTAATGCATCATTTAAGTCAGCGGTGTAGTCTGTTGTTGGTGTGTTTCTTTGTTCCATTTATTGTATTTCAATATCGTTTCCACATTTAAAATGTTGTTGAGGGCAGGCGCGAAAACCATGAATGCCACAGGGCCTGCAATCGAGAGGGGTAGTAGCTTCTACTATTTTACTGTTATCGGATAATGGACCAAACCCAAATTGCGGAATGGTGCTGCAAAAGAAAACAGTAACCGGTGCATTCATTGCCGAGCATAGGTGCATAGGTGCCGAATCGTTTACATAATTCATTGTCGCACTATTCATAAGTGCAGCCGATTGTAACAGCGATAATTTACCGGCAAGCACTATCACATTTTTATGCACAACATTTGCAGCAATAGCATTGCATAGTTTCAAATCACCGGGTGCACCCAACAAATAAACAAGTGTGCTTGCCGATAATTTTTTTGCGAGTTGTTCCCATTTAACCTGTGGCATTTGTTTAGTAAACCATACCGAGGCAGGTGCAAGGCAAACATAGTTTTCCGTTTGCAAATGTTTTATGCTGTCAAATATTTTTGATGACGGATATAATTTTGGTTTCGAGGATTTTGCTTCAACTATGTCGGCTATAAGCAAATGATTGCGTTCCGTTTCGTGCAAACCAACTCTTAAGTCGTGTATTACTTTTTTATTATATAAAAATGCTAAAGGATTTTTATCGAACCCTCGTTTATCCTTGGCACCACTCATGAAACTCACAAATCCGGATGATGCAAAGCGATGTAAATTTACCACCAAATCGTATTTCTGTTTTCGAATATCAAATGCAAGTTTTACAAGGTTTGCAATTTTGTTTTTAGGTTTATGCCAAATGTATAAATGATTGATGTATGGATGTTCTTCAAACAAACTTTCATTACCGCTACGAACCATAAAATCAATCGATGCTTTGCTGTTCCAATGGTGCAGCGATTCCAGTAAAGCAGTCGCCAGTATAGCATCGCCAATGAAGGCCGTTTGTATTACAAGTATTTTCAATTGAGGTTATCGATATTGATGGCAAATGTAAGGTTTTGATTTTGTTACTGGCTACAATCGAAAAGCAGGATATAAACCGAAGTGATAAGTTGATGTTTTACTTTTAGAATTGAGGATTTGAATTCCATCATCGCAAAAATTATTTTTTATAATGATGGTGTTCAGTTTAAAAAACAAACTATAAAAATTTGGCGGTGAATGAGTGAAAAAAAACACAAACTAAAAAGCCCGCAACATTTAGCTGCGGGCTTTGCACATTTCGATTAGTAAAAATTAGTGAATTACTTCTTCGCTATTTTTGGTTTTGCAGTGGCTTCGTTTTGCTTACGTGCCGGTCTGCGTTTGCCAAAAGAGCCAAGAATAATCTTACCTTTTTTTGATTTTGGATCGCCTTTTCCCATTTTTATTTTAGTTTTATTAATACCTATTTTTAGAGTGATCCCGGCTGGACTCGAACCAGCGACCTACTGCTTAGAAGGCAGTTGCTCTATCCAGCTGAGCTACGAGACCGCATGCACAAAGAAAGCAATTTGCTTTTTCGATGATAACTTTTTGCAGACAAAAAAAATCCCGCAATTGCGGGATTTTTATCTGTGTGTCGGGGTGGCAGGATTCGAACCTACGACCTCCTGCTCCCAAAGCAGGCGCGATACCGGGCTACGCTACACCCCGAAGAACTCATTACCATTAGTAGTTTCCCACTTTTCGAAGCAAATTGATATTTCAAAGACAATGCAAAACTTTAGTTTGCGGTGAGGGAGGGATTCGAACCCTCGATACAGATTTCTCCGTATGACAGTTTAGCAAACTGTTGACTTCAGCCACTCATCCACCTCACCTCAATCCTATCAGCCCTTTTTTCGAGCGCGCAAAGGTAAAAACTACATTGTCTTTTCCAAAACAAATAATTTAGTTTGTTTTTTTATCTAATATTTCAAACTCCGAGTTGTTGCTGATATATTCGGGAACCATGCTTTTCATTTTCTGCACTATAGCCATTGTGTCTTCGCCATTATTAATCGCAATTAATTCCATCATGTTTTTCGTTACACTTTCATAATCATATTCCGGCACTTTGGCTTTCATAATTTTTGAATGATGTGTTGGCAGCACACTTTCATTGTCGTTAAGCAATTCTTCGTATAGTTTTTCTCCGGACGCAATCCGGTATAATTTATTTCTATATCACGCCCGAGTTTCAATCCATAAAGGGTTATCATCTTTTTTGCCAGGTCGGCAATCTTCACAGGAGTACCCATATCGAAAACAAATATTTCGCCACCATTACCTATAGCTCCGGCTTCCAGCACCAGTTGGCATGCTTCGCGAATGGTCATAAAATAGCGTGTAATTTCAGGGTGTGTTACTTTAATGGATTTACCTTCTTCTATTTGTTTTTTAAATAGTGTTATAACCGAACCATTGCTGCCCAAAACGTTTCCAAACCGGGTGGTAATGAATTTTGTATTGGAAACATTGTTATTGGTTTGGCAATAAATTTCGGCAATGCGCTTACTTGCACCCATCACATTGGTTGGGTTTACAGCTTTATCGGTCGATACCATTACAAATTTTTCTACACCGTTTGCTATGGCACAATCGGCAAGAATTTTTGTCCCCACCACATTTGTATTAATAGCCTCGTGCACATTTTCTTCCATCATGGGAACATGTTTATACGCTGCTGCATGAAAAACAATTTGCGGTTTATGATATTCGAAAATGCGCGTCATGCTTTCTTTGTGGCGGATATCGGCAAGGTGGCGCGTTACTTTTATATTTTGCAATTGCATGTCGACTATTTCCATTTCAATATCGTACAGGGCAGACTCGGCATTGTCTACCATAACAACATGCTGTGGCTCAAAGGTGAGTAATTGCCGCACTATTTCACTTCCTATGCTTCCGGCAGCACCTGTAATGAGAATTGTTTTGTTCTGTAATTGTGCTTTAATAATTTCTATATCGAGAACAATGGAGTCGCGCTCGAGTAAATCCTCCACTTTTATTTTTTTTATTTGCTTAAAGCTCAGCTCACCATTAATCCAACTTTTTACCGGAGGCACATCAAGCACCTTAGTGTT
>JADKFV010000015.1 GCA_016717325.1 Bacteroidota bacterium | reverse complement strand
TGTGTTATTTCCAAAAGTAATCGAGCGATCCGCATTGGGTAAAGGACAAAATTCTGCTGTACAATCATCAGGTTCGAAAGTAACTTTAATCTCGCGCGACAACGAACCATTTGTTAAATAAGGCATATCTAATGTTGTTGTGCCTTCAGGCAAACAATTGGCGGAATTGTCAGCTATTGTATAATAAGGTGCAGTGTAGGTTACCGCACCGGGGTTGGAGTTTGTTGTGGAATATTGCACACCCGTTATAGGTGGCAATTTTAGATAATTGCTTCCTGTAATTCCTAAGGTGGATAGGGTATAATTTTGCGGCTTTATGATTTTATATTTCGTTGGATAATAGCGCGGTGGATGGAATTCGAAAGGGTAAATATTTAAAAAGGCCCCGGCAACTGCGGTATAAGAATTAAATGTGCCGGTAATGTTGCAGTTGTCATTATTTTGAACAAACGTTTGTCCTAATATAAATCTTGACTAAAAAAGTGATGGATAGCGCTATATTGTTCGCACCAAAATTTATATCCGTTGGCAAAATTTTTGAGTTATAAGTTCCATTGTTTCCGGTTTCACATCCCATCCTAAACCATTTAATTCGCCAATCGTATTTGGCTTTATCCGGTAAATTTATAAAGTCAATGTAATTATTATCTTTACCGGTGAGTGCCATAAAATTCGAAATGGTTGTTTGCTTATCCACATCTTCTTGCACCGTAGGTGGTGATGCAAGCGAAGCAAAGTTGCCACATTCTTCATAGTCAATTTTAAATCGAAATATATCACCGGGCTGAAAACCATTTGTAAAAGTTTGCCCGTTCATAGGTGCATTTATCTGAACGGAGTTAGTGCAAGTCAAAGAAGGAATCAATGCCGAAAAATTCAAATAAAACAATTCGGACTTTGGATCTGCATTGGGCACTGCGGTAATATATTTGTCAATATCAACCTGTGCCGTTACATTAAACGCTAAAACTGTAACAAAATTACCAACGGGCAAGACAAATCCTTCTGGCTCATAAACTATGTTTGAACTAAATGGTCTATCCAAATAAAAAGTTAGCTTCACAGGTTTCAAACCTAAAACGCTCAACGAAAATGGAATTTTGCGTTCTACTTGCAAATAATTCAGTACTGAAACAGTAGCAGGCAAGGGGAGCGTTACGTCATTCATTTGCGCATACGTATACCCTGTAGCATCGCCATCTTGAAAAATAGCAGTGGTGTAGTCTGTCAATTTATCGCCCCAACTACTATAGCTCTTTTTTAGCTTATCTTTTTCTGAATAATTTGCGGGGTCAATCCAGGTACTACAGTCATCTGCATATCCATCATTATCTGTATCTAGTAAACCAAATGATGTTCGCTCTATATGATAATCGCGTATAATTGTCCCCACGGCATGGCATCCCGGGCAATGAACGCTATATTCGTGGGTTTTACCAGACAATGGTAAAAATGCCATGTCAGGTGAAGTAAGATGGGTTGGGGCACCATTATTATTTAATGGAGGATAAGTTAATGAATTGCAGATTCCCGATGGGTCGGCCCATAAATGAAAACGCACATCAACTTTTGACGATGTGGGATTTGCAGGGCAGCAACTTTGAAAATTGCATTTGAATTTGCCATTTTCGAGGGCGTCCATCAAATTGGCATCTATAGCGAAATAAAAATAATAGGAGGCAGGAACACAAATGCTACCATGTTGACACCCACCAGTTACGTCTTGCACAACATAAAAATAATTCGGGTTAATAATTTGCGAGGATTCAAAAAATACTTGAGGCACAACATTTGGAAAATCAATGAAAAGGCCTTGCTCCAGTTTTACAGTCGCTCTAATAACACCATGTGGTACACAGGTGTTAGCCGCTATTGATGCAGCATCACATCCATATATTTGGTAATAATAATCGCTTTTATAAATTGCCTGTTGAAGTCCATGGCATTCTATTTCTAATCTTGTTGTTTCACCATTTTTTGGGCATGGGGGCACAGCCGGTGGATCTACAGCTAAATCTATCTTTGTGGGAAAAAACTGTAGCTCTTGGTGTATGTTAGAATAGTTGGTGTTTACTTCATAATTTGCAGCCAAAGCACTATAATTTTCTAATAGGGGAGGTGTGTTATTGCAAACTCTTTTGGTAGTAGTGCTTATTTGCCAATGATTCAAAAATTTTGGTTTATCCAATAATTCAAGATCGTTTTCCTCTGAGCATCGCATCACTCTAAAATTGATTGCAATTTCTGCCCCTTGGTTAAAATTATCAACTGTTACAATTGAATTTTCGAGGCTATTTTGTATCAATGTTTTACACAATTGGTCCGAATTCCCTGTTATAACTAGATTAACCGCGCAATCTGTTCCATTTAACAATATGTTTGAAGTAACAGTGACCGAATTAACATCAATGATACTTAAATCCTGTTTGGTTAATGGAAATTTGTTTTGTGATAATATAAATTGTGCTTTTTCTATTTCGCAATTTCCATTGTTTTTAAATGTGTATGTATATTCAACCGTATTGGTAAGGCTAGCATTATTAAAACAACTATAATCATCAGTTGTTGCATTCTGTACAAGGTTTGGTTTGCTTTTAGTTGTTAATATCGAAATTGTTTCAACTTGTGTATATGCATATTCAGTTACAACTTCTTCATTGCAACCTTCACATGGTGTATTAGGAAAAATTGCATTCCAATTACACCACCACCTAAAATGAGCCTCCTGTTTAGTTATACAACTTAAGCATTTTATGAGGGGACTCAATTCTACTGCTTGCCTTATGTAAAGTATATTATTATTAGTATTGTTCATAGTAATAGATGTTGGAGTATTCGCGCTAATTATTGTCCAATTTGTATTATCTAAACTAAATTCCAAATTGCCTTTTGTTATTTCCCCACACGAATTATTGTTGTTGGCATCGGGATCAAATGTAAAAGTGATGTCAGCTTGGGCAGTAGTTAAATTCTCGTATCGAAATTCAGCATATTGTATCGGATTCTGATTTGCAGTGCTTCCATATGATAAGGGAATTGTGGGTTAGGTATGTTTGTCACTTTCGCAACTACAATATTCTCTGTTATGCCAATTACCTTATTGTTCAATTGAGTGCCTGTTGGAGTGCCATTATAATTAATTATTTGAATATTACCATTAGTTGACGTTAAAGTTAATTCAAAAGACTTGCTTGAAATAACTGGCACATTCAATTCATTTATGCTACAATCTATTACCACTCCAAATGAAATTGTTCCGCACGTAATACTTGTAAAATTAATTTGGTTCAATATAGATTGAGTTTGAGTGAAGCAACCTTGGGTAGGAGGCAATATTGCGATTTGGGGATTATTTGCAAATACACAATTGTAAAACTGTTGAGAAAGAGCAACGTTGACTAGCGCATTGTTAGGTTTAACAACATCGGTAAAAGTAACTGTAAAATCAACTCTTTTGCAAGTGCCAACTGTTGTTGAAGATGTAATATCAACATTGTATGTTTGCGCTTTTAAGGTTATAGAAAGTGTTACCAAAAAAGTTATCACACAAAACAAAATTAAAATCAGCTTAGAATTTTTCATATTTTTAGGGTTTAAAGATTTACCCAAAGATATAAAAATTAGAATTGCAAAAGGAAGTATTTTTTTTGTTGCGATAAAAACAAAACATTCTTTAATTTTGAAACCCAAAATAAAATTTTAATGGCGTATACTTTTATCAAAACAGATAGCACTTCGTCCGATTACCAAAACCTAGTCACCCTCCTCGATGCAGAATTAAAAATTCGTGATGGCGATGAGCATTCATTTTTTGCACAGTACAATAAATCGGACATGATAAAACATGTGGTAGTGTGTTATGAAAAAGTAAGACTATAGTTGGGGTGTGGCGCATTTAAATATTACGAAAGTGGTATAGTTGAAATAAAAAGAATGTTCGTGATGCCGCAAGTGAGGGGCACAGGCATTGCAAAAAAAATCCTTGCCGAACTTGAACTGTGGGCAAAAGAATTAAATTACAACCAAACCATACTCGAAACAGGAATCAGACAGCCCGAAGCTATTGCCTTGTATAAGCGCGCAGGTTATTGCGTAATTTCCAATTACGGTCAATACGAAAATGTGGCAAGCAGTGTTTGCATGAAAAAGGAAATTTAATTCGATTAAATTAATTTAATAGAAACGACAAATGAGAAAATTGATTTGGGCATTGAGTGCCGTATTTGTTTTTATGTTTTGCAATTGTAGTAACACGCCAATTAAAAATATTGATGAAAACGAAACCAAAAATATGGTTGGCAACGATGCCGATGAACATGGATGCCGCGCTTCGGCCGGTTATGTGTGGAGCAATCTCAGACAAGAATGTATCAGGATATTTGAAGTAGGTTCTTCTTTTATTGCATATGGCACCAATGCCGATTCTAAAATGGCTGCATACATTGTGCTGAATGATGACAAATCGAAAGGAGAATTATATATGCCAAATTTTAAAACCCCTTTTCAATTAAATAAAGTAGAAAATAAGAAAGCCGTTGACGGCATATTGATTTTCGAAAACGATTCGGCAAAAATTGATGTGGTGATTAGTGGTTCGAAATGCCTAATTCAGCTAAATAAAAATCCGGTATTTGTGCAGCAAATAGATGATGATGAAAGTTTGTATTCAAAAATGAATGGAATAGAATAGGTGAGTATTGTTGCGCTTTTTATGAATGATTTTTTTCTGCATCTTGACATGCAAAAGAGCTAGTGCACTATTGGGTATTAAATGAAATAAATTGAAATTGCTTTTTACTTACTTTTATTTTGAATAGCAAAACTTTTGCAATGAAAGTAACACACTAGTTTGAAACTATAGGCCCGCAAATTCTTCTCGTGATTAAGATAGTAAAGCATTATTTTTCGAAAACCTTTTTACTCCATCAAATTCACTTTTGCATTTTTAACATTGAACTTTCAACCTTCAACATTGAACTTATAAATTTATTCCTTTTTAATTTCCACATAACATTAAACCGTTTACCTTTGAACACAATTTTTTAATCTCAAAAATATATAATCAAATATGAAACGTATAGCTATCAATGGTTTTGGCCGCATTGGCCGCACAGTTTTCAAGCAACTAATTGCAGACGACACAATACAAGTAATGGCCATCAATGATTTGGGCGAGGGCGCTACGCTTGCGCATTTACTAAAGTACGATTCTATACATGGCATTTTTCAGGCAGATATAAAATATGAAAATAATCATTTGATAGTAAATGGAAAACATGTTGAATTGCTTCACGAAAAAAATCCTGCTGATTTACCCTGGCAGAAAATGGAGATAGACATTGTAATAGAATCGACCGGTAAATTCGCAAAAGAGGAAGGTGCTAATTTGCATTTACAGGCCGGAGCAAAAAAAGTAATCATCTCCGCACCTGCAAGTGGCAATATTAAATCGGTGGTGTTGGGTGTAAACGAAAATATATTGGACGGCACCGAAAAAATAATTTCTAATGCATCGTGCACAACCAACTGTGCAAGCCCTATGATGAAAGTGTTGCAAGATAATTGGGATGTGGAGGCTGCATATATTACAACAGTGCATGCAATGACTGGCGATCAGAATTTGCACGATGCTCCGCATAAAGATTTGCGCAGAGCTCGTTGTGCACCTGCATCTATTATTCCTACCACCACTGGCGCGGCAAAGGCTATCAACGATATTTTTCCTCACTTCAAAGGGCAAGTAGGAGGGGCAGGAATTCGTGTGCCGGTTGTTGATGGTTCGTTAACCGATATTACATGTATTTTAAAACAAAGCACCGATGTGGCAAGCATCAACGCCAAGTTTAAAGAAGCGGCAGATGGACCTATGAAAAATATTTTGCAATACTGCGAAGACCCTATTGTGAGTATCGATATTGTTGGTAATAAATATTCGTGCATTTACGATTCTCTACTTACAAGTGTGCTAGGCAAAATGGTAAAAGTTGTTGGATGGTACGATAATGAAATGGGCTACTCCACACGGTTGTATGAATTGGTGAAGATTGTGTAGTTTTTCATTTTAGTTCTCATAGATATTAGATATTTTTTTCGGAATTTGTTTAAGGGAAAATTGCTCATGTGTAACTTATATTCTCAAAAAATATTTTCGGAATCTATACCTTGGAAAAATACTTTTTAAAGAGACCACAGATTATTTTCGAACATGAAGCCCAACAAAAAACCCCGAGTAAACACCCGGGGCTTTGTATGAATAATATTTTATTATTTCGAATCGGAGAATTAATATCCTCCCATTCCGTCCATTCCGCCTGGCATTGAAGGCGCTGGTGAAGCAGCTTCTTTAATATCGCTCAATACACACTCGGTAGTCAATAACATACCTGCGATTGATGCAGCATTTTCAAGAGCAACACGTGTTACTTTAGTTGGATCGATTACACCTGCAGCAAACATTTTTTCGTAGTTATCTGTACGTGCATTGTATCCAAAATCATCTTTGCCTTCGCGCACTTTTTGAACAACAATAGATCCTTCTAATCCTGCATTTTGAACTATCTGGCGCAATGGCTCTTCAAGCGCACGCTTAATAATTGCAATGCCAGTATTCTCATCATCGTTGTCGCCTTTTAGTTTTGCTTTGTCGATGGCTTGTATAGCGCGGATATAAGCAACACCACCTCCCGGTACTATTCCCTCTTCTACGGCAGCACGTGTAGCATGCAATGCATCGTCAACACGGTCTTTCTTTTCTTTCATTTCTACTTCAGTAGCAGCACCAACGTAAAGTACAGCAACACCACCTGCTAATTTAGCTAAGCGCTCTTGCAATTTTTCTTTATCGTAATCGGACGTTGTAGTTTCTATTTGCGCTTTTATTTGGTTTACGCGAGCAGTAATATCTTCTTTGGTACCAACGCCACCAACCAATGTTGTGTTGTCTTTGTCAATCGTAATTTTATCGCACTGACCAAGGTAAGTAAGGTCAGCATTTTCTAATTTGAAACCACGCTCTTCAGCTATAACGGTTCCACCTGTAAGAATGCTGATATCTTCCATCATTGCTTTTCTGCGGTCGCCAAATCCTGGAGACTTTACAGCAGCAATTTTCAATGAACCACGTATTTTATTTACTACCAATGTTGCCAATGCTTCGCCATCAATATCTTCGGCAATTATTAAAAGTGGACGACCAGTTTGAACAGTTTTTTCAAGAATAGGTAACAATTCTTTCATGCTCGAAATTTTCTTATCGTACAATAAGATGTACGGATTTTCGAGAACGGTTTCCATTTTATCGGCATTGGTTACAAAGTATGGAGAAATGTAACCACGGTCGAATTGCATACCTTCTACAACCTCCACATGTAGTTTCAGTTCCTTTTGCTTCTTCAACAGTTATAACGCCTTCCTTCTTTACACGGCCCATTGCATCGGCAATCAATTTTCCAATTGTCGCATCGTTGTTTGCTGATATAGATGCAACTTGCTCTATCTTGCTATTGTCGTCACCAACTTCTTTGCTCATGTTTTTCAACTCGGCAACAACTGCTGTTACAGCTTTGTCAATACCACGTTTCAAATCCATTGGATTTGCGCCTGCAGCAACATTCTTCAATCCTGCAGTTACAATTGCCTGTGCCAATACAGTTGCTGTGGTAGTTCCATCACCGGCTACATCTGCCGTTTTCGAAGCTACTTCTTTCAACATTTGTGCACCCATGTTTTCGATGCCATTTTTCAATTCGATTTCTTTTGCAACGGTTACACCATCTTTAGTGATTGAAGGTGAGCCATATTTTTTATCGATAATTACATTACGTCCTTTTGGTCCTAATGTTACTTTTACTGCATTTGCTAATGCATCCACTCCGCGCTTTAATGCATCGCGGGCTTCTAAATTAAATGTGATGTCTTTTGCCATTTTATTTTATTTTTTTTGAATTAAGTTTTTAGTTTCTAAATACAGTTTTTAGTTTCGGAGTACAGTTTTTAGTTTAGGAATACGGTTTTTAGTTTTTAGTTGCGTTTTCGATTCGCCTTGTTCTTGCTTCGTTTTTCCATTTAGTGTGCGTAAGCCAACTAAAAACTAAGAACTATGAACTAAAAACTAATAATTAAACTACTGCAAAAATGTCGCTTTCGCGCATTATTAAAAATTCTTTACCGTTGTGCACAATCTCGGTGCCTGCATATTTACCATACAGCACTTTATCGCCAACCTTTACGGTCATTGGTTCGTCTTTTTTGCCATTGCCTACGGCAACTACAATACCTTGTTGTGGTTTTTCTTTTGCAGTATCAGGAATGATGATTCCACTTGCTGTTTTTTCTTCGGCAGCCGCTGCTTCTACTATTACGCGGTCTGCTAATGGAGTGATGTTTATTGACATAGTTATTTTAAATTAAAAATTTTAAACTGTTATTTTATAAGGAATTTTTTTGCCAAAAAGCATTTATCATGCCAACAGGAAATTGCTGCCATTATGCCAAAACCCACATTTATAAACCCTTTTGCATGACATCAGCTTGAAAAATTGGCAGTAACATTTTTATGGCCTTGTTGTTTTTGGCAGCGGTAATTGCTCAATACACTTGTGTAACAACTTTTAATTATCGGCTTCCAATCTCCGTTGTAAAAATTAGTTTTGCCACATAAATAATTCTGTATGACTTTCATTGTTGTTGCTGCTATTGTAATCGTGTCGATAATGGGTTTTAATAACCGTAATATTATTGACCAGCTTATTCTTGATCCATATATTGTAAATAAGCGCAAAGAGTGGTTCAGGCTTTTGTCGTGTGCACTTATACATGCCGATACCATGCACCTGGCCTTCAATATGATTGCGTTGTATTCATTCGGGCAAGCGCTCGAAAGTTATTTTGCATACACAATGCCCAATATGCCAATGTTGATGTATGCCACACTATTGATTGGTGGCCAATTGGCTTCTGTGTTGCCTTCGTATGCTAAACACAAAGACAATTATAACTATCGCTCGCTGGGTGCATCGGGAATGGTTACGGCTGTAATATTTGCTGCTATTGTTTTTAATCCGTGGGGCAAAATACAATTGTACTTTATTCCTATTCCGGGTATTGTTTTCGGCTTATTGTATTTGGCTTATGAGTATTATTCATCTAAAAACAGTAATGATAATATAAACCATGATGCCCACTATTGGGGAGGAGTTTTTGGGGTGCTTTTTGTTGCATTAACAAATCCTCAAGTTGGTTTTAATTTTATTGAACAATTAATGCATCCGAATTTTTAATAATAGTATTTAAGTTCCTTGGGCGCAAAAACTTGTTGATTTCCATTTTCGAAATTAATACACAAAAGACCAAAATCGTTAACATCATATATGGTTCCTATGAGAAGTTCATCTTTTAGATAAAACATTGATGAAGTATTAAGCCTGTATAATTTACTCATGTACATTTTTTTTATTTCTGCACGATTATTATGCAAAAAGTAATCGTACAATTCCTTTATTTTACCCACTACATTTGCTGCTATATCAAGGGTCTTGTGCTGAACACCTGTAATCAAATGCAATGAAGTGGCAGGAGGTGTATAAGGCAAGAAATGTGTTTGATTTACATTAATTCCAATGCCCATTACCGAACCCATAATTTCATTTCCTTGAATGATATTTTCGATAAGTACACCGGCAATTTTATGGTCGTTAATTATTATGTCGTTGGGCCATTTTATTGATACATTTTCTTTCAAAATTTTTTCGAGGGTAATGGCTATTGAAAGTGAGCATATCATGGTTAGAAAGTGGAGGTGTTGTACCTGCATATTATAAGGCAATAAAATCACACTCATGTTTATATTTTGCCTCGATTCGCTTTCCCATACGCTTAATTGTTGCCCCCTCCCATACAATTGAGTATGTGCAAAAATGGTGGTGAAATGGCCAGCCTTGTTTTTACTCATTAATTCAAATGCCACATCGTTTGTCGATTGTGCTTCGTCCAATATAACCCAGTCGTTGTGCAGCATGTTAATTATAAAGTAATCATAAGTGAAAGTCGAGATAAAAATCAGTATCTTTGCGCCTCAAAAAAAAGAAAGCAACGTACTTAATGGCAAAAAAAGAAAAATTAACAGAGCCAAAACCAATTAAGGTAAAAAAAACTACCACGGCCATAAAGAAAACTAACGGTGAAGTTAAAAAAACTACTACCGCTGTAAAAAAGAAAACCAAACTTGATTTGTTGGATGCCATCATATTTGGAATGCAAGAGAAAAAGGCGCATAATATTGTTTGCCTCGATATGCGATCAATA
This sequence comes from Bacteroidota bacterium, assembly GCA_016717325.1. Taxonomy (GTDB): domain Bacteria; phylum Bacteroidota; class Bacteroidia; order AKYH767-A; family OLB10; genus JADKFV01. The sequence continues at coordinate 109,532 of JADKFV010000015.1, read as the reverse complement.
AAAGGCAGTTTGGCCGATTACTTTGTTATTTGTAATGGTAATTCGCGCACACAAACATCGGCTATTTCAAAGTCAATAGAAGAGCAGGTGTTTAAGCATACAGGTGAGCATGGTCATGTAGAAGGTGAACAAAATGCTGAGTGGATTTTGCTCGATTATTTTGATATTATCGCCCATGTATTTATCGAAGAGAAAAGAGATTTTTATGCCCTCGAAAAATTGTGGGGCGATGCAGAAATTAAAAAAATAGCTAACGCTTAACAACATCTTAAATCAATGAAGTTTGAAGTAACACACCTTTGTGATGCAAGTGTACTTTTTTGAAAATAAATGCATATTTGAAAAGTGTTATAATGGTACCAGGATGAAGAAAGTATAATTAATTTAACTTTGATGTTACATTTTCGCAATTTTAGTGTTTAATCAGAAAATAATAAAGAAAATTTTTCTATAAAGAAATGGCAGATAATCAGGAATACAATAGTGGTGGCGACAAACGCGATGACAAAAACGCTTTTGATAAGTTGAAACAAAATACACCCAAGTTCAATTTTAATATTTATTGGATTTACGGTATAATAATAATGGCAATTATTGCTGTTAATTTTTTTGTCAATAGCAACAAGCCAAAAGAAATATCGTGGAAACAGTTTTCTTCAGATATAATTGCTAATAAAGATATCGATCATCTAAAGATAGTGGCAAAATCACAAGTGCACATTTACATTAAGAAAGACCGTCTTAATAATGAAAACCGCTATAAAGATGTACGCATAAAACCGATTTCGGGAGCGCCAAATGAAGGCCCTCATTACTTTGTCAATATAGGCGATATAGAAACGTTTAATAAAGAATTGGCCGAAACAGAAGCCAAATACAATTATAGTGATGCCGATAAGGTTGACATCATTTACGATAATAATACCGAAGCAAATTCCTGGGACACATTACTTTGGTGGGCTATTATTATAACGTCTTTCATTATTTTATGGTCTGTGGTAATGAAGCGTATGGGAGGCGGAGGAGCCGGAGGGCAAATATTTAATATTGGAAAATCGCGCGCTCAGTTATTCGATAAAGATTTAAATGTAAAAGTTACTTTCAATGATGTTGCAGGATTAGAAGAAGCAAAAGTGGAAGTGATGGAAATTGTTGACTTTCTTAAAACACCAAAAAAATATACTTCTCTTGGAGCAAAAATTCCCCGTGGTGCACTATTAGTTGGCCCTCCAGGAACCGGAAAAACATTACTTGCAAAAGCTGTTGCCGGTGAAGCACAAGTCCCCTTTTTCTCACTAAGCGGAAGCGACTTTGTAGAGATGTTTGTAGGAGTGGGAGCTTCGCGTGTACGCGATTTGTTTCGCCAGGCAAAAGAAAAAGCACCTTGCATTATTTTTATTGATGAGATTGATGCTATAGGTCGTGCACGTGGTAAGTCGCCATCTTTTAGTGCTAACGATGAGCGCGAAAGTACGTTGAATCAATTGTTAACAGAGATGGATGGTTTTGCAAGTAATTCAGGTGTTATCATTTTGGCGGCAACCAATCGTGCAGATGTACTCGATCGTGCATTGCTTCGCCCTGGTCGTTTCGATAGACAGATTTATGTAGAATTGCCCGATTTAAATGGTCGGATGGAAATATTTAAGGTGCACTTGAAGCCCTTAACCAAATTAGATCCTAATATCGATATTTCGTTTCTGTCGCGCCAAACTCCAGGCTTTTCGGGGGCCGATATTGCCAACTTATGCAATGAAGCCGCTTTGATAGCCGCACGCAAAAACAAAACTCAAATTGATAAGCAAGATTTTCTTGATGCGGTGGATCGTATTATTGGTGGCCTCGAAAAGAAAAATAAACTTGTTACACAAAAAGAGAAAAATGTGATTGCTTATCACGAATCGGGACATGCTACAGTAAGTTGGTTACTTGAGCACGCTTCTCCACTTGTTAAAGTTTCTATTGTGCCACGTGGTAATTCACTTGGAGCTGCATGGTACTTACCCGAAGAGCGACAAATTACAACTAAAGAGCAAATCTTTGATGAGATATGCGCAGCCTTGGGCGGACGTGCTGCCGAAGAGGTTGTTTTTGGAACTATATCAACAGGGGCATTGAGCGATCTTGAAAAAATAACAAAACAAGCTTATGCTTCGGTAAGTATTTTTGGTCTTAACGATAAAATTGGGAACGTAAGTTTCTACGATTCTTCGGGCAGTTCCGATTATAATTTCACAAAACCTTATAGCGAAAAGACAGCCCAGATAATTGATGAAGAGGTAAAGAAAATGATTGACGAGGCTTACGATAAAACCAAAAAGTTGTTGCTCGACAATCGTGAAAAACTTGATTCACTGGCGAAAACCTTACTCGAGAAAGAAGTGATATTTAAAGAAGACCTTGAGCTTATTTTTGGAAAGCGCCAATACGAAACAGATAGCATTTACAACGATTCTGTTAAGCCAACCGAACCGGTAAGTACTGCAGTTCCTTCTAATGGACAAACAACAGTTGCAGATACAGAAGTGGTTTCTCCCACCGTTAAATCCTAATAGTTTTATTACTGCTGTTTATTTATTATGGTCAGCAAATTGTGTCTGAAAGAAGCATTTCTATGATGTTTTAATATATGGCATTCAAACTTAATTTGATTGTTGTTCCTCTAGCATTTCCTAACCATGAATCCGATTTTACTTTTGGGATGTGGAAAGAAAAATCCCCGGTATTGCTACCGGGGAGAAAAAAAAATTTTAAAGAGAAAAGAATTTTTGAGAAAAGAGAAAAAAAAATTGTTGAAAAGTGTTTTTAGTTTTTTAGAAATTTAAAAATGCGTTTGTTGTTTGATATGTCGGTTACTTCGAGAAAGTAAATACCAATATTGAAATGGGAAATATCGATTATACATTTTGTTTTGCCGGGTTCTTGTTCATTTGGTTTTAATGGTATCAACTCACCTAATACATTTTTTATTGAAACCGATTTTAGCATCTTATCATTTTCACTTGCAACCTCTATAAAGTTATATCCCGGGTTTGGGGCTAACGAATAACCATCCAATACCTGCTTATTTTCAACAATGTTTTCGGATTTCATATTTTTGAATCCACTGTTAAGCGCAAATGGGCAGCTGGGCAATACGTACTTTGTTTGTTGCGATTTCAAACCATAAATATCTGTTACTGTGAGAGTTATGGTATAAAAGTAAACTTCGCCACAACCATCGGGCCCGATGAAAGTATAAGTGCTGTGTGCTGAATCCGTAGGTTCGGGATGAAAGTGAGTATTGTGATGCAAAGTTACATCCCAGGCAAATTTTAGCTGAGGTTCGTTTGAATTATCATCGGTAGCTGTTGCCTCCAATGCCTGATAAGTAGTTGCTGTAGTTGAGTATAATCCGCTGTCGGTTACACTTGTAATGTTAATAACGGGAGGATAGTTATTGAGGAAAATCGTTTTAGTAATAGTGTCTGTCTTGCCTTTTGAATCGGTGACAATAAGCTTAACCCACACGTTAACTGGATTAGTGCCCGAAGAAGTAAAAGTGCAAGAAGCCGTAACACCCGTTGCAGTTCCACCATTGCTGTAAATCCAATTAAAAGTAAGCGAATCGTTTTCAGGGTCGCTACTGTTCGAAGCATTTAGTAAAACAGTTAATGGAGAACTGCCAAAATAATTTGTGGCAGTGAAATTTGCTACAGGTGCAAGATTGATATTGTGTAATTTTATTTTGTGTATTTCGTTTGGGTATTTAATATAATAAAGTGCGCTATCCTGAAAACTGTAAGTAAGACCTAATATATTGCCCATGTTCAAGCCAAAATCTTCTATAGACGTAAGTTGGTAAAAGTTATTAAGTCTGAAAACCTTTATCCATCCTTCGTTATAATCGCATGTGAAAAGGCAGTTTTTATAACCACTCCCCAATGATTCATTTTGAATAAATGGCCCTCCGGAATTGCATTTGCCTTTGAATGGCGTACCGGTTATCGCTAAAGTAGGATCACCAAGATATTTTACCGTGGCAAAAGGCCCTTTATAGCCCGGAACTCTCACTTCAGGAAAAGCATGGTTGTAATCAAATATGGCACGCTTATGCTTAAAACGTTTTATTGTGGATGGAATTTGTAATGCAGGATTGCAAGGGTTTGGCCACGATAAACTGCCAAGAGTTTCGTTTATTAATAAATTGCGGAAAGTGAAAAATGGTTGACAGCCTTGACCTGCGAGTGGATTTGGAGCATCAAGATTATAGCACTTTACATTTGCAAATAATGCATTGGTTGATATTCCTTCAAAAATGGGCCAGCCAAAATTTAAGCCTTGTATGTCGCAAAAATTGACTTCTTCGTGCACACCTGCCTGAACATCATGTATAATTATTGTACCGGGGTCTTTATAAAATGGATTGGGATTGCCTGTTCCTTTAATAAGCCAGGCCTTAAAAGGATTACGTAACCCAAGGCCCCACGCGAGAAATTGGTGAACGTGGTGCTGCAGCGTTATAAAATGGATTGCCGGGCAAACCATTGCCGCTATTAGGATCTATTCGTAAAATTTTGCCGTTTAAATTATCGGGAAGTTGTGCCTTAAATGCACCAACGTTTTCTTTTGTTCTGATAATGCTATCGGCCAAAGCTTGATTAAAGTAAGTGCCTGACCACGAGCCACTATCGGCTACGGGTCCACCTTTGGAGGCATCACCGGTTAGGACAAGGAGCGATTTGTCTTCGCCAAATAAAAGCGCCCCGCCATCATGGTTACCCGACAAAACAGGAATACCAGAGTATTTTGACTCCCCAATCAAAATTAACCTGCTGCCCGGAACTATTGTGGAATAGCCGTTTGCAACATTCGCCTGGTACCTGGTAACCCGATCAATAGTAGCCTCAAAGAAGCTATTACTCGTTGAGCTATAGGCTTGTGTGCCATAGTTCATCAAATGATGGCGGTCGACAGTATAGAAAATAAAAAAGTATCCGTTTGTTAAAAAATCGGGATGAAGAACAATGCCCAGCAGGCCATGCTCGTTCCAGTTCCCAACTTCTTCTGTTATATCTAATAAAGGTGATGGTAAAAGAACGTTATTTTGTATCACCCAAACTTTTCCTGCTTTTTCACATGCAAATATTCGCCCTGTGCTATCGAATGTCACAGCTGTTACAGCACTCAACTGGCTCGAAATCAATATGTCATTAAACTGACCCGGAATTTGACTCAAGCAATTTTTGCTTTGGCCGAATGAGGAAATAAATAATATGAAGACAATCTTTTTGCGTACATTTATTTTCATATCAACACCCGCCCTTTTTTTACAATTACATTTTCGATTTAATTTTGTTAAGTCAAATGAAGTTTTCAAAGTTTCGGAGTAGATTAAACTTCTGTTTCTTTAACTGAACGGTGCAAAAATATGTTGAAAACTTTTTATTAACCAACATTTAAATTACGTTCACCCAATAAAAACGAGTATTTTGTAAGGTATATAGATTTGATAGGGATTTGGAGGCTAATATTTTTCTACTTGTAAATAATGAACGTTTTATCATTTTTTGGGGTGAGTGTTTAATTATTGTAGGCGAATTTAAGCCTGATTTCCTTTCATCATATCTATTTCGCCAATAAACATATCCCGTTTGTGATTAAGTTACTTTTCTAATTGTTCATTCATTATCCAATTATGCTAATGCTAATTTTATTGTGTCAACACCTTTTACAAATATCCAAACTGCACGCATTTATTTGTTATTATTTCTAAACCTTTCTGATAATCATTTTGTATAAAAAATATTTTTTATCATTACACCAATTAAACAATTAACGGCTTAGGCTATGAAATTTAAACCAACGCTTACACTTTGGATATTTATTGGAATGATAGTAGGCGGCATCATGGGTCAGTATGTGTATTCAAATTATGGCGGTGAGGCAACACAGCAAACTTTTTGCGATAACATAAAATTGCTTAGCGATATTTTTCTGCGCCTTATAAAAATGATAATAGCTCCGTTAGTTTTTTCAACCCTTGTAGTGGGCATTGCAAAACTAGGCGATTTTACAACTGTGGGTCGTGTAGGATTAAAAACCTTGGGCTGGTTCTACTTTGCGACTATTATTGCTCTGGTGTTGGGTTTGCTATTGGTAAACATATTTAAGCCCGGTCATGTGCTTGACTTAAGTTCGTTTGCACAAAAAGTGAGCGATGTAGATGCCACCAAAGCACCAACACTAAAAGGTTTTATCGAACACCTTATACCAAAAAGCATTTTCGAAGCTATGGCCAACAACGAAATATTATCGATTGTTGTTTTCTCTTTATTCTTTGGTGTTGCCGTTTCGGTTCTTGGCGAAAAAGCAAAAATAATTGTACATGCACTTGAAGCAGTGGCCGAAGTGATGTTTAAAATTACCGGTTATGTAATGTATTTTGCTCCACTGGGTGTGCTGGGTGCAATAGCAAATGTAATAGCACAAAATGGCGTGGGTATTTTGCAAGGATATTTTTATCTCATTCTTGTATTTTATTTTGGCCTGGCATTTTTTGCTTTCGGTATTTTGGGTTCAATATGTTTTATGTTAAAAATACCATTTGCAAGATTGATTGCGCATGTATCACAACCTATGGTTATAGCATTTTCAACAGCGAGCAGCGAAAGTGCCTTTCCTAAAACCGTTGAAGCGCTCGAAAAATATGGTTGCAGCAAGCGAATAGTAAGTTTTGTATTGCCACTTGGTTATTCGTTCAATTTGGATGGGAGCATAATGTACATGACCTTTGCTACTGCATTTATTGCACAGGCATATGGAATCGATTTGTCGGTAGGGCAGCAAATAACAATGATGTTAATTTTACTTGTTACAAGTAAAGGAGTGGCTGGTGTGCCGCGTGCTTCATTAGTTGTTATAGCAGCATTGTTGCCGCAATTCAATTTGCCCGAACAAGGTCTTGCCTTATTGCTTGGCGTAGATCAAATTTTAGATATGGGCCGAAGTGCAACCAATGTTGTAGGCAATAGTGTAGCATCGGCCGTTATTTCGAAATGGGAAGGGGAATTAAGTCTAGACAAACAGCATAAAGGATAGTCATTGGTCATTGAGGAATGGCATTGGTCATTGAGGAATGGCATTGGTCATTAAGGATAGTCATTGGTCATTGAGGATTGTCATTGGTAATTAAGGATAGTCATTGGTCATTTAGGATTGTCATTGGTCATTAAGGATTGTCATTGGTCATTGAGGATAGTCATTGGTCATTGAGGATAGTCATTGGTCATTAAGGATTGTCATTGGTCATTTAGGATTGTCATTGGTCATTGAGGATTGTCATTGGTCATTGCTTGTTGCTTTCGCAATTGTCATGCTGAGGTACGAAGCATCTCTTCCAGTCTTTGGTCATTATCGTCATTGCGAATTGTCACTGTGAGTATGCTCGTACTGCGAAGCAATCTCCGTCTGTAAGTGGTCTTTGTGCTTGTGGGAGATGTTTTACAAACAAACAATAGTTGCCACTCTCAAATTGATTTGTCAATTAAAAAGAATTTTAAATTAAAATATATTATGAGTAAAATAGCAGAAAGCGAATTGATATTAAATGCTGATGGCAGCATTTATCATTTGAATTTATTACCCGAAGATATTTCGGATATAATAATAAACGTTGGCGATCCCGATCGGGTGAAAACCGTTACCGATTATTTTGATACCATAGAAATTAAAAAGCAGAAACGCGAATTTGTAACGCATACCGGATTATATAAGGGTCGCAAAATGACTGTAATTTCTACCGGTATAGGGACTGATAATATTGATATAGTTTACAATGAATTGGATGCACTTGTTAATGTAGATTTGAAGACAAGAACAATCAAAGAAAACAAAACCTCTCTGAAGCTTATTCGTCTTGGCATCAGGTGCACTGCAAGGCGATATTGCACCGATAGTTTTGTTTGTTCCCGATATGGATTGGGGCTCGATGGAGTTGTTGAATTTTTATAAATACTCAATACCGAAGAAGAGAAAAACATCATTGATGCATTTCAAAAATATTATCCCAACCATGGAGTGTTTGCGCAATCTTATTTTTTTAAAGGATCTGATTTGTTGTTCGATTCTCTTTCGCCCGGTATGCATACCGGTATAACAGCTTCTTGTTGTGGTTTCTATGGTCCGCAGGGCAGGGTAGTGCGTGCACCATTGGCCCGCGAAGGCATGATTGATTTGTTAAGTACGTTTCGTACAAATGATGTTCGTATCACTAACTTCGAAATGGAAACAAGTGCCATGTTTGGTTTAGCAAAAATATTGGGACACCATTGTGCAAGTGTAAATGTAATTGTTGCCAATCGCATAAAGCAAGAGTTTAGCAAAGATTATAAAACAAGTCTTGGAAAAATGATAGTAACTTGTCTCGACAGATTAGCAACATTATAATTATGAAATTATTTAAGTTTTGTTTTCTGTTCTGTGCACTGGCGTTATTAACTTCCTGCGCCATACAACCATTGCAGTACAAGGGCTACGAAGGTTTAAAGGTAACAAAACTAAAACTTAATCCGGAGTTAAAAATGGACCTGGTTTTTTACAATCCGAACGGGGCAGGTTGCATCGTGAAGGATTTGAATTTAAAAATTGCAATGTACACCGATACAATGGCAGCTGTCAAACTTGGACAAATAGTGAAGCTAAAAGCATATGATGATCTCAAGTTACCTGTTAATTGTGCTATATCCACCGGTCCGCTATTGAAAAATTCGCTCAAAGGTTTATTTACCGGTGATGATATTAGTGTAACGTATACTGGCTATGTTACAATACAAAAGTTTATTTTTAAAAAAACATTCCCAATAAATTTTACCGAAAAAATGAACAGGAAGCAATTGCTGCCTTTTTAATTCTCGAACGAATTTTATTGCTTTATAAATGTGTCACTCACCATTCTGCCGTCCTTCATCAATGTTTTAATTGTATAGTGGCCGTTCGAAAATTTTGTGATATTGACTTGTGTTTCATCCTTTCCCGCCACATCAAGAGTTTCAATTTTTTTCCCTGAACTAGCATAAATGGTGACCGCCAATGCAGGCTTTGAGAACTTTATTTTTAAAGATGTTGTTGCCGGATTGGGTATTAAAATAACATCGGCTTGCCGTAATTTATTTTCGATGATTCCGGTATTTGTACAGCCACCCCAGCCATTAAAAAGAGATTGCAGAGAATCGATAGGCTCAATAGAATCAGGATATGTGTTTACAGTTAAATTAAGGAATAGATTATTAGCAGGGTCGGTAGGGTTGGCTACACGAATAAATGCCGAGAAAGAAGAAATACCATAATTGAGACAACGGGTATCGGCACCTGCTACTTTTGCGCCTTGCAATGCAGCCATTAGTTTACATGCAAGCGTTCCCGATGTATTTAAAAATCGCGATTGCATGCTATCCAAAATATATTGCCCCGCAAGTATGTTGCCTTGAATTGCATAGTTGGGGCCAAGAATATGGTTTTTATAATCAAAACAATTAATACCCGTGTATGCCGCACTGCGCCCGCCATTCACTAAATCGACAACACCATACTGACGTATGGCAATATTGTTTTGCGCATCGTTGGCAACAAGCGAATCGATTATATTTTGTGGCGATACTCCACTATTCATTAATTGCTTGGCATAATTTTGATTTGCAGTAAGCCAATAAGATTGAGTGTGCATAACACCAACTCCCGGGTGCACATCGCTGATAATGAGCGCACTTAAACTTTGCGAAGTTATACAAGTAGCACCGGCACTGCCAACTTGCCCTGTGGCGCTATCCACAGCACAAATGGAAAACGTGTCTTGCGAAAAAACCTTTCCGCACGTGAAGATAATTCCAATTGTAAGTAGTATTTTTATTTTATGTGTCATAGATTATAAGTTTTAATTCGCAGGCTAACTCTTTTTTCAAATTATTAAACGGCTAATGTAATTCAATTTTTATTGCTTTATAAATTTCAGTATTTGTTGTTTGTGTTTGACTTAAATTCTAAAAATACATTCCTGACGAAAGAAACGAAAAATTTTGTTGTTCAATATCTTTTCCTTCCCAAATTATTACGCCTTGTATGTTTCGTACTTCATAATGCAAAATTTGCTGCAAACCATTAATATAAATCTTGTCAACAACCGGATTTGGATAAATGGAAATACTAGTATTCTGATTTCCGTTTTCTGATGCTGATAAAGTGCCGCATGGATCTAATAAATTAGTAATTACAAACTTTTCGGAACTGATGAAACCTCCATTTCCTTTTGGTACAAATACAGAATAAGAACCAAGTGATGTTGCCAAAATTGTTTGTGTTGTAGCCCCATTCGTCCATTTGTAGCTATTGTACCCATTGCCGGCATCCAGATAATATTGATTGTTGACCAAGACACAGTTGATAACCGGTCGATGTAAATCCCATGGTATACTGTTATAGTTATATACGCGATACGATTTCATGGAATCAAGAAATGAAAGTTCAAATACTTTGGTGCCATTTGGTTTTACCACTTCGAATGCGGTATTAAAATTATCTACCATGCCATAATTTACAAGCGTGTTGCCATTTAAATTTCGATGCACATTGCCAATAGCTTTGCTATAAAAATTGGCACTGTTTGTTTTACTCCATACCAGTGTGGCAGTGTGATTAACTTCATCAATCATATACTCTTTGGCTGCAGCAGGATGAATTGGAACGCTTTTCAATCCATTATCCAACATGATTATATTACCATTGGCCAACCTGCGTATATCATGCTGACCTTTAAACATTACGCTGTCGTTTGTAAATGTAAATTGATTTGCATTGCCGCCCATGCGCCACATAATAGCACCCGTACTTCTGTTTATTTTTGTAATCTCATTAAAGTGTCGTACCGATACAAGAATGTTTCCATCGGTATCCAGTTCCAATGCATTCATATGGTTCCAGTCTACATTTGCCGGATTAAAAAGGCGATCGGTATCAACATCCAAAAATGTATAGTGGTTCTTTGCATGCCATTCGAATACTACATTCTTGTTGGCATCCTGCTCCTGTATCACACCACATTTTACTGTCGCTGTTGTGCTGCCCGGGCTGCCATTATTATTGAATAAATGGTAAGAACTTAAATTCATTGTAATGTTTTCGAACCCAACAATAAAAAATGTCCGTTTGGCAACAACTGCATTTCGTGACTATCATGCATTATTCCATTCTTACACGCCACCGAATCGACAGGAGTAAAGGTGCTGTCGAGCAAATAGTACTTATTCAAATAGCTGTATGACAACAAGCCATTTTTTTGAAGTTTAAAATCTCCCGAATTACCTATTGTAAATTACTTACAATATACCACATCTCCATATCGATCGAGTATCATTTGTGTGGGATTGTTGCCAGGGCCACCACCAATTATTATTGGAACTACAAAATAATATCCCGTAGAAGAAGTGTCGACTACATTTGACATGTATGCAGGATACGTTTGCGCAATCGTATTTCCGGCAGTGAAAAGCAATGTATAAAAAAACAGATATAAAAGTCGTTTCATTTATTTATGGTGTTTTAGAAGAATATTTTTTTGGTATCAAACGATTTATTTTTGGTCAGCGAATTTTATGAATTAAAATTTCACCATGCAATGATAATAAATTTGAAAGCCATGCACAATCAAAGTAGAAGACAATAATTAGAATGTTCAAAGTTTATTGTTTGTAAATGGAAATATGAATTACCTTTGCTTAATAAGCACGTTAAAAAATATTAATATGAATTTAAAATCTACAATTGTTTTTTTTACTTCGGTTGCAATTTGTTTTCAACTTTCTGCACAATGCAACTACATCAATAAGCAGTATAATGTTTCGAAAGAATCGAATGTTCTATTTGGAAACGATATAAGTTATGATGGCGTGGCCACCGATTTGTTTTTAAATATTTTTAAACCTGTTAACGATTTCAATACCAAGCGTCCCATATTGTTATTAATCCATGGAGGTGGGTTTACAGGTGGTACAAAAGAAGAAATGGATAGCATGTGTCACTGGTATGCTCAAAGGGGCTATGTTACAGCAACCATGAGTTATCGTTTGGGTTTTTATGGTCCGAGTTTTCTATCATCGCCTTTTGCTTTTGATAGTGCCGAAGTCATACGCGCTGCTTTTCGTGGTGTACAAGATGCCCACGGTGCATTGCGGTTTATGGAAGGTCGTGCGGCCATCGATTCAACTGATGTGAATCTTGCTTTTGTAGGTGGTGCCAGTGCGGGGGCCATTACAGCATTGCATTTAACCTATGCCGACAAAGCATGGGAATCGCCACCGGCAGTCGATTCAATTTCAAATGTTATAAACTCTTTCGTAAACAAGCAACGCCCTTCTATGGGAGCTATAACTGGATCGTTAAATATGAATGGACAAAGCTCGCAGGTGCAGGCAGTGGTGAGTTTTTATGGTGCTCTACTCGACACCACATTGGTAGAGTCGGCAACCGATGTGCCTATGTTTGCTTACCACCAAACTTTGGATCCTGTTGTTGGTTGCGGTTATAAAAAAGGCCTGTGGAATATGCCTTTAAATGTTGGGGCAAATTATCCGCATCTATTTGGAACTTGCGTGATGGAACCCCGCTTCCAAAATCTTGGATATACGCCCAACCACTTTCAGGACTATATATATACCGGTAATACACATGGCGTACACGATACTCCACTTATTGACGGGCTTATTGCAGTGTTCTTAAATGATCGCATTTGCGAAGTTATTGCTAGTGATGTTGGCGAAAGTGGCAGTGATGTTTCTTTTAATGTTTATCCTAATCCGGCAAATGACTTTATAAGAATTGGCAAATCGAATTATGCCGGTGCTACAAAAATAACTTTGACCAATGGTTATGGTGCAATTGCGTATACAGCCATCGTTAGGAATTTGGAAAATGAATTCGAAATAAATATTCAAAATTTGGCATCGGGCATTTATACTTTACAATTGCTGACCAATGGATTAATACAAAGTAAAAAAGTGGTAATAGTGCATTGATTTTTTGTGATGACTTTTTATATGCCTTATTTTTAGCATTGTAATTTATTGGTCATACTTATTTTTTATATGTGGAAATAATACACTCCATTATCCATTAATAAAAAAAATGAAATGGCACAAATAATAGAAAAGCAAGGCAGGAGAGGGTTACCACAAAGCATCATAATCGACTTTACGCCCATGGTCGATTTGGGTTTTTTACTTATTACTTTTTTCATGCTTACCACAACAATGATAAAGCAACACGAGTTGACTATAAGTGTGCCACCTAACGATGCAGTTATATCAGCAGTGAAAAATCCACCAACAATTGTGAACATGGTTTTGGAACAGAATGGTATTTCTTACTTTCTGAACACAGACAGTTTGAACAAAATAGTGCTTCCTGTTAGCAACAAGGAACTATCAAATAAATTATCACAAATTAAAAACGAATTGTTGGATGATAGTAAATCAGAGTTGGCTATTATTTTAATCCCGGATGCAACTGCACCTTTGCATCAAGTTATAAATTGTCTTGATGCTATTCACAAAGCTAAGATTGAAAAGTATTGTTTTAAATAGGGGACTTGGGATTCAAAATTTTTCCAAGTTGCAACGCGAAATGAGAAACTGGAATAGGTAAAATTAATCTGGCTGGCTAAAGTTATCTAATTTCAAAATTTGTGTTTTAAAAAACAGTATTTCATTTCCACATCAGTTTTACTTTATATTTCTTCATCAATTTGTCGCGCGAAATTAGAGTCAAATTTTCGCTGATGGTTTGAGATAAAATTAACCTGTCGAAAGGATCGCTGTGGTGAAAAGGTAATTTAGCTAAAGCTAAAAGGTGGGTATTCTTAATTTGCATTATTTCGATTTGATTTCTCTCCGCATATTCAAATAAATCTTCCAGAGAAATATCAAGAGTCAATTTGCCAATTTGTTGTTTAATTGTTATTTCCCATAAACTTGCCACACTCAAAAAGCAAGAAATGTTGATGTCCAAAATTTTAGATTTAACAGGTTCAGGAAGTTATTTAACTCCGGCTACAAACCAAAGAAATGTATGAGTATCTAGTAAAAATGCCATCAAATATAATCCTTAAACAAATCTAACGGTTCATCAAAGTCCTTTGATAGTATGATTTTACCTTTCGCGAACCCGAACTCTCTGTGTTTTAAAGCAGGTCTGTTTTTGCTTTTATTTTTTAAAAGTGCAACAAATTCCGCCACCTCTTTTTTTAAAGATTTCGGTAACGAATCGAATTCCATTTTTAGAGCGCTACTTGTCATGCTGTAAATTTATTCAAAGGAAATGAAATTGCAAAAAATATTATTGATAAAAAGAGTTGGATTGTAAATTGTCGAAGTCACGAAATGAAAATAACATAACAAAGACATGTTTTGGAAAGTTGTTTTAAGTGGTTCTCAAGTTTTGAAAACTATAAAGTTGTTCTATGGAATAAATCAACTGCCATTCAATCGCTTTAAAAAGTAACATTCATCAATTTGCAAATTCAAATCAATTACTTGACGTTGGTAAATAGTACTGCAAAGAAAGTTGTTGGTAAAATTCATTACAAGCATTAAAAATCAAATCTCCAATTTCTGGTTCATGTGGTGAGAAATATTATTTTTGCGCCACAAAAAACAAAGAGTAGGTGTCATCATTTTTTAAATTCTTCGCAACGAAATATTTTTGGTTCAATTTAATTGCCGCCTGCCTGGTTGTCTTAATGATTTTAGGCCTCACTTATCGTTGGCTCGATAGCTATACCAATCATGGGGAATCTATATCGGTGCCCGATTTGACAGGAAAAAATGTAAAAGAACTAGAGCAGTTTTTATCACAAAAAAATTTACGCTTTTCCATTGCCGACTCATCGGTTTTCGATTTGAATTTGAAACCCGGCACCGTTATAGAGCAAGATCCATCGCCAAACGATAAAGTAAAAGAGGGCCGCACAGTTTATGTTACTATTACATCTACCATTGCTCCTGAAATAAAAATGCCCGATTTAATTGATGTATCGTACCGCCAGGCCGAATCAATTTTAAATTCTTACGGGCTAAAAGTGGGAGAGATAATTTATAAACCGGACCTGGCAAAAAATGCCGTACTCGAGGTTCAACTCAATGGTTTCAGTATAAAAAAAGGTTCGCTCATTGCCAAAGGCACTACGCTCGATTTGGTGCTGGGCGATGGCTATGGAAATGTAAAAGTGGAAGTGCCCGACTTGTACAATTTAACTTTGAGCGAGGCGTTATTTATTTTAAAGGGCAGTAAACTAATTGCAGGAAAAATAGAATATGATGGAACTGTTGTTGACTCGGCCGAAGCAAAAATATACAAACAAGATCCTCATCCTTTGGATGTGTTAGAAGTAAACCAGGGCGATGTAATCGATTTATATCTCACAGCATCTGAACATATAATAGAACAAAACTTGCGGAAATAATAATCATGATAATAAGAAAAGTTACACTCAGTTTTTTGATATTGGTTTTTGTACTAAGTGCACATGCACAAATGAAACTGGTGCCATTGAAAACAAATCCGGTGTTGAAGAATTACTGGCGCAATAATCCAATACAAACTGCCAAAATAAATGCTGCAACCGATACACTTGTTTTGCCGTTTATTGACGATTTCTCTTACGATGCCATATATCCATCGTCCGATTACTGGTGCGATAGCGATGCTTATATTAATTCTTCGTTTGCCATTAGTCCTCCAAGTATTGGCGTGGCAACTATGGATGGCCTCGACAAAACAGGTGATGCATATGACACAATAAGTGCAAATGCAATTGGTTTGTGCGATAAACTCACATCAAAATATATCAACACATTTAGCGATCCTCAAAACAATCCCTACGATAGTGTGCAGATGATTTTTTTCTTTGAACGAAAAGGTCTTGGAAATAATGTGGAATTTAAAGACTCTCTCGTTCTGCAATTTTGGGATGCCGTTGCACTAACCTGGACAAATGTGTGGAGTAAACAAGGTGGTGTGATTGATACTGTTTTCACAAAAGTGAGTATCATTCTCAATCAAACAAAATGGATGCAACCCGGTTTCCGTTTTCGGTTTATGAACTATGGCAGCAAATCGGGCAACGAAGATCACTGGCATCTGGATTATGTGTTACTGCGAAAAATAATTCTTAACTCTTCTCTCAATATAGATGATGTTGCATGGACGTACCGCACACCATGGTTGCTCAAAGATTATTCTTCTATCCCCTGGAAGCATTATAAAAATTATGGTAACAAAAGTGCTTTGATGAAAAACGATATTACGTTAAGTATTCATAACATCAATACCGATGCAAATAATATTCGCAATGTGAGCAAATCGGATAGTATACTCGATGGCAATGGAGGATTTTTATACACGCCATTTATTGGTGGTAATGCAAATAATGTTGACCCCGATGTTTATCAGGCTTACACTTACCCGCTAAACGGATTTACTTTCCCTACCAATGTTCAACTAAGTGATGATGCAGCAAATTTTTTCGTTACCGATAGGCTTTCCACTTTCCCCGACTTGCGTCCAGAAAACAATGTGATGTCCTACACCCAACGTTTTTACAATTATTATTCATACGATGATGGAACGGCAGAGGCAGGTTTATCATTGCTTGCGCCAAATAGCAAAGCGGCCACAAAATTTACTTTCCTCGAGGCTGATACTATTCGGGGAATAAAAATATTTTGGGCACAAATGGCGGATTATGGCGGAACCAATAATATGAAGGTTGTGATATGGAAAGACATTTTTACCGATTCTATCATCTATCAAAAATTTGGACTCACGCCCGATTATGTTGATTCTATAAACGGTTTTGCACTTTACAATTGCGATCAATTGGTGCCTGTATCGGGAACCATATACGTAGGTGTGGTTTTTCAGCTTGACAAAAATTACAACCTTGGAGTTGACCTCAATACAGATAATCACACAAACAACTTTGTAAATTTTTCAGGTTCTTGGCAAACAAATCCACTCGCACTGTCATATATGATACGCCCGCTTGTTGGCGATTCTACTGTGTATGCATCGGTACCTGAGCAACAATTGTTTGCTAATGAAATAGCTGTGTATCCCAATCCGGCAAATGATTTTATAACAATAAAATCTACCGAAAAAAATATAGCTTACACACAAATTGTAGATTTAATGGGGAGAATTTATTCGCTGCCAATGGATGCCTACGGAAGAATAAACATTGCAAACCTTAGCGATGGATTATATTTTATAACCGCTTTCGATAGTCGTAATAAGATAGTGGGTAGGAAGAAGTTTGTGAAAGTATAATATTAGTCTTTAGTTTTATACCCCTCAATAAACTTCCTCAAATCATTCGAATACTTATTTTTAAACTCAGCGGTAAAAATATTTTGCATACTATGGTATGTATCTGTACTCATAAAAAAAGTATTATTGGGTAACGAATCTGTTTTGTACTCCCATGTATACCGTGCCTTGTTTTTCAGTGTAAGTGTATCAATTGAAGTCATGATGCTATAAATCAAATCAGTTTTCTTTTTTATTTTGAGTGTGATATCTTTTTCGTTCTTCAATTGTAAATAAAGACTTTGCAATTGCAGCCGCCCATTTTGTATGTGATTGTTATAAAGCAATTCATCGCTTAATCGATTTCTGTAACGGTCGATGTATACGCTGGTATCACCATAGTGTGCAATCAAAAATTTTAAGGCGCCATTCTCTCCAACAAAAGTTGCGAGGTTCTCGTTGTACACCACACTGCTCGACTGGTAAATTGTGGCATGTGTCAACTCATGAATTATCAATTCGGCAAGTGCGCCTTCGCTTTTGTTGAGCATGCTGCTAAGCACAGGGTCGCGCAGCCAACCAAGCGTACTCCAGCCCGATGCATTGCCAATATTGGTTTCATAACCTTGCTTTTGCAATTCCATCATTTCGTTGTGTGCCGCCACACTATCAAAAAAACCTTTGTAGGTTACTTCGCCAATCATGGGAAATGTCCACTTGTATTCGGTAAACTCAAAGGGCATACAGCCTGTAACTACAAACATGGTTTGCCTGTTTTGCTGATTGTAAATGGTGGAATAATTTTTGGTTTTCGATAAGACTAACGAGTCTTCGGCAAATTGTTTGATGGTTTTAATTAATTTAAGTTTTTGGGTTTGAAGGCTATCGTATTTTTTGCTGGCAATGGCCTCATCAATACTTTCTGCTTGATAAACTATGGTAAGTTGTCCCTTCAATTGTGAGAGCAAATAAAAGGTCATTTTGTAGTTGTACAACGCAAACACAACAACGGCACAAAATATTATGAAGAAACCACGCTTTATTTTTTTCATTTAACGTAAACTAATATTTACTTAACGGCTCAAGTTTAATAATGTGGTAAAAAAGTATTTTAAATCAGTAAATCTCATGTTTAAACACTGCCCAACATACGATAGTTTTTCATTACCATATTGATGTCGTACTCTATGTTGAAATTTTTTGCATACAACATGTTCAATCTATCTATGGTTGCACTATCCAGTTTTTGCAAGCCTATTTGGTGCGAAGGATGCAAAATGCTTTTATGTACCCTTTCGTTGCTGTTGTTATTATAATCGGGCCCAACCCAGTTGGTATTTTTAAATAAAACTTTGAATATGTTTTTCAATAAGCCAATAGGATTTTTTATCACGAAAAGCTGAAGAGGATAGGTTAGGAGCAAAAGCAAACAAAAACTGTAATCGAATATTCTTTTGTTGCGAATATTTTCTATTCTGTTCAAGGTGTTCATCTCTACAAAATACAAACTGCCCTGTGAATGAATAGAGTTGGAACCAATGATATAGGAGCTTTCTTCAGGCGCAATTTTGTATTCGATTGCCGATGCAGCATTTTCGCGCATGGTACTTATAATGTTTTGCGATGGTATATCCTTCGATGAAAATATAACCTCATCTATTTTGTACACTTCGCATATATCCTGAAGGCGTTTATAGTCGCCAAGGTAATTGGGGTTTTGATTGCTTTGTGGCAATTCGCTTTTAGCAATATCTGTAAAACCAACATATTCGAAATTCGAATTACTGTTTTGTAACAATAACAGTATACGATGGCACTCTGTTTCACCACCAACTATTACCACACGTTTTTTAATGTTGCCGGCAAACGAGAACAATGGAATCTTAAAAACCTGGCATATCCATCTGTACACAACCAATGCACCTGCCGACCACAGTGTACCCATCAATATCAAGGCGCGCGAAAAGCGGTATTCTTCAGGCATCAAAGCATACACCACCAATATGGCAATAGTTGCAAACGTAATACCCCGAATCACTTTTATATATAACGTACAGGTTTGTCGTAACCACCGGCCAAATAAATTCCAATTAACCAACATAGCACGTACACGGGAATAATTACCGTTTCGTAAAACGATGGATAATGGAAAACTTTTATCTTCAATTCCCAGTAGTACTTCAACGCAATGTAGCCTCCGTACATTATCAATGAATCGAGCAGAGGAATGGCAATTCGTTTTAGAAATTGAACTGCAACTGCCATCAAAGCACGAAGGTAAACAGCAAAATTTATGAGCGATCCAAATAGCCATGCATGTTGCTTGTTGAAATGTTTACGGGCAAAAATGACCATGGCTTTATAAAAAACACGCACATAATTCACGCTTGTCTTCTTTGTACTCTCGCCTTTGTAATGAATAATTTTTGTTTCGGGAAAATAGTAATTTTTATATCCTCCCTGTGTTATGCGGTACGATAAATCGATATCCTCACCATACATAAAAAAAGTTTCATCGAGCAAACCAACTTTATCGAGCACACTTTTACGCATGAGCATAAATGCACCCGATAATACATCCACTTCGTGAATTTGGTTTTTATCGAGAAACCCCAAATGATACCGTCCAAATAATTTCGACTTTGGAAACAAGGCCGACAAGCCAAATATTTTGTAAAAAGCTACAGCAGGACTTGGCAAACCACGTTTCGACTCCGGCAAAAAGTTTCCTTTGCCATCTATCATGTATACACCCAGGCCTCCGGCATCGGAATGTGTATCCATAAAATTAACGGTGCTTGTAAACGTATCTTCTTCTACCAGTGTATCGGGATTAAGCAATAGTACATACTCGCCTTTGCTCAATTTTATGCCCTGATTATTTGCTTTGGAGAATCCCGGATTGTCTTTATTTTCTATCAAAATAGTTTGAGGGAATTTTTCGTGTACCATAGCACATGAACCATCCACAGAATTATTATCCACTACGAACACTTCGGCTTGCATGGTGCCAAGTGCCTTATATACCGAGTGGAGGCATTGCTCCAAAAAGTATTGCACATTGTAGTTGACTATAATTATCGAAAGCTTCATAGGTTTAATCTAAGTACAGGTTGCAAAGAAATAGTTTTATATTGTAATTAAAATTTGATGTGTGATTGCACTGTTTATTAAAATTATAGCATTACATTCGTCACTCAATGTTTAAATTAATTGATAAAATGATAAATGTAAGAAACGCTGGCCTTGTGATAATAGTACTTGCTATAATTGCTTGCAACCGTGTAAAAGAAACTACCAAAGAGGTGATACATACTGCGGGCGAAGTGGCAGGTAAATCGGCATCGGAATTTGGCGATGGAGTAGTAGAAGGTATTGATCAAACATTTGGATGTACTGTAAAACTATCGCCCGAATTGATTGCTGCAGGAGTATCCACAGGCAAATATACCTTACCCGATTCGGCAGGAACCGGAAAATATACTCTTTCTATTTATTTGATTTTTGCTAAAGATTATTCAAACCCAATTCAATCCATAGTTAACAATGAAGCCGGATTGGAATACGGACGTACAAAATGTATTATTGATGCAAAAGCCAACGAAACAGGTTACTACGATTTTGTTTTTGATAAACGTACAAACATTGAAAGCAAGAGTGTGTTTATTTTAAAGTAAATTATTGAATTTAAGGCAGCTTAAAAAATGCTCCTTTCTTTTCCATAATCAGCTAACGGGTCATTACAAAACCCAATTGAATGGATGGTAATGTGGTTTCTAAAATTATCGTTAATTAAGTCAAATACATCCGCAGTTCACAGATTAAACTGTATTTTCGGCTTCGCAATTTTCAATTCAATGTTGTTATTTGCCAAACAATTAAAAAACTGAAGTAAAATATATCATTCATTTTATAATGAAACACAAACATTTTCTAGGACTCATCTTTTGCATTATTATCGCTATTCCGTTGCGGGCATCACAAATATTAATTCCAATGGACGAAAGCCAAAGCAATCACCTTAAGGCTTATGGTATTGCCTATTGGGTACTCAACAATAATGTAGAAGTGCAGTGGTTGCTAAATTACAGAGGCGGAAGTTTTATGGTTCAAAATGCAGCACTCATCGAAAACGAATGTAAAATTCGTGGGGTTTCTTACCTTGTAATTGCCGATGGACAAGCGAGTGCCATTCTCACTGAAATTGCCGACCCTGCAATAAATATGGATGTGGTGAAACTGGAAAAAGCACCAAAGATTGCCGTGTACTCTCCCAAAAATAAATTACCTTGGGACGATGCTGTAACCCTCGTACTCACCTATGCCGAAATACCTTACACCGTTTTGTACGATGAGGAAGTTGTAGCAGGGGTGTTGCCAACTTACGATTGGCTGCACTTGCATCACGAAGATTTTACGGGTCAGTATGGAAAGTTTTATGCTATGTACCACACGGCACCATGGTATCAGGAGCAAGTGCGTACTGATGAAGCTATGGCAAATAAATTAGGTTTTAAAAAGCCAGTGAACTTAAACTTGCGGTTGCACTTAAAATCCGTGACTTTACAGTAGGAGGTGGATTTTTATTTACAATGTGCAGCGGCACCGATTCGTATGATATAGCGCTGTCAGCTCACGGACTCGATATTTGCGATAGAATATTTGATGGCGATGGCACTTCACCCGATTACAATTCGAAGCTGGATTTTTCGCAAACATTTGCTTTCGAAGATTTTAAGCTTGTTACCAATCCAATGGAATATGAATTTAGTAATATCGATGTAATGCCAGGTCAACGTGGAGTTTCGCGCGATAACGATGTGTTTACCTTGTTCGAATTTTCGGCAAAATGGGACCCTGTGCCAACAATGCTCAATCAAAACCATATGCAGGTTATTGCAGGTTTCATGGGACAAACTACTGCATTTGATCATAAATATGTAAAAGCGTCAACACTGGTGCTTGGCGAAAACAAAGCCGGTGGTTATGCAAAATACATTCATGGCGAAGCCGGAAAAGGGACATGGACCTTTTTTGGTGGTCACGACCCCGAAGACTATCAGCACATGGTGGGCGACCCCGTTACAGATTTAAGTTTGCATCCAAACTCGCCAGGTTACCGTTTGATTTTGAACAATGTTTTATTTCCTGCAGCAAAAAAGAAAAAGCAAAAAACCTGATTCTTGTTGTTAACGATTTAGCTTTTAAAATTAATTGTTGATTGCTTTTGGTGGTGACATCTTTTTTTATATTGGTTTTCCTCAAATCTCTCCTCCACAAATTATTAACTGAATCAACATTTATAAACAGCTAGAAATTTCCAAAATCAATTTTTAATCAAAACCCGAATACTATTTTCGCCCGCATAAAAGATTAAATAAAAATATGAAAAAAGCGAAATTGTTCCTATTGGCATCAATGATTTTAGGAACTATCATTTGTAATGCTCAAACCATTGAAATGGATAAAGGAAAAGTTACATGCAATGGCAAAGAAATTTTAAATTACAAAGTTGATAAATGGGGCACTTATCAGGTTCATTTTTATTCGCTCGATAGTAACGAAATAATTTTGGTGAGCGATATAGATAACGAAACACCAAAGTATTACGAAGACGATTTTACAAGCATAAAATTTTTACTCCTCGGCAAAAAGGTTGAGACCAAAGTAAAAAAAAACAAATGGAAACATTACATAGTGTGGTTTATGGAAAACAAAGTGATGGATGCTGAAGGGAAAATAAACGAAGAAAAACTCGACTTGTTTATCAAAAACTATGATGAAAAAATAACCGAGCGCACTATAAAGTTGAAATGATTCTGAAAGATTGTATTACATTCTCATCATTCACATCGCCTATATAAATAGCCAGCTTTTCAAATTTTTGCTAGCTGATTTAATAATTCACCATCCTCTTTTTGTTTAATATTGAATTCGATTTTATAACAGTAATTAAAACTATTTAGAAAATAATCCAAGCAAAGGTTATTAATATGTTCCATCATATTTGGAAAAATTGATTCAAACTTTTTATGTTGAATTCTTTAATGAAAATGCAAAACTAAAATTACCATGTGTGGTAAATTTCCCTTTCTTTGCGCGCGAAAATTTTCGCAATTTTATCCCTGTTTTATAAAAATATAATTTATGCTGATAGGAATTCCAAAAGAAACCAAAGAGGGTGAGCGCAGGGTGTCGCTAACGCCTGACGTTGCAAAGTCTTTGATAAATGCCGGGTATAGTGTGCAGGTAGAATCGGGTGCAGGCGAAGGCGCTTCGTTTAGCGATGACGATTACAAAAATGCCGGAGCTAATATTGTAGACAAAGACAAAGTTTACTCCTCATCGCAAGTAGTGATGAAGGTAAACAATGCCTCTGCTGCTGAACTTGGTTTAATGAAAAAAGATGCCGTTTACATGTCGCTGATGTTTGCATCTGCTAATCGCGAAATAGTTGCGGCAGGTGCCAGTGCAGGCATAAGCATGTTTTCGATGGATGCAATACCCCGTATTTCAAGAGCACAAAAAATGGATGTCCTTAGTTCGCAAAGCAACCTTGCCGGGTACAAAACTGTAATGTTGGGTGCTCATTACCTAGGTAAAATATTCCCAATGTTGATGACAGCTGCAGGTACTATTAAACCATCGCGCGTTGTTATTATGGGTGCAGGTGTTGCAGGTTTGCAGGCAATAGCCACCGCAAAACGTTTGGGTGCAATAGTAGAGGTGAGTGATATTCGCCCCGAAACAAAGGAACAAGTTGAATCGCTTGGAGGTAAGTATATTGAAGTAAAAGGCGATGCATCGGTAAAAACAGGTGGAGGTTATGTAACTTCGGTGAGCGATGAATTTTTAAAAATGCAGCAAGAGTTATTGTTTAAACATATTACCCAAGCCGATTTAGTGATCACAACAGCACTTATCCCAGGCAAAAAAGCCCCCGTGTTGGTTACCGAAGACATGGTGAAAAATATGAGGCCTGGTTCGGTAATAGTTGATATGGCAGTGGAACAAGGCGGCAATTGTCCTTTAAGCGAAGTAAATAAAGTGGTGGTAAAGCATGGCGTAACAATTGTGGGCGAAGCTAATTTACCAAGTTTATTGCCAATGAATGCCAGCGATTTATATGCAAAAAACATTCAGGCATTTTTACTGCACCTAAGTACCAAAGATGGTTTTAAGTGGGAGATGGACGAAGAAATAACCAAAGGGTCTCTAATTGTTCATCAAGGAAAAATAGTACATCCATCGGTTGCATAAATTAATTTTAAAAAATAATAAATCACATTTAATATGAATGAAATATTCGGATTTATAAGCGACAATATCCAAATGATTTATATTGTCATACTCTCCATTTTTGTGGGAGTTGGAAGTTGTTGGCGGTGTGCCATCGGTAGTGCACACTCCATTGATGAGCGGTGCAAATGCCATACATGGTGTTGTCATAATTGGTGCGATTATAGTAATGTTGAATGCCGAAGACACTAATATACTTGCATTATCATTAGGCTTTGTTGCTGTATTGTTGGGTACATTAAACGTTGTTGGTGGCTTTGTTGTTACTGACCGTATGCTGGAAATGTTTAGTAAAAAGAAAAAATAATTACGATTTAAAATAAGAAATTACTTAATCAGTCGAAAAAAAAATATTGATGGAAAATAAATATATACTTGATTTACTATACTTGATAGCATCGGTAACATTTGTTATTGGATTGAAAATGATGGGTAATCCCAAGACTGCGCGTAATGGAAACCTTTATGCAGCAGCAGGTATGGGCGTGGCAATTTTCGGTACTATATTTTGCCATGATAACGAAGTAAGTGCAATAATATACACACTCATTTTTGCAGCATTGGTTATTGGAACTATTATAGGTTGGATGACAGCCAAAAAAGTGCAAATGACAAAAATGCCCGAGTTGGTTTCGTTGTTTAATGGAATGGGTGGCGCTTGTGCAGCTTTGATATCTTTAATAGAATTTGAACATGCCGTTGCAGGAAATAAAGGAATAGGAGTGATGCTTGCGATTGTTTTGGGATTAATGATTGGTTCCATTTCTTTTTCGGGAAGTATAATTGCATTCTTAAAACTCAACGGCACACTTGCAAAAGCAATTCGGTTACCAAGTTATAATATGCTGAATAACGCATTTCTTTTAGCACTTTTCGCAATGTGTGCTTTTATGGTTTTTGGAACAGGTGCATCTACAATGGCTTTGTACACATTATTTGCTATGTCATTAATATATGGGGTGTTATTTGTAATTCCAATAGGCGGGGCAGATATGCCAGTTGTAATTTCGTTATTAAACTCTTTTACAGGGTTGGCAGCTGCCACAGGAGGGTTTTTATATGGTAATCAAGCAATGCTTACTGGTGGTATACTAGTAGGAAGTGCCGGAACCATTCTGACCCTTGCAATGTGCAAAGCCATGAACAGACCATTGAGCAATGTAATATTTGGCGCATTTGGCGAAAGCAGTGGTACCGAATCAGCAGGAAGTTCTACTATGAAGGGTAGTATAAAAGATATCACCACAAGCGATCTTGCAGTGCTGATGAACTATTCCAAAAAAGTAATAATTGTGCCAGGATATGGACTTGCAGTTGCTCAGGCCCAACACATTATTCACGAATTAGAAATGATACTTGAAGAGCGTGGAGTGGAAGTAAAATATGCTATACATCCTGTTGCGGGCCGCATGCCGGGGCATATGAATGTATTACTTGCCGAGTCGAATGTTGATTACGGAAAATTATGCGAAATGGAAGAAGTTAATCCTGAGTTTACTACAACCGATGTAGTATTAGTAGTTGGGGCCAATGATGTAGTAAACCCTGCCGCAAAGCATGATAAGGCTTCGCCAATTTATGGTATGCCAATTCTGGATGTAGAAAATGCAACAAACATAATAGTAAACAAACGAAGTATGAATGCCGGTTATGCTGGTATCGAAAACGAGTTGTTTTATAATCCTAAAACAAGCATGTTGTTTGGAGATGCCAAAAAAGCCCTTACCGCATTGGTTACAGAATTAAAGTCAATGGCTTAATCTTAACCTCCCTTTAGATTCAATTCATGGATTCGTCTGCAGTTATTAAAAAATATTTCCCTCAAACGAGTGACAAACAAATTGAACTTTTCGAAAAATTTGCAGAAGAGCTGATTGAATGGAATCAAAAAATAAATCTCATTTCGCGAAAGGATGTCGACAATATTTTTGTCAATCACATACTGCATAGCCTTACCATTGCGAAGTATTTTTCTTTTGCCGATAATACTCAAATACTTGACATAGGCACTGGTGGCGGCTTTCCCGGAATACCTCTGGCCATTATTTTTCCCAATTGCCACTTCACGCTTGTCGACTCCATAGCCAAAAAAATAGTGGTTGTAAACGATCTTATTGAAAAACTGCAATTGAAAAATGTTTCGGCAATAAATGAACGAGCAGAAAAATTAAATATTAAAGTTGATGTTGTTGTAACTCGTGCCACCGCTTCTATTGATGATTTGATGAAATGGTGTTCGCCACTATTTATGAGAAAGGGCACAATGCCGTTTCGAGGTTTGCTAGCGCTAAAAGGAGGTGATATAGAGGAAGAATGCCAAAACTATACTAAGTACATAACTATCAATGATTTAAAGAAGAATTTTACAGAAGAATTTTTCGAAACCAAGAAATTGGTCTTTCTTCATGTTCCTTAAAAATTAAGTTATTAACTTTTTGAGTTTTATGTTGTAACGTATTGATAATCAGTATGTAAATATTTTTTTTCAAAACTTTAGTATAAAACCCTTTTAAAACGAAGAGTTATTATTACATTTGTCCCCGTACTTAATTATTAAGGAAAAGTAAAAAAATAAGTTAGAAATGAAAAGGACCTTTCAGCCATCGAATCGCAAAAGAAACAACAAACATGGTTTCCGCGAAAGAATGTCAACTCCAAATGGACGCAGAGTTGTATCGGCACGCAGAGCACGCGGCCGTAAAAAGCTTACCGTTGCTGACGAAACATCTCGTCAGAAATAACATCGCAAGATTTAGTTACGTGTATATTTAAGGGCTGTAGTCTTAATTGACTGCAGCCTTTTTTTAGTGTTCTATATTGATCTCCATTTTTTTTAATTAAGTGGAAAATGGCATTTTGTATTTTTTTCCGTTTTCTAAAACAATACCCTCACTTTACATTTTAAATATTTATCCGGAATCGAATTCGCAATTTTATCAACTAATTATAATTTTAGTTTTACTAAAAGCTAACCACAAAATTTCGAAGCAGATATTTTAATATTCATGGCTCCTATAATGATTTTTCTTATGATTTTTGCTATGATTACTTACAAATATTTTTCACCCAAAACCACATAATAATTATTCACCATAATAATTAATATTTTTACCAATAATTATATGTTGTATACCTATATTATTTTGAACCTACACTAATTTTGGCATAGTTGGTCTGTAAATTGAAATGGGGGTATTGGTCATGTTTATCTTGAAAGGATTATTTGAAACATGAACCAACGTAACTAACAAGATTAAAAATTTTTTGAAATGAAAAAAATTACCACTTTGGTGATATGGCTTTGTTTTGCCTTTTTACAAGTAAACGCTCAATGCACAACTACTAACGCAAAGTCATGCGTTTGTGCACAACCGGGTTCACTTAATTGCGACCTTTTGCCCGATGTTATGGTAGCAACTCAGCCTCTACAAACTATAGGAACTTATGGAGTAATGGAATATGCCTATAACGATTTAAGTTCAAAAAAATCGCAACTACGGGTATCAGTTTCAACTCCAAACATTGGGAGAGGCCCTTTGGAGGTTCGTGCAACAAATACTTATGTCTGTGGTACAGACACAATTATAGGAACTGCTCCAACTGTTTGCGTCAACACAGGATTGCCTCCAAAGCAATTGCTAGTGCAGCGTGTCTATCGTAAAGAGCAAGATAAAATGGTATATTATGAACGCAAAGCAGGTTCGATGACATATCATCCAACGCATGGTCATATGCATGTTGACGATTGGGGTATTTATACTTTACGTAAATCAACTTCGAACCCCGACCCTCTCACATGGCCAATAATTACTCAAGGAACTAAACTTGCTTTTTGCCTTATGGATTATGGATATTGCAGCACTTACAACCAGCATTGCAAAGACACCAATGGAACAATTCTTACAAATTTAAATGCTGTTAACTACGGTCTTGGTGGCGGTGCATATTCATGCAGCAATGTGTTACAGGGCATATCTGTTGGGTATCTCGACATTTATTATCAATATCTTGATGGGATGCAAATGATGCTTGACTCAAATATTTGTAATGGCGATTATTGGCTTGTAGTGCAAATAGATCCGAATAATAATTTTATTGAATCGAACGAAAACAATAATGTTGTTGCGGTACCATTTACATTAACAAAGCAAAGAACACGTCCCGATGTGCAAATAGTAAGCGGTAAGACAACTATTTGTAAAGGAGAATCAGTATCGTTTGGAGCAAACGGTGCGAGCAATTATACGTGGAAAGCATCAAACGGTAACTCAACAACTATGGCATCAGCGTTACTTGTAAGCCCTCAGGTAACAACAACGTATACTGTTATAGGTACAAATATCGGGGAGGGTTGCAGCGATACGAATTATGTAACTATCAATGTAAATAATAATCCTACAGTTTCTATTTCGGGTAATAGCACTATATGCCCGGGTCAATCGTCAAATTTAACAGTAAGTGGTGCAGCTTGTTATATGTGGAATCCTAACATTAATAATAATGATTCGCTTGCTACTCTTGTTACAGCCACTCCTTCATCTACTACCACATATAATGTCACAGGAATTAATGCTAACGGATGTTCCTCTACATCATCGTTTACAGTCAATGTATCAAAACCAACTCTCTCATCAAATGTTTCGAATGTAACTATATGTCAAACCACCAGCCAGGCATTTGTTAGTTACTGGAGCTTCTACTTATACCTGGGTTCCAACTACAGAATTAAGCAGCAGCACTGCATCGAATGTAACTTGCACGCCACCTTACAGCACTACGTATACAGTAACAGGTACTGACGCTTTTGGTTGCACTGGAACCACCAGCATATCGGTTCAAATTTTACCAAACCCATATGTTAGTATTACACCATTAGCAACATCTTATTTAAATACAGTTACCAGTGTAGCGCTGCAGGGATATCCGGCAAACGGAATTTTTAGTGGTCCGGGAGTGAGTGGGAGCATCTTTAATCCTTATAATTTAATACCGGGCTCATATGTTGTAAAGTACGAAGTTACTGATAACAACGGATGTAAAGGGCAAGCATTAGCTACTACTTCGGTGGCTTATTCCTGTTCCAAACCAGCAGGTATAGTTGCGAATAATATAACAGCAACCAGCGCGAAATTAAATTGGGGAGTGGCGTCAAGCGGTCCTCAGTTTAAAATAAAATACAAGAAAAATTCCTCCACAATATGGAATACCATAACCATAAATGGTAATCCACATGTAGTAAGCACTGTACTTACAGGCCTTGATCCCAGTACTGTTTACAATTACAACATAAAACCGAACTGTGGTTCTTCAACAAATCAGAGTATCACTTATAATTTCACAACACTTGCGAATAAGCCATTGAGTAAATTGTTTTGGGATGATATTGTTTCAAGTTCATTGATTAATATTTATCCGAATCCAAATTCGGGGAGATTTACAATGCAGTTCGAAAGTGATATTGTGCAAGAAGGCAGAGTACAAATTATAGATGTTTCGGGACGAATAGTTTATACATCAAATATTGACATAATAGAAGGAAGGAATGAAATGAAGATTGATGTTACAAATGTAGCGGCAGGTGTATACGCTGCTCAGTTAATTATTGCCGGAGAAACAATAACAACGAAAATGATAATTGAATAAATATCGATAAGAACCAGAGAAAAGGGAAAAAGAGAAAAGGGTGCTCTTTACCGCCAACACTTAACATGTTGGCGGTTTTTTTTTGAGCTTTTGTTTTTTATAAATTACCTCGAATGGCTTGTTCGCGCTCGATAGCCTCGAACAGTGCCTTGAAGTTTCCTTTGCCAAAAGATTTAGCGCCTTTGCGCTGAATAATTTCGAAAAATACTGTTGGACGATCTTCTACAGGCTTTGTAAAAATTTGAAGTAAATATCCTTCGTCATCACGATCTACAAGTATTCCAAGTTTTTTTAATGTGGCTACATCTTCGTCTATTTTGCCTACACGTCCTTCTAACTCATCATAGTATGTAGTAGGTACAGTTAAAAAGTCAATGCCACGCGATTGCAATTCGGTAACGGTGCCAATAACATCGTTTGTTAATAAGGCCATGTGCTGCACACCGGCACCATTATAAAATTCTAGGTACTCGTCAATTTGTGATTTCTTTTTTCCTTCGGCAGGTTCGTTTATGGGAAATTTTACAAATCCATTTCCGTTAGAAACAACTTTACTCATCAACGCTGAATATTCAGTTGAGATATCTTTGTCATCAAAAGTGATTATCATTTTGAAGCCCATTACATCTTCGTAAAACTTCACCCAATCGTTCATCTTTCCAAGTTCCACATTTCCAACACAATGATCAACCACTTCTAAACCAATTGGATAAACTTTGAACTTCGACTTAGCTGCTTTGTACCCCGGTAGAAA
The DNA here is from genome assembly GCA_016717325.1 of Bacteroidota bacterium. Classification (GTDB taxonomy): domain Bacteria; phylum Bacteroidota; class Bacteroidia; order AKYH767-A; family OLB10; genus JADKFV01. The sequence continues at coordinate 78,505 of JADKFV010000015.1, read as the reverse complement.
CGGACCTGAATAATTTTTACGCTCTATAAATTTGTGAATGGTTTCGCCATATGTATGGATGGCAGCAATTTTTACTTCGCCATATTCGTCAGTTATAACACGTGGTTGAGTATGAGCTTTTGCACCGCGTGCCATGGTTTCGTAAAATGCTTTTTCGGCATCATCAACCCAAAGTGCCAATACCTTTACTCCATCGCCATGTTTTGCAACATGATGTGTAATTTCATGATCGGGCGATAAAGCTGTTGTGAGCACAAAACGAATCTTGTTTTGTTGCAACACATACGAAGCGCGGTCGCGCACACCAGTTTCAGGACCTGAGTATGCAACTAATTCGAACCCGAAGGCATGTTGATAGAAATAGGCCGATTGCTTGGCATTGCCACAGTAGAATTCAATATGGTCGGTGCCGTTTAATGGTAAAAAATCTTCTGACATGGTATTATTAATTTTAAGCTATTACAAAATTATAGAAATATTTTTAATCATCACCAACAGGTGGTTTTACTTTTTGCCACATAGGCAATGATGCCAGGCTATCGAGATATGTTTCGAATACTCGAAATTCTTTTGGGGTTTCGTACCTGCCAACAACTTTTTTACGGACTCCTCCCATGAATACATCTACAGTGGCCATAGGTAAATCCATTACTTTGTCGTCATCGTAACTGTCTTTCAAGTTAAAAAAATCAGCCTCAGTAATCTTTACTTTCAGATCTTTGATTTGGTCATCTGAAAAAACGTATTCAAACTTCCCTAAGTTTTTAGTAAACTTTTTGCCCGACAATGTAGACTTACCACCGTTTGAATAAATTACCATAGTGTAAGTTGGGCAAGCACCAAAACAAGGGCTTTTATCAATACTCAAAAACAATGAATCGTTGCTTACGCTTTTACTTACGCTATTATTATCTTTCACTTTGCAGGCAGCCAACAATGAAAAACACAATGAAAATATCAGCAAGAAATGTTTTTGAAACTGAATCATTCGTGTTATTTTTTTGGTGGTTGATAACCGCGCTCCTTTGCCATTTTTTCTAACCTTTCCTGAAAACTTGATTTCTTTTTTGTGTCGGGTTTCTTTTTATTTTCCTGTATCTGCAAATGTATTTTATCCTGATCAACAAACGATTTAAAAAATAATTGTGTGCCTATGCTAATAATGTTTCCAAGGAAATAATAATAATTTAATCCTGCAGGAAAATCATTTAAGAAACCTAAAAACAATACCGGCATAAGATACATCATCCATTTCATAGCCGGGTTAGCAGCGGTATTCAATTGTTGCGAGTTGAAGTAGGTAAACAACAAAGTTGAAATTGTCATTAAAATGGTCCACAAGCTAACGTGGTCACCATAACCGGGAATGTGAAACCCGATATTGAGAATGGAGTCATAAGTGGATAAATCTTTGGCCCAAAGAAAACTTTCCTGACGCAATTCTATTGAGTTGGGGAAAAACCGCAACATGGCAAACAAAATCGGCATTTGCATCAACATAGGCCAGCACCCACCAAAAGGGCTTACTCCGGCTTTTCGATAAAGGCCCATCATTTCCTGTTGCATTTTCAATGGTTCCTCTTTAAACTTTGTTTGTAGCTCGGTTACTTCGGGCTGCAATACACGCATTTTTGCACTCGACAAATATGCCCTATAGTTAAGCGGCAATAATATTAGTTTGATAATAATGGTGAGCATAAGAATTACCAAGCCAAAACTTAATCCGAAAGTTTTTAAGCCAGTTGAAAACAGGAATAACAATAAAGCGATTTATCCAACCTAAAATTCCCCAACCCAGTGGAATAAGCTTTTCCATTCCAAGGTTGTACGACTTTAGCGTTTGAAAATGGTTAGGGCCAAAATAAAATGACATGCCAAATTTTTCATCGGCTTTATGGTCGTATGGTATGCGAAGATTGGCACTCATGTATCGAACAATAGTATCACTTCCTAAATCGGTGCGGGCTTCTATTACTGCAGGGTCAAACATCTTATCCGCAATCAAAACCGATGAAAAGAAATGTTGCTTAAAGCCTACCCATTTCACTTTTTCGTTAAGCGATTCTTTTTCATCGCTAGTCTCCGATAAATTATTTACCTCATTATCAGCAAAGCTATAATATACCGATGAGTATTGCCTTTCACCAGTTACAGTTCGTTCCTGCTTTAATATTGATGCATGCCAGTCTAATTCGAGGTAAGAAGAATTTGCCGCAATTACATTATTAAGTCCCTGCAATTGTATGTCGAATTTCAAGTTGTAACTATTACCTTGTAAAGTATAGATATAATCGAGATGGCGACCACTGCCGGCATCGCAACGCATTATCAACTCCTTTTTGTTTTTACCATTAACAGCAAAACTTGTTCCTTGTGGTTCGAAATGTAACTGTTGCGTGTTTATAGATTTATTCTCGCTAAAAAAACTAAGACCCATACCAACAGAGTCGTCATCATAAAACTGTAGAGGAGCACCATCAAAAGTTTTTAGATTTTTTAACTGCACTTGCTTCACCTTGCCACCAACTGATGATAATGTGATTTTTACTTTTTCATTCTCAATGTAAACCAACTTTTCGGCTGAGGGTGCTGCATTTACAAATGCTCCATAAGTGGATGCCATAGCTACATTCTTAGCAGAGTCGTTTTGAAGTACTGCTGTTATATCAGTGGCTTGCGAAGCAATAGTATTGTTGGTTTTAAAAGCCTCAACACTATCAGCACTTCTTTGCTTTTGCACTAATATTAAGGAGTCCTGTGTTTGTTTTTGTGCTGCTATCTCTTCTTTACCAGGCGCCATAAAAAATGTATAGCCTATTAGCACCATACCCATCAGCAGCAAACCAGTAACTGTATTCTTATCCATTCATTTATTTTTTGGGAGCGCAAATATAAATCGAAAGTTCGATATTGAAAGGGTTTACATTTATTGTTATCATCATTGATTGTAAGGGTAAAAAGGCAAAGGCTTTGCATGAAAGTGGCCATAGCAAACAGTTGTAAGCTGAATATAGCTTAATAATTAACTAAATGTAAGTTTGTTACTTTTTATACTTTAACCTCACCACCTCATTATGGTGTTGGTTGTGCCCTGCAATCATCCAGGCCCAGGTGCGAATGGTAAATGCGTTTTCGTTTGCTGTGCCTGCAATTTCCAGAATTTCATCGTCAAAGTTTTCCAATAATAGTATGGTCGATTTTCGCACATGAACGTATTCATCAATTAAACTATCCATTGTTCTATTTTGCGTGTTGTCGTTTTTTGCAAAAAGCTCTTCATCATACCCTGCCAGTTCAGTTTTATCTTTTCGTGCAAAGCGCAATATACGGTAAGCAAAAATCCGCTCGCTATCTGTTATATGGTTCAATATCTGTTTCACATTCCACTTTCCAGGTGCATAAGTATATCCGAGTTGCTCGCCATGAAAATGGCTGAATAGGTCCGTTGTGCTTTTAGTTATTACCTCGAGTGCCGTGAGCAAATTTGTTTGTTCCACTTTGTTAATATACGACCAAGCATATTCGGAACAATCTTTTTGAAGTGGTTTTGTAATTGTCATTCTTATTACTATTTATTTGCCAATTCCTGCGAACATTTGAACATCTTTATCTGTGATAATTTTATCTCCTAAAATAAGCAGTCGTTCCACCACATTGCGCAATTCGCGAATATTGCCAGTCCAGTTCATTTTTTGCAATTCTTTTATAGCGCCATCCGAAAATTTCTTCAATGGCATTCCACCATCATCGGCCATATCTTTAATAAAGTGTTCTACCAAAAGTGGAATATCTTCCTTTCGTTCATTTAAAGATGGCACTTTAATAAGTATTACACTTAAACGATGATACAAGTCTTCGCGAAAATTATTTCTTTCTATCTCAGCTTTCAAATCTTTATTGGTGGCTGCTATTACCCGCACATTCACCGAAAAATCTTTTTCGCCACCCACACGTGTTACTTTGCCTTCTTGCAATGCCCGAAGTACTTTTGCTTGTGCACTCAAACTCATATCGCCTATCTCATCAAGAAAAAGAGTGCCGCCATTGGCTTGTTCAAATTTTCCTATGCGCTGTTTAACTGCACTTGTAAACGAACCTTTTTCGTGACCAAATAATTCACTCTCGATAAGCTCCGAAGGAATTGCAGCACAGTTTACTTCCACTAAAGGCAATGCAGCACGATTACTTTTTTCATGTATCCACCTTGCCACGAGTTCTTTTCCTGTGCCATTGCCACCTGTTACCAATACCCGTGCATCGGTTGGTGCAACTTTTTCTATTATACCCTTTACCTTTTGTATCGATTCGCTGCTGCCGATCATAGCAGTAGTTTTAAAAATCTTCTTTTTCAAAATTTTTGTTTCAGTAATAAGCGTAGACTTATCCATGGCATTGCGAATGGTAATAAGTAAACGATTAAGGTCGAGTGGTTTCGAGATATAATCAAACGCACCTTTTTTAATTGCTTCAACTGCTGTTTCAATATTGCCGTGACCCGATATCATTACAACGGGAGCATCGATATTTTTTTCGCGCAATTTTTCGAGCACTTCCATGCCATCCATTTTGGGCATTTTTATATCACACAAAACAATATCATATGTGCTTTTCTCAGCCATTTTCAAGCCTTCAATTCCATCGGGTGCATCGTCCACAATGTAGCTTTCATATTCCAATATTTCGCGTAGCGAGTTGCGAATACTTTTTTCATCATCTATCACAAGAACCTTTGCCATAATTAGTTTTTTTGTTTCAATTGTTGTTTTATATAAAATATCACTAAAGTTTTTTTCCTTCTGCTAAATGTTGTAGAACCCCTTCGCGTAGCGAGTTTCGAGACATAAACATTTGCCTGCCATTTATTTTTCGGAAAACAAAAGTAGTTATTATTGATGCAATAGCAATCATATCGGCACGGGGCTTTAGCATACCGGGTATTTCCATTTTTTGGGGCAGTGTTGTTTCGAGTAATTTCTGGTGTAGTGTTTCATATTCAGCTAAATTGAACAAATAGTTTTCGTTAGCATTGTCACATATTCTGTTTCTGTATTCCATTTCGATGAGGTCGGCAAAGGTTTCGAATGACCCTGCAGAGCCAACCATAGTTTGCGGGTGGTATCTTTCAATCGCATCAAGAAAATCTTTCAATTCTGTATCAAGCAAATTTTCAATTTGGTCCACTTGCTTTTCAAGATATGGGTCTTCGAACTTGAATTTGTCGAGTAACAAAGCTGCGCCAATTTCATAACTCTTGCTCCATAAAATTTCGCTGCTGTTGCAAATAATAAATTCGCAACTGCCACCGCCAATATCTAAAATTAAAAATGGACCCGTCAATTTGTTTGTGGTTAACAAAACACCTTTGGCAATTAAAAATGCTTCGGTTTTTTCATCTATAATGCCAACCCTTACACCTGTTGCTACGAATATTTTGTCTTTAAACTCTTCAGCATTACTTGCCCTGCGCAAAGCTGCCGTACCTAAAGCAATTATTTTATTGATTTTAAAAGGGTATGCATGATTACATAATTTTCCAAATGCGTCTAAGCCGCGTTGCATTGCTGCCGGCATTATTATTTTATTGGTTATACCGCCTTCACCAAGCTTAACAGGTAGTTTTATTTCTTCAATGGTCTTAAATTCTCCAGGGTTAATTATATCACCAATGATAAGGTTAAAAGTATTTGTTCCACAATCGATAATTGCAAGGCGCATAAAAATGATAGTTACTTAAGATGATTTTTATTATTCATTTAGTTTTGTGAGCGATGTAAATAATGTTTTAAATAACGAATAACGAAATTTTATTTTTTACAACTCATTTCCAGAAAAATAATCTTCACCTTTTTTCAATGTCAAAAATGAGAATCATAGTCTCATCAAATTTAATTCAGAAATTAATACTTAATAATCTAAGTACTTTTTCAGGAACAATATTTTCTCAAAAGAATGATTCTTCTTTTCAAACCATTTTTAGTTTTGCTACCTATGAGCGGGAGATTTATAAAAGCATTTATATCAATCAGATTTTTTTTCATTTCCTATATTGGAAAAATAAATATTACTTAGCCCAAAATCAAAACCTGTAAAATTTAAGATTATGAAGATACTAGAAATTCGCGGCATGCGGGGTCCAAATTATTGGAGTATACGCAGACATAAACTGATAGTGATGAAGCTTGATATTGGTGAAATGGAAGAGCGTCCTACCGACCAAATTCAGGGTTTTGCAGACAGGCTCGAGAAGTTTTTGCCGAGTATGTTTTCGCATCGTTGTAGCGAAGATTACGAAGGAGGATTTTTTCATCGCGTTCGTATAGGCACATGGATAGGCCATGTGATAGAACATATTGCGCTCGAAATACAAACCCTTGCCGGTATGGATGTAGGTTTTGGACGAACGCGTTCTACCGGTGAGCCTGGCGTATACCATGTTGTGTTTGCTTACGAAGAAGAAAAGGTAGGGATTTATGCAGCAAAAGCTTCAGTAAGAATTGAACAGGCATTAGTGGATGTTATACCATATTATATGACTTCCGATATACAGGCAATGCGCGAAATTCGCGAAGAAGAAAGACTCGGGCCATCTACAGGTTCCATAGTAGAAGAAGCAATTGGCCGAAATATTCCATGGGTGAGGCTTAACAGACATTCACTTGTGCAGTTAGGTTATGGCATCAATCAGAAACGTATACAAGCCACGGTAGCATCCACTACCGGAAGCATAGCAGTTGAAATTGCCTGCGATAAAGAAGATACCAAGAATCTGCTAGAAGCACAATCAATCCCTGTTCCTCGTGGCCGTATTATATATAGTGAAGAAGAATTAAAAGATGCTGTGGAAGATATACGGTTTCCTGTGGTGCTAAAACCTGTTAATGGCAATCATGGGCGAGGCGCAACCATTAATGTAAATTCTTGGGACGATGCCGTTACAGCCCTTGCTGCAGCAAAACGTATATCCAAAGGTGTAATAATTGAAAAATATATTACCGGATATGACCATCGGGTACTTGTAATAAATTATAAATTGGAAGCCGCTGCCAAACGCACTCCTGCTGCGGTAACTGGCGATGGCAAAAGCACCATTCAGCAATTAGTCGACAAAGTAAATGCTGATCCGCGCAGAGGTTACGGTCACGAAAAAGTACTTACCACCATCAAGATAGATGATACAACAAATAGCATACTTGCCGAAAAATCGCTTACCCTCGATTCTGTTTTGAAAGATGGTGAAGAGTTATGGCTCAAGCGTACTGCCAATCTTAGCACAGGAGGAACATCGACAGATGTTACCGATATTATGCATCCATACAATATTTTTATGTGCGAACGAATTGCCCGCATTATTGGTTTGGATATATGTGGTATAGATATTATGACACCCAACATAAGTGAACCATTGAATGAAATAGGCGGTGCGGTCCTTGAGGTAAATGCCGCACCGGGTTTTCGTATGCACTTATCACCAATCACTGGGTTGGCGCGCAATGTAGCAGCACCAGTTGTCGACATGTTATTTCCTCCGGGAAGCAATGCGCGTATTCCAATTGTTGCTGTAACAGGAACAAATGGTAAAACCACAACAACCCGATTGATTGCTCACATGTGTAAATTTATGGGGCACAAAGTTGGTTTTACCACAACCGATGGTATTTACATTCAAAACCATTTGTTGCAAAAGGGCGATTGCACAGGGCCTGCAAGTGCTGAGTTTGTGTTAAAAGATCCTACTGTTGACTTTGCTGTACTTGAATGTGCCCGTGGAGGAATTCTGCGTGCAGGATTGGGTTTTCACAAATGCGATATTGGCATCGTAACTAATGTTTCGGCCGATCATCTTGGACTGAAGGGTATAAACTCACTCGAAGATATGGCCAAAGTGAAAGGTGTAGTTGTAGAAAGTATAATGCCAAGTGGTTATGCCATTCTCAATGCCGATGATCAACTGGTTGCTGATATGGCCCGTCCTTTGGAATGTAAGATTGCATACTTTTCACTCGATGAAAACAATGCAATTATTAAACGTCACACTGCAAATGGAGGGTTGGCAGCCGTTGCCGAAAATGGTTTTATCACCATTATGCGTGGCACCTGGAAAATTCGGGTCGATAAAGTTGTAAATATTCCTCTTACTTTTTCGGGCAAGGCCATATTCATGATTCAAAATATTTTACCTGCAGTACTTACCGGATACATTCGTAATTTTAAAATTGAAGATATTAAACTGGCTCTTGAAACATTTATTCCTTCACCGGCACAAACTCCTGGAAGGATGAACCTTTTCAATTTAAGAAATTCACTGTTATGGTTGACTATGCCCATAATCCGGCAGGTTTCCAGGCAATTGCAAAGTTTTTAGAGAAAGTAGACGCCAAACCCAAAGTTGGTATCATTGCCGGAGTAGGGGACAGGCGCGATGAAGATATTTTGCAACTTGGTCAATTGAGTGGAAATATGTTTGACGAAATTATCATTCGTCAGGATCGCAATTTACGTGGCCGCACCGAAAAGGAAATTATCGACTTGCTGCTGGTGGGTATTCATCGCGATGGAAAAGAAAAAATTGTAAAAGTTATTCCTACTGAATACGAAGCCATTGAATATGCAATTACAAATGCCAAAAAAGGCTCATTTATTACCATTTGCAGCGATGTGGTTCCCGATGCACTTGCACAAATAATGAAGTATAAGGAAGAAGAAGATAAGTTTGAAATAACAGCTCAGGACATTCCAAATTCCGGAGTATAAATTTAATTAGCTATTTTATTTTTGGCGAAGTATTAGGCATTTATAAATTTAATTCTGTTCTTTAAGGCAAATGATGTCCCCATCATGTCTGAAAAGTTGATAGAAATAAAAAATGCAATGATATCTAAAGTTAAATCTGTTGGTATAATTGTTTTGTGCATATTAATGTTTCACAAAACAAAAAGTCAAATGATTCACGAAAAGTTTGACAAATTAGTTGTGAGCGAAAACTTTGACCAAAGCAACAACAACTGGAGTACAGTTTCCAATAACGATAATTTATTCGTGATGCAGGATGGCGAGTATATCCTCAATCGTAAAACCGCTGTTTCACCTTTTGCTATTCTAAGCGGTTTCGAAACCAATTTTGAAATGTACCGCCTGGTAACTTCCTTAAAAGTAGAAAAAACCGGGTCGGACGAAACTGCACTTGGTATTTTATTTATGGCACAACCCAATAATAAAGGGGGTTACATGTTCGAAATAAATAAATTTAAGGAATATAGAATTCGCAGAATGGAAGGTGCTGCCTTCAAGAATATTACTGGCGATGCAAAAAATAGCGGATGGGTGAAGCATCCTACCATTGTAGACTTAAATTTGCCTAACCTTGTTGAAATTCGTACAGCAAATTCTAATTTCGATTTGTTTATCAATAACACTTTTGTACAAACGTTTAACGACAATATGTACACCACTGGTAAAATGGGACTCATAGTGGGTCCTGCTACAAAAGGACGTGTCGATTTCTTTTATGTGTTTACCAATTCAAAACCTGCAGATAATGTTACCACCCAAACAACAAAAAGCAACAACGATGATGTTGATATATCTGCATTAGCCGAATCAATAATAAATCTTAAAACCCAAATTAATAAACTGAAAGAAGATAACGGCATGTTGCGCAAAACTATTGATGCAATGAAAGGCGAAGATGGTGATATAGATGCGCTTAAAAAGTCACATACCGCTCAATTGGAGTCGTTGCAAAACCAGTTAAGCCAAACGCAAACGCGATTAGATAGTACCAATAATGCTAATAAAGAATTGGTAAAATATCGCGACATGATAAAAGGTGATGAGAATTCCGATTTGCTTATTACTTTATCGAAAACAGTGAAGACCGAGCGCGATAAAAATGTTGCCATGCAGGAAGAAAATAAACAATTGCGCGATTCGCTCGAAATGATCAGAGCAGCAGTAAAAAGTATTCTTGGCAACTCCATCGAAAGTCTTAGTAATCCCAAAAACCCGCCTCCGGTAAAGAGTAATACCGGCAAGCCAAATAACCAGCAGCCACCACCAAAAACGGGTGGAAATTTACCTGCGCCACTCATGGACGAAGAGGGTTATGTTATGCCTCAATTTTTGCCATCTATTATCCATCTTATGAAATATAAAAACCTGGAAATTATGCTCGCTTGACGCTGATTTAGTTTTATAATCTTGCTTATGTTTTTTTCGTTATAAATTGAATTTTTTCACTGGCGTTTTTTGTCAAACTAATGAATGTAGTCCATCGTATACTGTTATGGTTAGTATTTTGTGCCATTAGCTATTATACAATAGGCTAACGCGATTTCTCCCTCTCCTTTGGAGAGGGTTGGGGTGAGGTAAGAAAAGCCTGTTTTATAAAAGCTAATGGTATTATACATTTATAAATGCTGCTCATTTCTTTTGTTGTCATTTTTTTTCATTCCACAAAGTCAATTTCGAAAATATACTTCTTGGTCACAAATTCTACTATTGTACAATAGCGAAATAATTACATTTGCTCACCAAAAAAATAAAAATGAGTGCATCACAAAATTCAGAAATTAAACGCATTACCACGCATCGTCTGTTGGAAATGAAAATAAAAGGCGAACCTATTGCCATGCTTACTGCTTACGATTTCAGCATGGCAGGGATAATAGATGCAGCCGGCATCGATATCATTTTAGTAGGCGATTCGGCCTCCAATGTAATGGCAGGTCATGAAACCACATTGCCCATTACGCTTGACCAAATGATATATCATGCTTCATCGGTGGTGCGGGCAGTTTCAAGGGCTTTGGTAGTTGTCGATTTGCCCTTTGGCTCTTATCAGGGAAACTCCAAAGAAGCACTTAACTCAAGCATTCGCATTATGAAAGAGAGTGGTGCACATGCCGTGAAACTCGAAGGCGGACGCCAAATAAAAGAATCGATCGAAAGAATATTATCGGCAGGTGTACCTGTAATGGGACATCTTGGTCTTACACCTCAATCCATTTATAAATTCGGAACTTATGTTGTTCGTGCAAAGGAAGAAGAAGAAGCAAAGCAACTTATAGAGGATGCACATATTTTACAGGAATCAGGATGCTTTTCAATTGTGCTCGAAAAAATTCCTGCACAGTTAGCAACACGCGTTTCGCAAGAATTGCGGATTCCAATAATAGGCATAGGTGCAGGCAATGGAGTTGATGGTCAGGTGCTGGTACTGCACGATATGGTAGGAATAAATAATGAATTTCATCCCCGGTTTTTGCGCAAGTATGCAAACGTGCACGAAGTAATGCTTAACGCAACAAAACAGTATATTGAAGATGTGAAATCAAAAGATTTCCCCAACGAAAAAGAACAATATTGATTTGAAAGTAAATACTGTCCATCACATTGCAATTCGAACTTAGAACTCGTTGCGCAGTTTTAGTTTCAATTGAAAATTACTTTGCAGGGTACTACTTTTACTTCGTTGCTAATATATAAACACAGATTGCATTACTCTGGAATTGCAAGCTTTAAAAAGAAGCAATTGAAGCCAACGATTTTTCCACGCTCGCGCCAGCCAAGGTTTGTGTCCCCACAAACCAATGTCATTAAGTTAAGCCCTCCGCGCACCCTGAATCCCTAAAGGGAGCCAGTCCGTTGTAACGAAACCTGCGTGGAGGCGCCCTTTAGGGCTACGGGTGAGCGCAGGCAATTGGATTTAATACCTTAACTTAATGACATTGCCCCACAAACCTTCCCCACGATGCTGATGCTTTTCTTGCTTATGGACGGTGTTTTCACCGATCATAAAACGAATTTTTAAAATTAAGTTGACTCTTGTACTTGAATGGCTTCAATGTTTTACGAATGATAAAAAATAAGGTCCGATTAGCAAAATAGAAGATGCTCAAATAAATGTAGTTTATAATGCAGCAACTTTTTAGAGCAAAATAGCATTTGAAAAAAACACCACATCAAGCCGATCAAATTTCACCAGCAAACGATTGTTGAAATTATTTGCTTTAAAAAATTTCTATAGTTTAGTAAATCAATTGATATAGCAATAAATTAAAACCTCATTCATCTAAATGAAAATTCAAGAATTAATTGGCAAAAAAATAACCAATATTTATTCGATACTGAAAATGGAAGTTGGCGGACTCGATAGTGGTGAGTGCTTTATTGAACTTGACAATAGTATGATAATAGATTTGCCTAACAAAAACCAAACCGAATTAACCTTCAAAAGTATTCATCCTTCGGCCAAAAGTATTTTTACCGATTTAACGATATTCCGGTGTATCATGTTAATGCGAATAAAAGAACCATAACCGAAACAGCAGAAGCCCATCAAAAAGAAAGAAGCACTTTTTTTGGCCGCATAAAAATAAAGTTGGGATTAGGCACGCTCAAAAAAACCTATACACCTTACAAAATTGATTACCAAGAAAATAAATTGAAATACATTTTGAACCAAACGATAAAAAATTTTTTGTGGTATCCCGACAGTAGTGAAAAGGGATTTCTTCTTCTCGAAAATGGGTATATTATTACAGAAACAATTGTAGCAAATCATGGATTAGGTTTGGTGGGGATAAATTTTTATGAAAGTATAGAGGCATTGAAAAATGCCCGGGGCGATGACTTTAGGAGCCTCAATAATATTGATACTTTCTAAAAGCAAACTTTGTTTCAAATTACCACGAACTGCTTTATCACAATTATAGTAAGTAAATAAATTTACCTTCGCGCCATGGATAATAAAACCATTCCGATAAAAATACTTTACGAAGACAACCACTTACTTGTATTGAACAAGCAAGCAGGGCAAATAGTGCAAGGCGACAAAACGGGCGATAAACCTATGAGCGAACTTATAAAAGATTATTTGCGCATCGAGTACAATAAGCCGGGTAATATTTTCGCTGGTGTGGTTCATCGCATTGATAGGCCTGTAACCGGTGTAGTGGTATTTGCAAAAACAAGCAAAGCCCTCACTCGCATGAATGAAATGTTTCAATTAAAACAAATAAAAAAAACATATTGGGCTGTAGTATGCAATAAACCAAAACAAGATAAAGGCTTACTCAAAGAGTATTTATTTAAAAACGAAAAGTTGAATAAGAGTTTTGTAACGGACGAAAAGGACAGCCGTGCATCGCTAAGCGAACTTGAGTTTAAATTACTTGGCGCATCGGACAAATATTTTTTGCTCGATGTAAATCCTCTTACAGGACGTCATCATCAGATACGTGTAATGCTTGCCCACATGGGTTGCCCCATAAAAGGTGATGTAAAGTATGGCGCGCCCCGCACTAATGCCGATGGAAGTATTCACCTGCATGCGCATACAATAACATTTATGCATCCGGTAAAAAGGAAGAAATAAAAATAACCGCACCACCGCCCGATGATGCTGTCTGGAATTATTTTGCTAAATATAAATGATATGAAAATTGGTACGGCACTTTTTCTTTTTATGGTTTTGTTTTCCGCTTGCAATAATGCCACAACAGACAAAATTAAATTGACTGAAATAGATGCAAAAAACCCTGTGCAGGAAATCACAATTAAAGCACAAGGCAATACAATGGATGAGATGCAATATGACATCACAGAAATTACTACTTACGAAAAAACTACGCTACATATTACATTGGTAAACGAATCGACAGATGGCAGCATGTTGCATAATTTTGTGCTAATAAAAACAGGCACTGCGCAAACCATTGCCGAGCAAGGATTGCAGGCAGGAGCCAAAGACGATTATGTTCCCATAAACGACAATGTTTTGATTTATACAAAAATGACCAAGCCTGGCGAGATTTCTTCTATCACATTTACCTCTCCTCCTAAAGGCACCTACGATTTTATTTGTACTTACCCCGGCCACTGGAGTATGATGCGCGGACGAATGATTGTAAAATAATGTCGTACATTAAATAACCAACCCCACTTTTGCCATCAAATTAATATCAATTGAACACAACGTATGAAGCAAATTGTTTTTGTTTTTATTTTTGGAATGATCACACTGAGCGCAATTGCTCAAAATGAAAGTGGTGCTGCTTCCAATAATTTCAAAGGCCGGCTATACTTTTATTGGGGATGGAACAGGGCCATGTATACAAAGTCCGAAATACATTTTACCGGAAACAATTATAATTTTACACTACATAAAGTTATTGCTAAAGACCGCCAAAGCCCTATCGAAGCAAGCACATACCTCAATCCTACTCAGGCTACCATTCCACAATATAATTTTCGTGTAGGTTATTTTATTAAAAGCAACTACAATATTTCGTTTGGTATCGATCATATGAAATATGTAGTGCAACAAAACCAAACTGTAAAAATAAGCGGAAATATTGCCGGCACAGGAACGCAATATGATGGCACTTATGATAACAACAATGTAATCATCCATGATGGATTTTTGAAATACGAACATACCGATGGCTTAAATTATTTCAATTTTGACTTACGCAGGTTCGATAGAATTTTTGATTGGAACAAAGTGCAGATACATTTTACCGAAGGTGTTGGAGTAGGTGGGTTGTACCCTCGAAGTGATGTAACTTTAATCAATAACGAACGCAACGATAAATTTCACCTGGCCGGTTATGGTATGAATGTGATGGCCGGATTGAATATTGAGTTTTACAATCACTTTTTTATTCAATCGGAATTTAAAACCGGTTTTATAAACCTGCCCGATGTACACACAACAAATTCCGAATTTGATAAAGCGCGCCAACACTTTTTTTTCTCACAAGTCAACATCCTTTTTGGAGCAACGTTTAATTTGAGAAAGCCTAAAGCGAAAAGCGATGTAAAATAATTTTTGCAATTCTTATAACGCTTTATATTCTTAACTATGTTTTGCAATCACCTTTTGCGATATGTATTCCAAACAAAAGTATAAATCCCAGAATAGTACTTGAAATATAAAAATTTGCTGGGTTATGGTTCAACTTACAGGTTGTAGGCAAGCATTTTTTTAAAAGCGTGGTACAAGCATTAGATTTATTTCAAGCTATTGTTTTTGTTTTACAAAAATAATTATTTTCGAAAATGTTTGGTGGTATCATTTTAATAATACATTTGCTGTGCTAATATCCTCTAACCAACATTGCCATCTTGCTTTACGCTTTGGATATACGCAACTACTTCTCAATCTAACACCATATCTATAAACTAATGATAATAAAACATTTGCAATATTTTGAAAACCTTAAATGCAGATATAGTACACAAAAACCTTCTTATATCACGAGTTATGAGGCATGCTACACAGTTAATCCAAACAAGTTCGCATGTGCAATGTCCGAGCAAAAACTAATAACGTAACCATATACGGGGTAGCCGAAAACCGACCAGAGTAGGCAAACAACATAAATCTAATAATTATGGAAACTAAACAACGAATCAGGAACTTCTTTGTACCTACAATTGCTACATTTAGTATTTTATTATTGTTTAACGGCTGTTGGACATCACGACCACCTTATACCGACAACTGCGATGTAACTGGCAGCATAAGCGTAACTACGGCAGGCAGTGGTAATTCTAGTTTACTAGGCATAGCGCATGTATGTGTAGCTGAACAAGTAAAATTAATATGGAATTTTAAACATGCGAATTCTGTTACTCTAAAAATTGGTTCCTCTGCCGTTGAAAATGTCAGTGCAAAGGATGAAAGGGTAATTACCGTAAATGATGATATTGATGTTGATATGGTAGCGAAGGAAATGATTGTGAACGTAAGTCTGGTGTAACAATTTTGCACACCATAATGACGATATTCGTTCCATTGTCCTTAACTCTCCCAACTTTAATGGTCCCGAACCTTTTTTTTGGAAAGGTGCCTTTGAAGGGGCTCCAATTACCAATAAACTTAAAGTAAAAGGAGTAAGATTAAGTAATTTAGGTAATAATTGCAATTTCCCTAGTTGGAGAGTTACCCATGTAAGTGAAGGCGGAATTGAAAGCAGCTTTATAGTAAACAGTGGTTCTACCACGCCAGTAAATTTTGCTCCATCAGGCAAATACTTTGCAGGACCTAATACTACTCAAACTTACGTTCCTTCTGGTCCTTGTGATGTATTTATTGATTTGGTACTTGGATGTAATTAATTAAAAAAATAAACTTAACTCTTAAACTTTAAGACAATGAACAGATACAAAAAAATAAACCATGTCGTATTTTTTATACTTATAGTTATATTGCCATCCAGTTGTGGTTTTCTTCCGTCTCCAATGCCACCAATCAATGATGCTTTGACACAAGTAAATCAAGCAATCGAAAATCTAGATAATAACAGTGCCTCATGGCAACAAATATTAACGGATTTGAAAGACCAGATTGATGTTACATTTAAGCAAGATGTTACCACAATTATTGACCGTGCTATAATGAGTACGGGTGAGCAAGCAAATTGTTTAATTGATATAAGAGTACAGCAAATACGAAAAGCATTACTCGCCCTAAGAGCAAGAATTACCGGAGAAGAACCCCAGCTATTGAACCGGTAATCTGTTTAGTCACACCAACTAGTGTTGATATGAGACTGCTTTCATTGCCTAATCCACCACCTCGTAAATTTGATATGTCAGGCTACGATATGGATAAAGGTAATATAAGAGTGCGCGTTGAGCATAGTAATGGCTCCAGCACACTCTTACCTAGTAATGTTTTTAGTCTACAAACTCACTATCATGCAACCGTTGATTTTTCGAATGTTAATATGACAACTACTATGATTCGATTTGTCGTAGCTATTGGTGAAACAAGATTATCAGAAGTAGCTATTATACAAAAACCATGTGAAACTAAAAACTATCCTACCACCGGTACATTTGCAGGCGCTCAAACAAAGAGGCTTGGACGGATTTGATAAAACTGATGGAGATAAAGATTTTGGATGGAATACTGCTAATGTAGATGTAGATGTTTGGCTTACTATTTCCAGTGATGGAAATAAAGTCTTAGGTAGTTTTAAAGCACATGCTACTGAAGTCAATGGAGATACAAAAGGAGATGCTTCCCGAACTAACGTTACCCTCTATACAAACTCTAATCCTGCCTTTAAAATAAATCGCATTGTCACCTCTACAAGCTATAGCCATGACAACTTTGCTGATAACAGTGACGATGAAGTAACTCAAAATGTTAGTGGTGGATTAATCAGCAAATCCGATACCATGTTAGGTATAATGGTTTTGATGATTTAGATAACGCAGAGATAAAATTTGATTTAAGTACCATTAAAGTTGAACTAAAAGAGAGAAGTGATTGTGTTAATTAATAACAAAGGTACACTGTGTAAAAAACAAGGATAATTTGTACGTCCAAAAGCACGAACACATAACAAAAAAGATTAAACGAAATTTAAAAATGAGGGCATTAATCGTTATACAAACAGTTGTGCTTCTAACAGGCAGTTGTGAAAGCCCAAACAGTGGTGCATCGTAATCCTCATTTTTAAAACTGCGTTAATCCTGATTTCCGTTATCGGTAACTCTATGACGACAGTGCTAACTTCAAACTGACTGCAAGAAACGAACAGTGAAATACAATACTTAAAACAAACTGACAATGCAAGAAACGAGCAGACTAAATAAAAAGGTAACAAACGGACTTACCATCCAAAGTCGGACAAGCTGAACACCGACACCAAATAATAAAGTAAGCAACAGGTTCGCTGAAAACTGATTAGAGTAAGCAAAAATAAAATAAAATGACAACAATTGTAACTGCATTAATGTATTCTGGGAAGCAAAATCCATCTTGGGAATTAACACCAGAGCAAGCAAAGAATTTAAAATCAATTCTTGGCGAAAAGAAAGAAGTAACACTTGAAATGTCTGCAATTTCATAGGATCTTAGTTTACACACAGGCTTTGTTATTGAATCCTACGAATTATCATTGCCTACTAAAGCTTTTTGCTTTGACGGCATCGTAGATTTAATAGACCAAAAAAATCTAAATTTTGTAGATAAGGATAGCAAACTTGAAAGTTTCCTACTTGAGACAGGTGCGACAGCATTATCATCACAAGAAGTTGACTATATTTCGAACGAAATATCAAAAAACGTAACAGGCGGAACAGCATCAAAAAATAAATTTTTAAAAGAATCCTTTGAGCTTTTAGCCGTTCCGCCATTTGACCCTGGAAAATGGAATATTCCAGCGGTTCAGCCCTATAACAACTGTTACAATTATGCAAATGATAAAATCGTTACTAACACATTGCCCAACCCGGTAGGAGTGGTTCGACCATCGC
Organism: Bacteroidota bacterium; assembly: GCA_016717325.1. Taxonomy (GTDB): domain Bacteria; phylum Bacteroidota; class Bacteroidia; order AKYH767-A; family OLB10; genus JADKFV01. Next base: position 60,232 of record JADKFV010000015.1, on the reverse strand, counting down.
AAATATTCTTTGTCCTACTGTAACACAAGCAGCACAGAGAGATGGACAAATTTCAGTCGCTGCAGCAGCAAGCACACCAGCAGAAGGACATTTTATAGCCCTTGTAAGTGCTAACTTACCAACATTTCAAGATTATCATTGGTATAGATTAGATTCTAATGCTATGTGGTCACACAAACCAGGAGGCACAGCTGCTAAAAACACTGACAACGCAGGGAGGCTAATAAGCGACCCGAGGACTGCAAACAGAGGACCTTATGCTGACTTTTGCGGATTTTTTCATTGTATTCCATCAAGAACAACAATAAGATAATACTAGAAAAGATGAGAAAAAATATAGCGATCATATTGATATGCTTGCTTGCAAGCATATCAATTGTTCAAGCACAAGATTCTAAAGCTGAAAATTTAGGACTAGTTAGTGAACTTGTATTCATAAAGCTAACAAGTGAAAATTTAGCAATCAGAATAGTTAATGATACACTTATCAAGGAAGAGGATAAAATTAAATTCGTAAATCTTTATAACGATGTTAAAATAATCTCCGACCAAGTAATTCTTCAACTTATGACTGATTCTAGAAGAAAAAACAGTTTGAGATACTTTAAGAAAATTGACAACCTTCTTGTTGCAAAGACAATCACTCAAATTGAGGAATCTGATTTAAGCAAAATGAAATTAAATGGATACATTAAAAACTTGAAAAAATAAATTTAGTTTACAACAAACTAATGGCTTTTAAAACAAGTGACAAGCCCAATGAAAGCCCTTTGTTGAATATGAGTTTAAAAGGATTTTTTCCTGCGACAACGTCTGTTGAAGAATGGACTGGTGTATTAAGTTTTGTTACAGCGACAATCAAAGACATAAGAGAAAGTAAAGAAAAGAAAGTTGAGAAAATCACTACAATTCTAAACGAAGTAAGACTATCATCATAGCAAGACATAGCCAAAGGAAAAACTAAAGAAGCAGACAAGAAGGAAGAAAAGAAATAAAAACTACAGTTTAAAGCGAGTTTAAGAAATTGGCGTAGACATACTTAAATGAACATTTATGCTTCGAATCATGTGCAGTGCTGGCAGACATTTTCCTTCTAAGTCGGGACAAGTCGTGCTTCTAAATCTCCAACTTCTTTTAGCTATAAACTGTTACCCTAAAACATATGACGACAGTTCTAACATTACATTGACTGACATGAAATCAAACATTTTGGGCAACATAACCGAACGACTGACTGCCAGACCGACCAGCCAACGCAATGAAGTTTTATTTTTTGCCCGCACATTTTTTGTTTTTTAATTTTATAGCCTCCACACATTGCACACATTTGCCTTTGCTTGCCGACACACAAGCCACCCCAAAAGCAAAGTCAAAAGAGTGCAATCGCCAACGCTTTTATCATCGAAACTTGAAACAATTTACATTACTTTGAACAATAATATATTTTGAATAAATGACAACAAGGGCAGCAGATGCAACTATCAAAGGTTACTATTATCAGTTTGACACTTCTATTTTGAAGTTGTTAGATTTGAGAGCAAATGCTGATTCCATTACCATTGAAGGGATTGAAGATATTGACATCAACACAGCAACTGATGCAACAACTATTCAATGCAAATATTTGTCAAAGCCACGATTTATAAATTCAGCAGTTAGAGAACCAATAACACTGATGCTTGACCATTTTGTTAATCCAACTACACCGAATAATTACAATTATGTCTTGTATGCTCACTTTGAAAATGAAACTTCAGGTAGTGAACCGACAATTGACCTTGCAAAACTCAAAGAGATTTTAACCTATACCGAAAACAAAGTTGAAAAGAAGCATCATACCGACAACGGAATAACCGATGTAAAACTCAATGCATTTATCAGACAGTTCAAATTTGTTTTCGGTAAAGAGTTTACCACACAACAACAGGAGGTAATTCAAAAGTTGAAAACCAAATTCAGTTGCACAGACTTTGAAGCCGACACTTTGTATTATAACAACGCTTTGCGAATTGTAATTGACAAAGCCATAAAGAGAACCACAACTCAACGAGTAATCACGAAAGCTGAATTCATTTCAGGAATTGATTGCAGCAAGAAACTTTTCAATGAATGGTTTATAAAACTTCGTTCTAAAAAAGAGTATCTGAAATTAGCAACTCAAGGACTAAAATCTACAAGAGCACTTGACCCAATCAGAACCAAAGTAATTGTTATCGGCAAAGAAATTCTCATGGCTGATAATACAGAATTACCAATTGAATCTTTCATTGAGAATTTAGTTTCCAAATACTACAAACTAAATTCAGCTTTGCGAAACGCAAAGCCTTTAGCAGTAGTTCTTGATTGCGATTCAACAGCATTGATTAGCATAAAAAGAGTTTTAATAAACAATGAACTTTCTTTCAATGATGGACATGAAGGAATAAGTTTTTCCAGTCAGCATTTCAATAAAGAACCTGTTATCAATACAACTGCTAACGCAGCAAAAATTTTGAAATCTTCATACTCTTTAAAGCTTATTTCAAGAACTTGTTTGATTTCAAACGTTGCAACAATTCAGCAGCCAAGTGTTTTGCTCAACTTCTCTAAAGAAGATTTGCCAAGCACATTTATAAGCGGACAGTATTTTGATTTTAAATATTGTGAAAACTTAAAAGACATTTATAAACTATTAGCACCTTAATTTTATGCCATCAGATACAACAGAGATTTTCAGAATCCTTACGGTAGCACCTAATCTAATTCAGATTGAAGTTTTGGATGCTGACCAATTCAAACAAGATGCAAGTGATTTTACAATTGGCAGCTATCTAAAAATTTCAGACGATTCTAATACTTCAATCATTGCCTTGGTACAGAGTTTCAAAATAAAGGAAACTACTATTGGAGGCACAGCAGCCACTACAAAGCCTTCTTTTATTTTGGATGCACAGCCCATCGGCTTTTTGGACGAGAACGGCAAGTTCAAAAGAGGCGGACAGCAAATTGCAATTCCACCAAACAATGTTTCAATTGCGGATGATGCAATTCTAAAAGGAATTTATGAATCAGTTGAAGAGGAAAAAAAATTCTGTTTTGCAAACTTGGCTCAAAAGCAAAACATTGAAATTGCTGTTGATGGAGATAAATTCTTTAGTAAACACATTGCGGTTGTCGGTTCAACAGGTTCAGGAAAATCAGGAACAGTTGCAAGAATTTTACAAGAAGGAATAAGCCCATCAGCCGACCAGACCCAACGTGGTGTTTTAAACAACACCCACATTTTATTATTTGACTTGCATGGTGAGTATAAAACTGCATTTCCAAAATCAAAAAAACTTGATGTAAACAATTTAGTCCTTCCCTATTGGCTAATGAATTCAGAGGAGTTGGAAGAAATGTTTATTGAGAGCAACGAAAATAATTCTCACAATCAGATTTCTCAATTCCGATACTCAGTAATTCAAAACAAAAAGAAACACAACCCATCGGTTGTAAATCCTTCCTATGATTCTCCGTTGTATTTCAGTTTGAAAGAAGTTCACACCTTCATTACAAACTTGAACAATGAAGTAGTTGGAAAAGCAGACACGGAAAATGCAAGACCAAAACTCTCTGACGGAACATTGATTGATGATAGATGTGCTTATTACTTCGACCAAACAAGAACGTTTGTTGTTTACTCAACGGCAGCAGCAACCAAAGCATCAAACGGACCTTTCAATGGAGAGTTTGACAGATTTGTAATGCGACTTGAATCAAAAATCAATGATGACAGATTAGCGTTTCTTCTGAAACCCAAAAAGACAGCAACGACCGAATTTACTACAGAAGACTTTCCTACAATTTTGAAGCAGTTCATTGGTTACAATGACGATGGAAAAGACAACATCACCATAATTGATTTGAGTGAATTCCATTGAAGTTTTAAGCATTGTAGTTTCTTTAATCAGTAGATTAGTTTTGATTTCTGTTTCTATTTCAAAGCGGTAAAACCGCAACAGAGGAAGCTCCATTTCTTTTGGTGTTGGAAGAAGCACACAACTACATTCCTCAAAGCGAAGGAGCAAAATACTATTCAGTCAAAAAATCTATTGAGAGAATTGCAAAAGAAGGACGGAAATATGGTTTGTCTTTGATGATTGTAAGCCAACGACCATCCGAAATTTCTGAAACTATTTTTTCTCAATGCAACAACTTTGTGGCTATGCGATTGACCAATCCAACTGACCAACAATATGTAAAACGGCTTATGCCTGACAGTGTAAGTGCAATTACTGATACACTTCCGGTTTTAGAAAGACAGGAAGCATTGATAATTGGCGACTGCATTCCCATTCCAACCATTGTCAGGATAAAGGATTTGACAGACAAACCGGATTCAAAAGATATTCTCTTTAGAACCGAATGGAAAAAGATTGATGCAAATAACATTTGATGAATTGATTAAGAAAATAAAAAGGAATAATATTCTTTTACGTTTACAAATAAATTTAAAACAAAATACACATGCCAAGAAATTTAACAACACAGGAAAAAAGATGCCAAATTTATTTGGCCAAACATGAATGTAAATGCTACATTAGTCACTGATGAGGCTACAGATGTTTACAACTGCTTAGCTTGGACATTGGGAAAAAACTGATAGGTGGGTTTGGCCTTGGACAGGGAGACTTGCAACTAAATCCGAGTTTGATGCTTTATACAGAGCCAATGGATTTCAGCCTACAGCACAAGGTACAATAGCCGCTTTTGGAAAAAGTCTAAGCCTAATGACCCATGGAAGTGTTTTCTTTCCCATATAATAAATGGGAGAGCAAGTGTGGTAAATGGCTACGAATAATTCATTCATTGGCCGAAATGGAGGGAGGAACTGAATATGGTGATGTAAGAGGGTACTATTCCCAAGTTGCGTTAATTGCTAACAGTATTATTGAACCGATGGAAAAGAAATTTAATAAATCTAATAGTATATCTAAAGTTGAATTAAGTTCCCTATCAAAAGCAATTGCTATCACTGACAATAAATTAAAAAAAGAATTTGATGTAAGATACGCATCATGGAAAAAGAGTTGCAGCATCCTTTAATAATGGTAGCTCTAATCCATATGAATGTACAAGAACAACAGAGTTCCTAAACATTATATTGTTAGGAAGAAACATAATCCCTTTGCTTATTGAAAAAATTGTCAAGGAAAAGGACTTTTTCTCAATGTATATATTTGAAAGATTAATTGAAAGCACTTTTATAATACACAGAGAAATTGATGACCCATTAATACTATTGGGTGAACAAGCAAGAGCCATTGAGACCGCAAAAGATGGATACAATACAATCTTTAGCAAATGGAAAGCAGAAGGTCATTTATTAAGAAAACTGGTTTAGCTACAATAGGGTCAGCATTACTTGCTGACCCATTCGTTAAAGCTATTGCAAGCATTTCTGGCGTTTCGCTTGAGGATTTATTAAACAATTTTCTCACACTTGTGAGATTATTAGACCTGATGATTTCCTCTATCAGCGTTATTACTTTGTCAATTTAAAAGTCAGAGGAAGTAGGTTGTCAAAAAATCACTAACACATCTGATGCCTTTATAATTGTTAGAATTCCTCAACAACATGTAGGGGAAGAAGTGCATAAAAGCTTGGACTCTTCAGATAAAACCGCTGATTGGAGTATAAATAATAATTGTGAAATAAATTTTCCAAGTGACCGCAAACCATTTGATGCTCAAAACAAGCTAAAGGATTTTTCCAAATCTTTTATTTCAGGATTTTCTTATTTGACTTTTAAATTAAAGAAAAATCAAAATAGCTTTGCTTATAATCAAGAAACACTAACCAACTGGAATTTATTTGATTTACTTACACTTCAAGATTTAGAAGCATATCCAAAAGATGTTCCAGTAAATCTTTTGGCAAATAATAGTACTTATCCAGTTTCTGAGTTTAATTATCCTATTGAATTAGCAGTTGCAAAAATTAATGAAACAATTATTCCAATTACAATAATTGAAGCACCTTACAAAATATTCCTTTCTCCTATCTCACCTTTTCTGAGACCTGAAAAAGAAACAGATTACAGGTATCAGTTTTCAAGAGACAATTCTGAAAACAAATATTACCCTCATCCAAGGACACAATCAAAATTCAAACTAACTGAATTATGGAGCAATGATTTGGTATTCCAAATCACCCATCCAACCAAAGGAATTACTAACCTTCCTCCTAATTTTAAGATTGTAGCTTATGAAGAAGTGGAAAATATTACTTCTGCTGAAATAACTATTGATAATTCACTTTTCGATGGGACAGGTGTAATAAACCAAGTTGCACAAAAATCATTAACCCTTACGCAAGAAGTTGTATTAAAAAACAATAATGGAGTACAACTTAAAGCCACAATAAACCAATGGGACTTTAGTTCAAAAAAATTGACCGTAAGTAACTTTTCGGGTAATTTAAGTAAGTCATTTAATCTATTATTTATTAATCAGGTTGAATACATAAGAATCAAAAAAATATCTTTTAAGACTGGCACTACAAATAGTAATCCCGATAAAGATGTATTTCTTTTACCAGACCCCAATAATTACGACCGTTCAAACTTAGCACAACTAACCAATATCAAAGAATTCAACAGGGATGTCTCTTCTAATTATTTTAATTTATCATCGTTAGGTGTCAGTACATTCTTAGAGTATTTCAATTTAGATGAAAAGAAATTCAAGGTTGTCGGATGGAAGCAAGATATTAAACTTGGAAGAGATAATTATGTTGAACTTACAGAGAAAGCAATTGATAGTAGGTCAACATTGAAATTGCTCCTTTCTGATATTTCAGAAAGGAGAATTGAAAAAGGTAAATCAGTCTTAATTTATCGTGAGTATTTTAAGTATTTAGAAAAAGAAAAGGAATTTACGGAACCATTGCGGTTTAACAATTACTTATTTAAAAAAATTATTGCTCTTGCCGAAGGGTCATATTTTGTCTCAATGGAAGTGGATTCAACCTCTGTAGCAGATAGAGATAATTTCCTTTATTCCCATTGACGAATGTACCAAAGGTATTATCAAAATGCCATATAGGGGGATTGATATTGGAGGAAAAGAGATTGATTTTCAGATGGATTTAATGATAATTCGGAAGTTTAAGAAATATACAAAAGACACTATTTATTTCAATGATGTTAATGTAAAAGATGCTCTGTTAAAAATAAATCAGAGAATTAATACGAATAAGACTGAACATGAAATTCTACTTGACAGCATTAAAATCAACTATGCACCTAAAGAAGCTGCACTTGAAAATGACCCAAGTAATGATTTAAAGAATACTGAACTTATTACTCACGAACTACAGTTTTATTCAGTATTCAATGAAGATTTTGAAAAACAATACCCTTTAATTCCTAACCTAAAGTTTTCAACTGTAAAAATTCCACAGTTAGAAGGCATTGAAACTGAGCAGAAGTTTTATCCTGTTTGTTTCTCTACATCCTATAACAAATTTGGAATGGGTGATGAAAACAAAACTAAAGTTTATGTTCAAAAAAGAAAAGACCCATACTCATATATACCAATTGTAGAAGCGGATATTGATTCAATAATAAAAAAACAGAAAGAGATTTCAGATTCCATCAAAAATATTTTTTCTGACAATTACAAAAACGCAGGAAGCCTAATTAATCCTGATATTGTAATTGACAATATTTCAATATTAAAACAAGGTATCTCACTAACAGACGAAATCAACAACCGTGTTAGTGATATAAGCAATATCAGACCTGCTGATATTTTAAGAGGAATGAATGTCGAGATTTTAGGAGGAATAGATTTAAAGAAAATTTTGCGAAATGTTATCCCTATTGCAGATAGTCCAATTTTTAACATCATTGAAGAAGCAAATGGAGGTTTTACTAAGTATGGCCAAGAGTACGAATCCATTAAAAAACAAGTTGAGAACTTACCAAATGAAATTAGAGCATTAGAATCATCTCTTAAAAACACAGCGAATAGTAAACTGAAAACTTATGTAGAAAAGTATTACGAGGCAAGTGAGAAATTAAAAAAATTATACTACCAAACGGATTCTCAAATACAAATAAACTCAAAACAGATTTATATTTATGAAATAATTAGAGAAAAGGAATTTGCATTTCAAACCGAGCTTATCAGTAAATTAACAGGAACAGCCCTAACCCTTAGCGATGAAATTAAAAAATATTTCAATGATGTCGAAGACTCTATAAATATTACTATTTATCTCAAACAAATTTCAGATGCTATACAAAAACAAATCAGTGTTAAAAACGAAGAAAGATTAAAGAATATAGCAAGTGAAATTTATGACGTATCAGTAATTAATGAATTGTCACAACTAAGTGAATTAAAAAACGCTTATAATGCCATAGTTAATTCTAAGCCTTTGTACGCTACTGCAATCTCAACGCTGCTTAGTAATCTTCAAACTGTTTTTGGAAGTACTACTTAAAAACATTTACAGATACTTTTCCTGGTGTTGCAAGTGGAGTTGTAATTGAGATTGTAAAATATCATTTTCTCAAAAAAATGACAACTCCGCTTTCTATTGTTATTGATACCGATATTTATAATAAAATTTTAATTCCAGCAATTGCTTTAAGAGTAGAAGTTGAGATTGAGATTGATTCCAATAAGTACATAGTTCAGGATAATATTGATGCCTTCTTTGACTTTTTGAACAAGAGTTCAAATGATTTGAATAAGGTTTCTGATGTTTACTATAAAATAGTCATTAACGCATACAATGATTCAGTTTGTTATTCCAAAAAATTCATTGAAGCCGAACAGCGAAAAATTACGGGAGAAATATCTTTACTGCATAATCAAATAAATTTTGAAGTAAAAAGTCAAATTGATTCAATTTGGGAGAATGGAATTCTAAAAACCGAAGTGTTCAGGAACGTAAGAGAGACCTGTAATTTTCTACAATCAACTTACTTAGAATTCTCAAAAATTGGAAGTGAGGCTCAAAGAATACAAAATGAACTTACTGGAACTAATTTATCGGCATTTATTGATAATTATAAAAACAATCAATTGCCTATTCTGGAAAGTGAAGTAAAAAAATTGCTTGTTGCAAAACTGGAAACCTTCATTAATGATGGTCAACTAAAATCAATTCAAAAAGAAATCACTGAGTTAAAATCAAAAGTTAACGAATTAATATTTGAGAATACAGATGAATACATTAAAAACTTAAAAAATATTGAGGATAAAATTATTGAACAGACAGTTGAATTGTATTTAAAGGTTGATGCTGACAGGCAAATAATTCTATCCGAAATCGAGACAAAGAAAAATCAACTTAAATCATTTGAAAGCAAATTAAGAAATTTTCTCAATAATAAAATTGATGAATTAGAGAATAAACTTATTGAATCAAACAAAGAACTTATTGATGCATATCAAAGTGGTAAACAAGGAATAGAAGACTTGAAAGAAAATGTTCAAATCATTAAAAATGATTTGAATCAATTAAGTGCTATCAATAAAAAGGAAATCAGATATACATGGACTACCAACAAGTTTGATGATGTTAATTTAGGGATTCTAAAATTTTTAAAAGGAAAGCAAACTCCAACTGAATTAACAGTTGATATAAAAAACACAATTCATTTTGACATTACTTCCTTCCCTCCCCATGTTAACAAAATCACCAACGAAACAAAAGCAAATTGTCAAATTTTTCAATAAGCTTTCTCAGCATTCTGAATGTAGAATTTGACAATGTAAGTTTCGTAGGGGGTTCCGCAATAGAAGAAAAATTTGATGTTGCAATCAGAGACATTCGATTTGAAGGTCCATTAAACTTTGTTCAAGTTTTTCAAAGCTATTTAAAGACTATTGACAAAGGATTACGATTTGATATTTCTGCTGCGGGTGCAATGTTGGGTTATGAGGTTTGTCTTCCTGACATTACTGGAGGGGCTTTCAATTTTGTGAATTGGAAACTTGTAATGGATTTGAGATTGCCATTCAAAGCAGGTATTCCAATGAGAATAAATATTGGATTGAATACCCCTCAAGAAATGGGTTTGGTAACTGGTGCTATTTGGGGCGGTAGAGGTTGTTTGATATTTGGATTAGAACCAAAGCGTGGTGTAGTTTCAATACTCCTGATAGTTGAAGTAGGAGTTGTCCTTTACTTGAATATCGGAGTCGCAGAAGGAATAGTTTACATTTTTGCAGGAATCTATATCAGGAAAGAATATGATAAGATTGAATTAAAGGGTTATCTGACTTGCGGAGGCATTGAGTATTCTTGGTTTAATTACAGCTTCAGTTACATTCTATATGGGTTTACAAGGCAATGGAAATTACCTTGAAGGCTATTGTACTATTTCATACGAAATAAAAATTTGTGCTTTTGTAAAAATATCGGTGAGCATGTCCATGTACAAACGAATTTATGGTTGCCCTGATAATTCAACCAGTAACAACACAAGCAATCCATCACAAAATCTTGTTGCCAATACAAACAGTCTTTTAGGTAATGGAATGACTTTAAAGCATTCAAATAGCACAACTAATAATTCAGCCACTCAAAATATGGATATTAAAAGAAATCAATTTAAATATTCAGAATCTGAATGGGATGAATTTTTTGAATCAAACTTTAACAAACAATAATTGCTATGGATTTTTTTGAAAGCAAAAATAATGGTGGATTTGGAGGTAAAATAAACCTATCCATTTTACCCAATGGAATTAAGAATGAAAAAGGAAAGGACTGTGCTCGTTTTTCATTGCTCATCGGTTTAAACATAGATGAGAATGCTGCAATAAGTTCTTTAAAAAAATTCAACGGAGATGCTTTTAAGTATATTGAACACTTCGGAGATATTCTTAATAAAAACTGTTCTAACCTCTCATTGAATATAAAAAAACCACCTCAATTTTTGAGTCAGGTCATAAATTATTTACAAAACAGCACTACAGAAGATGGAAGCGATTATTAAAAGAACATAAATTTCATTTGGGTTGGTTTTACTCAAGACTTAGAATCAATGAATGAACATAGTGAACGGCTAAGAGATTCTCTTAACAACCCATTGATTAAAGAATTTCGTAAGCAATCTGATAGACTAAAAATGTTACAGAATTCTTTAGAAGGAGTCAACTCTGTTACTTCCAAAATTCTTGAAAGAGATTCAATATTTGATTCCATCAACTATAAAGGACAAAGTAATTCATTAAATTTTAAGAGAAGACAAAATGAGAAAAATAGCAATACAGGAATTTGAAGACAGTCGGAATTTACTAACCATAATAAACAGTATTTATCAGCATCCTACGATGGCAGAATACTTTGGGTTGATTCAAAATTTTTATATCCCATTAGATGAAGAGAATATAGGAGATTATTTCACCAAAGAATCTGACTCTTTCTTGGTTTTAAAAATTAAAGAAAATAATGACAATCACTTTCAATTGGTTGGTGAAAAAAAGGGAGCTATCCCTCAAGCAGAGGGGGGAATTATTTTAGATTTAATCAAAGTACATGCTGAAATATTTAATGGTAAATATTATCACGGATTACCAAATTATGGTTTAGTAAAGAACAATGAAATTGAATATGAATTCTCTAATGTAAGCTATGATAATCAACTGCAAAATGACAAGTTAGTAAATGATGCTGTGAATGAAACAAATCAGGAAGGGAAATCTCTTATTCAATTATCTTCAATTAAAAGAAAAGTTACTGAGGGAATTTATATGTTTCAAGTTGTAAATGAGAAAAAGAAATATCTTGAAGACTTGAATGAATTGCCTAGTAATGTTATTTGTGAGATAGAAAAAATTGAAAACGGTAACACGACTAAAATTAAGGTTCAAAATATTGAGTGTTAGGTCACAATAAATGTTCTTGAAATTGACGTGTCTGATTTTCAACTATTTTCACTTGTCAAAAGGAAAGCAATATATAACCCCAAAGGAATTTTAAATTGTATAGAAGTACCTGAAGAAGGTTGGAAACAAACAAGATTAGCACAAGACAGTGGTAAAGGTAGCTTTGACCCACAGACAATTTTTCATTGGACTGGTAAAAACCTTGCTATTAGTGATTCAGAAAATCAGGCCCATGCTGACCAGAATCTAACAGGTTTTGAAAAGGAGCAAGCAGGCGGCATTGAAGGTACATTTGAAGATTTTGGTAAGCAGAAGGAGACAAGTGTTATTTACAACAACGGCTATTCCTATTTATATAAGCATGTTCCTAAAGCAGATACTCAATTAGTAGATGGAAGGAGCTACTACTTCATTCTTAAACAAGTTTTAAGTAACTCATATACTTTCCCCTTAAAGAGTGATTGTCTGTCTGAATTATCAATGCTTGATTTAATAAAAGATAAAAAATTGGAGGAAAATTACTTTGGGACTAAATCAGGAAGTAGTGTAGTACCTGTTTTATTTAATTTGAATGATGATGTAATTAACCCACCTTCTTTAGTAGCTTCCGAATTATTTGTAGGCATTGGCGATAAAACAACTGAGTCAAATTCCCACATTGTGGTTTTTGATTCCAAAGAAGTCACTTATAGAGGAATATTTCCTCCAATTATTGAACTTCAATTTGCCAAGTATTTAGGATTGTTATCATGGCAGAAATTAGAATCCAAAAGTGAGACAGAATATAAGGAATCAGGTAAACGAATGGTGAAACGCACTGGCCAAATAATTCCAGAACGCTTGCCAAGTAATACATCCATTGATTATCTCCCTGATGACAGAGGTCAAAAATTAGTTATCTCACCTGCAAAATTGGTTTACAAGATGGTTTTTAAGTTATATGAAGGTTAATCAGTTGGTAAAATCAGAAGATGATTTTTTAACTTCTCTCAACCAGAGAGAATTTTCCTATGTTAAAATATAGAAAAATGAAAATTGTACAAAGTGATAATTTTGAATTCGCAATTGTAAAAAATGAAAGAATAGAAATCAATATCAACAAAGGGTTACAACTAAAATTTCATTCTCAATTACAAGAGAACGATAGTATTAAAGCAAAGCACTTAGTTGATACTGGTTTTGAAAAAACTATGACATTGCTTCGTACCAAAGGGGTGTTAATTTAGAACACAATCATGCAAAATATGCAAAAGGCGAATTTCAAAATTACAAGTGCTGTTTCAAAACCAAGTACTCCAATTGTTGTAGAAGATGAAATCGTAGTAGAACGACCAACAAAACTATCAGACAGGAATAAAGTGTTTTACACCTTCCATTTGCTTAATCCTCCCTCTATTTGCAAACGATAAAGCAGTTACAATTAATTACAAATTATACGACATTAAATGATTCTAATACTGGTGAACTCAGCAAAACTCAAATCAGCGAAGGGATAAAAAATTGGGAATTGGGGCGTGGAGCAAATTCTGAATTATTAAATAATGAATTGCCAAGTGAAGTGTTTAACCAAAAAATAAAGCAGGTAGAAACAGAGGTTTATAAAAACAATATTGGCTTTAGCATAAAATTAACCCATGAATTTCTATTCTCTAAGGATGAGCAGGGTAATGAAATTTCATGCTTATCTTTAAAAGATGAAGTTGTTCACTTAAATGCAGGCAACAATTTTGATGTGATTCTGAAATATAAAAATAAAGGCAAATGTGATTTGTATTGCAGCAGCAGTGACATAGCTGACATCTTGGATATAGATTTACAGATTGGCTACAAAGCTATCCTTTCATGGAATTTGACAGATGTAACCCACCATGAGTTAGAAACAACTATTGCTGTTTTTGATTTAAAAGGCAAATTTATTGACAAGAAAATTTTTCCTGGAAAAATTCCGTATCCAGATGTGTCAGAAAGAAATTTAAGTCTCCTTCATAAAATTGAACAGAAACTATTAATAGTAGAAGAAGAAAATAACGAAAATCAAGTTTTTAATTTTGAGCATAACAATGAATTCTTTGTTTACAGGACGGAATTAAAAACGACCTTGATTAAAAAATGTATTTCGGTTCAGGCAGTTAGTCCTTTCAAGAGTTTTACCCCTAAAAAAAAGGATGGCTTTCTTTCTGATGAAAGTAAGTTACTGATTTTACTAATTAGAAATAATACACCTCCATTATTACCAATTTATCAAATTACACCTTTGGTTTTCACTCAATAGAAACAAACAAGTTTCTCTGAAACAAGAAAACGGTCAATGCAAATTATGTTTGAGATTGATAGACCGCTACAAACCAAAGAAACATTTGCCTTAGTTATTTCAGAGAAATATTTGGATAGTGGAGTCCCAAATGAAAAAGTATCACCTTTAACTTGTGCAATTGGACGAGATTTGACAACATACAATTCACTTGACTTTGCTGACACTTTAAACCCTAATGGCTTTACAATTGAAAAATTTATTTGGGACGACAATGACAAAAAGCCAATCTATCTTTCAAAATATTATGATGGTAAATTAAACAATTCAAATACTTATAAATCATTAACAGTTGCTGGAATTAACTACAAAATTTTGCCTTTAAATCTTTACTTTGAAACTGTAAAGAAAAAATGGTTCGCTATAATGGCATTTGACCAAGACAAACTTAGAAAACTTGAACAGAATAGTTTAAACGCATACAATCCTTTTTTAAAATTTGTTGCCGTAAGATATTCAGAGCAATCAACAACTAACAATTTCAATTCTGAGTTAACACAACCGAAGTATATTAATATTTTGTCAGAAAGAGTCATAAGTATAAAAGAGGCTAAAAGGAAATTTAAGTGTTGGACGATAACCATTGATAATTACTATCAGATAAAATCAGACAATGCACAAAACATCAGAACATATTTTGCATTGTGTATCCGGAGAAAAAGCGTTAATGGTATTAATGGGGAAGTATTGCTTACCAAAGACGATTTAAACAAGGAGTCAAAATTTCACATTATTGAAAATGGTAAAATAGATTTTCCACACATCAACAATGTAATCCTATGTGTTTATGAATTTGAATCATTTGACAACAACATAATTGATATTTCAAAAATCAATTGGCTGGATGAAAACAAACTTAGACTTATTTATGCAGAAGATTTCCAATAGCCACCCACAAAAAACACTCTTAAAAAACGCACAAGCCAACGCTGAAAGCAATTTTTTTAAGAGAGTATTTTTTCCACCACTCAAGAAGAAATTCAAATTATTTTTTTGCCACTCTTCTGCAAAAGGGCCTTTTTAGTTTGTAAGCCAAAAAAATTTTCAAACTTTTAAAATGGAAACGGCAATACAATTTTATAAAAATTGAATCATCAAATTTTCGCATGAGGTCCTCATACTTTCTAAATTCAAAACATGTTCTGTTTTGTAGTAGTAAGCTTTCGCTTCTTCCACATTTCTTCCAATGCATACCACTCCCAATTTACCATATTGTGAAAGCGCACCTATCATGTTAAACATTACACCGCATTGCTTCACGCTATCGTATAATAGATTGTTGCAAACCGCAATATCAATCAGGTCGTGTGGGGTGAGGCCTTTATATTCATCGCGGGCAAGGTTGTCGCTGGCAAAGTAGCAACGTGCTTCTCCATTGGGCATAAGGTATACACCATTGTTGTAATCGTAAGTTCCTTCGGTAAGAAATTGCAACATCAAAAAAGGATGTGTGGTGCCGCCCTTGCGCAAATTAATTTCGATAGCATAATGCAACCATTTGTCGTCATTCTTTACCGAGAGAAAGTCAACAGCGAACCTGCCCAGTATACCTTCTTTCAATAGTTCGGTGGCTACTAAATTTCCAAGTTGTGCAATCTCTTTACTATAATCCGGGTCGGCCGGAAACGATGCCCCCAAATAAACTTGCCCACTTTCGCCACCAAGCAATTGGTCGTGAGTTGATATGATAGCAATTTCACTCGCAGGGTTAATGCGTATTTGCACCGAGGGCGATTCCTTTTTTTCGCCTTCTACAAATTCTTCGACAATGCCGTGCATATCTATAAATTTGTCTAAGAATAATTGGTACGGCACATTGCGCGCAACAAGTTTTAAATTGTTTCGCAATTCATCGGTGACTATGCTTATAATATTTGAATCGTTCACATCAATATCTCCATAATTAAAAACAGCATTGCCTTCGCCCGAAAATCCATCATTCATTTTTACCACTGCCCGTTTTAATGTGGGGTTATTCTTTTTTAAATCTATCAATGCTTTTACAATATCACCTTCGTCTTGCAAGTCTTCGAAACCGGCAGGGAATGGTATTCCTGCACGTTTAAAAATAATTCTGCTTCCGGTTTTTGAACCCCAATGCAACAAAGCCGGGTCGGTACCAAATACAGGGACATTTAATTTTACGGCCAGTTCCTTTTCGAAATTGGTAACATTGAAACAAGCAATATGTGCCATTGCAGGGTTGCGAACGGAATGCAAAATTCGTTCGATTAACCGTGGGCGGTCAAGAATTTTTTCGGTAAGCGATTTTCGCGAGGCATCATAACAGCTAAGCAGCGTTAACCTTTGCCGTGCATGGTAACCTGTAATGCCCGGCAAAAAATGAAGGTAGTAATCTATTACAGTGCTGTCGATAGGCACGCTCGATAAATACACCACATTTGTTTTGGGCATGCGCAATAACATCAGCATACATAGCATGCGCTCTTCGTAATGACTCACGCCTTTAATTGTTTTAAGCATTTCTTCGTCAAGGGTAAGACTGGGAATAATGATAACTGTTTTTTCGGCCAGGTCGTTCGAAAAAATGTATTCATAGTTTCGGCTAAAGCTTTGCTGAAGAATAAAAAACTTTTTGTCGATTTCGATTTGTTCCTCTGTAGGTATATGCTGTGCGTTATTGTTTGAGAGCATGGTATTTTATTTTAAGCGCGAAATATAATTATTTTGTTTTGGTTGAAAGGTGATATGTATCATATTATCATACAACACCCGGTTAAAATTCTTAAATGTTATCAGCGAATTTCGAATGCTGACATTTCGGTGGGCATCACAACCAAATTGTTGAGGTCAAAAAAGAAATTACGAATTCATGACAGAAGCAAATTCGAACAAATTCGGAATTCGTTGATGTGAGAATCAAATGTAAAATTTTAAACTGTTGCAGGTTTAGTTGAGTAAGAATGAGTTGAAAAACCTATTCCCGACTGTGAATGATAAACTGGTTATGAAAAAGAATGATTTCAGTTTACTTGGAAATATTTTTTCCAAACCCATTTTGAAACCGATTGTGTGCTATGATTTAAAAATGAACAAAATATTATGCATGACTTTCCTCATATTTATTTCAACATCTGTGACTTAAGTTTGCCCTATTAATATTAAAAGTAAAAATTATGATAACGAAACATTTAAGGATTAAACATTTTGCATTCGCATGCTTATTGTGCATCGGGTATGTTGCACAATCACAGGACAATGATGGCAGACTTAACTTGCCCGGTGATAACTTAAACCTTGCAGCGGTGCTCGACATTTTTCAGCAATCGAAAACCCTTGAGGCTTTTGAACAATCGCTGAATAGCGCCTCAAGTAAAATCAACAACCTCGATTTGAATAACGATAATCAGATAGATTATTTGAGAGTAGTTGACAAAGTAGATGGCACTTTGCACTCTATCATTCTGCAAGCCGATTTGGCAAAGGACGATGTGCAGGATGTAGCCGTAATATACGTTGACAAAAGCAATGACCAAACCCGCATACAAATTATTGGCGATGAAGATTTGTATGGCAAAGATTATGTGATAGAACCATCAACAAAAAATACGGCACGAGAAACACCTAACCCCGGATATAGTGGCAACGACCCTATAACAAACAATTACACAACAAATAATTACTACAACACCAATCAAAGTTACAGTCCCGATCCTTCGGGATGGTACATTGTAAATTATTTGTACACCCCTGGATACATGGTTTGGAATTCGCCCTGGAATTGGGGCTACTACCCCGGTTGGTGGAGTCCATGGCAGCCCATGTTTTGGCATCACTATCATCACCATTGTTATTATGATTATGCATGGAATGGATGGTGGTATCGCCCAGCAAATAATTTCTATTTTCAGAATCACTGGCGCAATAATTATTATGGCCATCATCGTACCAGTCAAATTGTAGTGCGCAACAGAGCTAACGGTGTATATAAACGTACTTACGAAAAAGCTGATGCCACTCCTGCTGCACCCCAGGGTAAGCCAAATTTTCCAACAATAAACAAACGAAATGATGCTAAGCCTGTAGAAGGCAGACCGATGAAAAGCAACGATGCGCAAGATGTAAAACCAAGAGATAATCCCCGTGATGTGAACAATAATATTGAACCGGCTCCGCGGCCAAGAAATAATGATAAAGCCGAACCGGCACCAAGACCAAGGAATAATAATGAAAAGGCAGAACCGGCACCACGCCAAGATAAAAAAGAGGAATCGAAGCCTGTGATAGTGCCAAAACAACAAACACCGGAAGTGCCAAAAGTGAAATCTGAGTCGAAGCCACGGGAAGTTCCAAAACAAGCTGAGGGTAAGAGCTCAAGAAGAAAGTAGTGCTTGTTTCGTAAGCAATAAAATTTGCTTTTTTACAAAAAATGCACCTCAGGGTGCATTTTTTTTTCAATGTACATTATACTTCAACTATTTTTTGTATGGTGGGGTTGCGCTTTTCAAAATATTAAGATTATTATAATTTAAAAAGACATGTAAAATTTGAAAGTGGCATTGATGTTACAAGGTATCAAATTTGAAGATGGGAAATTTTAAGTCGAAAGAAATCTACCACTCATATCGGGCTGTGGCACTATCAGCTAAACTGGAAAATTGATTATCGTTATATTTAAAATAACCAGCCACGGCAATCATAGCTGCATTATCGGTGCAAAACTCGAATGGAGGTATAAAAACATTCCAACCCATTTCATTGCCTGTTTCTTGCAAACGGCTGCGCAACAAACTATTGGCAGAAACGCCACCGGCAATCACTACAGTTTTTATTTGCAAATCTATAGCGGCTTTGATTATTTTATCCATCAACATATTTATAATTGTATGCTGCACCGATGCACAAATATCATTTAGATTTTGCTCAATAAAATTTTCATTCTTCTGGGTTTCGTTGTGAATACAATTCATCACATTTGTTTTAAAACCACTAAAACTGAAATCATAATTGGCAATATTCGATTTGTTGAATTTGAATGCATGTGGGTTGCCAAGTTTTGAGTTTTTATCTATCAAAGGTCCGCCAGGGTAAGGTAATCCAATAACTTTCGAAATTTTATCGAAAGCCTCACCGGCAGCATCATCGAGGGTTTGTCCTATAATTTTCATTTGCAAAGGTGATTCAACTTTTACTATTTGGGTATGCCCGCCCGAAACAGTCAGGCACAAAAACGGAAAAGTGGGTGTGGCGTCACTTTGCTTTCTAATGGCAAAATGTGCAAGAATATGCGCTTGCATGTGGTTTATTTCAATAGCGGGAATGTTTAATGCCTGAGCAAGCGACTTTGCAAAACACGAACCTACCAACAGCGAACCCAAAAGGCCCGGCCCACGTGTGTACGCAATTGCGCTAAGCTCCTTTTTTTCGATACCTGCCTGCCTCAATGCCTCGGTCACTACCGGTACTATGTTGGCCTGATGCGCGCGCGATGCCAATTCGGGCACCACACCGCCATATTGTTCATGCACCTTTTGATTGGCAATAACATTGCTCAGTACCATATTATCCAGACATACAGCAGCAGCAGTGTCATCGCACGATGATTCAATTCCTAGTATATACTTACCGTTATTCATGGTGCAAATCTAATTAATGTATTTGTCATTTTTATTCTTGTCGGCAATTCCTATTTTCGCAATTCTTAATTATGGCAAAACGTGTTTTTAAAATAACTTTATGGACGTTGTTAATAGTGCTTCTGCTACTAACAGGTTTTGCTTTTGCACTTAGGTTGCCATCGGTGCAAACAGCAGTTGTGCATAAAATTACTGATTTTCTTTCTGCAGAATTAAAAACCAAAGTTACCATTGGCTCTGTCGATTTTGTTTTTTTCAAAACCTTCCGCTTCCATCAACTTTATGTTGAAGATGAAAAGCAAGATACTTTGTTGTATGTTGATAAGCTTGATGCTGCTATCAGTTTGCTGAGTATTAATGACCAAAAAATTCGCATCAGCAAAGTAACTTTAGCACAAGGTCTTTTTAATTTAAAGCGGTTTAAAGAACGTAAAGGCCTGAACCTCGATATCATTACCGATTATTTTGCAGATACCGATACTACACCCTCCAAAAAGAAACCATGGGATGTTGCTTTGGATAATATTAAAGTAAAGAACATAGACTTTCGATACAAGGATTATCGGTGGGATGATTTTACTCCGCTGGTAGATTTCGATGATATTAAAGTTGATAATTTCACTGCTGAGCTGAGTGACTTTTATTTACACGATTCTGTTTATTTCAATGCAGAAAACATTTCGTTTCGCGAGCAAAAGGGATTTGCTATTGAAAAGCTAAATACTAAAGTTGGCTTTACTGATAGTATTCTCCATTGCGATGAATTAACGTTAAAAACAGCACAGAGTAATGTTCATGGGCAGATTGCATTTTTATTCGACCGGTGGAAAGATTTTGAAGAGTTTATTGAAAAGGTGCGTATACAGTCATCGTTTACTTCCAGCATTTTATCGTCAAACGATTTGGCGTTTTTTGCCCGTGAGCTAAAGGGACTGAATAAAATTGTGACAGTGCAGGGCGATGTCAAGGGCACTATCGATAGGCTGCGTGGCCGTAACATGATTATAAATTATGGCGTAAAATGTGTAATGGCAGGCAATATCGCCATGTCGGGATTGCCCGATATAGAACAAACCTATATTGAAGCCGACTTAAAAAAGCTTGTGCTTAACCAAAAAGAAATTGAAACCATTCCGCAATATCCATTTTATGAAAACGAAAAAATAGAAATTCCTCAATGGCTTGCCAAGGCCGGTGATTTAAAATTTAAGGGCCATTTTACAGGTTACATTTACGACTTTGTTACTTATGGAAATATTGAAACTGCATTAGGAAATTTGTCGGCCGATGTGAATCTTAAATTAGATACTGATAACGAAAAATATAGTGGAAATGTAAGTGCAAATGAGTTTGATATTGGTACCTTGTTCGATGCTGAAGACGTTCTCGGTCGCACCACTTTCAATTTGAATGTGAAGGGAAAATATTTTGACATAAACAAAATGAATGCTGAAGTAGAAGGCAATATTGCGAAATTACATTTCAATGAATACGATTACTCCAATGTTGATATTAAGGGCAGCGTGGCTAAAAAATTATTCAATGGATTTTTAAATGTCAATGAAGACAACCTCGGTTTGGTCTTTAATGGAAAAGTAGATTTTAATCAGGCAAAGCCCATATATGATTTCGAGGCTGATATAGATCATTTAAAACCATATGCACTGCATTTGCTCAAAGGCAATGGCAACGGTGAATTTGGCGGTAACGTAAAAATGGATTTTGAAGGCGACAACATTGATAACATGAATGGTATTGCACTGTTGCGCGATGTTAGTTATTTGCAGGATGGTAAGGTTATAGACATTGATAGTTTAAGTTTTGTATCAACAAAATACAAAGACAAGTATAACATCAGTTTGAAAAGTGATTTGATAGATGCATCTGTCGATGAAGTAAAAAAACTTTCTACCGCATATTATTCATTATGGAATACTATCACCTCATACGTGCCAACGTTGAAACCCTATGAGAAAAAAATATTTGACGAAAACTGTCAGTTTGAAATAAATATAAAAAACCTCGATCCGGTTTTTAATATTTTTTATCCGCCTTTGCATATAGCACCCGGCACTGCCTTATCGGGCGAAATAAATAGCATGACAAAGCACATCGATTTATTTTTATCATCACCACTTGTGACATGGAACGATATGCGCTGCGAAGGCCTTGCAATAAAAGGTGTAGATAATAAAGGCAAGTTTGATTTTGTAACCAATATGCAGAACTTTTTTCTTGCGCCAAATATTCCCATCGAAAAAGTAACTATTGATGGAAATTCTGACAATCAAAGTGCATATATCAAACTGGCCATTCACGATGTAGATACTGCAACCAATAAACTTGTGTTTGCTTTCAATTCTGAATTTCGCAACGATGGTATTACAAGCATCCATATAGAGCCAAGCACATTGGTGAAAGTTGATACAATGCTTTGGAAATTTAATGATGAGAATTCTACTATTTATGATGCCAATGGTTTTACTTTTAATAATGTGGTTTTAAAAAGTAATTACTTTAATAAAATTGCCATTAACGGTAACGTTGGTGGTAATGCAGCAGAGCCACTGCGTTTTATTTTTAAGGATTTTGATGTGCGACCGCTTAACAAACTGCTTGTAGTATATGATGTTGAATTTGGTGGTGTGCTAAATGGCAATGTAAACTTAATGGGCCTGAATGATAAACCTTTGGTGAATGGTAATTTATTTATCAAAGATTTTGCATTTTTTAAAGACTCCATAGGCGATGCAAATATTGTAAGTGACTACAATTCGAAGAGTGAAGTTTTACATTTGGAAGGAAATGTAATGCGGCATGGCGATAGTACACTTACTTTCGATGGAGATTATCGAATAGGAGAAAAGGACGATTATCTTGACTTTGATGTAAGTGTGCAAAAAATACAACTGAGCACATTGCAACATTATTTCGATGGGCTGGTTTCGAATCTTACAGGACGAGGAACAGGAAAATTAAAAATATCGGGTACCGCAAAAACACCCATCATCACCGGGAAGGCCTTGGTTCAAAAAGGAAAATTTACAATCGATTATCTCAATACAAGGTATAGCCTGAGTGACGAAATTGATTTTAAAGAAAAGTATATTGGCTTTAATAATATTGAAGTTTTCGATTCGCTTGGCAATAAAGGAATGGTGAGTGGAAAACTGTATCACAAATTTTTTGATGATATAAAATTCGATATTCATATTGATGCTAATAATTTATTGATGATGAATACGCATGCCGGCCAAAACGATTTGTTTTATGGCAAAGCATTCGCAACTGGTAAAGTAGATCTAACAGGTACACCTGACCTTACCGCCATGCAAATAAAATTGCGAACCGAAAAGAATACACAAATAAATATACCACTGTCGACACCCGAAGAAGTGAGCGAAAATGATTTAATAACTTTCGAAAAACATGGTGCAGTGGAGTTGGACAAAAAAGAAAAGAAATCAAGTTTATCAGGTTTCGATATCGATTTTGAAATGGATGTTACCGAAGATGCAATAATCAAATTGATATTCGATGAAAAAGTTGGTGACGTAATTGCGGGGCAGGGTAAAGGAAATTTGAAATTGGAAATCACACCCGATGGCGCTTTCAATATGTTTGGTGAGTATACAATTTCTAAAGGCGATTACTTTTTTACTTTACAGAATATTGCCGGCAAACCATTTAAACTTGTAAAAGGTAGTACCATTCGTTGGAATGGCGATCCTTATCAGGCTACCATTGACATAAAAGCATTGTATACCAAGCCAGTTTCTCTTGCCGATTTATTGCCTGACGACTCTGCTGCATTTTCCAGAAAAGTGCCTGTAAATGTTGTGCTAAACTTGAAAAATAATTTGTTTACGCCCGATGTAACGTTTGATATAGAAGTGCCTAACGTAGATGCCGCCACAAGCAGCAGAATAAAAAGATACATCGATACCGATGATGAAAAAAACAAGCAGGTGATGAGTATAATTTTTCTGAATAAATTTCAACTGCCATCTGCTTTGCAAGGTACGCAAACTGTGAATACGGGTGGCAATAGCGGCCTTTCGAGCCTAACTGAATTTTTGAGCAAACAGCTGAGTGATTGGGTATCTCAAATAAATAAAAATATCGATATCAATTTGAGTTATACCCCGGGCGATGTTATCACCAGTGAACAATACAATGTACTTGTTTCGACACAACTTTTGCAAGACCGTCTTATACTTAACACAAATGTTGGAGTTAATGGAAGCGGGGGTAACGAAAATTCCGCCAATAATAGCATTGTGGGCGAATTCGATATTGAATATGTAATTAGCAAGAATGGCAATTTTCGAGTGAAAGCATTCAATGAGTCAAATGCTAACTCTCTCATAAATACAAATCAGGCGCCCTATACACAAGGTGTAGGATTAAGTTACCGGCAAGAGTTTACAAGGTATCGTGAGTTGATTTCAAAAAAGAAAAAAAATAAAACTAATTCAAAATAGTTAACACTCATAACACATGAAGAATTATTTTATAAAACTATATGATCAATATAAGAATTTTTTCCCTGCCGATTTGTGGGCACTGTTATTTATTATCCTGTTTGTAATTATTGCACTGATTGTAATTTTATAATTATGACTTATCCCGATTTGCCTTTTTTTATTTCTTCCAATGTATGTGATTCGGAAATTATTTTAACCGAAGCCGAATCTTTTCATGCAGCAAAAGTTTTGCGTTTGCATTCGGGCGATAAAATAAATGTTACCGATGGCAAAGCTAATTATGCATTGGCCGAGATTACAAATATTGATGCCCGCAAGTGTGTTGCTGTTCCTTTGGCTTTGCACATAAGTGTTGCTAAACATAATTACAATTTGCACCTGGCTATTTCACCATTACGAAATATGGACAGACTTGAATGGATGATAGAAAAGGCAGTTGAAATGGGCATCGATAGCATTTCGCTGGTGGCATGTTCACGTACAGTTAAAAAAAATGTAAACATCACACGACTACAAAACATTATAATTTCCGCCTGTAAGCAATCGCAAAAAGTTTCCTTTCCTAAAATAAATTCTTTAGTAAGTTATAATAGTTTTATAGAATCACTTACCGGCAAAAGCAAACTGATTGCGCATTGTATAAGTGATGTTCCGAGACAAAGTTATCGTTCTTATATTGATAAGCATGATGATGTAACTATATTAATTGGACCCGAAGGGGATTTTAGTCTTAATGAAATTGAGAAGGCCACATCAGCAGGTTTCGAATCTGTGCACTTTGGTGGTTCGCGATTGCGCACCGAAACTGCCGGCTTACTGTCATGCTCAATGTTGTATGCACGTTACGAAGTTTAAAACAATTGATGATGAAACAGATATTAATGAAACCTTTTTTGATTTTTCTTCTTTTGCTTTTTTGCCTTGAAGCTTCAGCGCAACGACTTTCAAAATTCGAATCATCGCAAGTTATTAACAGTGACCGTATACCTTATACTTCGCAACCGGGATTTTATGGGTGCATTGCCGATACTATATTTCTTGATTCTAACAATATCAGTTCAACAGTGTTTTATTTTTATCTACCCGATTCATCATTCGAAATAGGAGTAAGGGCAATTTCTCCTGTGCCCGATATAACAAGTCCAAGGCCGGGTGACAATACCGATTCATCATACTTTGAGTGTGCTACCACAAACAAGGGCTATTTCGACCCGGCCATTATTCTTCAAAAAGGATATTTAAAAACATCAAAACTTCCATCCAATATTTTTGAATGGATTACCATTGCTCAGAATGATGATAGTAAGGATTTGCCGGCACAACCCAATTTGTTGCTGCGCAATGCTTTGCTAAGGAAGCAGCCAAATGCCAAAAAGAAAAATAGTAAGCTTTCACCAGGCTACTATCGTGTTGTTTTGACCAATAATAAATCTCATTACTTAATCGGCACTTTCTTGCTGCAAATAGGAATTGTAGAAAAAAACAAAAGGCTGATGCTTTATAATTCAATTGAGGATTTGGAAAAGAGTTTGAAGTAAATTAACTGAGTAACATAGAAATTTAGATGAAATAATACGCTGCAATTTGCCTCAAATAAAATTGCCAATAAATCCTGTTGAGGATAGTAAGTTGGACAGCATATGCCAAGAGAGCTTATCTAATACTTCACCATTCGCTTGCTAAAAAAAGTGCCATCCAGATTAACTCCAACTGTATACGTACCATTGGGCCAGGCTTTGCAGTCGATTGCAGTTTCGAAATAATGGTAGTTTTTTATTTGCTCCTTTTCATATATCACTCTTCCGACAATGTCTGTAACCTGTAATTGCAATTTACCATAAATGTTGTTGGTTATTTGTACCGATACATTCTCTTTAGCAGGTTGCGGTATTAACTGAATTTGATTTGAGTTTGCATTATCCGCAACTTTGTTTAGCAAAACAAGATCACTGGTATTTTGGCAACCATTCGAATCGGTTACTATAACGAAATAATTGCCAAGCTGAGATGTAGTGTAACACTGTGCAGTTGCAAATGGTATGAGTGTTCCGTTATAATACCACTGATAATAGCTGGCCGCGCTGCTGCACAAAATATTGCCGTTTACCGTCACAATTGGTTTTGCTGGTTGTGGCACTACCTGAATAAAGATATTAATCGTTACCGAATCGCTGCCATTGCCATTGCTCACTACAAGCGTAACAGGATATGTTCCATAGCTGGCATAATATATACCTGTTGGGTTTTGGGCAGTAGAAGTATCGGGCGAAGCACCCGGAAAATACCATTGCCATTGAGTTGGATTTCCTGCCGAAAGATCGAAAAAGTCTACAGCATTTTTTTCGCAAAGAATGGTATCGCTACTTGCAAAATTTACCGCTAATACTGAAACCGGCTGTGAGCATCCATTAAGATAGTCACCGCAAGTGGTATCGGGTTCAAACCGCATCATGTCGGTTCCACCATAAATACCAGAGTACACATAAGCATATGGATGTTTATACCACGCGGCACCGCCAAATTTAGTTGCACATACATTGTTAACCGATGGCACTCCGAGTGTGCCATAAATTCCCGGGGCATTAGGGATTTGGCTGCCGCTTATCCATGTAAAATTCTTGGTCACAGTATGGAATGCAGTTGTATAATTGTAACTACTATGAATAGCATAAAGATTATCGCAAAAAGTCCAGCATGCTTTTATTTCGCTCGAAGGATTAGGCATTACACTTGGAGCAGGGTTGCATTTTGTGCCTAAATTTTGATTTGGTGATCCCAGCGAAGATCCGCCTTCCCATACCCATAAATTTGTATTGATATCATATTTCCAGATATCATTAATAGAGTTACCCGAACTATTGGCACCATTGCCAAGCCACAGTTCATTGTTGTGTAATTTCCATGCAGAGCAAAATGATCGCGCACCCGGATAGTTGGTGGCTGCTGCTACATTTTTGGTTCCGTAATTGGCAGGTAAACTGTTCGAAGATCCGCCCATCCATGCCCATTGACTTATTGATACATCCCACTTCCACAAGTCACCGTATGTGCCACCACCACTGCCGCCATAAATCCAAAAATTGCCAACACTATCGCACCACGAAGGCAAACCTTCTGTTCGCCCACCGGGGCTATTGGCAGGAGAAGGAACACCCATTACGCCATAAACGGGTGTGGTAAATCCGCCATTACCATTTCCGTTAAGCCATGTCCATTCATTAATGTAAGGATTGAAAAGCCACAAATTATTTGAGATATTGGCAGAGCCGCCATAAATATAAAATATGCCACTTTTGGTATTGTCATAACTGCTGCCCAATGAAATATCGGCAGGTTGGTTGGTGGGTGACGATACACCTTTTACTCCATATACTCCGGTTGCATTTCCCATTCCTGTGCCCTTCATCCAGGTCCATTCATTGGTAGCAGTGTTATACCGCCAAACATCGCTCCATTGCCCATTTCCATTGCCACCACCTATAAGAAATAAATTGCCCAAAGAGTCCATTAATGTGGGTGCTTCATAAAAAAATGGTGGTTGATTGGTTGCAGCCGGAACGCCTTGTATACCATTGTTTCCAAGGAATGCAGAATTTAAATTTGGGTCTCCCTTGAGCCAGGTCCATGCACCCGGTTGTGCTGATAAATTACAAGCGTATACAGTGATAGTTAAAAATGTAAGTAGGATTTTGTTCTTCATAGTCTATGTGTTTTATTATAAATCTTAATTTGATTCGTATGTAAAAATAGCAAAATAATATTACTCAATAATTTATTTCTTCAATCAAAATGAGTGGGTATAATCACGAGAGGTGTAAGGCATATTTCTAAATAACTTTTCAGCACAAGCGGTATTCAAATTATTCATCTGCTTAATGTAAAAGTTATCCGTGTAAAAAACACTATTCTGTTACTACAAATTTCTTTACTATAAATTTTGAACCACTTTGAATCTTTATAAAATACATGCCACTTCTTAATTTGGTCGAAATGGTTTTGGAAAGGGTAGGAGTGTCTTTCACAATTATTTCGTCATACACTTTTTTTCCTTGGGCATCACTTATTTCCAAATTCAATGTTTCAAAATAAGTGCCCGATAAAGTAAGTATAAAATTATTTGTTACAGGATTTGGAGTAATACTTACCGATCCAAAGGGAGAGTTAGTGTTTTCTAAATTTGTAATCACAACACTTAACGAAGCGCCCTGACATCCATTAGTATCAGTTACCAAAACATAATAACTGCCTGGCTGCGATGGTGTAAAACATTGACTTGTGGCTTGAGGTATGGTTGTTCCATTATAAAACCATTGATAGTACACAAAAGGTGGAGCACACAAATCGTTTCCTGTTTGCGTAATTATAGGTTGCGTAGGATTGGGTACCACAGATATAAAAGTTAAAATGGTGAGTGAATCTTGCCCAAAGGAATTTGCCACCGTGAGTGTAACAGGAAAAGTGCCATAGCTGGCATAATAAATTCCGGCAGGATTTTGCAATGTTGATGTATCGGGCACGGCACCGGGGAAATACCAATTCCAGTTTGTGGGAGAGCCCGATGATAAATCAAAAAAATCGATAGCACTTTTTTCGCAAAGCACTGTATCGCTCGATTGGAATGCGACCAAAGGACCAATGCCTGTGGTTGGAATTGTATCAAAATAACTTTGAAAAAAATTGGGCAAACCATATTGGTTTGTTCCAAAAGGCAGCGAAAAAACATCATCAACAAAATTACAGGCAAGGCCGGCATCGTTCGGATTATTTATTACGCCCATCATAGGGCTGAATCTGTTAGCCAAATAAATTTTTCCATCGGGTGCAAGTTGCAATGCTGCAAAGGCTTCGTTACCTTGACTTGCATTAATAGCCAATTGCGATGCTATTATTGCAGCAGGAGATCCGGCATTTACATCCCATTGATAAAGTATGTGCGGGTTTTCGCTTGTGGCATACAATTTCGAATCATCGGGCGAAAATTCTAAGCCGTATGCTTCCTGAATATTTGTAAAAGTAATCGGATTGGATGGAATTCCGGTTGCATTATCAAAATCGAGAAGTTCAACTATGTTGAGCGTAACAGTAATAGCATAAGCAATTTTAGCTCCATGGTGCGAAGCCTTCATATAACCTGCAAAGCCGAGTGCTCCAGTATGCACACTGCCAATTGATGTAATAACAGGTGCCGGATTTATACCTGCCGGTGTAATTTGAAAACTATAAAAATTATTTGTATTCCATTCATGACCAATCAACCATATATCGATTCCATTTGCATGTTGTACTGCCGTAACTTTTTCGGTTGAGTTATTGAACAGCGGAACATTTTTGGTAGTTACATCGCCAAGTCCGCCTTGCAAATTCATATCAACCAATGAATAATCCATTGTACCGCTTCCATTAGTTGGGGTAGTTACAATGTAATACTGCGATGTGCTATTTGGAACCGGAAGAATGATAGCAGCTTGGGCCGAATTGTTGTTGCCCGACAAACCGTTACCATTTGGCATCAGCACATTATTTTTATTCCAAACCTGAAAACCATTAGTGTAGAAAAGTGTATTTCCTGATGTATCGGCAATAGAGGCAACACCTTCAAGCATTGTCATGGCACTCACAGCAATGGGAACAGGCACACCACTAATAAAATCGAGAGCGGCATAATTGCCAAAATACCATTTTGTTGCCTCCTTTTGTGCAAAGCAAATGTTGGTTAATATACCAATCAATACGATGGAGTAAAGAATATTTTTTTTCATACAATGCTGTGTTTTAAAATGTGAACGCTAATATAGTTTAATGATTTAATATCTACGATTTATTCTTCTCATTTTCTCTTTTATAAATTATATTGTTTATTTCATTTTAAGGCCAAAGTACTACCAAACATTTTTGTTTTAATGTACTAGTATTAATCTCTCTAAATGATGGCTTATGGCGCAAAGGCACATCAAAACGGTTGCATTGCAATATGTGCTTTTTGAAGTGAAAGCAATATAAAATTGAAAAGAAATTCATTTCAATTTCGTTAAACATAATTTTCAATCATGTATTTTTGAGAAAAATTATATAGAATGAAATTCAAAACTCTCCTAACGTTTGTTCTGATTTGCTTCGCCACATCACAATTTGTTTTTGCTCAATCATCCAAAGTAGAATCGCAAAAGCAAACTGAAAATAAAACTTCAGATAAGTATGTATGTCCTAATTGTAGTTTGGTGGCAAATGCTGCCGGCAATTGTACTTTTTGTCAAATGAAAACTTGTAAAGTGGGCGACTTCTATTGTATCCACTGTGGCACTGTGCCTGCTGATAGTGGAAAGTGCGTTTATTGTACAAACAAATTAGTAGAAATGCAATTGCCTGATCCAAACAAGAAAATAGTACGTGAGTCGAATCCTTCTCCGGCAAAATAGTTTCGATTTTTTTTAGCAATTGAAATTCTTAAAAGGATTGGGAAGAATAATTTTATTGAAGCGCAAAAGCAATATTAATGTTGCACCAAAAAAGAGGTGTGGATAAAATTCGATTTATCGTTCAGTTCTAAAATATACAAGCCGTTTTCAAACTTTGCCACATCAATGTTCAATCTATTTGTATTGGTAATAGTTTTTTCAAATACCTTTTTTCCAATAGGATCATAGATTATTAATATTGAACTGGTATTTATTTTTGAATCAAACAAAATTTCAATTTCATCATTTGCCGGGTTTGGATAAATATGAATTCCGCTATTTTGCTCTTCACTAATATTCACACTATTTATAATCACCTGTATTGAATTATTGCCACAACCATTTGTATCTGTTGCTATAACATAATAATTTCCCGGTGCCTGCACCACATAATACGGTAACGTTGCTCCCGGAATCAAAACGTTATTGAAGTACCATTGATAAGTTACAGCTGGCGAAGAAAAAAGCGTATCCTTATTTATGGAAATAGTTGGCTGAGGCGGGCTTTGCACCACATGAATGAATGAATTATAAACTGCCGAATCGGTTCCAATTGCATTTGTTGCAACCAAAGTTATTGCAAAATCGCCATAAGCATTGAAACATATATTTGTAGGATTTTGTATTGTTGACGAATTAGGATTGCCACCATTAAAATGCCATTGCCATTGTATGGGATTGTTTAAAGAAAGGTCGGTAAAATCGATGCAGCTTTTTTCGCAAAGCACTGTATCGCTCGATGCAAAATACACCTCAGGATAGAAGTTAGACTTACAACCCATGCAAGCGGTATCGGGCACAAAACGCCACATATCATTATTTCTGTCGGTAACATTTACTATACCACCAAACAAAAATAATTCGCCTGTAGTGCTGCGCCATCCAATCACTCCGGTGCGTGTTCCGGGTGTGTTGGAAATTGCCGGGGTATTGCGTATTCCATATACAGGTGGTTGCAACCATGTAATGCTTTGCCCATTAATAAATGCCCATTCCAAAGTAGTAGGATTAAATTGCCACAAGTCGTTTAGATATGCCCCGGCACCGCTGTACATCCAAAAATTGCCACATTCATCAGTCCAGCGTGCGCGATTTTCATAACCCGCAGCAGGTATGTTATTTATCGATGGAGAGCACAACGGTCCATAGTTTCCGGCATCATTTGGAATATTGGTTCCACTCATCCAAGTCCATATATTGGTCAGAGGATCATATTGCCACATATCATTGTATGAATGTCCCGGCACATAATTATGCCCGCCAAAGAGCCAGAATTTTTTGTTCAAATCTTTCCATGTAGCAAATGCAAAACGTGAGCCCGGTGTGTTTGAACTATTTGGTACACCTTTAATACCGTGCATATTTACCTGACCGGGAAGGTTGCCGCCTTTCATCCATGTCCACTCATTTGTTGCGGTATTGTATCGCCATAAATCGTTTAGGTTATTTCCACCAAACAACCACAGGTTATCATCTTCATCTATCCACGAAGCACTGAATTCGCTGCGGGCACCGGGAGTATTAAGTGAAGATGGAACGCCCAAAATTCCATAAACCGCTACATTGTTACATCCCGAAGAACCATTTATCCAGGTCCACATATTGGTGGCTATGTTGTATTTCCATAAGTGATTGCGAACGCAGCCCACAACTAAACCACCGTACATCCAAAGGTCGCCTTTGCTGTCGACCCACGATGCCGAACCGTAAGACATAGCAGGAGGGCGGTTGCTGGGCGATGCAACACCCATTATGCCATAATCGCCTGCATCATTGGCTAAGCCATTTCCTTTCACCCATGTCCACATATTGTTGTTAGGGTTGTACTTCCACAAATCGGCATAAATGGTACTGCTATTAAGACTACCGCCAAACATCCAGAAGTTTCCATCATGATCGGTCCATTCTGTAGCTTCATAAGTACCGGGAGGGGTGTTGTTGGGGTCGGCCACGCCTTGTGTACCATATACTCCATTCTGGTTACCCACCGATGTGCCATTTACCCACGTCCACATTCCTTGTTGCCCGAAGCAAAACTGCCAGCAGTTTAAAGCAAAAACAAGTATGAGGAATTTAATTTTCATGAGTGTGCAATTAAAAGTAAAGGGGCTTTTTGCAAAAATCTAAAACCAAGCGTGAGTGCTGAAAAATTACGCCAACACAAGTTTGTCAACTGTTTCGAAACAAAAAACATTTTTAAAATATACCCAATGCAAATTTCCACAACACTGCCAACACTCAAATGCTTTTTTGCATCGTGTACGGTTATGGTTAAAGATTGAAAATGAGGGTAGCTTATATTCAAATCGATTTGTATTACAAATTTCAAGTGTGAAAGATAAGTAATTAATTGATTCGAAAACAAATATTTTTGAGTAACATGGGAAAGTCAGTATTTAGGCCATTAAATCACCAAAACACTTAAACCCACAAAATATTAAAAATGATTTGTGTACCATTTAGTGAAATTTTTGTGCCTTAGTGTTTTTATTGCATTAACAGCTTTTCGAAGTGGAATCATTTTTAAATAATTTGAAAAGGAAATTACTGCGGCTTCTTTTTCTAATTTCCTCCCCGATATTTTTTTGACAGCCAACCCAATACCTTGGAATATGCACGAATAAATTTCAAATAAATGCAAGTGATTGTTGCTGCCAAACCACTAAAAATGCAAGAACTTAAAAATGAATTATGATTTTCCCAGAATGAAGAATATCGTCTCCGCTATTCTTCAAATGTCCCTACATCATGCTCAACAACCAAAAATAAAATAACATAATGTCTGTCACCAAAGACTATTCTCAAAAACTTTATAACTATCCCCAATGCCTGGTAATAAAATACCCAATACCTAAACCACCGGAGGCGTATCTTCCTTCTTTTTTCCTTCAAAAAAATCTTTCATAAAGTTTTCTGCCTCCGGAAAATGTTCTTTAATAGCCTCGCTGCCTTTGGACTTCAATTCTTCGAAATAAGTATTGGCCTTTTCCATCATTGCCTCGGCTTCATCTTTCATATTATTGGCTTTAGCTTTAAGGTCGGCAGCCATTTTCTCCTTTTCTTCGGGAGTCATGTCCATGTATTTTTTTGCTGCAAGTGCTGCCGCGGCACCTAACAGAAATGTGGCTAAATGTTTCGAATTTACTGACATTGTTCTTGTTTTTTAATTTGTTTTACGATGTAAAGTAATAGCATCGTCACAAGCGATTTACATTTGTTGAAAATTAATTTTTGTGCTCCAAAGCATGGTTTAGGAGGATTAATGTATAAGCAACTTGCCGGAGCTGGTTTTTTGCTTTGTTGCAACTTCTATCATGTATATTCCTTTTGCAATAAATTGTGCGGGGATGATCATGATTTTATTATTCTCAGAATTTTCTTCTTCTATTTGTTTAATAGATTGCCCTAACACATCGTATATAGTTATGGTTGCTTTCGCATTATCGATTTTATTAATAACCACATTTACATTCCCCGAAGTAGCATCATACCATGCATTAAAATTTGGCCCAACATTGGTTTCATTTAGCGATGAGATTACTATTTGCCCACTGCCCGAATTGCATCCATTACTGTCCGTAATCAACACATAATAATTGCGGGCTGCATTGCATTATAGCACATTGCATTTGCATTGGGAATTGCAACATTATTATAATACCATTGATACCAAACGGCAACATTATTACAACACATAAAGCTACCGTTTACTGTAACCGATGGTGCCGGGGGGTTTGCAACCACAGTGATATACTGCGTTATCGTTAGCGAGTCGCTGCCATTAGCATTGGTCGCAACAAGTGTTACAGGATAAGTACCATAAGTTGGATAATAAATTCCTGTTGGATTTTGTACTGTAGACGATGATGGACTCGCACCCGGAAACGACCATTGCCATTGTGTAGGATTGTTGGTGCTTATATCAAAAAAATCTATCGCACTTTTTCGCATAGAATTGTGTCGCTGGAGTAGAATGAGACGATGGGGGTGAGCCGCAAGAAATGTAATTAATAACAGTAGTATCAGTTGCTTTGCATCCATCAGTGTTTGTTACTGTAACTATATACGTACCTGCAAACGAGACAGCAAATGAAGAAAGTGTACTTCCGTTTTGCCAAGTATAGTTTGTTGCATTGGTTACTGGAGTTAAAGAGAGTTGCTGGCCAAAGCACAAAGTGGTGTCGTCACTGCCAATTAGATATGGTTTATAATGAATAGTGATTTGTTGAATTATGGTGTCGATTATCCCATTTGAATGAACATTAATCTGCTGAACAGTGTAGCTTCCGGGCGACCCATAAAAATGAGAAGCGGAAAAGCCTGAATCAATATTTGAATTTGAAAGTGTGTCACCAAAATTCCAATAGGATTGAGATAAACCCGCAGTGGAAAATGAATTGAATATTGCAGAATCCCCGGCACAAAGATTAAAAGCACAAATTTTTCTTATTAATACTGTTTCAATACAATTTGGCAAACCAAGTGCACCTGTTTTGGAGGAGGTAAGGTACACTGCATATGGATTATAATTGCAACTATTACCAACAATATCAGGATAACTAATGGCGGCAATGTAATTATCCATGTCGCTAACAATATAAAGTTTTTTATCCGGGCCCAGTTGCATAGTCATTGAACGAAAATATTGAGAGCCCGGTGCATTGCCAACAATAGTCTTGCTGGCTGTTATTGTGGCTTGATTTCCGGAGGATAAATCGAATTGATAAACAAAACCGTTATCGTTCACAGTTGAGTAAAGAATTTTCCCATTTGGCGAAAAAGCAACACCATACACCAGCCCGTTGGGAGCGATTGAACCAATCGTGAAAGCTGGTCCGGATACGATACCAGTATAGCGGTCGAAATTATATATTTCTATTGCATTTGACCCTGAACGTGCCACCGCAAGCTGACTTCCATCAGGTGACAATTTCATACAACCGATACTTGATGTTCCTCCGAAATTTGGGCTGCAAGTTGAGATTAAAGGCACCCCTACTCCAGAGTTTGTCACGGGGTATGTGTAAAACGTAGTGCCATTAAATGAATGGGTTAGTACCCAATAATCAAAATTGTTTGCCTGATGTGTTGCTACAAGTTTTTCTGAAGTTGGGTTATGCAACAATACGTTTTTAGTTGTTACATCTCCTAAGCCTCCATTTAAATTCATATCAACTAAGGAATAATGAGCACCTGGGCTGCCGTTTGTAAAGTAATTGGAAACAGTAAATATGTAGAACTTGCTTGTATCAGAAGGCATTGGGACAATTAAGGCGCTTTGCGCAGATGAAGCAGCGCCAAATAAATTTGTGCCATTCGGCATCACAGTATTATTGGAATTCCAAACACTTATTCCATTAGTGTAAAATCTGAGAGCACCTGTTATTGGATCGCTTTCAGAAGCGCAGCCTTCCAATTGAGTCATAGCACTATTTGTAATCGCAGTTGGAATTATTGAGTTGAATGAAACTCCAGCATACCTTCCAAAATGCCAATTATTATAGTTGTTTTGACCTAAAAGAACATATGACAAAATCACAAAACAGGTTAAACAAATAGTATTCTTTAATGTTGCAGATAGCATTGACAATGAAAAATTATTTATGTCAAATATATTAAAAACAACTTGATTGTTTGAATAAATTTATTGAGTTCGATTTATTTTTTTTGCTTTGCTCAAAATGAATTCTATCAGGCAAAAAATTAATAGCGAAACTTTTTTTCAAATCTTGCAAAGTGCTAATGTTCAAAATTTATTAAAAAGTATTTTTTCAAGAATCATAGCTTTGATTTCTTCATTGGTATGTAGTATTCTTATTACACGTTCTCTTAATTTAGATGATAGAGGGCAGCTT
Source organism: Bacteroidota bacterium (assembly GCA_016717325.1). Lineage (GTDB taxonomy): Bacteria > Bacteroidota > Bacteroidia > AKYH767-A > OLB10 > JADKFV01. Next base: position 23,653 of record JADKFV010000015.1, on the reverse strand, counting down.
TCATTTATACTGGCAACTGTGGCATTGTTTGTTGTATTTTCAAATTTAGGTATCGTAAACGCCAATATTTTTCATGCTTCAAAGGAACCACAAAATTGCCCGAAACTCTTAGTAAATTCATTTTGGTTTGCATTATTTGTTCTCCTATTAACTATACTTTGTATTGCAATTTTTCAAAATGCCGGAATAATAAAATCATTCACCAACTACGAATTATTTATCATTAGCTTTTCAGTTTTTGCAAATCTCTCATTACTGCTTTTTAAAAATATATTGATTGGTGATAACAAAATAAATAAAGTAAACATTATTGAAAGTGTCATTAAATCCTTCAGTTTAGTAGCAATCGTAATCCTTTTCGTACTAAATAAAATTGACTTACATGTTTGTGTCGTGTATTATTTGCTCGAACCATTGTTAACCATAGCTGTATTTACTTTTGTACAGCGGGAGTGGATTGTAAATTTGAGATTTGATTTTCCTTACTTTAAGTATAACTTGAAATACGGAGTACGAATTTATTTTTTGAGCTTATTAGGGTTTTTAATTATGAAGGCTGATGTATTTTTCATAAAAAGGTTTTTAGATAATAAGCAATTGGGAATTTATGCAACTTCAGCACTTGTTGTCGAAAATCTTGGTTTTATAGCCTCTGTAATGTCTACATTGCTTTTGCCTCGTTTAATACGGATTGAAGGTGTCCGAGAGCGGTTCTTGGTAAGTCGTAGGCAGACATTTATAGCGTCAGTTGTATTGCTAATCATTTACTCTGTTGCTTTTGTTTTTGCTGAATTTATTTTGAGCATTTTCATTAAAAGCAATGCCATTTTAGGCGTTAACGTTTTTAGATTGTTATTGGTTGCAAATTTTTTCCTTTCTGTGCAAAGTGTCAATGTACAATTTCTTAATTCAATTGGTGTTCCCAGTCGCCTAATTTTATACTGGTTCATAGCCTCACTTTCCAATATCATTTTAAACTTTTTCTTTATTAAAGGATATGGTATTGAAGGAGCCGCTTTATTCTCTGTTGTATCTTATTTTATTATTTACATTCTTGTTTTTTTGAAAACAAATATCAGTTAAAATTGCACCATGATAAAAATTAACGAAAACATTTGGGGGCATAAATATCGCCTTACATGGTTTAAAAAATTTATTACAAAAGAGCAACTGGGTTTAGAGTTTGGTTGTGGCACTGGAATAATGATAACATCGCAACTCACGCAAGATGGTTACAATTGCATTGGTATTGATTTAGACAAAGCCTCTATCGATCTAGGTAACAAAATATTTGCTGAGCATGGTTTGCCACCGGACCGATTATTTTGTAAAGACCTAAATACTTTCCCGATAATCACTTCGATTATATTCTTGCATCAGAAGTATTTGAGCATATTGAAAAAAGCGATATTGATCCTATTGTTGAATTACTAAAATCGAAATTGAAACCCGAAGGAATTATGATAGTAACTGTGCCTAATGGTTTTGGTTGGCATGAATTTGAAGAAATATTTTGGGCGCATTTAAATTTACGCAGGGTTTTCAGATTTCTTTACATTTCTCAGGCATTTAATTATATCAGATTGAAAACAGATACCTACGTTAGTAAGTATCCTTCAACCATTGCGCATTCGCCTCATGTTCGAAGGTTTACTTTAACCTCTATAAAGGCACTATGCGCAATACATAACTTTGAGGTATTTGAAACACGCGGTTCCGTATTTTTTTCAGGTGGATTTAGCGATATGCTTTTTAGTGGTGTAAAACCAATAATGGCACTCACCCGAAAACTTGGTGAGTGGTGGCCCTCCATAGCTACAGGCTTCTACCTCGCAACGCGGAACAAAAAAAAGTTTATTTTTTTGTGCACTTTGCTAAAATGTACCATCCATACCGGGTGCTGTATTTTTGCAACATACCATCGGTAAATAGTTTGCCAAGCAAAGGAATATCTTCTCTATTTAGGTGGCGTATATCGAGCGCATCTATTTGAAATTTTGATAGCAATTGTCGCATCATTTTTTTGTAAATAGTTTGATGTAGGGTTTGTATTTTTTTCCATCGGCACCGGCTTCGAGTGTGCTAAGATTTCCATCATAACCAAGTCGTAAAAATCCAAACTTGACAATTCCATCTAAAAAACATTTTGTCCAGTAATGAAAAAAACTGTCTTTATAATACAGTCCAATAATAAACTCGCCATTTGGTTTTAGCACGCGATAAACTTCGTCAACACATTTTTCAATATCGGGAGTATGATGCAGCACGCCAAAAGAAGAAACCTTATCGAAGAAATTATTTTCATAAGGAAGTTTGGAAGCATCGCCCAAGGTTAAGTTCGCATTTAAGTTTCTCAATTTAAAATTTAACGAAGCTAAATCAAAGTGATAGGGTGTAAGGTCGATACCATAAACATCGGCACCACCTTTTGCATATTGAATCAAATCAGTTCCTTGTCCAAAACCAACTTCAAGAAGTTTTTTCCCTTTTGTTTATCGTATTCAAAATAACTTTTCATCCAGGGTGCATATTCTTCGTACCGATATTTTTCCACATTCTCAAAGTAATCGAGGGTGTATGTTATATCACCGATTTGCCCGCACGGTGTATTGTTCCATTGTGCTTTGGTTTGTTCTTTTATTTTCTCTATTTCCGAATCAAGCATTATGTCCACCATAAAATAAGATTTCAAGAATTAACATATTTATATCAGATAAATGTAAAAATCTGCAATTTATGAATTACCCAACAAATCACTGATGGCTTTCTAAACAAGTAACACTTTCCTTTATGCTTGAAAGCCAAGCAATGCTCCAAAAAACTGCAATAAATCAATAATTATATCAAAGCAAAATATTTAATGCCTTAATCATAAACGATGCAAAGCATTGGTATTTTAATTTGGCAATACTCAAGAGTGTGCTATTTAAATTTAATAGCAAAACTCTAAATTGATTGACTAAAAAATTAATTGATAAACGTGCAAAACACAATTATTAAATTAGAAATCCAGCATTAAGCAAATTATTTGCTAGTAAACCATTACCTCACCGAGTCATTAAGTAATTCCTTTGGCACTTCTATTTCGAAAATTAAGTTAGAGTCGGAGGGAGCTATTATGGTGCTGTCGCTTCTTATGCTATCGCGCAAATAAATATCGTCTTGTTGTTGACACCAGTATTCTTTACGAATTTTTACCGGTGGTTTGCTAAGCTTTCCTGTTTTTACTCCTGTACCTTTACTATGTAGTGCTTTTTCGAGATACTTGCCAACAATAGGCAATGCACTGTGGGCGCCTTGCCCAAGCCCGTAGCGTAAATGAACACTGCGGTAATCGGCACCTACCCATGCACCTGTTACAAGGTTTTTTGTAATGCCCACAAACCAACCATCGCTTTCGTTACTTGTAGTTCCTGTTTTGCCGGCCACTTCGTTACCATCATCAAATACTTTGTATGCCCACATGCTTGAAGCTGTACCGCCCGGTTCTTGTATAGAACCCATGAGCATAAATAACGTAAGCCATGCTGATTCGGGATTAACCATCTGTTCAAATTGTGGCTTAAACTCAGCCAGCATTTTCCCGTTTTTTGTCGGTTATTTTTACAATCAGCATAGGATCAACGCGTATGCCTTGATTGAGAATTGTACCATATGCATTTACCAACTCGAACAAGCTTACATCGCTGCAGCCCAAACAAATGGAGGGTACCGAATCTAACTTGCTGCGAATGCCGCATTTGTGGGCATATTCAATCACCTCGCCCCATCCAATACTATCGGTAAGTTGTGCAGTTATGGCATTACATGAACGACCCAAAGCCCTGCGCAATGTCATATTGCGGTAGCTGAATTTTTCATTTGCATTGTGTGGTTCCCACTCTTGCCCGCCTTCGTATTTTATTTTTATTGGCTTGTCGGTCATACGGCTGCAAGGACTAAAACCACAATCCATGGCCGCTAAATAAGCGAAGGGTTTAAACGTGCTGCCCGGTTGGCGCTTGCCCTGAAATACCTGATCGAATTTAAAAAACTTGTGATCGATACCGCCTACATAAGCCTTTATGTAACCAGTGTATGGGTCGAGCGACATCATGCCGGAGCGTAAAATTTTTGCATAGTACCGCAACGAGTCATACGATGAAAATGTAGTGTCTTTAGCACCCGACCACGTAAATACTTTCATTTGTTTTGGGGCTCGCAACATTTTCCACACGCTGTCCGATTTTTCGCCATACTGCCGCACTAGGTCAGCATAGATGGGAGTATTTTTTATATTGTCTTCTATAAAATTCGCAATCTCGCCACCATTTTCATTGCGCCAGGGATTTTGTTTGCCCCATTGTTTATAAAACTGCGATTGTAATTTAGACATGTGGTCGCGTGTGGCATCTTCAGCAAATTTTTGTAAACGCGAATCGATGGTGCAATAAATTTTCAAACCGTCTTCGTAAAGATTGTACCCATATTTTTCGCACCACTTTTTCAAAATATTTTCAGCCTGCACTCTTATATACGAATCGTGTTCATCGCTGCGTTTTTTTTGCTTAAGCGTTAATTTTATTGGCAATGCCGATACACTATCAAATGTGTTTTGTTTGATGTAATCGTACTTCAGCATTTGCCCCAGCACTACATTCCTACGCTCGGTGCTTCGCTTTTTATTTCTTATGGGGTTATAGCTACTTGTGGCTTTCAGCATGCCTACAAGCAATGCAGCTTCTTCAAGTTTCAACTCGAGGGGTTGCTTACTAAAATAATTTTGCGATGCCACCTTTACCCCAAACCAATTGTTACCAAAATCGACTGTGTTAAAATACATCTCCAAAATATCCTGCTTACTGTAAAAAAGCTCAAGCTTGGTTGCAGTGATCCACTCTTTACTTTTATAAATTACGGTTTTTACAATAGGAATATATTGCAAATCCTTGATTGGTTTCTTTGCGGGTCTTGAACATGTTTTTGACCAACTGCTGTGTAATAGTACTTCCACCACGTTGATCGCCTTGTGCAGTGCTTACCATGCTGCTAATTAAAGCGTAAATATCGAGCCCGTGATGTTTGTAAAAACGTACATCTTCTGTTGCTACAAGTGCATCAACAAGCAAAGGCGATATTTTGTCGTACGTTATAGGTGTGCGGTTTTCGTAATAGTATTTGCCGATAATAACCGAGTCGGTGCTTATCAACTCCGATGCAATTGCTACATCGGGATGGCGAATTTCTTCCAGAGTCGGGTGTGTAGCCGCACAACCACAAAAAATTGGTTTCCATGGCTCCAACATACAGTGCAGTCCACAATATGAACCTTGCACCCCAAAGTAAAAACTTGTTTTTGAAAACTTTTCGTAACGAAATGCAATCGAATAAAAAAATCAAAGTGCTTTTAATCACCTGCCAAACCTTAGCCATACTTAATCCCTTTGTTGTTGAATTTGCGGGTTGGCAAAAATCTTGCCTTTTATTGCATAAAGCAAGAAGTATTTTTCGTGCGCCAAATGGTACTCATTTTATTAGTTAAAAAACATGGAGCAAGTCGCATTTACAATGTAAGCTATATTAATTTAAATTAAGGGTTGAATAAGTACGCTTCCATCAAACCACCAATGCACACAGAAACACTGAGAAAGAAAGGTGATACCAATTTGAAACTTGTTAAAATCTTGTACCTTTTTGGTTGTTTAAAAATAATAAAATATAAGTTAACCATTTATTCTTAAAGCTATATCACAAAATACTTTTTGTTGCATGTGTCAATTGCCAATTTGTTGTCCTGCTCTTAATCATGTTAATAAAAATCTGAATTATGTAAAAGTAGTGGCAGCAAAAGCATTAAATTCGCACCTCAAAATCAAAAAAGACAAAATGAAAAAATTATTCTTGAGCACACTGCTATATGTTATGCTTGCGTCTATTAGCACCACATTTGCACAAACTTTTAACTACGATGCAGGTTTCGATTCGTTGGTTATTTCGAAACAAATAGAGCCAACAAACGGACTATCAGAATGGCCAATGTATCATAACAGCACTGTATCTTTTGGTGGCCGTATTTATAATTATGGTATCATGGATTTCGATACTGTAACTGTGCACCTAATGGTAATGGACGACAATATGATTACATTACATGATACTACTATCATGATTGACTTTACCGGTATTACCACGGGCAATTTTTTGAATTATGAAATAGGCGCGTTTGTTGCGCCTGCCAAAGGCACCTATCATGTGCATTGTGGTACAACGATAAAAAACTTTGTTGACGAAAACGTGCTTAACGATTCGGCATTTGCTTTTTTCGATGTGGTTGATTCAACATTTGCACACGATTATACCATCTACATGCCTGCTACTTCATTACAAGGAGTAAATGCACCAGGTCAGCATAGCAAAATGGTACAGAAGTATGTTTTGAATAAAACTGATGTAATGACAGCAGTAACTATAAAATTAAATGCACCCGATTTTGGCGACAGCACTCAGGCTTTTATTTATCGTATAGATAGTGCAACTCAATATCCTGACACTATATTAATTGCAGAAAGCGAAATGTATTATTTTACTCCCAACGATACTTTGGGCGAAACAACGATCACATTGCGTTTTCCAAATGGAGGTGTATCACTTCCACCCGATGTATATGCTATAGGTGTTTACGAATTTAATTATTCTATCAACCTTATGGCATCGAACCGAGTGTTTAAAGATTTTACAAATTTCATTTATTACGATTCGTTATACGGTTGGGGTCGCATTGAACAATTCAATGTGTTCGAATCTTTTGCTATTCACCCTGAGTTTGGTTGCACCATGGTACTTACATCAACCACAACATCAACTATTTGTAGCAATTCTAGTGGTTCTGCTTCGGTGGCATATGCCGGCAACAGCGGAAATGTTACGTTCCTATGGAGCAACGGTGCCACAGTCGACAATATTACAGGAGTTGCGGCAGGTACGTATACATGCACCGTAAGTGACGAAGGCGGTTGTGCAATTCCTTTTGTTGTTACCATTGCAGATTTGGCAGCGCCTGTTATCGACAGTGTAGTTACTACTCCCGATAATGGAACTAACAATGGCAGTGCTGTTTGCTTTGTTACTTCACAATCAACACCATTGACTTTTGTTTGGAGTAACGGAAGTACTGGTAACCCGGTGAGCAATCTTGCAGCGGCAACGTATACAGTTATTGTTACCGATATAAATGGATGCACCAAAGTTGGCATTGTGGTTATTCCATCATCGGCCAGTGTTGATCAATTATTCAATAATTTTGGAATAAAAACTTTTTACAATGCAAATGAACAATTATTGAGTATTAATGGCGCATGGTATGCAAACAACAATATCACAATCAAAATTCTGGATTTAGCAGGAAAGGCTGTTTACTCAGACTCATTCTTAAATACAGTATCGTTAAATACCAATATTAGTACAGCAAGTTTTGCCAAAGGAACTTACTTTATAAATGTACAAGTTGGCGATAAAAGTTCTACTAATAAGATTGTTTTAAACTAAAAGATATCGGGCAAATAAAAAATCCCGGTGAGTGAGTATTTATTTCAAAATGTTTCTTGGGTTGGAGGTAATTTTTTGCAGCAACACATCAAGCGTAAGGTGTTGATATAAGTATGTATGTACAAGCCCGAATAAAATTTGCGTACCAATAATGCCTGGCAAAGCAAATTCAAATTCCACACGTTTGCTTTCAATATCTTGAGGAGTATGGTCACTCACAATACAATCGATAGTACCGTCTTTCAATCCTTCGATTAATGCATCAATATCTTTTTTGGAACGCATAGGTGGCGCAACTTTAAAGTTAGCATCAAAGGTTTTTATATGGGCATCGTCCAGTATCAAATTGTGAATGGCAACATCGCATGTCACCATTATTTTTTTTGCCTTTGCCTGTCTTATAAGGTCCACCGAGTTTGATGTGCTTATACACGATATGTGAATGGGAGTATTGGTGTATTCGGCAATTGATAAAGTTCGTTGTATTGCCATTTCTTCGCTCAACGATGGCGTACCTTTAAACCCTACAGAAGTGGTAGTTGCACTTTCGTTTACACCCACAGTATGTGTCAGCGATTTTTCTTCGCAAAAGTGTATGATGGGTACATCGATGTTTTTGGCATAGGTGCTAATTATTTGCATTAAATGAAGGTTGTTAATGGCACGTTTATCATCGGTAAATGCAATGGCACCCGCCTGTTTCATATCGTTCAATTCTGCCAACTCTTGCCCTTCGCGTTTAGCTGTCATGCAGCCCGCTATGTGTATTTCAACATTTAATTCCTGCGCTTTATTTTTAATAAATTCTACTTGTGCTTTATTATCAATGGGGGGTTGTGTTGATGGCATTAACAATACATCTGTAAAACCACCCGCGGCAGCAGCCTCACATCCTGAATGCAAATCTTCTTTGTGTTCGTTGCCGGGCTCACAAAAATTTACGCGCATATCAAACCATCCAGCAGAAATATGTTTTCCACCTCCATCATAAACAATTACATTTTTTTCGGAAGCAATATTTTTACTTATGTCAGATATTATTCCATCACGTATCAATATATCCACACACTGCATATGGTATGAAGATGCAGCATCTATCACAGTAATGTTTTTTATCAGCAATATCATGTTTTCCAAAATCGAATAAGTAAAGTTTCTAAACCAAGAAATAATAATGTGGCTAAGATGCAGTATTTCCAGAGGTGAATGCCTTCGTTTTGTTCATTTACTATTTGGGTGATTTTTCCATCAGCGTTGCTTATTGATGAAAATGTTTTTAATCCATATTTTTCTATTTGCGATTTCAAGTCTTCATCGGGCCAATATTCCAGTACCGATTCGGTTTTGTTGTAATTAAATGCTGCACTGGTAATGGGTTGATTATTTAAAACCACATCATAATTGCCGGCTTGTTTTATGTTGTCGCTAAAGAAAATATTTAAGTCACCAATGTTTACGGTGTGTTGCGGAATTATATCGAAGTTGTTTTTTTTATTCAACATATGAAAAACTTCTTCGCCACCAATATCATCATTATCAAGCGATAAAGATTCATCGCGGCCAATAACATAACTCAACTCGGGCTGCTTGTTTACCAGCAATGCCATACGGTACATTACCGGAGCAAACAAAGCATGATTTACAAAATTACTGTTCACATCGTTCAATGGCACTGCGAAAAAATAAAATTTTCCTTTACCAAAAAGGTATGATGACAATAAAGCTGAATTGCCATTCATACTCATCAAAGGTAAGTGAGTAGATGACGATAGTTTGCTCATTTCAAAATGACTTAACACCGTTGGCAAATCCATATTATCGGGCAAGCGGTCGAACATGTTTTTGAATAAATCGTTTTGTAAATCGAGCTTTACTACTTTATCGGGCATGTTGCTCCACGAAGTAATGGCATCGGCACGAAGGCTTGTTAATAAAGCATTGTAAGAACTAATATCAGCAGCCGAATCGGGAAAAATAGCGAGTGTGCCACCACCTTCAACATATTTTTTAAGCTCGATAGCCATACCACTGCTTATCGATTGAATATTATTGAGTATGACAAGATTGTTGTTTTTTAGCGCGCCCTAATTTACCTGGGTGGCACTGGTATTTTCAAAAACAAATGACGAGTCGGAGTTGAATACACCCATGAGATAAGGGGAAGGTATACGCCCGTTAATTGCCATTATTTTTTTTGCCGAAGCTATGTTGAAAGTAAAAAAATAGTTATCGTCAAATGTCACCGGGAAATCTGTAATCGAAATCTGACCGCGTTGTATGCCCGCATTGTTCAAAGTAAAAGTAAGTTCCGCCTGTGTAGTGCCACCTGCAGAAATATTTACGCTTGCCAATGATTTTTGAATATCGTTTATGAATAATTTCACAGGTACGTTTTCTAAATCTTTGTTGCCCGAATTGCGTAAAACCATTTTCAATACAGCAGACTGATTCAATTGAACAAGAGGATTAGCAAGCCATGCGGTGTCGACAAATAAATTACTGGCAGTTTGAGCCGGTAATAAAAGCAGGCGTGTTTGAATGGTGCTGTCTTCTTTTATAGATGCCAGGTCATAAGCCGATTTTTGAAAATCGGAAATAATAAATGATGACTTATCGGATGTTGCAGCATTGTTAAGTGCTTCTTGTTGCCGCAAATAAATCTCTTTGATGCTGCGTGATGAAGTGGTGCTTTTGATGCTTTGAATTTCTTCTAAAAATTCTTCACGTGTCAACAAACGTTGTTGTGTGGCAGCAAAATCATTTGTGAGCAATTGAAACCTGTCGCCAGGCCGGTAGGCCATAGCAATATCTTTTGCTTTGGTAGTAGCTTGTTGCAACAGAGTTCCTTCTTTTCCTGCAACATCCATACTGAACGAGTTGTCGATAAAAATGCTTACTGCTTTACTTGCAGCAGCTTTATTGGCCATAGTAACAGGTATAAATGGTTGTGCAAATGCCAGCACCAAAGCCGCCAAAGCCAACATGCGCGAAGCAAGGACCAATAAATGTTTCAGCCTTCGGCTTGAGTTTGTTTCTTCTTTTATTTCTTTGAGGAAACGCACGTTGGTAAACTGCACTTTCTTAAATTTCCGAAAGTTGAACAAGTGCACTATTACAGGTATTGCCAAACATGCCAGGGCGGCTAAAAAACCCGAGAACAAAAAGTTAATCGCTAATATAAGTTTCATACGAGCGCAAATATAGATAACCATACCAATTGAAGGAAATTAAATTTTGGTTATTGGTTGGTTGGTTATTAGGTTATTTGTTATTGGGTTACTTTGTTATTGGTTGATTGGTTATTAAGTTGTTGGTTGTTTGGTTCTAAGATTTTTTATCAAATCAGGTTGTAAAAATTTCAATTATTTCCAGTTTGAAAATGGCCACTCCAAAAGTTTATTGAAGAAAAGCATGCGCACTTCAAGTTGATTTTCGCTGATTTCTTTTTGCTTTTGAATGCAAAATCTGAAGAAGAATATTATGTCCATTTGTAACTTTTATTTTCGCTCTTATTTATTGTCAATCATTTTGCGAAATATTTTCATTGCTCCAAAATGAATTGTGTTTTATCACTAAAATTTAGAACACAAAAAAAATCGGCCATACGATTAATGAAAAATTTCAGGTCAAGGCATATTTAATGGTTTTCATTTTTTGTGAAATTTTCAATGTTTTTCAATAAGTCCATTTCATGGCAAGGCTGCAAATTATTTCTACTTCACAAATTTCAAATTTGCTCCTGTTCCATTAGCACTTACTATTTGCACAAAGTATATTCCATTGGTTAATGCTTCGGGCATAATTATTTGTCCCGAATGGTTTTGCAAATTAGTTTGAAAAACTTGGCGGCCAATTTCATCTGTAACTATACATGTATACGCTGTAGCTAAATTATTATACTGAACCAAAATGTTATTGTTACTATAGATAATATTGATATTTGTTCCTGCCGAAATTTCATTTACAGCAAGAGGCATATCAAAAACTTCGAAAGCATCTATAGCAGCTTCTACCACATTGGGCACTCCGGCATCGGCCACAGTAAATCGTATTTTTATAATGTTTGTAGGCGTCAAAAAATCGGCAACTCTAAAAGTAGTATCGTGCCATGCAGGAACCGAAGCCGAAGTAGTATTTATTACAAATGCCGCAGTGCTTCCATTACTTATTCGGGCGGTAAACAAATCGGCACCCGGGTTGCCTAGCGAATCATTGGCAAATGCCAGCCAATATCGAAAACGAATGTGTGGGTTGGAGTAGGGGGTAAGGTCTAAGTTTGGCGTATTGAGAATGGTGCCACTTGCAACATTGTCATTTAAACCATCGTTGCCTGTTACAAAACATTTGGTGCCGCAGTCATCACTCACATCATTTGCAGGGTTCGCTATATTATTGTTTTGGTAAGTAGCTATAGGAGTTGCACGTACCCACTGTCCGGGGCTTTGCGGGCTGGTTATTGTCCAATGATTATCGTTGATAAAGGAATCCCAAATGCGAGGAGTAATTGCAAAGTTTATTGTATTGGTTCCTGTTAACGTTTGTGGTGCTAAACATGAATCACTGTATAACCATTTGTTAGCAGTTATTTCATAATTGCTTTCATATAAATTATTAAATGTATAAACTCCATTTACATCGGTATATTCTATAAACTCATATTCGCTATCGCTCAACGTAACACGTGCGCTGTCGATTGGATTGCCATTTGATAAGTTAGTTACAGTACCTGATAATGCCATGGCTAATTTAGGAACCAGCGCAACATCGAGCAAAGTAAGTTGTCCATTTACCAAGGCAATGTTCGAAAAGTATTTAGTGAAGTAGCCAAACTTGCTAACCTTAACCGTATACGTACCCGCATTAACAGTTCCGGTAGCATAATCGCCTGCAGCTGTGGATTGCTCAGTGATGCCGGCCCCTGTTATTTCTATATTTGCATCTAGTATTCCCAGCCCGGTTACACTGTCGGTTACAACACCTTCGAGATAGCAAGCTCTGACATAAGTAGGCGCAATTACATACATGTGCCCATCCATGCTTGCCAGCACCAGATTGCCGCTTGGCAAATAAGGATACACCCCCCAAATGCCTGCAAAACCGCCACCGGGTTGTAAGTAGGTATCATACTTTGCCACTTCTATTAAGTTGTGTGGTCGTGCTGCATCAACAATTGTAACACCTTCTGTATACCATGCAGTGATTAGGAAATCGTTCAGTACATGAGTGTTGTGTGCAATGGAATTTGAACCCGGAGCAGTTTGAATTTTATCAAGAAATTTTATGTTGTTTACATCGCTCACATCATATGCGGCCACGAATGAATTGGAAACTTCATCGGTAGTAAATAATACATTGCCGGCATCGTTAAGCCAACAGTTGTGTGTGAAAGCATCTGGTGTAAGCTGATCATTAAGTACAACCGGATTGTATTTATCCGAAACATCTACAGCTGTAAATTTACCGTCATAAATATTGCATGTCCAAAGAGTATCGTTACGCACATAAGCATCGTGTACATATGTTGTTGGAACATCGCTCATATATTGTGGGTTCCATGGGTCGGTTAGCGAACAAATAATAGTGGCGCCATTATTAAGATTGCTGCCATGCAGGTATAAATATCCATCATCGATGTGGAGTGAATGTACACTTGTTAATTGACCAGCTATGGCACCATCGCCATTATAAGTTTTGTATTGAATAGAGTCGGGCATGTATTGTAAATTTACAATCACAACCTGATCGCAACATGTTTCGGTAGTCACATACGCATAGGTTTGCCATGTCTTCACTTCTTTCCATAAATTGTCAGTCATGGGTACTGTAAATTTTTCTTTGGGGTTTGCAGCATTGGTAACATCTACTATCGAAAGTTTATCGCCCACACCTACTAGTGCATACTCATTGCCTAAAGCATCAACATACCCGCCAATATTAGCACACGAGTTATTGTATTGCAATGTTGAAAGTAATTGCATATTAAAATTTTGGGCTGACAGGCAAAAATTTATTACAAGCGCAGCTAACAGTAAAGTAATTGTTTTCATCGAAATTTTGTTTTGTGTTTCAGTTCACAAATGTGAGTATTTTTATTCGACTTATAGTTGAACCTAAAAATTTTACAGGAAAATTGCATTTGGCTTTCTGCCCAAAATTAATGGTGTCAAAATTCAATGGAAATAAAATTGATATAGTGATTTGTAAAGTGTTATCCAAAATAACAAATCCCGAAAAATTATTTTATCAAATTAAGTTTTCCTCGCAAACTATATTTATCGCCACCGGCTTTTGTCACTGAGAGCAAATAAATGTATACACCGGGTGGTGATGGTCGGTCAAATTCATCGCTACCGTTCCAATAATTTTTTATCGCATTATCGCTCGTAAACACCGGCTGTCCCCAACGGTTGTAAATTATTATGTTCGATTCCAAAATATCACTGCCCTTTATTTCAAACATTTCATTCTTGCCATCGTTATTTGGAGTAAAAGAATTTGGCACATACAATGTTGGGAACACACCTAGTTCAATAAGTTTCGAAATGGTATCGGTACAGCCATCATCACTCGTAATAAAAAGTGTAGCAATGTAATTTCCACCCGCATCGTATTGATGTGTTGGGTTTTCTATTGCATCACCATTGCCATCACCAAAAGTCCAGTTCCATGCCGAAGCAAGCATACTGCTATCGGTAAAAATAACTGTATTGCCCGGAATGAGGCTTCCTACCGGTGATATTACATAGCTGAAATTTGCATTTGGCAGTGGATATACTTCTATGTAATTGTTTATAAGCAAAGTATCGTAACATACCGAGTCGTTAGCAACAATAAGTTGAACATTGTAAAATCCTGTGGTATCATAAATATGAGTTGGGCTATCGGTAATATCGCTGTAACCATCACCAAAAGTCCACCACGACTGATCGTAATGCTGCGACTGATTTAAAAAATCTACTTCCAATGGCGGGCAACCTTCGAGTGGTGTGGCAGTAAACTTTGCTGTTGGTTTTATGTGTGAAACAACATTTTTTGTAATCGTATCGGTACAGCCATAAACAGTGCTTCCAATTAAAGTAACTGCAAATGTGGTATCGCCATTTACCAATACCGAATCGTCCTGATGATTGGAAGTGCCTAGCCCGCCAAAGTTCCAAAGGAATGAAGTTGCAATAGTACTTTGATTTGTAAACTGCAAATTTGCGGGAGTGCTGCACAATGGCACTTGCATATAAGTGAAATCAACAACTGGTTTTGGATAAACTTTTACGTAACTAAATGATGTATCATCCATGCAACCATTTGCATCTATAGAAGTTAGTATAACTGTAAAATCACCCGGAAAATAGTAAGTATAATTTTGCGGATTCACCGGCCCTGTTAACGAATCGCCATTTCCTAAATCGTATTTAAAATATTTTCCCTTCAGTGATGAATCGGCAAAACTTACCTGCAGCGGTTCGCAGCCATCTTTAGGATTAATGGCATATACAGCTGTTGGATAATCTAAAACATTTATCGGGAATGAAAATGTATCGCGACACGCATTGCCTGTAGATATACCAATGAGTGTAACATTATAAACTCCCGGTGCACTATATAAATGCGATGGTGCCGAATTGATAGAGTCGATATTAGATGCATCGCCAAAATCCCAAATTGCACCAAGTGTACCAACCGAAGTATTGTAAAATTGCACAGGTAAGTTGCCACACAAAACCGGATCGACAGTGAAAGAAACCGGTGGCTGCTGAAACGTTATAATGGTGTGACTTGTAGAGTCTAAACCACAGTAATTGTCAACCCTTTGCCACACCACAAAAGTATCGGCAGTGAGGTAAGTGTGCGACACAGTATCGCCTGTTGCAAAAGTGTTGTCGCCAAAATTCCACTGTATAGTACTGTTGGCTTGTACACTGCTCGAAAAATTTACCGTTAATGGTGCACAGCCGTACGATAAACTGGTATTGAAAAATGCCTTCACCTGATTAGGGTGAATAATAATATCTTTTAGGATGCTATCCTTGCCACAAATGTTTTCAGCAACAAGCATAACTTGATATATAGAGTCGGTAGAGTCGGCAACCATATAGTATGGTGGGGGAATGCTATCGCTGCTGTAAAACAAACCGTTTACATACCAACTGTATGAGAAAGTATTGCCGATTGAAATATTGTTGAACTGCACAAGAGCCGGTGAGCATGTGTCGGTAAAATTTGCACCAAAATTTGCATGTGGAAGTGAGTATACACTTACCGTTACTGTAAATGTATCGCTCGTGCAAATATTGGTTGCAACAAGTTGAATGGGATATTGTGTAGTATCATTTGGGCCATTTCCAAAAAACAATGTATCGGGTTCGAAAATAGTATCAATTGTGTTGTCATAGTACCAAACGTAATTTGGCAGGTAAGTATTTATACTTGTATTGTTGACTATTACCGGCAGTATGGCACAGCCATTCAATGGAGCCGCAGTGAACACCGCATTAGGTGGATTATCGATAAATATGTTTTGTGTGATAGTGTCTTTGCAATTATTGTTGTCGCTCGAAAAAAGCGTAACAGTAAAATTACCTGAGCTTGTATAATTGTGAGTTGCATTATGCGCAGTATCCAGAGCAGATAAATCACCATAGTTCCATACAACATTAAGACCTGCATTGTTTACCGTAAAATTGAGAGCAGTATTTACACAACCACTGTCAGGTATTGTTACACTTGCAGAATTGAGCGAATTTATTGTTACAAAAACAGTATCGGTAATTACGCATCCACTGGTATCGTTATAAACATAAACATTGGTATCAATTGCCTGATTTCCATTTTGTGGATTATAGTTTCCCAACGGATCAACTGCCTGACCTTGCCATATGCCACCGCCCGGAAATGCATTTAACAAAAAGCCCGAAGCATAATCGCAAATGGAAGTGTCGTTATCGGCTTTTACAAATAAGCCATTTACTGTGATTAATAAACTATCGGGAATAGAACAGCCACCTAAATCGTAAACTAAATAATTATACGGCTGAGTAGCTGTTGATGGATTAAATGTATTAGAAACCACAATGCCATTGAGTGACCAAGTGCCGGCACCGGGATTGCCAACCAAACCAATTGATGCGTCCCATCTGCAAAGCGATGTGTCATTGCTAACGGCAACCACTGTTGGGGCTGTAATCAAAAATGTATCCACAAAAAGCAATGTATCGCAATCGTTCCATGCCAGAGCACTTACAATGTATGTGCCTGCAGTATCAGTAAAATAATTTGCAGGATTAGCACTTGTATCGCTGAAAATATTTGTTCCGTTATGCAAAATAGTAAATAGATATCCCGAATCGGTAGGGGCTGGGTTGAGACTAAAATAATTTTGGAAAACATAATGTACACTATCACAAAAGTCGGGAGTAGGGGCAATAAAAGTCAAATCAGGCTTAGGGTCTGAAAGTCAAAACGGTATCCCAATAGTAAGTATTGCTGATAAAAACATTGTTCGTATCGACCCAGCAACCATATAGATATGCACCTATGTAGGTAACTCCTGCATTGGGCACTATGAAAGTTGGATTTGGAATTAAATAATTCGAAACTGTGTTTGGAGGTGCTACATTCCATGCAAGGCTGTCAACATTTAGCATAATGATGTTACCGGGAAAAGTATCGGGAGCACATTCATTGGCATACACTGTAGGAAACGCGCTCGACTTAGCTTTTACATGTAAGGTATGCCATACCGAATCGGAACCACAAGGCAAAGCCCCCATTTGTTGAATAACCATGCTGATGGTATAATTACCGGGTGATGTGTAACTATGTTGCGGTGTATTTATCCAGTTCGAGTAAGTGTAATACGATGTATCGGTTCCATCACCAAAGTGCCATGTTATTAAAGCCGAATCGGGAGCCGAAATATTGGCCCAACCATAGGCGGTAGAACAATCCTGCCCGCACCATAAGTCCGCTATTTCATATTGACATATGCTGTCTTTAAAATAGAAATCGGCATGAGGGTAAAATTTAAGTATGAGCGATAGCTGTGCCTTGTTGATGGAAACTCCATTTACACAATTGGCCTGTGCTACTATCCAATAATCGATAGATGCCTGGCCGCCATTTACACACGAGTCGGGCTTGTAATTATATTTATGTTTTATAGTGTCGGTAAAATTACCGGAAAAAGCCGATAAAGTTCCATCACCCCAACATATCCAACTGCTATCAATAATACCGGAGTTAGTATTAAAAACTCCTATACTATCGCCAATGCAAAACTGTGCCGTTGAGCCTGGCGCAATTGTTCCACCGCCAACTACAGGTAAAGTTCCACACTGATTTACAGTAATAGGAGGGCACTGCGCATAAGAAAAATTTATCTGCAAATAAAAAACACAGGCCAGCAAAAGCAAGCGAAGTCTACATGCAAGTATAACTTGGAGAGAAGTGTAAATGTTTTTGTTCAATTGTTTTATGTTATTGTCAAAAAAAGTAACCGTGCATTGGTTTACTCAACCTATTGGTTTAGAGGACAAATATAATAAAAGTTTAATGTTTCAATATTTTTAATCTAGCCATATTTACTGAGTTTTGAAGCAAATCTTATATAGAACTAAATATAGGCTCTTTCATGGTTGATGAGGCAAGAATTAAATAGAATATGAGAATAATTTTCGAAACCAAAACTCGTAAACACAATGTTGCAATTTCACTTAGCAAATAAAAATGCCCTTGTTTTAAATAGTGTTTTTGTGTTAATGATTGAAAACATTACTTTTGTGCATTCACAAAAATCTGAATATTTAAAAAACGCAATTTTATTCCAATAACAGCACTTGCTTTTGGAAAATATTGCCGCTGATGGTTTAATTAATTTGGTTTATGTCTCTCCGATTTAATGTTTTGTTGTTTTTTGTGTATTTGTGCTATTAATTATATAAAATTATTTTCGATAAAAAATCAACCTAGTGGTGCATTGATAAAAGCATCAGGGCCAAATTAAAGAATGAATATACTCACTTTCGATATTGAAGAATGGTTTCATATCCTCGACAATGAAGCTACCAGCACCGAAACTCATTGGGCTAACTTTGAGGTGAGAATCCATCAAAACATGGATCGTATACACAACCTGCTTAATCAAACAAATCAAAAAGCCACTTTCTTTTGTATTGGATGGATTGCACGTAAATACCCTGAAATCATAAAACAAATTAATGATAATGGTCACGAAATCGCATCCCATTCCGATATGCATCAGCTTGCTTACAAGCAAAGTAAAAAAGCATTTGAAGACGATGTCGAAAAGTCAATTAAGCATCTGGAAGATATAATTGGAAAAAAGGTAATTTCATATCGTGCTCCGGGTTTTTCAGTAAAGGAGGAAAACAAATGGGTTTTCGAAATATTGATGAAATTTGGTATTGAAATAGACTGTTCTATATTTCCTGCGAAGCGTGCCCATGGCGGGTTTGAAAACTTTGGTGCTGCTGTGCCTTGCTGGATAGATGTAGAAGGCATGAGAATAAAGGAATTTCCGATTAACCTTTCCACCTTTTTAGGAAAATCTTTGATTTTTTCCGGTGGTGGCTATTTTCGCTTATTGCCTTATCATATTATTAAGAGGCTGACAAAAAATTCCGATTATGTAATGACTTATTTTCACCCACGCGATTTTGATCCAACTCAACCTATGGTACCCGGGCTCAATTATATAAGGAAATTAAAATCGTATTATGGTCTCGAAAATGCATTAAGAAAATTAGAAAAACTTATAAAAGAAGAACACTTTATCGATTTGAAAACTGCAGATACGCAGGTGGACTGGACTAAAGCAAAAGTTCTCAAAATATAATATAAGGGGCTTACATACTTTTCATATCGTTTAATTTTTCGGATCTATACTAAGCACTTTTCGAACCAAAGCAAATGTTACCTTCTCGCATTATAGGACTTTATCATTTCAATTTAATTTAGATTCTAAATTATTAGCTATGAGAGCATATTTCATTTTGCCAGCAAACCCAACAGTGACCAACGTATACGGTTACAGATAGTTCAAGGAAAAATTTATTCGTTTGGCTCCACATGAATGAGCACATGGCCCAGTACCGGAATTTGCTGGCGTAATGTATCCTTGAGTTTATGTGCTATTTCATGACCTTCTTTCACTGTTATGTTGGCATCCACAGTTGCATGCAGGTCGATATGGAACTTCATTCCTGCCTTACGTACAAAACATTTTTCGGTATCGATAATGCCATCAACTTTCATTGCTTCTGTTCTTATTTGTGCAACAAGGTCATCGTGAAAATGCTCATCCATAATTTCGCCAAGAGCAGGTCTAAAAATCAAATAGCTATTGTACAGTATAAATCCTGATGCAAACAATGCTGCCCAATCATCGGCAGTTTCGTAACCGGGTCCCATAATAAGTGCAACAGATATTCCTATGAATGCGGCAATTGAAGTAAGTGCATCGCTTCGGTGATGCCACGCATCGGCCCTAAGCGAAGAACTGTTGGTATCGATACTTTTTTTCACCACAAGCCGGTACGAAATTTCTTTCCATATTATTATCGCACCTAAAACAATCAGCGTCCATGCTTTTGGCAATTGGTGTGGTGTACGAATATTGATGATGCTTTCATAAGCAATAATAGTTGCCGAAGTAATTAAAAACCCAACTACCAAAAATGTAATCAAAGGTTCGGCACGACCATGTCCATAGGGGTGATTTTTATCGGCAGGGCGGTTCGAATATTTTATGCCGAACAAAACCAAAAACGAAGAAAAGATATCTGTG
This sequence comes from Bacteroidota bacterium, assembly GCA_016717325.1. Lineage (GTDB taxonomy): Bacteria > Bacteroidota > Bacteroidia > AKYH767-A > OLB10 > JADKFV01. Next base: position 3,327 of record JADKFV010000015.1, on the reverse strand, counting down.
GTGGATTCAATAGCATCAGCAACCAAGGCATAAGAATTTCCCAATGTGCCTGCAATGCCTTTTGTTAAGGCAAGTAATGTGTTACCTATAATGCTAAAATAAGTGGTTCTTATGGCGGTTTGCTCGTTTGTCATGAATTACAATCAGCGAATGGAAAAGAGTTTAAATTAATATTCATAAAAAAATGCCACGCAAACATATGTTATAGTTTTATATTTTTTGCGCTACAATGTAAATAAGTTTCGTGCATCTACTCTAACATTGAAACTGAAAATTAATGCAAAGTAAAGTTGAAGCAGATACTTGTGATGGCATTAACTAAATTTGAAAATGACTTAAACAAAAAATTATTGCCCGGTAAATTGCAAATATAACAGTGCACCGCCCGCCAGTGTCATAATTATTAGTGCAGCAATTCCCATAATATTTAGTGTTTTTGAGTTTGTAAATTCGCCCATCACTTTTTTATTGTTGCAAATGTGAAGAATAATAGCAATTAAAACAGGGGCAGTGAGGCCGTATAAAATGGCAGTGTAAATCAAAGCCTCAATAGGGGATATGCCTACATAATTTAACGACAAACCTAAAAGAAGCGAAATAGCAATTACAATATAGAACGCTTTGGCTTCATGAAATTTTTTGTCGAGACCTTGTTGCCAGCCAAATGTTTCGGTAATGATATACGATAAAGAACCGCTCAGCACCGGAATGGCAAGAAGGCCTGTACCTATCACACCAATGGCAAACAACAGGTATGCAAAATTTCCTGCAAGAGGTTTTAGAGCCAATGCTGCCTGTTCCACAGTATCAATTTGATGTATGCCGCTGTTGTAAAGAACTGTTCCAGTTGTAAGAATAATAAAAAACATAACTAAGCCCGAAAAGCCCATTCCAAAATCGACATCTTGCTGCATATCGTGAATGATTTTTTTATTCACCATCAGGTGCCTTTTTTTGTGTTGCATTTCTTCTACTTCCATCGAAGCTTGCCAAAAAAATAAATACGGGGAGATAGTTGTTCCTAAAATTCCAACAAGAATACCAATATATTTTTTATCGAATTGCAAAGTTGGAATTACTGTTGATTTTAAAATTTGTAACCAATCTTGTTTATACAAAAATGGAACAACCAAATAAACCAAAAGCACGAGGCACAGATATTTTAAAATGGCGGCAATTCGATGGTATGGCAAATATATTATCAAAATGAGAAGTAACGCTGTGAACATCACACTAAAGTAAATTGAATCAATTGCTGGAAATAATAAATTACCTACAGCTCCCATACTGGCAATGTCGGCACCTATGTTCATCACAATTGCCGGAAAACTAAATAGCAACATGACGTATAAAACAGAACGGGGATAATACTTTTTTAATGTTCCTGTGAGGCCGTGTGTAGTAACAAGACCAATGCGTGCACACATTTGTTGTATGGCTGCCATCAATGGAAACGCAATAACAGCAGTCCACAAGGTAGAAAGACCATATCCTGCACCAGCCTGAGAGTATGTGGCAATACCTGACGGGTCATCGTCACTGGCACCCGTTATGAGGCCGGGGCCAAGTATTTTCCAAAACCGTTGAAGCTTACTTTTTATTTTCACTTTTTCTTCCTGCTACATTTGCAAAGCTAATGCAAACAAAACGGAAGTAGAATATTATTTTATGTAAACGTCTTTATTTAGAAAAACTATTTCAAAAACTATTTTGAGTTGAAAAAATCTTCCTCCAGTATAGCATACAAATTTCCATCAATCCAGTTACCGCGTATGGGTAACATTTTGCGTCTCATTCCTTCGTGTTGCATTCCCGCTTTGAGCAATACTTTTATCGATGCAGTATTATCGAATGCACAACCTGCTTCTACTCGATGTAATTTTAAATCTTCGAAACAATATTTAATCATACTGTTTACTATTTCTGTTGCATAGCCTTTGTTCCATTGTACAGGATGTAATTTATACCACAACTCTGCAAGGCGGTATTTTGGCTTCCCTATATTTATGCCAACAATTCCAACAAATTCTTTTTTTTCATTCATGGCATAGTAAATATATTTTTCACGAGGAATTATTTTTTGTGCATCAAGCCACACATCCATTATTTTTTTTGTATCGTCAATAGTTGGTGGTATTCCAAGTGTGTTGTACTTATCGGTTTCAGGCAGCGAAAACAATTGATGCACAGTCGATAAATCAGCAGCATCAATTGGACGCAAAGTAATACGTGATGTAACCATTTGTTTTCTTTTGTAATAGTAAATATGTGATTTTAAAAAACAGGAATGAAATAAACCTTTACCAACAGCACTAAATTTTAATCTGCCTTTGCACTTCTACTTTATCATCTATTTCGAGTTTAAGCAAATAGGTGCCATTGGGTAAATTCAATTTTGTTAAATCGATGCGCTCAATATATTTTCCATAGTCACGGTTTTCATTTAATATAATTTGCGAAACCACTTTGCCATTCATGTCCAGAATGGTGAGATTGATTTTCGATCTAGTGTGAAGTTTAAACGAAACATAGGTATAATCATGCGATGGATTTGGAAAGTTTTCGAAACTCAAATCATTTTTAGTTTGCACAATTTCTTCGTTCGACAATAAAGTGCTTAAGTCTGTAACATCTGTCCATACACTAAGCGCACCATTGTGAAGCCTTGTCCATATTGGTCTCAAGGCCATTGTAAGCAGTAATGTTTGTATAGTCGCCAAAGAAAACATTTGGGTCGGGTACAAAAGGAGTTTGACTTATTTTATGATTAATAAATGTTGTACCTCCATCTGTTGATACTGCTACATAAACATCAGTTTGATTGTTTGTGTAATTTCTGCGGTCGTAAAAAACAAAATATAAATATCCTGTAGCCTGGTCTACTGTCATCCATGTAAAAAATTGTTGACGATTTGTATTGTCGTCATTTACTTATCGATAGTCCATGTTTCGTCCGCTATCTGTAGATTTTGCAAGCCACACATCGGTGTTCGAAGCACCATTGCGTTGGTCGCTCCAGTTTACATATACGGTACCTGTATACGCACCTCCACTCACATCACAAGCAGTAACGGGCAAACCATTAGCACGGTATATACCCGGTATGGCATAATCCCAACCAGGCATTGGGTCGATAGGTGTTTCGCTGCTTAGCCATGTATTGCCTTCGTCAAACGAGCGATTAAAAACCAAACCATTTGGCCCGGCCCATGCAACATATATTTCACCATTGGGCCCAACGGCAGGCACTGCGCCTTCTACAGTATTATCACTATCAATGCAATCACCGGCAACTTTATTTATACGTACAGGGGTACTCCATGTAAT